>NZ_QBUK01000003.1 GCF_003058265.1 Flagellimonas amoyensis
CACTATGCTCACTTTGGTCCGCCGCGGGTGGCTCAGTTTAATCCGCCGAAGGTGGTATACTATGCCCGTTTTTTGCATTTGGGTTTTCGATACGTTCCTTCACGGTAATCGATCCGGCCTTCCCTATAAATGCTGTCCACGATGCGCTGTCGTTCCTTTTCCTCCAATAGGGGGTCGTACATCCCCGTGGAATCAATATGTCCCTCCCCATATAGGCTGGGCTTGAGGGTCTGCCGTTCTTCCTTGATAGCGTCCACGGCCTCTAGTTTGGAGTCATACTCCTCGGGAATTTCCTTCAGTTCCGGAACCTTGGGCTGCTTCAGCTCGGGTTCCTCGGTCTCCTTATTAAGGGAAATACCATAAAGAACCATAAAAACTATAATGGCCAATAAAAATCCGATGAACACAACTTTGTTTCTTTCTAGTTTCATGAGAGCAGTTTTTTACGGGTGTGGTTCGATTTTGCGTAGTGAGTTTTCAAAATATTGAGTGATCAAAAGTCCGTGCGGATTGTGTGGAAAGTTTCGGTCGATATGGATGAGCTCACCCGAAGTTTCCAAACGGTAACGATCGGTTGCCGTTCCCCGGTTCACCTCAAATAGGATCGTTGCCCGAAAACTATAAGGTTCGTAGTCCAGATTAAGTTCAATGTCAACTTGGATAATCTCTTGCCGTAGAGAGAACTGCAACAAACGGTTATAAACACCATCCATTTTTTTTTGGCGGTAAATGGCATCCACAGAGGCATCCCCCAGCCAAAGGGCTTTTTCCAACCGGGCCCGATAATTGATGCCGTCAATTCCATAAAAGAGCCTATGGAAGCGATCGATATGGGCAAGGGCCTCCACTTCCCTGTTTTCCCGTTGTTCCACAAGTTCAAGTGGAAGTATCGAACCATCGCTACGGATTATAAAAGCAGAGTTCAGCAGTTTTTCTTGATAGTGGTAAAGCAGTCCCAAGGATAAACCACTGCACAGCAAGCAGAGACTGACCACGGTCAAAACGATAAAGCGGTTCAACCGCAGAATGTCGGTGATATTCCTAAAATTGTTTTTCATAAGCGTTGATTATTAGGATTGAAGGCCTTTATGCACCTCCGCTGAATAGGCGGAAGGTGAACGAGGTGGCCCGTTTGTACAGTTTGAACTTCAACAATATGATAAAGCCGATTCCTGCCAGTTCGATCAAGGGAGCGAAGAGTTCGCTCCCATAGTCCGTTCCGAACAGGTTGGGCCAGAAATTGTCCATTACTTCTTGGTATAGCATATTGACAAAGACGTTGACCAAGAAAAAGGCCGGAACGATCATGTACACCGCTGCATAGAGCCGGAAGAAACGATAGCCCATCTCCCGGAACTTTTCAAAGACCGCCATACTGATGACCAGCGGAAAAAAGGCCTGCATCACTCCCAAAATAAAATAGCGCTCGGCCAAAAAGAGGGGATAGATGAACAGATCCAAGATCCAAAGCATCAGTGCCCCCGCCCAAGCCAAGGTGCGAAGACCCAAGAAAGGGGTCGCCAGCCATTCGTACAACAAGGCCATGGCCTTGCTCGCTGCATCCAAAAGGCCAGGTTCTTCCTCGATTTCCACTTCTTGGATGCCCAAGGGTAAAAGGGTTGGGGCCGTGTCGCGGTACTGGTTCTCTATGGCCACCAAGATGACATCAAAAGCCCCCAATACCTCCGAGGAGAAAAGAACCACCAACACCACCGCAAAATTTCGGATCAGATCCGTAGGGGTCAGCCCCCAAGTGAGTCCAGTATGGTTCGCTCCTCCCTCATAGTACTTTTTGATGATGTTGATCAAAAAGAACAGTACGGCCAAGGCTTTCATCCCCCCAATGGTATAGGTGGCAAAAGTGCTCTCCTTTATGGTCTGGAAGACCGCATCCACATATTCGAGTCCCATAATGCCCGTATTTAATCGTTTGGTTTCCTATCCTTGATCAGAAACTGCATTTTCCGGAAAGAAATGACCATGTCATACCGCCTTTTTTTAAGTTTGATGTCAACCAACATTTTACGGGATTCCTCGCGTTGGGCCTCGAGAATCTCCAGCCGTTCCGCATCGCTCATGTTCAAGAAATCGTTACTGAGCACCTGGCCCATAAAATCCAATTGGTCCAAGGAGTGTTCCATAATGCCATTAAAGTCATTGGATATGATTTCCACTTCATCACCATGGATATATGTGGAATTCAATACTTCCCTCAAGTCGTCACGAACCATCTCGAACAGTTGTTCATTGTTGCGGGTAATGTCGCGGACCGCTTGGTACTGCCTTACCGCATTGTTCACTTTTTCAATTTTTTCCCTGACGGCATTCAACTCTTCCACCATGTTCAACAGTTCCGCGGTCTGCTTGGCGGATTCGATCAGTTGTTTCCCCAAGCTTATGAAATTGGTGTTGTCATATACCGGCATCCCCTGGGCGGTAACACGACCGGGTAGGTACAAGATTAGGATCAGTGCCAAACCTAGTATAGGGGCTTTTTTCCTGCAGTTTTGTTCTCTCATTGCTTTCATGTCGTGCTGTTTTTTTGGTTCAAAAATTCTTTGATGGCTTCCTCCATATTGTTGGTCCTTTTATAAATCCGCATGATACGGTCGTTGGAAGGGCCATCGGTGAGATAGGCCGCGTAGGCCTCCGGGGGCACTTCCAAGCGGTAGATGTTGCTCTCCGAACCGATCTTGATAAAGATCTCAGTGTACTTGCGATTCCCTTTCAGGTCGTTTTTGATGGAGCGGAGCTGGTCAAGGTCATGGTCACTTAAATTGAGCCGTTGTCTCAATGTGTCGTAACCCTTTTCGTTCCGTAGACTGTAGATAACCTGGGTGTTTTCCAATATGGTGGCCGAAGTAGGGTTTTCAGGTAATTGGTTGATGGACTGTAGTACGATGCCAATGGCACCGTTCTGTTTCCGGATGGCCTGGTAATAGAATTCCACGCTCTCCAGTACATTGTCGAACTTAAGCTGCTTGGCAAACTCATCGAAGAGAATGATGCCCCGTTCCGAACGGTTCCGCCAAATGGTCCGTTGGATGGCGGATTTGATAAGTTTCAGCATCACGGAGAGGACTTCTCGATTTTCCCTGACCTCATCCAGTTCAAAGACGATAAGGCGTTTGTCCTCCAATCGGTGGGACTGGTCTTTCCCGATTTTGAATAGGAAGCTGTATAGACCATCACCCACGTATTCGGAAAGAATGTGAAGGAAATCCGTAAGGTTGAAGTAATTGGGGTCGATGTCCAGCCCCTGTAGCAGCGAATCCTGATTTTTCTTTATAAAGGTGTATAGATCTTCCAACGAATGACCGTTTTCGACCGCTCCGTAATATTGGCGCAGGATTTTCTTTAAAGCCACTTCTTGGGTCTTGGTCACTTTTTGGCCGGAACCGTATAACTCCAAAAGAAAAACCGTTAAATCCTCCAACCATTCGGGTGTGATATGGTGGATATCCGATATATAAAATGGATTGATGCCCAAATTTTTGCCCTGCTCGTATTTCAGGATGATATGTTGATTCGGATAGAGCTGGGCGAACTTGGCATAGCTTCCTCCTAAGTCAATGATCACTAGGCGGACCCCCTGTTCAAAATATTGTCTTAGGATGTTGTTGGCCAAAAAGGACTTACCCTCCCCGGTCGGGGCAAAAATGGCAAAGTTCCGAGCCTTGATACGTTTTTTTTCCTGATCCCATACATCCTTCATTACAGGGATGTTGTCCAAGCGGTCATTGAAGAGGATACCCTCCCTGTCGGAACGGTAGTTGGTCGTGTTTATCATTAGACATAAGACATGTTTCAGGTCCGTTACGTAAAGGTCACTGTCCGAAAAGTTAGAGGAGAATAAGGGGTAGCTGTTCAATAGGTAATGAATCCGAGCCTGTCCTTGGGGACGGTAGGGATGGATGTCCAGTTCCTTGAAACGGGCCGTTAGGTCTGATAGGGTGTGGCCCAACTCTTTTTCGCTCTTGGACCATAGGACCACATTCAATTGTGCCCGTACGATTCGGGAGGAATCGTCATTATTGATCTTGGCCAAAGTGCTCGTTACCTTGTCGAAGAGCACCTTGTTCTGTGACCCGAAATTGCTGCTTTTGGCCAGTTCCTCCAGTCGTTTCTCCAATAGCTTTCGCCATTTGTGCCGATCATCCAGATGAATGACCTGGTTGATGATATGGTCTCCCGGAAAGGTAAGCCCTAGCCCGTCGATATAGCCTTGGTGGAACAGGAAGCCGTCGGTCGTGTACTTTTCATTGGGCCTACTGGTCTGCACAGCATCCCCGAAACAAATCTCGTTGTTCACGGCCATGGCACCGAAAAAATGGTCGCCGATTTGCACCCGATCCTTTTTCAATTCGATATCGGTGTCAAACCCTTTGTTGAAACCATTGAAGTAGTCATCCGTGTATTGGATGAGCGCTGCTTGGTTGAATGGAATTAGGGATAGGTGGGGGCCATTGTTCAAAAAGTTCACGACTTCCCGCACCGAATTGCCGAACTGTTCGGTCTTTTCCCAGAGGGTCTCCGGCATTTTCTTTGGAATATGCGCAAAAGGATTGACCAACCTGGAACTGTTCACTGATTTATTCTTTGGCCAGACAAAGAAGAGAAGGGATGTATGGGACAAATGTTCCCGACCCTCAAAGTGTTTATGCGTTGCTTTGGCCAGAAAGGTACTTTTGGGCAATCTCCCTGTATCAAAGGCCGTTTTTTGGTAGATATCCTGTTTGTGGACCAATGTTCCGGCAGGGAGAGATTTGAGGGCCTGGAACCATAGCCCGTGGAGTTCCTCAAAATCCTGTTCGGAGAGGGAATGGATCTCAGGTAGTTCCAAACGGTATGCAAAGGCAAGGTTTCCATTGTTGGCCAAGACCTTGTTTTGGTCCACATCCACAATGGGATACGTGTCATTAAAGTTCATTATGCGGGTCATATGCGGTGATTTTTTTATTGGAGATCATTTTGGGAAATACCTTTCCAATTTTTAGGGATTGGGCCCCTTGCGCCAATTTGATGAGGATAATATAGAGTGCCCCGTTGGCCAAGGTCGATACCAGGAACAGTATCCAGTTGAAGGAGAAGATGGCCGCGATCAAGGATCCGATGATGGCCAGCATCTGTAAAGCAAAAAGGGGTACTGTCAAGCCAAAGATCAACGCCCGACTTCGGATAGTGCGATAGACATAATATTTCTTCATTGGGATTTCTTTTTAGTGCCTATACCACAATTCCTATCAAATAGGTGAAGATGCCAACGACTGCCCCTGCAATCAATACAAATACCAATACCCGGGTAATACCCTTTTTTAGATCCGCATTTTCCCCGAAGAAGTGGCCCGCATTGAACAGGAAGCCAATAAGGAAGATGACCCCAAGGATAATGGGGAAGATGGTCCGGATAGTGTCCGAAATGTCGTTTACGGAATCCTCGATACCACCGATCTGAGGATAGATGGGCATGGCAAATAAAAGGAATAATAGTGTCGTCCAGATTTTTGAAAGTGGTCGCATAACTTTGTCTTTAACTGCTCATTCCGAGCGGATTAGTATTTCAGTTATGGAATTTCCAGAGATGAGATCCATTCATTGGGAACCCTATAAATTTTAACAGTGCGAAGCGTTAAAATTTGGCAGATAGTGAACGATTGATGGGATTTGGTGAAAATTGTTCAATCAAAAAACCACAATCCATTAAAATGGCAGTTCCAATCAGATTTATTTTGTTGTTGTGCCTGTTGGTACGCTCCACATGTTTTGCGCAAGATGGACGGGTCCTTCCCGTTGTGGTCCTTGATCCGGGTCATGGAGGTAGGGATACAGGCGCAACCGGGGCCAATGGGGCATTGGAAAAGAACATTGGATTATTGGTTGCCCATGAAATTGTTCGCCTCAACAGGGAACTATATGACCATGCACTGGAGATATACCTTACCAGAAATACAGATACATTGGTTTCCTTGTACGATAGGGCCAGATTGGCTCGGGTACTCGATGCGGATGGCTTGGTTTCCTTGCATTGTAACCATGCAAACAGGCAGGAGGCCAAGGGTATCGAAGTATTTGTGCCCAAGGGTAAGAGCAAACACACTGGAAGGGCCAAGAGGATTGCAGAATTGTTCGCCAACAACTTGCAACAAGATTTAGGATATTGGAATAGGGGATTGAAAGGGGCCAATTTTCAAGTGCTTCGGGAAACCCGGGAACATTGTTGGTCCGTATTGATCGAATTGGGATTTCTTTCCAATCGAAAAGAGGCGGAGCATATAGTAAAAGAAGCTGCCACCACTTCCATTGCATTGGTCATTTTAGATACCCTTATAGCATATTTGAATGAGAGAAATTGTAAATGAAACAATTGTATTGATCAAATGGATACTTCGAGAAGTCCAACTCCACTTCAGATCTTGGTTCAAAAGGTGATTACATCAACAAAGACTTTGGAGTTTTACATGGGGCCTATGAGAGTATAATATTTTAGTGTTCTTTGGAAGAATGGTATTTTAGGAGCTACGATTTCGGATTTGTAATATGATGGCCAATAAAACCGCTTTGTGATTTTAAATGGACGAACTGAGAAGACATATTGAGGAGATTATGCCATTGACTGATTTGGAATTCAGCACGATCAATGGGTTTTTTATTTCAAAAAGTTACAAAAAGGGAGCCTATTTGATTCAGCAAGGAGATAGGGTGCCCTTTACTTTCTTTGTTGTTTCAGGGCTCTTAAAACTTATTTATAACGATGCCTCAGGTAAGGAACATATCCTGTCCTTTGCCATGGAGGATTGGTGGGAAACCGATTATTATGCATTTTACCATGAGGGTAGGGCGACCATGTCCCTAAAATGTCTCGAGGATACCCAAGTACTTTGTATAGGGTTGGAAGATTACCATAGATTATGTGCCGCGTTTCCACGTATGGAACACTTTTTTCTACAAAAGGCCACTTCAGGCCATATTGCATCGCAGCAACGAATACTGTCGCTATTGGGTTCCAGTGCCGAGGAGCGTTATTCCATGTTGCTCAAGCGATACCCATCCCTTATGCAACGAGTTTCCAAAAGCCAATTGGCAGCCTATCTCGGAGTGTCTCGGGAAACGTTGAGTCGGTTCTATTCCTAAATGTTTGCTGTCTTGTCCACATTATCAATTGTGATATAGGTCACAGGTAGGGCCTTTCCGCTGCCCGTAATTTTGTGTCAGTAATTGGCAAATAAAAGATGCAATGAAAAAATCATCGCAACGGCCCTTTTAATCAATTTGATAACTGCGATGTACTCGCAAAACAAAAACATGGAAAAAATGGAAAAACGTACAATCAATCCGTGGACCTGGCAAAAAGAAAGGAGTTACCATCAGGCAGTAGAGGTAAAGCATGCCAGTGGGACCTTATATGTGTCTGGCCAAACGGCCATCGACGATGAGGGAATATCGAGCGATGCCGATATGAAGACCCAATTGGAACTGGCCATCAAGAATTTGGAAAGGGTGGTCACCGAAGCAGGATATGACTGCAAGAACATCGTCCGTCTGAACATCTATACCACTTCGACCGAAGCGCTATGGCCCCACTTCAATATCCTTCAGGAATGGGTGGAAAAAAAGGGGATGCAACAGGCCCTGACCCTACTGGAAGTAGTGAGCCTTTTTGAGACCTTGACCGTTGAGCTCGAAGCGACCGTGGTAAAATAGTTTCCAATTGAACAGGTATAAGGGGAAGCCGTTTGGGCTTTCCCTTATTTTGTTAATGGGATTTGTTGAGGAGTAAGGTCCCAAGGGTGTTCAAATTTGATTCGATATGGTCGAAATGTCCTATGTAAGGAAGCCGCCAAGTTGACCATTATGTTCATCATAACCCTGCTCCTATAATCCCTTACTTCAGACCGACCTTCTTTTCGATGCCCAAACGTTTCATTTTGGCAAATAGGGTCTTGTCCTTTAGCTTTAAGATCTTTGCGGCTCCGTTCGGACCGCTGACCCTCCAATTGGTGTGATCGAGAACGTCGATGATATATTCCCGCTGGATGGCCTCAAAGGATCTGAATTCACTGGATGCGGCCAACATATCATTTTCAGGTATCCAGCCCCCCGGTTTTAATGTTGGACCGGTCTCCACGATCACCGCCCGCTCGATCATATTTTCAAGCTCCCTGATGTTTCCAGGGAAATTATAGTTCATTAATGCATCAATGCTGTCGTTGGATAGGCGCTTAAAATTTTTCCCGGCTTTGGCGGCCAGTTTTTCCAAAAAATATTGGGCCAAAATGGGAATATCCTCTTTTCGGGCCCGTAATGGAATATTATGGATCGGAAAAACATTTAAACGGTAGTAAAGATCTTCCCTAAACTTCCCTTCACGTATCATTTCCTTCAAATCCCTATTGGTCGCGGCAATGATGCGTACATCAACTTTTATGGTCTTGGTGCCGCCCAATTCATCATATTCCCCCTCTTGCAATACCCGTAGCAACTTGGGCTGAAGCTCTAAGGGCAATTCCCCAATTTCATCAAGGAAAATCGTACCGCCATCAGCAAGTGTGAATTTCCCTGCCTTATCCGTATGTGCCCCGGTGAAGGCACCTTTCTTATGTCCGAACAATTCACTCTCTATGAGGTCTTTTGGAAGTGTGGCACAATTGATCTTGATCAAGGGACGGTTTTTTCTTGAACTGTTGGCATGGACCGCACTGGCCAACAATTCCTTGCCAGTGCCGGATTCACCCGTTATCAATACGGTTGTTTCCGTAGGGGCCACTTGGTCGACCTGGATAAGCACGCTCTTATAGGACTCACTTTGACATATGATGTTGTTGAAATTGATCTTGTTGCTTATCTCTTCCTGCAGGTATTCATTCTCATGTTCAAGTCGCTCCTTTAGGGACTTGATTTCTTCCATTGCCTCATAAAGCTCAAGGTCGCGCATTTTTTTTGCTGTGATGTCCCGGACCACGGAACAACAATAGTCCTCCCCGTAATACTTTAATTGACTTGAGGTAATGTCCACAGGGAACATGGTGCCGTCCTTTCTTGATATCAACCATTCAAACCGATGCGACCCTTTGGTCCTTATCATGTCGAAATGTGCATTGTAGAAATCTTCGGTGACTGCGGTATCCAAATCGAACATCCCCATATGGTCCAGATCCTCCTTTTTGTACCCCAATTTATTGATTACGGATTGACTGTACAATAATAGATCACCTTGGTCATTGTAGACATAGATCAAGTCCTCCACATTGTCGATGACCGTTTTGTAAAGGTTCATGTCATTTTCCTTTTGCTTGATCTCGGTCAGGTCTTGGTAGACCCCTAAAATTTTATAAATTTTATCCCCTTTCAGGATAGGTTTGGCAATTGCCCGGATGTAGCGCGTGGGGGAATCCTTGGTTTCCAATAGCTCATCATAGGGCGTACCTTCCCTGATGACCTGGCCCAGTAAATGCTTTACCCTATCGGTATCCTTGAATTTATGGATGACCTTGGCAGGGGTCAGATCCTCTGGTTCTTTGACATTTAAAATATCCATGGCACAGGATGTGGCCAAAATGGAGCCGTCATGTAAATTCAGTTCCCATCCCCCGACATTGGCTATACTGTGGGTGTTGTCGATCAGGTTTTTGTAAAAACTGGACTCCGAAAATTCATTGGTCGTTCCACAAATGTAATTTTTTCCATTATATGAGAATTTCTGCACATGGACCTCCACTTCATAGAATTTACCCTTCTTGGTTTTATGTACGGCCCTGAATTGGACGGCACCCTTTGTCATGACTTCTTCCCAGTGGTTTTTCCAACTTTCAGGGGTGACCGTAACATTGATATCCGAAACCTTGAGGTTCATGCATTCCTTTTGACTATAGCCCACTCCCTCGCAAAACTTGGCATTTGCATATATAATCTGGCCGTCTTCCCTGACCCAGACCATTTCGTAGGGAAGCCGATCCATCAACCAACCTTTCAATTTTAATTCATCCGTAACATTGTTCATCGTTCAAGCATTTTTGATCTTGGTAAATGTAACCTTAAATTCTAAAATAATAGAATAATACTAAATGATAGAATGACTATTTTATTTGGTATAATCGTAAAATGCTGATATTCAAAACCATAAACATGTGGCACAGAAATGGCCTTAGCAATGGGGCAACGGTCACCCAAATCCATTCGATGGAATCGGGCCAAGGGGGTCGGGGCAAGAACAGATTTAAACTTAAAACCTTCAAAATTATGGGTATTACACCAAAAAATGGTCTAGATGGGCTATTGCGTCCTGAGGATAGCATCGTAGTGCTGATCGATCACCAACCCTTTCAATTCACAAACTTGAACAGCCATGAACCTACTATGGTCATCAATAATGTGGTCGGTCTTGCCAAAGCGGCAAAAGTGTTCAAAGTGCCAACGATACTTACCACGGTCATTGAGGAGCGCGGCGGATATATCATTAAGGGCCTACAGGATGTTTTTCCAAATCAAAAGCCAATTAATCGAACTTTTATCAATACTTGGGAAGATCCCAAGGTTACGGATATCGTGAAAGAAAGTGGCCGAAAACAGTTGATTATAGCAGGCCTGTGGACGGAGATTTGTGTGGCCATGCCCGCTATACAAGCAGTAGGGGAGGATTATGATGTTTTTGTGGTTACGGATGCCAGTGGTTCCACATCGGCGGAAGCACACGACATGGCGGTACGCCGTATGACCCAAGTTGGTATCGTGCCCATCAATTGGATAGCTGTTGTTTCAGAATGGCAACGTGACTGGGCCCGTACCGAAACGGCCACAAAACTCTCCGACGTACTCTTTGATCATGGAGGTGCAAGTGGGGTTGCCTTGGCATGGGAACTGCAACTTTTGGCGACTCCGGTACCAACGGAATAACAAACAACTTTTAAATACCAACCGGTCCCATTCAATTTAAGGACCGGTTGTTCATTGCCAAAATGACCATTCTTATGGAAAATACCATACTCGCCTCCATCATGGAGGAAAATTTAAAAAGGGTTTGGAGTGAACGGGACAGTGTCACTCGATTGAAGGCCATCGATGATCTCTATGCCTCCAATAGTGCACTCTTTCATGTAGGGCATCAGACCTATGGACACCAAGGCATCAATGATAGTGTTACCGAAGTTTTAAAGCAGATGCCGGATGGTTTTGTCTTTCGGCTGCTAAAACCCGTGGTGATCAACAATGATATCGGAAGATTGGTCTGGGGAGTCGGTCCTGAAGGAAAGGCCCCCGTGGAAACAGGAATGGACATCGCTGTGTTTCAAAACGGGAAAATACAGGCACTTTATGTGTTTTTGGATTAAAAAAAAGAGAAATGAAAAAAAGAACCAGTTTTTCCACCCAAGGCCATAGGGCCGATATCGGTGACTTGACCATCAATCGGATATTGCCGAACCGGTACGCGGATGCCGTCGGTCCATTTGTATTTTTGGACCACATCGTGCCCAAACATCAACCTGCTGTCATGGATAGTGGAACAGGGGCGCATCCCCATCGCGGGATAGCGACCCTTAGTTACATCATAGAAGGGGAAGACGAACATTTCGACAGTGCGGGAAATTATGCCAAAGTACATTCCGGGGGGGTACAATGGATGAAGGCAGGTCATGGCATTGTCCATGACGAGACCTTGAATGTGGATTCGCATACCGAGACCAATCGTACCCATGCTTTTCAATTTTGGATCAATCTTCCATCGAAGAACAAGGCTGAAAGTCCAGCGTATTTGGCCATCCCTGGAAATGAGGTTCCCTCAAAGGGATTGCCCAATAATGGTGGTTGGATCAAGGTGATCGTGGGTGACTATGAGAATCTCCGCTCCGCCATACCCAATTATTCCATTCAATTCTTGTATCACATCAATTTGGAGCCCGACAAGGATTTTACGATTTCCATGAAGGAAAATATAGAGGTGGCCGCTTTTTTGCCCACCAAGAACGCCATGCTCAACGGTGCCGGCTTCAAAGCTGGGGAATTTGTGGAATTTGACCGGGACGCTGGTGAAATTACGATTGGGAACAAACTTCAGGGAGCGATAGATGTCATTTTATTTGGGGGAGAACCCTACACGGAACCCATTGTGGCAGAGGGTCCTTTTGTGATGAACAGTCGATCCGAGATTGCCGAAGCGTACCGGGATTTTTATTCCGGTAAGTACGGTAAAATAAATTATCAAAAACTAGCTTAATGAAAAATCAACAAATCATGAAAAAACTAATCGTCCTTGTGACAGCAATTGTCTGTAGTTTACATAGTAGCAGTGCACAGTCCAATGCACAATCAATCGGTGCCGATATGATCGTGTTCAATGCGAAAATCGCCACTGGAAGCCTAACCAAGCCCGAAGCTTCTGCACTGGCCGTAAAAAGGGGTAAAATATATGCCGTAGGGACCGATGACGAGATCATGGGGCTAAAAGGCAAAAGCACCAATATCATCGATGCCGGTGGCAAACGTTTGATACCAGGTATCAATGATGCCCATACCCATATATTGAACGAACGGAGCTTCAACTATAATGTAAGATGGGAAGGTGTGCCAACATTAAAGCGAGCATTGGAAATGTTGGAAGAGCAAGCCAAACGGACCCCCGAGGGCCAATGGGTGAAAGTGATCGGTGGTTGGTCTCCCTACCAGTTTGAGGAAAATCGATTGCCAACCATTGAAGAAATCAAAAAAGCGGTCCCGAACAGGCCCGCGATAGTGCAGTATGCGTACAATCGTGCATTTTTAAATGAAAAGGCGATGAAAGCTTTTGGTGTGGGCACCGATCGGTTTCCGGCCTTGCCAGGCACCGTTTTCGAAAAAGACAAAAAGGGGAATTATACAGGCGTTGTGGAAGGATATACATTTACCTTTATCTCATTGGAATCCATGGTGCCACAGCCTTCGAATGAGGAGCAACTCAGTTCCATTACCAATGCTATCCATCAAATGAACAGTTTTGGTGTTACTTCGGCGGTTGACGGGGCCTCCTTGATCGGTTTTCCCCAGGGTCATACCCAAATACAACAACTGGCCAAGGAAAATCGTCTGAACGTGAGGATGCCGTTCATCGACCTTCAATTTGGGGATCCCACAAGTGCCAGTTTGGTGGATGCGGAAATTAAGGCAGTAACAAGGAAATCACCCATTAGCGCTGGGGAAAACTTGCATCCGACCATGGCGCATGGTCATGAATATGAGGGAGCGGGGGAATTGCTCAGGGAGGCATTACATGACCATGAAAACTTTGACAGACCTGAAGTGATCATTGATGGGGAAGTCATGCGCCGTTATATCAAAGAGGATATTTCAAAACTGGTGGAGAAAGGGATTCCGTTTCGAATGCACATCAGTTACAACGAGAATATCACTCCTTTTCTGGACGCCTTGGAAGCCATCGACCAAAAGACACCATTTGACGGTTTACGTTGGAGCATTGAACATGCCGAAACGATTGACCTCGATAATGTTGCCAGGGTAAAAAAACTGGGTGGTGGCATTGCATTGGACATGAAAATGGCCATGCATGGCGATAGTTTTATAAAGACCCACGGCCTTGAGAAGGCATCACGGACCCCAAGGTTAAGACAATTGTACGATAGCGGTGTCCCGCTGACCATGTCGACTGATGCATTCAGGGTCTCATCCTATAATCCATGGATCGGTATTAGTTGGATGACTACGGGAAAAACAGTTTCCGGAACTGAAATATTGGCAAAAGATAATCGACTGACAAGGACAGAGGCCTTGAAATTGCTTACGGTCGGGCCTACTTGGTTTGAGGACCAAGAGGGCGAAATGGGGAAAATAATTCCAGGTCATCTTGCTGATTTTGTATTGCTCAATAAGGATTACTTCACCGTTCCGGATGAAGAAATAAAAACCATTTCCTCCGTGTTGACCGTGGTCGATGGAAGGGTGGTCTTTGGTGCGGAAGCCTATAAGGAACTGTCTCCAAAATTACCCGAAACACTTCCAAAGTGGTCACCTGTCAATTATTATGGGGGCTATTATAATATGAAGAACCAATAGGGGCAATACAGGCGTTCTAAATGCTCGGGCAGTCCTTAATAAACAGAAAAGAAGAAATGACAAATAAAGACCTCGTTCTAAAGGCAATGAATGAATTGTTCCATGAGAAGGACAGTTCGGCTATTGAACGTTATTGGCACGAAGCCTATGTTCAGCACAATCCTTCCATGACCAGTGGTCATAAAGGACTAAGGGAGCTTTTGCCCATGCTGGATCCAGAATTCAGGTGGGAGCCAGGAATCATTGTGGAGGAAAACAACATAGTCATTACACACAGTCAGGTACATGGCTGGGGGCCGGTGCCGGTTGTCGTAGTGGACATTTTTCGGATCGAAGACGGAAAGATTGCCGAACACTGGGATGTGGTACAGGAAGAAATACCTGCCGCGGAGTCTGCCAACGGAAATGCAATGACTTCCTTTAATATGTCAGGGAATGGGAAATAAGCTGACAGGCAAAAGATTCCAGATGGATGTTGGTGTCCTCAAGACGGAACTTGACTTCGAGTCGGACAACACTATGACCTTTAAGGTTTTGGAAGGTGGTGCCCTGCAGACAAAAGGATATTCGGAAAGGGTGGAGACCACCATAGCAGAAATTCGCCCGCAAGTGTACATGGTGGCATGGAAAGAGGTTTCCGGAGCTACGGTAACCCATGTCGAGGATCATGAGAACGAGATCGTATATAGCAATGCGACCTTGCCCGACGGCAGTTTTTATACGATGACGGGTACCATACGTCCAATATCAGATCATAACCAATAAAGAACATATGGAAATAGGAATAGATAGTTTTGCCTCGGCCATGTACGGTAGTAACCTTACCGGTGCCGAGGCCATGGAACAATTGCTGGAACGTATTGAAATCGCCGACGAGGCCGGGCTTCACTTTTTTGGCATCGGGGAACATCACAAAAAGGAATTTTTGGATTCTGCGCCCGATGTGATCTTGGCCGCCGCAGCTGCCAGGACCAAACAGATTCGTTTGGGAAGTGCGGTCAAGGTATTGAGTACTTCCGATCCGGTCCGTGTCTATCAAAGTTTTGCGACCCTGGACCTTATCTCAAAAGGAAGGACGGAAATTGTGGTAGGACGTGGATCGGCCATAGAATCCTATCCGCTTTTTGGATTTGACCTCAAGGACTATGATGCCCTTTTCGCGGAGAAACTGGAGCTACTTCTTCAAGTACGGGATTCGGAGTTCATTACGTGGGCAGGAAAGTTTCGCCCGGCAATCCATCATCAACCGGTTTATCCAAGGGCGCTTCAGGAAAAACTGCCGGTTTGGTTGGGGGTTGGTGGGACACCGGAATCCTTTGTTCGTGCAGGATCCTTGGGACTGCCCCTTATGGTAGCCGTAATTGGTGGTCAAACGGAACGCTTCCGTCCCTTGGTGGATCTTTACCGGGACGCTGGTGCCAAAGCAGGTTTTTCGCCCGAAGAGCTAAAGGTCGGGTTGCATTCACCGGGCTATGTCAGTGAAACAAATGAACGGGCCATTGCGGAGTACTATCCCGGTTATGCGGAACAATGGACGAAACTGGGCAAAGAAAGAGGGTGGCCACCGGTAACGCGGGCACATTTCGATGCCATGGTCGCACCAAGTGGGGTGTTGGTTGTGGGTGGTCCGGAGCAGGTTGCGGAAAAATTGGTCCGGCACAGCAAAGCACTCGGGGGTGTGGATCGATTCACCTTTCAAATGGACAATGCTGGGCTCTCGCACCAACAGTTAATGCAATCCATTCAATGGATTGGAAAGCGTGTGATTCCTCTTGTGAACCCATAACTTATTCCTGCCCGTGCAGCCAACAGTTGGAACGTTGCATGTTGTTCTTTTAGATTGGCTTGCATCATTCCAAGCATGGGGATGAACCGGAATGGATATGGTCTTCAATACCATTCCATCATAAGTTTTATCCCATTTTAACCCAAAAAATACTAGCTTCCCATGAGGACTACCTTAGTTTTGATTTTAATTTCCTGTCCCATTCTTTTATGTGGACAGCAATTTCCCGATTTTAAACAGGCTCGTTATGATGAGGATTATGCGTTCCTTGAGAAGGATACAATACACAATTGGTACAAGAGTCTAAAGTATAAGAAACTGGGAAAAAAGGCATACGTTGGTTTTGGAGGTGACTTTAGGGGGCAATACCTGATCAAAACCAATGAAGGATGGAGTTCCGAACTGGAGGACGATGATGGTTTCACATTGACAAGATGGTTGCTTCATGCGGATTTACATCTCTCGGAGAACGTGCGGTTTTTTGCTGAATTGCAAAGCGCTATGGCCAATGGAAAGGATATGCCCATTCCCATTGAGGAGAATCCCCTTGAGATCCATCAGTTTTTTGTGGATGTAACACCATTTCCCAAAATCCCCATTTCCCTTAGACTTGGTAGACAGGAAGTGGCCTATGGTTCCCAACGATTGATCTCGTTTAGGGACGCCCCAAACAGTCGCCGTGCATTTGATGGTGTCAAAATGATGTTTGCAACCGATAGGATCGAGACCGATATCTTCTATTTGCATGCCGTCGTGGATAAGGTGGGGATATTTGACGATTCCTCATCACCCGACTTAAGGGTATGGGGGTTGTTTTCCAGTGCACCTTTGACAAAGGGCGAGCTGAGTTTCTATTATTTTGGGTTCAATAATGCCACGGCCATTTTCTATGATGGTCCGGGGATGGAGCATCGGCATACTGTCGGTGCCCGAGTCCTCAAAAAGGTCGGGTTTTGGCAATTTGATGTGGAAGGGGCATATCAATTCGGTTCCATTGGTGATCGGGACATTGAGGCATGGAGCACGGGCTTGGCTGTTTCCTATCGGTTTGCAGGTTTAAAATACGCGCCGGAACTTGGTCTCAAAGCAGATTTTATCAGTGGCGATAAAGATCCAAGCGATCAAGTCCAGCAAACATTGAATGCGATGTTTCCTCCAGGGGCCTACTTTGGCTTGGCTGCTCCAATCGCACCGAGCAACCTTGTCGATGTCCATCCCAACGCTACATTTCACCTGAGCGATACCATGTCCTTTTTCTGTGATTATGCATTGCTGTGGAGGAATAGTAGGACAGATGGTCTTTATCGACCCAATATGACACCGTTTTTTGAATTGGATAATGGTGCGACTTCCAAGTATATAGGGAGTCAGCTCTCGGGCACATTGATGTATCAGGCCCATGGACATATTTCCCTTGGAACCGGTTTTAGCTGGTTTGATGCAGGCCAATATCTCAAGGAAGTGACCGAAGGAAAGGACATCCTGTTCGGATTTGTCAGTGCACAGTTCAAGTTCTAGGGTTGTCCATTGATGCGGTATTTCAATATGCTTTGCCATGGAAGGGAACTTAAACCTTAATCGGGAAATAGGTGTTTTTGGACTTAGTGCCCATATCGTCAATATGGTTGTGGGTTCTGGAATTTTTGTATTGCCCGCCATTGTATTTACAGGCCTTGGACCTTCCAGCATTTTTGCCTACTTGTTATGTGCGATCCTCGTGGCAATGGTTATGCTGTGCTTTGCTGAAGCTGGAAGTACCGTAACAGATTCTGGAGGGGCCTATCTTTATGTTAGGACTGCTTTTGGACCTTATTTTGGCTTTTTGACAGCAATACTTTTTGTAATGTCGACCGTTGCTGCGGATGCTGCTGTGGCCAATGCCATCATCGATGTGCTAGGGGCTAAGTTTTCAGTGTTCAGGGAGCAGACCGTAAGATTGTCCTTGTTCTTTATACTTTTTGCGTTTTTTGGATGTATCAACGTTAAGGGCATCAAACAAGGGATTGTTGTGGTTCAATTGGTGACCATGGCAAAACTTGTCCCATTGATACTGCTTATATCCCTCTCTTGGAGCAAGGTGGGGCTATCAAATCTAGAAATCACCTTACCGCCTTCCATTGGTGAAATAGCCGAAATGTCCCTTGTCCTGTTTTTTGCTTTTCAAGGAACGGAATCAGCACTGTCCATAAGTGGCGAAGTGAGGGACCCCCAAAGGACCATTCCCAAAAGTATATTCATAAGCACCCTTGTTATCTTCCTGCTCTATATCCTAGTCCAGACTGTTGCCCAAGGAGTGCTTGGAACAACTTTGGCATCCTATAGGGCAAACCCTTTGGGGGCGGTTGCGAGCCGGATGTTTGGGGATTTTGGTTTCATTGCAATGACTTTGGCGGCATTGGTTTCCATGTTAGGCTATTTGGGCAGCTCAATTTTGAGCATGCCGAGGGTACTTTTCCAGGCCGCAAAGGATAACGTACTGCCCTTGGCATACCTGGCCATGATACATCCTCGGTTCCATACACCGTTTGTTTCCATTCTGTGTTATGTGACCTTGGCCTTTATATGTACATCCTTCGGAGGTTTTCAGCAGTTGGCCATAATCTCGAGTGCTTCCATTTTATTGATCTATCTGGGAGTTTCCTTGGCCGTGGTAAAATTTAGAATGCAGGATAGGGGGAATGGAAATAGTTTTAGAATTCCAGGGGGGTACTTGGTTCCGGTAATCTCCAGCTTGATTGTTTTTTATGTTTTAACCAATGTTGCTTGGAATGAACTGGAGTTCATAGTACTGGCCTTGGCCATCTTGACAACCCTATATTTTTTTAAAGGGTATTGGAACAAAGGATATTGATTTGAATGTACACTTGCCTTGCAATTGGATAGGCAATACAAGCATACATATAAAAGTCCCCCATATGCTGAAAACAGCTATTTTCCAATAATTACTTTTCGGTGTTCCATGCCCCATTCCGTTAGCTGGTTGATAATGGTCCTTAACGTCAAACCATGATCGGTAAGCTGATATTCAACGGCTATTGGTTGTGTGTCCAATACGGTACGTGAAACCAATTGGTTGATTTCCAATTCCTTTAATTCCTTGCTCAACATTCTGTTGGAAATCCCATTGATATCGTTCAGAATATCAGAAAAACGCCTCTTGTTATAATAACAAATGGATGATAATATCGGAATTTTCCATTTGCCACTTAGCACGTCCATTGAGTCTTGTACGGCCCTCATTTCTGTATTGTATCCTTTGTTGAAATCTGTAGTCTGACACTCCATAATGTTACTTTGTTACACCGATGTTACTGTTATTTTGGGTCACAAAGTTACTAAAAATAACCATGTATCGTTATTTTTGTACCCTTAATCAAGAAAGAATAAAGATGGATTTTACAAAGAAAAATGTAGTCATAACGGGAGGTAGCTCCGGTATAGGATTTGCAACTGCAAAAGCATTCATCAATGCAGGGGCAAACGTTTGGATAACGGGGCGAAATGAGGAGAAGCTCCAAAGGGCAAAAGAAGCACTGAGCAGTCCAAATTTGCATGTCGTGGTTTCGGACACTTCCAATCTGGAAGGAATTGCAGTATTGGAGAGCGTAGTTTTGGAAAGTGGAAGTAAAGTGGACGTTCTTTTCCTAAATGCAGGGATCGCTACCTATGCGCCAATCGAACATATCACGGAAGCGGATTTTGATGCCCAGTTCAACACCAATGTCAAAGGACCATTATTTACCTTGCAAAAATTATTGCCCCATTTGGCGGATGGTGCTGCTGTACTATTGACTTCATCCACGGTTGCATCGGCCTCGGGATTGAATTCAAGTGTGTATTCGGCAACAAAGGGAGCTTTGAATAAAATTGCACAAGTTGCGGCAAATGAATTGGCAGGGAGAAAGATCAGGGTGAATTTGATAAGCCCAGGACCCACTGAGACCGAAGGTCTTGACGGTGTTGTGACGCCTGAAATAAAAGATTATTTGGCTACCGTAACCGCTTTGCAGCGACTGGGAAGCCCAAACGAGATTGCAAATGCCGTTTTGTTCTTGGCTTCCGATAATGCAAGTTTTATCACGGGAACGGAACTTTTGGTCGATGGCGGTGCCATCAACTACATCCTGAAATAATACTGCTGTTGCAATCCTATGGGACAAAGGCCACAGCTAAAATTAGTTGTGGCCTTTTTTTTTCGGATAGGTCCATTGACTGGGAAATCCCATTGCCATATGGGGTGAAAATAGGCAATAAGGTATAATAAGGCCCGGGGCGAAAAAATACTTTTTACCAAATGATAAGACGCTAAAATGGACAATGGTTAATTTTGTGTAATGAAAGAATTTATCGCGTACATTCTCCAGTTTGGCCATCTGAACGAACAGCAAATCAACCTGATTGAAAGCAAGGCCAAGGTAATGGCACTTCAAAAGGACGACTATTTTGTGGAAGCGGGCAAGATTTTGAAACAGGTCGGATTTATTATTGACGGTATACTTCGAATTTCCTATTATAACAAGGAAGGTGAGGAAATCACCAAGATTTTTATGGAAGAAAAGCATTTGCTCCACAATTTGAAAAATGTGCCTTCCACCGAATACATACAGGCTGCAACAGATTGTAAACTACTCGTCATTTCCAATGCGGATTGGAAGGAGATCTCCGATACGATCATCGATTGGGATCATATCATCCAAAAGATCACCAACAAGGCCCTGGCCCAAAAATTGGAACGGGTAAGCCCATTGGTCTCACAAGATGCCACCACACGTTACTTGGAATTTATGGATAAATATCCCACGCTTGTCAATCGTATCCCATTGTCCTATATCGCTTCCTATCTGGGAATCACCCAGCAATCCTTGAGCAGGATCAGAAAAAATATTCGATAGGACGGTTTTTACCATATGGTAAACAGACCCATTTTTGACGTCGCCATTTTTGCAGCATCAATTTTAAACTACAAAAATGTCTAAATCAATTTTTATCACAGGAGCTTCTTCAGGCTTGGGAAAAGTGACCGCCAAATTGTTCGCTTCAAAAGGTTGGACCGTTATCGCCACAATGCGAAGACCTGAAAAGGAAACGGAGCTCACGAAAATTTCCAACGTCCATTTGTTCAAATTGGACATCAGCGATAAAAGGCAAATTATCGAGGTTGTGGAGGAGGCAGAGAAAATAGGTCCGATAGATGTGCTAATCAACAACGCTGCATTTGGACTGATGGGCCCCTTTGAAGGCACTACAGAGGAACAATTGGAACAACAGATCGAAACAAATTTCTTGGGGACAATCCTCGTAACAAAAGCTTTCCTTCCTTTCTTTAGAAAGCGAAAGAAGGGAACTGTCATAACGATAACATCTTCAACGGCCAATATACCTTACCCATTTGTAGCCGTTTATGCTGCGACAAAATCGGCTTTGGAAACCTGGACCGAGGGAATGAGTTATGAATTGAATGGTTTTGGAATACGCATGAAAACAATTGTCCCCGCTTATATGCAGACCAACTTTGGTGTTAACGCACAAATCGTTTCCCATCAAGATTATCAAGAAGTGTTTGATCGGTACATAACGGCGATGAAGGCAGATTCAAGTGCCAAGCGGGATACACCGGAAAGTATTGCCAATGTTGTCTATGAAGTAACAACGGACAACAAAAAACAATTGCACTATACTGCAGGCGATCTTTCAACGGCGGAATATGGGTGGTTACAAAAGGAAGGTATCGAGAACGTAATTGAAACCATGAACAAGCGATTTTTGGGTATCAAACCAACGGAGTAAGGAAGGTGTATAGGAACCTTGTTCAAGGAAGTGTTGTCGCATGAAATGCTGTTTTGATGGGGCCGACTCCCTGAAAACTTGGCCGCTAAGAGTGAAATAACCGTCCGCATATAATTTTCCATTATTTGAGAATTATAGTTTTTCTGTTTTGTAAGACACGCTCTTTAAGCTGTTTGTTGATTCGTTTCTCCAAATTTTCATAAAATCTAGGTGGTCGATATCCTCAAATACGGAAACAGTATACCTATCCAAAATCGGACACTAATGGTTTACGAACCAAAAATAGCTTTGCGCTACATACAGACTTCCCCATTCGTATAGACCTTGGTCATGAGTTGAGGATAATCAGTATGGCCATTATGGAATTAAGGGCAAAATAATTCTAATATATGAGAAAAGGATTAAAAATAGGAACGATTTTAAAATGATTATTTGTGTAAGGTTTTGTTAATCAGCAAACTAAAAGGATGGCATGAAATTAGTCTTTGGTAGGGAGCTTTCTGCGTCAAACTGAAAATTAACCAAAATCAAAGACAGATGAGTAAAACAGGAACAACAAAGTGGAACATTGATGCCGCACACTCGGAAATCAGTTTTAAAGTAAAACACATGATGATTTCTACGGTGACCGGACAATTTGAAGATTTCATGGCCTCGGTCGAGACCGATAATGAAGGTTTCATAGGGGCAGATTTCAACTTTACGGCCAAAACAGCATCCATCACTACCAAAAACGGTGATAGGGACAAACACTTAAGGTCAGATGATTTCTTCAATGCAGAACAATTTCCCGAATTGAGATTTACTTCCAAGTCATTTGATGGGAGCTCTTTGATAGGTGATTTGACCCTAAGGGATGTCACCAAGGAAATCAAATTGGATGTTGATTTCAATGGAGTGGTGGTTGATCCCTATGGACAGACCAAAGCAGGTTTTGAGATGTCCGGAAGTATCAATAGGAAGGATTTTAATCTGGCATGGAGCGCGATAACAGAGACGGGAAGCATTGTGGTCAGTGACACGGTCAAGTTGGCCATATCCGTTCAATTCATCAAGGAGAATTAAATAATGGGGTTATGCAAGCTGGCATCATGTTTTCCCAAATAGTGGTGGAACATATCCATGGGTGCCGGTTTCCAGAATACCATCTTAAGATCATATAACTGTGGAAATACAATTAAAGGAACTAGATGCCAAAGGTTACGCCATGGCACGGGAGAATAAAGTGAGGGCGGGTATGATGACCTATTCCATTGCAGGCCCTGAATTGGTCATCATAGACCATACCGATGTAGAACCAGCTTTTAATGGCAAAGGGGTCGGCAAGGATATGCTGTATAAGATTGTGGAGATGGCCAGGGAGAAAAATGTAAAGATCATCCCCTTGTGCCCGTTTGCCTCGGCCATGTTCAAAAAGCTTGAGGATATCAGGGATGTGCTAAAATAGAAATGGAAGAAATGGAAGTGACCAAAGAATATCAAAGGGAAGACTTGACCGTTATCTGGAAACCCAAGAAGTGCATTCATTCGGGGATTTGCGTCAAGACGCTTCCCATGGTCTACAATCCAAAGGAAAAACCTTGGATCAAGCCTGAAAATGCCTCCGCTGAGGCCCTGAAAAGTCAAATCAATAATTGTCCTTCTGGAGCTTTGAGCTATACGAAGGTCTAAATTTCCTCTCATGGAACACCATATTCTGCTGAACATTTGTGCCATTTTTGGTGTCGCTACCGCGGTAATCATCATTTGCAGGTATCTTAAGATCAGATTTATCATCGGGTACTTGATCACGGGAGTGCTGCTCAGTCCCAATACCTCGGGTTATTTCGCTGATATGGAAGAAGTCGATGTCTATGCCGAAATCGGGGTAATACTTCTATTGTTTACCATTGGCCTTGAGTTCTCATTCGACCAACTTAAAAAAATAAAAAAATACGTACTGGGAGGTGGGAGCTTACAGGTATTGTTTACCATAGCTATTACTGCGGGACTGATATGGTTGACCAGGAGGCCGAGTTGGGAGGAAAGTGTCTTTTGGGGATTTTTATGTGCATTGAGCAGTACGGCCGTTGTGATCAAAACATTACAGGATTCCAATAAAATTGTAACATCCCATGGCAAATTCATTTTGGCGGTATTGTTGTTCCAAGACATTATGATCGTTCCACTGATGTTGTTGGTCCCGATCATTGCGGGTGTGGGCGGGAATTCATTGGCCGCCTTTGGATGGTTGTTGGGCAAATTGGTATTGATGGGCTGTCTTGCCTATGGATTGGCCAAGTTTGTAATTCCCTATTTCTTGAAAAACGTTATGAAGATCCAGAGCCAGGAGGTGTTCTTGATCGCGCTGATCTTTATCGTTACAGGTATTGCCCTACTTACCGAGCAACTGGGTCTTTCCTTGGCCCTAGGTGCCTTTATAGCGGGCCTGATCATTGCTGAAACCGATTATGACCATATGGCCATAACCTGCTTTCTGCCCTTTCGATATGTGTTCATGAGCTTCTTTTTTATCTCCATGGGCATGTTGCTCGACTATAGGATATTCCTGACCGATTTTGGATGGATCCTATTTTGGACCTTGTTTGCCTTTGGGGTAAAGACCATAGCCGGCATCTTGTCGGTAAAGGTTCTGGGGCTCGAATGGAAAACCGCCCTTGCCGTGGGCTTCTCCATTGCACAGATCGGGGAGTTTTCCTTCGTTCTTGCACAGAGCGGGCTTCAATATGAATTGATCAGTGCGAACAACTACCAGATATTCCTGGCAGTGTCCATTATTCTGATGTCCGTGACCCCTTTTATAGTGAGCAATGCGGAAAGGATCCACCCCACACTCAACAAATTTGCCAAAAGGTATGGATAGTCCAAAAGTACAGTTATATGGGACCGACTGGTGCCCAAAATCTGCTGCACTGCGCAATTTCATGCAGAGTAGATGGATCGAATTTGATGATTTCAATGTGGAGACCGATCTAAACGCGGATGCAAGGATACGTGCGCTATATGATGGGGAACTGAAGTTCCCCACGGTAATGGTGGGGACCGATTTTATAAAAAACCCGAAAGTGCCCGAACTCATAGATTTTTTAAAGAAGCACAACATCGACCATTGATGGTCAAATGAAAATAGGAGTGCTATAAAACAAAACTTACTATAATGAACGATCCACGATTTTCCGTATTGGCCCAAAAGCAAATCAATACCCTCAAGGAATTTGGCCATATCATCACTTTTGATCAGGATACCCTTGTGTTCGATGTGGGTGATAACAATTATGACTTTTATGTGATCTTGGAAGGGGAGATACAGATCAAGGACCCGATCCGGGATGAAGTCGTGGGAACCCATGGCGTCCATCAGTTCACAGGGGATAGTAGTATGCTGTCCAACCGAAGGATTCCCTTTAGTGCACATGCACCAAAAGGTACCACTGTACTTTGTATCAAACCAGAAGTTCTAAAAGAGGTCATTTCAAAACACAGTGACATCAGTGATGTGCTCTTGAGCGCATTTATCCAAAGACAGGAGACCATGTTACGGGAGTTTATCGGAGGTATAAAGGTTATTGGTTCTGAAAAATCAAAGGAAACCTATCAACTGCGCGATTTTATGGAGAAGAACCATATCTGGCATACCTTCTTGAACACAGATACCTCGGAAGAGGCCAAAGCATTATTGGAAAGCTTTGGCTTGACCCATGACGACCTCCCTATTCTGATAAACATCACAGGTGAAATGTTCAAAAAACCATCCCTTGCCGAACTGGCGCAACAAACCGGGGTGCTCACTGAATTTGGGGATGATATTTTTGATGTGTTGGTCGTTGGGGCAGGTCCTTCTGGACTGGCGGCAAGTGTTTATGCCGCTTCGGAAGGATTGTCGGTGGTGACCATTGATGGTAACGCTCCGGGGGGACAAGCAGGGAAAAGCACGAAAATCGAAAATTATCTGGGCTTTCCAACAGGTATATCGGGAACTGATCTTGCCAATAAGGCCTATATCCAAGCGCAGAAATTCGGTTGTAACATCTCCATTCCCCATAAAGCCGAAAAAGTGGAATATAACGGAAGCTATTTCACCTTGTGTGCCTCAAACGATAGACATATCAAGGCAAAATCCATAATAGCTGCGACCGGGGCGAACTATAGGCGATTGCCCATTGACACGATTGAAAAATTTGAAGGGAGCGGTGTTTTTTATTCTGCTACTGGAATGAACGCCTCGGCCTGTAAAAATGAACTGGTCGGCGTAGTGGGCGGAGGCAACTCGGCCGGGCAGGCAGCTTTGTTCTTGGCAGATCATGCCGCTGAGGTCCATGTCATCATCAGAGGTGACGATCTTGGGGCCAAGATGAGTGATTATCTCGTACAGCGAATTTATGCCTCCCCCAATATCATCGTACAAAAAAGCAGCAATGTGGTCCAACTCAATGGAGCGCATCATCTGGAATCCTTGGTACTGGATACGGAGGGCAGCGAACAGACCATTGGGATTACGAACCTATTCACCTTTATAGGTGCGAAGCCATGCACGGAGTGGTTGAACAGGATCGTGGCCATGGATGATAAAGGTTTTATTTATACGGGTCAAGATGTAATCGAGGCCGCCATGACCAAATGTTCCATATTCGAGCAGCGAAAACCACAATCCCTGGAGTCGAGCATACCGGGTTTTTTTGCTGTGGGTGACGTTCGAAAAGGTTCTGTTAAAAGAGTAGCCTCGGCAGTGGGGGAAGGATCCATGGCAATCAGCCAGGTCCATCAGTATCTATCGGAACTAAAGATGAACCAATAAAAACACCGGTATGGGGGATGTAAGTGAACATTGTGTGCATTTGGACAAACAGGAATTCAATACCACAACAATAAAGGTGTGCGAGGAGTGTGTGAAGATCGGCGGTAAATGGAACCATTTGAGATTATGTCAAACATGTGGTGCTGTTTTATGCTGTAACTCTTCCCCGAACCAGCATGCCCAAAAACATTATGAGGAAACCGGCCATCCAGTGGTTACCTCCACCTTGCCCAAGCCTTGGTCCAGGTTTGCCTGGTGCTATGTGGACAAGGTCAAGAAACCATTAAAGCAGAACTGAGATTCATAATTACAAACTAAAAAAGAACAACAGTGAAACAGAACAAATTCCTAGGAACAACAATTTTATTCATTTTAATCACTTTTAATTCAAACCTTATGTCGCAGACAATACCTGGGGAAAAAGACCCCAACATTTCAAAGGATACCCGTGCATTTTTGGCGGTATTGAACAGTGGGGATGGGCCACCATTGGAAGAACTGTCCCCAAAAGATGCCCGTCAGGTACTCGTGGACGCCCAGAATTCGGTATCCTACGATTATAGTGATATCGAAGAAACGGAAAAGGAGATTACCCAAGATGGTCAGACCATCACCCTACATATTGTGAAACCAAAGGGTGCAAAGGACAATTTGCCCGTATTCATGTTTTTCCACGGAGGGGGATGGGTGCTTGGGGATTACCCGACGCACAAGCGCCTGGTAAGGGATTTGGTCGTGGGAAGTGGTGCCGTGGCCGTTTTTCCGGATTATACCCCGACACCGGATGCGCAATTTCCAGTGGCCATTGATCAAGCCTATGCCGCCACTACATGGGTAGCGGAACACGGTAATGAAATAGGTGTTGATGGGTCCCGTTTGGCCGTGGCCGGAAACAGTGTGGGTGGGAATATGTCCACAGTGGTTTCTTTGATGGCCAAGGAGAAGAATGGCCCTAAGTTGGCCTTTCAGCTTTTGCTATGGCCGTTGGTGGATGCTGATACAAGTCGTCCATCCTACACCAAATATGCACAAGGCAGGTTCCTTACCACCCCCATTATGGAGTGGATGTGGGATATGTATATCCCGAATCCAGAGGACAGGAAGCAAAAGTATGTCTCTCCCGTAAATGCCACTTTGGAAGAGTTAAAAGGGTTGCCACCTGCTTTGATACAGGTTGCCGAGAATGATATCCTATATGATGAAGGGGTCGCCTATGGCCGAAAACTTGATGAAGCCGGGGTACCCGTTACCATTACTGTTTACAAGGGAATGATACATGATTATGGGATGTTGAACCCCTTGTCCCACATTCCCGGTGTGCAGGAAGCATTGATACAGGCATCGGCTATGTTGCACGCAGCTTTGTTCAGTAAATAATCTTAGATTACATACTAAGCAGTGCCAATACTGTTGGCACTGTTTTTTTTTGCAGATTGATTCCAATACTTAAAAACAATGGATTTCTTGAATAGCACAAACAAAAACAGACTTGAGTTCCTGATCACACTGATTTGCGTCATCTTGATTCTGGGAATTCCGCCCTTTGGTGTATATGCCGCCTTCATGATCGTTATCGCCGGTCTGGTGTTCGGTGCGAATAGAAAGGAGTTGCTAAGGTCCATAGGCCTGTTCCGTCCCCAAGGTGTATTGCCCATGTTTTTCCTGACTGCTTTTATGGGTCTTGTCATTGAGCTGACCATGGAGGTCTTTTTCAATCCTTTGATAGAACGTTTGACATTGTCCCAAATTGACCTCTCCCAGGTACAACTTCCCAGCTTGGAAAGTTACCTGACCTGGGTAATTGTCGGTTTTGTCCTAGGGGGTTTTTTGGAGGAGGTTTTATTTCGTGGATTTCTAATGACAAGAATTGCCAAATTTATGAAAGCCGATATGGCCAGTGATATTTTGGCCCTTTTTATAACCGCTGTTCTTTTTGGAATTTGTCATCGTTATCAAGGTTGGAGCGGTGTCATCAGTACAGGTGTGACAGGATTCATTTTAGGTTGTATTTTCTTGAAATTCAAGAAAAACCTATGGTATGCCATATGTATCCATGGATTTGTAAACCTGACCGCGTTAACCATACTTTACTTGGGTCATTACGACTTTTTAAGATCTCTATTTTGGGGATGATTAGATTGGAATTGATACATCATTAAAATTATAACAGTAACATATGAATCCAATATTTGAACATATCCCTTTGGTCAGAAACGGGGAAAAGCGGCGCTTCGAGATCGAGGTCGATGGACGACTGGCCTTTACCAATTATGGGGAGTTCGGCAACCAAATAGCCTTGGTCCATACGGAGACCGATCCAGAGTTGGCAGGACAGGGGGCGGCCAGTGCACTTATCGAGAAAACCTTACGGTATCTTGAAGAAGAACAGTTGCAGTTACTTCCTTTTTGCCCCTTTGTGTTCGCCTTTATACAGAGGCATCCGGACTGGAAACGAATTGTGAACAAAAACTTTAAGGGTTACGATAAACTTTGATGAACCCAGGCACGATCGACCCATTAAGATGTAGTGACCGATGCTGGGTTTTTCGGTGGGGCCACTGTTGTCCATTTGCCCCAAAAGTAGTTTAGCCACTTTATAGATCAAGTAGAGTTAAGAGAAATAGTTTAAACCATCCATATCATGAAAACAAGCTTCGCCACTATAGGGAAACAAAAATATAAGACTGAAATCCAAGCAGGAAACCATATTATCATGGCGGATGAACCTGAAGAACTTGGAGGCGGTAATTTGGGTTTCACACCTACCGAACTGCTTGAATCCTCATTGGCTGCCTGTACGGCAATGACCATTCGAATGTATGCCGATAGAAAGGGATGGGATTTGGAACAGGCTGAGATCAAAGTTGGGTTCAAAAGAAATATGACCACTGGGGAGGTGACTTTTAAAAAGGAAATCGAACTCTTTGGTAATCTCAGCAGTGAAGAACGTGAAAAATTGTTGGAAATGGGGTCAAAATGTCCCATTGAACGAATGATCACTGGCAAAGTCTCGGTGACTTCCGACCTTACTTAGTATACAATGCTTAAATTCAAGCATGGAAACAGAAATGAAAGCGGAATAACCATATAGCGAAGTTTATCGGGGTAATCCAATGGGATCGGCGACCTCAAAAATGGGAAAAATGAGAATAGTAATATACAGTTTAATATATCTGCTCATGGTGAATTCACTAGTGGCCCAAGATGTGACAGGGTCATGGAGTGGAACATTGGACGTAAAAGGAACCCGATTGCGGGTAGTTTTTAATGTAACAGAAACGGAAAAAGGTTATGCCTCAACTATGGATAGCCCGGATCAAGGTGTCAAAGGTATCCCAGTGAAGTCGACCCAATTGAAAGGATCGGTGATCACCTTTGAAGTTCCAATGGCAGGTATTTCCTATGAAGGTTTTCATAAGGATAGTGTGATCGTTGGGACATTTACGCAACATAATCAAGATTTTCCATTGACCTTGACCAAGAAACTCACCAAAGAGCATGTGGTTTCCAGGCCGCAAGAACCGAAAGAACCTTACCCCTATACTTCTGAGGAGATCACTTTTAAAAATGAGAAGGCGGGCATCGCACTGGCCGGTACGTTGACGATCCCAAAGGTAAAAGGTACTTTTCCAGTGGTTATTTTAATATCGGGAAGTGGTCCCCAAAATCGAGACGAGGAACTGATGGGGCACAAACCGTTTTTGGTGCTCTCCGATTATTTGACAAGAAACGGTATTGCCGTCCTGCGATATGATGACAGGGGTGTTGGAGGGTCAACAGGTGATTTTGGTTCCGCCACCAGTGCGGATTTTGCAACTGATGTCGAAAGCGGGATCACTTATTTAAAGTCCAGACATGAGTTGCCAATAGATGCAATTGGACTCGTTGGCCACAGCGAAGGTGGATTGATAGCGCCCATGGTCGCCACAGGATCAAAGAAGGTTGATTTTATGGTTTTAATGGCGGGTTCTGGGATTCGGGGAGATAAATTGTTATTGCTGCAGGAAGAATTGATAGAAAGGGTCCTTGGAACGCCAGAACCAGAAATCAAGCGTATGCTCGAGACCAATCGAAAGCTATTTGATGCCATAGTGAAGTCCAACGATGATACCGCTTTAAAAGCAGAACTTAGAGGTGTTTTGGAGGGCGAGAGTGAAATCAAAGTGCCGGACGGAATGACCAAGGAAGCATATGTAGATGCACAGATCAATCAATTCACATCCCCTTGGGTAACCTATTTTCTAAGGTATGATCCAACGAGGACCCTTGGGAAGGTAAAGTGTCCGGTTTTGGCCATCAATGGTTCAAAGGACCTACAGGTTCCTCCAAAGGAGAACCTTTCAGCAATCCAAAGTGCAGTTCAAAAAGGCGGAAATACAAATGTTACCATTAAGGAATTTAAGGATTTGAACCATCTTTTTCAAGAAGCCCAAACAGGTTCGCCTCTTGAATATTCAGTCATTGAACAGACCATGGCCCCCATTGTGCTCAAAGAAGTGGCGGCCTGGATCAAGGAATGGAACAAATGACCCAAAATTGTTGGGCAGAATTAATGGGAACTGCCCTTTTCGGATCGGTGTGTCCCTATGGAACGATTCCCAAAAATAAAAGATAAAACTCATTTTTTATGCAAAGAGACTTTGATACGTTGAGCCAAGCAATGAATGTACTTAGGGAAGAGGGATATGTGGAGGACTTTAACCTAAAGCAAAATTGTCTAGAATGTAGGAACGGAGCCTTCAAAATATTCCATGATGAATTTGAAGTCGATGAATACTATCGTTTTGAAGGGATGAGCGATCCAGGGGATGCAAGTATTCTTTATGCGATTTCCTCGGAAAAATACAAGTTGAAGGGACAGCTTGTCAATGGGTACGGAATTTACTCGGATAGCATGACGGATGAAATGTTGAATAAGCTCAAGGTTGGAACGTGAAGAATTTTGGCAATTACATATACCTCCAGAGTTTTTGTTGTGGCATAAAAGCGGGCTTGATTTGAGAATCGCCCTTTGGCAATTTGAAAGTTTGAAGCGGATTTCCGACGGAAGTAGAGCCTTGTGGATATTAGGGCAGTAGTAAGAACGATAGAAATTAGAAACCATAAATTGAATGAAAGTAGACCTAAATGGCACTGGGACGATAGCACAGGAAGCTCGAAAAAATACTTTGGAACGTTTCAAGGAGGATGTGTTGACCGGCTTGTCATCCTCTCCAAAACATCTGTACCCAAAGTATTTTTATGATAAAAAAGGGTCTGCATTGTTCAGGGAAATTATGGGCCTTCCGGAGTATTATTTGACAAATTGTGAACTGGACATATTTAAAAATAAAACTGATGAACTGAGCAAGATTGCCACCATGGATAACAGTCCGTTCGATTTGATTGAACTTGGGGCAGGGGATGGGTTCAAATCCAAATACCTTCTTCGGCAACTTTATAGGGACAAAACAGAATTCCACTATATGCCCATTGATATATCAGGTGACATCCTTGATGTTCTGGGCAATTCACTGAAATCGGAATTTCCGGACCTGGAAGTACAAGGACTTGAAGGGGAATATTTGGAAATGTTGGCCAAGGCATGTTCCCGCACCACCAATCGAAAAGTGGTTCTTTTTTTAGGGGCCAATATCGGAAATATGGAACAGGACGAATGTGCAGCGTTTTGTAGACAATTGCAAACCTTGCTCTCTCCCGGTGATATGGTATTGATCGGGTTTGATCTTAAGAAGAACCCCAAACAGGTACTACAAGCCTATGACGATGGGACAGGGGTGACCGCTAAATTCAATCTGAACCTATTGGAACGTATCAACAGGGAGTTGTTTGCCAATTTTGCTTTGGATCAATTTGAGCATTATCCCATGTACGATCCCATCAGTGGGGCGTGCCGGAGCTTCTTGGTCAGTATACGGGAACAAAAGGTGCTGATCGATGGATATACAATTCATTTTGGCAAAAACGAAGTGATCTGTACCGAGATATCACAAAAGTATGACCTGATGGAAATCCAAATCCTGGCGAATCAAACCGGATTTGAAACTGTCGGAATGATTCATGACTCTAAGGAGTGGTTTGTGGATGCCGTATGGAAAATCAAAGAAAAAGTTTAAAGAAACCCAATGGATACATTACCGGAACAAAGGGACATACAACAACATTTGCTTGATAGTTATCGACTGGTCAGAAAGCATACGGAGTCCATATGTGCTCCACTGCAAACTGAAGATTATGTGGTACAGCCCATTGGGGATGTGAGTCCACCAAAATGGCATTTGGGACACACTACTTGGTTTTTTGAAACCTTTATATTGGTTCCCAATATGGATGGATATAGGGTGTTTGATCCCCATTTCGATTATGTGTTCAATAGCTACTATGAAACGGTGGGAGCACGGGTGATCCGAACGGATAGGGGTAATTTGAGCCGGCCAACAGTGGCTGAAATTTTCCAGTACCGGAAATATGTGGATGCCCATATTGAGCAATTGGGAAGTTTGGATAGCAAGAATGGGCTCTGGGATATTTTGGAGTTGGGTATCCATCATGAACAACAGCATCAGGAATTGTTGCTCATGGACATCAAATATATACTCGGGCATAACCCCTTGTTCCCTATGTATTCCAATGAAATGGTCCTTGATGAGTTGGAGGTCGTCCGGGAAGTGCCAGTTGCCTTTTCCGAGGGGGCCTATTGGATTGGACATAAGGGCAAGGGCTTTTGTTTTGACAATGAGAAGGGGAGGCATTTGGTGTACTTGGATACCTTCGAGATTGCCCAGCATCCTGTTGGCAATGGAGAATATTTGGAGTTTATCCAAGATGGTGGATACACAGATTTTCGATTTTGGCATGCCGCTGGATGGGATTGGGTGAACAAAAACCATATCAAGGCCCCATTATATTGGCATTTCATGGATGGACAATGGATGGAGTACGGACTCCAGGGAATCCATGAGGTTGATCCAAAGAAAGCAGTTTGCCATATCAGTTATTATGAAGCGGCTGCCTTTGCGGCATGGAGCGGTAAAAGATTGCCAACGGAAACAGAATGGGAGGTGGCTTCCGAACAGATCAAGTGGGGCCATCGATGGGAATGGACGGAAAGCGCCTATCTTCCCTATCCTAAGTTCAAGAAAGCCAAAGGGGCGATAGGTGAGTACAATGGAAAGTTCATGGTCGATCAAATGGTATTGCGAGGAGCTTCTGTGGCAACCCCTAAAGGGCATAGTCGCAAAACCTATCGCAATTTTTTCCAAACGGACCGTCGATGGCAATTTTCAGGTCTGAGATTGGCCAAATAGATTTGGGGACCTTAATTTGAGAAATATACAGCCCTTGGCAAAAAAAGAAAGTATTGCATGGCTCATTGCGTTTACTTTTATCGGTTCCTATCTGACCTCACTTATTATTTTCCCACTTCCGATCTTGAAATCCCTATACCGTGTGCCCTTGGATCGGATTTTGATGGATATAGTAGTCAATTTTTTATTTTGTGCCGCCATAGTAATTCTTTGCCTATTCATTGATGCCGTTTTAAACAAAAGGATGTCATGGATGGCCCGTCCAGTGAAGCGGTTGTTCATACAAGTATTCCTTCAGATTCTGAGTGTGTTGATGTTGGTGGTGATTTTCGGGTCCCTCTATTTGACGGTTTGGGATCCCACACAAATACAATCATCCCAAACCAACTTACGTCTAAGTTTTTATTCGTTTCTGTCCATTGTGTGTTGGGCCTTGTTGATCAGTACCATCAACACAGGTGCCTATATGCTCAGGAATTGGCGGGCGACCAGCATCAAAGCAATGGAATATAAGTTGTTGGCTGCCCAGAACGGTCACCTGGCCTCGGAGTTGGAACTTCAGGCCCTCAAACTACAGCTTGACCCCCATTTTGTTTTCAATAACCTAAGCGCGCTTTCAGAATTGATATTAAAAGACCAACGACTGGGATATGAGTATACGGAAAACTTTACCAAGGTGTACCGCTATCTGTTGGTCAATTCCAAAAGAAAGTTGATCCCCTTGTCCGAAGAAATGAAATTTCTCCGATCGTATCAATTTCTTATCAAGCACCGATTGGGTAAGGGGTGCCGTTTTCAGGTTGATATTGATGAATCCAGGTTGGATCTGATGATTCCTCCCATGTCCTTACAACTACTCATTGAAAATGCCCTTAAGCATAATCGCATTGAAGAAAACAATCCTTTGGTCATTCATATCCATTTGGATGATACCAATGGGCTAGTGGTGTCCAATAAAATATTGCCGTTGGCAAGGCCCACAGATTCGTTGGGGATGGGGTTGAAAAACATATATGATCGTTATACCCTGATGGGGCAGGATGGGCCGGTCATTGAAAAAGACAATAAGGTGTTTAAAGTCAAAATTTCACTTTTTAAATGAAGGATAGTGTCAAGATATTGATCTTAGAGGATGAAAAATTGAATTCGGACCGGGTGGAAAGGCTACTATCCGAAATCAGAAAGGATATCGAGGTCGTAGGGGTCTTACCCAGTATTAAAAAGACAGTGGATTGGTTGGCGATAAACGATTTGCCAGATCTTATTCTGGTGGACGTGAAGTTGGCAGACGGGATAAGTTTTGAGATTTTCAATCAAGTGGATATCGAAAGTCCGGTGATCTTTACAACCGCCTATGACGAATATGCCATCAAGGCATTCAAGTTCAATAGTATTGATTATTTGCTCAAGCCCATTGACAAGGATGAATTGGCAGCTGCGTTGTTAAAATTTGAACGTGCGGTGCAAAATGCTCCTATGGGAAGACCTGTCATTGAAAAATTGATAGCCCAGATCCAACCAAAAAAATATCGAGGCCGTTTCTTGATACCCCATAGGGACACCTATAAAAAAGTGGATGTGGGTGATATAGCCTATTTCCACTCCTCCCATAATATCACTTATGCCCATTTATTTGCTGAAGAAAAATTGAGCGTGCCACACACCTTGGAATCACTGGAACAGGAATTGGATCCTGAAGTTTTCTTTAGGGTGAACAGGCAGTACATTGTCCATGTTGATTCCATTGAAAGTGTCCAAGATCATTTCAACGGCAAATTGAGACTTACTTTAAGGGACAATGAAAAGACAGCTTTGATGATTAGTAGGATTAAGGCACCTGTGTTCAAGACTTGGTTGGATTATTGATTCTAGCTTTGGGGTATATATGGAAAAGAACAGCCAATATATATCATATTGGCTGTTAGTGCACCCTATACATTATTGAGAGCACCGATTCACATGGTTTATCGGATAGAGGTATAGAGCAGATTGGGGGACTAATCCCTATAGGTCATTTTCTTTCGGAACACCATATTGATCCGATATTTTGCGTTGCTCCCAAAGGCTTGGACATCCTCTCCTGCGGCAGCACCGATGGTACCGGCCGAGGCATTGTAGGCATCCACGTAATCAAAGCCTAATTTGGACATTGCATTGAGGAGATCTGTTTGATTTCGTATGGCAAGATTTTTATTTTTTTGGAGCAGTTCCTCCAAATCCTTCAATACATTCTCATAACCTGATTTTTTACTATCGATGTTGATGTTCATGCCGCCCAACAATTTGGTGTTCTCCGAAGTGACTACCACATATTCGGGGAGTTTCTCAATGTTCACGGAAGAAGAATGGTCAACACTCAACTCCTGTGCGGTAATATTGATGGCAGTCAATGCCATTAGGAATACAAATACTTGTTTTTTCATTATGTTTCTTTTTCATTAAAAATTGGAGAGCAAAAGTAATAGAGGGGGATTCTGATGGGGTTTAGTTTCTTGGTGACATGGGGAAATTGTTGTTTGAAATGATGGAAGTATACACTGAAATGAAGCATGCCCGTTGAGGGGCATGCTTCATATTGGTTGACGTTTTATGTAAAGAGGGGCTCTTATCATATGGGTAGCTATTCCAATCCTATTGCAAATCACCTATTTTGCATGTGTAGCCATAAAAGACCTGATTTTTTTGATGATGGCCTCTCCTTCCTCTTCCAAGGCAAAATGTCCGGTGTCATAGATGTTATAATCGATTTCCTTAAGATGCTTCTTGAATGCGGCTGCACCACTCTCAGGAAAGTAGGCATCGTTTTTTCCCCATACGATCAACATGGGCGGTTGATGATCCCTTAGGTACTGTTGCCATTGGGGATATTGCTTTACATTGTTTTGATAGTCATACCAAAGATCCAAGTTGACCTTGTGTGCATTGGGACGTGACATCCTTAGATAATCCAAATGCCATGTGTCGGGGTTTACCGTTTCAGGGTTTCGGGTACCATGGGTGTATTGCCATTTTAAACCCTCAAGGGTAAATGCAGGCAAAAGGGCCGCTTCGGTCTCAGGGTTCCTATTGGCCCAAAGGTCCCGAATTCCCTTCCAACCTTCTCCAAGGCCTTCTTCATAGGCGTTCCCATTTTGGTTGATGATGGCTGTGACCCGCTCTGGATGCGCAACTGCGATGCGAAATCCAATAGGAGCACCGTAGTCCTGCATCATGATGGCATAAGAGTCCAATCCTTTCTTTTCCAAAAAAGCATCCATGGTTTTGGCCATGTTGTCAAAGGTGTACTCATAGTTGTCCGGGGTTGGGAAATCACTGTTCCCGTAGCCAGGATAGTCCGGCGCTACCAGATGATAGGCGTCTGATAGTCCATCCAATACTTTTCTATATTGATGTGATGATGCTGGATAACCATGCAACAATACAATGGTAGGGTTATCGGGATTTCCGGCTTCACGGTATGCAATGTTGATGCCGTCGATGTCTAGTGTCTTGAATTTTGTTGTTTTCATAGTTCTACTGTTTTTAGATGTATTATTACTGTTGATTTCTGGTTCCACTGGACTTTCGCAGCCCAAAATGGTAAGTGATAGGGCAAGTATGATCGGGATTGTTTTTTTCATGTCTTTTGTTTTATATTAATAATGTTCAGACACATAATTACCAAACGTTCGGTAAATTATTGGGGTAAATTTTTTTAACTATATCTTTCCTCTATTTGTTTAAGGGTGTTTTTAAAGATGATTGTATCCTGCATTGCTTTACTAAGCATTAGACTTCCTTGTATGTCTATCAAGGTTTGAATGGCATTTTTTTCAGCCAATTGATCAGATTGTCCCATGGATAGACCAAGTGACTTGAAAGACTTTAACCATCCCGCAAAACCTTTGGTAATTACATCATGGAAAAGGTCAAACCCCTCCTGCATGGAAAGCGCCCTGAAAATGCAATTGTCCTTACCTCCGTTGTATAGTTTTGAAATTTGGTCAAGACTGTTCTTTAGTTTGATGGTGGGAGTGATACCTTCTTGTTCCAAGGTCTTAAATATGTTTTGGGTAACCCATTGATCCATTTCATTTAGAACAGCTTCCGCCATTTCCTTTTTTCCATTGGGGAACCGATGGTAAAGACTTGCCTTCTGTAGGCCAGTAGCCTCAGAAAGCTCTTTTAAACTTGCACCTTCGTAGCCCTTGTTTCTAAAAACATCTGACAATGCTGCTAGTAGTTCTCCGTCTTGTATCTTTTGCGGTCTCATGATGCAAAATTAAAAAAAAACAGTAATTTACCAAACGTTTGGTAAATAAAATTAATAGTGAATAGAACCGTCTCCACCATCCGTATTCGTAATAAGGTCCTTTGGATAAGATTCACAGTATTGAGTTCAGAGGAACTTTTAATTTCCGTTGGGTGAATAATAATGTCACAACTGGGATGAAATTTCTCTTCGGTGTTGTTTGCCCCAAGTAATCAAATTTTCCACCAAAGGGTATAAGGATTCACAATATTCGGTTAGCCTGTATTCAACATCCTTGGGAAAATCGGGGTCTTCAATACGTAGGACAAGGTTGTTGAGTTCCATGTGCTTTAGCTCCTTGGACAGCATGGCAAAAGTAATTCCGGGAATGTTCTTGGCGATTTCCCGGTAGCGGTGAGCCCCATTATAGATGGCAATGATGACGGGCAATCGCCATTTTCCATTTAAAACGAATAAGGCGTCTTGGGCATACTTGATTTCTTCTTGATCTGCTATGGTACAAATGTAGGATGGTTGTCGTTTCTTATTCTCTGTTTCCATGTGCTATGGTTTACAATAGCATCCCCACTAAAAAGGATTGCCTGACCTAGTTTTGAAGCTGTAAAACAAAGGTAAAAACGATTAAAGCTTTTAAAATGAAAGATAACGTTAAATCGAGGTTCAATGAAAAGGAGTACAACATGCTCCAATTGTCAGTAGAAGGTGGTGTCGCTACAGTTACTTTGGATAATGCCCCAGTGAATGCCCTGAGTGGGAAGATGATGAAGGAGCTGAAACAATTGTTGGGTGACATGGCTACTGTACATAATATCAAAGTTATTGTTTTTGAAAGTGCAAACCCTGATTTCTTTATAGCCCATGTTGACATCAACATCCTTGGGGAGCAGGATGTCTTGGAAGAATTAGGTGCGCAGGTACCAAAGGGGTTCAATGTTTTTCAAGCTGTCGGTGAGATGCTTAGGAAGCAACCTCAAGTTACCATTGTAAACCTAAAGGGAATTGCTAGGGGAGGAGGAGCTGAATTCGTGACTGCTGCGGATATGAGCTTTGCATCTTTAGAAAAAGGGAAATTGGCCCAATGTGAAGCCTTGATGGGAATCATTCCTGGTGGTGGAGCCACACAATTTCTGTCCACTAAAATGTCCCGAAACAAGGTTTTGGAGATAATTTTAGGTGCAAATTTGTTCGATGCAGCAACCGCGGAAAGGTATGGTTGGATCAACCGGGCCATCCCGCATGCCGATATTGATGGTTTTGTTTATGAACTGTCCCATAATATTGCCGCATTGCCCGATGGCGTCATCGAGGCTGCCAAAAAGGTATTGGCACCTTACACTGACCTAAATGGATTTGCAGTGGAACATGAACAATGGGAAAAGTTGGCCTACAATGCAAAAACAACGGATATTATGACAAAGGCCATGAAAAATGGAGCGCAGACCGTGGAAGGGGAACTTGAGTTGGAGAGATTGCTCAGGGAATTGATCTGATTCACATCAAAGGGTCTTTTGTTATCGGGAGAATGGAAAGAAACCACTAAGATTTGGTAGTTAGGTTTCTTTGATATTTTATGGTTCGATGATTGGGAATAGGTGATTTTACTGCAATCTTTTATACGTTATGCAAGAAAATGTCTATCTGTTCTCCAGTGTTATAGAACGATTACGGCATTGGAGGAGAACTGTAGGTGTTCACCCATCCGCACATAACCCAATTGGTTGGTTATAAGTGAGGTGTCTCCTATCTTGAAAGGTGCCGTGTTTGAATGATGGTGACCATAAATCCAATAGTCAGGGCCATTAAAATTTATAAGGTCCTCTAGTTCTACGGCAAATGCCTCGTTCAGAGGGTCGCCCAGATATTTTTTTGGATAATTGTGAAAGGAAGGAACATGATGTGTGACAACCACCTTCTTTTTATCATTCTTTTCCAAGGCCTTTCTCAAAAAAAAGTGGTTTTCTTGATTAAGGTCATTATAATCGGAAGGGGATAGTAATTGCCCATATTTTCTTATGGTCCTAAAATCCGAAAGCATTCTGGTGATAAGCCTTTGATTTTTATCAGAGAGTTGGGTCCAAAGCGTGGAAAAAATCAATTCTACATCATCGATTACGATCGTTTGATTGTTTAATAAAAAGATGTTGTCCCGTATTTTTTCTTTAAAAATTCCTGCCCTGTGGCTGATATCGGACCCATAGTATTCATGGTTTCCCGGAATCCAATATACTTGTTGGAACTTTTGGGACAGGTCATCGAAAAACCAGCCAAACTTGTCCAATAAAGAAAACATTACGATGTCTCCTGCCATAACCAGGATATCTGCATTGGGTCGGATGGGGTTATCCAGAATGAATTGTTTGTTTTCAGGGAATTCTAAATGAAGGTCCGACAAATATTGGATAGTTGCCATTATGATTTTTGAGTTGTAAAGTTCGGTAAATTGAAATTCCTCAAGGAATTATGCCGTGCTTAACCTATTTTTTACCGTTATGGCAGTAATTGTGGATCGATTTTAGCTGTAGCTATATCTATTACATGTTTAGTTTTAATATTACCGCTGTAGCAGTAAAAAAGCATTATTTTTAAATATTTTCACATTTCAAATTATTAAATAACTTATATTTACTGTTAAAACGGTAAAAATGAAAGATTTTGACTTGGGGTCTATGGTAAAGGATCATCGTAAGAAAGCAGGGCTTACACAGCTTGAATTGGCCAATCTGGCAGGAGTTGGAAAGACAACCGTTTTTGATATTGAAAAGAATAAAGAAACTGTTCATTGGAACAATCTTTTGGCAGTGCTGCAAGTCTTGAACATTAAAATTGAATTTAAAGGTCCGTTCACTAAATAAGCATGAGAAAGGCGATCGTATATGTTCATGGAAATAGGGCAGGGGTATTGAGAGAGGTTTCTCCAAGCGAGTATCATTTTGATTATGACAATGATTACCATGGTGAAGCAGTTTCATTGACCATGCCTGTCGGTCATAAAAAATACAGCTATAATACGTTCCCTCCATTTTTTGAAGGACTGTTGCCGGAAGGCGTTATGTTGGAAGGATTGCTTAGAATCGCCAAAATCGATAAAAATGACTATTTCTCGCAATTAGTGGCAACAGGAACTGATTTGGTAGGTGCGGTAACGGTTAAATCTATGGATGATGAATAGATGTCCCATCACATATGAATTATGCGGTACGGCAAAATATAGCGAAAAGGGGCTTAAGATGATTGCACCCAAGTTAACACATCTAAACGATCTTCCCTTTACAGCTGCTGAATTGAGAAGGGAAGCCGTAAATAGGGCAAAGAAGTTATCCATTCAAGGGGTACAGCCCAAATTGAGTGCAACAGTTTCTGTGGTTGGGCAGGAATTTAAAATTGTGGATCAGTTTGGAACCTATATTATAAAACCGCAAAACGATTTATTTCCGCAGTTGCCGGAAAATGAAGATCTGACCATGCGTATGGCAAAGGAATTTGGCTTAGAGGTGCCTTTGCATGGGATGGTTTATGCCAAAGATGGCAGTCTTTCCTATTTTATAAAGCGCTTTGACCGCTATGGTAAGGGGAAAAAATATGCAACTGAAGATTTTGCCCAATTGACAGGAAACACGAGGGATACCAAATACCGCTTTACCATGGAAAAGATGGTACCGGTAATCGAAGAATTCTGCTCCTTTCCAGCCATTGAAAAAGCAGAATTTTTCAAACGGGTCATTTTCTGTTATGTGACCGGAAACGAAGATATGCACTTAAAAAACTTTTCCCTGATCACCAAAAGGGGCATGACAACCTTAACGCCGGCATATGACCTGTTGAACTCTTCAATCGCGATAAAGAATCCCGATGAAGAAATTGCCTTGACCCTGAAAGGGAAAAAAAGTAATTTGAAAGCTTCCGACTTCATAGGCTATTATGCGAAGGAGCGATTACAATTGAACAACAAGACAATCGAATTGATTCTGGAGCAGATGCAAAAAGTTATACCCAAATGGAAGGAGTTGGTTGAAATTTCCTTTCTTTCGGATGATATGAAAGAAAGGTACTTCAACATTTTAGAATCCCGATTGAAGATGTTTTAATGTTTTTTATCAAAGGCTACCGTCCATCCCCTAAAGCAGATGAACGAATATTGAGAACTACCGGACAATGTTTTTAAATTGACCAAGATCATTGTAACCTACTAAAGCTGAATTGAATAAAACCAAATTGACTTAGCAAACCCCATGAGATCATGGTCATTCTTCAATTATGCTATATCGTCCGAAATTTTACTACCTAATACCTTGACATATATTTGGGCCGCCTAAAAAGGTGTTGCCAAGCATTTTGCCCATGGACTGAAAGGGTATACTAGTGGAAAGGGATGCAATGGAGGTAAGTGCATCTCTGGTCAAATAGGGCAATATCTTATTTCAATAACTCTGGAATCTTAGTGCCTTTCTATCTCGGTCTTTGGTATACGTTACAATGGGGAGCTGTCGGAACCTTGTTGTTTTACCATGATTATTCTTGTTATTGAGAATTAGTAGGGTTGGTTTTTTGTTTGAATTTTATAATTTTGGGATATGAAAGGGAGTGAATCTTTACAGGAGTTTTACCAAAGGGTGCCCAAATTGAGGCAAGGTGTAGATGGGTTGAACAATTCGGGTGCTGGACATATCAATGTGTTCTCAAGGGATAAATGTAGGCTGATCAGTCCCTACATGCGTCGGGATTTTTACAAGGTTACCCTGATCATCGGAGAGGGAACCATTCAATATGCAAACAAGTGGATTGCCATAGACCGCCCGGCATTGTTGTTTTCCAACCCCTTGGTGCCCTATGCTTGGGAGGCCAGCTCAGAAGAGCAAAAAGGATGGTTTGCCCTCTTCTCCGAATCTTTTCTCCTTAATGGGGTCCAATCGACCAGCTTGAGGGAATCCCCTCTCTTCCGCGTGGGCAGTGATCCGGTCTTCTTTTTGAATGATGGGCAGTTGGATGAGATCTCCAGAATTTTCCAAAGGATGGAAAAGGAAATGCAATCAGATTACCAATTTAAGTATGATGTGGTCCGGAGCCATTTACACTTGATCATCCATGAAGCCATGAAATACAATCCGGCCAACAGTTTTGAAAGGAGCTACAATTCGTCTGAACGGATTGCCTCGCTGTTCCTGGAATTATTGGAACGTCAATTCCCCGTTGATTTTCCCAATGCCCCATTGGAAATGAAATCGGCCAAGGATTATGCGGCCCATTTGTCGGTACATGTGAACCATCTGAACCGCATGGTCAAAAAACAGACCCAAAAAACGACTACGGAGCATATCGCAGACCGAGTGTTGCGTGAAGCATTGGCCCTGTTGCAGCATAGCGACCAAAGCGTTTCGGAGATTGCCTATAGTCTAGGTTTCGATAACCCGGCCTATTTTACCAATTTCTTTAAAGGTAAAGTAGGGGCCTCTCCCAATCAGGTCCGGGAAACTCATGCTTGAATTTTATAAGTGATGCTTTGAATTTTATAAGCCAAGACCCATGCTTTGCAAATACCTTTGCTTAAAAAAGTTGGAAATATGGTTTATAGAAATTTAGGAAGTACAGATGAAAAGTTGTCCGCTTTGGGATTGGGCTGTATGGGGATGAGTTTTGCCTATGGTCCGGCCAATGATGACGAAAGTGTCATGGTTTTGCACCGGGCACTGGACCTGGGCATCAATTTTTGGGATACTGCAGATATGTATGGCAATGGAGCGAACGAGCTTTTGCTTTCTCGGGTACTAAAAGAAAATAGGGACAAAGTGTTTTTGGCTACCAAGTTCGGTTTTCGGTTCCGGTCCAGTAAGGCCTCGGATAGCAATTCCCTCAACACATATTTTGACGGATCTCCTGAATATGTCAAGCAGGCAGTGGAGGCCAGTTTACGACGATTGAACGTGGAGGTCATCGATCTCTATTATGCCCACAGGGTGGACCCTCAAGTAGCGATAGAGGAAACAGTGGGGGCCATGGCCGATTTGGTCAAAGAAGGTAAAGTGCGGTATCTGGGGTTGAGCGAAGCATCACTAGAGTCAATTCGACGGGCCAATGCGGTGCATCCCATTATGGCCCTTCAAAGTGAATATTCCCTCCTTACACGAGGTGTGGAAGGGGAAGTTCTGGACACTGTAAGGGAATATAATATGTCCTTGGTGCCCTATTCCCCATTGGCGCGGGGATTGGTAACGGATACTTTTAAGGTGGACGCTTTGGATGAAAAGGACTTTAGAAGGACCTTACCGCGATATCAGGGGGAGAATCTGGACAACAACCTCCTTCTTAAATCCGAGCTGCAAGAATTGGCAGGTCAAAAAGGGATTACCATGGCCCAATTGGCCTTAGCCTGGGTCTTGAACCAAGGGAATGATATAATGCCCATACCCGGCACCCGAAAAATTTACAGATTGGAAGAAAATGTGAAGGCTGTTGAGGTGGTGTTCTCACAGGAAGAGCTCCACACCATCACGGCAATATTGGAAAGGTACCCGAATGTGGGCGAACGCTATAACGAAGGGGCCATGCGCTTGGTGAATAATTGACCAAACCCCTAAAACACCTTGACGGTCGATCATTATTTTTTTTCATACACTATTTAAACACATTCCATTGGTAACAAAGCCATATACCGAAGTCAAAAGATTACATGTCGATCATAAGAAAAAGGCGACCCTAATATCCTTTTTGATGATCCCCCTGTCCGGGTTGGTAACGGATATCTATGCGCCCTCGATGCCCACCATGGCTTCCGAGCTCCAACAGTCGGAAGGTGCGGTCCAATTGACCCTCACACTTTTTTTGTTGAGCTATGCAGTGGTCCAGTTTTTTGCGGGCAGTTTCATGGATAGCTATGGGCGTTATCGCATAACGCTGATATCGCTCGTCTTGTTCATCTTGAGCAATGTGGTAATAGCAATGTCCACCAGTTTAGGGCCAATTTATGCCATGCGGATTGTCCAAGGCATTGCTATAGGTTGTATCGGTGTTGCCAAGCGAAGTTTTTTTGTTGATGTGCATGAGGGGGACAAAAGAAAGCACTACCTGAGCATCATGTCCATCGTATGGTCCATTGCTCCTATAGTGGCCCCTTTTATAGGGGGATACCTACAACATTATTTCAATTGGCAGGCCAGTTTTTATGCACTGGCAGGTTATGCCTCGGTATTGTTTCTCTTGGAGTTGTTATATTCAGGAGAGACCGTTCGGGAATTTCGACCCTTCAAAAGAAAGACCATTCTTAAGGACTATGGGACGATGCTGCGAACACCCATGTTCCTATATGGGGTCATATGTAGTGGACTGTGCTATGGGACCATTATGATCTTCAATTTGTCCGGGGCCTTTATTGTGGAACATGGGATGGGGTTTCCCCCTGTGGTAGCAGGATATGCCTCCTTGATCATGGGAATGGCATGGCTGTTGGGTGGTTTTATAGGAAAAGGCCTTATCGATAGGCCCTTTGTTCCCAAACTTAGGATTGCCAATATATTGGGAATCACAGTGACCATCTTGATGATTCTTAGTGCAACGCTTTGGGAGAATCTATATAGTTTGATTTTGTTTGCTTTTCTGGTACATGTAGGGGTAGGGTTTATTTTCAACAACTATTTTGCTTACTGTATTGGGAGGTTTCCGAAAATGGCAGGAATTTCGGGTGGTTTTATCGGTGGATCTGCTTTTTTTATCACATCCATATCCAGTTATGCCATAGTTGGGTTGGTACATCCCCAGGATCAGTCAGGTTTGGGTATCAGCTATTTAGGTATGGCCATGTTGATTATGGTTATACTACTGTTTCTGGTTAGGCCGGAGAAAATCCTTGAAGATTAGTCTTTTGATTCCGTATTCTTGCAGCTTATGGGGCGAACAATATTAATGATGCCTTGAAGGGCTAGGTGTTATCAAATTCTAAGAATGTTTAATAAAAAGGCCTGTTGATTTTGTACTACCCATAAGAATCGGTCTCCAAGTTAAACTATGCGTTCACCTCAAATAATTGTTTTTAAATCGATTTGGCAAACTCCAAGAGGGCAGGGTCATTTTTCAATTTTTCCATATCGTCCGAAATTTTACTGTCCAATACCCTGGCATAGATTTGTGTCGTCTTCAAAGAGGTATGACCCAGCATTTTGCTCACCGACTCAATGGGTACCCCATTGGAAAGAGTGACAGTCGTTGCAAAGGTGTGTCTGGCCAAATGCGTGGTCAAGGTCTTTTTGATCTTACATGCCGTGGCAATTTCTTTCAGATAGGAATTGGTGCGCTGGTTGGTGTATACAGGTAGTAAGGTCTTTTTTTCAATTACCCTGGGATGTTCTTTATACTTGTCGATTATGGCCTCCGGAATGCTCAATAAAGGAATACTGCTCAAAACCTTGGTTTTTTTTCTTTTGGTCTTGATCCATTTGTTCCCCTTGATGTCCTTGACCAGATCATCCTTGGTCAACTTTTCTATATCTGCAAAGGCCAGTCCGGTATAACAGCAGAACAAAAACATATCTCTTACTGTATCCAGTCTTTCGAATTCAAATTCTTGTTTTAGCATTGCTTCCAGTTCCTCATGTGTCAAATACTCCCGCTCTTTTTGTTTCCAACTGGCGGACCAGTGGAAGAAAGGGTCCCGGTCAATCCATTGATTGGCATAGGCGATACGGACAATTTTCTTGAAATTGACGATATATTTGGTCGCCGTATTGTGGGAGCAGTTTTTTTTGCTCTTCAAAAAGTAATCAAAGCCCGTTATAAACTCATAATCGAGCTTTTTAAGCGGAAAATCCCTTTTTTGGTACTTGTGTACTATGTAATCGGAGACGTGCGATTTGGCCGCTTTATATCGTTGGAGTGTTCCCGCGGAATATTCCTTGCCCACCAAACTTTCCATTTCATCATTGTGATCTTGGAATATTTCCAAGATCATATAGTGTTTCTGGCCCTTGCCCAAAAAGATGTTCTTCACGATATCTGTATCTACGTATTCTTCATTGCGAACCAGCTCGTCATATATGGAAACGCACTTTGCTTTCAAGGTGTCGAAGAATCTGTTCAACACCAGTGTTTCTGGTTTTTTCCCTCGTAATCGACCGGTGTTGGCATCCCACTTCAAGGGGTCGACCTGTTTGCCTGTGCTGAACTCTGAACGCTTGCTGTCCAATGTAATACGGGCATAGATGGGCACTAATTTATTGTTGCTTGATTTTCTTTTTTTGGGATAAAAAATGACGTTGATTGTACTGAACATGGCAAAAGGTTTTGATTTAACACTTTGAAGGTACAAAAAGGGGTCTTAAATAAATGTTAACAAATCCTTGCAATAAATTATAAAACAGTCAATTACAGCGATGGCGGTGAGCATTTTTTTGGAGATGGAATGCTCACCGAATTGCTCACCTTTTAGATGGTGTTTTTTGCTATTTTTTGATGCCAATGGAAATGAAAAAAGCCTGTAAACATCTCGTTTACAGGCTTTTGCATAAATTTGGAAATATTCCAAGCGGTCTGGACGGGATTCGAACCCGCGAACCTTTCTTGCGGTGATGTTGATTTTGAAAATTAAGCCTAATTATCTCCATTTGGATTGAAATAACACAGAGATTTATGTCTATTTAACTCTTTCAATATTTTTGATCAGCTAAAATTTCTTTCAAAGCGGCCATATCCTCGCTCACCTTCCTATCAATGATTTTTGCATAGTGCTGTGTAGTCCTAAGATTTTTATGCCCCAATAGTTGTCCTACCGTTTCAATTGGCACGCCATTTGAAAGTGTCACAGTGGTTGCAAAAGTATGTCTGGCCAAATGGGTGGTAAGATTTTTTTTGATACCACAGAGGTCGGCAATTTCTTTGAGATAGGCATTTGACTTCTGGTTGCTCAAAACAGGCAACACACAATCCCCATTGACAACTTTGGGATGATCCTGATATTTTTCGATGATGGCCAATGCGGTGGGGAGTAGGGGAATACCCAATCTGGATTTGGTTTTGGTGCGTTTGGACTTTATCCAAAGACTTTCATCTGTATGTTTCACAATATTGTCGGAATGTAACTTTTGGACATCGATATAGGAAAGGCCTGTATAGCAGCAGAACACAAACATATCCCGAACAACATCCAAACGTTCTCCATCAATTTCCTTTTCTACTAAAACCTGTAGTTCCTCTTTGGATAGGAATTCCCGTTCCACTGTTTTGAATTGTACTTTATAGTTGTAAAATGGGTCTTTGCCGATCCATTCATGGGCAACGGCCATTCGGATTATCTTCTTGAAATTGTTGATGTATTTCAAAGCTGAGTTATGGTTGCACTTTTTCGTCACTTTTAGGAAATACTCAAAACCCTTAATGAATTTCAAATCCACATCTCGGACAGGAATATCAGTTTTTCTTAGTTCCAACTTGATAAATTCAGCTATATGGCTTCTTGTGGTATGGTATCGCTTGTAGGTGCCCAATGCAAATTCAATATCAATAAGTTTTTCCATTTGTTGGTTATGTTCGTCAAAGAGCTCCAGTAGCATTTTAAGTTTTTCACCTTTACCCAGATACAGATTTTTTACATCAGATGAGGTGAAAGGTTTATTGTCCTCCACAAGTTGACGATGGATTTTGTTTATTCTACTTCTAACAGTATCCAAATATTGGTTCAATTCATTTGCTTCAAGGTTCGTTCCCTTTATTTTTCCCATCCGAGCACTCCATCTTTGAGGATCGACCTTGTGTGAAACACTCAATTCACTTCGTTGGCCATTTACCGTTAAACGTAGATATATAGGGATTTTAGTGTCTTTTTCTTTGTGTTTTCCTTTGAGATAAAATAGCTGAGAGAAAGAATGGTTCATTTTTGATGTCTTTTTTAACAGAAATGAAGGTACAAAAAAGAAAAATATCATTTTTGTATTTAACATAAAATCAATCAATTATAGTAAAATCGGTGAGTATTTTTCAAGTAAAAAATTACTCACCGAATAGGTGATTTTTTTAATGATATTATTTGAGGTTAAATGAAACCAAATAAAATAAAAAAACCTGTAAATCAGTTATTTACAGGTTTAATGTTTTGTTTTGATGGTGTTTCAGTGGAGCCGGAGGGATTCGAACCCTCGTCCAAACAAGCAATAACCATGCTTTCTACATGCTTAGTCTTCGTTTATTTGTCGACGCACGACCGACCGAAAACCGCCTATCGTACGCTTAGCTTCTTTAGTTTTACGATCTTAACGAAGCTATAAGATCGCTATGTTGACTTTTATGGTGCCCCAATAAAGGTCGCCATCAACAAGGGCTACCAAGGGACATTCAGCTTTCCCGCCTTGCGGGACTAGGCCATGACTTACTGTGATTCAGTCAATTAGGCAGCCAAAGCGTAGTTAGACTCGCCATGTAAAAGGTTGGAACGGAGATTTTCGAGCATCAATTCCATAGCTCGGCATGCTTACATCGCCATTGGTCTTGCTGTCAAAACCGGTCGGCCCCAATATGTTCAAGAACTTTCCTCAAAAGGGTTGCAAAGTTAACCAAAAGTTTGTTTACCCATCACAAACCTCTTATTTTGGTCAACAATTATACCAATTCATTTTATGAGGTTCGGAATCATACGAGAGCGCAAAGACCCGCCAGACCGCAGGGTAGTGCTATCCCCAACAGCCTGTCAAAATGTCCTTGCCCACTTTCCAAAAGCACAGATTTTGGTGGAATCGTCCCCCATTAGGGTGTTTTCTGATGATGAATATAGGGCGAAAGACTTGGAGGTTTCGGATGCGGTGGAATCTTGCGAAGTGTTTTTGGGTGTCAAGGAAGTACCCATCGATGCGCTGGTTCCCCACAAAAAATATTTTTTCTTTTCGCATACCATCAAAAAACAGCCCTACAATAGGTCATTGCTCAAGGCAGTCTTGGAGAAGAATATCGAGCTGTACGATCATGAGGTCATCACCAATCCCAAAGGGCAGCGTTTGGTGGCCTTCGGTAGATATGCAGGCATTGTTGGGGCGTACAACGGAATCCGGACTTTTGGATTGAAATTTGACCTCTTCCACTTGCCTAAGGCGGAAACACTCAAGGACCAACAGGCCTTGATTGTGGAACTCCAAAAGATCAACCTTCCCAATATCAAGATCCTGCTCACCGGAAGGGGTAGGGTGGGCAATGGGGCCAAGGAGATGTTGGATGCCATGGGACTGAAGAAAGTGGGTGTGGAGGAGTATTTGAAAAATACGTTCCAGGAGCCTGTTTACTGCCAGATAGATGCTTCGGAATACAACAAACGCAAGGACAATGTTCGCGGGAGCAAAGCCGATTTCTTTAAAAATCCGCAGGAGTACAGGTCCAATTTCTTTCGGTTTGCCAAGGTGACCGATTTTTATATCGCCGGACATTTTTATGGAGACGGAGCACCTTATCTCTACACGCGGGAAGATGCCAAACAACCCGACTTCAAGATAAAAGTGGTGGCCGATATCAGTTGTGATATTGATGGGCCGGTGGCCACTACGCTAAGGGCGTCCACCATTGCAGATCCCATTTATGGATACGATCCCCGGACCGAAACCGAGACCGACTTCAAAGAAGAGGGCGCCATTGCGGTCATGGCCGTGGACAACCTTCCCTGCGAATTGCCCCGTGATGCCAGTAATGGCTTTGGCGAGGCATTTTCCAAATACGTCATCCCTGCTTTTTTTAATGGGGATGTGGACGGAATACTTCAAAGGGCCCGGATGACCCAAAATGGCAAACTCACCGAACGATATGCCTATTTGCAAGATTATGTGAATGGAAAAGAATGATCGACCATTGGTCGATTTTGGTTCTTTTTTGTTAATGATATGTTATTTATCTGTATCTTGTTTTCCCTATTATTTGAAACAGTGAAGTTTAACTGGTTATACTCGGGCAATGCCAATGCGGCCATGAAAAGGGCCTGTATCGATTTGGAATACAGCCTCAGGCCAAGAATCACCAAGTTTTTGCTGACCCGGGTCGATGGTGAATGTTGCGGGGACTTCTCGTGCTACCATTTTGATGTGGATATAAAACGGAACTGGGTCTGGATTTCGGAAAAGACCCCAAAGGAATGCATCAAAAAAATACTGCCCGACTTTGATATCGAGATCAACGGTTCTGCTGTTCCTTCCGTCGCCTGATCATTCCCCTACTTTTATTTCCCACTCAATGGTTGGTTGCACCTTCGGGGCCACATAGGCGCCCAGGGCCTTCAGTGTTAGTGTCAAACTATCCTTCCTTTCCAACGTTTTGATGTTGATGGTCTTCGTATCGCCAGCGGGCACGGTAAATACCGGTGAGCTGGAATAAAAGATGTAGGGCATCTGGTTCTCAAAGATGAGGTCGCTACTGGAAACATTCTTCAAGGTCACTTCCAGAATGGAGGTCTTGTTGATGTATTGGGCCTTTTCAACCTGGATGCAGGCTTGCAACAGCGGAATCAAATTTTCTTTTTTTCCTACCAATAACGAATTGAAAACGGCCACCGTTCTTCCGGCAAACAAAGCTTCTTTCAGGGATTCCGGTGTCTTTTCCTTGGCAAAGACCAGGGTAATTGGGCGGTCATGCCCTTTTTCCGTGTAGTCCCAATCGATGAGACCATGGATGTCGCTATTGCCCATAATGGTCAGATTGTGCTCAAGGGCCAACGCCAAGGATTCCTCGGCATAGTCCCCCATATTGATGACCTCGACACCGTGCAGTTCTCCCTTTTTAAGTCGTTCTTTTTGAAAGTCACTCAAAATAGGGTTGCCATTTGGCGATTGGGGATGCCAAGCCGGGTGGTTCCAGAACACAAAGGCTCCTTGCTTTTTGGCCTCTGCAAAAGAGTCTTCGGCCTTATCGTTCATAAGTTTATTGGCGTCTTGGATAAAAACGGCATTGTTGTGCCCCATGGGAGCTTGCCGGGTAATTTCAGAGCCATGGATGATCAATAGGTCATGGTCTTTCGCCTCTTCCAGTGCAAGCTCATAGGACCTATTGCGGTCCGGATGTGGAATATCTTGCTTGTGGGGTTGGTATTCAATGTGTTCCGTGAGCGATATCACATCCAAATTGTCTCGCAAGGCTTCCATGACACGAATGGTGGGCCATACATCCCCATCGGAAAAGACCGTATGTTGGTGAAGGTCGGTCTTCAACGTCTTATAGCCAGAAACATCTGGAAAAACTAAGGTTCTGGAACTCTTGTGGGAATGTTCTTGGGAGAAACAAAAAGTTGATACAAGAAGTACAATGAAGAATGATTGGAATTTCATGGTTGCGGTTTTGCTAAAATTAATGAACCGTGGTCAATGTATCAATTCCCGGAAGAGGATTTTACAAACTGATAACCTAAAAGCTATGTTGGTGCATAGCGGATACGGACAGATTTCTTGCATGGCCCGGATGTGTCACAATTAATAAATATTTAAGGTTTCCAAAAGGGTGGATAAACAAAATCATCACTAGGTTTGTCGGTTCAAAAAAAGTTGACCTTGCACAAAGATTTGATCATAGCGATACTTTGGAGTCTTTCCCCTTTTGGAGAGGCCAAAGTGGGCATTCCCTATGGCATGTACCAGGGAGTGAACGAATATCTGGTGTTCATTGCCTGTTTTTTGGCAAATGTGCTCGTATTTCCTTTGATGATGTTCTTCTTGGAACACATCAACCGATATTTGGTGAAATGGCGGTTCTATAAAAAATCTGCGGTCTATGTGGGCCAGAGGGCAAAAAAAGGTTCTGGGGGCAAGGTGCAGAAGTATGGATTTCTGGGCATAGTCCTCTTTGTGATGGTCCCATTGCCCGGAACCGGAGTATATGCCGGTACCATTGCTGCCTACCTGTTCAAAATGAAAAAGCGTGAAGCTTTCACGGCCAATACCATAGGTATTTTCCTTTCTTCCGTAATTGTTTGGGTCACCACCTTGGTTTCCTTGGAAGGTGTTTGACCAATCTGGAGGAAACCATATTTTTAGTTTTTTCGATGCCCCATTCTGCTTGGATTTGTTTATTTTGCTGCCAGTCAAAAAAGTTTCTTTAATCCAAAAACACAGATATGGCATCAGGTTTTTTTGCGGTCCTGGATGATATTTCCGCACTTATGGACGATGTGGCTTCCATGAGCAAGATAGCGACCAAAAAAACAGCGGGTATTTTGGGCGATGATTTGGCAGTGAATGCCGAGAAAGCGACCGGTTTTGTGTCCAATAGGGAGATACCTGTACTTTGGGCCATTACCAAAGGTTCCTTTTTGAACAAATTGATCATTCTCCCCATTGCTTTTTTGTTGAGTGCCTATCTTCCCACTGCGATTACCATTATACTGCTGTTGGGAGGGGTCTACTTGGCCTATGAGGGAGCGGAAAAAGTCTATGAGTTCTTTTTTCCTCACAAGGAAGCGCATGTGGAGGAAACCGCAGCCGTTCCGGAAGAAGATTTGCCCGCCTTGGAAAAAACCAAGGTAAAGCAGGCCATCATCACGGATTTTATCCTTTCCATAGAAATTGTCATCATTGCATTGAGCACCGTGGTCAACGAACCTTTGTTGACCAGGATTGTAGTGGTCTCCATAGTGGCACTGCTGGCTACAGTTGGGGTGTATGGTATTGTGGCCTTGATTGTCCGGATGGATGATTATGGGTACAAACTGATCCGACTGAACGATAGGGACGATAGCTTCTCGGACAAAGTGGGGATGTTGTTGGTGAATGCGTTGCCCAAGATCATCAAGGCACTTTCCGTAGTGGGCACACTTGCCCTGTTGTTGGTGTCGGGGGGCATATTCAACCACAACATTGAATACCTCCACCATTTGTTTCCCCAAATTCCATCCATGCTCAAGGATTTTTTGGTTGGCTTGGTAGTGGGCTTTGCGGCCGTCTTTTTGATGAAATTGGTGAAAAAGATATTGAAGAAATAATTAGCTTCATATAATGTGCACTGCTCTGGTTTTCCAGAGCAGTGCACGGTCCTTAAACTTCCAATTGTCCTGACCAATCAATTTTTCTCGAGGTGTACATGATGGTGGCCAGAATCACAAACAGTCCTATGCTGCCTACCAAAAGGGCATAATCTTCCAGTTGTATGATCACAAAAATGAAAGAGTAGAGCCCCAACATGGATCCCAAAACCAGTAAAGTGAATTTTGTGTTCTTGAGAATGGACCTTGAATATATGGTGATCAAGGATACAATGGCACCGCCAGAGACCACGTAAGCGAAAAGGTAGTTTTTATGCTCTGAAATGGATATCAACAAGGTGTAAAAAAGGACCAAGGCCAAGCCTATCATCAAATATTGAAAGGGATGAATGGAAATCTTGCTGCTAATTTGGATCAGCAGAAAAACCAATAGTGTAAGACCAATGATCATAAATCCATATTTGCTGGTGCGCGAGGTTTTCTGATAATCGTCCACAGGAACCAAGAACTCGGTGCCGAAAGCAAACTCTGTTAAATCGGGAAGGTGGTCAAAAAAGGATTGTCCAAACCTTCTATTGGTTTCAAGTACCTTCCATTGGGCCTCAAATCCGTTCTTTGAAATTTTCTTTCCTTCTGTGTCCGGTAAAAAATTTCCATTAAAACTAGGGGAGTGCCAGTTGGACTTCATCGCCACTATGGTCTCCTTACCAATGGGGACATATTGTAAACGATTACTGCCATTTATGATAATATTGGATTCAAAATCCAATGTCTTGTTTAGAATTTCTTCCAGATTGGGAATAAAATCGGATTCAAGGGTATTCATAAAAGCATTGTCAAATTTTGGTTTTAAATCGTACCCTTGACTGTTGAGGTTGATGGTCACCGTATTTCGAATGCCCTTTAGGTTACTCACTTGATACATGATCGTCGCTTTGTCCCAAAGAATGTCTTCGTCCTTTACTTCCAGTTCTATAAAACTCGGATTGGAGAAAGTCCCTTTAAGTTTTGAATTTGAAGTGTAAACCACAGATTTGTATATCCCTCGCTCCAAAGGTTGTGTGTTGACATTGGAATCTATATGAAGTTCATCAGGAAAAAAATACGCTTCGTGCCTTACCGCTTTTTCTGTTTTAAGAAATGTCTTGGTCTTCTCGTCGAATACCTTTTCTTCTATGTATTGATGATAGGGAATCTTCAAAATGGGCCCATTGATGATGACTTCCTCACCCCATTTGCTGTTGATTTCCGAGATTACCTCCTGTTGTCGTTGTCCACGTTCACGAATAAGGTCGTTCACAAAGCCCAAGGGGACCAATAAAATAAGGGTCAGGAATCCTACCGTGATCATTTTTGCGGAGATGGAGTTTTTTAGCCAATTGCCGATGCGTTTTTGTAGTGTCATAAATATAGAATTAAAGTACTTTGAAAAACAAAGTGAATGAATAAAAAAATTATTTAGGGTTTCTGATCAGATCTTCCAAGGCATCAATATGTTTTTTAAAGGCTTGTTTGCCCAAAGGGGTAATGAAGTATTTGGTATTGGGTTTCTTCCCGATGAAGGCTTTTTCAATTTTGATGTATTCCGCGTTTTCCAAGGTTTTCGTATGGCTTGCCAAATTACCGTCCGTAACATCCAAAAGCTCTTTGAGCCGATTGAAATCAACATCATCATTGACCATTAATATGGACATGATGCCCAAACGAATGCGGTGATCAAAAAGTTTGTTGATATTGTCAATGAGCCCCATACTACTTTCTATCTTCCTTAAAATGCATTATTGTTCCATAGACAATGTGCAAAACACCAAAACCAAGCACCCAAAACCAAAAACCATAACCGGGAAAGGCCGAGCAGACCAACCCCAAAACAATTTGGCTGTAACCGAGGTATTTGACGGTGCCTACGGTATATTTTGAGGCGTTCACCAATGCCAAACCATAGAAGATCAGCATCAAGGAAGCAGTCAGGCCATAATGTCTGCTATGCAGTTTTATCAAGATATAGATGCCACCTGTAACCATGGGGACAAAAAAGTTTACCAGAAGTCTTTTGGTGGTTTCGTCCCAGATTTTCTCATTGTTCCTTTTGGCCTTTCTGGTGGTCAATAAATAGGCTGTCACAAAACTGAGCACTGCAACCAGAATCAAGATTCCGAGGATTGATCTAAACTTTAGACTATCAACGGTCAGTACTTCATATTCATTGGGCAAAAGATACAAATATGCTATTGTAGCCCCTATAATGGCATACATTCCCGCTAAAATACCCGATAGTCCTGTAAGTGATATAAAGCGAGACGAACGACTCATCATGTCCTTGATCTGGGAAATGTCGTCCAAGTATTTTTTTGAATCCATAGTAAAGTACTTTGAAATTCAAAGTTAAAATAAAAAACGAATAAAAATAATTTTTTTGGATATTGGGTTAATTTTAGTCCATGAACCCAGCCGAGGCCTATATCCTTAACCAAAAAGAACCTTTCAAGAGCATTTTGTTGCAATTGCAGGTATTGGTGGAAACCACAGTGCCAGAGGTGAAGTTGGATTATAAGTACAAGTTGCCGTTCTACTATTTGCACAACAATCCATTTTGCTACTTCAATGCGTCCCTAAAAAAAGGCTATGTGGACATGTGTTTATGGAACTCGGCACACTTGACCGTCCATCAGGATAAATTGGTCACCGATGGCAGAAAGGTGATGAAGTCCCTACGGTATTCCCACATGGATGAAATTGATGGAGAGGTTGTGGTAGAATTGTTGGAAGAGGCCAAATCCGTCAACCATAAGGGGTTCTACAAAAACTAAGCTTTGCCGGCCACAAGTCCACTCTTTTTGTTTTCCAGTTTGAAAAAAGCGATCCAAAGTGTCACCACTCCAAGGAACAACCAGAGCAGATCTACCAAAAGAATATGGTACTGATCGTTGGCAATGGAGGACCATATCCAATTCCCGGAAGCCACACCGTTGGCAATGGGTATCAAAAGCCCCAGCAGGCCACCAGAGACCAAGGTCCATTTGTTGGTGAAAGCAATGTTCTTTTTGAAGATAAAAAAGAGGGAGGCCACCAACCAGATAGGGAAGTAGGTCCGATACATAAAGGCCATGTCCACATGATTGGCAAACTTCACAATGATGAATTCCAAGGCGGTCACGGGGTACATGGAAAGGCAGATGGCCATATAGATGTTGGCCACTTGATGGTTGAACTTGCGTCGCTTTTCGGGAATGTTCTTTTTGTCCCGTGCCACCAACCAGATCATGATCCCGGAGAGGATCACAAAGCAGGAAACCAATCCAAGCACAAAGGAAATGACCCGTAGGCCATAGCCCCCATAATCGCCAAAGTGCAAACGGAACATCATGTTCTTTACCCCATCAAGATAAGAGTTGTTGGTCTGGGGCACCTTTTCGTCCACTACGGAACCATCGGCAACTTTGTATATCCGATGTCCCAGACCGTTCAATTTGGTGCCACGGCCCAGATACCCACTGATGGAAGCGTGCATGTTTTGATCTCCATAATTGAAGATGTGGGCCTCTGTGACCCTAAAATCAGGCCATTCCTCTTTAACATCTGCAATGAGGGGATCTATGCTGATGGGGCCTTCTAGCTTTTCATTGTAAAAAGCATACTCGGGATGGTTGTATTCCAGGTCTTCAAAAAGTTTGTTCTGATCGCCATCATAGAATCCCATCACCACAGGGAGGATCAAAAGTCCTTTTAATAGGAAAAAAGCACCTGTTACGGCATATACAAATTGAAAAGGAAAGCCTATCACACCAAGTGCCGTATGGGCATCTGTCCAAATCGTCTTGATTTTGGCCCATGGCCTAAAGGTGTAAAAATTGGAAATGATCTTGTCCCAATGCACCAAAATTCCTGTAATAATGGCAAAAAGGAAAAAGAGCGCCACAAAACCGGACAAGTATCTACCATAAGGGTAGGGGATTTGGTCCAGAAAGTGGAGGCGATACAGAAATTCGCCCAAGTGGTACGAACCCCGGTAATCCCCGGTACTCTTATCTTCCGTGTCCACGTAGAAGAACACACGTGCCTTGTCCTCCTCTTTGGCCAAGGAATCCTTGGAGGCGGTCAGGCTGACGGATATGTTCCGTTCGTTGAAATAATGATAAAACTCCACATCCCTGCCATAAAGGTTGTGGTCTTTGGAAAGGTCTTCCAAATACCCATCAACACTGCCGGGGATCTCATCTGACAAGGACACATTGTGCCCACGTTGCCAATTGGTGATCTCGTCCCTGAAAAAGGAAAACGATCCTGCAAAGAAAATCACGTATAGGCCCACACTGATTACGATACCGCTAACGGTGTGTGTATGGAACAGGATGTTATAGATTCGGTTTCCCATAAGATCAGATGATTGGATTGGTTTGGTTGCCAAAGTAAAAAATGGCCCAGAACAACATCGAGGCCAGCAAATAAATGCCCCAAGTTTTCCAGCCGTTTTTGCCCAAAAAGCCGACAACCATCAAAATGATCCACAATATGAATGCGGAAAAGGTGCTGGTGATGATCACGGTCACATGGTTGAACCAACTGGCCAGGGCCATGTGAAACAGTACGGCGACCATAAGACCGCCTAAAATGGCGGCCGTGATCTTGGCAAACCGTTGCCAAGGCGATGGGGTCAGGTATTTTTTATTGGCAGGCATAGGTTAGAACAGGGCAATTTCGCAGATGATGGATAAAATCAGGGTCAAAGTCAAAAACCAAGGGTTCAGTATTCGCAAAGGTGCCAATAGGATGACCAGACTTGCAATGGTCATCAGGATGACTAAATAAGTGAACGTTCCAGAAGCAGCACCCCAATACATACAGCTTAGCCCTAATGAAACGACCAAAAGGGCCGAGCCGGAATATTTGGAAATCTTCGCATGTCCACCGATCCATTTTTCAAGACCGAGATTACCTGCCATGGCCATCTTTTGGGATGTGCTGTACAAAAGGTAAAAACCTATAAAAATGAGCAATGTGATTCCAGTGGCCATGTCGGGTATCCGTTTATTTTATGCAATAGGTGGCGCAGTGCCAAATGAACTGGTAGTCTTCGCCATTGTAGGTTCCGGGAACCTCTTCCTTGATGGTGGTCTCCACAATGTATTTGGTCTCCCAAGGCAAACCAAAAGTAACTTCGCCATTGTCATCGGTATAGAGGGTCTTTGACCAAAGGTCGGCAACATAGACCTGGAGCTCATTTTTGGCCAAAGGTTGTCCTTTGTAGAGCACTTGAAGTTTGATTTCTTTTCCGTCGTGGGCCAATTGTTTTACCACAATACCATTTGGATTGGCTGTCTGGGTATCGGCATTTGTGTTTCCGACCTGTACCTTGGCTGTTGAGTGATAGTGCGTTTTGAAGATGCCAAAATCGTATTGGGTGTAATCGATGACGTTGATCTCATTGTTATTGAGGGCTGCCGTATAAACACCATCTTGGGAAGGCGTAAAATAGGCCACATAATGGTCCTCTTTGGCTTCGGTGCTGAGTTCTGTTTTGGATCCATCTGGGGCAATGAGCCATAGCTTGAATTTGGACACCAAAGGAAATGCCTCTCCTTGTACTTGTTCGATCACACCATAGGTGTATTCTCCGTAATGGACACGGATTTCATGCTTTTCGCCCAGCTTGCCGCTGCCTTTGGTCTCCAACCAGAGGTAGTGTGCTTGTGCGGTCATGGCACCAAAAAGGCCGATAAAAAGGAATAAAATCTTGTTTTTCATGATGTTGATGTTTTAAGGCCCACACTATCGCATGGGCCTTTGTGAAATTGTCTAGGTTAAAAGGAATAGGCTACGGTGATTCTTCCGTTGATCCCTGGTTCCGACTGCCAGTATAGGTAAGATCCATAATTGGCCCCGGAGTACAGATATTCGTCCAAAATGTTGTTGATGTTGAATTGTACCCTGAAGTTGCTGTTCCTCCATGATAGTGCACCATCCAACCTGAAATAATCAGGAAGATCGGATTGGTTGTCGGCTGCCCAGGCCCAAGTGGAACGGTCTACTTGATATTGATACCCCAATGAGGCCCCAAATCCTTTCAAAGCAGAGGTTTGTGCAAAATTATAGTTCAACCATCCGTTGGTCACATGCTTGGCGTGTCCGGCCACCCGTGTACCCACCCTGTCAGGATTGGTGTCCTTTGTCACCTCAACTTTGGTGTTAGCATAGTTCAAGACCACATTGAATTCAGGAGTTACCTGTCCTTGAAGGTCAAATTCGATACCTTTTGATTGGACCTCGCCCAAATAGATGGAATAGTTCGGATTCTCGGGATCTCCGGTCAAAATGTTCTCTTTGGTAATCTGGAAAGCGCCCAAAGAAGTCCTCAACCTACCGTTGAAAAATGTCTTTTTGATACCTCCCTCAATGTCATTGGCATCCACAGGATCGTTCAATGGCTCCAAATCGGCACTGATACCGGCCTGTGGCAAGAACGATTGGTCGTAAAGACCATAAATGGCAAAGTCGGGCAAGATATCCACACTAAGTCCTACACGGGGTGTGACCACATTGTCGTGCTCGGTTTTGCCTTGGGTGTAAAGATTGGTGTATCGTCCGGCCAATGTCAGGCGGATCTTGTCTTCCAAGAAACCGATCTCATCTTGAAGGTAGTAGCCTCGGACGGTATTGGCACTATATGGGCGTCCACCATTGCGATATTGCACGTTCACCGAGCGGTCAAATTCTGGGAATACTACTCCATATTGAGGATTGTAGATGTTGAAAGGGGTAGTGGTATCCACAGGAAGGGTAACCGAGAAATCTGCCCAATATGCCTTTTCACTGAAATCCAAACCACCTAGGATCTTGTGTGATATAGTTCCTGTCTGGAAGGCCCCATTGATATACAATTGGGCATATTTGCCCACTGATAGGGCATCCCATTGGGAAATAGATCTGACCACATCTCCCGTGTCGCTATCCAGTCCTGCAATCCATGCAGAGTTTCCAACTTGATCATATCGCAGATAGGCCAATTGTCCCTCTACGCTCCAGTTGTCCGAAAACTCATGTTTGGCGTTCAAGAAAAAGGTAACCTCTTGGATATCGGTCTTGGGATAATTGGTGTCCACAAAATTGAAATCGCGTGGCAAGCTGCCATAACCATCTGTTACCGGGGCAAAAATGTATGCTGCTCCAAGGAAGGACTCTGCATCCTGAAGGTTCATCTCGGCAGTGATGGAGGTCTTGTCACTGATTTTATAGGTTAGGGCAGGGGCAAATCCAAATCGGTCTGCCTGTTCATTGCCACGGTGGCTGTCGCTGGTTTGGTACATGGCATTGAAGCGATATAGTAGCTTTCCGTCGCTGGATGCTTTTCCACCCACGTCCACGGTGCCGCGGTAAAAGTCAAAACTTCCTGCAGAAAAAGAGGCGTTCGCGATAAATTGTTCTGTTGGTTTTTTGGTGACCACATTATAGAAACCACCAGGTTCTCCAGCAGACATCATGAAACCGGCAGGACCTTTCACGAACTCTATGCGCTCCACAGTGTTCATGTCTTCTGCCAAAGGTCCCCAACTGTCCTGCACGTTCACACCGTTTCGGAATGCCGGTAGGCGGAAACCACGCATGTTGATTCGGGCAAATTGACCCCAGTGTTCCAACATGGTGACCCCACTGACGTTACGTGTAAGTCCGTCCATGATGGTTGTGACCTGTTGGTCTTGGAGGAGCTCGCTGCTGATCACTTGAACGTTTTGCGGAAGTTTCACCAATTCTGTTTTCAGGCGAAGGGAAGTGGAGGGTTTGTTCTCCACATATTTATTTTGATGGCCTTCCACAATCACTTCGTTCAGTTGTTCCTGTCTTTCGGCCAGCACGATCAAGGGAGCATTTGTGGTGCTATTGGCCCTGACCGTAACTGAAGCGGTCTGGGTAGTGTACCCGATCATGGAAAAGGTAAGGGTGTACGATCCGGGCGCCAGATCTTCGATAAGATAATTTCCCGAATTGTCGGAGGTTGTTCCAAGACTGGTGCTGGAAATGGCAATGTTCACATTGGCCAATGGATTGTTTCTTTGGTCGGTCACTTTGCCAGAAATACCGCCGGTTTGTGCCAGCGAACTGTAAAATGTGACAAAGCTAAGGATGAGTAGTATATTCTTCATTTTATTATTTATAATAGGTCTAAATAAATTTTCGAATGCAAATGTAAATCCCAACACTTGTTTGGCCAAAGAAAATTTAGACTAATTATAAATAAAGATTAAAAAATTTTTTATCTACCTGTAATTCAATGAATTAAATTTTGGAATTTGGGTACTAAAGCGAGTTGATGGTGGTTCTGATTGCAGTGAGATCGGTCAGTAGTTTTTCCAATAAACTTAGATCCAGCATATTGGCGCCATCACTTTTGGCATTGGCTGGATCAAAGTGGGTTTCCATGAAGAGTCCGTCCACCCCAGCAGCGATTCCTGCCCTGGACATGGTGCCTATCAAGGCGGGTCTTCCGCCCGTTACACCAGAAGATTGGTTGGGCTGTTGCAAAGAATGGGTCACATCCAGCACCACGGGGGCATATTTCTTCATGGTTGGAATACCCCGAAAATCCACGATCATGTCCTGATACCCAAACATGGTTCCACGATCGGTAATGATAGCTTGTTCGTTCCCGGTTTCGGTGACCTTGGTCACGGCATGTTTCATGCTTTCCGGGCTCATGAACTGTCCTTTTTTCAGGTTGACGACCTTGCCGGTTTCAGCTGCGGCGACCACCAAATCGGTTTGGCGTACCAAAAAAGCAGGAATTTGGAGTACATCCACATATTCGGCGGCCATGGCGGCATCCGAAATTTCATGGATGTCGGTAACGGTGGGTACCCCGAAAGTATCGGAAACTTTTTTGAGGATTTTCAACGCCTTTTCATCACCAATGCCAGTAAACGAATCAATGCGGCTACGGTTGGCCTTTTTAAAACTTCCTTTGAACACATAGGGAATCTGCAACTTGTCGGTTATGGAGACCACGGTTTCTGCAATCCGCATGGCCATGTCCTCCCCTTCAATGGCGCAAGGTCCTGCCAAGAGGAAAAAGTTGTTGCTGTCCGTATGTTTTATCTGGGGTATTTTGGTGATGTCCATATCTTAAAGTTTGCACAAATATACTACATAAGCTTGGTAACCTTTTTAGATTTATTGGCATCAAAACCATCTATCATGATCCAAAAACTACTCGTTTTTTCCGTATTGATCTTAAGTTGTTTTGGGGTTTTTGCCCAGTTTCAAGAGCGCGGGAAAACCTTTGACCTGGTCAATCTGGAACGTCATCAGGTCAGGTTCGACCTATTGAGCCCGGGATTCAGTTATGAATTGGGACTCTTCCGAAACCAAAGTATCTCTACCGGATTGGGTCTGGCCACGGCCACGTATGAGGAGGGTTACGCTTTTGGATTGACATCGAATAACAGGTATCGCTATTACCACAATTTCCAGAGACGGATAGGCATGGATAAGAATGTTTCCGGAAATTCGGGCAATTATATTGCCGCGGCGCAGGCCATTTTCTTTTCGCAACTGCGGGTGTCCACCAACATTGAGGGGCCAAAGGATTTCAACCTTGGTTTTTATGGGATGGTCTATGGCATCCAACGGACGTATAAGAATGGGTTCAATTTTAATGCGGAACTGGGAGCAGGACTTTACAAAGGCGATGGCGTTCCCGACGGCTATGGCCCATTGATCCATTTTACCTTCGGATGGGTCGCCACCAAACGAAAATCAAGGGAACCTGAATTTGATTAGGAGTTGCTGCTGTCAAAGATATCTTCCGGTTCAGATACTATTTTGAAAAAGACGTTGTTATAAGATGACCAAATTGACCTACTATGTGCCGTTCCTTTTTGTTGGTGATGTTGTTCTGCGGAATGATGGGCCATGCCCAATATGGCAAAAACTGTGAGATACGACAGATCAAACTCAACATCTTCAATCCTGGACTTGAATATGAAATGGGCGTGGGGGTGAACAGCACCTTGGACTTTAGGGTGGCATGGCAAGTGGCCTTGGAACCTTCCCATACAGAACCTCTTGACCTTGAAAATCTGGATTTCTTCCCGGCTATTACGGCTCAGTACCGCTATTACCACAATTTTGATGGACGCTACCACCGCAGAAGGTCCATTTACGGAAACTCAGGGAACTATATCGCTCCCACCGTGGCCCTTTTTTCACCGGGGGAACGGACGGTGGAGGGGCAGTTGGTCGATGGTGTGCATGGGTATGGAGGCTTGGTCTATGGTATACAACGCAGCTATAATTCAGGGCTTAGCTTTTCCATTGATGCAGGGGCTGGCTATTATGCAGGGCCCTTCAAAGGCGGTATTTATCCCGTTGTAAACCTCAGTATTGGTTTCATCATCAGCGAAAAACGCTGGTGCGTGGGTCTGTAGTTCTCAAACTACCACTAAATCAATAAGATAAAAATAACATTTGGATGTATGGACAAGTGGAAAATAGCAGTATCTTTGCGCCCTTAAAATCAGGTTATGTCCAAAATCAAGAATATTGCAATCATTGCCCACGTTGACCACGGTAAGACCACTTTGGTGGATAAAATCATGTACCATTGCCAATTGTTCCGAGACAACGAGAACAAGGGCGATCTGATATTGGACAACAATGACCTGGAGCGGGAACGTGGGATCACCATTGTCTCCAAGAACGTTTCCGTGGTGTACAAGGATACCAAAATAAACATTATAGATACTCCTGGGCACGCCGATTTCGGTGGTGAAGTGGAGCGAGTGCTGAATATGGCCGATGGGGTGCTGTTGTTGGTGGATGCCTTCGAAGGTCCCATGCCACAGACCCGTTTCGTACTACAAAAAGCCATCGACCTTGGTCTGAAGCCCTGTGTGGTGATCAACAAGGTGGACAAGGAAAACTGTACGCCTGAAGAGGTCCACGAAAAAGTATTCGATCTCATGTTCGAACTTGGGGCAGAGGAGTGGCAGTTGGATTTCCCAACCGTATATGGTTCTGCCAAGAACAATTGGATGAGCACGGATTGGCAGAAGCCGACCCAGAACATCGAGCCGCTTTTGGACATGGTCATTGAGCATGTGCCCGAGTTCAAGCCAGAACAAGGAACCACCCAAATGTTGATCACTTCTTTGGATTTCTCCTCTTTTACGGGGCGTATCGCCATTGGAAGGTTGCAAAGAGGGACGCTGAAGGAAGGACAGAACATTTCCTTGGTAAAAAGGGATGGAAAAATCATCAAGACCAAAGTGAAGGAGCTCTTTACCTTTGAAGGTCTGGGACGCCAAAAAGTACAGGAGGTGGTAGCAGGAGATATCTGTGCCATTGTGGGGATGGAAGGTTTTGAGATTGGTGACACCGTTGCCGATTTTGAAAACCCAGAGCAATTGAAGACCATCGCCATTGATGAGCCTACCATGAGCATGCTCTTTACCATCAACGACAGTCCATTTTTTGGAAAGGATGGAAAGTTTGTGACCTCAAGGCACATCAAGGAACGTTTGGAAAGGGAGTTGGAAAAGAACCTGGCCCTAAGGGTACAGGAAACCAACAGTGCCGATAAGTTTATGGTTTTTGGCCGTGGGGTATTGCACCTTTCGGTATTGATAGAGACCATGAGAAGGGAAGGTTACGAGGTCCAGATAGGCCAGCCTCAGGTAATCATCAAGGAAATAGACGGTGTAAAATGTGAACCTGTGGAGCACTTGACCATTGACCTGCCCGAAGAAGTTTCAGGTAGGGCCGTGGAAATGGTATCCATGCGTAAAGGGGAGATGACCAGTATGGAAGCCAAAGGTTCCCGAATGCTGTGTGAATTCCTTATTCCGTCCCGAGGAATCATTGGTCTGCGTAACCAATTGTTGACCGCAACGGCAGGAGAGGCCATTATGGCACACCGCTTTTTGGAATACCAACCTTTGAAAGGGGACATCCCCCAGCGATTGAACGGTTCGTTGGTATCCATGGAAAATGGTACCGCCATTCCATATTCCATCGATAAACTACAGGAAAGAGGCAAATTCTTTATTGATCCGGGAGAGGATATCTACGAAGGTCAGGTGATTGGGGAAAATTCACGTGGTGATGATATGACGGTGAACGTGACCAAGACCAAAAAACTGTCCAACGTCCGATCTTCAGGAGCGGATGAAAAGGCAAAGATTGTACCTGCCATCAAGTTTTCTTTGGAAGAGGCACTCGAATATATCCAGAAGGACGAATACGTCGAAGTGACCCCAAAACACCTTAGGATCCGGAAAATTTACCTGAAAGAGGTAGATAGAAAGCGAAACAAGGTAGTTTAACCTTTGGTCAGATGTCCGTGGTGCTGCTCCCTTAGGCAGGCCACGGCCGCACCTATGATTCCGGCGTGGTTCATCAGTTCCGCTTTGATCACTGGAGTATCAATGTCAATGATATGACTGAACTCGTCCCAGTCTTTTGAGGTTCCCCCACCAACGATGATGAGGTCGGGACTTACGATCAGTTCCACCAATTTCAAGAACTTGTTGAATCGTTTGCCCCATTTGTTATAGTCCAGGTCTTCCCTGTCCTTGGCGGAAGCTGCGGCCCAAATTTCAATTTTCTTGTGCTTTTTATAGGGAATCTGTCCCAGTTCAAAATTCGGGATGAGCACCCCGTTGAAAAAGGCACCACTGCCGAGTCCGGTGCCAATGGTGATCATGATCACCAACCCGTTTTTTCCTTTTCCCACACCGTAGTTCATGGAGGCATATCCGGCTGCATCGGCATCGTTCAGTACCGTAAATTCTTGTCCGGTAGTTTCGGTGAAGAGCTCATCGATGTTCACACCCACCCAGCTTTTGTGAAGGTTGCCCTTGGACAAGCACACGCCATTTTTCACTATGGAAGGAAAACCACAGCCCACGGGACCAGTATAATTGAAATGCTCCACAATTTGGGCCACCACTTTGGCCATGGCCTGGGGCTTTTTGGATTTTGGAGTGGGGATACGGAAACGTTCGGTCAGCATTTCACCGGTTTCGGCATTCACTAGGGCACCTTTGATGCCACTTCCTCCAATATCGATACCAAGAATTTCCATAAACGGAAGGGTGTTTTGTTTAGACAAAGAAACAAAAAACTTTTCGGGTCTGAAGATTTAGCCGTTATCTAATCCCGAAATAGGGGTCAAACAGCCTTTTGTACCACCTCAAAAACCTTGCTCCCGTCACATTTTAAGGTTTTGTGCGGATATTTGAGGATAAGGGCATAATCGTGGGTGGCCATGATGATGGTCCGCCCATTTTGGTTGATGTCCTGGAGCACCTTCATGACCTCAACGCTGGTCTGGGGGTCCAAGTTCCCTGTAGGCTCATCGGCAAGGATGAGCTCTGGGTCGTTCAGCAGGGCACGGGCAATGGCAATGCGCTGTTGTTCCCCGCCCGAAAGTTCATGTGGAAACTTGAATCCCTTGGTCTTCATGCCGACCTTGTCCAGTACCGCCTCGATTTTTTCGTCCATTTTGGTGGCTTCCGTCCATCCGGTCGCCTTCAGGACAAAGCGAAGGTTATTGTTCACATTGCGATCGGGCAACAACTTGAAATCTTGAAAAACAATGCCCAATTTCCTGCGCAGAAAGGGAATGTCCTTTTCTTTGAGCGTTTTCAAATCAAAATCCACCACTTGCCCTGTCCCTTGCCTGAGGGGAAGATCGGCATAGAGGGTCTTCATAAAACTGCTTTTGCCACTCCCCGTTTTTCCTATCACATACACAAACTCCCCTTTCTTTACTTCCAGGTCGATATGGTTCAGTACTAGGTTCTCCTCTTGGAATACGGCAACGTCCTCTAATTTTACAATGGTCTCGGGCATAATTTGAATTCAAAATCAGTACAAAAGTATCTGAAATTAAGCGATTGAAATCAAAATTTATGGTTAAAGCCCATTTTTTTCAAGAAATGGGACATAAATCACGTTTTCCAGATTTTGGTGTTCAGATCTAGGTATTCCACAATCCCGATAGCATTGGAGATGTTTTCAAGGAACAGTTCAAACGCATTGGAAGTGATCAGGTTTTTGTTCTGTGGAAGACTGAAAAAGCCATCAGGATGTTGGATGGCCATGTACAATTTATCATCAATGAATGATAGCATAATGGGGCGGTTCACTTTTCGTTTTAGGGTTACGATCCGTTCCATCAAAGCAATCGAAAGAATATAGCGTGCCTCTATTTGGTCGGTGCTATAGACCACAAACTCTTCTTCAAACCCAGTATGTTCAAGATTGACCAATTGGCTCCGATTGAGTTTGAGGGACTGGATGGTCTTGGCAAGGTACCCTATCCTTTTTTCGAGTCTGTCCGGTAAGACTACCGTATGGCCATTGAATTTTTTATTGAAATCGATGATGGCAAACATGCCCATAAAACTGTGTCCTATCTGGTCAACGGAGTGATTCTTGGAAAACCAGGGTCTAAGATAGCTGTAAACAAAATAGAGATGGGTGAATAGTGGGATATACATGAAATAGGAACCAAAAATGCTTTGGTTGATGATCTTCACATCACCCATGGCAACTGATGTGTTCCCAATCTTGCCAGATACAAGGCCAGCACTCATATTATATGCTTTTTGGTGCTTGTCCTTAGTGCCGGGCACTTGGGAATAGGTGGGCATCAACTGACTTTTGGTGATGGCATCTGAGGTAATCTGTTTCTGTGGATTGAATTTGAGATTTGAAATCAATTTGTCCAATACCGATGGTAAAACTTCACTTTCGATTTTCTTGAATTTGATGCCAAGACGGTTCGCTCTTATCATGAAAATGAAATAGAATGCCCAGTACAGAATAAAAAAAAATTGGAAGGTTGCCCCAAAGCCGTCTCTGGTCATTTCGGTGATCCACTCATTGTTGAGATAGGTGAATAGTGGCAGGAAAAATATGCCCAGTACGAATATGAGTATGATCAGATTGCTACCCGTGTTGTAAAAACGATACTTTTTTCTCAATTTTTCTGCTTGATGGAGCAAGGGCATAAGTTGTACTTTGATATGTGGATGATTGTCCATTTGATCAGAATAATTATGGAAAGATTGTTTCATTGGATTTTCTCCAGATTCTGGTATTCAGGTCAAGGTCTTTTACAATGCCAATGGCACAGGCGATATTTTCATGGAACAGTTCCAGTGCATTGGAGTGGACCAGATTTTTGTTTTCGGGTAGGTTAAAAAAGCCATACGGATGTTCGATGGCGATGTACAGCTTGTCATTTTTGAAGGACAACATGATGGGTCTGCCCATTTTTTTCTTTAAAGCAACGATCCGATCCATAATGGCAGTTGAAAGAATGTAGCGCGCTTCGATTTGATCGGTTCCGTACACAACAAACTCCTTTTCAAACTCAGTGTTTTCAAGATGGATAAGCAGTCTGTTTTTGAGGTTGAGCGATTGGATGCTCTTGGCCAAATAGCCAATTCTTTTCTCTAATTTATCAGGCAAAACCACTATTACCCCATGTATTTTTTTGTTGAAGTTGGCCACTGCAAGCATTCCTGTAAAGTTTTTGCCAACATGGTCAACAGTCTTGGAAGTAAACCATGGTCTGAGGTATATCACCAAAATTGCTATGATATTGATGATGGGCAGGACCAATAAAAGAGTTGTTCTGGACCTTTGGTGGAAGAGGTCTATGCTGCCTATGCGAATGGTGGTATGCCCAATGCGGCCCATTAAAATGCTTTGGGGCGGATTCTCTATGTGATTTGAATGTTTTTTGCCCTTACCCGGGGGCAGAATGATTTCACTATCGGCGATTTCTTGAAGACTTATGGAATTGTCGTTCTCAAATTTCAACCTTTTGTCAATTTTACGCACAATGGTTTGCACTACTTCCTTTTCAAGTTGTGTATATCTGACTTTGAAATACATGCTCGCAAACATGCTTACAAAAAAAATGATCCAATACAGTTTGTGGGGCACAAGGTACCTTTCTAAATTATGGACCTGAAAGGTTTCCCCCAATCTTGACCCATCCAGTAATAGTGGAGCAAAGGCGATTGTCACGAAAATCAACAGGATGATTTGGATTTGAAAAAAATAAAACAACTTAAAAAAGCGATAGTACTTCCTTTTTACCTCAGCTTTCTGAAGAAGGAGCAGTAGTGATTTTTCCATAAACTCAATTTTGTCACGACTTCTGCCTAGAAATTGATGTGGGGTGCTTCCTTGTCTTCAGTTTCGATAGTGAACAGTTCTTTTTGGGAATAGCCCATCATTTTCCCCATGATATTGGAAGGAAACATTTCCAAGGTGTTGTTGAAGGTGTTTACAGCTGCATTGTAAGCCCTACGGGCAGCTGAAAGTTGCTCCTCCACCTCGTTCAGGCTAGCCTGGAGCATAAGAAAGTTTTCATTTGATTTGAGATCTGGATAGGCTTCTGACCTTAGTTGTACTTTTTCCAACAACGTCCCTAACTGGCTTTCCAGATTGAATCGGGCAGTGGGCTGTACATTTTCAGCCATGACTTTTTCCCGTAGTTGTGTGATTTCTGTCAGGGTTGCACGTTCGTGCTCCATGTATCCTTTAACGGTGTTTACAAGACGGGGAATCAGGTCCGTTCTTTTTTTGAGCATTACATCAATACTGCTATAAGCTTCATGAACCTTGTTCTTTTTTGCGATAAGATTGTTGAACAGAAAAATGGTAAAGAGCAACAGGGCTCCAAAAATGATGATGGCGTAGGTCATTCGTTCCTTGTTTTAGGATTAAGATTCAAATGTGAAAATATATGGGTCTAAGACTGAAGAGGTTGTTGTCTAAAACCAGTACTGTGGGGTTATGGAATTGTCTTCAAAAACAATGGTTGCCTCCGAAGAGGTTTCATGTCAACAACATTGTTATTTTTGATAACCAAAAGCTCTAGAGGTCATTGAGCCTTTCGGAATAAAAGTAATCATAATTGGCAATACCACAGATCTTACCTATTGAAAATTGAACATATTGTACACCCAACATACTTTGGCCTTACTTTTGACGTTATTGTGTAAAGTCAGTCGAGAACAGCGTAGAACACTATGAATCGAAAAAACCTCTTTGTGATTCCCATTTTTTTGGGAACTTTTTTTGTGCTCAGTGCACAGGAAACCGAAATTTATACCCACGAAAACAAAGCCTATCAAGATGCCTTGGCGCTGTACAACAACCAGCAGTACCAGGCCGCGCAGACCATTTTCCAAACGGTTAAGTCCAGTACCAAGGATGGCGAGACGGAGGCCAACAGTGCCTACTATGCCGCCAATGCCGCCATACGCCTGAACCAGCGTGGAGCGGACAAAATGATGGAGGACTTTGTGGAACGATATCCCACTTCCACCAAGCGGAATTCCGCTTTTTTGGATGTGGCCGATTATTATTTTGAGACGGGAAAATACCCATTTGCCCTTAAATGGTACAAAAAAGTGGACGAGTCTTCCATGTCCTACGCGGACAAAGAGCGGTTCAACTTCAATAACGGTTATGCCCTTTATGCTTCCAATAGACCCGGTGAGGCGGAACGCTATCTGACGAAGGTCACCACCTCGCAAAAATATGGTTCGCAGGCCAAGTATTACCTGGGATACATTGCCTACGAGCAGGACGACTACAACCAGGCCAGTGCCCGTTTTGACCAGATAACGGATCCAGAGTTGCTCAATGAGAAGCTGTCCTATTACCAGGCCGATCTGAATTTTAAACTGGGCAAGTTCGAAGAGGCCATCGCCATGGCAGAAAAGCAATTGCCCAAATCGGACCGGCAGGAAGTTTCCGAGCTCAACAAGATCATTGGTGAGAGCTATTTCAATCTGGAACAATATGGAAAGGCCATTCCTTATTTGGAAGGCTATAAGGGCAAACGGGGCAAGTTCAACAACACCGATTACTATTTGCTGGGGTACAGCCATTACAAACAAGGGGACTACCAGAATGCCATACAGCAATTCAATAAGATCATTGGAGGGTCCAACAATGTGTCGCAGAACGCCTACTATCATTTGGCGGAATGCTATTTGAAGTTGGACAAGAAACCTGAGGCGCTCAATGCCTTCCGAAATGCTTCGCAGATGGATTTCAGTCCCGAGATTCAAAAAGATGCCATGCTCAACTACGCCAGATTGAGCTACGAAATAGGCAATGCTTACGAGCCTGTTCCTCAGGTTTTGACCGCTTATTTGGAAAAATATCCAAAGGATGGGAACCAAATGGAGATCCAGGAACTTCTGGTGGACTCGTACATCACTTCCCGTAATTTTGAAGGGGCCATGCAGCTTTTGGAGAAGAACAAGAACTATGCGAGCAAGGAAACCTATCAAAAAGTGGCCTATTATCGTGGGGTGGAGCTTTTTATCGATGGCGATTATGAAGCGGCCTTGGACCGTTTTTCCAAATCTTTGAAAAGTGCCGACAATGCAACTTTTGAGGCCAGGACCTTATATTGGAAAGCGGAATCTGCCTATCGATTGAACCGTTTTCAAGAAGCCTTGGTCGATTTTGTGAAATTCCAGCAACTTCCTGCATCCAAGACATTGCCGGAATACCAAGAATTGGATTATAATCTAGGCTATTGTTACTTCAAGCTGAAGGATTACAACAATGCAATTGCCTATTTCAAGAACGTGGTCAATTCCAACGCTCTTGATGAGGACCGAAAGAACGATGGCTATCTCCGTTTGGGGGACAGCTACTTCGTGACCAGCAAATATCAGTTTGCCATGAACGCCTATGATGCATCTTCCAAGTTGAACGGACCGGAAAGGGACTATGCTGCGTTTCAGAAAACATTGTGCAGTGGGTTTTTGGGCAACAACTCGGCCAAGATCGATGGGCTGATCGAGTTTTTGGAACGTTACCCCAACTCTTCGCTGCGGGATGATGCCCTTTTTGAACTCGGCAATTCCTATATCAAAAACAACCAGGAGAATTTGGGTCTACGCACCTATGACCGTCTTGTGGACGAATATGCAAAAAGCAAGTTTGCCCCCCAAGGCATGTTGCGTCAGGGCCTTGTGCACTACAATGCCAGTAGGAACCAGCAGGCTTTGGACAAGTTGAAGGAAGTGGTGCAGAAATATCCGAACACCCAGGAGGCCAAGCAGGCGGTAGCCACGGCCAAATTGGTCTATGTGGACGAAGGTAGGGTGAGCGAGTATGCCGCATGGGCCAGAAACTTGGATTTTGTGGAAGTGACCGACTCCGAACTGGACAATGCCAGTTTTGAATCGGCCGAAAAGAAGCAGATAGAGGGTAAGACCGATGTGGCCATCAAAGGCTATGAGGACTATTTGAAACAGTTCCCGAACGGCCTTCATTCCGGAAGCGCCAATTTTGCCTTGGCCCAGCTTTATTTTGCCAAGGGGCAAAAAGACAAGGCCCTGCCAAGGTACAAAGCCGTGGCCGATGGAGGGAACGGTGAATATACCGAGCAGGCATTGACCCGTGTCTGTGAGATCTATGTGGAAAAACAAGATTATCAAAGTGCCATTCCCTATCTGAAACGATTGGAGACGACGGCCGATATTTCCGAGAACAGGACCTTTGCCCAATCCAATCTGATGAAAGGGTATTACGGTCAAAAAGACTACGGGCAGACCATAGCCTATGCCGAAAAGGTGTTGAAGGCCCCCAAAATTGACGATAGGATCAAGAGTGATGCGCAGATCATGATCGCACGCTCGGCCATCGCCACAGAAAATGAATCCTTGGCCAAGACCGCCTATCAGGATGTGAAGAAAATTGCAACGGGAGAATTGGCTGCTGAATCTTGGTACTACGATGCCTACTTTAAAAACAAGGAAGGCGATTTTGAGGCCTCCAACACATCGGTACAGAAATTGGCGAAGGATTACTCGGCCTACAAGACATGGGCCGGTAAGGGATTGGTGATCATGGCCAAAAATTTCTACAATTTGGGAGATGCCTTCCAGGCCACGTACATTTTGGAAAGCGTGATTTCCAATTTTTCGGACTATGATGAGATTGTCACTGAGGCCAAGAGCGAACTGGCCATGATCAAGACGAAGGAAGCAGAGAGCAATTCATCCGTAGATCCCAACGAAAATTAAACGAGACACAACATGCAAAAGAGAACCTATATATTTCCATTACTTTTTTTGAGCCTTTTTGGAACCCTTTTCGGTCAGGAGACCGATGATATTGGCACGGAGACGGTAACGGTGGTGAAACCGTATTCCCCGACCGTTTCAGATGCCTTCAAGATCAAATCGGCACCCAACCTGAACGATTCCATCGTGCTGCAAAAAAAGAAGATAGATTACAGTATTTTTTCCGTGCCGGTGGCGTCCACATTTACCCCTGCGAAGGGAAAGGCATCGGGAGTGAAGAAGACCCCGCCTCCCACGCTGTACAATTCGTATGCTTCGGTAGGATTGGGCAACTATAACAATGCCTTGGTGGATTTTTATACCAGCAGGGAGTTCAACAGGGGAGAGGACCTATTGGATTTTGGCCTGACCCACAATTCATCAAGGGGCGATCTGGATTCCACGCCCTTGGAAACGGATTTCTACAACACAAAGTTTGATGCGTCCTATGCCAAAAGGGACAGATATATGGATTGGGGTGCCAGTGTGGGGCTCCAACACCAACTGTACAACTGGTACGGGATAGAGAACGACGTGTATAGCGATGATCTTGTTGCCTCCATGGACGAACAGCAAAATTATTTCAATGCAGAGGCAAAGGCCCATTTGAGTATGGAGGATTCCTTTTTCAAACAAGGGAACCTGCTCTTGAGGCGTTTTTGGGATGCCACGGAATCCGCCGAAAACCGTGTGGTAATAAACCCGACCTTGGAACTGCCCATTACCGAGGAGTTGATCACCATTTCTGCCAAGTTGGATTATGTGGGCGGAAATTTCAAAAATGCATCGCTGAACAATGCGACCAATACCGGGGAGATCAATTACAGCCATTTACAGGCGGGGGTGACCCCAAGCCTTCTCATTTTGCGAGACGACCTTACCGTGAACTTGGGAGCGAACATCGTATATGGTCTGGACACCGAAAACAGCGACAGTAATTTTTACATCTATCCGGCCGTGACCGCTTCTTATCGGGTGTTGGATGAGAACGTGATTGCCTATGGAGGTATTGAGGGACAGTTGAAACAAAATTCCTATCACGATTTTGTGGATGAAAACCCTTATGTGTCGCCGACCTTGGATATTCTGCCCACCGATCAGCAGTATGAAGGCTATTTGGGGCTGAAAGGTCAGTTGACCTCCAATGTGGGGTATAACATCAAAGGTTCATACATGGCCGAGAACAGAAAGCCATTGTTCTATCATAATCCCATCAATACGTTTAGGGATGATGAGAAAAGCTATTACTACGGCAATTCTTTTCAGGTATTTTATGATGATGTGAAGACCTTGGGTGTTTTTGGTGAAATCAATGTGGACATCAACCGGAATTTTTCATTGGGGATCAATGGAGAATTTTATGACTATGATACCGAAACGGACAATCCGGCTTGGAACCTACCTTCCATAAAGGGTTCTGTGTTCATGGACTATCAAATCAGCGATCAATGGTACATGGGAGCCAACCTGTTCTATGTAGGGGAGAGGGATGATCTGTTGTCCCAGGTGATAGACCCTCTTGATTCGGAGTTGCAATTCCAACAGGTGACCTTGGATGGCTTTTTTGATGTCAATGCACATGTGGGATATCGGTTCAACGAACAACTTTCCATTTTTGTGAAGGCTTCCAATATCGCCAACAACAACTATCAAAACTGGGCCAATTTCAGGGTGCAGGGCTTTCAGGCCTTGGCAGGGGTATCCTATAAGTTTGATTTTTAAGTAAATAGATTGTTTATGTAGCGTCTTGTGCCTAAAGAATTCTTTTGGCAACGTCAATCCGATTGCAATCCAGAGGATTTTCGTGTTATGAGTTAAGGGGTCAAGTTAGCTGATTTAAATTAGGCTTCTAATTCTGGTTTTCGATATAAACTTACTAGGACCGACAAATTTTTAGACAAGAACAGCAAAGGCGAATTTTACTGACAAAAAAAACCCCGTGGGCTTTCCCACGGGGTTTTATATTTTAGGCGGTTGGGATTACCAACCTGGGTTCTGTTGTTCTGCCAAAGTTGGGTTGGCATTCACCTCTACTTGGGGTATTGGCCAAATAAACTTGAAATCAGCATAAGGGACAGCAGGTACACCGTAAGGACCATCGTATGCGGTTCCCAGAGTGTACAGGTCGTGTTCTCATTTCGGTCCATTTCTATCACAACCCCTTTTATAGGCTTTGAACTTAATTAGAAAACGTTAACAATTGGATTGGCTAAAAGGGAATAGTTCATCATGTTTTATCTGGAAAATTTTTACCTTTTCTTACAACGTAATTATATTTTTCCTACTTTTAATTTAATCCCCCATATTGTTAAGTTGATTAAAAAAAAGTTTTGTCTAGTATTTATACAAAGAAAGAATGAGGGGATTTTTATGGCCTTATGACATGTTAAATATAGACAAAAGAAAAACTCAATACTATCTTAAAATATCAAAAAAAATTTAAAAAAACCATTAAATATCAATACTTATGGCTAAATAAAGCACTTTATAAAAAAGACACTACATAACTATAAAAATAGGTAAATGTCTTGAGTCAAATTGGCTGTACCTATTTTGGAAGCAACAGTTCGGTGAACAATAGTTCATCATTTGATCTCAAAACTGATCTGACACTGTTTTTAAGCAATAGAGTTGCCTTGGAGACGATTCTTGGCTATAACAATCTAATTGTACTGCAAAACAACATAAATAGTATAGGGATCAGTCTTTGCATACATCTATAAAACATTAAAAATAACCCCTATGAAACAAATATTACTTTTAACAATATCCTTTTTAACCTTCATTAACTTAAGTGCTCAAATTACCCCATCAATCGAAAGTGTTTTGTTGAACAATCAAACGACCGTAAATAACTGTAACACCTTGGACTTTGGGACTAATCAGAATAACAGTTTGGTCATTACATACAAACTATCCCGGCCATCAACATTACCAAGTGGGACAGGCACGGTCAACCTTATGTTCATGAACAACTCTAGTTCTACTCCACAAAATCTAAACTCCATGGGCATATCGGACACAAATTGGTCCAATCAAACCTTTCAATCAACAATTTCCAGCAATCTATCAGCGAGTGAAGTTGGAACATCGGGAAGTTATATTTATATCGAGTTTGTAACTTCTGGAGACATTGAAACCAAGAGCTGTAATAGTCCCATTATCAAAACTATTATTCCAACTTTCACCTTGTCCCCCAATAGTGTTAGTCTGCCTTGCGGCAATACAAGTTCAAGGACCTTTACCGTGACTTCCTCCAATGTCCCAAGTGGTTCAACGGTCACCTATAACTGGAGCCATACCGGATGGACGCAGGTCAGCTCCACAACCAATTCAAAGACCTTACAGCCGAGTTCTGGGACCGTATTGCCCTCTACTGTAACAGTAACCCCTTATATAAATGGTGTTGCCCAATCCTCGCGTTCCTCTACGGTGTCCCGCGCCACCTTCTCCTCCACATTAACCATTTCGGGACCAAACAATATGTGTAATTCGGCCAGTTATTCCGTAAACACCTCTGGGACCAATTTACAGGTAATCGGTTGGAATGTATCCAATTCCAGTATTGCCAGCATTTCAGGAAGTAGCAATTCAGCCACATTGACCGCAACTGGCAATGGAGTAATCAACATTACGGCAACCTTACAAAATCCCTGTGGACAGACCACCACCATTTCAAAATCGGGTATTTCCATAGGTACTGGGGCCCCTGTGGCAACAGGGTTTGACGTTATTAGTCAAAACACCCATTACACCCCTAATGGAAATTATGGCACCGGATTCATCATTTGTCCCATAGAATATTTATCCATTACACCAAAACCATATAGGGCCGATGTCCTTGAGCACCAATGGACAGTGACGGGAAATTATAGTGGAACCTATAATTCCAGTTCCCCAATACTTTCGATTGCCTCAACTTCCCTAGTTGGTGCAACTTTCCAAATTAAATACCGTGCACGCAGCGCCTGCGGTTGGGGTCCTTGGACAACTGGAAATTTCACCAACATGGATTGTGACGGCGGTGAAGAGCCATGGTTTGTATATCCAAACCCTTCATCTGAAACACTTACCATTGAAAAATCCGCAAACCAATATAGTAAAGGCAAAAAAGGAAAAGCTGATAGTTTGTCGGTTACCACCTACAGTCTTTATGATTTCAATGGTAGCTTGGTCAAGGAAGGTTCATTTAATGATAAAACAACACTGGATGTTTCCAAACTTAAAAAAGGAAGGTATGTGCTTAAAGCAAAGGGAAGCGATAACCGGGAAACCATTAAACATATTATCATAAATTAAATGATGTGAAATAGGCAACAGATAGAATCCAACTTCTGCCTAACAACATTTTAAAGATTGTAAACGGCCTTTGGTTCAAATCCTCGGGTCGTTTTTCTTTTAAATCAAGGAGCTTTACTTTCCCTTCATCATAAAACGGTTGGAACTCGTTAAAACCACAAAGGAATCACTCTATTGTGCTTTACAGTTACCCGTAATCCTCATAGCGCCTAATCCTTCACAACACCAACCATAAGAGTAGGTAGACTAACATTAGCAATCCGAATATTCCTTGTAAATACCCGATTTTTAGGACAGTTTTTCCATTAACCCAAAAAAATTGTCAAACTGATTTTTTGAATAGATAGATGGATTAATAATTTATCTGGTTTATCCGTTTTTAGTGAAAAATTCCTTGATTTTACTGAGCTGAACTCTTTTTCCATGAAAAATGGACATATTTGAATTAGCTATAGAATATGTCTCGAAAAGTAATGATTATTACGTATTTAAACCCCTAAAAAAGTATCAACATATTTCAATCATGGTTTCACAGTAGGCTTTTCCAATGTGAAGAGAGCATCAGAAATTGATGGGGAATAACGATACCAAAGGTTCATTGGTCAATTGAAAAGTAATATAGGTCAATTCAAAAGCAGCATCCATCAATTCATGACAAATGGTATTGGTGTTAAATGTATTTTTATCGAATGGCTCTGATGAAAAATACGCATGTTACACTCGGTTTTATTGCCGTATATGCTTTGGGAACTGTTGGTCTGTTTGCACAGTATGTGGAACATCCAAAATTTGGGAGCAGGTTTTATCCTACAGAGGTTTATGCACTGACCAAATCTATATGGGCTGATATGGATGAAGATTCATTAATGCTTTTGGATTATCATGCCACATCTCCAATTTACTTATTGAAGGAAAATGATACGCTTATTCCAGTTTTGAATCAGTATGCGATTGATGTGCAAGATTCCAGTCTAGAAGTTTGGGTAAACGATTCGCCAAATATTCCAGGACTCAAAAGAGTCATATTGGTCGAAGATTACTATACTTTTTGCTGCCTGTCAATAAGGTTGAATTACATAATTGAAACCACCGAGGGTCGTTTTGTTCACTTGCCTGAATTAAAGGTCGAAAATTGTGGGGAAGAATTTAATTTTTGGCAGTATAGGTTTCCCAACGAGCTATATGGTCTCCAAAATAAGATTGTACTCGGCTATTTAAACCTTACACAGGCATATGAAGTTATATCATTTGAAAAAGAAGAAGTATTTTTATGGGATGGTGAAAAATTAATCCCGGAACAATGAAAAAATACACACTCCTACTTCTTATCCCACTTCTCTTTGCCTGTAACTCCAAGCAAGAAGTGGACATGATCGTTCACAATGCCAACATCTACACGGTGGACGAGGAATTTTCCAAAGCAAGTGCCGTGGCCATCAAGGATGGGAAATTTTTGGAAGTGGGAGAAGACGAAGACCTTCAGAAAAAATACAAGGCCAAGGAATTGTTGGATGCCAAAGGAAAGACAATGGTTCCCGGACTTATTGATGCCCATTGCCATTTTTATGGACTTGGATTGAACCAGCAAGTAGTGGATTTGGTGGGCACTTCAAGCTTTGATGAAATCGTGGACAAGGTGGCTGCTTTCCAAAAAGAACGCCCCTCAAGTTTTATACGCGGAAGGGGTTGGGACCAAAATGATTGGGACGAAAAGGAATTTCCGACCAAAGACAAACTGGATGAACTGTTCCCGGATATTCCAGTTGTTTTGGAGCGGATTGATGGCCATGCCTATCTGGTGAACCAAAAAGCACTGAACCTGGCGGGAATAACTGATGAGACCCAAGTGGACGGTGGCGAAATTGTAAAGAAAGATGGTGCGATCACAGGGGTTCTGGTGGACAATCCCATGGGACTGGTGGATGCCGTTGTGCCACAACCCATCAAAGAACAACAGATCCAGGCCCTGAAAGATGCCGAACGGATAAGTTTGGGTTATGGCCTCACTACGGTCAATGACGCAGGTTTGGGAAGATGGACCATTGAGCTGATTGACAGCCTACAGCAAGCTGGGGAGCTGTCCATAAGAATCTATGCAATGGTTTCCAATACTCCGGACAACCTAGATCATTTTTTGGAAAAAGGAATCATCAAAACGGACCAATTGAATGTCCGATCCATAAAAGTTTACGGGGATGGAGCCCTGGGATCTAGGGGAGCGGCCCTAAAAGCTCCTTATTCCGATCAGCCAGGACACTTCGGGGCCATGGTCACCCCAGTAGCGGAAATCGGTGCCCTTGCCGAACGCATAGCAGCCTCCGATTACCAAATGAACACCCACGCCATAGGGGATTCTGCCAATGTGGTCGTGCTCAGGGCCTATCAAAAGGTGTTGCAGGACAAGGAGGACCGACGTTGGAAGGTGGAGCATGCCCAGGTGGTATCGCTACAGGATTTCGATTATTTTGAAGACGGGATCATTCCTTCCGTGCAGCCGACGCATGCCATCAGCGATATGTATTGGGCGGGGGACAGGTTGGGTCCTGAGCGGATCAAGGGAGCCTATGCCTACAAAACGTTATTGGAGAAAGCTGGGATTGTGGCTTTGGGAACTGATTTTCCCGTGGAGCAGGTAAGCCCATTCCTCACATTTTATGCGGCTGTGGCCCGGCAAGACCAAGAACAGTATCCCGAAGGAGGGTTTCAGATGAAGGATGCCCTTACGCGGGAAGAGACCTTGAGGGGAATGACCCTCTGGGCAGCCTATTCCAACTTTGAGGAAAATGAAAAAGGGAGCATTGAGCCGGGTAAGTTTGCGGATTTTGTGATCCTGAGCGACGATATCATGACCGTTCCGGTCGAAAGTATTCCCAATATAAGCGCGGAGCAGGTTTTCTTGGGAGGTGTTCGGGTAAAATAAAAAAGCGGGGATTTCCCCGCTTTTGATATCATAATCAGTGTTGGATTAGAAGCTGATCGGAAGTGAAACCCGTGTAGTGCTCCATCCCATGACCATTTTTCCATCATCTTCAAAAGCAATGGAAAAAGCCTCAAGCTCCTCTTCATCAGTGCTGGCCGTGGCAGGAATCCTGGCTACGTCACCTTCACTGTCATAGGAGTAGGCGCCCCATTGGTTCAGGTTACTGTTCAGGATCACGGTCCATTCATTGTCCCCGGGAATGGTGAACAGGGCATAGGTGCCGGCCTTGATGGCTTTTCCGCCTACAGTGGCATCTTTGTAGAAAGTCACTTCAGTGGCCTCATTGGCACCGGTCCTCCAAACTTTACCCTCAGGAGCTAGGTCTTCCAAGCTGCGGCCTTTCAACTGTGGGCGGCTGTAAATGACGCGAACAGATTTATCGGCCTCCTTGTAACTGGCAGGAAAAGATGCAATGTCCAAAGGACTTTTATCCAGACCGCTGAACTTTTGGGCCGTGGCCTCAGTGGAAAATACTAGGGCAAAGGCAAAGAATGTCAATAAAAATAGATTTTTCATGATTGTGATTTTAGTTGTTTTCAAAACTAGAATTAATTCAATGTGTTTCTATAAAAAAGACGTTAAAATTGAAGAACCTTACAGAATGCCTCAGATTGATGTATTCTTTTACTAAAAAAGTATCAATAGTATATGTTTTTACATTTTAAACAAATAAAATGTAATTGAATATTGTTTTATTGTTTTATTTCAAAACTTGAATGTTCATTTTTGTATCAAAATTGTTATAAACTATATTTATATGTGTGGAATTGTTTGCGCATTTGATGTGAAGGAAAGCACGGAAGTGTTGAGGCCCCAATTATTGGAAATGTCCAAAAAAGTGAGACATAGAGGGCCGGATTGGAGTGGGATCTATTCGGATGACAAGGCCATTTTGGCCCATGAAAGGTTGGCGATCGTGGATCCGGCCTCTGGGAAGCAGCCTTTGTTGAGTGCCGATGGAAAACTTGTGCTGGCTGCCAATGGCGAAATCTATAACCATCAAGAACTGAGAAAACAGTTTGAAGGGAAATACGAGTTCAAGACCCAATCCGATTGTGAGGTCATATTGGCCCTTTACCGAGAAAAGGGTGTGGATTTTATTGATGAAATGAACGGAATCTTTGGTTTTGCCATATACGATAGCGAAAAAGATGAGTATTTCATCGCCCGTGACCATATGGGGATCATTCCATTGTACATCGGTTGGGACAAGAACGGCACCTTTTACGTGGCTTCCGAATTGAAGGCCTTGGAAGGTACCTGTTCCAAGATCCAGCTTTTTCCTCCCGGACACTATTTGCACAGTTCGGATGGGGAGTTCAAAAGATGGTACCAACGGGATTGGATGGAATACGATACCGTCAAGGAGAACGAGACCAGTATAGAAGAGATCAAAGTGGCCTTGGAGGCCGCTGTGCACCGTCAGTTGATGTCCGATGTGCCTTATGGGGTATTGCTCTCCGGAGGTTTGGACTCTTCCGTGACCTCGGCCATTGCCAAAAGATATTCCCAAAAAAGGATAGAATCCGGTGATACCGCCGATGCGTGGTGGCCCCAATTGCATTCCTTTTCAGTGGGATTGGAAGGTTCGCCAGATTTGGCCGCTGCCCAAAAAGTGGCTGCACATATTGGGACCATCCATCACGAGATAAAGTTCACCATCCAGGAAGGGTTGGATGCCATAAAAGATGTCATCTATAACCTGGAGACCTATGATATTACCACCATCAGGGCGAGCACGCCCATGTATTTGATGGCAAGGGTCATCAAGTCCATGGGGATCAAAATGGTGTTGTCCGGAGAGGGTGCCGATGAGTTGTTCGGAGGCTACCTGTATTTCCACAAAGCACCAAGTCCAAAGGACTTTCATGAAGAAACCGTGCGCAAGTTGGACAAACTCCACATGTACGATTGTCTCAGGGCCAACAAATCATTGGCGGCATGGGGAATAGAGGGCAGGGTCCCATTTTTGGACAAGGAGTTTATGGATGTGGCGATGCGCATCAACCCAAAGGACAAGATGATCAACGGGGAGCGCATGGAAAAATGGGTGGTCCGAAAAGCTTTTGAATCCTACCTTCCCGAAAGTGTGGCTTGGAGGCAAAAGGAGCAGTTTTCCGATGGAGTGGGGTATAGCTGGATAGACACCCTAAAATCGATGGTGCAGGAAGAGGTGACCGATGAGCAATTGCAGAACGCCCACTTCAAGTTCCCGATACAGACACCTACAACCAAGGAGGAGTATTATTACCGTTCCATCTTTGAAGGGCATTTCCCTTCGGATGCAGCTGCGCTGAGCGTTCCGCAAGAACCTTCTGTGGCCTGTAGCACCCGGATAGCCCTGGAGTGGGACGAAGCCTTCAAAAACATGAACGACCCATCAGGAAGGGCCGTTGCCAAAGTGCATGCCGATGCTTACGTAAAATAAACCGACCGGTAATAACCAACCAACGATATGGAGCAGGAAATGTAGTTTTGTTTCATTTTCAATTAGTCAGAAAAGCCCCTTCGACGAGGGGCTTTTCGTTGGTGGTTGGTGTATGACCCTGGACATTTCCAGAGGCCTCCGTTTTCCACAGATTTTGTTGATAACTTAGGGGGTTCGTTGTCGCCCTATGGCCCAATTCCAGTGGCTATTCCTTATATTTGTAAGATTTGAAAATTTCAAGGCAAATACTAAGAATATATGAGCGAAGAAGCGAACAAGAAACAATACTCAGAGGATAGTATCCAGGCCCTCGAGGGCATGGAGCACGTGCGTATGAGACCTTCCATGTATATTGGTGATGTAGGGGTCAGGGGGTTGCACCATTTGGTATATGAAGTCGTGGATAACTCCATCGATGAGGCCATGGCCGGATATTGCGATTCAATAGATGTGATCATCAATGAGGACAACTCCATTACCGTTAAGGACAACGGTAGGGGTATACCTGTGGGACTTCACAAAAAGGAAGGGGTTTCTGCCTTGGAAGTGGTCATGACCAAGATCGGTGCCGGTGGTAAATTCGATAAGGACTCGTACAAGGTTTCCGGAGGTCTTCACGGTGTGGGGGTTTCTTGTGTGAACGCACTGTCCAACCATTTAAGGGCTACCGTCTATAGGGAAGGAAAAGTTTGGGAGCAGGAATACGAAAAAGGAAAGGCCCTGTATCCCGTCAAAAGTATTGGTGACAGTAATGAAACGGGTACCGTGGTGACCTTTATTCCAGATGATACCATTTTTACCCAGACCACGGAATATAGCTATGATACCCTTGCCAACCGTATGCGGGAGTTGTCCTATTTGAACAAGGGCATCACCATTACGCTTACCGATAAAAGAAATAAAGACGAAAAAGGGGAGTATATCCATGAAACCTTTCATTCCAAGGAAGGATTGAAGGAATTCATCAAGTTCTTGGATGGAAACCGGGAAGCACTTACCCAAAGCGTCATCTCCATGGAAGGGGAGAAGAACGGCATACCAGTGGAAGTGGCCATGGTCTACAATACAGGCTATACGGAAAACCTCCATTCCTATGTGAACAATATCAATACACACGAAGGAGGTACGCACCTTTCAGGATTTAGGAGGGGGTTGACCACCACCTTGAAAAAATATGCCGACAATTCCGGTATGTTGGACAAACTAAAGTTTGAAATTTCAGGGGACGATTTCCGTGAGGGGCTTACCGCCATTGTTTCCGTTAAGGTTGCAGAACCCCAGTTTGAAGGTCAGACCAAAACAAAATTGGGTAACCGAGAGGTGACCAGTGCCGTGAGCCAGGCCGTTTCCGAAATGCTGACGGACTATTTGGAAGAACATCCCGAGGATGCCAAACAGATCGTGGAAAAAGTAAAATTGGCCGCACAGGCCAGACATGCTGCTGCCAAGGCCCGTGAAATGGTTCAGCGTAAAAACCCAATGAGTGTTGGTGGCCTACCTGGTAAACTTTCCGATTGTTCCGAGCAGGACCCTACCAAATGCGAAGTGTTCCTCGTTGAGGGAGATTCGGCAGGTGGTACCGCCAAGCAAGGACGGGACCGAAATTTTCAGGCCATTCTGCCGCTTAGGGGTAAAATCCTGAATGTGGAAAAGGCCATGCAGCACAAGGTATTCGAAAACGAAGAGATCAAGAACATCTATACCGCATTGGGAGTTACCATCGGTACAGAAGAGGACAGCAAAGCACTGAACTTGGATAAGCTGCGTTACCACAAAGTGGTCATCATGTGTGATGCCGACGTGGATGGTAGCCACATTGAAACCTTGATCCTTACCTTCTTCTTCCGGTACATGCGGGAATTGATAGAGGCAGGGCACGTTTACATTGCCACGCCACCATTATATTTGGTGAAGAAAGGATCCAAGAAACGCTATGCCTGGAACGATAAGGAACGTGATGAGATAGTGGCCTCCATGAACGGTGGAGCTGGTATCCAACGGTACAAAGGTCTTGGGGAAATGAACGCGGAACAATTGTGGGACACCACCATGAACCCGGAGTTCAGGACCCTTAGGCAGGTCAGTATAGACAACGCCACCGAGTCGGACCGCATCTTCTCCATGTTGATGGGGGATGAGGTGCCACCAAGGAGGGAATTCATCGAAAAAAATGCCGTCTATGCCAACATAGATGCATAGATAACGGTTGTTTCACAACAAAAACTCGCCTCAAAAAGGCGAGTTTTTTAGTTTTAGGAAAAATTTTACAAAAATGAGAAAAATCATACTGCTCGCAGCCCTGTTGGGGGCAACCTTCGGCAAGGCCCAAGATTTGAACGACATTTTCGTTTCCGGGGTCAACGATGCGGAACGTTTTGCCAACGCTTATTTGGCACCTGTTTCCGAAGCGGCCATCTACACGATCTCCACAGGATGGTACAACAGTGCGGATTCCAAACCCTTGGGTGGTTTTGAGATATCCATCGTGGGAAACATGACGGGGTTCAAGAACAAGGATGACAAAAAAGCCTTTCTGCTTGATCCTTCGGAATATGAAAACCTGGATTTTGTGCAAAACCCAGGGGAAGCGCGTTTGGTTTCCACGGCTCTTGGCGACATTGAGGGGGTCGAAGTCTTTGTTGAGGATGAAACTACCCTCTTTAGCAGCACCTTTGAACTCCCTTCGGGATTGGCTTCTGAAAACATCAATTTTGTCCCATCGGGGTATCTTCAGGGAAGTGTGGGGCTTATCAAGGGATTGGAAGTGAAGGCCCGTTTCTTGCCCAAGATGAAATTTGACGACGATAATGTCAAATTGGGATTGTTCGGTGCCGGTGTCCAATACGATTTCACCAAGTTGCTTCCGGCCGATAAACTATTGCCTGTGGCCATTTCGGCGGTCATAGGGTATACCAATCTCAATGGCGAGTATGATTTCACGGATTCTGACATCATTGCGGGCAGCGACCAGCGTATCGATGCATCGTTCAAGACCTGGAACTTCAGTGCCGTGGTTTCCACCCGAAATATTCCCGTGATCAACTTTTATGGAGGTCTGGGCTATATCACGGGGAAATCGGATATCGATGTTTTGGGCACCTATCAGGCCAACGGCCCGTTCTTTTCCGAGACCGTGGTGGACCCTTTTTCCGTTTCCCAAAAGGCCAGTGGGGTCAATGCCAATCTGGGCACCAAACTGAAACTGGGATTCTTTAGGATCAATGCGGAATATAACATTGCCGAGTTCAGCACCTTTACCTTCGGTCTGAACTTTGGATTCAGATAGTGCCACCAACCGACCAACCAAAATAAAGTGGGCCCCGACATTTGTCGAGGCCCACTATTTTCATATATGTTGGTCTTCAGGTTCACTCCCTAGTGGCGAAGACCGCGCCGTTCCCTAGGGTCAAAATTTCAGGATCTTGGGCTTTCATCAAGCTGACCGTGACATCGGTCACCTGCGGATCGCCATATATAATGGTGTAGGTCCCGTTTTCAACGGACCATTTAAAATCGGTATAAAAAACTAGTTTTGAATTGGAGTAGCTCTGGTATCTGCCCAGATAAACATCGTTGAAGATCCATTCTTCACGGGTCGTTTCGGTACCCTTGTTTTCTATGGTGGAAGATTCAATTTTTGCCCAGACGCCTAGAATGGGGTCGTTGTTCTCTGGAATGCGGCTACAGTTGCTTACGGCAATTATGCCTATGATGGACAACAATGAAAAGAGCTTTTTCATAGGTCAGTAGGTTAAATTAAGTTTGGGACTTAGAGAACGCTCTTTTGTAGGAAACTATTGCGCCTCTTACTTCAAAAAAAGAAGAAAAAAGGATTTCTTCGATGAATGGTTCGTTTCCTTAACATTTATGGGGTCGATTATTTGGGGACATTTGCAAAATCGATACATTAAAACTAGTGTAAGTCAGCTTTTTTCTAAGTGAAATGCCTTATTTTTGAGCGTTAAAATTTAAACTTATACAAATGAAAGTTACCGTAGTTGGAGCAGGCGCAGTAGGAGCTAGCTGTGCAGAATACATAGCAATGAAAAATTTTGCCTCGGAAGTGGTCGTGTTGGATATCAAGGAAGGATATGCTGAAGGAAAGGCGATGGATTTGATGCAGACCGCCTCCCTAATGGGCTTTGATACCAAAATCACCGGAAGCACCAACGATTATAGTAAAACGGCCAATAGTGACGTGGCAGTGATCACCTCTGGGATTCCCCGCAAGCCAGGAATGACCCGTGAGGAACTTATCGGCATCAATGCAGGTATTGTAAAGACCGTGGCCACAAACCTTTTGGAGCATTCGCCCAATACCACTATCATCGTGGTGAGCAACCCTATGGACACCATGACCTATTTAGTACACAAGGCCACTGGCCTGCCAAAGAACAAGATCATTGGTATGGGAGGTGCTTTGGACAGTGCCCGTTTCAAATACAGATTGGCAGAGGCCCTTGGTGCCCCTATCTCCGATGTTGACGGTATGGTGATCGGTGGCCACAGCGATGTGGGCATGGTTCCCCTTATTGGCCATGCAACCAGGAACAGTGTGAAAGTCTCCGAGTTCCTTTCCGAAGAAACAATGGAATGGGTAGTGGAAGAGACCAAGGTAGGTGGTGCCACCTTGACCAAGCTTTTGGGCACCAGTGCATGGTATGCACCCGGAGCAGCAGTTTCGTCAATGGTACAGGCCATTGCCTGCGACCAAAAGAAAATGTTCCCATGTTCCACTATGCTGGATGGGGAATATGGTCTTTCAGACATCTGTATCGGTGTGCCTGTGATCTTGGGCAAAGATGGTATCGAGCAGATTGTTGAGATCGAACTTTCCGATGCCGAAAAGGCCAAAATGCAGGAAAGTGCCGAAGGAGTTAAAAAGACCAACGGATTACTTCAAGTATAATCCATAAAAACTTGACCAAAAGATTGTCATTTCGGGTTTGAACGCCGGTAAATCCCAAACGAATGTTTTGGGGAGGACCGTATCGGATTCGGAATGACAATTTTGTTTTGACCAACCAATGCTGAGGCGTATTTGCAATTCAATCAATTTCTATTGTCAAATCTTATCGGAAATGATATATTTGCACGCTGTTTAAGAAAACATCTAAAAATTTAATAATCAATGCAAAATAAAGGACTTGTAAGGCTTTTCGCGATCCTTTTTGGCTTGGTGAGCATCTATCAGCTATCCTTTACCTTCATCACAAGTAAGTTGGAGAAGGACGCTGAAGCTCATGCAGTTAGCCAAATTTCGGAAGCTGAGGAAGATTATGTGGCAAAGCGCGAAGCTTTAGAGGCATCGTATCTGGACTCTATCAGTGACAACTCTGTTTTAGGTTTTACCAGCTATGAGGATGCCAAGAAAAAGGAGTTGAACAAAGGTCTTGACCTTAAGGGAGGTATCAACGTTACCCTACAGATTTCCGTAAAGGACATTTTGAAAGGTTTGGCGAACAATACCAAGAACCCCGTTTTCAACAAGGCGCTGGCCGATGCCGATGTGGCATCAACCAATAGTGACCAAACCTATTTGGAACTATTTTTTGATGCATTTGACAAGATCAAGGGCGAAACCAAATTGGCTTCCCCAGATATCTTTGCCAACAAAGGGCTTAGCGATGATGTCAATTTCCAAATGAGCGATGAAGAGGTAAAGCCCATCATCCGAAGGAAGATAGACGAGTCCATCGTTTCTGCATTTGAAGTACTCCGTGAGCGTATCGATGGTTTCGGTGTGACCCAGCCCAACATCCAAAGGGAAGGGAACTCCGGACGTATCTTGGTGGAGCTGCCAGGTGCTAGGGATATTGCCCGTGCACAGGAATTGCTTTCCAGTACCGCACAGTTGGAGTTTTGGGAAACCTATCCCCAAAGCAATCCAAGTTTGGGAACCTTCTTGGTGAGCGCCAACGAGCGATTGAAAGAAATCCTAAAACCTGAGCAGACCAAAGAGGAGGTGTCCAAGCCAGAATCTGAGATTGATTCCTTGCTTTCGGATGTTTCCCAAGATTCTTTGGAAACCGCCCCTCAGGCCAACCCAATTTTGGGTAAATTGATACCTGCCAACCCAGGTAGCCATGCCATAGCAAGAGCCATGGTTTCGGACACGGCCGAGATCGGGAAGTACCTGAGAATGCCAGAGATCAAGAGATTGCTGCCCAACGATATCCAATTCACCAAATTCCTTTGGGAAAGACCTGCCCAAGATGTGGAAGTGGTGGATCTATACGCACTTAAATCTAACAGGGACGGTGTGCCCAGGATCAGCGGTGACGTGGTTTCCGATGCACAGGATACCTTTGACCAGTTCAACAAGCCTGCGGTGAGCATGACCATGAACACCCGTGGTGCCAAGGAATGGGAAGCACTTACCGGAGATGCTTACAACAACCAGACCGGTATAGCCATTGTTTTGGACAATAAAGTATATACTGCCCCTGGTGTGTCTTCAGGACCTATTTCAGGCGGACGTTCCGAGATTACCGGAACTTTCACCGTAAACGAGACCAAGGATATTGCCAACGTATTGCGTGCAGGTAAATTGCCAGCTTCTGCGGACATCATCCAATCTGAGGTGGTAGGTCCATCTTTGGGTCAGGAAGCCATCGACAGTGGATTCATCTCCTTTATGATTGCCATGGCCTTTGTATTGCTATGGATGATCTTTTACTATGGCAAGGCAGGAGTTTTTGCTGATATCGCCCTTATATTCAACATCTTGCTCATTTTTGGGGTGTTGACCAGCTTGGGTGCTGTTTTGACCCTTCCAGGTATTGCGGGTATCGTGTTGACCATCGGTATGTCGGTGGATGCCAACGTACTTATCTTTGAAAGGATCAAGGAAGAATTGGCAAAAGGCAAGGGCAAGGCACAAGCGATTGCGGACGGTTTCGGAAACGCACTGTCCTCTATCTTGGATGCCAACATCACTACAGGACTTACGGCGATCATTCTTTTCATTTTCGGTTCAGGACCGATCAAAGGATTTGCCACTACCTTGCTGATAGGTATCGTTACGTCATTGTTCACGGCCATATTCGTGACCCGATTGATGATCGATGCATATTCTGCGAAAAAAGGCAGACGCTTGGATTTCACCACAGGAATCACGAAGAACCTGTTCACCAATATGAACATCGATTTCTTGGCTAAGCGCAAGTTCGCTTATATCCTATCTGGTATCTTGGTGGTTGTCTCCGTGTTCTCGCTATTGACCTCTGGTCTTCAGCAAGGAGTTGACTTTATCGGAGGCCGTTCTTATCAGATTCGTTTTGAAAAAGCAGTGAACCCTTCGGAAATCGCTTCTGAACTCAATACAGTATTTGGTAGCGGAACCAACGTAAAAACGTTTGGGGATGCCAATCAGATAAAGGTGACCACTCCTTACAAAGTAGATGAGGAAGGTGTGGAAGTGGATACCGAAATCCAGACCAAACTCTACACTACATTACAAAAATACCTTCCAGATGGTACTTCTTTCGAAGACTTTACCATAGGGGCTTCGGAAAAATCGATAGGTATCCTACAATCAGTTAAAGTAGGGCCTACCATTGCCGATGATATTAAAAAGAATGCCTTCTTGGCCATTTTGGGATCCTTGGCGGTCGTGTTCCTTTACATCCTATTGAGATTCAGGAAATGGCAATTCTCCTTGGGTGCCGTTGTTGCGGTTTTCCATGACGTGATGATTGTATTGGGCATATTCTCCCTTACTGGTAAGATAATGCCTTTCAATATGGAGATCGATCAAGCCTTTATAGCGGCCATCTTGACGGTGATTGGATATTCCTTGAACGATACCGTGGTCGTGTTCGACCGTATCCGTGAAATAACAGGAATCAAAGGTTTCAGAGGCGGAGAGAACATCAACGATGCCTTGAACAGCACATTGAGCCGTACCTTGAACACCTCATTGACCACCTTGATCGTATTGTTGGCCATCTTCATCTTTGGTGGGGAAAGCTTGCGAGGGTTTATGTTCGCCATGATCATTGGTGTGGTAGTGGGTACCTATTCTTCGGTATTCATCGCAACGCCGATCATGTTCGATACCCTCAAGAAAAAAATTGCAGCCGCCACAGCTGCATAGTTTAAGTTTTTAGATGAATAGCAAAAAGGGCCGCTCTTTAGAGCGGCCCTTTTTTGTGCTTGTATTGTTTTTCTATGGAGTCCCAACACTGCCTATGGATCCCGTTTCCCTAACATTCAGGATGTAATTGAATTGGGGATACAGGCCGGGCTCTTTTCTGTGGGATACAAAAACAATGGCTGTATCGCTTTCTGATGCAATTTTGTTCACCAAGTCAACGAACAAGGCTGCGCCAGAATCGTCCAGGCCGGCCGTGGGTTCGTCCAAAATAAGTAGGGGCGGGTGTTTGATCATGGCCCTGGCCACCATCACCAACCTTTTCTCGCCAGTGGACAGGTCACGAAAATGTTCCTCTCTTTTGTGGTTTAGTCCCAAAAGCTTCAACCACTCATGGGCCAAACGCTTTTCGGTATCCGTTGGGATGACATAAAGACCTATGGAGTCGTGCAGACCGGAGATGATCATATGTTCCAGACTATGGTAGCCCCTGAACTTGTCCGTGACCGCAGGAGTGAAGTAGCCTATTTTCTTCTTTAGGTCCCAAACACTTTCCCCGCTTCCTTTCTTCTGTCCGAATAGCGTCAGGTCCTGCCCGTAGGCTTTATGGCTGTCCCCGGTGATCATGGAGAGCAAGGTGCTTTTCCCACTTCCATTGGGACCAATCAATTGCCAGAATTCCCCTCGGTTTATGGTCCAATCGATTTGGTCCAATACCTGTCGCCCGTCAAAACTGACCGAAACCTTTTCAAATTTGACCAATTCTGTACCAGTTGCTTCCAAAGGCAGGAGTGGAGGTGGTATGTTACCGCTGAAAGCGATGGATTGTCCTTGGTTTTCCTCCCAAAATGCCTCTGCTGTTTCGTAAGGATGCAATTGTTCTCCATCAAGTTTGAAAAAATCCGTGGTCACGGGCAAAATATCCTCCAGTCGGCTGACCAATTGCACCACGGTTTTGGTGGAGGCAATGGTACAGAGTTGTTCTTTAAGTTGCGCCTGGGTGGCCACGTCCAGATTGTCAAAAGGGTTCACCAAGACCAAAAAATCAGGTTCCTGCTGGAGCAAATAGCGCAACAAAGCCTTTTTCTGTTCCCCACTGCTCATGGTCTTCAGAAATTGTTGGGTTTCCCGGGTCAAGATCTTGATATCGTGACGCTCTTCTTCGTCCATATAACGATCGATCTCTGACCGTGAAAAAAGAAGTCCCTTCAAATCTTGCAGTTGCTGTAGTCCTGGAATCGATATATTGGCCAATAATCGGTCCACGATGCTGTGCGTTTGTGACGTGTTATTGGTAAGTATCGCGTAGCTTTTGGGTTGATGCATGTAATCTGGGAATAAAAATCCCAAAATTACGATTATCCTTGGTTTACCCTAAAAATATGGACGGGATTGTCCTTATAGGAGGTGGTTTTGTCCAAGAGCATCCCATTTTTCAAAGCTACTTTTTGGGAAGGTACATTGTCCACATGGATGATGGAGATCAAAGAGTCCGAAAACCCCTCTTGAAAGGCATAATGCTTGCATTTTTGTGCCGCCTCAAAGGCGTAGCCCTGTAGCCAGAACTTGGGCAGTATGGAATATCCGATTTCGAGTTCCTCCACACCGTCCACTTATTTGGATCAAAAGTCCGCAGATGCCCACCAATTGCCCTGAATTCTTTAAGGTAAGGGCATTCATGCCGCCCAGATCATTTGCATAGCGCTCAAATACCCGGTCAAATTGCGCTTTGCAGGCTTCCTCGGGAAGGGAGGGCAATCCTTCCCAATATTGTGTGGATCTGGGGTCGTGGTAGAACGGCAACCATGCCTCAAAGTCTGAGGGTTGTAAACTCCTGAACAGCAATCGCTCCGATGCCTCGTTTTCTAAAAGATATTTGGACATTACTTTCTTGTGAAGGCAATACTGTCCCCTACTTGTAGTCCCAATTTATCGGACAGTCCCGCATTTATCTCAAGGACATATTTGGCGGGTACGTTGGAGGGCAGGCTGCTCTCATCGTAGGGTTTGGCATTTTTTTGAAAGCTAACGATTTTCAGTCCTTCATCTATATAGATGATGTCCAAGGGAAACTCGGTGTTCTTCATGTAAAAAGAACGGGCGGAGACATTGGGGAAGATGAACAACATGCCTTGGCTCTCTTCCATGGATTGACGGTACATGAGCCCGGTCTGAGTTTCGTACTCAGATTCGGCGATCTCGATGTCAAAGCTTGTTTTAAGGGAATCCGTTTCGGTGGCAAGAATGGACAATTCACCTTCCTTGGTGAACGATACCGTCTCGGTTTTCAGGGCCTGCTTGGTCTCTGACTTGCAGGAGGCCATGAAAAGGATTAAAACAGATAAAATTAAGCCGATATGTTTCATGTCCTTAATCCCTGTAGAAGATTGGTGATGGTCTGTACATAAAATAGAACCCAATGGCAATCATGGGGAGGCTCAACCATTGTCCTGTGGAGAGAAGTCCCAGGGAACTCTCAAAACCTCCTTGGCTCTTTTTAAAGAACTCCACAAAAAATCGGACGGTGAACAAGAGCACCATGAACAATCCAAATATGTAACCTTGCTTCTCTTTTTTATCCGTTTTCCAATAGATCATCTGCAGAAAGAGAAAGACAAAAAAGTAGCAAATGGCCTCGTACAACTGTGCAGGATGGCGATAAGGTATGGTCTGTAGGATGCCCGCAAATTCAGGATTGTGCTCTATGGCCTTGTACGCGGCATTTTCTGTGGCCTCTTTGGTGATTGCCATCGCTTTGTAAGCTGGCATGTCATCAGAATCCCTGATAAAACGTGTGGCCAAGAAATAGGATTTGTGGACCACTTTTCCATTGATTTCCGAGTTGAAAAAATTACCCAGACGCACAAAACAGGCACCAATGGCCGAAGGGATCACCAAACGGTCCAGCATCCAGAGCATTCGGATATCATCCCATTTTCTGCAAAAGAGCCACACCCCGATGATAGCGGCGATGGTGGCCCCGTGGCTGGCCAGCCCGGTAAACCCGGTAAACTCATAGCCGTTTATGATGCCGAACAGCGAGCTGTTCGCACTTTCCCTGATGGGCAAAAGAATTTCCACCAAATGGTCTTTATAGTAGTCCCAGTCATAAAAAAAGACGTGCCCCAAGCGTGCGCCCAACATAATGGAAACCACCGTGTAGATGAACAGGGAATCCAGTTTTTCCATGGACTTTTTTTCGTTCTGGAATATTTTCTTCATGATGAACCAGCCCACCACAAAGGCTGCGATCCAAAGCAGGTTGTAGTATTTTATTTGAACGAAGCCCAGTTTGAAAAGGGTGCCTTCCGGGTTCCAATTGATTCCGAGGAAATACATCTAGTTAAATTTTGGACTAATATAACCACTTTGGGTGGTTGATGCCCATGTTTAAGTAATTTTTGGCTACAGATAACCTTTTTGGAACGATTTGGATACCTTCTTTGGGTTCCATGTCAGGGAACCGGATCGTATCCGCTCCCGCCCCATGGATTACAGCTTGCTATACGTTTCATGGAGAGCCACCCGCCTTTGAACAGACCGTGCTTTTTCAAGGCCTCCAAAGTGTATTGCGAACAGGTGGGGGAGTACCGGCATGTGGCCGGGAACATGGGAGAAATGAAATTCTGGTAAAATTTCACCAATAGAATGAAGGGTGCGATCAGGATGTGTTTCATTCGTTGTATTGAGGAACTGCAAGGTAAAAAAAAGCCCCGACAAAGTCGGGGCGTTCATCAAACTTCCTCGGATGCCGGATGTACGGGCACCAAATATTCCGCTTCCTCATCCGTGTACAATCGGGATTTTATCACAAAACGCAGTCCCAAAGGGATTTCCAAACTGAAGCTGGAGCCTCTCCCGGTCGTAATGTCCACGGTCAACTGGGTGTGTTTCCAGTATTCAAACTGATCTTTGCTGATGAAAAAATCGCATCCATGGATGTTGCCCAACCAAATATCGGTTTCGTTGAGCATCAGCTCACCCTTTGGAAAACACATGGGCGAGGAGCCATCGCAGCACCCTCCGCTTTGGTGGAACATCAATTCGCCGTGGCGTTCCCTGAGTTGATCGATGATTTTTTCGGCACGATCGGTAACAAGGACCCGTTTTATTGCCCTGGCCATTTTAGAAAAAGCCCAATTTGCTCTTGTCGTAGGAGATGAGCATGTTCTTGGTCTGGCGATAGTGGTTCAACATCATCTTGTGCGTTTCCCTACCGATACCCGACTTTTTGTAACCTCCGAAAGGGGCGTGTGCAGGATAGGCATGGTAACAGTTCACCCAGACCCTTCCGGCCTGTACCTGCCTCGAAATCTTATAGGCCTGGTGCATGTCGCGTGTCCAGACCCCGGCACCCAATCCATATAGGGTATCGTTGGCGATTTCCAGGGCTTCGGCTTCATCCTTAAAAGTGGTCACGCAAACTACCGGACCAAAAATCTCTTCTTGGAAAACCCTCATTTTGTTGTTTCCCTTCAAAATGGTGGGTTGGATGTAGTATCCACCTTCCAGTCCTTCATTGTAGGCGGCCTCGCCTCCGGTCAGTACTTCGCAGCCTTCTTCTTTCCCTATTTGGATGTAATTCAGGATTTTCTCGTACTGGTCGTTGGAAGCCTGTGCGCCCATCATGGTGTTCGGGTCCAGGGGGTGGCCCAATTTAATGGCCTTGGTGCGTTCCACCACCCGTTCCATGAACTTGTCAAAAATGTTTTCCTGTACCAGGATCCTGGAGGGGCAGGTGCAGACTTCTCCTTGGTTCAAGGCGAACATAACGGCACCTTCCAAGCATTTGTCGAAGAATTCATCATCGGCATCCATGATGCTCTCAAAGAAAATATTGGGGGATTTTCCGCCCAATTCCAAGGTCACTGGAATGATGTTCTTGGAGGCATATTGCATGATCAATTGGCCTGTGGTGGTCTCTCCGGTAAAGGCGATTTTGTTGATCCTGGGATTTGACGCCAAAGGCTTTCCTGCTTCTATTCCAAACCCGTTCACAATGTTCAGTACTCCAGCGGGAAGAATATCCTCGATAAGCTCCATCAACACCAAAATGCCCACAGGGGTCTGCTCGGCCGGTTTCAAGACCACACAGTTCCCGGCTGCAAGTGCAGGGGCTATTTTCCAAGCGGCCATCAATAGGGGGAAGTTCCATGGAATGATCTGGCCCACCACGCCAAGCGGTTCCAGAATGTTCATGGACACCGTGTTGGAATCCAATTCGCTCACCGAACCTTCCTCGGCCCTGATCACCCCGGCGAAATACCTAAAATGGTCCAAGGCCAAGGGCAGGTCGGCCGCACGGGTTTCCCTCAATGGTTTTCCGTTGTCCCAGGTTTCGGCACGGGCCAGTACCTCTAGGTTTTGTTCCATTCGGTCGGCAATCTTCAACAAGAGGTTGCTTCGGTAGGTGGCCGATGAATTGTTCCATTGTGGTGCGGCTGCCCATGCGGCATCCAAGGCTTTTTCAATGTCCTCTGCCGATGATCGGGCAATTTTTGTGAATGCATTTCCATCCACGGGGGAGATGTTGTCGAAATAATCGCCATTGGTTGGGGGTGTCCATTTCCCACCGATGTAATTTTCATACTGGTCCTTGAACTTGGGTTTTTCCAGAACGTTGCGCTCTGTTGTTTGTACATTGCTCATGATCGAAACTTTTAGTTGTTAACGTTTAATTTTATGTGCTGGACGATGGTCTGTCCAAGTGTCTGATTTTAAAAGTATTGATTTTGCGACCCAAGCATCTGACGTATTCTATTATTGTTGTGACCAATCCTCTTTGTTTTTATATATTTAACAATATTCAGTAGTATATTTTTTATATTTAATAAGTTTTTATATAATATTTTAAGGACTGATTATTGGTATGCAGCTTTCTGATAGATTTTATAAAGAGCGTAAGTTGGAGCATTTGGTGGAGAACCAGACTTCCTACACCTTGAACAATGCCGCCATGCATGTGTTCGAGACGCATCTTCAAGCGGAGCGGGTGATGTTGCAGTTCGATCAACCTGTGCTCGCATCCATGCTCATTGGAAAAAAGGTGATGCACTTGCGGGATAAAAAAGCCTTTGATTTTCTGCCGGGTGAATCTTTGATCTTGCCTTCCAATGAAGTCATGTGCATCGATTTTCCTGAAGCTGACCACGAGAACCCTACCCGTTGCTTGGCCATGGCCATTTCCGAAGAAAAGATCAATAAGGTCATCACATTGATGAACGAGGGGATGCCCAAGAACGATGGCTCGGAATGGGCCTTGATGGACTATAACTATCACTTTACGAACGATGCCAGCATCTATGGTATCATCCAACGGCTGCTATACCTGTTTACCGAGAACCATCCGTCCAAGGACTTTTTTGTGGACAATATGCTGCAAGAGCTCATCATACGTATTTTGCAGGGCAATGCCAGGGAAACCTACACGGAGAATGCTTCCAGATTAAGCACGAACAATCGCTTGGCCTATGCATTGGAGTATATTGCCGCACATCTGCATGAACCCATTTCTGTGGGCGATTTGAGCAAAAAGGCATGCATGAGCGAATCCCATTTCCATAAGACCTTTAAGGATGAATTGGGGGTGACGCCCATAGACTACATCAACAACGAACGTATAAAACTGGCCGTTCGCCTGCTACAGGATCCCCATAGAAAAATCAAAGAGATTTATCTGGAATGTGGTTTTGAGAACCGATCCTACTTTAATCGGCTCTTCAAACGGAAGATCAATACATCGCCTGGGGAGTATCAGTCCAAGTTTGTGGATTAGGCTTAGTTGATGCTGAACGAAGTGCCATCCTTGCCATCCTTGAGTTGAATGCCCAGAGCGGTGAGCTCGTCCCGTATCTTGTCCGAAGTGGCAAAATCCTTGTTGGCCCTGGCGTCGTTCCTGATTTGGATCAATAATTCCATCACCCCGTTCAGTGCATTGGAATCATCTTTGGCCAAAGCTTGGTTTTCTATACCCAAAACATCATACACAAAAGCGTTCAGGGTCATTTCCAGAAGTTCCTTGTCCTCGCCGCTGATAGTTTCTTGGTCATCCTTGATTAGATTGATGTGCTTGACGGCATCGAACAGGTGTGCAATCAGGATAGGGGTATTGAAGTCGTCGTTCATGGCATCGTAGCACTTTTGCTTCCACGTAGCCACATCAAAATCCGATGTTGTGCCAGTTTTAAGGTCTTTAAGGCCTGTCATGGCTTCCATTAGGCGATGATAGCCTTTTTCGGATGCCAAAAGGGCGTCGTCACTAAGGTCCAGAATGCTGGTATAGTGGGCCTGCATCATAAAAAAGCGTACAACGGCAGGGGAATATACCTTGCTCAAAATGTTGTTGTCCCCACTGAAAATTTCCGAGGGGTAGATGTTGTTCCCGGTGGATTTGGACATTTTCTTCCCATTGAGGGTCAGCATATTGGCATGCATCCAATATTTTACCGGTGATTTTCCGGTACTGGCCTCCGCTTGTGCAATTTCGCACTCGTGATGGGGGAATTTCAGGTCCATTCCGCCTCCGTGGATGTCAAAGATCTCTCCTAAATACTTGGTGCTCATGGCCGTACACTCCAGGTGCCAGCCAGGGAAACCATCTCCCCAAGGTGAGGGCCAACGCATGATGTGTTGGGGTTCTGCCTTTTTCCATAGGGCAAAATCCTGCGGATTTTTTTTCTCGTCCTGAGCGGTCAGTTCGCGGGTATTGGCGATCATGTCCTCAAGTTTCCTCCCGCTGAGCTTGCCATATTCGTGGGCCTCGTTGAACTTGACCACATCAAAATAAACGGAACCGTTCACTTCATAGGCCAATCCTTTCTTCAGGATATCCTTGATGATCTCGATCTGTTCAATGATGTGCCCCGTTGCCGTAGGTTCAATACTGGGTGGCAACAGGTTGAATTTTTGCAGGGTATTATGGAAATCCACGGTATAGCGTTGCACCACTTCCATGGGTTCTATCTGTTCCAATTTTGCCTTTTTGGCAATTTTGTCCTCGCCTTCGTCCGCATCGTTTTCCAAATGCCCGGCATCGGTGATGTTACGGACATAGCGCACTTTAAAGCCCAAATGCTTGAAATACCTAAAGATCATATCGAAGGACATGAAGGTGCGGCAGTTTCCAAGATGTACATTGCTATAGACCGTGGGGCCGCAGACATACATGCCTATATGGCCTTCATTTATGGGTTGAAAAAGCTCTTTTTTTCCTGAAAGTGAATTGTGTACTCTAAGGTTTTGGTCCTTGTAAAGCTGCATGGAAAAAACGTAGGGTTAAAACTCGGTATCTAGGTTGATGTAATCCAAAAACTCCCTTCTCACGGCCTCATCCTTGAACTTGCCGCCATATTCTGCAGTGACCGTGCTGCTTTCGATATCGCGAATACCCCTTGAGTTTACACAAAGGTGTTTGGCATCGATGACGCAGGCCACATCCTCAGTGCCCAAAACTTTCTGCATTTCCTTTACGATCTGGATGTTCAATCGTTCCTGGACCTGTGGTCTCTTGGCATAATAATCCACGATACGGTTCATTTTGGAAAGACCGACCACGGTGCCGTTGGAGATATAGGCAATGTGCGCGCGGCCCACAATGGGCAGCAAGTGGTGCTCGCAGGTGGAATAGACCACAATGTTCTTCTCCACCAACATTTCACCATATTTATATTTATTGTCAAAGGTGGAAGATGTAGGTCTTCTGTCTGGGTGGAGCCCACCAAAGATTTCCTTCACATACATCTTGGCCACTCTTTTTGGGGTGCCCTTTAGGCTGTCATCATCCAGATCCAGACCAAGGGTCAACATGATTTCCCTGACATTTTTCTGGATACGTTCTATTTTTTCCTCATCGCTCAGCACAAAGGCATCCTTTCGCATAGGGGTATCCGAGGATGATCCAACGTGATCGTTCCCCCTTTCTTCATATTGTTCTTCCAAAGCCTGCTCTAGTTTCATCTGATCATCTTTAACAGAACAAACAGGTCAGATTGCAGTGGCCGTAGGAAATTTCGGATGGTCTGTGCCAGCCTAGTGGCTGCGGCTTGTTTCCTTGCTGTTTCTTCAAGACAGCAAAGATAACATTAATGAATGATTTAACATCTGGTACCGATGGTTTGACAACATAAATTATTGTTAAGGCAACTGCCATACTACTTTTATAATATCCAAACCTACAGTCTTTTATGGTCAAATCCATCATAAGAACCTTTATTGTCCTCTTTTTTTGCCCATTGGTGCATTCCCAGGTTTCCCAAGAATGTGTCAGTGCAATCCCTATTTGTAACAATACGCCAATCAATGGTGGTACGAATGGCTATGGCTCTGATGATTTCAACGGTGCGGCTACCAGTGGGTGTTTGGAACGTACCACAACAGGGTCCATAGAATCCAATTCGGCATGGTACCGATTCCGGACGGCCGCTTCAGGACAATTGGGCTTCAATATAGGACATGACAATGGCGAAGATTGGGATTTTGCACTCTATCGGTCATCGGATTGCTCCAATTTGGGAGAGCCGGTGCGTTGCAATTTTTTTGATAACAGCGAGGCTGCCAGTTTCATAGGGGTGGGGGAAGATCCAACGGGTATTTCGGATTCTGTGCATTATGAGGAATGGCTCCAAGTGGAGGCCGGCGAAGACTATTATCTTTTCATCAATAATTTCAGCAATGTAAACTCTGGTTTTTCCATACAGTTCACGGGGACCATATGGGACAGCCATCCCAACGACGCTCTGGACTGTTCCATTATCAATAATCTTTTGGGACCGCCCATAGCGGCCTGTGAGAACGATACTGTGGTGTTGGATGCCACAACTACTGGTGCCATGGGTTATGAATGGTATGTCGATATTGGAAGTGGGTACCAACTTATTTCGGGTGCGGCAATGTCCACCTATCAAGTGCTGGATTCCGGGCAGTACCGCGTTGTGGTCACCACGTCCAGTGGCAGTATTGTGAGCGATGTTCAGGTAGGTTTCAATGAAGTTCCGGTGACGCAGCCTTTGGCCGATGAGATTTTTTGTTGGTCCATGGGAATGGTGTACGATCTTTCGAATAAGGATACCGAGGCTCTTGGTTCGGCGGCTTCCAACGATTTTATGGTCAGTTACCATAGTTCGCAACTCGATGCCGATGCTGGGACCAATCCATTGCAAAAACCATATGAAAAAGGTCTGGGACAGGAAACCATCTATGTCCGCACCACTTCCTTGGCCAATCCGAACTGCTATGATGCTTCAGAAAGTTTTGTATTGGAGGCTGTGGAGACCCCAGAGCTCACTTTTCCAGAGGAAATGGTCATCTGTGAGGCTGTTGGGAGCGTGGAAATCGGAGAGACTACGGCCAATCCAAATTATACCTATCTATGGAGTACGGGGCAACAGACGCCCAGCATTATGATCTCCCAAGCTGGGGAATACACGTTGACAGTCACCAATGTTTCCAACGGTACTTCCTGCGAAGCAAGCCGGAGTGTGGTGGTTTCCATATCCACAATGCCTGTCATCTCCAGTGTGGAAAAAGAGGATATGAGCACCAACAATACGGTGACCATCCATACAGAAAACCAAGGGGAATATGAATTCAGCATGGACAACGGTGAATTTCAGTCCAGCAATGTCTTCCAAGGAGTCGCTCCAGGTGTTCATATAGTGACCATGCGAGACCCCTATGGTTGTGGAGAGGTGCAGGAAGAAATTGTGGTGGTCGGCTTTTTGTCCATATTTTCGCCCAACGGCGATGTGCTCAATGAAACCTGGCAGATAGAAGGACTTTCCACGTTGAATTCGCCCATTGTCACCATTTATGACCGATACGGAAAGCTCATCAAGCAGATGAACGAGTTTGACCCAGGATGGGATGGTAGTTTCAATGGAAAACCCATGCCTTCCACGGATTATTGGTTCAAACTGTCCTACGTGGATAATGCAGGGAACCGTACCTATGCCAAGTATCTCCAGAGCCATTTTTCCTTACGAAGATAACCGCTTGGTCAATTTCATCGATTAACGGCAGATTTTTTCGACGATCATATACTAAAAACGCGTTTTGTGGAGTTATAGTGGTGGAAATAGAATAACCAAATAGCCCCACAATTCTATGAGAGCCCTATTTAGCGCTGCATGCTGTGTATTCCTTTTCTCTTTGGCAGCCAGTGCGCAGAATTCACCTGATTGCAGAACGGCCATACCTGTCTGTGCGGATGCCCCGATCATGGGCACCACGGATGGTAGTGGGGATATTGATGATTTTGACCCTGAGGTCATTACGCAAACAGGATGTCTGGAAAAGGGCAGTGTCAGCTCGGCCAATATTGAAAACAATACAGGTTGGTATGTGTTCAGGGCCGGTACCGATGGGCAAATAGGGTTTGATATTGAGGCCCTTCCGGTGAACCCAGGAAGCCCGATCACGGCAGAATGGGATTTTGCCCTCTATGGTCCGTTTGATGAAACTTCAGGAGAGAATTACTGTACCATTGTGGGAAATGGTTCCGCCCAACCCATACGCTGCAATTACGAATACAACGATACCGGCTTTACCGGGATAGGGGTGAACCCTGTGGATGGAAGGGTAGGTGCGCCTTTTGTGAAACAGAGCCAGAACACCTATGATGAATGGCTGAATGTGACCGCTGGGGAAATCTATTACCTCTACATCAACAACTACAACACCAACTTTGACGAAGACCCGGAATCATTCATTTTGACCTTTACGGGCAGTTCCGTGGATGCAGATCAGGATTCCGCTTTGGACTGTACCCTTCGGGATGAGTTTTTAGGATTGGACATCGTGGCCTGCGAGGGCGACCCGGATATTGTACTGAGTGCACTGAATTCTCCCGCTGGAGCAGACATAGCTTCAGTGGAGTGGACAGTAGATTATGATGACGATGGCACCATAGATGATACGTTGGTAGGGACTGGTGCTTACGGTGCTGAATTGATTGTCACTAGCCCCAATTCTGGAAGATATTTTGCAGAAATTACTACAGCTTCGGGGACTCCACCTACTGTGGTAGACCAAGGAGGGATCCTGATCACCTTTTATGGTGCCCCAGAGTTGGATGAAGTGGTGATCATTGACGACCTGGTCCATAGCGACCAGACCGACCCCTACAATGTGGAAATTGTGCCCTTGGGTGATGGTAATTATGAGTATTCCTTGAATGGGGGTGAATATCAGGACGATCCTGTTTTTTATGATGTCCCTCCTGGGGTGAACGAAGTGGTCATCAATGATAAAAATGGCTGTGGCACTTCAGATCCCTATCAGTTTCTGGTGGTGGGCTACCCCAAGTTTTTCACGCCCAATGGCGATAGTGTGCATGACAACTGGAACGTGTATGGTATTGAGCAACTGAACAACCCTGTGGTCTATATCTTTGACCGATACGGCAAACTTTTGAAACAAATGGACCTCAATACGGGGTGGGACGGTACCTTCAATGGGAGGGAGTTGCCTTCTTCGGATTATTGGTTCCGATTGGATTATGACCGTGACGATGAAGGGGTGTTGGTGGCACGTTCTGTACGTAGGCACTTTTCCTTGGTGCGATAAAAAAAGGCCGGATTGTGTCCGACCTTTTATCCGTTTCTTCAATCTATTTCTTTAGAATTTCATGGTATAGCCCAATGAAATATTGGTGTTGATCCTGTTGACCAGGGCTGCATTGTCGATACCGCTGTCAAAAAGATAGGTGTTCACATCCTGTTCGGAACGGCTATAGGCCAGATCCAACCTGCTTCCTCCAAAATCGTACCCAATACCGGCCGAGAATCCGTTGAGGTCGCCCACAAAGTCAGTGTTCTCATAGGGGCTCTCCTCAAATCGGTAACCGGCCCTTAAGCTCACGCGTTCAATTCGGTATTCACCACCCAGTTTGAAGGAATTCACGGCTCCCAATTCGGTGGAAATAAAATCGTTCTCTGCGGCAAAGTTGGGGTCCGAGGTGGGTCCGAGCTCTGCTTTGGACATATCCTGATAGCCATAATCAAAACTGATGAGTCCATCTTGCCCAAACACTATGGCCACACTACCTGTATATTTTTCAGGGGTCCTGATTTTGTATTCATCGTACAGGTTTACGATGCCAAAATTGATGAAATTGATGTCCGACACGGCCAATGTGGAATTGATGCGTTGGGATGTATCATCAGTAAGTCTGTACCACGTTGGGGATTGATAGCTACCGCCCACGCGTACACTTTCGTTCAACTTGGCAATGGCACCCAAGCTAAATGAAAAACCATAGCCTTCGGTGTGGAGGAAGTTGTCAAAAGAGGTGGACTGGACAGGGGAGGCTTGGTTATATCCAGTTTCATCAAAATAGGTGACCCTGTCATAAAGCACGTTGTGGAAGTTCACCGTGGCCCCCAGATAGAGGTTTTCTTCGTATTGTGTGGCAAAGTTCAATGTGAACTTGCTGTTGTAGCCCGAAGTGGTCCTTAAATAGCTTTGGTTCAAGCTGCTGTATTCTGCATTGGGAAAGTAACCGGTATTTGCATCATCATCCACATTGGGTTCGATGAGTCCTGCTTGAAACCCGAGGAAAGCCTGTTGTGCGGCATAGCCAAGGTTCGCACCGATATCGAGATAGGCATCCTCGATGTATTCGCCCTGCTGAACCCGTAACGGACCCAAAGGTTGTCCTTGGGCAAAGTTCAGAAAATAGTTGTCGATGCCCGATGTGGAGCTTCCGGCAGCAAAAAATTCATTGTCAAAATTTTGCACCATGTCATAATTGAAGGCCAACGCCACTTTTTTCCATGGACTGTCCGTGGATTTGAACACAAAAACACCACCGACTTGGTTCAGGTCCAAAGAATTGTCCTTGGTGTTCCTGAGGCTGTTTCCGTAATATACATCATTGTTGGTGTGATAGTTGGACCCTGTGATCCCTACTTCGCTATAATTGAAGACTGCCGATCCCGAAGGGTTCACGTTAAGGGAGGACAAATCCCCGCCCAAGGCACCAAAGGCCCCGCCCATGGCTTGGAACCGCGCGGTTCCCTGTATGTTTTCGGTGCTATAACGAACTACATCGTCTATGGTCTGCGCGCTTGCAAAAGTGCATGCCAATACCATGATGAAAGTTGAGATTCTTTTCATTTCCCTTGATTTAGTTTAAATGATACTGTTTTGGAATTTATGATCTTCCACCTCTGCCACCGGAACGGGACGATCCTGAGGACCTGCTAGCGCCACCAGAACTTCTTGATGAAGAGCTGCCCCCAGAACTTCTATAGCTTCCCGAACTCCTTGAACTGCTACTACTGCTGCTCCTGTAACTGCCCGAACTTCTGGAAGTTCCTGAAGACGACCTGTTGTAGTTGCTGCTTGGCGTCGACTGATAGCTTCTGCTGCTGCCAGAACTTCTGTTGTAGCTTGGAGAAGAACTCCTGGTGGCCGAATTGCTTCGACTGTAGGTGCTGTTGCTCCTGGTGGATGGAGAAGTCCCATACGAGCGGTAGGTTCTGGAAGTTCCGCTGTAGGTTGGATTGGAACGTGTGCTCCTGCTGGTCCTGTAATCCCTGTTTCGATTGACTGCATCTGCACTCACAGTTCTTCTGGCCGTGGTACCATTGCTGTTATAACTCCTTGAGGTCCTATCCGCATTGGAGCGACCGCTATACGTTCTGGTTCCGCTGGTCCTTGAGGCAAGGTTGGACCTACCTCGAAGGGTGGTGCCGGGGATATAACTATTGCTATAACCTCTTCTACCGGACATGTAGGCATAGTCCCTACTATAGTTGTTGTAGTAATAAGGTCTGTTCCAATGGCCATAATAGCCTCCCCAACCATAATAGCCGGCATATCCCCAGCCATTGTACGGGTAGCCCCAGCCATAATAACCGGCCCAGCCCCAATTGTTATACCTCCAGGGTCTGTTCCATCCCCATCCCCAACCGTAGTAAGGGGAGTTCCAGCCATAGCCCCAGAAAGGATCGTTCCATCCCCAACCCCATCCGCTGTACATGCCTCCCCAGCCCCAGCTGTTGTCATATACGTTTATGGTAACGTTGGATGCATTGTCTCCCCAACCTGGATTTCCGTTATAGGTATTGTTATAGGCAAAGTAATCGGTTTGCTCTCCATAAGGAATGCTGTCATTTGCCATTTGACTGGAGTAGCCATCGATATCGGTAAAAATCTCGCTGTCCAAGATTTCTTCGTACTCGCTCGCTTTTTGTCCAAAATAATCTCCGTAAATATTGCTTTCCTGCTGTTCCATCCGAACGGCATCTGCGTTTTTCTTTTCCACACGGACCACACGGTCACCGCTGGAATAAATGCCATCATCGTAATAAGATGCTTGTTGGTAAGAGCCACAGGAGGCCACCAAGAGGGCGCCCACTATGGGTATGGCGAAAATATGGATTTTGTTGTGGGGTAAAGACTTTAACATGGCGCAATTTTTATTGTTGAACATACTAAAAATAATTAGTTTTACCGAATTATTTTATTAATAAAATCACAAGTTTTGTGCCAAACTATAATAGATGAGTAAAAATTTGACAAGCCGGGCCGAGGATTATTCCAAATGGTATAATGAACTTGTTGTAAAGTCGGATTTGGCTGAGAATTCAGGAGTTAGGGGCTGCATGGTGATAAAACCCTATGGCTATGCGGTATGGGAGAAGATGCAGGCGCAATTGGACAAGATGTTCAAGGAAACAGGCCATGAGAATGCCTATTTTCCCTTGTTCATCCCTAAATCTTATTTAAGCAAAGAAGCCAGTCATGTGGAAGGTTTTGCCAAGGAATGTGCCGTTGTGACACATTACAGGTTAAAAAATGCAGAGGATGGCAGCGGTATTGTTGTGGATGAGGATGCCAAATTGGAAGAAGAACTCATCGTCCGTCCAACTTCGGAAACCATCATCTGGGATACCTATAGGAAATGGATACAGTCCTACAGGGATCTCCCTATTTTGGTGAACCAGTGGGCCAATGTGGTCCGTTGGGAAATGCGTACGCGTTTGTTTTTGCGAACTGCTGAATTTTTATGGCAAGAAGGGCATACGGCCCACGCCACGAAAGAAGAAGCCTTGGAAGAAGCGGAACAGATGATGAACGTGTACGCCGAGTTTGCCGAAAGCTATATGGGAGTGCCGGTGATCAAAGGGACCAAGACCGAGAGCGAGCGTTTTGCCGGGGCCGAGGAAACCTATTGCATTGAGGCATTGATGCAGGACGGGAAGGCACTTCAGGCGGGAACCTCGCACTTTTTGGGACAGAACTTTGCCAAGGCATTTGATGTGAAATTTGCCACTAAAGAAGGAAGCCAAGACTATGTTTGGGCCACTTCTTGGGGCGTTTCCACCCGATTGATGGGAGCTTTGGTGATGACGCACAGTGATGACAACGGGTTGGTGCTGCCTCCAAAATTGGCGCCCATCCAAGTGGTGATCGTGCCTATTTATAAAGGATTGGACCAGTTGGATGCCATTTCGGAAAAAGTGGAACCCTTGGTCAAGGAACTGCGTTCCAAAGGAATTTCCGTGAAGTATGATAAGAGGGATACCCACAAGCCGGGCTTTAAGTTCAATGAATATGAACTCAAGGGTGTTCCCGTGCGTTTGGCTGTTGGGCAGCGCGATTTGGAGAACGGTACCTATGAAGTGGCCCGAAGGGATACGCTGACCAAAGAATCCGTGAAGGCCGAAGGAATTGTGGAAAAGGTAACCTCGCTGTTGGAGGACATCCAAGAAAATATCTACAACAAGGCGTTGGATTTCAGAAAGGAGCACATCACCGAAGTGGATGCGTATGATGATTTCAAAAAAGTGATCGAGGAAAAAGGAGGTTTCGTATCGGCCCACTGGGACGGTACCGCAGAGACAGAGGACAAGATAAAGGAGGAGACCAAGGCCACCATACGCTGTATTCCTTTGGGTGTCCAAAAGGAAGAAGGGAAGTGCATGGTGACTAGGAAACCTTCCGTGCAACGGGTGTTGTTTGCAAAGGCTTATTAAACAGGCTGCAAAAAATAAAATTTACTGTTGCAAGACTTAAAAATAGTTGTATTTTTGCATCCGCAATTGTGCAACCATAATGGCCCGTTCGTCTAGGGGTTAGGACGCCAGGTTTTCATCCTGGTAACAGGGGTTCGATTCCCCTACGGGCTACGAAGTTCAATGAAATAGTGAAAATCAAGGGTTTTTTAAGCCTTTGGTTTCATTTAAACGGCCCGTTCGTCTAGGGGTTAGGACGCCAGGTTTTCATCCTGGTAACAGGGGTTCGATTCCCCTACGGGCTACAAAAAGAAATTTAGAAAGTAGAATAATAAGATAATGGCAAACCATAAGTCAGCATTAAAGAGGATCAGAAGAAACGAAGCAGTACGCTTGCGTAACAGGTACCAGCACAAAACTGTGCGTAACGCAATCAAGAAATTGCGCAATGAAGAGGACAAGAAAGCTGCAGAGGCTTTGTTGCCCACTGTGGTTGGTATGATCGATAAGTTGGCCAAGCGCAACATTATCCATAACAACAAGGCTTCCAACCTGAAAAGCAAATTGATGAGCAAGGTTGCTGGTATGTAATCTCGATTCAGATCAACATATAGTAAAAAGCGTTCCAAACAGGAGCGCTTTTTTTTGGTCCTTATCGGAACGCTTTGCGGCGTGAGATGATGAAGCCCAGCATGAAGGTCCCATACATGAACAGGATCAGTACTTTCAATACTTGGCGCAGTTGGTAGTCTATCCATATGGTTGGCGCTTCATAGGCCACCAAAAACAAGAAGGGGGAAATGGAGTGGAATGTGACCAGTCCCAAGCTGATCCAGAACATGAGATTATACTTCAAGGAATGCAGATGGGGCCCCTCATCCATTTTCTCTTTAAAATACAAGGCTATGCTGGCCAAAAGTGCCATGGATGCAATCAAATCTGCATAGTACAGGTTCATGTGCAGTGGGTCTTGAAAGAAAAGACTGATCGCATAGGCCAATATGCTTATCCCGGCACCATATCGTACCCAGTTTTTATGTTTTTCCATCTTCAGTACCCTCCAATAGATGTAATAAAAAAACAAGAATACAATGACCGAATAGATGTTGTAGATGATCACATTGTGCCATTTATATCGCTCATCGGAGAAAAACTGGAAGGCATCATGGTACCTGATAAAATAACCCAACAATTCGGTCAAGAAAGTGTACATCAAATAAATGGGGAAATATTTTAGGGGCGTGTCAAAATAGGATCTGTATCGGAAAACCGCCACTAACCAAACAAGGAAGTAAAGAGGAATATAATATTGGTTTGTGATGAATTTATAAAGCTCCTCTGCCATTTGTTGTTCTGTACCCTTTTTTATTGAGGGATAAATTTAAAAAATAAAAAACGCCCCCAGTGATCGAGGGCGTGCATGTTCTTGCTTCGTTGTGTCTTATCTGAATGCTTTCCGCTTTCCAATCAACAGGCCAATGATGAAACAACTATATTGTAGTACTATGGATCCCAATAAAATTGGCCTGAGGTAGACATTGACCGTAATCCCCAAATTGAGCTTGTACATGGTCAAAATGATGGGGAACAGGGTGTAGAAAGCGAATAACCCCATACTTACCCAGAACAATAGGTTGTACCTCAGTGGTTGCTGGTTCTCTTCTGTGCGCTTCTCCTTAAAATAGAGCACAAGAACAGCAATCAGTAGGAGGGAAACAGCGATGTGGGCATAGGTCAATTGGTCGTGTAGCGGATTGCAAAAAAGAGTATTTATGAGATAGATGAGCACGCATGAAACACTTCCGTAGAAAATCCACTTTTTTACCAACGGTTTTTTGGTGGTCTTCCGATATACCTCAAAGAAGAAAAGGAAGAACACCAGTTGGTAGATGTTATAGATGATGACGTTGTGCCATGCAAAACGGTCATCCGAAAAAAATTGAAACTCGTTCGAATATTTGATGAAATAACCCAACAGCTCCGTAAAAAAAGTATAGATGATAACCATGGGAAGGTATTTCAATGGAGTGTCGAAATACCTTCTGTACCTATACACCGCAATTATCCATGTTAGCAGATAGAGGGGGATATAGAAATGGGCTATCAAATATTTGAAAAGCTCGTTGAGCATAGTGGTTTAATCAAAATCATCAGGATAGGGTGGAGGTCCTGAGCTGCCGTGGTTCAAGTTCAGGCTCTGGTCAATGGATGCTGATGAAAGGCTGGGGACAAAACCGGCCTCAGACCTTTCCACTTGGTTGGATCTGTAGCCGATACCGGTCTCTCCAACAGCATTTTTGATCAATTTGGCCTTTCCATCGGCACCAATATAGAAGCCATAATCCATGCTGTCCACTCTCATGGTGGGCACAATGAAGATGGAGTTTTGTCTCGGATGGACCACCTTGTCCCCATCAGGAAAACGATCTTTGTCCGGATAGTTTGCAAAATAGATCCGAAGTGTGGAGATGTCCACTTTGGCCTCTTTGGCCTCCTGTTGAATAAAGGCGATGTACTGTTTGATAGTGGCATAATCAAAATCACTGAAACGGGCAGGAACAAATTTTTCGTCCGGTTTTCGTTCCATTTCAAACTGTTGGATCATGTCCACCCGATTTTTGGTGTAATTGTCATACAGGGATTTGGATTCTTCCAGCGTAATGATCCCACTTGGTGCGGAGACCACCTCTTCTTGGGGTTCTTCTGGGTTTTTCGGATCGGTCGTGTCGTCTTTCTTTGGTCCTTGTTGGCAAGAGCTGGCCAAGAGCAGGATGGAACCCAAAAAAGCAATAGCGGTTTTTCTGTTGTTTTTCATTGAATAAGTGTTTAAAGTTCAGTTTTGAGGAAACCAATTTAAAGATATGCCTTTTCTTCAAATTGAGTCAATAAAAAACCCTCCAAGAAATTTTGAAGGGTTTTTATTTTATTGAAATTGAATCATTTACAGAATTCTATTCGTTCATTGTGAGTAAAAATTCCTCATTGTTCCGGGTCTGCTTGATGCGTTGCTCCATAAACTCCATGGCCTCCACAGGGTTCATGTCCGCCAGATACTTGCGCATGATCCACATACGTTGGATGGTGTTTTCGTCCAACAGCAGGTCGTCCCTACGTGTAGAGGAAGAAATAAGGTCGATGGCAGGGAAAATCCTTCGGTTGGAGATCCTACGATCCAATTGAAGTTCCATGTTACCGGTACCCTTGAATTCCTCAAAGATCACCTCGTCCATCTTAGAACCTGTTTCGGTAAGGGCCGTTGCAATGATGGAAAGTGACCCACCATTTTCAATGTTCCTTGCAGCTCCGAAGAAGCGTTTGGGTTTGTGAAGGGCATTGGCGTCCACACCACCACTCAATACTTTACCGGAAGCGGGTTGTACGGTGTTGTAGGCACGCGCCAAACGGGTGATGGAATCCAAAAGGATCACCACGTCATGGCCACATTCCACCAATCTTTTGGCCTTGTCCAAGACAATGTTGGCCACCTTTACGTGTTCGGAAGCTTCCTTATCGAAAGTGGAAGCAACCACTTCCCCGCGAACGTTGCGCTGCATATCGGTAACCTCTTCAGGTCTTTCATCGATCAAAAGGATTATCTGATAAACTTCCGGGTGGTTGGCCGCGATGGCATTGGCGATGTCCTTCAGCAACATGGTCTTACCTGTTTTGGGCTGGGACACGATCATTCCCCTTTGTCCTTTTCCAATAGGCGAGAACAGGTCCATGATCCTAGTGGAAATGGTGCTCTGTTTTTCTGCCAATTTAAATTTTTCCTTGGGGAACAATGGGGTCAAGTGTTCAAAGGAAACCCTGTCCCTTACCACTTGAGGGTCAAGTCCGTTGATTTTGTTCACCTTGATCAGAGGGAAATATTTTTCACCCTCTTTTGGGGGTCGGATGTTCCCCAAAACAGTATCTCCGGATTTTAGTCCGAACAATCGGATCTGCGATTGGGATACATAAATATCGTCAGGGGAGGAGAGATAGTTGTAGTCGGAAGACCTCAAAAATCCATATCCGTCCTGCATAATGTCCAACACGCCCTCACTTTCAATAATGCTATCGAATTCAAATTCAGGCTCTTTGTACCTGTTCTTGAGATCCTTGTCAAAATTGTTGTTCTTTTTGTCGTGTTTTTCGTGGTGGGTGTTCTTCTGGTGAGGCTGCTGGTGTTGGTTTGTTCTTTTGGCATTGCCCTGGGTTTTCGGGGCATTGTTGTGCTTGTTCTCCTTTCTTTGCGGTTGTCCCTTGGAGTCTTCTTTTACCTCCTTGGCTTCGGTTTCGGGAGCTTTTTCAGCGGTTTCTACCTTGACTTCTTTAGGCTCGGCCATTTTGGGCCTGGGGGTCCTTTCACGTTTGGGTTTGGGTGCGGGCCTTTCTTGGGGGGCGGCAGCGTTCTCTGCCACTGCTTTAGGGTTGGATGCCTGGACATCAAGTATCTGATATACAAGATCCAGCTTTTTTAGGGTTTTGAATTTAGGAACATTAAGATCCTTTGCAATTTCTTGCAGTTCAGGAAGCTTTTTAGCTTTTAGATCTGAAATCTCGAACATTAAGTAAAGAATAAGTTAAACGTGTCTAATCTGAATAAATTGAAGTAAAAGTTATTTGGGTGCTACTGGAGGAAAGATTTCCTAGGTAAGTACTTCGCTAATAACGACACAATAATACAAATAATTTTTCAAGAATAAGCCTTCATTTATCAAAAAGACAGTTATTTTTGCGTTTTGAAATCAATTTGTGCAATGATTCAACGGATTCAGACGTTTTTTATGGTGATAGTGGCCCTGATGGCAGGCATTCTCCCCTTCTTTCTGAACCTTTGGGTCGAAGTGGACGGTGTAGAGGTGTACGCCCAGAATGAAGTTTTGGTGAGTGCGGCCTTCTATGCTTCAGCCGTTTTGGCCGTCATTGCCATTTTGTTGTACAAGAAAAGACAAAATCAATTTGTGGTGAACAGATTGAACATCATATTGAATCTTTTTTTACTAGGATTTTTCGTTTATCGATCGCTAAGCTTATCCGGAGAAGCTGTGGTTTCTGAGAAGGGTATTGGGATGCTGATTCCTGTATTTTCTATCGTTTTTCTGGTCCTGGCCAACAGGGCTATCAAAAAGGATGAAGATCTTGTAAAATCTGTTGATCGCTTACGTTGAACCTAACATCTTAGTAGTATTAGTGCGAGAAAACCCTGGCTTCGGCCGGGGTTTTTATGTTTTTGGCTAGCGTTTTCCCAGTTCTATCACTTCCAAGTCCGAAATCTTGTCCCCATCGATCACGAACCGAAGCATGGTCCGTACTTGATGGAACCCATGTTTTCCACAGGCGCCCGGGTTCATGTGGAGCAGCCCCAGTTTCTTGTCATACATCACCTTCAGGATATGGGAATGCCCACAAACAAAAAGCTTTGGCGGATGCTGTCTGATCTCGTCCCTTACCCGAACATTGTAACTGCCGGGATAACCGCCAATGTGCGTGATCCAAACATCGACCCCTTCACACATGAACCTGTTGTTCTCCGGATATTCCTTTTGGATGATGTGGTCATCGATGTTTCCATGTACACCCCGTAGTGGCTTTACGGCCATCAGGGCATCCATCACCCCAAGGTTGCCAATGTCGCCGGCATGCCAGATTTCATCGGCCTGGGCAGCATATTTTAAGATGGACTTGTCCATGTGGCCATGGGTGTCGGAAAGCAATAAAATCTTGGTCATAACGCTAAAAATATGCTAAAAAAAGAAGGCGGGATTTGTGTTGGAAAGGTTTGGACTATCTTTAACGACTTAAAAGTAAGGGATTCCATTGAGATATTTTATCCAATTTTCCTATTTCGGGAAAGCATACCACGGATGGCAGAACCAACCCAATGCCATAACCGTGCAAGAGGTATTGGAAAAAGCCCTGTCCACCCTTCTGCGCCAAAAAGTGGAGGTCGTGGGAGCAGGAAGGACCGATACCGGAGTGCACGCCAAGGAAATGTTCGCCCATTTCGATTTTGATCCTATTGAAGATACGTCACAATTGGTGTACCGTTTGAATGCCTTCCTTCCAGAGGACATCGCGGTCCAGGATATCCACCGGATGGTCCCCGGGGCCCATGCCCGGTTCGATGCCGTTGAGCGCTCTTATGAGTATTGGTTGGTGCGGGAAAAGAACCCTTTCTATGTTGACCATGCCCACGCGGTAACATATCCTTTGGATATGGACGCCATGAACCAAGCTGCCCTAAAGTTGCTGGAACATACGGATTTTGAATGTTTTTCCAAATCCAACACTGATGTGAAAACGTTCCATTGCGATGTCCGCCATGCAGTTTGGGAGGTACGGGAGGACAGGTGGGTCTTTACCATCACGGCCGACCGATTTTTGAGAAATATGGTACGGGCCATAGTAGGTACCCTATTGGATGTGGGTCTAGGAAAAATGGCCCCAGAGGACATCGATGCCATATTGGCAAGCAAGGATAGGGGGGAGGCAGGTGTCTCCGTCCCTGCAAAAGGTTTATATTTGACCAAGGTTTTATATCCAAAAGAACTATTTGATGAGCAAAAAGGATGATGTAGGAAAAGCGTTTGATTTTCGACTGTTCAAGCGCATTTTTTCACGGACTAGGCCCTACAGGGGCATCTTTTGGTTGGTGGCCATTGTGGCCATTCTTTCCGCTGCATTTGCCATTGTAACACCGTTGCTGGTTAAAAATATCATCAACCAATCCCTGGAAAACAAGGATGCGGGCCAATTACTCTACAATGTGGTGTTGATGTTGGTCTTTTTGCTCGGACAGGTCACCACCCAGTTGTTGTTCAACTATTATGCGAATTTGTTGGGCGAATCGGTGATCCGGGACATCCGTATCAATCTTTTTGAAAAGATGACCAGTTTTAAGATGACCTTTTTTGACAATTCGTCCATTGGCGTTTTGGTCACCAGGGCCGTTGCAGATATGCAACGTATCGGTGAGATTTTCAGCCAAGGATTTTTTATGATCGTGGCCGATGCCTTGAAAATGTTGTCCGCGGCCATCATCATGGTGGTCATCAATTGGAAATTGGCCTTGATCGTATTTGCGATTATGCCGATTATCCTTATCGCCACACGACTGTTCCAACAGGCCATGAAGGTGGCTTTCGTGGAAGTGCGGGCGCAGGTGGCCAACCTCAATTCCTTTGTGCAGGAACGCATCGCGGGAATGAAGATTGTCCAACTGTTCAATCGGGAAGAAATCGAAAAGGAAAAATTCAGGGTCATCAACGAAAAACACCAAAATGCTTGGTTGAAGACAGTTTGGTACAACTCCATATTTTTTCCCATCGCGGAAATTGCAAACTCCATCGGCATTGGTTTGGTGGTCTATTTTGGACTGATCCAGAACATTCAGAATGTTGGGTTGGACAATAAAGGAGCCATCATTGCCTTCTTTTTCTTGATGGACCTTCTTTTCCGGCCATTGCGTCAGATTGCGGACAAGTTCAATACCCTTCAGATGGGTATGGTGGCCGCGAACAGGGTGTTCAATGTTTTGGATACCAATAGCCACATTGCGGACGAGGGCACTCAGGAAAGGGAACAGGTCTTGGGGGACATTGAGTTCAAGGATGTCCGCTTCAGCTATGTCAAGGACGAAGAGGTGCTCCACGGAATCTCATTCCAGGTGAAGGCCGGCGAGACGGTTGCCATTGTTGGTGCCACGGGAGCGGGAAAATCCACCATCATCAACTTGCTCAACCGTTTTTATGAGATCGATTCGGGACAGATATTGGTGGACGGAGTCAATGTAAGGGATTATACACTGCGGTCCCTGAGGTCGCACATAGCCATTGTGTTGCAGGACGTTTTCCTTTTTGCGGACACTATTGCCAATAACATTTCACTTCGTGACGGGAACGTTACCACTGCCGATATTGAGGCCGCTGCCAAGCAAATTGGGGTGCACGAGTTTATATCGAGCCTTCCCGGCGGATACCAGTACAATGTGAAAGAGCGGGGTACCATGCTTTCCAGTGGACAGCGACAATTAATCGCTTTCCTGAGGGCCTATGTGAGCAATCCCAGTATCTTGATCTTGGATGAGGCCACATCTTCGGTGGACACTTATTCGGAACTATTGATCCAACAAGCTACCGATAAGATTACCGAAGGCAGGACCTCCATAATCATTGCGCACCGTTTGGCGACCATCAAAAAGGCGGACAAGATCATCGTGATGGACGAAGGAAAGATCGTTGAAGTGGGAACGCACCAAGAGCTCCTTAAGAATGGAGGGTATTACAACGACCTATATACCGCCCAGTTTTTGGCCGAAGAGGTGGCTTAGCTTTTTATGGGTTGGAAATCTTTCAAAGTCAACTCCCCAGTGAGCAACATGATTATTGGAAACAAGGCGGACAACATAAAATAAAGTATCCCTGTCAAAAAAAAGAACAATAGGATTCGGGCCACTAATGCCATGCCTTTTGATGAGGAAATCCGCATGACTACATATCCGGCATAGGCCAACATGGACAATGAGCCAATCAAGGAAAATGAAAGATAAAATTGTGGCACAAAAGCCAAGACCAAGAGCGAAGGGATGAAGCTGAACAGGCTGAAATGGGCCAATGTGTACATAAAGATAGTGGTCCTCTCAGCGAAATTGTATTTTTTCTCATCAAAGCACAGCCAGCCAGCAACTGCCATCAAAGGAATGAAGAGGATAAAGATCAATGCTTGGAAATCCAAAATAAAACCCATCATTTTTTCTTGATAGACCGTCTGTGCCCCTATATCAAGAAAATCAAAATCCATGTTTCCCAAAGATCGGGCCATCAGATAAACAATGAACCCGGAAAGGGTAATCGCAATCCCCAAATAACTGATAGGGTTCAGGTATTTTCTGCGTTGGCCTTGGATGTAGCCCTCGATGACGTTTTCAGGCTTGGTGAAAAGGTGTACAAAGGTTTTGATGAAGGTGTTGTCCAAATTGAAATACCGATCCATGATGTCCACCCAAAGGTTTTTGATGGTGATCCTGTTGCGGATCACTTTTCCACCACAATTGGGACAGTAGAGGTAGTCGGTCCTCAGCGTGTCGTCACAGTTTTTACATTTCATGCTTAGTCTAGGTCCTTTTTGATGAGCTTGATGAGCTCTTCCGCTCCTTTGAAGGGAACAAATTCACCATTTTTGATATAGGAAATAGATCCCGTTTCCTCACTGACCACGAGACAGACGGCATCCGTCTTCTCCGTGATTCCCACAGCGGCCCGGTGTCTCAGTCCAAAGCGGAGCGGAATGTTACGGTCGTTGGAAACGGGAAGGATCACCCTTGTGGCCGTTATAAAATTGTCCTGCAGCACAATGGCCCCATCGTGCAAAGGACTGTTCTTGAAGAAAATACTCTCCAAAATGGGCTGGGTGACCATTATGTTCATGGCATCCCCGGATGATTTGACAAAGTCAAGGGAGTTGTTCCGTTCAATGACGATAAGAGCGCCCGTTTTGCTGCTGCCCATACGCTCACAGGCACCAATGATGGCTTCCACGTTGGTGTTGGTGGATATCGTTTCCTGCTTGAGGAATTTGAAATATCTGAGAAAATTCCGTTTGGTCGCAAAATTGGTGGAGCCCACCATCAACAAAAATTTACGAATCTCTTGTTGGAAAACGATGATGAGCGCGATCAATCCAATGTTCATGAAACCGCCCACCATACTACTGATCATTTTCATCTGGAGCAACTCGGTCAGTTTCCACAAGGCCCAAACAATCACAATACCGATAAAAATATTGATGGCCACGGTGCCCTTGACCAGCTTATAGATGTAATAGAGCAATGCGGCCACGAGGACAATGTCGATAATATCCGTGATCTTGAAATCGAGAAAATTTAGAAAATCCAACCGCAGTGTTTTTGTAAAATTAGCAAAAATAGAAGAACCACAAATCAGAGGGCGTTCGCTTTTAAGGCTTCCACAAGTTTAATACATTCCACCGCTTCTTTTACATCGTGTGCCCTGATAATATTGGCCCCTTTCAACAAGGCAATCGTATGCAGGGCCGTGGTGCCGTTCAGTGCCTCTTGGGGTGTGCTTTCCAAAACCTTGTAGATCATGGATTTTCGGCTAAGGCCGATCAGTATGGGCAGCCTAAAGGTCTGTAACTGATTCAGATGGTTCAAAAGGGAGTAGTTCTGTCCCGTGGTCTTGGCAAAACCAAAACCGGGATCTATGATGATGTCGTTGATTTTTAGCGATGTGGCCTGTTGCACTTTCTCGGAGAAATACCATCGTAGGTCTTTGATGAGATCGTCATAAGTGGCCTCCTTTTGCATGGACTGCGGCGTTCCCTTCATGTGCATCATGATATAGGGCACCTGGTGTTTGGCCACCGTAGAAAGCATTTCTGCATCTAGGTTCCCCGCAGCAATGTCGTTGATCATGGCAGCACCGTGATCGATACTTTCCGAGGCCACCTTGCTCCTGAACGTATCAATGGAGATCAACGTTTTGGGGAAATGTTCCAAGATGAGGTCAACAATCGGGATGATTCGTTTCAGTTCCTCGTCCTCTGGGACATGTTCGGCACCCGGTCTGGAACTATAGGCCCCTATATCGATAAAATCGGCACCCTCATGAAGCATTTCCTCCACTCGTTTCAGGATGGAAGGCCCATCTTTGTATTTCCCGCCATCAAAAAAGGAATCCGGGGTAAGGTTCAGGATGCCCATTGCCTTGGGCACGGTCAGGTCCATCAATTCACCTTTGCAGTTTATGGTCATAAAAAATACCTGCTTTGTTGGGTTTCATTATCTTTGGCAAGGAGGTTGTCCAAAAAATATTGGAAGTCGTCATTCTGAATTTATTTCAGAATCCCATCCTATTGATAAACAATATATTGTGGGAACCTGAATCAAGTTCAGGTTGACGAAAACCGACTTTTTGGGCATCCGCATTACAATTGGACGAAATTTACGCAAATTAGCAACAATACATGCAGCAGACATCCCAACAATACGATGCAGTGATACATACCTGTAGAGAATTGTTCCTGAAAAAGGCCCAAGATTATGGTACCGCTTGGCGGATTTTGCGGCTCCCATCCCTTACCGATCAGATCTTTATAAAGGCACAGCGCATCCGAAGCCTGCAGCAGAACGCCGTGAGGAAGGTGGATGAAGATGAACGGTCCGAATTTATCGGGATCATCAATTATTCCCTTATGGCACTTATCCAGATCAAAAAGGGAGTGGTGGAGCAACCCGATCTTTCAGCAACCGAGGCCATTGAACTGTATGATGGGGAGGTGGCCACCACCAAGAAACTGATGGAGGACAAAAACCACGACTATGGAGAGGCATGGCGGGACATGCGCGTAAGTTCACTGACAGATCTAATTTTACAGAAAGTGCTCCGGGTGAAGCAAATTGAGAACAACAAAGGCAACACTTTGGTGAGCGAGGGAGTGGATGCCAATTATCAGGATATGGTCAACTACGCTGTGTTTGCATTGATTCATCTTAGTGGGGACACAAATTCCAAATCACAAATTCCAAATCACAAAGCATGATACAGGTATTTGGATTTAAGAGAAAAGATACAAGAGCAAGGACAAAGTAAAATGGGTTTATTGCCAATCGAATACTTTTCCATGGCTGAGATGTATTGGTGAAAATTAGTGGAATTCCTGCCTGTGGCAGACAGGCGTGTCAGACCAACATAGAGCTTTGGAAATTTGGGATTTGGATTTTTTAATTTAAAATATGAAATATATAGTTTGGATTTCAAGGGTCATCGTTGGGATACTCTTTATTATCAGTGGTTTGATCAAACTGAACGATCCTATGGGATTTTCGTTCAAATTGGAGGAATACTTCAGCACCGGCGTATTGAACTTGCCTTTCCTGATGCCGATGGCATTGGGCATTTCCATTTTTGTGGTCATCGTGGAAGTAATCTTGGGCGTGTTGTTGCTGATTGGTTTTAAACCCAAGTTTACCGTTTGGAGCCTTTTGTTGATGATCGTTTTCTTCACGTTCCTCACCTTTTACTCTGCCTATTTCAACAAGGTGACTGATTGCGGATGTTTTGGAGATGCAGTAAAGTTGACCCCTTGGGAATCCTTCACCAAAGATGTGATCTTGCTGGTGTTGATCTTGGTGTTGTTCTTCGGAAGAAAATACATCACACCACTGTTCAACACAAAGACCAATTGGATCGTGGGCGGAGTTTCCCTAGTGGCCTGCATCCTCTTTGCCAACCATGTGCTCAATCACTTGCCTTCCGTGGATTTTCGGCCCTACAAGATAGGGGCGAACATTGAAGAAGGGATGACGGTTCCCGAAGGAGCCCCGGAGCCCATTTATGAATATGCATGGCGTTTCAAGGTGGGAGGGGCGGATAAAATCGTGGTGACCAACGGGGATTACCCTTCGGTGGATGGGGAATTTGTAGATGTGGAAACGACCATGATCCAAAAAGGCTATGAACCGCCCGTGCATGATTTCACCATTGAAAAGGATGGGGAGGATTTTGCGGCCGAACTTTTGAATGAGGAAAAACTGGTCATGGTGATAGCTTATGACTTGGCCAAAAGCAACTATGATGCTTTTGCGGAAGTGGCAAAAGCGACAAAAAAGGCCAAGGAAAGCGGATACAGGGTAATTGGGATGTCGGCCTCCAGTGCAGATTTGGCGAACAGGATAAAGAGCCAATACGGTATGGAATTCGATTTTTACTTTACCGATGAAACGACCTTGAAGACCATTGTGCGTTCCAACCCGGCCCTATTGGTGCTCAAGAGAGGAACTATCCAACAAAAAGTACATTACAACGATATTGATCAACTTGAGTTTTAGGATTTATTGAAATCGAGGGGCAATTCGTATCAGGGAAATACCGAACATCAAGCACCAAAAACTTGAAACCATAAACATTGAACATAATAACAGAGTAACATAATAACACAACACATGAGAACAAAAATTGTGGCAGGCAACTGGAAAATGAACAATAACCTCAAAGAGACCGAAGCTTTGCTTACCGAGCTTTCGGCCAAATTGCCGGATACCAAAGCTGAAGTGATCGTGGCCCCAACATTTGTGAACCTAGCGGCGGCAAATGCTGCACTTCAATCATCTACCATAAAAGTGGCTGCGCAGAACATGCATTTTGCGGAGAGCGGTGCGTACACTGGCGAAATTTCTGCGGATATGCTCCTTGGCATCGATGTGGATATCGTTATTTTGGGCCATTCGGAAAGGCGAGCCTATTTTGGTGAAGACGATGCCCTTTTGGCCAAGAAAGTGAAGACCGCCGTGGACAAAGGATTGAAGGTCATTTTCTGCTTTGGTGAAGAATTGGAGGACAGAAAAGCGGACAAGCATTTTGCCTTGGTGGAAAGCCAATTGAAAAATGCCCTGTTCAATTTGGATGCCAGCGCATGGAAGAATATCATCCTGGCCTATGAACCAGTTTGGGCCATAGGAACAGGGGAAACGGCTAGCCCGGAACAGGCTCAGGAAATGCATGCCTTTATCAGAAAGACCATTTCGGATGCCTTTGGTTCGGCCGTGGCCGATGGGGTCTCCATCCTTTATGGAGGCAGTGTGAAACCGGGGAACGCCGCTGAGATTTTCTCCAAGCCCGATGTGGATGGTGGACTGATCGGAGGGGCATCATTGGTGGCATCGGATTTTGTGGCCATCATCGAGGCCATCTAATTCTTCTGCATGGCATTGATCTATATTGAATACGATTTTAAGGTAAACCCAGCTCAACCGGCAACCGATATCCTGATTGCCGAGTTGGGTGAAGTGGGTTTTGAAAGTTTTGTGGAAAACGAGACGGGATTGTTGGCCTATATCCTCAAATCGGAATGGAAAGAAGGTCTTTTGGACGACTTTTTCATATTGCAGCATCCCGATTTCGAGATTTCATGGACCAGCACGGAAATTGAACAGAAAAACTGGAACGCCGAGTGGGAAAAGAATTTCCATCCCATCAAAGTGGGGGATAGGTGCATGGTCCGAGCCCCTTTTCATAAGGCCGAGGCAGTGGAGTACGATATTGTCATCGAACCCAAAATGAGCTTTGGCACCGGGCACCATCAGACCACCTATATGATGTTGCAGCATATCCTGGATGACGATTTTGAAGGAAAATCTGCTCTGGACATGGGCTGTGGCACAGGGGTGTTGGCCATTCTCGCCAAAAAGCGCGGCGCAGGCCCTGTGGATGCCATCGATATTGATGAGTGGTGCTTTTTGAACAGCAAGGAGAATGTGGAGAGGAACGATTGTGTCGATATTGCCGTTTTTCAAGGCGACAGTGCCCTTCTGGAAGGACGAAAATATGATGTTATCCTGGCCAACATCAACAGGAACATTCTGCTGGAAGATATCCCAATCTATGCACAATGCCTTCAAAAAGGAGGTGCCCTTTTTCTAAGTGGCTTCTATTTGCAGGATTTGGATGCCATTTCCTCAAAATGTATGGCGCATGGTTTGGAATTTGAAAAAAAACTGGAGAAGGACAACTGGATTTCAGCAAAATATGTAAATTAGAAAGGCATAAACTCCACAGAACATGGGCACAAGGGAAAAACAGCTTGAGGATGTCCTTCTAGAGGAAGAGACGGTAAACCAGAACGAGATTGTACTTTTCAATGACAATGTCAACACATTTGACCACGTCATTGAGACCTTGATCAATGTGTGCGAGCATACGCCCGAACAAGCCGAGCAATGCTCCCTGATCGTGCACTACAATGGAAAATGCACGGTAAAGACCGGGGAGTATTCCTTTCTGAAGCCCAAATGCACCCAACTTCTGGAGGCAGGGCTGAGCGCAGAGATCGTGTAGTCCTTCCCAACTTCCCCAAATCCCTTTTTGAACTTACCTTTTTTTGTCACATGATGGTTGCGGGCGACCCTTTTGATGGCTGAACATGAAATGTCATAAAAACATGGATTCTTCACAAAAATCAAAAAGGAGAAGCGCTTGAATAGTGTAAATTTACCAACAACCAAAAAAGTAAGAACCGTTAATCCTCCTTCCTGAAACATGAGCGAATTTTTTAAGGCAGAACTGAAAGACCGTTTTTTGGGGTATGCCTTGGAACGCAGCGATTATTTCGAGATCCAGACCCTCTACGATGAGTTTCTCCGCCCCAACTATAGTCTGCAATACGTGGAAAGGTTGGTGGGGGAAATATTGGCATATGACCCCAATCTTTTAGATGTAATGAGTGGCAACGGCATGGACATTTTTATGCTGGCCTCCACTTCATCCACCGAGGATTTTTTGGAAGATGGTGGGTTCATGGACATGTATGTGAAAGAGGAGGAAAAGTGGGATGTGTTCCTAGATCAGTTATCCAGCACTCGAAAGCCTTCCAACCAGCAAAAGAAACTGTTCAAGTCGCCAGGCTTGAAAAAGGAGAAAACCTTGCTCTTGGTGCTTTTATCTGCCATAGCCATGAGTTTCCTCTTCACGGTGATCAGTATTTTTAAGGAAGCCTTCTTGGAGCCCGAATATGTGCCAGTGGATGAGTTTGAGCGAAAAATGGAACTCCTGCAAGAACAATATTTCGAAGAAAAGAAACGCCTTCAAACCGAACTGGAACAGGCCCTTTTTGTATTGGATTCCTTGAACAGGTAGGGGGGTCATAAGCCTATATAATTGGAGATGATCCGTTCCATTTTGTTGATACTTTCCCTGATCTGTTTTGGATTGACGCAGCAAAAACCCATCACCAATCCGTTTTCCCCATTGCGGTGCACATAATATTTGCTGAGGGCATGCACTAGGATGTTATGTTCCAAAAGAACTTTTTCCAACTGTACATCGCTAAGCCCCTCCTTGGTGATATGCGCTATGAGGTGTAGTCCCGGATTTGTGGTGTCCAGATAAAAGTAGCGCCCCAAGACCTTTCTGAAATGATGTGCAAACACCTCTTTTCTTTCATTGGAAATGTCTATCACGTTCCTTAGGTGTTTGTTCAGATGGTCTTTTTCAATAAAGGTGCTCATCGCCTTTTGGTTCTGTCTGGATACAAATCGACTCGATTGCTGGTAAAGGGCCACCACTGCATCAAACAGATAATGCGGGACGATCATGTATCCAAGCCGCATGGAAGGATGTATGAGTTTATTGAACGTGCCAAGGTAGATGACCCGTTCCTGTTGGTCCATCCCGAACAAGGAACCGATCGGTCTTTCCCAATTGCTGAACTCGTGGTTATAGTCATCCTCCACAATGAAGGTCTCTTTTTCCGAAGCCCATTTCAAAAGTTCCTTTCGCCGTTCCATGCTCATCTTTATGCCAGTGGGATACTGGCTGGAGGGAGTGGTATAGACAAATTTTGGGGATTGGCAGTAGGTGTGCTGGATACGTAGGCCTTGGTCGTCCACATCGGTAGCACATATTTTGGCCCCCAGACTTTTAAAAAGGGCATGGGCCATGGGATAGGTCGGGTTTTCCACCACTACCTCATCATCGGTTTCCAGCAACACGTTGGACACAAGGTAAAGGGAGTGCAGTGATCCAGAGGTAACGATGATCTGGTCGGGGTCACAGTCGATGTCACGGTACACCCTCAGATATTTGGCCAGGTTTTCCCGTAGGCATTGCAGGCCAATGGTACTGGAATAGGAAAGCTCGGATGGGGTGACATATCTCCAATAATCCCCTATCAACTTTTTCCATAACTGTACAGGGAATATATCCAAAGGGGGGAGGCCGGGCCGGAAGGCAATCCCTTTTTCGGCACTTTCGCCATACCAATCTATGTTTTGCGAGAAGGCTTTTCCCTTACCGGAAAGTGACGGGTAGTTGCCCTTTTTGTCTTCTAGGGTAAAATTGAGCCTCAACTTTTTGTCCTTGGGAGACAGCACATAGTACCCGGACCCTTTGACGGAATCGATGTAGCGTTCCACAAGCAATAGATCCATGGCCTTCAGGACCGTGCTGCGTGATATGGCAAGATCTTTTGCCAAAATCCGAGAGGGAGGAAGCTTGGAACCTGGTTCCAAGGACCTCGTGAGGATGGCTTTCTTGAGCGCGTCGTATAGACTTATATAAATTTGAGGTTGGAGGTTGACATTCAAGCTTAAGCCATTTCGTATTAAAATGCCTTTAATATTGAAATGCATAATTGGTATGCCCTTTCCGATAAGAATTGGTAGGTGGAAGGTAGAAGTTTATCCTTTAATTTTCTGGTTTTTAACAGAAAGTTCACAATGAAAGTCCCAAATCCTATCATTAGAACTTTGCCGATTTTCTTTTGTAGTGCAGGATTTCTGATCAGTTGTTCAGGTCTCCGTACAGTTGATTTTGAAACCCCGGTCGATACCTCCGACAAGCAGATCACATTTCAGGAAAGGCAAGTTTATTTACAGGAAGACCTCGGTCTTGTTGTGGACAATACGTTTGATGGTGCCCGTCTGAACGGGATTGAAAAATTGAACGACAGTACCATCAAGGCCATTATCAGGCCGGAAAACGAACCCATCAACAGCAGCCCTTACTACGCTTTTAAAATAGCATCCCATCATCCCCAAAAAATATATGTCTCCTTGGAATACCCCAAGGATCATCCACACCGATACGTCCCAAAAGTGAAGAAACCAGTTGGAAAATGGGAAGCCTTGGATCCTGCAAAGATTTTTATAATGGATTCATTGGTCACGCTCGAACTTTTATTGGATGAAGAACCGACTCTCATTGCGGCACAAGAACTGCAAACTTCGGAACAGGTAAAAGAATGGTATCATGGCTTGTCTTCGGATAAGGGATATGTGAGGACATACATTTACGGAACCTCTAAAATGGGTAGGGAACTTCCTGTTTTGGACATGTATCACGGCGGGAAGGCGAACAAACCCATCATTGTACTTCTAACGCGCCAACACCCCCCGGAAGTCACCGGATTTTTTGCATTCAAGGCCTTTTTGGAAACTGTACTGGACGATTCAGCATTGTCCAAAGCATTCTTGAATACCCATCGGGTGCTGGCTTTTCCCATGTTGAACCCGGATGGGGTGGATCTTGGCCATTGGCGTCACAATGCAGGTGGGGTGGATACCAACAGGGATTGGTCCAAGTATCGTCAGCCTGAAATCCGTCAAGCTGTGAAATTTATAGAAGAGCAATTGAAAAAGGATGGGGCAAGACTGCTTTTGGGGCTGGATTTCCATTCCACCTATAAAGATGTTTTTTACACCAACACCTCCCAAGAAGGTAGCATACTTCCGCATTTTGAAAAGAATTGGTTCTCCGCCTTGGAGGAAAACATACCCCATTACAAGGTCAATGAATCTTCGGGAAACAGCACAAAGCCAGTTTCGAAAGGCTGGTTTTTAAAGCGGCACGGGGCCGTTGGGATCACTTATGAAATAGGGGACAACACTCCAAGGGACCGGATAAGGACCATAGGCAGGGTCTCTGCACAGGAAATGATGAAAATTTTATGCTCTAATACTAATTTAAACTAGCTTGATTATGGCCAAAACCCAGATGATATGTTTATGCATCCTGCTGTTTTTTGGAGGAATGGTACACGCGCAAAAGCAGATAACCGGTACCGTCACAGATGCCAGTGGGCCACTCCCGGGGGCCAGTGTGATCCTGAAAGGAACCACGGTGGGCACTACCACGGACTTTGATGGCAACTATACCATAACACTACGGGATGGACAGGATGTGCTACAGTTCAGCTATGTGGGCTATCTCACCAAAGAAATTCAAGTGGGGACACAGACCGTCGTGAACATCACATTGGAAGAAAATGCCGAAGTACTTCAAGAGGTGGTGGTCACCGCACAGGGGATAAAGAAGTCGAAAAAAGCCCTGGGATATGCCATTGCCAATGTACGGCCTGATGAGGTCGAAAAACGGCCCGAAGCAGATATGGCCAGAGCCCTGCAAGGAAAGGTAGCGGGGGTGAGCATCACTCCGGCGGATGGGCAAACGGGTTCCTCTTCGGAAATCAGGATACGGGGAAATGTCTCTTTGACAGGGTCCAACGCTCCGCTCATTGTGGTAAACAATGTGCCCTTCAACGGGCTGCTGCGCGATATCGACCCCAATGATATCGAAAGCATCAGTATCTTAAAAGGTTTCAATGCCTCGGTACTCTATGGGAGCGAGGGACGGAACGGGGTCATCCTGATTCAGACCAAGAGTGGGTCGGCCCGCACGGGAGAGGTCAGGACAACCGCATCTTACTCCACAACGGTTTACTCCAATACGGTATCCCAACTCCCCGAATTCCAGAATACCTATTCCAATGGATTGGAAGGGGTGCAGTTCGATCCCACAATCGTTTCTAACTTTGGCCCTGCCTTCTCCACTTTGGGGGAAGTGGCCCATCCGTATGCATCTTTGGGAAACATCTTTCCGGAATTTCAAGATGCCACAATTCAAATAGCGGCAAAGCCGGACAATGTGCGGAATATTTTTAGGATGGGCATCGGAACCACCCATTCCTTCACTTTTGCAGCATCGAAGGAAAAAGTAGGTTTCAACCTATCGGCAGGCTATGCCGATGAACAAGGGATCATAGAACACAATGACCTCAAACGTTTCAACCTGAGTGTAGGGGGAAAGGCCCAACTCACTGAGAAACTCAATGTGTCGGCAAATATAGGCTATTCCACCCGAAAGGTGAATCTCGTCAATGATGAAAGCATTTTTAGTGTGGTCTATCACCTTCCCCGATGGATCGACCTTACGGAACTGCCCTACCAGAACCCGTTGACGGGCGAATCGGTCTATTACAGGAATGATACCAATCCCCTTTGGATACTGCATAACTCGGGGAATTATGATGATAAGGTAAGGGTCTTCGGCAATGTTGCCGCCGACTATCAGATCACGGACGGGCTCAACCTGACCTACCGTGTGGGTTTTGACAGCGAGACCTATATGGGCTTTGATTACTCCAACAAGGGGGGATATAGTGACGATAGCTTTAGGTATGGCTATTTGAATCTTGGGGACAGCAAGGAGGTCATCATCAACCAAACAGCTTTACTTGGATATAATAAGGACCTCTTCAAGAACTTCAATTTGGAGGCCCAATTGGGTATGAATTCCCAGTTGACGCGCTATACCGGGAACTCCACCAGTTCGGACGGACAGATTGTGTACGGATTCCTCAGACCGAGCAACTTTACCACGACCGAAGCCAGCTACACCCACACAGAAGAGAATTTGGCAGGTGCTTTTGCCCAACTTCAATTTGCTTACAAAAATTACCTGTATGCCACATTTTCGGGTAGGAACGATTGGGGCAGTACTGTGGAATTGGACAATCGGTCCTTGTTCTATCCCGGTGCATCCTTTTCATTCATTCCTACTTCCGCCCTCAATTTTGGAGGAAGTACGATCAATTATTTGAAATTCAGATACGCCTATGCCACATCATCGGGTTTTCCGGCACCCTACAGGACCAGGAGTACCTTGATCATAGACCCGTTGAGGTTTGCAGTGGCCGATGGTACATACCCTGTCACCAATAGATACAGTACCCGATATGCCAATTTGAACCTCAAACCAGAGCTTCATAAGGAAGTGGAAGTAGGTATGGAAGCCAAGCTGTTCCATAACAGGGTCACTCTGGAAGCTTCTGCCTATATGCGAGTCTCCAAGGACCAGATTGTGGAGTCCCCATTGGCGCCCTCCACAGGTTATGACGACCAGTACATCAATCTGGGGCGGATAGACAACGAAGGCGTGGAAGTGGATTTGGGGGTCGATATTTTCAGAGGGGACAATTTCCGCTGGAACCTTCGGAATATTTTTACGGCAGATGAATCGCTTGTGGTGGAGACCACGCCCACACGGGCAGATATCAATATCACTGAAGATCGGTTCGCGGTTGAAGGCCAACCCTTTGGGGTCATTAAGGGAGACTATGCCCTTCGGGACGAAAATGGCAACCTGCTGATCAGTGGCAATGGTTCGTCAACCCGTGTTGGGGAAGTGATCACGAGCAGTGATATTGGTTTGGTGACCAAGGTGATCGGAGACCCTAATCCAGATTGGCGGTTGACGACCATCAACGCTATAGGAATCAAGAAGTTTTCGATATCAGCACAAATGGAGTACACCCATGGCGGAGAAATCTATTCCAGTAGTGTGGCAAATATGTTGCAACGTGGTGTGGCCAAGGAGACTGAAGATCGGGATGGCTCCTTTATCATTCCTGGTTATTTGGCCGATGATGGTACGGGCGAGATTTTGTTGGATGCGAATGGCGACCAGATACCCAACACCATTCAGCTCAATAGCGGAAGGGTCGGCTTTTCCAATTATTACAACGCCAATGATCTGGCCATGTGGGACACCTCCATATTCCGTTTGAGGGAAGTTGCCCTCGGATATACCCTTAGCCCTAAAAAAGGGGAACGGCTCCCATTTCAGCGGATCGATTTTACCCTTTCGGGCAGGAACCTCTGGTACCGTGCCCCCAATTTCCCGAAGTATGTGAACTACGACCCAGAGAGTGATGGATTGGAAGGGGACAGCACGGTCCCTTCCACAAAGAGGTTCGCTTTTGGAGTATCGGTAACATTTTAACGAATCAAAAAGTATCAAAATGCAAAGAACAATAAAACGATTTGGTGTGATGCTATCGGCCTCTATGCTTTTTTTTGGCTGTGAAATATCAAATTTTGACCTGCAGGAAAACCCCAATTTCCTTACCCCGGATAGTGCCGATCCCGAATACCTGTTGAATGAGATCCAGTACCAGTTCCAGTACTTTATGGGTTTGATGATCCTGAATACGGATGATGTAATGCGCTATGAGGCCATGACCGACAATTACAGGGATGTGGTCTCCGTGGATGTTCTTGATGCGGAATGGGAAAGCTATTATGAGGCCCTCAACAACTCTAGGACCATTGAGGCATTGGCTGCGGAAGATGAAAGTTTACTGTTTCACAACGCCATAAACAAGTTGCTCATGGGCTATTTGACCATCACCATGGTGGACTATGTGGGCAACATGCCCTATACGGAAGCCGTCAACCCATCCGAATATCCCAACCCAAGGTTGGATGATGGGGACGACATCTATCGAAGTGTATTGGCGGATATTGATCAGGCCCTATTGGATATTGAAGCTTCCAACTTCAATTTTTCAACAGATCTTTTTTACAATAGCGACAAGGACAAATGGAAAGCGTTTGCAAACACCCTAAAGTTGCGAATATTGGTGCAGACGAAGTTGACCAGCTCAAAATTGGGCATTGGCAATGTGGCAACAGAGATCAATAAGCTCTTGGAGGAGGATTTGATAGATACCCAAGCGGAAGATTTTCAATATACCTATTCCACTGTGATCCAACCAGAAAGCAGACACCGCTATTTTCAAAGGGCCTATGTCAGTGATATTGGTCAGTATATGGGCAATTATTTTATGTACATGCTCAAGGATTCCAAGACCATAAGGGATCCCCGGCTTCGCTATTACCTGTACCGACAGGCCGACGAAGATCCTTTTAGTATTCCACCATACGCCACCTGCGCAAACGAATCGAATGTGGATTATTGCTATGTGGGGGAATATTACAGAGGGTTGGACCATGGTGAGAGCCGAACAGGTTATGGCGATAACGCCAAAAGAGCCGTTTATGGAATCTATCCAGGAGGTGGAACGTTTGATGAGGACCAGTTCCTGAGAGCATCCACTACCTCTGCCCATTTGGAGGGAGCGGGTATTTTACCTCTGCTCACATCATCCTACGTAAAGTTTCTGATGGCCGAGGCAGCCCTTACCCTTGGAGCCAACGGGGACCCAGCACTTCTGTTGGAAGAAGCCATTAGGGATTCCATGGAAAAGGTGCTTGGATTTGGCAACGTCAACTCTGATTATGAGGCCAAGGATACCGATGTGGATGACTATGTGGCCGAGGTCATGGCCAATTATGGCAATGCAGCCACTGATGAGGAAAAGTTGGATATCATTATTACCGAATACTATTTGGCCGCATTCGGAAATTCTGTGGAAGCCTATAACGCCTATCGAAGGACAGGATACCCATCCAATATACAGGAACCCATCAATGGGGACATAAGCTTTCCCCGAAGTTTTCCATATTCCGCCAATGCTGTGGAAATCAATAGATCCATCAAACAGAAACAGAATTCCGAACGGGTCTTTTGGGACACCAACCCCGCAGGGTTCATCAAATAACATAAAAAGACTGTCATGAGGAGAAGCATAAAATTTTTGACCATTTTGCTGTTGATCTTTGGCTGTGCCAACGAATTCAATACGTTTCAGGATATCACCGACCGAGGAGGTTACATTGTTTTTACGGAAGAACCGGACCTGAGTTTCAATATTTTGAAACTGGACACCGAGGTATTCAGTGCCACCTTGTCCGATCCCAATGGGAATGCCACCGGCTATACCCTGACCATGATGCATGGCGATGTTGTGTTGGAAAATGTGTTCCAGACGAGCAGCTTTCCAGCTACTTTACAGTTCACTATTGCTGAGATTCTGGAATCCTTCAACTTGACGGCAGATGATATCAGTCTTTCGGATAGGATCAGTTTTGTGGCCAAGGTCACCACCCCGGATGGTGTTTTTGATGGCCGCTCCCCCGATTTTGATTTCAACAACATCAATCAGGGAGGGGATACCACGGACCGATTGAAATATCCCGGACAACATAATGCGATGGAGTTTTCCATGAGTTTTTACCAACCTCCGGGCAGAAAAATAAGGGGAACCTCTTTTGAGGAAGTGCCCGTGGGCCCGGATGATGCCGTGTATGTCAGGAATGGGGCCGCTGACGAAACGTTGGACCTCATCAATGGAGATAACCCGCCATATGTGGATTATGTGGCGAAGGGCACAGGTGCGGATGATGAACTTGGATTCGATTCCGAGTACATCGCCATTACCAACATCAGTGAGAGCAGCCTGGGATTTTCTGAAGAGCGAATAGGGGTCACTGCTTTGTTGGAAAGCTTTGAATCCTATCCGGATGGTGTCCAAGGCTTTCATTCTGAAGATGCGGACGGGGCCATCAGGATCACTTTTGATACCGTTGAGGTTCCGGAGGGGCAGAACAATTCAGGCATTTCGTTCCAGGTCTTCTTGGGGGATACCAGTTGGGAAGAACTGGATGGAATCCATGCCTATGCCAATATAACCACCGATGAGGGCAATGATGTCTTGGAATTGATCAGTATCTACAATAATGATGTGGAAACCTTGGCAGGAAGGTGGCAAGAGGTCAATAGTGGGTTTCTCAAGGGCATACGGTCCTACCAATTGGTCATCCAGATACAGTCTGGGGCCACTCCGGAATTCTTTGACCTGGACAACATCATCGTTTACGAACCCGAAGAGGACTAAAAGCCCAAGAGCGGTCCCTAAAATGGAGTAGATTAATGAGTATCAAAAATTTACATAAACCATGAAGTACAAGATTGTCATTCTTTTGACCCTGTTCCTAGGTCTGGCTTCCTGCAAAAAGGGTAGGATTGAAGTGGATATTCTCATCAAGAACGGAACGGTGTACAATGGAGTCGATTCCATTCCCAATATGCTGACCATAGGGGTGGTTGGGGACAAGATTGCCTATGTTGGTAATGGAAAACACTTTGATTTTTTGGCGAATAGGGTCATTGATGCAAAAGGGATGGTCGTATCACCGGGATTTATAGATCCCCATACCCATGCCGACAGGGATTTGAAAAATCCTGAAGAATCCCACAATAACCCCTTTTTGTTCCAGGGGGTCACCACAGTGGTCGTGGGTAACGATGGTAGTAGTGATTACCCTTTGGCGAAATATGAAGAGTTGTACAAAAAGAATGGTATCGGTACCAATGTGGCTTTTTTGGTGGGACAGGGAACCATCAGGGAAAAAGTGATGGGCCAAAGTGATAGGGAAGCCACCGATGTGGAGGTCCTGAAAATGATGGAACTGGTGCAACAAGAAATGGATGCCGGAGCCTTGGGCATGTCCACGGGATTGTTCTATGCGCCGGGAAGTTATGCCAGTACCGAAGAAGTGATTGAGCTGGCAAAAGTTGTGAGGCAAAACCATGGCATTTATGACACGCACTTGCGGGACGAGGGAGCCTATTCCATTGGCTTGGTGGCTGCAGTCAAAGAAGCGATCGCCATTGGTGAAGCAGCAGATTTGCCTGTGCACATATCGCACATCAAATGTTTGGGAAAACAAGTTTGGAAACAGAGCGATTCCTTGATCACGATCATTGAAGAAGCCCGGAAAAGAGGAGTGAGGGTAACGGCCAATCAATATCCTTATGAGGCATCGGCCACCGGCCTTAAAGCGGCCGTTGTGCCACGCTGGGCGGAAAGTGGGGGAAGGGACTCCTTGTTCATGCGGTATGGGGATGCTCGATTGAAGCCCCAAATATTGGAAGAGGTAAATATGAATATTGACCAACGGGGTGGTCCTGAAAATCTCTTGATCGTTAACGCGGACCACAAGGAATTTGAGGGGAAAACGCTCCAAGAGATAGCACAGGAGATGGGATTGGATGCCAATGAAGCTGTTTTTGAAATCCTTGACAAAGGGTATGCGAGGGTGGCTTCCTTCAGTATGTCACCATATGACATCAAAAACTTTATGCAGCAACATTGGGTGGTGACTAGTTCGGATGGCAACACGGGACACCCCAGAAAATATGGCACATTTCCAAGGAAGTACAAGGAGTATGTGAAAAACGGGGTAATCAAGTTGGCTGATTTCATCAACGGTAGCACCTCACGCACCGCAGACCTTCTTGGAATCCCCAAAAGAGGTAAAATCCAGGAAGGATACTATGCCGATATCATCATTTTTGACCAAAACACTTTTGGCGACAAAGCTGATTATCAGGATCCTTTTCAACTTTCCATTGGGTTGCAGTATAGCCTCATCAATGGAAAACTATCGGTGGAAAAAGGAACATATAACGGAGAATTGAATGGAAGAACATTAAAAAAAGAATAATATGAAAACCAAATCTTACCACATCTACCTACAAAGAGCAGTGGCCTTTCTCGTGTTGGTCGCCGCTATAGCCTGTTCGTCAGGGAGCGAAGGAGAAGAAACCCCGGCCCCCGATGCGCAAGCACCGTCCAAGCCCACAGGGTTGATTGCCGAGGAGATTACCCAGAATTCCCTCTACCTCTATTGGGAGCCGGCTACGGACAATGTAAAGGTGAAGAACTATTCCCTCTACCTGGACAACAAGTTTTTGGTGGGTTCGGGCAAAGCTTCCTATGCAATATCTGGTCTGGAGCCTGGAAAAATGTACTCGTTTCAGGTACAGGCCAATGATGCGGCCGGTAACTCTTCGGAGCTCAGCGAGCCCCTGAACATATCCACAGTGGACAAACTGGAGGCAGAACTCCGCCACGATTCTGGGAACATTGAGACTTATTTGAGAGGTTTTGTGGATAATGTACCAGGCTTTTCGGGCAATAATTACAAAGTACCGACCGAGAACGACATGAAACAATGGGAGCTGATCATCGATGCCCTTTTGGATGACAACATCCCCGAAGCCGTGGAGCAGGCGGTCTATCTCAACTATCAGGTAGTGGAGTTCACGGATACGTTTTCCAGTCCCAACCAAGTTTTTTATGTTCTTAAGGAATTTTCCATAAGGAGCAATTATTGGGGCACTTTCGTATTCAGCAAGACCCCAAAAAGAGAAAACCTCGTACTGGCGGCCCCACATGTGCTCCATGATCAGAACACAGGTTACCAAGCGGCTTATATTTTTAGACAAAATGTGCCCAAAGCACTTTTCATCAGTGGAGCGCACCGATGCAATAGGGAAGAACCAGCGCCCTGCTCTGGAACCACAAGTGCCTGCAGTACCAACTATCAGGCATATCGGGTGTCGGACGTGCCCCATAATGTGAACTCCATGTTCCAGAAAACTACGGAAATGATGTACGATGCCCTGCCCAACAGCGTCTTTGTGCAATTGCACGGCTTTGATAAGGAGCCGTCCGATCCTTCTTTAATCATCAGCAATGGGACAAACAAGACCCCGCAAACGGATTATGTGGCCATGCTAAGGGATGCATTATTACAGGAAGATAATAGTTTGACCTTCAAAATACCGCATATCAATTTGAATTGGACCCGCTATGCGGCATTTGACAATACCCAAGGACGATATATCAATGGTTCGCCCAATCCTTGTAGCGTTGAGGCTACCAACACCACCGGAAGGTTTGTGCACATTGAGCAGGAAAGGTCCAAACTGCGCGCCAACGAAACAGGGTGGGCCAAGGTGAGCAATGCTCTTGAAAAAGTATTTTGATGGATTCCACAATTTAAGATGAATACAAAAGGCCCTGATTCAGGGCCTTTTTGGATGGTTGTTGTGTTGGTTATTCCAGATTCTTTCTTCTGAGCAGTTCTTTTTTGATGAGTTCCATTTCCCTCGAGGATTGGGAGCCGACAGAGGAGTTTTCCTCGGCACGCCTAATCAGATAAGGCATCACGTCCCGAACCGGGCCAAAAGGGACATACTTCGCCACGTTATAACCCTGCTCGGCCAGATTGTAGCTGATATTGTCACTCATGCCATAGAGTTGTCCGAACCAAATGCGTCTATCGGAATTGGAAATGTTTCGTTCCTCAAGTTTTTTAACCAATTGGAGACAGCTCAATTCGTTGTGGGTTCCTAGAAAAAGGTCAAATACATCAAGATTTTCCAGGACAAAATTGCCTCCGTTGTTAAAATTTTGGTCGGTACTGGACTTGTCTTCACAGACCGGACTTTCATACCCATGCTCAAGGGCTCTGTCCCGTTCTTTTTCCATATAGGCGCCCCGAACCAATTTTACCCCAATCTTGATATGGTGTTGTTCGGCGAGACGTTTTAGCCACTTCAAATAGTCGTATTTTTTGCTCAAATAGAGTTGTACGGTGGTGAATATGACCGTTCGTTGGGTATTGTATTTTACCATCATCTCTTCGGCAAGCCCGTCAATGGCGGCATGGCACCAAGATTCCTCGGCATCGACCATGATCTTCAAGTTATCTGTTTTGGCCACAGATTGACATATCTTTTCAAAACGGTTCCTCACCTTGTCCCATTTTTCCATTTCTGTTGCATCCAAAGGGTCACCGTCTGATACTTTTTGGAAGAGTTCAAGATTTCCTAAACCAGAGGGTTTGAACACCAAGAAGGGAACCTGTTTCTGAAACTCTGAAAACTGGCAGATTTTTAGCAAGGTTTCCAAAGTTTGGTCAAAACTCTCTTCATTTTCGGCACCTTCCACCGAATAGTCTAAAATGGACATGATGCCCCCGTCATCATACAGTCCATCTATCTTTGTTTTGCATTCCACAAGACTTTCTCCCCCACAGAATTGGGAAAAAATGGTTTTTTTGATGATGGGGTCAATAGGGAGCCTGCTTTTAAAGGCAATGTTGAGCAAGGGTTTTGCCATACGGGTGAGCCACCCATATTCCAGCATTCCAAAAAGAAATTTGGCCTTCAGGAGTTCTTTTTTGGTCTTGGAGCCGAAAGCGATTTGGGTGTTATTGAAATTTATAGTGTCCGCCATGATGATTTCGCGTTTGTTGACACCCACAGATTTTGCCCTATCAAATACGAAAACGGGCCAAAACCCAAAATAGGTGGTACAGATCTAATTTTTAAGTTGATTTGCCTTGGTACAGGCAGTTATGAATGAAGAAAGTATCGTGGCGATGGTATGGTTCGCCACGATACATAAAAGGGCACACTAACCTAATTTACTATAAAACAACTCATGTTTCAACAATCTATTTTAGCCCTTTATTCCTGGTTGCAAGATTTTGTAATTGGTCTTTTCCTTTTCTTTTTTCACCATTTCCTTTACATCTTCCAAAAGTTGTTTGGCATCATAAATGATCCCGTCCTTGATGGTGTATTTTACACCGCCCACCCTTTGGATCGAATTGTCATCCATCAGTTTGATGGCTCCCGTTCCATAAAGCGTCTTGAGGTTGACCAATGGATTTTCTTCCGTGATCACAAAATCGGCCAATTTGCCAACGGCGACCGTTCCAATTTTATCATCCATGCCCAAGGATTCGGCACCGTTCAACGTGGCAGCCTTGATGATTTCCAAAGGATGGAATCCAGCTTCCCTCAAAAGTTCCATTTCGCGGGCATATGAAAAACCGTAGAGTTCATAGATGAATCCGGCATCAGTGCCGACGGTAACCCTACCACCCCTGTTTTTATACTCATTGATGAAAGCCATCCAAAGCTCGTAGTTCTTTTTCCAATCAATTTCGAGCTCAGTGCCCCAGTAGTGCCAGTATGAACCATGCGATTGTCTGCTGGGTGAATAGAACTCCCAAAGGCTTGGTAACGTGTATTCCTCATGCCATTCAGCACGCATGGCCCGAGACAGGTCCCTGTTGGCTTCATAAATGACCATAGTGGGCGAAAGTGTGAAGTCCAGATCAAGGAGTTCGTTCATTACGGCGTTCCACTTTTCAGAATGGGGTTTGGCGGCTTGTTCCCAAAGTATACCAGCTTCCCCAAAACGATCCTGCTCGTTTTGATAGTTATAGTCCAAAGAGTAGTTCTGTACCGTTCTGTCTTCGAACAATGCCTCAGGTAGGCCATACCAGTGCTCCATGGCGGTAAGACCAGCCCTGGCACTGTGGAGTACGTTCCATCTGCCCACATAGACCTGGGCATGGTGCATTTTGGACCGTAGGCCCAAGTTTTTGTTTTCTTTGAGGGCTGCGGCCATCACTTCTGGCTCGGCACCAAAGAATTTGATGCCGTCCGCGCCTTTTTTTGCGTTTAAACGCACCCATTCCACTGCTTCTTCCGGAGTGGAAATGTCTGCCCTTCCCGAGCCACCTTCCAGCTTGCTGCCAAAAGCGGTGTAGGCCAATATTCTTGGGGCCGTTATTTCATTCTTATTACTTTTCTGTTTGTGTTCCAAGGTCCACGCTATCCCATTGCCCGAGGCAGGATCTGCAATGGTGGTGATGCCGTGTCCCATCCAGAGTTTGAATACATATTCGGCAGATGTTCCCTGTGATGTACCACCAATGTGGGCGTGAGTGTCCACAAACCCGGGCATGATGTACATTCCTTCTGCATTCAGTTCCTTGCCGCCAGGTTTGAGTGCTGGACGTCTATTGGGGTTGATGGGTACACCCGGATAACCAACGACCCTCACTTCCGTAATTTTGTTGTTCTCCACCACAATGTCCACTGGGCCCTGTGGCGGGGCCAACGTACCATTGATCAGGGTGGCGCCCCTGATAATGAGCTGGTTCCAGGGACCTTCGCCTTCGCTTCTGGCCGGTGCCTTTTCTATTTGGGAGAACCCATTTTGGACCAGTAGGCAAAATGCGAACAAGAGACTGAATTTTGAAATCTTCATTTTGATCATTCTTAATTGTTTGAAATCTATTTTAAAGAAACCAGCGGACCATTGAGTTGGGGGAAGTCTGCTGGTCAAGGTTGGTTGGTTTTATCTTTTGTATTGCGCAGGAACACCTTCGGCAGGAAGGGATTTGCTGATAAATTCCCTCAAATCGTCATTGGCGGTTTTGAGGTCTTCTTTCCTGAGGTACATCATATGTCCGCTTCTGTAACCTTTCCAGTCCATACGGTCGCGCAATTTTCCACTGGGGTCCATTTGCCATAGGTTATACTTGGAGTTGAAATAGTCCGTTCCACCATCGTAATATCCGGCCTGTACCAAAACATTCAGATAGGGGTTCTGTGCCATGGCCTGTCTTAGGTCATAGCCAGTGGTGTTGTTGCTACTGTCCCAAGGACGAACCGGGCCGAACATGTTGTATTTGAGGTCGGTTTCGTATTTCAAATGGTTTTTGGCATAGAAATTCATTGCAGGGGTAAAGGAATGCAACCAACTGGTGAGTTCTGCAGCGTAATCAGGTCGGCTTCCGGTAGCTTCTTTGTCGATGCCCAAATACCTGGAATCCAGTCTGCCGATGTTGAAGCCTTCATCACGTAGCAACTCTTTCCAGAAGAAAGTTTTGGGAATGCGTAGGTTGTGCTCCAAGATCACTTTCTCCGATAGTCCAGTGTACCTCGCAATTTTAGCGGCAACTTGTTTCTTTTCGGCTTCAGGAAGAAATCCTCCCTTGGATATGGCCGGGGTGAGTTCGTCTATGGTATATTTCTCCACTTCAGGAAGCACGTCTACCAAATCTTTGGATTGCAGGTCGGAGGGCAATTTTTTGTGGAACCAAGCGGCAGCGGTATAGTAGGGCAAGAAGTTCGCTGCTTCCGGCGCAGTGCCCCTTTCAATGCCCAAAGTTGTTGGGGACACCAAAATGACCCCGTTGAGGTACATCCAGTGGGAATTTTGAAGTTCCAATGAAAGCCCGGAAACCCTTGGTGTGCCGTAACTTTCCCCGATGAGGAACTTGGGTGAGGTCCAACGGTCGTAGCGGGTAACAAAAGTATTGATCCAGGTGGCCAAATACTCAATGTCCTGTTTTACCCCAAAAAAGTTTTTCGCCTTGGTCTTGTCGTCCATCTCGTCAATGGCCCTGGAATATCCTGTGTTCACTGGGTTCACATAGACAATGTCGGCCACATCCAAGATGGAGTTAGGGTTGTCCTTGATGCCATAGGGCTGTACGGGATAGCCTTCGTCGTCAATTGCCAATATCTTGGGGCCTGTGTAGGCAATGTGCATCCAGACCGATGCAGAACCGGGCCCACCATTGAAGGAAATGACCAATGGTCTTTTGGATCTGTCTGTAATCCCGGTCCTTTCATAGTACGTGAAAAAGAGTCCGGCTATGATTTTTCCTTTTTCGTCCCAAACAGGCAATTTTCCTGTGGTTGCGGTATATTTTACCGGGACCCCTTTGATGGTCACCTGCCCTGAAGTGGTGACCGTGGAATCCATATCGGTGTTCAATTGTTGTGCCTGCATCGGATAGCTAAAAGCGATCCATACGATGGCGATTGCAAAAAATCTGTACACTTTCATTCGATTATTATTTGGTTTTTCTTAGATACTGAGCAGGTTGTCCATCCTTTGGTGTGGATAGCTTGATGAATTCCCGGATATGCTCGTTGGAAGACTCCAGATCCTCGGTGCGAAGGTACATCATGTGTCCACTGCGGTAGCCTTTCCAACTCATCCTGTCCTTCAACTTTCCGCTAAGGTCCATTTGCCAAAGGTTGTATTTGGAGTTGAAGTAATCCGTAGCACCATCATAGTAGCCAGACTGTACCATTACGTGTAGGTAAGGGTTCTGTGACATGGCCTGGCGAAGATCATCGCCGGTAGTATTGTTGGTCCTGTCCCAAGGACGGGTATGCCCACCGATGTAATAATCCAGGTCGGTATTATAGTTGAGGAAATTTTTGAAGTAATAGTTTATCGCCGGGGTGAACGAGTGCTGCCAGGAACGGATTTCGGCCGCATAATCGGGGCGCTCGCCGGAATCGTTTTTGTCGATGCCCAAGTATCTGGAATCGAGTCTGCCGATGGTGAACCCTTCATCGCGGAGCAGTTCTTTCCAGAAAAATTGCTCGGGAATCCTCAAGTTATGCTCCAAGATCACTTTTTCGGACAGTCCGGAATATCGGGCAATCTGCTTGGCCGCTTCTTTTCGCTCCGCATCCGTGATGGAACCTCCTTTGGACATGATAGGGGTGAGTTGGTTCACGGTATATGCCTCAACCTCTGGTAAAACATCGTCGAGGTCTTTGGATTGTAGGTCGGAAGGTAGTTTTTTATGGAACCAAGCAGCAGCAGCGTAGTAGGGGAGTTGGTTGGCTGCTCCCACAACAGTTCCTCTCTCGATTCCTAAATCTGTAGGTGATACCAAAATTACCCCGTTGAGGTACATCCAATGGGAGTTTTGGAGTTCTAGGGCGAGACCTGATACACGGGGAGTGCCGTAACTCTCTCCGATGAGATATTTTGGGGAGGCCCAACGGTTTTGACGGGTCACGAAGTTATTGATCCAAGCGGCCAGGTATTCGATATCTTGATTGACGCCGAAGAACCTTTTGGCAACTTCACTGTCCTCCATGGTACTTATGGGCCTTGAGAAACCGGTATTTACAGGTTCTACATACACAATGTCGGCCACATCCAAGATGGAGTGGGGATTTTCCTGTACACCATAGGGTTGCACGGGATAACCTTCATCATCCACGATGACCCTGTAGGGGCCTGTGTATCCGAGGTGCATCCAGACGGAAGCTGCCCCAGGACCACCATTGAACGAAATGAACAAGGGCCTTTTCGATTTGTCCTTCACATCCGTTCTTTCATAGTAGGTAAAGTAAAGACCGGCTATGATTTTTCCTTTTTCGTCCCAGACCGGTTGTTTTCCGGCGGTGGCCTTGTATTTTACGGGTTTTCCCTTAATGGTGATTTCCCGGTATGTTGTCACAGTCGAATCCATCGCCGTGTTCAACTGTTGGGCGGTAGAAGTGAGCACAAACAAGAGGAAAGCCAATAGGGTCATGTAATTTTTCATGTTCATCTATGTTTATTTTAGTGCAGGTTGATGGTGAATTGTATAAATGTGATGATTTTAAATAATTGAAAATCAATTATTTGATTTTTGAATCATAGTAAGAAAGGGCAGGAGTTGATTATGAACGATTAAAGATATATTGAGAGAGCTCCCCTGCCCTTTTCCTAGCTAATCAATCAAACTAACGAACAAGATCTTTGATGACCGGGACCCGATCGGGTCCCGGTTTCTTCAGTTATTGTAAAATGGCCATTATCAGTTGACGTCCCAAAACAATTTTGTGGTCATAAGGTCACCGCCTACGGAAGATGCAGCACTATCGTAGTTGGCCTGATTCAAGGTCTGTTCAGAAATTGGATAGGTCAACCTTACGGGCACTGTTGGGATAAAGGATAGTGGTGGAGCCTCAAGAACGGGGTAGTCCAATCTTCTGTACTCTGTCCAGGCCTCCAATCCTTGGTTGAACAAGGCCACCCATTTTTGCATGCCTATTTTCTCCTCCCAGGTCCCAGGGGCCGTTGCATAGTCCACATCGGGGTGGGCCAAGTAGGCATCGGCACTATCGGCAAGACCATAATAGTCAAAAGAGGCACGAATGGCTTCAGTGTAGTGACCGGCTGCATCGGTGACCCCACCTATGCTTCGTTCTGCCGCTTCAGCCAATAGGAATTCCACGGTGGAATAATCCATGAATATTACCGGTGTTGTGGGCTGATAGAACAAGGTGCCGAAACGGGAATAATCAAAATAGGTTACGGCAAGGCCTGAAGGAGATCCCAAATATACCCCATCGGTTCCATCCACTTCTTGAAAGAATACGGCCCTTCTAGGATCTTCCAGAGCGTTCATATAATCCACAAAAGGTGCACATCCTACAAAGTCCCTACGGTTTCCAACAGCAAGGTCGGTCCATAGTTCTGCCGTGTTGGGCTGGGATTCCAAATGCTCCACTTCTGCCACATCGGCATTGGAAGAGAAGACATTGGGAAGGGCAGCTGTAATGGCTTGGGTTCCCAATGTGGCATCGGCATCAATGACCCTCATTCCCATTTGGAACAAAAGCGAGCTTCCGAACTTCTTCCAGCCGGTTACATCACCATTGTACAGAATGTCCTGGCTCCATGAACCCTGACCTTCATCCAAAGCGTTGATAGCAGCCGTCAAGCGTGAAATAAGATCTTCATAGATCACTTCGTCCGCATCGTAAGCAGGGGAGATGTTATCATAGTCCAATGCTTGGGAATAGGGGATGTCGCCAAAGGATTCAACAAGTTTGGCATAGGTGAAAACCGTCATGATCTCAATGATGGCCAACTGGTTGGCCGCCACTGTGGCATTGGTTGGGGGAGTGGCCTCGATGACCTGGGCACTTTGGTCCAAGTTGATCAAGACACCCAAGTAAACATTGTCCCATGTAAAATTGGAATAGTAGGTGGTCCCTTCGTTATAGGTGACCGATGATATCTGTTGAACCAGCAACCTTGTGGTGTTGAACGGGTTGCCGTTTGCACCATAGGTAATGCCGCTCAATAGGTCCGACATGTTTTTTACGGCATTGTTGAAGAAGTTTTCCGCAGGAGCTTCGGTGGCGTTCTTTACATCCACGTTCATATCCTCCAAATCTCCAGAGCACGAAAAAAACAGGGCTATTAGAAATATGACAATATAGTTTTTCATAATTTATTTTTTTCTGGTTTAGAATTGAACTTGAAGGTTAAAACCGAGATTTTTGACCGTCGGAAGCACACCATTCTGTGAACCTTGAAGGTTTCCTGAGCTCAAGCCAGCTTCTGGATCGGCATAGGGAAGGTTCTTGTGGATGATCCACAGGTTGGAACCTACCAATCCCAATTTAAGCGATTGGATGCTGAGCTTTTCCATGAATGCCATTTTGGGGAAACTGTAGTTGAGTGCAACTTCCCTTAGCTTCACGTAAGAGGCATCATAGATGAAATAAGCCTGCGGAGCCCTTGTGCTACCGGTTGCGTTCTGGTAGTGGTCCATTGCGGTCCTTACCGTGTTCGTGGAACCATCCGGGGCCACCCCTGGGAGAATGATACCTCCACCATCTGCCAACGAGTTTCTTATGGGATTGCCCAAATCGTTGAGTCCAACGGACCATGCATATAGACCAGACCTGTTTCCAGTGGATATGTCATTTGAGAATACGTCACCTCCTTTTTGGATATCGATCAAAAAGCTCAGGTCAAAGCCTTTATACTTGAACGAGTTGGTGATACCTGCAGTCCAGTCTGGGGTAATATTACCGATGACGTTGTTAGAGGTAGAGGTACGCTCATAGGCACCTGTGGTCTGGTTGATTACGGGTTTTCCATCAAGATAGATATAATCCGTACCCATTATGGTCCCGTAGGGTTGTCCCACTGTTGCGTTGATGGATACCCCACTTACGCTTCCCAATTGTAGGTTGGTCCCGCCTTGGAAAAGGGAAAGTACCTCACTTTGGTTTTTGGCCCAGTTCACGTTGGCCCTCCATTGAAAGTCACCGGTGGGGATGATAGCCCCGTCCAATGCAATTTCGATTCCTTTGTTCTCCACTTCACCCGCATTGACGAATTTTGAGGAATATCCCGTGGCCGTGGAAATGGCAACAGGGATGATCTGATCTTTGGAATTGGTCTTGTACAACGAAAGATCCATTCCTATACGACTGTTCAGGAATCTCATTTCCAGACCGGCTTCCACACTGACCGTGGTTTCGGGCAACAATGCTGAATTGTTCTTGGTGGCATTGGTACCGTACAAAGGCACTGCGCCAAAAGGAGTGGGTTTGTTGAGTACATCCACCAAACTGTTCGCAGGAGCGGAACTTCCCACTTCTGCATAGTTTAGGCGAAGTTTACCAAAGCTCAACCAGCTTTTTTCGATCAAGTTGGAAAAAACAAAACTTGAAGAAATGGATGGGTAGAAATAGGTACTGTTCTCTGAAGGCAATGTTGAGGAGTGGTCGAACCTTCCGGTGAGATCCACATAGATCAAGTTGTCATATCCGAAAGAAGCCAGACCATAAAAACCGTCCACACCCACTTTTTCAACACTTTCCACAGGGGCGGGAGGAAGGTTCAATGAATTGGAAAGGGAATAAAGCCCGGCCAATACCAATCCACCGTTGGTCTCGGCATAGATGGAGCTTAAATCTGTTCTCCTGATGTTGGTACCCAGCACTCCGCTGATATTCAATTTATCGGTCACATATTTGTTGAAGTTCAACATCAGGTCATAGTTTTCCTCGCTAAAGTTGACGTTTCTTCGGGAATATCGTCCAACAGCTCCGGCCGTGCCTTTGTTGTTCCTTTCTTCTTGGATGAAGGAGTAGGTGTCCAAGGAGACCCTTCCTTCGATGTTCAACCAATCGGTGAACTTGTATTTTACGGAGACATTTCCAAAAACCCTGCTACGGGAATCGTTCTGGTAGTTTTCATACACGACCCAATAAGGGTTGTCAATGGTACCTCCCATAAAAGGATCTACGTTCAAACCTGTGTTGAAATAGGCATCCTTCAATTCGTCGATCCCTACGTTCATGGCCCAATATTTTCTCATGGATGAGATCACGTTCTGTGCATTGGCACCTGTCTCGTTACCGGTACGGTTCCTTCCCAATGCATCCGTCAAGACGTAATTGGCGCTACCGCTTACAGATAGTTTGTCGGTAACATCAAAAGAGGTGTTGATGGAAATGTTGTCCCTGTTCAAATTACTGTTGGGCATGATGCCCTCTTGGCTGAAACGGGTATAGGCAATCCTGTAGGTGGCCTTTTCCCCACCTCCGGCAACGGCAATGCTATTGGTCGTTGTTATTGGGGTCTCAAAGAAATCGATCAGCTTGCTATTGGGGGCTTCCCAAGGAGTGGGCTGTAAATAATAGGGAGAACCTTCATAAAAGGAATCCCATTGGTAGACCAACAAATTTGAATCGAAAGGGGCTCCGTACGATCCATAGGCAGTTGCGGGAGTTACCAAATCAAGCTCGCCATCGCCGTTGGCATCTCTATCCACAAAATAGCTATCTCCACCACTGCCATAAATGGCCCCGTAACCTGTACCGTATTCGTATTGGAAATCAGGCCAAGTAGATTTGTCTATCCAACCCGAAGTAATACTGGAGTTGATGGTGATTGTGGGCTTTTGTTTTGCCCCGGCACCAGATTTTGTAGTGATGATCACGGCTCCATTTGTTGCCCTAGATCCATAAAGTGCTGTTGCGGCAGCGCCTTTCAGTACGTTGATGGATTTAATGTCGTTAGGGTTGATGTCAGAAGCCATGTTGCCATAGTCAAAACCTCCGGAACCGCTTTGTTGGGATGATGTATTGAAGTTGGAATTGCTCACGGGTACACCATCGACCACAAAAAGCGCTTGGTTGTTCCCGGTCAAGGATGTACTACCCCTGATGACCACGTTGGTGGAACCACCCATGTTGGTGTTCCTTTTGATCTGCACCCCGGCAATTTTACCGGAAAGTGAGTTGACCACGTTATCGGTCGGGGTTCTGTTCACCTCTTCGCCATCAAGTTCCTGGGTGGCATATCCAAGGGATTTTTTCTCCCTGGAAATACCTAGGGCGGTGACCACTACTTCATCCAATTGGGAGGAGTTTTCTTCCAGTGTTATGGTCATTGGTGAAGTACCGGTTACTTGGACTTCGGCCGTTTTAAAACCGATGTAGGAAACAACGAGAATGGCACCAACTTCGGCCTCAACGGTAAAATTTCCGTCAAAATCTGTTTGTGTTCCTTCTGTGGTTCCCTTTACCATAATGTTCGCGCCCAAAAGAGGCATGCCTGCATTGTCCACTACACTTCCCGTCACCGTGCTCTGCAAAACAGGGGTTGGGGCAGGTTCCACCGCAGCTCCCTGATCAGGGCGGTAATTGGGGGATTTCATCAAAATGATCTGACGTCCCCGAACTTTATATACGACGGGCATGCTCTTGAACAAAAGGGTAAGGACCTCGTCAAGATTTTGGTTGCTCGTCCGTAATGTGACTTTCTTTTGTAGGGGGATTTGGTTGTATTCGTACATGAAACGATACTCCGAGATGGATTCAATTTCTCCCAGGGCCCTTTCAAGGGTAACTCCTTCCAGCTCAAGGGATAGCTTGTCCCCTTGGGAACCAGGTCCTGCTTGAAGCTGGAAAATTGAAGCGATAATCAGAAAAATGGTCAGTTTGGTTGGTAAACCATTCTTCAAGAATCCCTTCAGAAAAAGAAATCTAGATGGTTTTTTTTTCATAATTTTGAGTGATTTAAATTAGTTTGAATCGTTATTTATTACACAGTTTGAGAGAGGGAATGGGCCAACATTCCCTTTTTTTGTGTATTTTTTTAAAATACTATGTCATAGGCAAGAGGTTTTTTCAGTGTTCATATTTATTTAGGTTCAGTTGATTACGATCTCTTTGATTTGGTTGGCATTGTTGTTTTTGATCTCATATTTAAATGGGGCAATGATGTTCAGTGCCTCCAATACCTCCTCGATGTTTTCCACCTTTCTGTTGTAGCGTGCATTGAATGCCCTTCCTTCCAATCCGTTGTTATTGTTGTTGATGCTCACATTATAGACCCTTTCCAATTTAGTCAAGAGCTCTGAAAAAGGCGTGTCCCGGAACACGATTTCCCCGTTGAGCCAACTGGTATAGAGCAGGGTATCCACCTCTTCCACGCTCATGCTTGCCTGTGTTTTGCTCCAAGACCCCTTATTGCCGGGCTGTAGCAATACCTTGTTTTCTGGGTCGGAAGCATGGGAGAGGCTCACGGAACCTTCCACCAGAACAGTGTTGATGGTGCTCTGCTCTTCGTAGGCGGTCACATTGAACTCTGTTCCCAATACTTGGACGGCCACTTCTTCGGAATTGACGATGAAGGGATGATTTTTGTCCTTGGATACCTTAAAATAGGCCTCACCGTTCATGGTCACTTCCCTGTTGCCCTTACTAGGGAACTTTACGGGATATTTGATATGTGTGCCGGAATTCAATTGTATTTCCGTGCCATCGGACAGTACAAGGGTGAACACTTTGCCATAGGGCACATGGAGTTCGTTGAACACGGGACTGTCTGCCTTGCCGGCTTCATAAGTGAGGGTGTTCCCTTCCTGAACGGCCACTACTTCGCCCGAGGCCAGTACAATGGACTGCTTTTTGCCCTCCATTATGGTTTTTACGGCATCTCCGGTATTGAGGGTGATGGTATTCTCTAAAACAGCTTGTTCATTGGGATATAAGGTCAATTTAAGGGCGATTCCCAAGGAAACCACTCCTATAAATATAGCTGCATATTTAAGGAGGGTAGGCATGGACAGTTTTCTTACTTTTTTGCCGGGTAGTCGTTTCTGTACATTGGCCCACTCTTGCTCCACATCCAATGTTTCCATAAACTCGAGGGCTTCATCGACCAGACCCTCTTCCAAAATTTTATCCAACACCTCTTTATCGGCTTCAGAAAGGCCCATATCGGGGACATTGCCCGTATTTTCTGACGTTTTCAGTGTTTGTAAGTACTTCTGCAGTTGCTCCTTTTTGGACATGAAAATGGTTTTCTTTATTTATTAGTTGTCTTTTTTAATGAACAGGGTGACAGAAGAAACTTTTTTTTTGAAAACGTTAATTTTTGATGATCCGACCATTATTTGGCAAACATTAAATTTATATTTCCTTAACTTTAAGTCACCTAATAACCCCCAAACCCAGAAGCATATGACCAATAAGGTAGAGGAGTTATTTAAAGATAACTATGCTTTATTATGTCTGGTCTCTTTCTCCATAGTGAAGGATAGGGATGCTGCAAAGGATATTGTACAGGATTTCTTTGTTTCTATTTGGAACAAGAGGGATACCCTTAACATTACCACATCCTTTGAGGCCTATGCTAGACGATCTGTTAAAAACTTGAGCCTGCTGTATCTTGAAAAGGAGAAAAAGGTAAAAAAGATCGGGCATGAACTCGATATGGTACGGGAAGATACCCAGCCGCTATTGGACAAGCCCAAGAAAAACAGCAAGCTCTACGATCTGCTGAACCAAATGCCTGACAAAAGAAAGGAAATCTTCATCTCTTTTGTGGTACAGGGTAAGAGTTACTCCGAGATTGCAGAATCCAACGGGGTTTCCATCAATACGGTGAAGACCCAAATGAAAAGGGCCTATGCTTTTCTGAGGACCCACAAGAAACAGGATTTTGTATCCGTGATCCTGATCTCCAGTTCGTTTTTTTGATTTTCCGTCTGTTAAAGGATTCTTATTTTGCTGCCGACCCTCTCTTTGTTATATGGGGATTGATTAGTTTTGCCCCAAAATAGAATGTATGCTGGTTTGGGCGCTTTTCATTGCTGCGATATTGGTTTTTTTGGCTTTGGACCTTGGTGTCTTTAATAGAAACGCACATATCATAAGCGTGAAGGAGGCTTCCATGTGGACGGCCATATGGATTACCATGTCCTTCATTTTTTCCGGGGTGGTCTACTGGTTGTATTCCAGCGGTAGTATCGAAAATGCCGACCAACTCACTCCCACAGGGGCCAGCATGAAGTTCATCACGGGCTACCTTATAGAACTGTCCTTGAGCATAGACAACATTTTTGTCATTGCCATCATCTTTACTTCGTTCAACATTCCGCAGCGTTATCAGCACAGGGTATTGTTCTGGGGCATCCTTGGGGCCATCATATTCAGGGCGTTGATGATCTTTTTTGGTATCGCCATCATCAAGAAGTTCAGTTTTGCCACCTATCTCTTCGGGGCCTTTTTATTGATCACCGCCTTTCGGATGCTTTTTTCCAAGGAAGAAGCATTCAACCCCAAAAAGTCCTTTATCTATAGGAACCTCAGAAAAGTGATGCCGATAACCTCCCATATGCAGGGGCAAAAATTCTTTGTGAAACTAAAGCATATCACTGCGGCAACCCCCTTGTTCATGGCGTTGGTGGTGATAGAGTTTACAGATATCCTATTTGCACTGGACAGCGTACCGGCCATATTGGCCATTACCTCCGATCCTTTTTTGGTGTTCAGTTCCAACATCTTTGCCATCTTGGGGCTCCGTTCCATGTATTTCTTCTTGGCCCATATGATCAACAGGTTCAGCTACCTCAAGTACAGTTTGGTGGCCATCCTTATTTTTGTTGGTATCAAGCTCATCTTGGCACACCATTACACCTTCCCGGAATGGCTTTCCCTTGGGTTCATTGCTGTGGCCTTGTTATTGGGAGTGGTGGTCTCTTTGAGCAGGGATTCCTCCAAAGAGTGAGCCAAGTGGAGCGCCAATGACAGGAAAAGCTCCGTTCGTATGTTCCTTTTGCCTAACTTTCAGCGACCAACCAACGCTTTTTTGTTGGATCAAATACTATATAGGTATGGAGTTGATGGACTTTCTTACAGGCATAGGTGGCTTTTTGATCGCAGCGATCACCATCTACCTCACCGTTCGGCATTTTATGACCTCAAAGACCATTTCTTACATTGAACGGATGAACACTGGTGAAATGGCACAGATCAGGGCCGAAATAGACCATTGGATGTCCTCTGACAAAACCGATGCGGAAAAATGTGAAATTGCCGAGAGGGACAAGCAACTTTCTGCCAAGTTGATGATGTGGATCAATATTTTTACGGAGATCGGGATTTCATACAAGCAACGCATCATCCGAAGAAAACTGACCCGTGAACTTTTCTATCCCATGGTGCCCAACTACTGGCGGGACCTATTGTTCTATATCAACCACAAGAGGGGCAAGGGCAACGCCATTGGCTACTATTTTGAGTATCTGGCCCATGAGGTCCGAAAGATGGAGGGCAAGAACAAGTCTAACCTTTTTAAAAGGTATGCCTACATGAAAGAGAAGGATGGACAGTGATCTGGTTGATTTACAATACGTTAATTTAATGTAAGGGAATTGTAAATTTATTTCCACAATAGCACTATTTTTGCTTAAAAAGCAAGCTTGGAAATTCACTGGAAATCTTTTGGCAAGAACCCCGTACAGCGGATACATCTGGAATATGCCGTTCAGTTGCAGGTGAGGATGGCCCTCATCAAAGAGGCCGAGCATTTGATGGACTATCTTTCTTTGGTCATTGTTGAGGTATGTGCGGACAAAGGGACCGTGACCATTGGCACGGAGACGCCAGAACCTTTATATTCCATGCTGCAAAGAAATTTTGACCCCTCCCATTCTTTGGTGAAGGACCATGCTACGATCAAAAACGCAGCACTTGAAGATTTCTTCCGGCCTACGGAAGCTCTTTCGGCCTAGTCAATTGTTGTCCTAACCCGTTCCCGTTCTATTTTTCCGAAAGCTCCTTTAATTTGTCCAGGGCCTTGGGCCAAGTGGTGTTGAAATAATCAAGGTATTCCTCGGTTGTGTCACTTTCTGTGGTCACCGTGGTCACCCCATCGTGCTCATGGAAGGAATAATTTTCCAGCCAGCCAGCCCATTTTTCCACTTCGGGACCCTCGGTAATTTCATTTTCACCGTCCAAAATTCCGTAATGGCGAATGGAAACAAACTGGAATGGGACATTGTCTGTGATTTCAGATACCATGCCGCCCTTTTTTCCATGTTCATCAGTTCCCACAAAGTAGATCTTTGATCCCTTTTCCCAGCTTCCTTCATAGGTGGAGGTCGGATTGAATTCGGCCGTCCATTGCTCGTAGGTTTCGATGTGGTCCAAACCGAGCATGGTGTTGTAAACTTTCTCGGCAGATGCGTTGATGTCTATTTGAAAATGTATTTTTTTCATGGGTTGTGGGTGGGTTTAAAATGATGTTTCTGTTACTCAGGAATAGTAGTTGTATAATTTTACAGACAGTTTTTATTCCATTTCCAATATTGTTCGAGCCTTTTCAAAATCAGGTAATTTCCCTAATCTTATGGACTTGTCAATTAAGTCGACCCAATCATTTTCTGTATATTTTCCGTCGACTCTTTTGGCAATAGCCAATTTCATAAAAGTTTGGGATATAACGTCCTTTGTTATTCTCAAGGACTTCAGATTTTGAGGTAAAATATCTGTAGAACAAAATAGCGCAAAACAAAGATTATTCAAATCTCTTTGATTTATAGAGTCTTTTAATTTTGGCTTTAGATAATTAAAAAGGTCGTCTGTACTTTCCATTTTTAGTTAATAATTCCTATTGTCACTAACAGTTTGGTTACGATCTTGCCTTTGGATAATTCGTTAGGATAGTTCTGCAAAGAAATCGATCTAATTTGAAATAATTGATTCATCTTATATTCTTCGGTAGACATAATTATAGTCAGTGTTACCCACCGTTTTTACTTTTCATTAATTTTATTTGTTCCAACATCAAGAATATAAAGCTTAAGATCCATAATCCGAACCCAATCCCAACAGTCACATCATAACTCCCGCCACCTTCGTCTCTTGGGACTTCTGTTATTCCGATTGCAAAAAGCCCAGATACCAACATAAAGATTGCTAGTATTAATTTTATTTTCAAATTCAATTTTTTTGAGATTAGAATAACAAAATACAATATGTTGGCTATCCAAGGCAATCCAATAAAAGGATGAAATTCGATTATTCCAATCCAACCAATTAAAATGCCAAATAGTCCAATTAGAGTCCAATGGCCAAAAAACATTGGGGTAACTAATGAAATTGTATATAATGAAACTGATTTTTCTTTCCAAGAAAGATTCTTAAATCTATTTGTAAGTTTCATTTTGGTTAAATATTTAGGCAACTTAATTGTATATAGGGGCTTAGTAAAAATCAGAAAAAAAATCCAAACACCAGCCTAACAGGGAATTAAAGTGCAGGGAACGAGGATCTCCGGGACTAAACCCAAAGAAGCAAAGTCATGTCTTCCTCCACGTGCAGCTTTCCTTTTTTCCGAATCTCGGCCTTGATGGGAAGGATATAGGTGTCCTTTTTGGTGTCGAACCAAATGGCGGTTTCCCATTTCAGTTCCCCGATCTGGGCAATGGCCTTCATTCTTCCCCAGCCCTCTTCCTGCCATTTCAGGTGTTCCCTGATTTCCTTCGAAACCGCTTTGGGCAGGGAGACGAAATGCCAACCTCCTGTGGAACCGTGTTTCCACATCTGGACCGCGCATTCGTATTTGATTTTACCATCCATCGGCAGTCAATTTGTTATGCGCTATGGTTTTTTCGTCTTGAAGTCCTTTTCCATTTGGGATTTCAGTTCCCGAACCCGTTGCCAATCCGTTTCTGAAGGCGGGTCGCTTTCCAAATGTGTAAACTGTTCCCAAAAAGCGGATGCCCTTTCGCGCTGTTCCTCCACCAGTCTTACTTTATCTAGGTTGATTTCTCCCCAATCCTTTAGGATTGCCGATTGCACTTGCCCTTCCATTTGTGCGAAGAACCGCTCCCCAAAATCCTTGACCATGGCCAAAAAGCTGGTGTAGGGAATTTCGGTGCTCCCATTTTTGGCAGTCCACAAATCGATGCCATTGTCCAGCTGAAACTCCGTGTCCCAAGCGATCCTGATCTTGTCCAGGTTCCTGAAAAACCAGAAATGGGGCCCGCCAATGAGGTGTCCCGAGTCCAAGGCCCTCTGGTAGCTCCATGAGATCAAGGGGTCATAGGCTTCAAAATAGAAATCGCTGTGCACATCCTCATCCTGCACGTCCAACCACTTTTGGGCATGGTCCAGAAAGGCCTGTACATCTTCGGTCAGGGCATAGATATCATCGGGAAGGGATTCGCTGATCCGACTGAACAAAGCGGTAAAATCTTCCGCAAACCGCACGACGGGATAATCGTTATAGGTGGATTTTGCCTCCCCAAAATGGGCCAAGGCTTCGGGGGAGTATTCGAATAGGGTGGAACCGGATAGTTCCATCCAGAGTTCCCCATCGGTCAACCAAAACCAGCTCATATGCAGGTCGCCTTCCGTTCCGGCCGGTTGGGCCTCATCGATATGTCTTAGTTTGAAATGGATCATTTTTCTAAAAAAGGGTGGTTGGGAAGAGGTAATGGCGCAAAGGCATTGTTGCCATGACAAACTGCGGTGGATTACCTATTTGAATGGGGTAACTCTAAGATATTAAGATGTTTGCATGTGTGTTTTGTTCTGGTCAGTTATTTCTTTTAATTATTTTGACAATTCTGGTATTGATGATTTCAGATAAATTCCAATTGTACAGTTTAGGGTCGGTTGTGCTGTAGAACGCAACAACGACAGCATCAAGATCCTTATGATATTTTGCAAAACTCTGGTATCCAGGGACCCAACCTGCATGTTCATATTCATAAACAGAGGTGTATATTTCCTGTTCTCCCGGTTCAAATACGGTTCCATCGTTCAGTGCCCTCAAAAATGTACCTACGTCTTCTGCTGTGGCCAGCATACCCTGTTCATCTGTCTTAAGATCATGGGGGTGTCCTACATGATAGCCACTCATCACGTCATCTATGTTCACTTCATTGAGTGAACCGAAGGTATGGTCAAGATGTAGCGGTGTTAGAATTTCTTCCCGGATGAACTGAAAGTTGTCATAGCCTAGCGCGTCATCCATTATCTTATTGATCAACAGGTAATTTGTGTTGCAATATTCGTAGTCTTTTCCAGGTTCAAAGTTGGCTGGTTTGTCCAAGATCAATGCAAGACTTTCTTCATAGGATTGGGTGGGAGCTGCCCAAAAATTCGGGGAATCCGTAAAATTGGGAAGTCCGCTTCTATGCTGTATCAGCAATCGTAAGGTGATTTTATCGGCATTTTCAATTCTTCCTACAAGTTCAGGTAAATAATCTGCGATGGTTTTATCCAAAGAAAGGCGTCCGGCACTTACCAATTTGGTGACAGCCACGGCATCATATAGCTTGCTGATACTGGCAATTTTGAACAAGGCTTGAGGTTGGGCCGGCACTTTGGATTCCCGATTGTGCCAGCCGGAAGCATAATACTGGGGCGGTTTTCCGGTTTGGTCTATATAGACGATCATCCCGTCAAATCCATGACCTATTGCTTCATCCAACTGTTCCTGAACCGTGTCTGGTAGCGGTAGTATCCACGTTTTTACCAAAAGCCATGGCACAAAAAACAGCGATACGATTGTTCCAACCAACAATGCGATCCTAATGATTCGTTTTGTTTTCTTTTTTGTCATATGATCTTGGTAAAAAGGTTTTTAAAATTGACCACAATGGCCCGACAATATGTAGTTGCGAGGATGTCCAGAAGCCTGCCCAGAACGCAGCCGAATCCACTAATTGCGTTATGTAGTGTTGTGCTTTCGTTATTTGTTTTCTGATTTTTCAAGTTGAACTTTCAGCTCATTACTATTAACAAGTATTTGCCTTCCAAAATTTAAAATCACTTCTGTGTAAGCCATTTTCCAATCGGCCAAACGTTCAAAGTCTCTTAAAAATTGGGTCTTATCCACATTGTCCCAGGTTATATCCCTAACTTCTTTTCCGCTATCAAAAAAGTAATCATCCGCTAGGTAATATGTATTTTCATTTAGTATATCGAAATATTTTTCACCAAAAATAGAGTTGATATTTTCGAAGTCCTTTTGATTCTTAATTAATGATGCTAAAGCATCCCTTATGTCACTTGGATAACTTATTTCATTGTTCCCCACAAGATTAATAAGTGTAGTGTTATTAAAGCCGTAATTGCCCATATAGAAAAATGGAAATTCGGAACGGTAAATCTTGACCAGTGTGTCAAACTTTGATTCACTTAATTTAATGCGATTTTGAAAATTACGAAATGCAATACTGTCTTTTTCCAATCGACTTAGTAAAGAACCTAGAGCGACACTGTCTTTTTTAAAGTCATTTATTAAGGAATGTGTATAACTACTTTTAACCAATGAATTTTTTCTGCTCTCATTCCAGTTATTTACTTGAAGAGCGATTAAAATCCCAATGACCACGAGAATAATCTCTCCGATGGCATAAGTCAGATATTTTCCGAATTTATTCTCAGTGAGGGCTTTATGTCTTATTCTTCTAAAGAATTTTATCATGGGTTATGGGTTGGTTAGAATGAAGCACAATGGTCTTGCTTATGCATAATGAATAGGATTTTTAGAAGCCTGCCCTGAGCGGAGCCGAAGGGTAGTCGAGAACAAGCTAATTACTTTTAGCTATTGTTGGGAATAGTTTTTATAGATTATTAATCATATTTATTTTCGTATCAATTCCATTGAAATAGTCCACATAATTAGTCAAGTCAGTGTCTATCCATTCCAATAATTCATAAATCTCATTCTTGATATTAATTGCTTCTGTAAAATCAATTGCGTTTCCATTAAAGCAAATAGGTTCGTTATGATAAACTCGATTTCTAAATTCTCTAATGCTATTTAGTTTTTGGTTTAAAATACTTCTGTTCACGTGAGTTGGCTTGTTAGGAAAGCAATGGATTACAACACCTCCAATTAACCTGTAGTGATGAGTGTCGAACAAACTCGTCCAAAAACCAAAAGATTGTTCTGCAATGACTTTACCAGATGTTACAATTCCACCTTTTCGTTTAATTGTTCTTTCGGCTTTATTTACAGAATTCCTTAAAAAGAATCTTGAACCAGTTAATGAGGGATGGTTCATAAATCCATTCTTTTCCGCAATTATCCAGTTCGGATTGGTAAAATGAGATGAAACTTGGTAGTTGACTATATTTCTAAAAAATATCTCGAATAGATTTAAAACAGGGTAAAAGGATTGTGCGACTCTCAAGTTTATTCTATATAATTTTTGAGCTTTCGATTTTGAGTTCTCTGTAGCGATTAAAAATCGGTCTAATCTTTGCTGAGATAAGTAGTATTCTAATTTTTGATACTCCAATATTCTTTTTTGCTTTTATTTGTCTAGTACAAAATAATTCACTTATTTTGTACTGTAATGCTTAATCAAGCCTCTTTCTTTTTAGAAACGTAATTAAGTGAAAGATATACAAAGCCTCTCAATTTTCGAGGGGTTTTTTCATTTTTATAAGTTCCGTTTAAATTATTCCCAACATGTTTATATAAACACCTCCAGTAAAATCAGAAAAAAATCCCAAATACCAACGACACAAGGAATTAAAGCAATGGAAACGGGTGCAATCGCGTACAACCGTTTAAAATCAACAAAAAAGATAAAGGCTCAGAGCAGTTTGGCCAAGACCTCCCACACGTTTTCCGCTACCAGTTGTTGCCCTTTTTGGGTGGGGTGGATGCCGTCCCCTTGGTTCAGTTCGGGGATGCCCGCAACTCCTTCGAGCAGGAAGGGGATCAAGGCAAGGTCCTCTTTTTCGGCCAGTTCAGGGAAAATATCCCTAAACCCCGAAGTGTATTCAGGGCCCATATTGGGAGGAATCTGCATGCCGGCCAGCACAATGGTCGCTTGGGGCAGTTTCTCCTGTATCATGTCCACCATCGCCTGAAGATTTTTTCGGGTCTCTTCCAAAGGAATGCCGCGAAGCCCATCGTTGGCCCCCAGTTCAAGGACCACCACGGAAACACCATCCTCCAGCACCCATGCCATTCGGTTTTTGCCGCTTGCGGTCGTTTCGCCGCTCAGTCCGGCGTTCACTACGTGGTAGTCCATCCCCAGCGAATCCACCTTTTTCTGGATGAGGGCCGGAAAGGCATCGGCCACCTCCAAGCCATACCCGGCAGTGAGGCTATCTCCAAAAAAGAGGATTTTCTTTCCGCTGGATTCCGCAGAGGTCTCCTCGGTTTCAACAGCTTCGGCATCCTGTTCCTTTTCCTTCGTTTTGCCCCCACAGCCCATGAGCAATAGGCACAAAAAATAACAAAAGATTAACGGCGTGGCGGAGTGTCGGCTTTGTACGGGCATGGGCAATTTTCGTATTTTGAAGGTTTTAACCAAAAGCAGGTTATGTCAAAGATATTAAAAGTTGAAAACCTAAATAAGACCTACCGGAGCGGAAACCAAGACCTTACCGTGCTGAAGGAGGTTTCCTTTGAAATTGCCGAAGGGGAGACCTTTGCCATTGTGGGCCCTTCGGGAAGCGGGAAGACCACTTTGTTGGGGCTATGTGCGGGTCTGGATGTGTCGCAGGCAGGGAACATTTGGCTGTGTGGCCAGAACCTCACCTCCATGAACGAGGACGAGCGCGCCCTGCTCCGAAACAGGCACGTAGGTTTTGTGTTCCAGGATTTTCAATTGTTGCCCACGCTCACCGCATTGGAAAACGTGGTGGTGCCGTTGGAACTGCAAGGGGCCGGCAGGGCGGCGTTGGAACGCGGAAAGGAACTTCTGGAAAAAGTGGGACTGGGCGATAGGCTCCACCACTATCCTTCGCAATTATCGGGAGGGGAGCAACAGCGTGTGGCCTTGGCCCGCGCCTTTTCCAACAGACCGTCCATCCTTTTTGCCGACGAGCCCACGGGCAATCTTGACGGGGAGACCGGGGCCAAGATAGAACAGTTGTTGTTCGAGCTCAACCAAGAGTTGGGCACGGCGTTGGTGATCGTGACCCACGATTTGGAACTGGCCCAAAAGACCAACCGAAGTTTACGCCTAAGGTCGGGCAGTATGGAGCAGATGGCCCTATGAGCAAGATGGAAATGAAAAAAGCAGACCTGTCATGGCTCATGCGGATGGCTTGGCGCGATGGGAAATCGAGTTATGGCAAATTGATCCTCTTCATTTTTTCGATTGCTTTGGGTGTGACCGCCGTGGTGAGCATCTACGCTTTTAGCGAGACCCTTCGGGACAGCATTGCCCAACAATCCAAATCCTTGGTCGGAGCAGATTATGTTATCGAAAGTGATAAGCCGGTAAATGAAAAAGTGCAGGGCATCATCGATTCGTTGGGCGGTGCCGGGGCCAGGGAAATCAGTTTTCTGTCCATGGCCGCCTTTCCGGGAAATACGGGGACAAAATTGGTGGAAGTCAGGGGACTGGAGGGCGATTTTCCGTTCTATGGCGAATTGGAGACCGAACCTGCATCCGCTGCAAAAAAATACAAGAGTGGGCAGGCACTTGTGGATGCCACCACCATGCTGCAACTGGACCTCAAAGAAGGGGACAGTATAAAATTGGGAGAGGTGACCCTGCCCATCGGTGGGATCTTGAACTCGGTTCCGGGCAACACCTCCGTCTTTGGGGCCATAGCACCGCCCGTGATTATTCCTTTGGAATACATTGATGCGACCGGGCTTGTCCAAACCGGGAGCAGGATAGACTACAAATACTACTTCGAGGCCGCACAGGACCAGGATATGTTCCTGCTCGAAGAGACCCTGGAACCCGTTTTGGAGTCCGAGGAAGCCGACTTGGACACCCATGCCTCGGAGGGTCGACGGATGGGCCGACGGTACGACAATTTTGGGAAATTTTTGAACCTGGTAGGGTTCATCGCCCTGTTGCTGGGCTGTGTCGGCATTGCAAGCGGCATGAACATCTATATTAAGGAAAAGCTAAAATCCATTGCCATTTTGAAATGCCTTGGGGCCACCAAACGGCAGACTTTTTTCATCTTTTTTATCCAGGTAGGGACCATGGGATTGATCGGAGGGGCCATCGGAACAGTGTTGGCCTATTTCATACAGCAACTTTTCCCCATCGTGGCCGATGGCATGCTGCCTTTGGACATTGAAGTGGGCATGTCGCCCCAAAGTGTGCTTTTGGGACTTTCCTTGGGGCTTACCATGTCCATTCTCTTTGCGCTCTACCCGTTGATGCGCACCCTCTACGTTTCCCCCTTGCAGACCCTTCGTGTGGTGGACGAAAGCGGGGCAAGGTCCAGAAAAGCATCATGGGGCGTCGGTTTGGGCATTGTTCTTTTTGTGTTCTGTTTTTCCTGGTGGCTGCTGGGGGACATTTTCCATTCCCTTTCATTTGTGGGTGGATTGGCCCTCGTTTTCTTGGTCCTCACGGGAATGACCTATGGGATGATGAAGCTTATCCGAAGGTTTTTTCCGGTGGGATGGGGATTTATGGCCCGTCAGAGCCTGCGCAATCTGTTGGGGCCACAAAATCAGACCCTCACTTTGGTATTGACCATTGGTATAGGCACATTTTTGATGAGCACCCTCTATTTTACAAAAGATATGCTCTTGGCAAAAGCGTCCATTGAGGACAAGGCCAATAGTGCGAACATGATCCTGATGGATGTGCAACGCGAACAGATGGATGCCGTATCGGGCACCATTCAGAAACAGGAGTTGCCCGTGATCGACCGGATTCCCATCGTCACCATGCGGGTAGAATCCCTGAAAGGGGTCAGCGTGGACGAAATCAGAAAGGACTCCACCTCCCAAGTGAGCGGGTGGATACTGAGCCATGAGTTCAGGGTCACCTATCGCGACTCCATCATCGGTTCTGAAAACCTGTTGGAAGGCGAATGGTTTTCCACCGTTCCCGAAACCGGGGCCGTACCCATTTCCGTGAGCGCCGATTTTTCGGAACGGGCCGGAGTGGGTATTGGTGATGGGGTCACCTTCAACGTGCAGGGAAGGATAATGGACACCCAGGTGAAGAGTATCCGAGAGGTGGATTGGACGCGTTTGCAGCCCAATTTTTCCATCGTTTTCCCAAAGGGCATATTGGAAAATGCACCACAGTTCGGTGTCATTACCACCAGGGTCCCCAATGAAATGGTCTCGGCCACTTTGCAACAGCAATTGGTGCAAGAATTTCCGAATGTATCCATATTGGACCTCAAACGCATCCTTACCCTTATTGAGGACATCTTGAACAAAATGGGATGGGTCATCAATTTCATGTCGTTCTTCAGCATTTTTGTGGGGGTCATCGTGCTTTTGGGAGCCATTTATAACAGCAAGCACTTACGCGTTCGGCAGAGTGCGCTGTTGAAGACCTTGGGAGCAAAAAGTGCGCAGATCTTGCGGATGTTTGCCTTCGAATATGCCTTTTTGGGGATTTTGGGAGCGGCTTCCGGGGTACTTTTGTCCCTGTTGGGCAGCCTTGCACTGTCCTGGCTTTTGTTCAACACCACTTTTGTGCCGTCTTGGGTGCCCTTTGTGGTGATTTTTCCAAGCATTGTACTCTTGGTATTGGTGTTGGGCGTGAGCAATAGTTTTGGGGTGATCCGTAGTACCCCGCTCGAAGTTTTGCGCAAGGGCGATAATGGATAATGGATAATGTATTTGTAACGGATGGAACAGGTATTGTGATAGGTTGTTGGGCCATTGTCGTGTAACTTTGTAGAGGAATAATCACTAGATATGAGAAAACTTGCAGAGCAATTTGACTGAAATTTGTCAATTCGAGTGATTTTTTGAGTGGTAACGAAAAAAAGTGTATCGAGAATCAAATTTCATTGATAAGATCTGGTTCTCGATACTTTTTCCTTTGGAAAAAACTCGAACTGACATCATCTTACCACTGAAATCTCCAATGAATTTAAAAGCAGAATTTGTTTTTGAAAATCAATAACCAACTACATGAAAATATCCCCCTTTTTGTGCTTTTTTCTTGCGGTTCCATGGTTTTTTTTCGCCCAAGACCAAAAAAAGGACTCGATTACCTCTTTGTCCGAAGTGGTCCTGATTGAGAATGGTATCGAGAAGAGAACCACGGGTATTACCCCATCCAGTACTTTGGTAACGGCTCAGATGGAACGCAACGGGCCATTGGACATTGCGGCCACCATCAACCAAATATCCGGGGTGTATCTACTGTCCGGTGCATTGAACACCAATCGCATCACCATTCGTGGGGTCGGTGCCCGAACGCCTTATGGTACGGATAAGTTGCGCCTGTACTTTAACAATATTCCCGTGACCAATGGGGCAGGGTTTTCGGTGATCGAGGCCTACGACCTGGAGAACATGGGGGCCATTGAAGTGGTCAAAGGCCCGAAAGAGACCGCTCTGGGGACCAATCTTGGCGGGGCCATCATCCTGAATACCAAAGCCCCCGAAGCGGGCAGTACCTTTTTGGCGAATTCTGCCTCCATCGGTTCCTATGAAATGTTCAAGAACAATTTGGCCTTTAGGCATTCGGAGAACGATTTCAACATCAGTTTGGTGTACAACCATCTCGAGACCGAAGGCTATCGACAGAACAATGCTTTTGAAAGGGATGGTCTCCTGCTCACTTCTTCCCTTAAAATGGGAGATAGGGGCAAACTGGATCTGTTGTTCAATATGATCGATTATACGGCAGGGATTCCCAGTTCCCTGAACCAGACCAATTTTGAGCAAAACCCTACCATGGCAGATGCCAATTGGTTGGCGGCAAAGGGATATGAGGCCAACACCTATACATTGGCCGGGATTACATATTCGCACCGATTCAAAGGTTCGTTGCGGAACAGCACAAGCGTATTCCATACCTATCTGGACCACTACGAACCACGCCCCTTCAACATTCTGGATGAGATCACGAACGGATTTGGGCTGCGCTCCGTGTTCAGGGGAACTCTCCTTGGAGGAAACTTCACCTTGGGTGGGGAACTGTACAAGGACGAGTATAGTTGGGGCACTTTTGAAAATTTGTACGAAGAAAATGATGGGAATGGAAGCCTTTTGGGCAATAGATTGAGCGATAACAAGGAGTTTAGGAGCCAATTCAATCTTTTTGGCACTTTTGAACTGGATTTGACCGAGGAATTTTCCGCCCAAGTGGGGATGAACCTCAATAAGACCACTTATGATTTCAGGGACGTGTTCAATGCAGGGGAAGGGAACAGGTCGGCAAGGCGCAGTTTCAGTCCCATACTTTCCCCGAGCCTGAAGCTTCGCTACCAATTGCAGGAAGGACAACTGTTTGCCAGTGTGGCCCGTGGGTTTTCCAATCCTGGTTTGGAGGAGACTTTGACGCCTGAAGGGGTCGTCAATCCTGATATTTCCCAAGAGAAGGGGGTAAGCTACGAACTGGGAGGGGAATTTTGGTTGTTGGACCAGTCCTTGCAGGTGAATGCCACGGTCTATTTGATGCATATCAAGGACCTATTGGTGGCCCAACGGGTGGGAGAGGACCAATATATTGGTCGGAATGCAGGAAAAACGAGACATAGAGGGTTGGAACTCGAAGCCAAATATTCCGTGCCGCTTTCTGCCATGTTCACCCTATCGCCATTTATGGCCTACACCTTGAACGACCATAGTTTTGTGGATTTTGTGGATGGGGACAACGATTACAGTGGCAATCCATTGACCGGTGTGCCCAAGCAGCGAATAAGTTCAGGCTTGAATATTGCCTATGGCAAGGATGTGGTGTTGGGGATTTCCCATCAATATGTGGACGATATCCCGCTGACGGATGCCAACACCCAGAGCAGTGATGCCTATTCGGTGATCCATATGTCGGCCAAATATGCCATTCAGGTGACCGACCATTTCAAACTCAGGTTGAATGTAGGGATCAATAATGTTTTTGACACCAACTATGCGGGATCGGTATTGATCAATGCCGTGGGCTTTGGTGGCAATCAACCCCGTTATTTCTATCCGGCCAATGGAAGAAATTACTATGGAGGGCTTGGACTTACCTATTTGTTCTGAAAGAAGATGCCTAGGCCTTTTTGTCATATAGGGAATACCTTCGCTGGAAAGATGACCTTCTCCTTTGCACGAACCTTGTGACCTGCAATTTGGAATAATCATACAGCAAGACGACTCCCAGAACCAGGCCTATGACGATAAAAGTGGCGTTTCCGACCCTGTAGTAGAGCAATCCGGAAACGATTCCCCCGCCCATGTAGGAAAACATGATGCCCAAGAGTAGTTGTGTTTTTTGGATCAGTTTTTTGTCGTTCCTGAATTCTTTTTTGGTGAACATGGAGAACACCACCCCAAGGTCGGTGGTCAGTCCGGTAAGGTGGGTTGTCTTCACCTTGGAGTTGGATATGCTGGCGGTCAACCCATTTTGAAGGCCCATGGCAAACAATAGGGCAGCCACCAAAAACTCGGTCTCCTTGAGGCTCTCGGTATAGAAATATTGCAGGTAGATCCCAACGAACATCAAACAGGCCATTTCGAGGAACACGGGAATGGCATGGGCCATGTAGCGTCCTGTGGGCGTGTTGTTGTGGATGATGAGACAGTTGGAGGTAAAGTTGCCCGCAAAGAAGAGGAATATCCAAATGAGTACAATGGCACCTTGGTACCAGTTGCCTTTGGCAATTTCTTGGGCCAATATGGCATAGTGTCCCGTTACATTACTGGTAAAGGCAAAGAAAACGATCACGGAGATGACGTTAACCATACCTGCCGAAAATGCGGTCAGGGCACCAAGCTTTAGGTTATCTGAAAAACTTCTATAATTGCTATATTTTCTGAGCATATTGTTTTTTTGGTATTCTTTTGAAGGTCATTTTTACAATGCCACGGACCTGTAGATCGGAATTGAACTGGACCACCAGCTCATCCTCAGTGACCTCCACTACTTGATAGTCCTCGACGATATTGTTCTTATGGTGCAGTTCCAAAATGTGGCCGCGCCCCTTGATGTTCCATTTCAGGTTTTCCTTGATTTCGTTCTCGTCCAAAAAGGAGAGGGTCCCATCAGGGTTGAAACGCCATGTTTCTGCCTCATGGATGATGATGTTCTTGCATATCTCCTGCTTTTGTAGCTTATCGATATCAAAACCCATCATATCACCATGGTCCAGTTTTTCATATTTCCAGGCGACTTCTTCCCATTCGCCCAATATCAAGGATTCAGGGCTTTCCTGATCCAACAGAAGCCAGCCGCTCGCGACGATCAAAAGGGCGAAAAAAAGATATATGGGACCTAATCTCATACGTGTTGTTATTTTAATCCTGAAAGGAATATATTGGCAAATTGTTTCTTGCCCACGGCTTCGGTCTGTTCTTGTTCTTCTTGATTGAAATAAAAGCAGGGGGTCCCACTTTTGGAAAACAAGGACAGGGTATTGAAGCCTTTGGCATTTTTAAAGTTGAGCACACCTTCCTCTGGCACAAAGATTTCAGTGATCTGTGTGGCATCCACAAAGTTTCTGAAGTATGCCGGACTGTTGGAGGTGATGACCTCTACATATAATGAATGGATCTTTGAGGGATACTTGTTCTTCAGAACGGTACAGGCTTCTACAAACTCCTCGGATTGTAGCTCCTTCACCAATTTGGATTTGGAAAAGAACAGCAGGTCAGTAATGGAATTGGAAAGTATGGTGCCATGTAGGAGTACCACTTCCAAGGGTTGGTCGGCTGTTTCAACAATGGCTTTGCGTACCAGTTCCAATGATTTTACCGAAAAATCGGTAGGGATGAGAATCTTTTTTGTCTCCATGATTAAAGTTTTTCCAAAGGTACCGGCAGGGCCATTAGACCCATTTTAGAACCAGATTAGAAAAACCTTAGAATTCTTGGGAGATATTAAAATGAGATTAGAGTGGGCCGCTCCAAATGGGAATATTGATCTTCACGGAAGTTCCTTTGCCCTCCACGGAAGATACATAGATGTCCCCGTTGTGCATCTTGATGATGTTTTTGCTAAGGGGCAATCCAATGCCATACCCTGCATAATTGGAAGTGTTGGAGGCCCTGAAATAAGGGTCGTAGATATAGGGCATTTCCTTTTGGGGAATGCCGATGCCGGAATCCCGTATGATGATGACCACATGGGTGTCCGATGCCCCGAGGGCGATAAAGACGGTTTCCCCGTTGGAGTACTTGCATCCGTTGACCACAATATTGGTCAGTGCCAAATGGAGCAGGTAAAAATTGCCCTTCACTTTGAGTTTTTCATGGTCTTCGGGCAGCAGACTAAAATCCAGACTTATTTTGAACTTGGAATTCAGTTTTTGCACGGTTTCCTTGACATCCAGGATCAATTGATCGGTGCGCAGCCTCACCAGTTTCTGGGACTTGCCATCAAAGCCTGTCTGCGCCAGCAAGAGGAGCGCTTTGGTCTTGAGTTCCAATTTTTCCGCTTCGGCAAGAATGTCGGCAAGGGATTTTTTGTATTGTTCATGGTCCCTGTCCTTGGAAAGGGCATAGTCGGCTTCCCCGATAATATTGGTCAAAGGGGTGTTGAGTTCGTGTGAAGCATTGCTGACAAAATTCTTCTGGGTCTCAAAAGTGGTTTCCAGTCGGTTCAGCATATCGTTGAAAGTCAGGGCCAATTTTCGGATGGAATCCTTTGTCCTGGGAATGGCCAAGCGTAGGTGCAGATTTTCCGAACTGATCTTGTCTACCTCCTTGATGATCTGTTGCACGGGGCGGATCAGGGTCCTGGTGATCAACATGGAGACCAGCACGATCAATAACAAAGCATAAAGCAGTGAGGTCACCAATAAATTCCGGAGGTAGACCATGTGGTGCGAATAGAAATAGTTGTCTGCCGACACCACGACGATGTATTCGCCTCCTTTTCGGGTCATATAGCGTATCCCCGAATAAAAAATGTTCCTTTCACGATAGCTTCCGGTCCCTTCGGTCAAAAGGGTCTGCACAAAAGAGTCCGGCAATCTTTTTTGGCCCTCTTCCACCACAATTTCCTTTCCTTGTATCGGGAAGATGTATTCTGTCTGGTTGGGAAGTTTCTCCAAATATTCCTGCCTCATTTCCTTGATGATCATGGCACTGTTCGGATTGTCCAGTTGGATTTTGGCTGTAGTGGCTGCCCTGATTTCCAGTCGTTTGTAGAAATCGGCAAAGGAAAAATTGGAAATGGAGTAATAGATGAAACCGCAGAAGAGCAGGGTATATAGAAAGAATACTGATATGAGCAGGTATATGATGCGGTAGTGTATCTTCATTTGTTTTCCTTTAGGGCATACCCCATTCCCACCACGGTTTGGATGACACGTTCTTGCCCGTCCTTTTCGAGTTTCTTACGGATGTAGTTGACGTAGACATCCACCACGTTGGTCCCGATGTCAAAATTGATGCCCCATACTTCGTCCAACAGGTCTGTCCTGGAAAGTACCTTCTGGGGATTTTTCATGAACATCAACAGCAGACGGTATTCGGTTGAGGTAAAATTGATGACCTCGCCATTGCGCGTCACCATTTTTGTATAATCGTCCAAATGGATGTCCCCGAAGGAGTAGTGGTTTCCGTTTTTGTACCGGGAACTGTCCATTACATCGGCCCTACGGAGCAAGGTGCGCAAGCGGGCCTTGAGCTCTATCAGTTTGAAGGGTTTTGTGAGGTAATCGTCCGCACCATTGTCCAGACCCAAAACCACATTTTCCACACTGCCCAGTGCGGTCAGCATCAGAATGGGAAGTTCGTCATACCCCAACTCCCTGATTTTTTTACAGACGACCAATCCGTTTATGCCCGGCAAAAGAATATCCAAAATGACCAGACTGATCGGTGTTTTTTCCAAGGTTGCGATACCACTGTCCCCATCTTTTTTGTGGATCAAGGTGTATCCATCTTCTTCCAAGCCCTTTTTGATGATATCGGCCACACTTTGTTCATCTTCAATCAATAAAATAGTGCTCATGGGTCAATCTATAAGCCGACAAAGATAGTGCCCTCCCAAGTGAAAGAGGTTAAAATGGTATTAAAATCGAGGGTGGGACGGTATGTGGCAAGGCCCAAGATCCCTTAGGAAAAAATAACGGTCTTGTTGTTGTATACCATCGTCTTCCTACCCACATGGAGCTGCACGGCACGGGAAAGTACAATGCGTTCCAAATCCCTTCCCTTGGCAATGAAATCCTGTATGGAATGCGAGTGGGAGACCGCGGTGACATCCTGCTCGATGATGGGTCCTGCATCCAGATCGGCCGTCACATAATGGCTTGTGGCACCAATGATCTTGACCCCGCGCTCAAAAGCAGCATGGTAAGGTTTGGCCCCCACAAAAGCCGGTAAGAAAGAGTGGTGGATGTTGATGATTTTTTGCGGGTACACATCGATTACCTTTGGTGATACGATCTGCATGTAACGCGCCAAAACAATAAAATCTACCCCATGCTCCCGCAATAGGGCCAATTGCCTTTCTTCGGCCTCTTCCTTGTTGTCCTTGCCCACAGGGATATGGAAAAATGGAATCTGGAACTGCCCGGCCACATATTCCAGGTCCTTGTGGTTGCTCAAGATAAAAGGAATATCCACCTTCAGCTCACCGGAATTGTATCGGCTCAGCAAATCATAGAGGCAGTGGTTGTACTTGGAGACAAAAATGGCCATCTTGGGCTTATAGTCATCGGTATAGATGTCCCATTCCATCTGAAAGGCATCGGCCAGTTCGGCCTCAAATGTTGACTTGAAGCTATCCAGTGCCATTTCCCGTTCAAACTCGCTCTGCAACCGCATAAAAAACACCCCGGCCTGTTTGTCCACATGTTGATCCAGATAGACAACGTTTCCTCCTTGCTGATGAACGAAGGTAGTAACGGAACGAATGATCCCCGATTGATCGGGACAGTGTATCAATATGGTGAGCTTCATGTGTCGCTTTTGAAGGCTCAAAATTATGGCATTCAAAAAAGGATGCCCAAACCCTTTGTCTTTTTTGTAAAATTCCAATCGAAATCAATTTTTACTTGCATTTTCTGTAAATTGCAAGGCAAAATCAGACCTCTTATTGCAGATGGAACAAAACAAGCCCTATAGCCCCAAGAACAAAATCAGGATCGTGACCGCAGCTTCCCTTTTTGATGGCCACGATGCGGCCATCAATATCATGAGGCGTATCATCCAAGCCACTGGGGTTGAGGTGATTCATTTGGGGCACGACAGGAGCGTGGCCGAAGTAGTGGACTGCGCTATCCAGGAGGATGCAAATGCCATTGCCATGACCTCATACCAAGGGGGCCACAATGAATATTTCAGGTATATGTTTGATCTGTTGCAGGAAAGAGGTGCGGGCCATATCAAGATTTTTGGAGGTGGTGGTGGAGTGATCCTTCCGGAAGAGATCAAAGCGCTGATGGATTATGGGATTGAGCGCATCTATTCCCCCGATGATGGCAGGGAAATGGGGCTTCAAGGCATGATCAACGATTTGGTGGAGCGTTGCGATGGTCCCACCCCGACACTCCCCAAAGGGGAGGATGTTTCGGAACGTCTCACGAGAAAAGACATCAATACGATTGCAAGGTTGATTTCCTTGGCCGAAAATCGGCATGAGGAATTTGAAAAGTTCCAGCCCATTGTGGAAAAGCAACAGGGCAATGTGCCCGTTTTGGGAATTACAGGGACAGGCGGGGCCGGAAAATCCAGTTTGGTGGATGAATTGGTCCGCCGATTTTTGATGGATTTTCCCGAAAAACACATTGGGATCATTTCCGTGGACCCATCGAAACGAAAAACGGGAGGTGCCCTTTTGGGCGATCGGATCCGCATGAACGCAATCAACAGCGATAGGGTCTATATGCGTTCCCTGGCCACGCGCCAATCCAATCTGGCTTTGTCCAAACACGTTTCGGAGGCAGTTCAGGTGCTAAGGGCCGCCAACTATGACCTGATCATCCTCGAAACCTCGGGTATAGGCCAATCCGATACCGAAATTTTGGAACACAGCGATGTGTCGCTCTATGTGATGACGCCTGAATTTGGGGCGGCCACGCAATTGGAAAAGATTGATATGTTGGATTTTGCGGATATGGTGGCCATCAACAAGTTTGATAAAAGGGGCGCTCTCGATGCCCTTCGGGATGTGAAGAAGCAATATGCCCGCAACCATGGATTGTGGCATGCCAAAGAAGACAAGCTCCCTGTTTTTGGGACCATTGCCTCCCAGTTCAATGACCCAGGGATGAACAATCTCTACAAAAAGGTGATGGACACTTTGGTGGAAAAAGCAAGTTCCACGCTGGTTTCAAATTTGGAAGTGACCCGAGAAATGGCGGAAAAGATCTACGTGATTCCACCATCGCGCACCCGATACCTATCAGAAATTGCCGAAAACAATAGAAACTATGATGCCAAGGCCAAAGAAGAGGCCAAGGTGGCACAAAAGCTCTATGGCATTTTCCTGACGTTGGCCGCTACTTTGGAAATGGAACAGGAAAAAGCGGAGGAACTGTTTTTGGACAAATCGGGCTTGAACGAAGCGAAAATCAAGTCCCATATCAACAATGAGGTTTCCAGGGCCTTGGTGGACCTGTTGGTGAAGGAGTTTGATAGGGTGAAAATGCACCTGAACCCCCACCATTGGGAAGCGATTCTAAAATGGAGGGAAAAAGTGGAACGGTACCGATCTGAATTCTATTCCTTCAAGGTCAGGGACAAGGAAATCAAGATAAAGACCCACACGGAATCCCTTTCGCACAGCCAGATTCCCAAAGTTGCCCTGCCCAAATACAAAGCGTGGGGCGATATATTGCAATGGCTCCTGCAGGAAAACGTGCCCGGGGAATTTCCATACACCGCAGGGCTCTACCCGTTCAAAAGGGAAGGGGAGGACCCCACGCGTATGTTCGCCGGAGAGGGTGGACCGGAGCGTACCAACCGTCGCTTTCATTATGTGAGTATGGACATGCCCGCCAAGCGATTGTCCACAGCCTTTGATTCGGTCACGTTGTACGGGAACGACCCTGACCATCGACCTGATATTTATGGAAAAATAGGGAATGCTGGCGTATCCATCTGCTGTTTGGACGATGCCAAGAAATTATATTCCGGATTTGACCTGAGCAGTCCCATGACTTCGGTGAGCATGACCATCAATGGTCCCGCTCCCATGCTGTTGGCCTTTTTCATGAATGCGGCCATCGACCAAAACTGTGAGAAATATATCAAAGAGAATGGCTTGGAGAAGGAGGTCCAAGACCAAATCAAGGCCATTTTCAAGGAAAAGGGCACACAGCAGCCCGAATATTATGGGGAACTTCCCAAAGGGAACAATGGTTTGGGACTCCTACTCTTAGGGGTGACGGGCGACCAAGTGCTTCCAAAAGAGACTTACGAGGAAATCAAGGCAAAGACCTTGAGCCAAGTCCGGGGCACGGTGCAGGCCGATATCTTGAAAGAAGACCAAGCGCAGAACACCTGTATTTTTTCCACGGAGTTCGCTCTCAGGTTGATGGGTGATGTGCAACAGTATTTTATTGAACAGCAGGTCCGCAATTTTTATTCGGTTTCCATTTCGGGCTACCATATAGCCGAGGCAGGGGCCAACCCGATTTCCCAATTGGCGTTTACTTTGTCTAATGGCTTTACCTATGTGGAGTATTATTTGAGCCGAGGGATGGACATCAATAAATTTGGGCCCAACCTTTCGTTCTTCTTTTCCAATGGGGTAGATCCCGAATATGCCGTGATCGGACGCGTGGCCCGAAGAATCTGGTCAAAGGCGTTGAGGGAGAAATATGGGGCCGACCCAAGGGCACAGATGCTCAAATACCACATCCAGACTTCGGGAAGAAGCCTGCATGCACAGGAAATCGATTTTAACGATATTCGCACCACACTTCAGGCCTTGTATGCCATTTATGACAATTGTAACTCATTGCATACCAATGCATACGATGAGGCCATCACCACGCCCACCGAGGAATCTGTCCGTAGGGCCATGGCCATTCAATTGATCATCAACAAAGAACTGGGGCTGGCCAAAAATGAAAACCCGATCCAAGGATCCTTCATTATCGAAGAGTTGACGGATTTGGTGGAAGAGGCTGTTTTGATGGAGTTTGACCGCATCACGGAACGAGGTGGCGTACTGGGAGCCATGGAAACGATGTACCAACGTTCCAAGATCCAAGAAGAGAGCCTCCATTACGAAACCTTGAAGCATTCGGGGGACTATCCGATCATTGGGGTGAATACCTTTTTGAGTTCCAAGGGGTCGCCGACCATTTTACCGGCCGAGGTGATCCGTGCCACTGAGGCCGAGAAGGAAAATCAGATCAAGACATTGAAAAGCCTTCATGGGCGCAAGCAAGAGGAATCGGAGATCCAATTAAGGGAGCTTCAGCAGGTGGCCATCAACAATGGGAACATTTTTGAAAAACTGATGGACATGGCCAAGCATTGTTCATTGGGCCAAATCACAAAGGCACTGTTCCAAGTGGGTGGGCAGTATAGAAGAAATATGTAGTAGGGAATCAGTCGTTCCTGTTGATCAAAGACTTTCTCCATTTTTTGAAGGAAATCCTAAACGTCTTGATTTCCCTTCGGAGCAAGTTGAGGTATTCTTTTTCCTTCACACCGTCCCTTTCAAGGCCATTGCAGTAGGCCAAGATGTTGCGGGTCATGATATTGACAAAGGTGAGGCTCCTCATACGGACCGAGTGGGAGTTGCTCAAAGCGGCCTGCTCCACTTCCTTGGTGATCTGGAGGGCATCTGTCATCAATGATTGGGTAATGTCATCGCGGAAGCAATCGATTTTTCGCAACGACAGGATTTCCCGGTTATAGGAAAAATAGGACGCTACGGCCTCGCTCATTTCACGAAGGGCCAAAGATCGGCGATATACGGACAAAGAATCAAGGGAGTTTCTCTCCATTTTTCAAAAGCAATTTTCACCTATAAAATTACATACGGAATAAATATTCTTACTTTTGTTACCAAAGTATAAATGTTATTTTGCTTTTGATTGTAAAATTTATCCGGTAAATTTCTTTCGTATGAAGATAGATGATCTTAATTGGCAGATCTTGGGCCATTTGCAGCGGAACGCAAGGGAGTCCTTTGCCAATATCGGGCGCAAGGTGGGCCTCACGCCCCCAGCTGTGGCCGAGCGGGTAAAAAAGATGGAGGACTTGGGAATCATAGAGGGGTACAAGACCAATATTTCCTATGTCTTGGCCGGTCACCAGTTGACGGCCATCATCATGCTCCGGGCCTTTATGGGCAAGTTGAAACCCTTTCTGGAAAAGGTAAAATCCTTTCAAGAGGTGATCAACTGCTATCGGATCACGGGAAATGAGAACATCATTATGGAAGTGGTGCTGCGCGATCAGTCCCATTTGGAAAAGTTCATAGACGAGCTCATTGTGTATGGGGAGTGCAGGACGCACATTGTGCTGTCCAACGTGGTTTCGGACGCCCCGATAAAAAATGCGAAAAGCATCAAATAAATTCCATTAATTTTAAGGAGTCTACCCGGTTATTTGGCTAGGTTTTTGTTAATAGATGAATATGAAAAAAATACTGCTACTGGCCTTTCTTTCCACGGTTTCGGCCCCATACATCCTTTCGCAGGAACAAATGGTGCTTAGAAAAGGAGAGATCATAGAGGCCATTCCCGTCCAAGATTCTGTCCAGAACACCTTTTCGCTCTATTTGCCCACCAACTTCAGTGCGGACAAAAAATGGCCTTTGCTGATGATTTTTGAAATGGAGGGCAAGGAACGGCAGGCCATGTCCATGTTCGTGCAGGCGGCCGAAAAGCAAGGATATGTGCTGGCTGCTCCCAAAATGAGGGACACGGTTTCCTTGACCAATAGTATGATCGCCGTGAGCAAATCCTTGGAAAAAACCATGGGAATGTTGCCCATCGATCACAACCGGATCTACGCAGGAGGTGCAGCGGCAGGAGGGCGATTTGCGAGTTTGACCCCAATCCTTCTGAATGGGATAAGGGGCGTGATCGCTGTTGGGGCCTCCATTGCCAATACGGAATTACTGAACCTAAAAGACCCTTTTCATTTTGTGGGGATCGTGAGCCGGGAGAACTACAATTATGTGTCCATGCTCAATGACACTGAACTGTTGGACAAGCTCAAGTTTCCCAATCAAGTGCTGTTGTATGAGGGCAACAAAGATTGGCCCAGCATAGGCGAACTCGAAAAAGGCTTGCAGCTCTTTACGTTGGCGGCCATGGGACGAAGGCTCATCCCCAAGGACTCCATGTATGTGGAAAGGGCATATCGGGAAGATCTTGACAAAGTCAATCAATTGCAAAGAACAGGCGACTTGCTTTGGGCGGAGCAGTTCATGACCGAGATGATGTCCATTTACGGCGCGCACAAAAACTTGGATTCCCTGCGTACGGTGCAAAGGGACCTTCGCCGCGACAAACAGTTCAAGGCCATGAAGAGGAACGAAAATTCTGCGTTTCTCAAGGAATCCCTGCTGAAGGAGGACTACCTTTATTATATGGAGGAGGATGTGTATACCCACAATTTCAACAATTTGGGCTGGTGGAACCATCAAATGGGCGAAATCAAAAAGTTTATTTCAGGATCCAATCCCTATGAAAAACAGATGGGACATCGCTTGTTGGGATTTGTGAACGCACTTGCATTGGATAATATTGGAACAATCGAGTCCGATAGTGTGGTAGATGAAGATGCCTTGGCGTTCCTCTACATGCTAAAGACCATTTTGGAACCCGAAAATGAGGAATACTATTTAAAAACGATATCCCTCAGTGCCAAAAATGAGGATTTTGGTACGGCATTGTTCTATTTGGAAGAAGTGCTGAAAAAGGGTTTTAAGGATAGGGAAAAACTCTACAGTCTGGAAAATACCGCATTGTTCCGAATTACCCCGGAATTTAACGAAATGGTGGCCAAGTACTTGAAAGATGCCAGGTACGAGATGGACGAAAATTGATTTTAGTTCACTTAAACTATTGTTCATGAGATATTCTACTCTTTTTTTTCTTTTTGTATTGATGGTGGCCTGTGGTCAGGAAAAAAAATACCACGATGGGAAAAAGGAAGTGCCAGGTTCACCTTTGGTGGCGGAGATTATGGAATTCCAGGAAGAATTGGATGAAAGTTTCAAAGACCCGGAAACTTCGCCTTTGACCGACAAGCATCGAAAGGATTTTGAGGGACTCGATTTTTTTGCACCTGATACATCATATATAGTAACGGCAAGGTTTGAACGTACCCCGGACGCCATTCCCTTTTTTATGCCGACCACTACCGATAGGAAAACACAGGAAGTCTTGTTTGGCATAGCCCATTTTACCTTGAATGGGGAGGAACGCCAACTGGAGGTCTATCGCAGTTTGGAACTGATGAAACAAGAAGAGTACAAAGATTATCTGTTTTTGCCCTTTTTGGATGCGACCAATGGCGAGGAGACCTACGGTGGTGGCCGCTATATAGACCTTTCCATCCCGGAAGGGGATACCTTGGTCATCGATTTCAACAAGGCTTATAATCCCTATTGCGCTTACAATAAAAAGTACTCCTGCCCTCTAGTGCCAAGGCAAAATTATTTGAGAACTAAAGTGAGAGCAGGAGTGAAAAATTTTAACAAGGACTAAAAAAGCCTTCATCCAAGAGGAAAAAGGCTTTTCTATTGGTATTGGGTTGGGTTATTGCTTTTTAGAATGAATAGATGGCTGCGAAAAGCACAGAAGCCAAGCTCTTGGTTGGAGCCAAATCATTATCGATAAACGCTTCCTCAGCAGAACTATCCAAACGAATTTCAGGTTTCAAGATCAAATCCCCGATAGTGGCGCTTCCAGTCAATGTAAGTGCTAGTACACTACCATCACCATCAATGTCAGAACCTATGCTGGCAGCATCTCCGAAGAAATCACCTGTCATGAAGTACTCCCCTCTTAAACCAAGGCTAAAGGTTTCGGATACTGCATATTGAGGGTACAATGCCACACCTGTGAAAGACCCTCCATCATCTTCAGCACTGAAATGGGCTGCGTTCAACCCCAAGAAGAATTCCTCGGAAAGATCAAAACCACCGGTATAGTCGATTTCAAAACCACCTTGGCTGTACAAGAAGTTCAAGAACTGACCGGAATAGCCCAATTGCGCACCCACAGCGTAGTCGCCGGTTGGGTTGAACTCGGTAAGGTCGGTCGGGTTCATCACGGCAAGCATGGCGGACCAATCGCTGCCCAAATCAAAATCAGCCTTCAATCCAGTATGGCTAAATGGGCCATAGGAGAACAAATAGGAAGTGCTGTAGTTGAAGTTAGCCACTGGAGAGATGACCTCATAACCCAAAAAGGTATTGAAATTACCAAAGGTAAGGGTAACGGCATCGCTCACGTTCCAGTACACATACAGCTGGTTCACGATATCACCGGTAGCGGAATACATAGGGGATGCAAAAATGGCATCGGTACCGCGGGGACCGAACACCAAATCGGCCACAAAACCTACTTTTTCACCTTCATAGGCCGCAATAAGGTTGGCCATGCCCAAAGAAAAACCGGGAAGTTGGGCAAAAGAAGAACCGGGAGCTATCCATTCTTCATCGTTTGGTGCAGTAAGGTTGGCCCTATAATAGGCATCCACAGAACCACTGAAACTGAACTTGGGCTTGGTTTCTTCTTCTTCCTGCGCCACAGCAGTGGACACGGTCAAGGTCAATAGGGCAAGAATGAAAATTTTTCCGAAATTTGTATTTATAATCGTTTTCATATCATAATCGTTTTAGTTGTCCTTTTTGTAGAGGACAGTTAGTTGTTTAATTGTGAGTTTGATTGAAAAGGTTATCAACGGAGCGTTCTGCCAAACGCTCCGTTTTCTTTTCTTGTAGTTGTGAGTTTAATTGTTTTGGGAAGAAATGTGCTCAGGATAAGCCTCCACACCATGTTCGTGGATGTCCAATCCGTCAACTTCTTCTTCCTCGGATACACGTAGCCCGATAGTTTTCTTCAAGATGAAAAGCACTATAAAGGAGGCTAGGGCCGCCCAAAGGATATAGGCCAAAGAACCATAGGTCTGTACCCATAGCAATTTTGCGCTTCCGCCGTAAAAAATTCCACCATCCAAAGCAAAGAAACCGATAAGGACAGTTCCCAAGAAACCACATACTCCGTGTACGGAAATGGCACCTACTGGGTCGTCTATCTTCAATTTCTTGTCGATGAACTCAATGGAGAGTACCACCACAATACCGCAAATAAGGCCAATGGCCAAAGATCCCAAAGCGCTCACGGCACCGCAACCGGCAGTAATACCTACCAATCCGGCCAATGCACCGTTGAGGGTCATGGAAATATCCGCTTTTCCGTATTTGATCCAAGTGAAGAACAAAGCTGCTATGGCGCCAATGGCCGCAGCAATGTTGGTGTTGATGATCACACTTCCGGCCGCAACGGTATCATCACCGCCCCAGGCCAATTGTGAACCTCCGTTGAAACCGAACCATCCCAACCAAAGGATAAGGACACCAAGTGCTCCAAAGGCCATGTTGTGACCAGGTATGGCCTGTGCCTTCCCGTCTACATATTTACCGATCCTTGGGCCAACCAGAATGGCGGCCACCAATGCGGCAGAACCACCTACGGCGTGTACCACGGAAGAACCGGCAAAATCGATGAAGCCAGCGGTGTTCAACCAGGCATCGTCATCAAAAGGCCAGTACCAGCTACCGGAAATAGGGTAGATCAATGTGGTGAGTACGGCCGAAAAGATAAGATAGGTGGAAAATTTGGTTCGTTCTGCAATGGCTCCAGAAACAATGGTCGCCGCAGTGGCACAGAACACGGTTTGGAAGAACAGGTTGTACCAATCCGATGCGCTAAAAAAGAAATAGCCTTGATCGGAGGGGCTGGTCCTGAAAAAACCGCCACCAACGAGGTCACTTCCATACATGATGCCATAACCTAAGGCCCAGAACATGATGGAACCAATCGCAAGGTCCATGATGTTCTTCATGATGATGTTACCGGAGTTCTTGCTTCGCGTGAACCCTATCTCCAACAGGGTGAACCCTGCTTGCATAAAAAATACCAGAATGGCCGCAATGGTGATCCACAGCGCGCCCATGTCGCCAGTGATGGCTTCAATGGCTTTATCTATCGCTTCTTGTTCTTGTACAATCATAATCTAAGTTTTTGTGTTAATTTGGTTGTGTTTTAATTGATTCCGGCGCTGCCACTTTCCTTGGTCCTGATCCTGTAGGCCTCGATCATATCTGAGACGAAGATTTTCCCATCACCGACGTTTCCTGTGCTAGCCGTGTCCAAAAGGACATTGATGGTTCGCTCCAGAAAGTCATCGGACACAACGATAACCAAATACCTTCTCTGTATATCGCTGGTGCTGTAGGAGATCCCGCGATACACATGTCCTTGTTTTTCATTTCCAACCCCTGTTACATCCCAGTAACTAAAGAAGTTGACCTCAATCTGATGAAGTGCTTTCTTCACTTCGTCAAATTTGGATTTTCTAATAATTGCCTCGACTTTTTTCATAATGAAGTAGTTAATTGATTTGCCAAATATATGTTAATCAATACGAGACCATCAAAATATATGGGTATAACTGAAAATTTTTATTGTTATAAAAAAAATACCCCTAAAAATTTAGGGGTATTGAATTATAGCTTACATAAAATTATTTATTTGTTTATTTTTTCTTAACAATTGTCTTAAACAAATGAATTTTATCAATCATAAAGTTATTTTATGATGACAATTGTTCAATTTTTAACGTTTTTTAACTGAAAAAATGAAATTGTAACTAGCTGATGGATTTGGCCAGCCATAGACCAAGGACGACGGCAAGAATGCCGATACCTACACTGGACAGCATGTACAGGGCGAAGTTGAGGAGTTCACCATTGCGCAATAAATGATGCTTTTCAAAAGCAAAGGCTGAAAAGGTAGTAAAGCCTCCGCAGAACCCGGTCGCCAAAAACAGGGCGCCGTTGGAGGAAAGAAGATTGCCTTTGGCGGAGATGCCAAGAACAAAACCAATCAGCAAGCAGCCAATCATATTGACCAAAAAGGTGCCAAGAAAAAAATTTTGAAAAAGGGGGTTAAGGGGTCTGGAGATAAGATAGCGAAGAACGCTACCCAATCCACCTCCCAAAAAAACAAGAAAAGCCTGCTTCATACCCCTAAAGGTATAAATTAAACAGCTTCTTTGTACTCGGTTTCAGAAGTCTCGCGGGGGAAGAGTTTGGTAATGGAACTTTCTGAAAGTTTGAGGGTCGGTTTTTTGAACCTTTTGCTAGCTCCATTGACACTGAAGATCAACAGAATTGCATTAATTGCGAGCAAAACGAATAAAATGCTGAGAAATGAGGTCATTTGTCGATGCTAAATTAATGTTAAACAAAAGTACGTGTTTTCTTATAATATACGTCCCAAACCCTACTTTAAGTTGTGAATCGCCTCATTTTTGTAGTGAAGGCAAGATTGGTGTTAATTTTTGAGAAAGTGTTTGATCAGGAAGAGGATTATTATAAAAGTTATAAATGAAACCAAGATCTGGACAACTCCCTTGTAATTCTTTTTGTGCAATTTTTTGTCCTTTTTATAGGAAAGAATGATGATGGCGACAAAAGCAATGAAGAAAAATGCGGCAAAAATGAGCTGTCCCGTGCTGAACATATTTTTATTTTTGTGCAAATTTAAACCAAAACAAGGGCAATGGAAAGTAAAATCAAGGCAGTGGAACTTTTCCACAATTCATTTGGATTGGGAGTTTCCCAGGAACCCAAGGCAAACTTGGGAATGGAAAAAAACCTACTTAGGTTCAATTTGATGGACGAGGAGAACAAAGAATATCTGGATGCGGCCAACGAGGGCGACTTGGTGGAGGTTGCAGATGCCTTGGGGGATATGCTCTACATTCTTTGCGGTACCATTTTGGAGCATGGGATGCAGTACAAAATTGAGGAAGTTTTTGAGGAAATCCAGAAAAGCAACATGAGCAAACTGGGAGCGGATGGTAAACCGATCTATCGGGAAGATGGTAAAGTGCTGAAGGGTCCCAACTATTTCAAACCGGATATCAAGACCATAATGGACAAATAAAAAAGGCACCTTTTGGTGCCTTTTTTGTTAGATGACCTCGTGGCGCCATCCAAATTTATCTTCGGCGCGGTTATATTGAATATCGGTGATTCGTTTTTTGAGACGAGAGGCGTAGCTGTCCGTCAGTTCAGGAAGGTCATAGTCCACACCCTCATAGCCAAAGGCTGATATGGGGGATACCACAGCCGCAGTACCTGCACCGAACATTTCCTTTAGGGAGCCATTTTTGGCGGCTTCCACCAATTCATGGACAGATACCTTTCGAACCTCGATTTGGATGCCCTCATCTTTGGCAATGTCCAAGATGCTCTTTCGGGTGATGCCGTCCAGGATACGATCATTGGTCGGTGCCGTGAGCAAGGTATCGTTGATTCGTACAAATACGTTCATGGCGCCAGCCTCCTCAATGAATTCGTGGGTGTTGTCGTCTGTCCAGATGACCTGTTGGTATCCTTTTTCGGCAGCCAGTTGGGTCGGGTAGAACTGCCCGGCGTAGTTTCCACCGGCCTTGGCATAGCCCACACCACCATTGGCGGCACGTGAATAAGTCTGCTCAATCAATACCTTTACCTTGCCTGAAAAATAGGCTCCGGATGGGGCACATGCAATGATGAACTTGTATTCGCCGGCAGGGGAGGCATGGAAACCTTTGCCCGAAGCAAAAACAAAAGGTCTTATATATAAGGAACTGCCCGGATTTTTAGGGACCCAGTCACTTTCCAATTGGATAAGGGCCGTCAACCCTTCCATGAAATAGGCTTCAGGTAGTTCGGGAATGGCCAAACGCTTTGCGGATTTGTTCAATCGCTTGAAGTTTTCCAACGGGCGGAAAAGCCATACTTTTTCGTCTTCATCCTTGTAGGCCTTCATGCCTTCAAAGATGGATTGTCCATAATGGAAAATCTTTGCAGAAGGATCCAATGTGATGGGTTGATAGGGTACTATTTTGGGAGCACTCCATTCCCCGTTCTTATAATCACAGACCAGCATGTGGTCGGTATATACGCTTCCAAACGAAAGATTGTCAAAATCGACATCCTTGATTTTGGAGGTCTTCGCCTTTTCTATAGCTATGTTATTGACCATTGTTTCCATATCACTTACATTTTCAATGTTAAAATTAGCTATTTATTGTTAGTTTTGAATGTTTTACAAATCGATTTTTTATACTTGATCTACAATTTTTTAAACGTTATTGAAAATGAAGCTTTTTAACACTTTTGCTGCCGTATTGTTAGTGGTTTTGTGCCAAGTCTCTTGCAAACAAGAAACCATAAAAGGCGATTATTTTGGTGAGGAATTCAAGGTTTCCAACAAAGTGGACAAAACATCGGCCCCTTATGAAGGATTGGTGGCCACCGATACCCTACAGACCCAAATGATGGGCGAGGTCACGGAAGTATGCCAGGCCAAGGGATGCTGGATGAAGGTGAAATTGGACTCCGAGGACGAAGTATTTGTACGCTTTAAGGACTACGGTTTCTTTGTGCCCAAAGATGCGGCCGGAAAAAAAGTGGTGATGAACGGGGCGGCCTTTTTGGAAGAGATGTCCGTTGAGGACCAAAAACACTACGCAGAAGATGAAGGTGCCTCCGAAGATGAGTTGGCCCAGATCACCGCGCCCAAAAGGACCCTTCGTTTTGAGGCGGAAGGCGTGCTCATAGGCAACTGATCTTGAAGCGTAAGATCATCCTCACCGCAGATGGTTCAAAGACCATCCAGATAGAGGATTGGGACGAACAGTACCATTCCAAGCACGGCGCGGTACAGGAAGCCTATCACGTATTTATAACCCACGGACTTCGGTTGTTTGCCGATCGGAAAATCAATCTTTTGGAAATTGGTTTCGGTACAGGGCTCAATGCGCTCATAACCTTATTGGAAGCACCAAAACTGAAGCTGGACGTCAATTATGTGGGCGTTGAGGCATTCCCGGTTTCCAATGAAGAAGTGGCGGAATTGGGCTATTGTGCACAATTGGACTGTGCGGACAAACAAACGGAGTTCCAAAGAATGCACGAAACCCCATGGGAAGAACCGCACCCCATTACAGGTGGCTTTGTCTTGACCAAGCAGAAAAAGGATTTCTTGGAGGTGAAGGACGAAAACTTGTTCAACCTTGTTTATTTTGATGCCTTTGGGGCCAGGGTACAACCGGAACTGTGGACCGAGGAAATTTTCTCCAAGATGTACGATGCAATGCAGCAAGGGGGTGTTTTGGTCACCTACGCGGCCAAGGGAAGCGTAAGGCGTGCCATGCAAGCTGTCGGTTTTACCGTGGAACGATTGCCCGGGCCACCCGGCAAAAGAGAGATGCTACGGGCCATCAAAAACTGACATTTCCCAATCTTCTGTTAATTCGTATTGCAGGGATTGTCATAAAATATTCTAAAGTTTGGGCATTTGTGTTAAACCTAAATTAACGTCTCAGGAACAGCCACTTAAACCATTAAATTTGTATCAAAATGATGGTATGAAGGTGTTGATAACAGGTGCTACGGGATTGGTGGGGCAGGCCATTGTGAAGGTGCTGCACTCAAAAGGTATCCCAGTAAATTATTTGACTACGAGTAGGGACAAAATCTCTTCCTCCGAAGATTTTCAGGGTTTTTATTGGAATCCCTCAAAAGGGGAAATAGACCTTGTCTGCTTTGACCAGGTCCAGGCGATTATCAACCTGGCCGGAACAAGCATTGCCAAACGATGGACCCCGAAGCATAAGAAAAGAGTACTTTCCAGCAGGATAGATAGTCTAAGGACACTGCGAAAAGGAATGGAAAAGGCCGGTGCAACAGAGGTGGAATGCCTTGTCTCTGCGTCGGCCATTGGGATCTATCCCGATTCCCTTTCCAAATTTTACGATGAGGATGAAACCGAGGTTGCCGATGGTTTTCTGGGTGAAGTTGTCCAGAAATGGGAAACGGAGGCAGATGCCTTCAAGACGTTGGGCCTTGTTGTATCGAAAGTAAGGATAGGAGTCGTTCTTTCCACTGAAGGTGGGGCATTGCCCAAAATGGCGATTCCTGTCAAGAATTTTTTCGGTGCACCGTTGGGCAGTGGAGAGCAATGGCAATCGTGGGTCCATATCGAGGATTTGGCACAACTGTTCGTTTTTGTCGTGGAGAACAACCTCAAAGGGACCTTCAATGCCGTTGCACCAAACCCCGTCACCAATACCAAGATGACCAAGGAACTGGCGAGGGTGCTGGATAGGCCACTATGGCTTCCCCATGTACCAAAATTTGTCCTTCGGGCAGCTTTGGGCAAAATGTCTCAACTTCTTTTGGACAGCCAACGAGTAAGTGGCAAAAAAATAGAGAAAATGGGATTTGCCTTCCAATACGCCAATATTTGTACAGCTTTGGAAGACCTATATTCCTTGGAAAAGCAAACTGACGTCCCATCCGTGCGGACGGCTGAAAAGGAAGTGGTCTAGCAGGGATTGTCCATCAGAACGCAAAAGGAATCCGCAAAGGCGGATTTTTTTATGTTTTGTAGTGACATTTTGACATTTTTGGACAAATGGCAGTACTTTTGCCGTTTCAGGAAAAGGAAATAAAACAAACACATATGAGCAATAAGAGCAAGGTTGAGGAAATGGAAGGAGAACCGAAAAACGGGCAGACTTCCGAAAGTACTGAACTGAACGGTGAAAATGTAGATGTGGAACAAGGGGAGGAGTTGCAAGAAGAGGTTTCCGTAGAGGACCAATTGCGTGAAGAACTGGCCAAGGAGAAGGACAAGTTCCTAAGACTTTTTGCCGAGTTTGAAAACTTTAAGAGAAGGACCTCCAAGGAGCGCATGGATCTGTTCAAGACGGCCGGACAAGAAGTCATAGTGTCCCTTTTGCCTGTTTTGGACGATTTTGACCGTGCCCTGAAGGAACTTTCCAAATCCGAGGACAAGGAAATGTTCAAGGGAGTGGAACTCATCAGTAATAAATTCAATGAAACCCTGAAAAACAAGGGATTGGAACAAATAGAGGTCAAACAAGGCGATGCCTTTGATGCCGAAGTGCACGATGCCATCACCCAGATTCCGGCCCCGGACAAGAAATTGAAAGGCAAGATTCTGGATGTGGTAGAGAAAGGGTTCAAGCTGGGAGACCGTATCATCAGGCACCCAAAAGTAGTGGTTGGAAACTAGAGCGGTATGAAGGAAGATTTTTATGAAATATTAGGGGTCTCCAAAGGAGCGACCGCGGCGGAAATCAAGAAAGCCTATCGCAAAAAGGCAATTGAGTTCCACCCGGACAAGAATCCAGGAGATGCCAAGGCCGAGGAAATGTTCAAGAAAGCAGCCGAGGCCTACGAGGTGCTCAGCGACCCTGACAAGCGCGCCAGATATGACCAGTATGGACATGCCGCATTCGATGGAAGTTCCGGTTTTGGTGGCGGAGGAGGTATGAACATGGATGATATCTTCAGTCAGTTTGGCGACATATTCGGCAGTGCCTTCGGAGGAGGCTTTAGTGGTTTTGGAGGTTTCGGTGGCGGTGGCCAGCGAAGAGTGAAGGGCAGTAACCTTCGCATCCGCGTAAAACTGACCTTGGAAGAAGTGGCCAATGGTGTGGAGAAGAAAATCAAGGTAAGGAGAAAGATACAGGCCGATGGCGTGACCTACAAGACCTGTCCCACCTGTAACGGAACCGGACAGATCACCAAGATCACCAATACCATTTTGGGGAGGATGCAGACGGCCACCACCTGTAGTGCCTGTGGTGGTTCTGGGCAGACCATTGATAAACGACCCGCAGGGGCAGATGCCCAGGGGCTCAAAGTGGAGGAAGAGACCGTATCCATCAAAATACCGCCAGGGGTGGAAGATGGGATGCAGTTGAAAGTATCCGGAAAGGGCAATGATGCACCCGGGAACGGAATTGCCGGAGACCTGTTGGTCGCCATTGAGACCGTTGAGCACGATACCCTTAAACGAGAGGGCGACAACCTGCACTATGATCTGTACATCAGTATCCCGGAGGCCGTGTTGGGAAGTTCCAAGGAAATTGATTCCGTGGGAGGAAAGGTCCGCATTAAACTGGAGCCGGGCATACAATCCGGAAAGATATTGAGGCTCAGGGGCAAAGGAATTTCCAGTATCAACGGGTACGGAAGTGGAGACCTATTGGTACACGTGAACGTGTGGACCCCAAAGGAGCTGAACAAGGAACAGAAAGAATTTTTTGAACGGATGCAGAACGATGAGAATTTTGCACCAAAACCCGAGAAAAGCGATAAATCTTTCTTTGAAAAGGTAAAAGATATGTTCTCTTAAGAAGAAAAATATTGCTGTTTAAATAAAAAACGTATATTTGGAACTGATGTTGGGTGACCAATATCTAATTTTCTTTTTCATAGCAATTTTTTTCCCATCCTTGAATTCATTTGAGGGTGGGTTTTGTTTTTTAGGGGTATGCCGTTATTGGGCAAATACATATCTTTGAAAAAATTGTTTGCATGGATCACATCCTTGTTGCCAAAAACGTTTCCAAATCCTACGGAAATCACAAAGCGTTGAGCAACATTTCACTTGAAATCCCAGAGAACTGCATCTATGGACTTTTAGGGCCAAATGGGGCAGGAAAGACCTCTTTTATACGCATCATCAACCAGATTACCCATCAGGATGCAGGCGAGATTTTCTTCAATGGAACTCCTTTGGCACCCGACCATATTGCCCTTATTGGGTATTTGCCCGAAGAGCGAGGGCTATACAAGAGCATGAAGGTAGGGGAGCAGGCCCTGTATCTGGCACAGCTCAAGGGACTGTCCAAGAGTGAGGCCAAGAAGCGGCTCAAGTATTGGTTCGATCGCTTGGACATCGGCGATTGGTGGAACAAAAAGATTCAGGAGCTATCCAAGGGAATGGCCCAAAAAGTACAGTTCATCGTGACTGTGCTGCACGAACCCAAGTTGCTCATTTTTGATGAACCCTTCAGTGGTTTTGACCCCATCAATGCGAACATCATCAAAGATGAGATCATCGAACTGAAGAAAAAAGGGGCATCCATCATTTTCTCCACACACCGCATGGAATCCGTGGAGGAACTCTGTGAGTACATCGCCTTGATCCATAAATCGGAAAAGATTCTGGACGGCAAACTATCCGATATCAAGAAAGCCTATAAGAACAATATTTTCAATGTTGGGTTGCAGATACAGCAAGATGGTGAGGCCCTGATACGGACATTGGGCGAAAAGTTCAATATCATCTCGTCCAACATCGACCTGCTTGAAAAACAACTGGATTTCAAGGTGCAATTACCTTCTTCACATACCTCTGAAATATTGGCGGAACTTTCAAAAGTGGCGAACGTGAACCGATTTGAAGAGACCATTCCATCGGCCAGCGACATATTTATACAAACCGTAAACAGCAAGGACAATGGGAAGTAAACTGGGGCTGATCATCAAACGGGAGTATCTGGCAAAGGTGAGGAACCGTTCCTTTATTGTAATGACCATTCTGAGTCCCCTGCTGATCGTGGGGATGATCGTACTGATCGCCTATCTGGCCAAGATTAATGATGACGAGGTAAGGGTAGTCTCCGTTTTGAACGAGAGCAACTATTTTGATGAGGGCTTCATCTCGACCAGAAACATTTCCTATGTGTATCTGGACCAAATTTCTCTTGAGGCTGCAAAGGATTCAACAGCTTCCATGGGCTATTATGGACTGCTCCATATTCCCAGCGGGGGCAGCATCGAAAATGTGGCCCGCCAAGCACATCTATACACCAAGGACAATCCCAACACCAGCGTGACCCAACAATTGGAAGATATTTTCCAGAAACAGTTGCGGCAGGACCGTTTGGGAAAATTGGGGGTTTCATCGGACCAGTTTTCCGAGGTGGAAAAGCCCTTCGGGCTGAACCTCTCCACTTTTGAAGGGGAAAAGAGCTTAAAGGGCATCAACGAGATCAAGGCGTTCATAGGTGGCGGTTTTGGCTATGCCATCATGATGTTCATTATCATATACGGAGGGTTTGTGATGCGGAGCGTGATCGAGGAGAAAACAAGCAGGATCATTGAAGTGATCATATCTTCAGTGAAACCGTTCCAATTGATGTTGGGCAAGATCATCGGGACCTCATTGGCGGGGATCACCCAGTTTGCCATTTGGATCATTTCGGCCTCCATCCTGCTAATGCTTGCCGTGCTCTTGTTGGGACTGGACCTCGGGGCCATGACTGGCGATACCCCGCTGCCACAGGAGACCATGGGGGGAATGTCCCAATTTTCCTCCATGGACAGCGAAATGATGATGTATGCCAAGGAAGTATTCGACATTCCATGGGGATTATTGATCGTGTCCTTTTTTGTTTACTTTGTATTGGGCTACCTGATCTATAGTTCCATTTATGCGGCAATTGGTGCCGCAGTGGACAATGAAACGGATACGCAGCAGTTCATATTCCCGATCATAATGCCGTTGATGTTGGGTATTTATGTGGGCTTCTTTTCGGTGTTCAGTAACCCGAACGGCCCCATAGCAGTGGCCTTTTCCCTGTTTCCGCTCACATCGCCCATCGTGATGCTCATGCGGCTACCGGGAGGGATTGGGCAAGGTGGCGTACCTTTATGGCAATTATTGTTGTCCATTTCCCTGTTGATCGTTACCTTTTTGGGTATTGTGTCGTTGGCGGCCAAGATCTATAGGGTCGGTATTTTGATGTATGGCAAAAAGCCCACGTACAAAGAGTTGATCAAGTGGTTGAGATATTAATGTAACATGCAAGACGGAGCAGAAGAAATAAAGGAAATCCTCGAAGAGGATATCTGGGGGTCCATCAAGGAGTTCCTCAACTTGGGCATCCATATCGGGGAAGGTGAAAAATCCATCAACCTGACGATAGGGTTGCTATTGCTTTTGACCTTGGCCATTATCGTGGCCAAATTCATCATGAAATGGCTCCGGCACTTGATCACCCGAAAGATGGAGCAGGAGGACAAACAAAAGTTCACCAGCATCTTCAAGTTCATCAACTATTTGGTCTATCTGATCGCCGTGTTCGTTACACTGAGTGTGGCCGGGGTGGACATTACGTTGGTGATCACGGCATCCGCGGTACTCTTTGTGGGTCTGGGACTGGCATTGCAGGATCTGTTCAAGGATATTCTCGGAGGTGTTTTCATCATCATAGACAAGTCGTTGCAGGTAGGTGACATTGTGGAGGTGGATGGCAAGGTAGGAAAGGTGTTCGAGATCAAACTGCGGACCACAAGGGCCATCACACGGGACGATAAAGTCCTCATTTTGCCCAATCACAAATTCATCAGTGACATTGTCTATAACTATACGCAGAACCACAGGACCACACGGGAAAAGGTGAGCGTGGGCGTTGCCTACGGAAGTGACGTGCAATTGGTGACCAAGATTTTGGAACAGGTGGCCACGGAACAGAAACAGATCCTGAAGAACCCAAAGCCATTTGTACTGTTTGATGATTTTGGCGATTCCGCATTGCTGTTTTCCGTCCATTTTTTCACCAACGACAGTTTCAGGGACCCGAGGATCAAAAGTGAAATGCGCTATAAGATCAATGCCAGGTTTAAAGAGAACAACATAAGCATTCCATTCCCGCAACGGGATGTCCATATCATCCAATAAAACGAAAGCGATATAAAAAATAGAAAACATCAAATTGCAAAAGCAGGACTGTTGGTCCTTTTTGCAATACTTTTTGGACAGCTGGTCCGGGCACAGAACACCGATATCTTCAGGTTGGAATATCTCAATATTCCTGTAAATGATACCGGCGTGAAGACGCAGCGCTACAAGGCCTTGATCAATTTCCCCATCAAGCTGAACGAGAAAAAAGAGTATCTGGTCATTGGCGGCGAGTATAACCGTTTTGATATGGGATATTCGGCCGACCTTCCTTTTGATAAAAAAGAAATGATCAGGTTCCATATCATTGATTTTAATGTGGGCCTTGTCAAAAAATGGAACGAGAACTGGAACCTGGTCGGTATCTTGACCCCAAGAGTGGCCTCCAATTTATTGGATGGAGTGGTCAGGGACGATCTTTTCATGAATGCCTCCGCAGCATTTTGGAAAGAGAAACCCAATGCAGATAAACCCTTTCGAATCGTATTGGGGCTTACCTATAACAGCACAACGGGAATACCTGTTCCCTTGCCCTTGATCCACTATTACAGAAGGTTCCATCCAGACTGGTCCTATGTGGTGGGTGTTCCCAAATCCAATGTAAAATACCATATCAATGAAAAGCACAGTTTGGAATTGGCACTGTTCTTGGATGGCTATTTTATGAACCTCCAGCGAAACATCGTTTTGGACAATGGACTGGTAGCGTCAAGGATCTCTTTCAACTCTTTGGTGGGAACTATTGGTTATCAGTACAATCTCACGGAGAACATTTCCTTTTTTGCCCTTGCAGGGAGCACCCTGTTTCAAGAAGGAAAGTTGAGAAACAGGGAACGTGGCGAGGTATTTGTGTTCAATGACGATTCAAATTTTTATATTAGAACAGGGTTCAAGATTGGAATTTTTTAAAAAAAGAAAAATATGTCAAGGATTTTGGTGATAGAAGACGAGTCGGCAATCAGAAGGGTATTGGTCAAGATATTGGCCGAAGAAAACGAAGACTATGAAGTCCAGGAAGCTGAAGATGGGCTGTCCGGGATAGAAATCATCAAAAAGGAAGACTTCGATTTGGTCCTCTGCGACATCAAAATGCCAAAAATGGATGGGGTGGAAGTGCTGGAGGCCGCCAAAAGGATAAAGCCCGAAGTTCCCTTCATCATGATTTCGGGACACGGCGACCTTGATACGGCGGTCAACACCATGCGAATGGGTGCCTTTGACTATATCTCCAAACCCCCAGACCTGAACCGGTTGCTCACCACGGTCCGAAATGCCTTGGACCGAAAGGAACTGGTCGTGGAGAACACCATCCTGAAAAAGAAAGTCTCCAAGAACTATGAAATGGTGGGCGAGAGCAAGGAAATTGGCATCATTCAGGACATGATAGAAAAAGTGGCCCCCACCGATGCCAGGGTACTGATCACGGGATCCAATGGAACTGGTAAAGAACTGGTGGCACATTGGCTGCACCAAAAGAGCCAACGGTCCTCCGCACCGTTCATAGAGGTCAACTGCGCTGCCATACCATCGGAATTGATAGAAAGCGAACTGTTTGGTCATGTGAAAGGAGCATTTACCTCCGCGGTAAAGGACAGGGCCGGTAAGTTTGAAACTGCCAATAAAGGCACCATTTTCTTGGATGAGATAGGGGATATGAGCCTTTCCGCACAGGCCAAGGTATTGCGCGCCCTGCAGGAGAACAAAATCTCAAGGGTAGGGTCGGACAAGGACATCAAGGTGGATGTGCGTGTGCTAGCGGCCACCAACAAGGACTTGAAGAAGGAGATCGAGGAAGGCAGGTTCAGGGAAGACCTTTACCACCGATTGGCAGTGATATTGATCAAAGTACCCTCTTTGAATGATAGAAGGGACGATATTCCTTTGCTGATCACCTATTTTTCGGAGAAAATAGCCTCCGAACAGGGAACTGCACAAAAGAATTTTTCCAAAAAGGCCTTGGAACTCCTCAAAAGCTATGATTGGACAGGGAATGTCCGTGAGCTGCGCAATGTGGTGGAGCGTCTGATCATTCTCGGCGGAAAGGAAGTGTCCGAAGAAGACGTAAAGCTGTTTGCCAGTAAATAAACACCTTATTTACAATCACCAATTTTTTGAAGAGCCGCTTGGGAAAGCACTTTTACCCTTTGGTGGTACTGTTTTTTATAGTCAGAGAGCCCTGTATTGAGCAATATCAATCGGGATTCCTCGTGAATGTTCATGACAAACCTTTTTGCCTCGGCGCAATCCACATCGGTCACCACTTTCTCCAAAGACGTTTCAAACTCCAGAAGACACTCGTGTACCTGTTCCTTTATGGTGCCGCTATGGGGCGGAGACAGCCATTTTGGTCCGTCGAGAAGCTCCTTGGTGTTCATGGACAGGAAATCGTTGCCATATGGACTGGACGATTCATGTTCAAAGACCCGAAGCACCTTGATCCCGATGATGGTGTTCTCCAACGCCCTGTGCAAGGCCAGTTTGGAATCCTCCAGGAATTCGGATTTTGTTGCCGTCTTGAGTTGTGACAACGCTTTTTCCAAGCTTTCAATAGTACCCGTACAACCACAGTCCACAAAGTTTGCCTTGGTTTTTTCAATACCGTTCAAGGCTTTGTAGGCATGGTACTTGGCCATTTTAAGGTCATTTGCCGTGACGGCCGCCTGTATTTTACTTTTGATATATTCCAGATTGGAATTGGCGTAGGCACAGGCATTCGGGGCAGAGAAGGAAGACATCAGCCAGAGGGCGATAAGGCCCAATGCCAAGGTAATCAATAAGATAGTCTTTTTGGTTTTCATAACGCGATAGATTTGGGACGTTGCGCTTTCGATGGTCACTAAGTTAGGACAAGGGTGTTTTGGCGAAGAATAAGATCGATAAAAAGAGACCAAAAACTACCAATGGCAAAAACCATCGGTGAAAGACGCTTTTTGGAAGATCGAAGGAGTGGGGAAAAAAGATTATATTCATTCCTATGGAAAAAATCAGAACAGAAAAATATCTCGTCAAATCAGATATCCAACTAGACAAAGAAGATACCTATGAGGATCTTGGGGCATCGGAAAAGAAGCTCAAAAAAGAATTGGAGGATATCCGAAAAGATCTCGGTGAATTTCAGGACACCCTATATGCCCACGGTAAATACGGAGTGTTGGTCTGCCTGCAGGGAATGGATACGGCCGGCAAGGACAGCTTGATCAGGGAGGTTTTCAAGGATTTCAATGTGCGTGGCGTGGTGGTCCATAGTTTTAAAGTACCCACTTCCCTTGAGCTGAAGCATGACTATCTCTGGAGGCATTATATCGCCCTTCCCGAACGTGGAAAATTTGCCGTTTTCAACCGGACCCATTATGAGAACGTGTTGGTCACCAAGGTGCGGCCTGAATATATTTTGGGCGAAAACCTGCCGGATATCACTTCTGTTGCGGACATTGATGAAGCCTTTTGGGAAAGAAGATATCAAGAAATCAATGCCTTTGAAGAGCACGTGGCCAAAAATGGGACCATTATTTTCAAGTTCTTCCTGCACCTTTCCAAAGAAGAGCAACGCCAACGTTTGTTGCGTAGAATTGAATTGAAACAAAAAAACTGGAAATTTTCCCCGGGTGACCTGAAGGAACGCAGGTTGTGGGATGCTTATCAAAAATGCTATGAGGAAGCACTTTCCAAAACCTCGAAGGAACATGCCCCTTGGTTCATCATCCCGGCGGACAACAAAGAGGCCGCGAGGGTAATCGTGGCGTCCATCATGCTGGAAGCGTTAAAAAAGTACAAAGATATAGAGGAACCCGAGCTCGACGACGAAATAAAGGCTAATTTAGAAACCTTTAAGCAAGAACTGGAAAAAGAAACCTAATGAGAACAGTCCTACTTTTGGCCCTTTTATTGGCAAGTACCCCCTTTTTTTCACAGACTGAAGACGAAAAACAGATCAAGGCCATTTATGACAAGGCATTGACCAATGGAAAGGCCTACGATTGGCTCGACCATTTGTCCAACCAAATAGGAGGGAGGCTCTCAGGTTCCGTACAGGCACAGCATGCCGTGGAGTATACGAAGGGACAATTGGACTCATTGGGACTGGACCGTGTGTGGCTTCAGCCCGTCATGGTACCCAAATGGATGAGGGGCACTGCGGAATTTGCCTACTTTGAGACGAAACCAGGATTGACCACCAATGTGCCGATATGTGCCTTGGGCGGGTCCGTGGCCACCCCAGATGGCGGTCTAAAGGCAAGCGTAGTGGAAGTCAATGGCATAGAGGACCTGGAGAAACTGGGCAAGGAAAAGATAGCTGGCAAGATTGTTTTTTATAACCGCCCAATGGACCCTACCTTGATCAATACGTTCGCATCCTATTCCGGCTGTGTGGACCAACGTTATTCGGGAGCGGCCGAAGCGGCAAAATTTGGAGCGGTGGGCGTCATTGTCAGGTCCATGAACCTTCGGTTGGACGACTATCCCCATACAGGTTCCATGGGGTATGGTGACATGCCCGTCAACCAAAGAATACCGGCTGCGGCCATCAGTACCAAAGGGGCCGAACTGTTGAGTGGCACGCTCAAGCTCAACCCGAACATCAAATTTTATTTTAGACAGAACTGCAAACAGTTCGATGATGTGCAATCCTATAATGTGATCGGGGAAATCAAGGGAAGTACCTATCCCAATGAAATCATGGTCGTGGGAGGCCATTTGGATTCTTGGGACCTAGGGGATGGTTCACATGACGATGGTGCTGGCTGCGTACAGAGCATGGATGTGCTCAGGTTGTTGAAAGAAACAGGGTATAAGCCCCAAAGAACCCTGCGGGTGGTGCTGTTCATGAATGAAGAAAATGGGTTGCGGGGCGGCAACAAATATGCAGAAGTGGCCAAGGGCAAGGGAGAAAACCATGTATTTGCGTTGGAAAGTGATGCAGGTGGTTTTACCCCCAGAGGCTTCACCATTGATGCATCCGAAGAAAATCTGGAACAGATCCAAGGATGGAAAGGACTCTTCGAGCCCTATCTGATCCATATGTTCGATAAAGGTGGAGGAGGAGCGGACATCGGCCCCCTAAAAGATGGAAACATGGTCTTAGTGGGACTTAGGCCCGACACGCAGCGCTATTTTGACCATCACCATGCCGAAAACGACACGTTTGAGCATGTGAACAAACGTGAACTGGAGCTGGGGGCGGCCACCATGGCCAGTTTGGTCTACCTCATTGATAAGTACGGTACCATTCCCTCAAAGAAAGTAAAGGGATAACACAGGTTTATTCCTGCTGCAACGTCTTTTCGATTCTTTTGTCGGGAATGAGCCACATCAGGGCCACCAACACATACATGAGCCCGGATGCCCAAGGACTTACCCAAGCCAGTGCTATTCCAATGATGTACAGCACGGGGGACATTTTTCCCTTGATGTCCTTTCCTACGGCATGTTTCAAAAGGGAATCATGGCCCTGTGATTTTATGATGATGTTTTGGAGGATGAAATAGGATATGGCCGCCATTAGCAAGATCAGCCCATAAAGCGCCATGGGTTCCTTGGCAAAATGGTTTTCTCCCATCCAGCCGGTCACAAAGGGAATCAAGGAAAGCCAAAACAGGAGGTGAAGGTTGGCCCAAAGTAATTTTCCAGAGATTTTTTTCACGGTATGCATCATATGGTGGTGATTGTTCCAATAGATGCCCAGATAAATAAAGCTGAGCACATAGCTCAAAAAAACGGGCAATAAAGGTGCCAGTGCCTCAAAACCTTCCCCGTCGTGGGGCACTTTGATTTCCAATACCATGATGGTAATGATGATGGCCAGAACACCATCGCTGAACGCTTCCATTCTTCCTTTGGTCATAACAGTAAATTTTGGTTCGTGTTTTTTATGGTTCCATACAGGTCAGCTTAGGGCCTGTACGTTTCTTTTTGCCTCTTTTCTCATTCGTTTTGGTCCATACCATAGCCAAAAACCTGTGATGGTGAAAAGCAGCAACGAAATGCCCATCACGCTGGTATAGACGAGTTTTATGATGCCATCGGTCCCAAGATAGCGGTCCAAGATGGAGCCGTCATGCACTTTTTCCAAAAAATCCGATCTTCTTTGTCCGATGGAAAGCACCTTTCCTGTGGCACCATCCAACTGGATTTCCGCATAGTGGTCCACAAAAACAAATTTGACGGAACCTTTTTCTTTTCGGATGTCGATTCGGTCCAGTTCTGGTGATAGGTCCGGGGACATGCTGTTTTGTAAAGCACCGATGGCGAGGGTGTGGAGACTGTCCACCGGAAGCCAATCCTTTAGATCGGACGATGTACCTTGTTGCGTTTTGGGGAGCAATTTGCCATTGGAATTTTTTTTCCAGCCCAAAATGAGTCCAGAAATAGAAATGAAAAAGAAAAAGACAAACAACAATGCGCCGGTGGTTCTGTGTACTTTTCTGAAGACCCGCAATGTCTTGGCCTGTGCTTTTCTTTTGTCCATCCGTTATGTGGGGTTTATGCGAACAACCCGCTAAAGATCGACAAAATTTGTGAAAGGCTAAAGCGGCCCAATGAGCATTGTAAGAGCCATTTTCAAAGGGATTTAGGCGCTTCGAAGGATCTTTTCCATCTTGCGGCCTTTGGCCAATTCGTCCACCAATTTGTCCAAATACCTCACCTGTTGGGTCAATGGGTTTTCGATTTCCTCTATCCGGTAGCCACAGATGGTTCCCGTGATGAGGTGGGCATTCGGGTTCAGTGTTGCTTCTTGGAAGAACGTTTCAAAGGTTGCCTTCCCGTTGATGAGTTCTTGAAGTTTGTTGTCGTCAAAACCGGTCAACCATTCGATCACTTGGTGCAGTTCTTCCTTTGTCCGGTCCTTTTTCTCCACTTTGGTGACATAATGCGGATAGACAGAGGAAAATGTCATTTTTGCAATCCGTTGGTCATGTTCAGGTGTTGTTTTCATATCTTGGAATATAGGTTAGGTCCCAATTATTTCAATCTTTCCAGTTGTCCTTTTCTTTTGACGATGTTCTTGTAGTCCCACTGTATTTCTTTTGATTTTTCCAACCACCGGACAATGTCTTCTGTTTGGATCTCGTCCACAGAGGTATAGAAAATGGAAGCATCCTTGAATTTTTCCCCTCTAACGTCCAGTTTTGCTTCTTCAAAACTGGCACCGCTCCAAAACATGAGACGGAGGCCTTTTTTCTGTTTGCTGTAGCCCACTATGGGATTGTCATCCAAGAACCAGACGGGGTGTCCGTGCCATATTTTGCTCTCGGATTCGGGCAATCCGTTATCGATGGTGATGGCAAGGACGTTGCAGATTTCCCTGTCCAAAGTTTCTTGTCCATCATTGTAGGCCTGAATTTCCGGGTTTGTCATAGGTGCAAAAGTTATCGGTTCAATGGGACACTACCTTCAGTCCCACTATTGATGCAATTAAAGTAGTCAAAAAAAAGAGTCTCAAAAAGGTGGTCGGTTCCTTGAACACAAAAATTCCCACGAGCACTGTTCCCACGGCCCCGATTCCTGTCCATACGGCATAGGCGGTACCAATGGGCAAGGTCTGGGTCGCTTTGATCAGTAGTGCCATACTCAGGCAGAGGGTCACTAGAAATCCAACATACCATAAGTACATTTCATTCCCTGAGGTTTCTTTTGCTTTGCCCAAACAGAAGGCAAAGGCAACTTCAAACAATCCGGCAATGGTCAATAATATCCAGTTCATTTTTGAGGCTTTTGGTCTGTTTCCATCAGTTTTGGATGGGTTGGACCGATCATTGGGGCATGAATATACGATTTTGTCCGCTTGGATTTATTTTATGATGGAAGAGGCCAATTCGGTATCGGCGGTCATCCATGCTTCCTTAAAGTGGTTTTCCGTTTCTTTCTGATTGGGAAGGTCGCCCAGTTTTGAATAGGCTAACCCCAGCCCTTTCAATGCCCATCCATTCTTGGGCAAATGGGACAGGTCTTGCTTATAGGTCTCAACGGCCTCTTGGTATTGACCTGCATCCAATTGTACCGCCCCTAAATAATGTCGCACGGAAAAGAACCAATCAGGTGGTTCGTTGTAGTTCAGTCCGTCTTCAAGGACAACGGCTTCCTTCAAAAGGGCAATACTTTCCAAATGTTTGCTTTCTTGGGCAAGCACTTCGGCCTTGAGGACCTTGTGGGCAATCTGTACGAGTTCGTACACGGTGTTGATATCCCATATGGTAATGTCCTTCAGTTCTTCCTTCATAGCGATTTTTTCCAAAGCTTGGAGTTCATTTTTGGCCGCTTTTGTATCGCCCTTGCCCAAATAGGACATTCCCTTCGCATAATGTAGAATGGCGGTCGGGTAATCCAGGTCGGGACGTTCATTTTCCATCGATAGGATATGGTCCCATTTGCCAAACTTGACATAAACGTAATAGGGAATGGTGTAGTAATGTTGAACGGTGCCCCAGCCAGGTTCGGCCATCAATTTTAGGTTCACATTTTTCTGGAGCGCATCGGCGGCATATAGGGCCCATTTGCTGTTGCCCTCCAAGGTGGCCGTGGCGGCCATGAAATGCTGATTGTGTGGATAGTAGGCCAGTGGATATGCGCCTTGGGCATTACAGGCGGTCACGTAGGCACTGTCCACCTTTATGGATTGTATGTTGGCCAAGGTACCTTTGTGGTAGTCGCCCGTCCGGATATACAAATGGGAGGGCATGTGCAGCAAGTGGCCTGCATTGGGCACAAGTCCTTGGTCAAATGCCTCTGCACTGTTCAAGGCGCGCTCTGGTGTGCTGGACGCTTCCACTGCGTGAATATAGAAATGATGTGCACCTGGATGGTCGGGATGGGCCGTAAGGGCATTTTCCAAGACAGAGATGATCTCCGGTGTCCATTCCTTATCTTTCCCTTCCTTGTCCTGCAAATCCCAGGGATGAAGGTTCATGACGGATTCGGCATAGAGGGTCCCTACATCGGCATCATCGGGGTAGTTGTCGTGTACTGTCTTCATTGCCGTGGCATAGGTGACGTCCAACGGCAATCGATCGTCCACAGGTTCTTTGACATACCTTTGGGCAAGGGCTTCAATGAGCGCGATCTCCTTTTCGCTTGTATTGTTTTTGGATAGTTCGAGGGCTTTTTGGATGGCATCATACGCACGTTCGTAATTGTCACTTTCCATTCCGGCATTGTAATTGGGCCCCAATACATAGGCATAGCCCCAGAATGCCATGGCACAGGTGGTATCCAATTTTGTGGCGTAGTAGAACGATCGGGCAGCTTCGGCATGGTTGAAGCCGTAGGCCAAGACAAGCCCTTGATCAAAATACCTTTGGACCAAGGTGTCCTTGGTGGATATGGTGAACCGCCAATCGCCAAGGCCGTCAAATAAGGGAGCTTTCTTTTCACTTTTGTACCACTCCTTGTCCGTGGTTACGGGAGCGCACATAATGCTGGAAGTGACCAGCTGTTTTTCTTGCTTCTTGTCCGAATCTTTGCAACCACATACAAAAACAAGGAGCATGGCCAAATTGATGTACTTTTTCATACAGTCTGCTTTTATGGGAACAAGGTGAATGGCCTTGGTCGGTTACGGCTGTTATCGGGGGACTTTTCTTTGGGGAGCTTACCCTAAAGATAGGAAAATAGTGATTCCGTATAACGTTCAATACCAGAATGTAAGATGTTTTTTTGCAGAGATGGGCCAAGGTCATATCAGCCCTGATGGCAACAGGGCTTTTTAAGGTTGGGACAACCAATGTTTTTACTTATTTGGCCGGTCCAAGCTTCAATTTTTTGTAGGGTACACTACCTGCTTGATCTCGCTTATCTGAACCACGGGTTGGATATTGGTATAGTTTTTAAAGTCATTGATCACTTCATCCCTATGTTCGGAGATGGCCTTTCCGTATTCCTCAATGTTGTTAATGTAGAAGTAGCCCACGGCCGCAAAGGGAGGTTTGTCATTGGGCGTTCTGCCGGAAATGCCCTTGTCGATTTCGTAGAACTTCAAGTTTTCACCCAAAAAACCGGCCACCATGGGCATATGTTTCGTTTCATAATAGTCCATGTCAAAAGTGGAACCTTCCCCGTTGGGGTACAGTATGGTCACTTTGAACGTTCCGTTCTGGAGGTGTGGACTTTCAAGTTGGGCCGTTTTACAACCGAATAGGGCCATTAGGGCAAAAAGGGGCAGGAAAAATTTGATCTTGTTCGTCATTTTGAATTGATTGTAGTTGCTGTACCGTTTGTTTTGATCGTGCTCTGAAGCTGATCACATTTTTTTATGATGCTTCAGTTGGATTTCATGTGGTATGAAATTAGTCAAAAAGCATTCACTTTTTTCGATTAGTGGACATTTTTGGTCAGAAAACCCCAAAGTAACTTATGGATTGTCAAGCTGTTCAGACTTTAACCCTTGGAAAATTCCAACAGGTCACCGGGTTGGCAGTCCAAGGCTTCACAGATGGCCTCGAGGGTGCTGAACCGGATGGCCCTTACCTTGCCTGTTTTCAGTTTGGAAAGGTTGGCCAAGGTGATATCCACGGCTTCGGAGAGTTCGTTGAGCGACATTTTGCGTTTTGCCATCACGACGTCAAGGTTTACAATAATTGCCATGGTCTATACGGTTTCTTCCAGTTCGTCTTGATATTCCACTCCTTTTTCAAAAATGATGGCGATGATATAGATTACGGCTGCCATCAGGATGAATGCCTCGCTATCGGGCCAAAATTGGTTCAATCTGTCCATTGTAAAACCATCATGTTCCAGTTGTTTGGTGGCCCGTTGTGCAATGAAGCTCAATAGCCCGATGGAGAACGTGTAGTAACAGATCTTATAGATCTTTTTGGAAACAAAATGGTTGAATGGTTTTGACAGGTCAATCTTCGTGGCCAGCACAATCACGATGTAGAACATTACGGCCTTCAATATTGCGATGGTCAAAATAAACCCATACATGCCCAAAAAGATGAGTTTGCTGCTTTGGTAGACGTCGCTCATGTCCAATTTTTGATAGAGATTTTGGACAGCTTCCGGTTTGAACAGACTAAAGATAAAGTTTACCACCAAGGCCCCGGCTTCTACGCACAAGCCAACAAAAATGATCCAAGAAATGATCTTCATTCCCTTGAACACCAAGTTTTTTGTTTTCATATATAGATGACTTTAATTGTTTAATGAAGTCAAATATAGATAAATATTTATTGATAAATGATAAATATTTTATTTTTAATGATTAAAATAAAAAAGAACAGTACCAGTCAAGGTCTTGTAGGGCCTTAACAGATCTTCCTTGGGGCAAGGGAATGGCTTGTGGGGTTTTAATGTGACTTATGAGTTGAGCGTCAACTCTGCCATGGATTACAACGCCTGCTTGAATTCCACACGGTAGGCAATTCCATCGGCATCGCCGCTATTTTTGACCGCATGGGGCCCTTCGGCATCCACGGCATCGCCATGGTCCAGTACTTCGGGCGGCATTTGAGGAATAGCAAAGCTGTCTTTGACCACAAGGTCTTCATGGGTTTGGTCATAGCTGTAATACGTCATCGGGGTGGCCTTTGTGAACCACATTATGCTTTTCCATTGATGGGTATGGACGGGCTCTACTTGGTTTGGTTCCAGGATTACTTTCAGGATCCTGACCGAGTCGTCCTCATACACAATTTGATGCCCATCAGGTGCGGCTTTCACGGCATCCAAAGTTTCGGGCCAATTCCATGGTGATGGAGCAGATAAGGTATCTTGCTCCACCGGTTCGGTATGGGTCAACTCGTTTTGTGCACTTGGTGTTACAAAAGATTTGGTCAGGAAAAAACTTACGGTTGCCCCGACCAAAAGGCCTACTATTAAATATGTTGCTTTCATTTCGGTGTTTTTTTATTGGGTTGTTGTTGTATTGATTTTGGTTCGATATGGGCAATTTTCCCGTTGTCATGATCAAAGCGCCTTAAGATTTTGGCATCAAAGATCATCATCAGAAAGTCGACCAGCTTTTGGGCATTGTCCACGATCAAATAGGGCGAAAGGGAATTATAATGGTCAGGTTTGTATGTTTTCATTTGCGGAATGGTTCTGTTACCTGTCTGTTTTTTGACTGCTGATCATAGACAGTATTTTATATTCTAACAAATCGGTATTCCACCGTTTTCTTTTCTGGTTGATCTTCCTCTTGGTCAAAGCTTTGGATCAGAAAAGTATCTTCATCGATAAACTCAAGGGTTTGTTTTACGTTGATTGTTTTTTTGGAAACAGGATTGGTCAGTTTTCCATAAAGCGTTGCAGTATTTGTGTTTTCATCCCATTCGCCATTGAGGGCCAAAGTCCCTGTTCCCATATTTGTGAGGGTGGTCATTGAAATGCTACCGTCAATGGTATTATGGCCGATGGTAAAAATCGATTCATAATCCATTCCCATCATTTTGCCCTTTTGTTTCAATTCCAAAAACCGACCACCCAAGATCATGGCGTGGGAAGAGCTGATGACCATAGGTTCATTGAGCCCGTTCATTTCAATTTCCATTTGAAATTCCCCTTCGTATTTTGCAAATGATTCGTGGATGGAAGACGGTGTCATATACACTGTCCAAGGATCTTTTTCCTGTGCGCCCATAATGGATGATTGAATTAGTAGGATGAATAGTATTGTTTTTTTGAGCATTCCTCTTGGTTTTTTAATTGCGGTCAACTTGTGGATATTGTTAGCCTCTGTTTTTTATCTTTAAATATATGATTCCGTTTATTTTATCATCTTCTACATCATATTGGATTTGGGCGTCTTCTAACCATTTTTCAAAGTCTAATTGCAACTTCAAAAAATTACCTATTTTCCATATTTCAAATCCGCTGAAGTGAGTTTTAGTGTTTATGGCCAGTTTTTCATTTTCCCTTGTAATGCCATTTATCTTAACATTGGAAATCTGAAATAAATTTATGTTGTCAAATTCGATTTGTAGGCTATTAAAGTGTAAATCAATATCATTTTCCAACAGAGTTGAGTCCATTAAATCAACTTGCGGGTTTGGAATGCCAATTTCGTAGTTGTCCATTAAGTTTTTTGGGTTCTCGATAAAAATTGGTTCTCCTAGGAAACATGTTTTAGGTTTGTCTGACCATACTTCTATATTCAAATGTAAATCGGGAGTTACAATTCGGAAGTCAGATGATTTTATTTGATATTCCCTATTTCCAATTTTCATTTTAAAATTCTGGCCAACGGTCTTGTATATGAAAAGTAGCGGATTTTAAGAACTAACTTTTCGGATTATCGCTGACCTTTGTTTTATTATTTATATTTCGTTTAAGCATTAAAACCGCTATTTTTTATATACGTTGTTAGCAAACGTACTTTTATTTTATTCCGTTTTCAGCGAGTAGTTGGTCAAAAGCTTTTCCACCCCAATCCTTTCTCAAGTTTTCATTTTTTGTTCTCGCACTTAAAATCTGATTATTAATGTCTTGATTATTATAAGATATTAACGCTTTGGTGGCAGATAGATAAATATGTGCATTCCATTCCGTTTCTAATATTTCTATAAGTGGTTTTACAAATGATTTGTCTTTAAATTCAGATGCCTTTTTTGCATATAAGGGAAAATTATGAACATTTGATTTTGTGATGTTCTCTCTGATTAACTGAAATCCAAAATCTCTATCTTTATCTATTATTAAGTCCAGCATTTGTTCGTTCAAGCTTTTTGTTTCTTCAAGATTGTCAAAACTGAAATTCGCAATGTCCAATTCATTAGGGTTTTGCATACTTTTTTTTGTCAATTCAAATACCCTGCTTGAATTTAGACCACTTAAATACTCGAAGACTTTTGGTGAAATTTTATTTTCTTCGTCCCATAGTTTCCATAGAATTTCTTCATAGTTCTCACATTGAAATTCATTTAATGCGGAAAAAATCATATTCAAATGATACTTTCTAATATGCTTATGTTCAACTTGTGTAAAAGGTATTAGTAATTGATTTTTAGCCTCTTCATTTTTGTAGCTTGCAATTGCTCTGTATAATTGTGTCCATTCATTACTAAAATGCGTATTATCTAATGTCTTTTGAAGTTGTGATTTTAAAAATGGGAAGAATTTCGGGTTTGGAAAATAACTTATGGCTTTATATGTGAAAAAATATCCGCCTTCATCTTTATCTGTTTCGTCTCGAAAGTTTTTTATGATATCAATGTCTTGTTCCTTTTGATATTTAGCCAAAGTTACCAATGCACTTTGATTCTTTTCATTAATGACAAGTTCACGAATTTTTGGGTATAAACTTTCAGTTGGTTCAGCTCGATTAATAGCATCAAATCGAGCCGATAAATTGTTTGGTTGAAATATTAAAAGGCTATCTAATTCTTTCATTTCTTTAGAGTCCATTTTGTCCGAATCTAAATCAATGTATTCTGGCGTAGCAACACTTATAAAAAAATCGCCTACTTTTTCTCTACTTACAATACAACCAAACATTGTACTCACTAGTTCATCGTCATTCAGATGATTCTTAATTATTTGAAATAAGTCAATGTTCTTTTTATGTGACAATGCCCAAAACGAATATGAACGTACAACTCCATTTGGATGATTTGTTAATTCAAATAGTTCTTCTTTAGAAGCTTTTTTCTCTAATTCCACAAAATTATCATATTGTTTTGGTCTTGTTCCACCAATAGAAACCGCAGAACCCATTAATTCATTGACATTTGCTATTTTCTGAACAATTTTATCTGTTTTGCTCGAAATCTTGTTTTGGTCAAATTTTGATTGTCCAAAAAGATTTAAAGACAGTAAGAATGATAATATTAAAGCAATTTGTTTCATTCGTATGTTTGCCAACGGTCTTGTATAACCGTCAGTTACGGGATTAAAGTTGATGATTTTCGGTTTAGCACAGACGTTAGCAATTCCGAGTGTATTCGGACCTAGTCGAATCCGCCGTAATTGCGGTTATACATTGTTGTGTGCTGGCTTTTTATTCCACAATATTTTTATTCTCGGACTTATTATTAATAAAATCAAATAGTCCATTATTAAACTTACAATTAAATATATCCATTGATAATTTAAGTCAATTTTGTCTCCCAAATTTCCGTTAATAGATTCTCCAATTAACCAAGTTGGGACAATTCCTTTTGCGTAGTACAACATAAAATAATTCCACGAAAAACTTTGAAGTCCCGCAATTTTTGAAGTCGGTTCTGGTAAAGTCAAGTAGAGAACTAGAAAAAAGGCGATTTCAATTCCTAAAAGTAAAGTCAGCGACTTTTTTGTTTGATTAAGTCCAATGAAATTTTTACTCGGATTTTTAAATCCAAATATTATCCACGGAATTAACAAGAGAATTGAAATCATAATTTTTCAGCCGTTCTTAAAATCCGTTTTCTATAAATCAAAAGTCCTATAAATGTCAGTCCGCAAAGAATTGCCAAAATGTGAAAGGTTCTTATTGCTTTGCATAAGTCAATTCCTGAAACCAGTGAGATACAATTTGTCAATTCACGTGTTTCGTACTTTAAACTTACCATTGAATTAAAAGCCATAAATTCAAATAATGGAATTCCGATTATTAGTATTATCAAGGTAATTATGTAAATCGTTTTTCTCAATTATTCTCGGTTTTCAGCTTTCGCACAACGGTTTGTCTATGTTTTCATTGCGTGAAAATCCATAAGGATTTTCCGCCGTAAACTGAAGATAGCAAATTTGCGAGGACTTTTCGATGGGAAAGTAAGGAGTAAGGAATTATAGTTGTTGACAACTGGTTTTATTTTATTATTTCGGTCAGATAAACAATTCCAAATATCCATCCCACATAGAGTAGAGTATAAGTCAGCGAGTAAACTGCTGAAATTCCAATATCTCCTTTTGTATCTTTTGATTTATTAAAAACAAATTTCAACGCTCTAAAGAAAATCCAGTAAAGCATTGCCAAAATTATAAATAGTGAAAACCAAAAAATGACTTCCAAAACTATTAGCAATACCACAAACAATATCGACATTACAATCCATAGCAAAATCGACAAAATCAGTCCGCCAATTCCATCTCCAACAGATGGTAATTCCATAGTTGGTCCAGTTCCGCTATTTGCTATGAAATTTCCACTTTTAAAATCCTTAAATTTTGGAAAATTGTCAATCATTCCCATTCCAAAGTAAAGTCCATAAGTCATAAAGAGAAACAACGCGGTTGCTATAATTCCAAGTGACAAATATAGATTGGAAGTCAAACTCCGATTATAATTTACTCCAGTCAAATGAACAGTCAGAATTGTAATTCCGATTACAAGTAATGAAACTATAAAAACAGATTTCCCTTTCAGATATGGTTGTTTGGTTTTCAATTGAGAGTATTTTTGTCAGTTTGTTGGTAACGGCTGTTCAACCAAAATAATGGTTTTTTTGATGTGTAAGATATTTATAACAAAGTTATTATACACTTTTTGCCGAGAATTGTCATAAACCAAATATGCCACGTTGTTCTCTACCTACTTCTAATTTTCCATGGAACATTTTGCATTGACCAAAGGCCGTAATGGAGCCAAAACCTTACAATTCCCATGCCTTCTATTTGCATACAGAAAAACTAGAGGAAACACCTGAAAAGGTGTAATGCCAGGTTTGATTGGCATGGTGGCCAAGGTTTTCGGTTATATCATCCACTACATCTTGACCCTTTACCCTCTTATCGGCTCTTTTTCCCTTGGCTATAAACCTGTATCTTTGCAGCCTTGGAAAAACTCCGGGCACTGAAATTGATTAATCATCTAATAAAAAAGACATGCAAGACGGAATCTATGCAAAGTTCAATACCCCCAAAGGGGAAATATTGGTGAAACTCACCCACGACAAGACGCCGGGAACGGTAGGCAACTTTGTTGCACTCGCCGAGGGCAATATGGAAAATGCGGCCAAGCCCCAAGGCAAGCCCTATTACGACGGATTGAAGTTCCACCGCGTCATAGCCGATTTTATGATACAGGGCGGATGCCCGCTGGGCACAGGTACGGGCGACCCCGGTTATAAGTTCGATGATGAGTTCCATCCCGAACTTACCCACAACGGTCCAGGCGTACTTTCCATGGCCAATGCAGGACCGGGCACCAATGGGAGTCAGTTCTTCATCACCCACGGCCCAACCCCTTGGTTGGACAATAAGCACACCGTATTCGGTTTTGTGGAGCATGGTCAGGAAGTGGTGGATGCCATTGCCCAGGGCGACCAGATAGAAAGTCTGGAAATTGTCCGTGTGGGCGATGAGGCCCAGAACTGGAACGCCATCGAAGCCTTTAGAGTGTTCGAGGGCGCCAGGGAAAAACGTATGGCCGAGGCCAAGGCCAAGGCAGAGGCCGAAATGGAAAAATTGGCCGCTGGCTTTGAGAAGACCAATAGCGGACTTCGGTACAAAATCGTACAGAAAGGAAATGGTCCCAAAGCGGAAAACGGGAAAATTGTTTCCGTGCACTATGAGGGCAGCCTCTCCAACGGACAAGTATTCGATTCTTCCTACAAAAGAAAACAGCCCATCGATTTTACCTTGGGCATTGGCCAGGTGATTGCTGGTTGGGAAGAAGGTATTGCTTTATTGAGCGTAGGGGACAAGGGCCGTTTTGTGATTCCATCACATTTGGCCTACGGTAGTGCCGGCGCCGGTGGGGTGATTCCTCCAGATGCCACCCTTATCTTTGATGTGGAATTGATGGCGGTGAAATAATCTTTGCGCCATTGACAATAAAAAAAAAGCTTCCGAAAGGGAGCTTTTTTATTTGGTACGGTTCACGCTTACCAAAAGCAGACAAAGGTTGAAGGCAAGCAAAAGAAGCAAAATGCTAAAAAATGTATTCATGGTTATGGTGTTTACTGCATAACAGTTGAACGGGAAAATACCCTACCTATTGCCCAAAACCTTTAAAATCATTTTTTTGATCCGTTCACGCTGAGCACAAGCAAAAGCGCATTTACGACCAATAGAAAAGACAGTACTCCAAAAAAAGTGTTCATGCATTCATGGGTTTAATGGTTGTGGGGAACTATGTCAATCTCAACCTTTAGATAGTGGGGGGGTGGAATGGTTGCGTAAAAAGTGGAGAAAAATAAAAAACCCGGACAATTGTCCGGGCCTGATCTATAAAAAAGTGTGCTGGTACCTTAATCTATAACTTGTACGTTAACGGCGTTCAATCCTTTTTTACCTTGTTGTAGTTCGAATTCCACAACGTCACCTTCTCTGATTTCATCGATTAAACCTGAAACGTGTACAAAGTGATCTGTTTTTGAACCATCTTCAGTGATAAAGCCATAGCCTTTAGAATCGTTGAAGAATTTTACTGTTCCTTTACTCATAATAAATGTTAAAAAAATTAAATGAGGAACAAAGGTACATTTAATTTATTGATAATTAGGATTTTTCGAAAATTTCTTGAAAATCAAGCTGTAGGGTCCGGAGTCAACCGCAAATAGGGCTTCACTTCTTCCACACCTTTGATGAAAATTGTCTTGGCCTCTTCGGTGGGTATGGCTGGGCTCACTACTACTTTTTGTCCATGTTCCCAATTGGCGGGAGTGGCCACTTTATGGTTTGCCGTAAGTTGCAGGGAGTCCACCACTCGGAGCAGTTCATAGAAATTACGCCCTGTGGATGCAGGGTAGGTGAGTGTCAGTTTCACCTTCTTGTCCGGTGCGATGATGAACACCGAGCGAACGGTAAGGGTATCGTTGGCATTGGGGTGGATCATATCGTACAGGTCGGAAACCTTTCTGTCCTCATCCGCTATGATGGGAAAGTTCACGGTCGTGTGCTGCGTCTCGTTGATGTCCTTGATCCATTCCTTATGGGAAGCGGCACCATCTACACTCAGGGCCATCATCTTCACGTTCCTTTTCTCAAACTCATCCTTAAATTTGGCCGCAGTGCCCAATTCGGTGGTGCAAACGGGAGTGAAATCAGCAGGGTGCGAGAACAAAATGCCCCAACCATCGCCTAGATATTCATAAAAATTAAGGGTTCCTTCGGAGGTCTCTGCAGTAAAGTCGGGAGCGGTATCGCCCAGTCTAAGAGTTGCCATATATATCTTGTTTTAAAGTTGATAAATGAATACCCTACAAATTTAGTAGATAAATCAATGACTTCATTTAATTTCAGTTAAAAGTGTATTAAAATTGCCTCTTGTGCATTTTGATTGAATCTGTCAGTTCGAGTGATTTTTCGGAATAAAAATCGTATCGAGAACTAAAATTTTATGCCCCTTTGGAAATGTACCACTTCTTTTTGCGACCCAATGTTCGTAAATTTAAATTTATGGAAAACAATCAACTGGAACAACTCCGTTACCCCATAGGAAAGTTTGAGGCCCCTTCGAACATCACAAAGGAACAATTGGACGAATGGATCAGTGTACTGGAACATTTGCCCCAACGCTTACAGGATTTGGTCAACCCACTTTCCGATGATCAATTGGAAACCCCGTACCGGCCCGGTGGGTGGACCGTGAGGCAATTGGTGCACCACATATCCGACAGCCATCAGAACAGTTACATTCGGTTCAAATGGGCACTTACAGAAAGCAATCCTGTCATAAAACCGTATGATGAAAAAGGTTGGGCAGAACTTTTCGATTCCAGAACGGCACCCATTCAAATGTCCTTGGACCATTTAAAAGCGGCCCATGCCAAACTGGTCTATCTGTTAAAAGGGCTTTCCCAAGCGGATCTCAAGAAGACCTTCATCCATCCTGATGGAAATGTGGAATCCACATTGGAAGTGAACATAGGTCGCTATGCTTGGCACAGCAACCATCATTTTGCGCATATCGCCAATTTGGTACAACGGGAGGGCTGGTAGATTGGCACAAAAGAAATTGGGGTCAAGCTAGGCTTGTTTCCATTTGATGTTACAACCCAGACTGGGTTTTTGATCGGACGGGATCGCTTTTCCTGCCAAAAGGGCATCCATGGCTGCCTTCAGGTCATTTCCGGTCAAGGGAATACCATTTCCGGGCCTTGAATCGTCCAATTGTCCGCGATAGGCCAATTCCAAATCGGCATCAAAAAGATAGAAGTCAGGGGTGCAGGCCGCATCGTAGGCCCTTGCCACTTCTTGGGTCTCATCATACAGGTACGGAAAGGTGTATCCTTCCTCCCTTGCCTTCTCCTTCATCAAATGTGGGGCATCTTGTGGAAAATTGTCCACATCATTGCTGGAAATGGCGATAAAACTGACTCCCTTGGCCTGATACTCCCGGGCGAGTTCGGAGATTTTGGGGTTCACATGGATGACAAAGGGACAATGGTTGCAGATGAACATGATCACCGTGCCCTTTTCCCCACTGGCGTTTTTGAGGGATATGGTTTTCTCCGAAACGGTGTCCAAAAGGTCAAAATTAGGTGCCTTGGTCCCCAATGGGAGCATATTGCTGGGTGTCCTCGCCATGTGTGTTGCTTTTTGAGGTATAAAAATAAAAAACGGCCTGCGGAATGGCAGGCCGTTTTCGGTTTTTTTATGGGTAAATCCTAGATGTCGTCGAAATCCACATCGGTAAAACTTTCGGTAGTGCTCCCGTTTTCGCTTACCGTGGTCTCTTCTTCTTTCTTGAAATCCTTCTGGTGGCGTTCGGATATCACTTCCTGTCCCTTTTCATCGATGATGTAATCCATCATCTCATCCATGATCTCCTTGAAGGCAGTAAAGTCTTCCTTGTAGAGATAGATTTTGTGTTTCTTGTAATGGAAGGAACCGTCGTCATGGGTGAACTTTTTGCTTTCGGTGATGGTCAGGTAATAATCACCTGCCTTGGTGCTCCTCACGTCAAAAAAGTAAGTTCTTCTTCCAGCCCTTAAAACTTTTGAATAAATCTCTTCCTGATCCATTATATCTTTCTCGCCCATATGGTATAGTGTATTTAGAACAATGTTGAATTACACTACCAAAAATGTAAAAAAAATGCTAATTCAGCAAGTTTTTTATCATTCTTTGCCCGAAAGTTGGTTGAGATAGAGTTCCTTATAGTAGCCATCCACATTGTTCAGCTCTTGGTGGCTGCCTTCTTGAATTATTTTGCCATTGTCCAGCACAATGATCTTATCGGCATTTTTTGCGGAAGATACCCGATGGCTCACAATAAGGGTGGTCTTGCTCTCCGATACTTTTTTCAGGTTGTTCAGGATTTCTTCCTCGGTCTCGGTGTCCACGGCGGAGAGGCAATCGTCAAAAAGATAGATCTGCGGTTTCTTGAGCAATGCCCTGGCAATGGATACCCGCTGTTTCTGTCCCCCGCTCAGGGTAATGCCCCGTTCGCCTAGGATGGTGTCATATTTTTTGGCAAATCCTTCAATGTTTTTGTGCACCACTGCTTTTTTGGCAACGGCCACTATTTCATCATGGGAAGCATTTTCATCGCCAAAGCGTATGTTGTTCTCAATGGTGTCCGAGAAAAGAAAGGCATCTTGCGGAACGGCACCGATGGAATTGCGCAGGCTGTTCAGGTTGAGTTTCTGTACGGGCACCCCATCGACCAATACTTCGCCCGAAGTGACATCGTACAGTCGGGCCACCAAATCCAAAATGGTGGATTTTCCCGAACCGGTCTTGCCCAGAATGGCCACGGTCTGCCCGGCCTTTACTTTGAAGGAAATGTCCTTGAGCGCGGTTATGTCGGTATCCTCATAGGTGAAGGTCACGTTCTTGAACTCGATATCCCCATGGACAATCGTGGGTTGCAGCACCTCGTTCTTGATGGAAGGTTCCTGCTTCAAAAATTCGTTGATCCGCTTTTGGGAGGCCTCTGCCGTTTGGATGATGGAGGTGAGCCATCCCACGATGGCGACGGGCCAGGTGAGCATGTTCACGTACAGGATGAATTCCGCAATGACCCCAATGGATTCAATGTCGCCGTTGATGTATTGTCTGCCACCAATGTAAACCACGAAGATGTTGCTGATCCCGATCAACAAGATCATCAATGGGAAGAACCAGGCGTTCACTTTGGCAAGGGACATACTGGTGTCCTTACCTTGATTGGCCAGTTCCCTAAGCTCTGCATTGATACGGGGCTCTATGCTATAGGCCTTGATCACCGAAATCCCAGAAAAGGATTCTTGGGTAAACGTGGACAATGTGGACAGGAATTCCTGCACCTTGGTGCTGCGCTTGTGGATCACCTTGCTGATCTGATAGATCAAAACCGACAAGATGGGTAGGGGCAATAGGGTATAGGCTGCCAAGGTGGGCGCTTTTATGAACATCAATGGCACAAGACAAACAAAAAGGGTGAGCGTCTGGATGCCATACATGATCGCAGGTCCGGCATACATCCGCACTTGGTTGATGTCCTCGCTGATGCGGTTCATCAGGTCGCCTATCCTATTTTTTTTGTAGAAATTGAGACTGAGCGATTGGTAATGGTCAAAGACCTCGTTCTTTAGGTCGTATTCGATATAGCGCGATACATTGATGATGGTTTGCCGCATCAAAAAAGTGAAAAGGGCAGAGAGCAGGGCCGCTCCCACAATGATCAAGATGTATTGCAATAGCATACCCTTAGCGTCGGAAAGGGAAATGGTCTCGGTCATAAACTCCTCAACAGCCTGGATGGACTTGTTCACATAGGAGGGCATGATCAGGGAAAAAATACGGGCTATGATGGTGATCAGCACCCCGATCAGCAATTTGAACCAGTATTTTTTAAAGTATTTGTTAAGGTGTTTTAGCTCCTTCATAAAAGGGAAAGACGGTTTTTGATTGTCAATGCATCGGGACAATCAAGCAAATATATGGCATAGCACACAAACAAAATGTTATAAAACTGATAAGAAAGCAACTTTGGTAGGTAAGATAAAAATATAAGGTTACTTTTGTGGCGTGAAAGCCAATCAACGACTTTAAAAGTTCTTTACAAATGCTCACCAGAAGGCATATCAGAGTAAAAGTGATGCAGTGTATCTATGCACTGATCCAGTCCAAGGACGATTCCTTGGTGAAGCAGGAAAAATTCCTGAGAATGAGCATAGAGAACATGTATGTGCTCTACCTCCTCATCTTGAGCCTCTTGGCCGAACTGCACCGAATGGCCGAAAAACACGTGGGACATGCATCCAAAAAGTATGTGGCCACGGAAGAGGACAACTATCCAAATCCCGAAAAATTCACAAAGAACCGCTTGTTGCTCCAAATCGTGAACAATGAGTCGCTAAAGAACGAACTTTCCAGAAGAAAACTGAACAATTGGTACCTGAACGAGGAGTACATCAAAATCCTCTACAAGGAAATTGTGGCCAGTACTATTTACAAGGAGTACATGACCAACGCGAAGGACAGTTATGAGAACGACCGAGACGTGGTCATCCAATTGTTCCGTGAAATCGTGGCCCCCAACGAAAAGATCTACGAATACTTCGAGGACGATAAACTCACTTGGGTCGATGATTTCCCCATTGTGAACACCTATTTGGTAAAACGATTGAAGAAGGCCACCGAAAATTCGGGAGACAAGTTCTTTTTGCCCGCCCTGCTCAAGGACGCACAGGACATGGACTATGCCAACGACCTGTTGACCAAGACCTTGCTCAACGATGCCAAGTGGGAAAAGGAAATAGAGGGCAAAACCCCGAATTGGGACAATGACCGGATCGCGGAAATTGACTCCATCATTCTGAAAATGGCCATTTGTGAGCTATTGAATTTCCCCTCCATTCCAGAAAAAGTGACCTTGAACGAGTATTTGGAGATTGCCAAGGAATATTCGACGCCCAAGAGCAGCATCTTCATAAACGGGGTTCTGGACAAACTTGCCAAGGAATACAAAACAGAGGGCAGGTTGCAAAAAATCGGAAGAGGGCTACAATAAACAATAATTGATTATTTTTGGGAAAACAAATTTTTATCATGAAAAGAATAACAACACTTTTTAGCTTGGTCTTCGCTATGGCCCTAGTGGGTGTTTCCTGCAAGGACAAGGCCTCTAACAAAATAGTTGCGGACAATGTTGAGAATGCCACTTCTAGGGATGAGGCACAAAAATTGGTTCCGGTAATGACCTTTGAAAAGGCAGAACATGATTTCGGAACCATTGAACAAGGAACTCCACAAGAAACCATCTTCAAGTTCACCAACACAGGTAATGCCCCTTTGATCATCACAGATGCCAAGAGCAGCTGCGGATGTACCGTGCCCGATCCGCCAAAAGAACCTATTGCCCCAGGGGAAACAGGAGAGCTTTTGGTGAAGTTCAATGGATCTGGACAGAACCAAGTGACCAAGACCATTACGGTTACGGCCAACACGGCCAAGGGTTCGGAGATCTTGAGGATCAAAGCATTTGTTAATCCTAAGAACGCAGTACCCGCCGGTCCTGTGAAATAAGTAACATACCTGAATGGAAAACTTACAACAGTTTTTGCCTCTGATATTGATTTTTGGTGTGGCCTATTTTTTTATGATCCGCCCACAGATCAAACGTCAGAAGGATGAGAAAAAATTTACCACGGAGCTGAAAAAAGGCGATAAGATCATCACCAAAAGTGGGCTTCACGGCAAGATCGTGGAATTGAACGACAAGGATTTCTCCTGTGTTATCGAGACGATGGCCGGCCGCCTAAAGTTTGACCGATCTGCCATTTCCATGGAAATGAGCAAGAAGTTGAACTCGACTCCAGAAAGTAAAGCATAGTCGAAAGACGCATCTTATACCCATAACATCCCTCGAAAATTTCATTTTCGAGGGATGTTTTTTTTGTACCTTATCCAAAAATTTAAAAATGGGTACACGCAGACAATTTGTAAAAAGAAGCACATTGGGTATGGCCGGATTGGGCACTTCGTTTCTGTTTCCGATGGAACTATTGGCATCCATCCGAAGGACCGTCAGTCCGAACGATAAGATACAAGTAGGGCTCATTGGCTGTAAGGGCATGGGGTTTTCCGATTTGAGTTCCCTGTTGCAGAACAGCGAAGTGGAAGTCGTGGCCCTGTGCGATGTGGATGAAAATGTACTGCGTGAAAAAACGGACGACCTGGAAAAGGGAGGCATCAAAAAACCAAAATGGTATACCGATTACCGAAAAATGCTTGAGGACAAGGATATCGACATTGTCATCATCGGAACACCCGACCATTGGCATTGCTTGCAACTAACGGATGCCATTGATGCAGGAAAGGATGTGTATTGTGAGAAGCCCATTGCCAATTCAGTGGCCGAAAGCGAGGCCATGTTGGCCAAAGTGAACTCCAGCGACCGAATGGTGCAAATTGGACAATGGCAACGAAGTGAACCCCATTTTGTGGATGCCATCAGCTATGTGCATTCCGGAAAATTGGGACAGATACGTTTGGTGAAGGCATGGGCCTACCAAGGATGGATGCAATCCGTTCCCGTGTTGCCCAACAGTTCCGTGCCTTCCGGTGTGGATTATGCCATGTGGTTGGGGCCTGCACAAAGCAGACCTTTCAATGAAAACAGGTTCCATTTTAATTTCAGGTGGTTTTGGGACTATGCAGGCGGTTTGATGACCGATTGGGGCGTCCATATGATCGATTATGCCCTTTTTGGCATGAAGGCCTCCGATCCCAAATCGGTGATGGCCATGGGGGGCAAGTTCGCCTACCCAGGTGACGCCGCCGAAACACCGGACACCTTACAGACCATATACGATTTTGGTGATTTTTCCCTGCTTTGGGAACACGCTACGGGCATTGACGGTGGCAATTACGGCCGAAACCATGGTGTGGCCTTTATCGGGAACAACGGAACCTTGGTGCTGGACCGAGGCGGTTGGGAGGTGATTCCTGAACACGACCGTCCACATTGGAGCAAAGATCTGGGTCCAAAAGTAGAGCCGGTTCCCTTGCAAAAAGGTATTGGCCAAGGTTTGGGACTGCATACCAAGAATTTCTTGGAAGCTGTAAAAACTAGGGACGCCTCTATCTTAAAAGCACCTATAAAAGTGGGGTACGATGCCGCGGTGGTGAGCCATTTGGGCAATGTGGCCTACAAAACGGGGGAACGCCTGTTCTGGGATGCGGAAAACAAAAAGTTCAATAATCCGAAAGCTGATGCCCTATTGATGAACGAATACCATAACGGTTGGAAGTTCCCGAAGATGGGGTAAACTGATTTGGTGTTGATTATCTCTTTCTAAGTTCGGTGTCAATTTTGTCTATGATTAAACTAATTCTATTGAAGTCACCGATAGTCCTAGAAGGAGCATTATATCTTCTTGTTACACCTTTCAAGTGTGTGTGGGCAGCATTATTTCTAGAATCTTTGATATTTCCCAAATAACTTTTTAGTAAAGTAATTTGCCCAGTTTTTTCAAGCTCCCTTTCTATTCTTTCTGCTTCGATTAAACCAATCAAACTTATTAACATTGGGCGGATGTTTTTTTTATATTCAAATCCATAATTTGGTTTGACTATAGATTCTTCACAATATTTTTTATTGTCAGGGTTTTGTAGTTTTCTATTTGCATGTCGAATAATTATGTCATCAAGAGATTCTTCAATCCAGCCACATAACTCAATCAAAGCAAGTTTTGAAAAATAGATTGCTTTTTTTTGACTTGAAGCAGAGTTGTAGAGTTTATCTAACTCTGCAAGGGTAGACTTAATATATGACTTGGCGACCATTGTTTAACCAAAAATTTCAATCGCTTTATTGAGTCTATTCAAAACCTTATCTTTTTGAGCTAAACCTTCTTTCAAACTTTCAACAGAGAATAAATCATCTTGCCTTAAGTTCAAGTATCGCATGTTTAAATCTTCACTTGATTCATGCTCTAGATTCTGTAGATTATTGGCTACTCCTACAAAAATTGCCTCTGTAGTAGCTTTACTTAGCTTAGGTATAGGGTTTTTGTTTAAAACCTTTATATAGATTAAGTCAATTGTCCTAGTGAACAATTCTCTAAATTTTTCAATATTTTCTGTGCTTGTATGCTGGTAATCATCCATGAAATCATTTAAAAATCTAGACAATTGACCTTTATAATTTGTTCTATTGTAAGTAAAAGAAAGAAACCTAAGAACCAATTCCTCACTGGCAAAGCGATCTTTTTTGTCAGATTCCAAGTCAAATAAGTTTAAAAAATTAGGATGCTCAACCAATTCTTTCAGTAATGTGTTGAACACTCCATTATAGATACAGTTTCTGATTTCTTGATTCGATAATTTTGCACCACCTGTATTTAAACGATGAAATATTGTAAATAAATACTCCATGTGGCTTTTCTTTGAATAATTACAGCGAAGAACAGTTATTGGTATTACTGTGTTCTCAACTTTATTGAACAAATCTGGATATTTACTTTTAATAGATAGATTAGTTTTTCCTGATATTCTTGCGTCAATATCATCTAGCTTAGAAAGTTTCCATTCATTAGTGGGCTCTGTGTCAAGAAATTTTACTGTGCTTGCAATTCTTTGAAGGCCATCAATTACAAACCTTTTTTGAGTTTTGTAATCTAAACTTATGCATAAACTAGGTATTGGTAATTGTTTGACCAATGAATCAACTAACCTTGTCTGCATTGTTGGAGACCAAACAATTTCTCTTTGAAAGTCCGGTTGTATATCTAATTGTCCTTCTTTGTGCATTCTTAGAAGGTCAGCACAAGACCGAAGTTCGTTAAATGCAACTATGTCTTCAGGTGGAGCTTCACTAAAATCATCTGTTTCCAGTTGCTCATTCTCCAATTTTTCTAACTGCTCATCCAATTCAAAAAGTTTATTAGTCATGATTCCAGTTATTTTAATTATAATCAACGTTTAAATTAACTATCTTTTTTATTCCCATCGAACAATTTTATATAAGTATTGAACTTTGATTATTAGTTTATAAGTGAAAACTGGTTTAGCGAGTAAGGTAGTAATAAACTGATTACATAATAATTAGGTGGGCTACCTTTTTTGAAAATAAATCTTAATTGTAACTAAATTATATTCTCTTTCTGTCCTTTAGAATAATTAGTGTAAGGATGTAGATCAAAACAATCGCAAAGGGAATGGTGATAAATCGTTGCTCAGGAAACAAATACCATAGCACAAGTACCAAAACAGTCCTAGCCAATGCATGGAACATTCCGACCCAATGGCTGATTATCCACGAAAGGGGCAACCACATCAACCCGGACAGAATACCTACTGTTAGTGGCAGGGAGGTGTAATCCTCAAGGAAAAATGGAATCGCAATGGAATAGACCAAGACCGCTTGCCCTACCGTGTAAAAGAAGAGGGTGTCAAACTCATTTTTTGGTTTCTGTTTATCGAGGAAGTCCTCTCCCGTATATTTGGAAATGAACATGCCCAAATACGCAATGGAGCCCGTTGCAATGAACAGTACCCAGACCGTTGTGAGGTCGGGAAATAGTAGGCCAGAAACTCCAACTATTGTCCATGCTATCAGTCCTGCCAATGGGGTGGCCAGAAACTTTCCATTTTTAAACTCCAAGCGTTGTTCTTCGAGGGTTCTTTTGATGGGTTCCATAGATTTTTGTTTTTTCAATTAGAATTTAAAATGGCTCTAGGGCAGATCATCGATATCCATCATTCAATCCCACTCCTTTTTCGATCAAAGGTAGGATTTTATCTAGTCTGCGCAATTTGGTGGCTTCTTGTTTGGCTTCCGCAATGTACTCGCAGAACTCTTTCTGTTTATAGGGAGCAAAGGATTCAAAAGCACTTTTTAAACGTGCGTTTTCGGCCAATTTGGTTTGGAGAAGGTCTGGAACTGCGGCTTTTGTGGGCTTGGCAGGCGCTAGTTCAATTCCCTTTTTTTGATTTTGAATGGCCTCTTGCATGTAGGCTGTTACACCCTTTTTATCTACCTCATCCAAAGAAAAGAACTTCCAGTGCCGCATGCCCTTGGTCTTCCCTTCCTGGGCATTTTCCAGTACTTTTTTCGGGTCGTTCATTAAGGCCCCATTAAAAAACCAGATTCCAAAATAGCCTTTGAATTTACTGATGCCAAAAACGTTTTTGCCGTTTACGGTATACACCGGAAAACTCCATTTAAAATCCTCCTTGCAATCGGTTTGGAGGGCCAGCTCGCGCAAAAGCGCAATTCCGTCTTTAAAGGGATGTTCCTTTTCATAAAAGGCTTCTAGTTTTTCCGATCTTTCCATCTTACTTGATTTGACGGGCAGTGAGTTCACAGATTTTCACAATGACCTCCACTGCTTTTTGCATGCTTTCCAAAGGAATATACTCATATTTTCCGTGGAAATTATGTCCGCCCGCAAAGATATTGGGGCAGGGCAGGCTCATAAAACTCAATTGAGAACCATCCGTGCCACCCCGAATGGGTTTAATGATGGGTTCAATGCCCAAAGATTTCATGGCTTCTTCGGCAATCTCCACGATATGGAAAACGGGTTCCACCTTTTCGCGCATATTTCGATATTGCTCCTCAATGACCAAACTGGCATAATCCCCATGTTTTTGGTTGAGCTTGTCCACTACTTCCTTCAATAATTCCTTCCGGGCTTCAAAATGAACGGCATCATGGTCGCGGACAATCAGTTCAATTTCGGCTTTTTCAATTTCCCCCTTGATCTTGTGCACATGGAAAAAGCCTTCCATGCCTGTGGTGTGTTCCGGAACTTCCCTTGGGGGGAGGAGACTCAAAAACTCATTGGCAATGCCGATGGCGTTCACCATCTTGTTCTTCGCATAGCCAGGATGTACACTTTTGCCCGTAAAGGTGAGGTTGGCCTTGGCCGCATTGAAGTTTTCGTATTCCAGTTCCCCAATTTGGCTGCCATCCATGGTGTAGGCCCAATCGGCACCAAATTTTTTCACATCGAACTTGTGTGCGCCCCTGCCAATTTCTTCATCCGGGGTAAAGGCAATGCGGATTTTCCCATGTTTGATTTCGGGATGTTGTACCAAATATTCCATCGCCGTGACGATTTCGGCCACACCTGCCTTGTCATCGGCACCCAGAAGCGTAGTGCCATCGGTGGTGATCAAAGTTTGACCTTCATATTGCAATAGGTCTTCAAAATAATCGGGTGAAAGCACAATGTTTTTCACCTTGTTCAGCACAATGTCCTTGCCATCATAATTTTCAATGATCCGAGGTTTTACGTTCTTACCTGAAAAATCGGGCGACGTATCCATGTGAGAGATAAAACCAATGGTCGGCACCTTTTTGTCCACATTGCTGGGCAAAGTGGCCATGATGTAGGCATTTTCATCGATGGAGACCTCTTGAAGGCCAATTTGATGCAGTTCCATGACCAGTTTTTTGGCCAAGTTCCATTGTTTCTCGGTGCTCGGGGTGGTTTTGGAGTAAGGGTCACTTTGGGTGTCCGTGGTCACATAGTCCAGAAAACGGGGCAGTAGTTTTTCCATAGCAGGGATTTCATCAAAAATAATGCATATTCGAGCGTTAAATTAAAAACAAACGGTTTAAAAAAGTATCTTTCCCCAACTTTAAAGCAGCTTCCATTGAAAACGGTGGTTTTATATCTTTTTATGATTTCCGGGCTTTATACGTCGGCCCAGATGGAATGTATCTTGGGTGTGGGAGGTCCCGACGGGGATACCATGGTCCAGGTTTTCCAATTGAATGAGGAACAACAGGAAAAGCTCAAAAGTTGGGCGGCCGAACTGAAAGTGCGGAACGATATTTTGAGGGAAAAGGCCGAATATTTGATGAAAAAGAACGAGAACAGTACCCCAGAGGTCTTGTTGGAAGTCTCCAAACAGTACAGGGACATCCAGGATAGCATGTTTCAGAACATACGGATGATGGACAAAAGGTTGTTGACCATTTTCAATGACAAGCAATACCAACGTTACTTGGGCTTCTGCAACGAGCTTGCCTTGCGTCCTATCCATGTAAACAGGTCGATTGACGAAAAATAGTCGAATAGCAGAAAACTTTTTTAAGAGTTTTTATTTTTGTCCAAACCAATTTTGAATGTACAAAATCCTCATCCGACCGGTACTTTTTTTATTTGATGCAGAAACGGCCCACCACTTCACATTTGGGGCCATTGGGGTTTTTTCAAAACTGGGCCTCAACCGGTTCTTCCGAAAATCATTTGTGCTGGACGACCCCAAGCTGGAGCGAGAGGTGTTTGGCGTAAAGTTCAAGAATCCAGTAGGTTTGGCGGCAGGTTTTGATAAGGATGCCAAACGGTACAACGAATTTTCGGATTTTGGTTTTGGATTTGTGGAAATCGGGACGGTGACCCCAAAGCCACAGGACGGGAACCCCAAAAAACGCTTGTTTCGTTTGTTGGCGGACAAGGCCATCATTAACAGGATGGGCTTTAACAACAAAGGAGTTTTTGAGGCTGTAGAGCAACTGAAGAAAAAACACCGCGTCATCATAGGTGGCAACATTGGTAAAAATAAGGTAACCCCCAACGAAGATGCCATCAAGGACTACCTGATCTGTTTCGAGGCACTTTTTGAGCATGTAGATTATTTTGTGGTGAATGTGAGTTCGCCCAATACTCCCGGGCTACGTGAGCTCCAGGACAAAGCACCACTGACGGACCTTTTGAAAAAGCTGAAACGCCAGAACAGCAAGCAGGCCAAAAAACTGGTGCAGAAGGAGAAACCTATTTTGCTGAAGATTGCACCGGACCTTACCGATGACCAGCTTTTGGACATCATAGACATCGTCAGGGTTACCCAAATCGATGGGGTGATCGCAACCAACACGACCATCGAAAGAAAGGGATTGAAGTCCCATCTGATCTTATCCGAAGAACAGGGCGGACTCAGCGGTAAACCTTTGCGAAACAGGAGCACCGAGGTCATTCGCTTTTTGTCCGAGAAGAGCAACAAGTCCTTCCCGATCATTGGGGTGGGCGGTATCCATTCTCCTGAAGATGCTTTGGAAAAATTGGATGCAGGGGCCGATCTGGTACAATTGTACACCGGTTTCATTTATGAAGGCCCGGGTCTTGTCAAGAAAATCAACAAGGCCATTTTGGAGCGGACGACCTAAATCCATCATGCACAGCTTACTTCTATTTAGTGGAGAGATCATAAACTATCCCATTCTTATTGGGTTTGTGCTATCGGCCTCCGCATTGGCCATTTCCCCTGGGCCTGACAATATTTTTGTGCTCACACAAAGTATATCGAACGGGGTAAAGGCTGGTCTGGCCACCGTTTTTGGCTTGGTGGGCGGCTGTTTGGTACATACCACATTGTTGGCCTTCGGGGTTTCGGAGATCATTAAACAGAGCGATGCCCTCTTCTTTGGCATAAAGCTGTTTGGGGCACTCTACCTCTTCTATCTGGCCTATAAAGTGTACAAAAGTGATGGGAACATCCTTTTGGAGGGAAAAGCAGCGGGCAGAAGCTCAAAAAACCTGTTTTGGACGGGTTTCACGATGAATGTGCTCAACCCGAAAGTCACGATTTTCTTTTTGGCTTTCTTTCCCGGATTCCTGTTCAGTACGGAATTGGACCCTGTGCTACAGTTCTATGTGTTGGGTCTTCTGTTCATGCTGTCCGCCTTGCTCATTTTTGGGACCATAGCCCTGTTGGCAGGGAGTATTTCCAATTATTTGAAGAGCCATAACAAGATTGGACTGTACCTCAAATGGGTGCAGATCATCGTTTTTGTGGGCATAGCCGTTTACCTGCTGCTATCTGATAAATAGTGCTATTTTTACGGGAGCCTATGTCAAAGATCAAACTTATAGAATGTCCGCGGGACGCCATGCAGGGTATAAAGACCTTCATCCCCACCAAGGAAAAGGTGAAGTATATCCAATCCTTGCTGGGTTGCGGTTTTGATACCATCGATTTTGGTAGTTTTGTGTCGCCCAAGGCCATTCCGCAGATGCAGGACACGGCCGAGGTATTGGCCCAGTTGGACCTGACGCGGACCAAAAGCAAGCTTTTGGCCATTGTGGCCAATGTTCGGGGAGCCGAGGATGCCTGTCAGCACGGTCCGATTGATTATTTGGGTTTTCCGTTCTCCATTTCCGAAAACTTTCAGATGCGGAACACGCACAAGACCATAGCACAGTCCGTGGAGACTTTGAAGGAAATCCTGGACCTTGCCCATACCCACAATAAAAAAGTGGTCACCTATATTTCCATGGGGTTCGGGAACCCCTATGGCGACCCTTGGGATGTGGAGATCGTAGGGGAGTGGACCGAACGGTTGGCCGCCATGGGGACCAGCATTCTTTCCCTCTCGGATACCATTGGAAGTTCTACTCCCGATGTGATCGATTACCTCTTTTCCAATCTCATTCCCAAATATCCGGATATCGAATTTGGGGCGCATCTGCATACCACGCCTACCCAATGGCATGAGAAGGTGGACGCGGCATACAAAGCCGGGTGCCGCCGTTTTGATGGTGCGGTACAGGGGTTTGGGGGCTGTCCCATGGCCAAGGACGAGCTGACGGGGAACATGCCCACCGAAAAAATGTTGTCCTACTTTACCTCAGAAAAGGCCGATACCGGAGTGAACTGGATGGTTTTTGAAGCAGCCTATAACAAGGCTACGGAGCTGTTCTCGGTGTATCATTGATCATACAACCTACTATTTGTATTTTTATTCAGTCTAAATCAATATATTTGGACAGCTAATACATACCACAATGACATACAATGGTCTGCTGGCCACTTTTCCCAAAGAAATCAGGTTGTTCATAGCCACTTTTGTGGTGATACTTTCCGTTGGGTTCTTTACGGGTTTACTGTTTATCAAAGAGACGGAATCCACCACTCCGGCCGGGATAGAGGAAAACTATTTGGGCAATGAGGATAATGAAGAGGCCACCGAGATGAAGTTCAAGAAAGGGGACAGGGAAATGCTCACCATTGTGCACACCCATATCCTTTCCATGTCACTTATCTTTTTCTTGTTGGGCGGGTTGGTCTGGATTTGCAAAGCACCCAAAAAGTGGAAACTTTTGTTGACCATAGAGCCTTTTCTTTCGGTCATTTTGACCTTCGGGGGAATCTACCTGATGTGGACAGGGATCAGTTGGTTCAAGTATGTGGTGATTTTTTCCGGGACATTGATGACCTTAAGCTTCACGGGAGCAGCCTGTTTGGTCCTTTGGCAATGTGCAAAACCACCAAAGGTGGAGTAGGGGTCAGTTTTCTATAAATTGATAATCAATATCCTGATAATCCAATAGCTCAATTTTGGTCTTTTCATAAGAAAGTAGGTTCATGATTTCATGGACTTCTTCCCGGTTCACCAAAATGATGAAATGCTTTTTCCCCACGGAAATGGGAATCTTGCGCTGATGGGCCCAATTTTTCAAATGGCTTTCCCAATAGGCAATGTCCAATTGGCCAATGTATTCCTTCAAGGCCTCAAGTTCCCACTCATACAACTCATAGCAGAGGTTGTTGAAAATCAATTGGAACAGCTTGCTGTGGTTGCAAAAGGTCAGTATTCCATTTTTGGAACGGCTCAAAGTGTTCAAGGATCTGCACATAAATTCTTCTCTTGGATCGTAAAGATAATAATTATTTATATTAAGTCTAAATAAGTATAATTTGATTGAATTTATGTTCCAAAAAAATGTCTGAGGCGGCAAGAGGGTGTATTCAATAAAAATAGTGGTATATTTGCACGCAATTAATCCGTAATTGCAATGGAAGCCCACCTAAACAAAATTGTTGGCGAAGGACTTACTTATGACGATGTCCTTCTTGTCCCCGCTTATTCCGAAGTACTTCCCAGAGAAGTCAATATCCAATCAAAATTCACCAGGAACATCACCATCAATGTGCCCATTGTTTCCGCGGCCATGGACACGGTGACCGAATCACGTATGGCCATTGCGATGGCCAGGGAAGGTGGTATCGGCGTTCTTCATAAAAATATGACCATTGAGCAACAAGCGCTAAAGGTGAGAAAAGTAAAAAGGGCGGAAAGCGGTATGATCATGGATCCCGTGACCCTTCCTTTGGATTCCAAGGTGCGTGATGCCAAGGCCAGCATGAAGGAATTCAGCATTGGGGGGATTCCCATTGTGGATGCCGATAAAAAACTGATCGGGATCGTGACCAATCGCGATCTCCGCTTTGAAAAAGATAACGATCGTCCTATTTCAGAAGTGATGACCTCTGAAAATTTGGTGACCGTTGGCGAAGGAACTTCCTTGGAACAGGCCGAGGTTATTTTACAGGAAAATAAGATTGAAAAACTTCCGGTGGTGAACGACAACAATGAGTTGATCGGATTGATTACCTTTCGGGATATCACCAAACTCACCCAAAAGCCGATCGCCAACAAGGACCAATATGGACGTTTGCGAGTGGCTGCCGCCATTGGCGTAACCGCAGATGCCGTGAAGAGGGCAGGCGCATTGGTGCAGGCCGGTGTGGATGCCATCATCATCGATACTGCACACGGGCACACCAAAGGTGTGGTCGGTATTTTGAAAGAAGTCAAGAAATCCTACCCCGAACTAGAGGTGGTCGTGGGCAACATAGCCACGGCAGAAGCCGCCAAATATTTGGTGGAAGCTGGTGCGGATGCAGTAAAAGTGGGTATTGGACCCGGTTCCATCTGTACCACCCGAGTGGTGGCCGGGGTTGGTTTTCCCCAATTTTCCGCTGTATTGGAAGTGGCCGCAGCCATAAAAGGCAGTGGCGTCCCTGTGATTGCCGATGGGGGAATCCGCTACACGGGTGACATTCCCAAGGCGATTGCAGCCGGTGCGGACACTGTGATGCTAGGCTCGTTGTTGGCCGGTACCAAGGAATCCCCAGGGGAGACCATCATCTACGAAGGGCGTAAGTTCAAATCCTACAGGGGAATGGGTTCTGTGGAGGCCATGAAAGAGGGCAGCAAGGACCGTTATTTCCAAGATGTGGAGGACGATATCAAGAAACTTGTGCCAGAAGGCATTGTGGGCCGTGTGCCCTATAAAGGTGACCTGTATGAAAGTATGCACCAATTTATAGGTGGCTTACGTGCCGGTATGGGCTATTGTGGTGCCAAGGATATTGCCACGTTAAAGGAAACGGGCCGCTTTGTGAAGATAACCTCCAGCGGTATCCACGAAAGCCATCCTCACGATGTGACCATCACGAAGGAAAGTCCGAACTACAGTCGATAAATAATAGGGTAAAGTGAAATGCTGGGAAAGGGGATATCCTTATTTCCCGGCATAGGTTTGCCAATCCTTGTCCTTGTAGATGTTGTCGCCAAAATAGCGGGCAATCTGCATGAAAGGCTCCACTTTTTGGTACCCGGGAACAGGGGAGAGCATATTTCGTTGTTCATCCAAGAACACCACGGTAGGATAGCTCAGTTTGCCCTGTAGCAGCGCTGCGGCCAACTCATGGTAGCCTTTTCGGCCCGAAGGAACAAACTTGAAGGTTTTTCCTTGGTACTCGATAGGGTCCTTACCCTCTGCATCCAATTTTACCATGTAGAAGTTGTCCTGCATGTATTTGGAGACTTCAGGATGCTGAAAAGTGTCCTTGTCCATTTTTTTGCACCATCCGCACCAATCGGTATATACATCGATGAATATCTTTTTGGGTTTGGCATCCGTCTGGGACAGCTGCACCGCCTCATCCCAAGAAATCCATTTGATGTCTTGAGCCTGTGCCTGAAAACCCATCAATAGGAAAAAAAACAAGCCGATTTGGGTAAAAGTAGCGCGCATAATATCTGTTTTCGGGACATAGGTCGCCCCATCCGTACAAAAATAACGAAAATTGTGCCAGAAAAGTATTTAGCCCCAGAACTCCAGTATAAAGATCAAAATGGAAACCACAAGAGCCAATGGAGAATAATATTTACCATCCATTTTGGCAAATCTGGTGCTTTTCAATTTTTTGAAAAAACCAAGGTATTTAAAATCGCCGATGGTACGAAGTAGAAAAATGGAACCGATGGCCAATGAAATATATGTTGATCCATTTAGAGCTAAATAAGCCACCATTTTGTTGAGATAAATAACTGCAAAAAGGAATAGGGTCACCCCAACAAAAACAGTCCCGGCCTTTCCAGGTTTCATCAATAGGTTTCCTGATACATCGGTGGGCAGAACAGCTGTTGGGTTTTTTATTCCAAAAAATACCCAATAAAAATGGAGTCCTCCCAAAAACATGAATACCAGAAAAAGCAACAATGAAATAATCCCCACTTTACTTTACAGCTTCTTTCTTTGGGGCTTCAAACAGACTTTTGACATCCACTTGGTTTCGCACGATGTCATCAAACGTTTCCCGCTCCCTGATCAAATGCGCTTTTCCTTTGTACCAGAGTACTTCGGCGGGCCTGTATCTGGAATTGTAGTTGCTTGCCATGGTGAAGCAATAGGCGCCTGCATTTCTGAAACAGAGGATATCCCCTTCGGAAATCTCATTGATCCTGCGGTTGCTTCCGAAAGTATCGGTCTCACAGATGTAGCCCACCACGGAATAGTAACGTTCCCTACCCTTTGGGTTGGAAATATTGACAATCTCGTGGCTAGATCCATAGAGCATGGGACGGATCAAGTGATTGAACCCTGAATCCACACTGGCAAAAACGGTGGACGTGGTCTGTTTGACCACATTGACCTTGGCCAAGAAATAACCTGCCTCGCTGACCAAGAATTTACCGGGCTCAAAAGCCAAAGTAAGCTCACGACCATATTCGGTGCAGAATTCGTTGAACCTGGCAGAAAGTTTTTTGCCGAGTTCCTCAATATTGGTCTGGATGTCACCTTCTTTGTATGGTACCTTGAAGCCACTTCCAAAGTCGATGAATTCCAAGTCTTTGAAGTTTTTGGCCGTTTCGAAGAGTATTTCGGAGGCGTATAGGAACACATCGATGTCCAGGATATCGCTACCTGTGTGCATGTGGATTCCGTTGATGTTCATCTTGGTGAGTTCCACGATGCGCAGCAAGTGGGGTATCTGGTGTATACTGATCCCGAACTTGGAATCGATATGGCCAACAGAAATCTTTGAGTTGCCACCCGCCATCACGTGTGGGTTGATACGGATACAAACGGGAATATCGGGGTGTTTGCCGCCAAATTGCTCCAAAATGGAAAGGTTGTCGATATTCACTTGAACGCCAAGTGTGGCAGCTGCTTCGATTTCTTCCAAAGAGACACCATTGGGCGTAAAGATGATGGATTCTGGCTTGAAACCTGCCATAAGGCCCAGTTTCACCTCTTGGATGGACACGGTGTCCAATCCACTGCCCAAATGGTTCATCAACCTTAGGATACTGATGTTGGAAAGAGCCTTTGCGGCATAGTTCAGCCTAAGGCTGGAAACACCTTCAAAAGCCTTGGTGAGCCTTTGGTATTGCGAAGCTATCTTGTCCGCATCATAAACATATAGGGGAGCACCAAATTGCTCTGTGAGTTTCAATAGATCCTTAGGGTTCATGCCGTATCAATATTTAACCGACAAATCTAAAGTTTGTCTTTCGGTTTTACAAGAATAAAAGTATAATCCGATGATTTTATAACAAAATGTTTTATATATCACATTTGAAATTTAGCCGGCTGTGGAAATCCCGCAAGCTGATGTAGGGGGATTCCAATGGATTTGCTGCTTTGGTCTGCACATCGTATTTTTAGGCAAACTCCCTATATGAAGCTACCTTTCTTTCCATTGCAGTCCGTTTTTTTTCCAGGTGAGACCGTGCCGCTCCATATTTTTGAGGAACGGTACAAGGAGCTGATCCATGATTGCAGGAAGGAGGCCTTGACTTTTGGGATTCCTGTTTTTATCAACAATGCCATTACCTATGGTACGGAAGTGCAGTTGGTCGAGGTGGTCAATACCTACGGATCGGGAGAAATGGACGTGGTCTGCGTGGCCCGCCAGGTGTTCAAGGTGCTCTCCTTCGAGAATCAGTTGCAGGGCAAATTGTACGCCGGTGGGGAAGTGGAGTTTTTGGACATGGAGAACGATGCGGATGATGGGCTCAGGGAAGAGGTGATGCAGAAAGTGGAGGCCTTGTACGACCTGATGGATGTGCCATTTACCAAAACACCGCCCAAGCAGTTCAACAGTTATGCCCTTGCCCATAAAATGGGGCTTTCCTTTGAACAGGAATTTGAATTGCTGCAAATGACCAGCGAAAAGAATAGGTTGCTCTACATCAAGGCCCATTTGGAGACCACGGCCCATGTTTTGAGCGAGGTGAACCGCACCAAGGCCACCATCGAAATGAACGGACATTTCAAGAATTTTGATCCGTTGGACTTCCCAGATTTCAAGATTTAGATTCCCTGCTGAACAAAACGTCCTTTTTAAGGACGGATATGGGCAATTATTCTTTTTTGCCCTTCTATTTGTCGATGCTGTTTTCTATTTTTGTAGGCAAACAAAAGTTAAATCGCAGATGAACCTTCACGAATATCAAGGAAAAGAGATTTTGGCCAGCTTTGGCGTTAGAATTCAAAGGGGCATAGTGGCCCGAAATGCCAAGGAAGCGGTGGATGCCGCAAAACAACTTACCCAAGAAACCGGTACCGGATGGCACGTTATAAAAGCACAGGTGCATGCTGGTGGCCGTGGCAAGGGTGGCGGTGTAAAATTGGCCAAAAACCTGAAGGAAGTGGAAGAATTGGCAGGAAGCATCATTGGGATGAACCTGATCACACCACAGACATCTGCCGAAGGAAAAAAAGTACACCAGGTATTGATTGCCGAGGACGTATACTATCCAGGTGACAGCGAGACCAACGAGTTCTACATGTCCGTTTTGTTGAACAGGGGCACGGGAAGGAACATGGTGATGTACTCCACTGAAGGGGGTATGGACATCGAAGAGGTGGCCGAAAAGACCCCTCACTTGATCTTTACCGAAGAAATTGACCCGGGATTGGGATTGTTGCCCTTTCAAGCAAGGCGAATTGCCTTCAACTTGGGATTGTCCGGAACGGCTTTCAAGGAGATGGTGAAATTTGTCACTGCGCTATATAAAGCATACGAGCAGAGTGATGCCAGTCTTTTTGAGATCAACCCTGTGTTGAAGACCTCGGATGACAAGATCATGGCGGTGGATGCCAAGGTTTCCATTGACGACAATGCCCTTTACAGAAGAAAAGTATATGCAGAGATGCGCGACCTTCGCGAAGAAAACCCCATTGAGGTGGAAGCCCGTGAAGTAGGCCTCAACTATGTGGATTTGGACGGTAACGTGGGCTGTATGGTGAACGGGGCCGGATTGGCCATGGCCACAATGGACTTGATCAAAATGGCAGGTGGTGAACCAGCCAACTTTTTGGACGTTGGAGGTACTGCGGATGCCAAAAGGGTGGAAGAAGCGTTCCGTATCATTTTGAAAGATCCCAATGTAAAGGCCATATTGATCAACATCTTTGGTGGAATCGTACGTTGTGACCGAGTGGCGCAAGGTGTGGTGGATGCTTACAAGAACATGGGAGATGCCATTCAGGTGCCGATTATTGTGCGTTTGCAAGGTACCAACGCTGAGTTGGCGAAGGAAATCATTGATAACTCAGGATTGGCGGTACATTCCGCGGTGCAGTTCCAAGAAGCTGCCGATAAGGTAAAAGAAGTATTGGGATAATTTTCCGATTACAATAACTGTACAAAATCAGGGTAACGTTGTTTTAACGTTGCCCTTTTTTATTTTTCTCGATCGTATCCCCAAAATGCCATTTTCTTTCTAAGGGTTGAAGTGTTTCCTTTGGCCTTTTTCTTGTCTTTTTTGGAATGGGATGAAAAGATTTCAGGACAGCTTCTGAGAACTGCAATAAGCCCAATATTAGCGCAATGTTACAGAAATTAAACCTCGGTTAAATGCAGTTTCCTTGTTCGTTTTTTTGGATGTCTTCGTAGTAATTTTGGCCTGTCTTTACAAAAGAAACGTTCATTCTGAAATCAAAAAATCATTCATCATTTAATCAAAAAACAAGACCATGAAAAAAATCAAAGTAGTTTATGTTGTGCTCGCATTGTTGGCCACAATGGGCGCTTTTGCGAACAAGGGAAACAACATCAAGGTGGAAAAGGACCTTTCTTCCCAAATTTATGAGATGTTGAAGCAATATCCTTTTGAGTTGAAATCCGACGATTTGACCGCTGAGGTCCGCTTCACCATCAATAATAAAGGAGAGTTGGTCGTACTTTCTGTGGAAACGCAAAACGACTTTTTGGATAACTATGTAAAAAGCAGATTGAACTACCAGAAAGTGGATTTTAAACAGGGTGGTCCAGGAAAGATTTACAAAATCCCTGTGCGGATTACAGCCTAGTTTGCTGAGTTTAGTTTGAGTTGGTCAGTAAGGCCCTGAAATTTTCAGGGCTTTTTTATGCACTAAAATGAACAATATTGGAGTTATCTATATAAGTGCACGGCCAAACCTGAACCATATGGGTACTTACGAAGAAAAATTGGGCATTCTTTCGGAACTGATCTCCTTTGCGAGAGTGGACCATTCATTGAAACGGTCCGAATATGAGTTTTTGTTGAAAGTGGCCTCAAATTTAGGGGTGGACAAGGAAACCTTTGATGGACTCCTGAAGAAAAAATCACCCAAGATCACGCTCAAAACCCAAGCGGAGCGCATTGTGCAGTTCCATAGGTTGTTGCTTCTAATGAACATAGACCAAGAGCAGCATAAGAAGGAAGTGGATACGTTGTACAATATTGGCCTCAAAATGGGTTTGCCGCCCGCGGCCATGGCCCAGGTACTGGAGATCATGCACCGCTATCCCAATAAGGTGGTCCCGCCGGATGTGCTGATCAATATCTTCAAGGCGCATTACAATTAAAGACACTTTGTCATCTTATTTTTCCCAATAAATGCCATAACGTCATGTTTTTGGCGATGGTACAGCTTTTGTCTATAGCTACATGGTTTAGAAGTTTAATATAAAATTTGAATCACCATGAGTATAGTAAAAAGAAACAACCTGTTTTTCCCTGCTTTGATGAACGATTATTTTGCCCCAGACTGGTTTGGTGGCACAGAAAAGTGGAATGCTCCCACTCCAAAGGTCAATATAAAGGACAATGAAGGGGAGTTTGAATTGGAACTTGCCGTTCCCGGCATGAAAAAAGATGATTTCACCGTGGAGGTGGACAATGATGTGTTGACCATTTCAAGCGAGATCAAAACGGAAAATGAGGAGAAAAAGGACAATTACACACGAAGGGAATTTTCCTTCACCTCTTTCAAAAGGGCCTTTACCTTGCCAGAGACCGTGGATGGTTCCAAGATAGATGCCAAGTACGAGGACGGAATATTGAAGCTGACCTTGCCCAAGAGACAAGAGGCTTTACCCAAGCCCAAGCGATTGATTTCGATTGGATAAGATATTGAATGCACCAACTCGGTGTTTCATGATGCCTGCCTGCCGGTCAGGCAGGGTTGGATTAGTTGGTTAGTTTGTTGGCGCGCCCCTTGCATAGCTTGGGGCGCGCTTATTTTATTCCTTCTCCTGCAACACCTTTATTTCGTCCCTTAATTTGGCCGCTTCCATAAAATTGAGTTCTTTGGCCGCTTTCTCCATGGCCTTTCGCTTTTCCCGGATCAACTTTTCCTTTTGGTCCTCGGTCAGGTAGTCCAGATCAGGTTCTGCGGCACGCAGTTCTTCTTTTTGAAAATGATAGGTGGAAACGGAATTTTTGACCAAGGCATTGTCCAGATTTTTGTTGAGCGCCTTGGGGGTGATGTTGTGCTCCTTGTTATAGGACATCTGCTTTTCCCTACGGTAATTGGTCTCGTCGATGGTCTTCTGCATGCTCTCTGTAATCTTATCGGCATACATAATGGCCTTCCCGTTAAGGTTACGGGCTGCACGACCAACTGTCTGTGTCAGTGAACGGTTGCTTCGCAAAAAACCTTCTTTATCCGCATCCAATATGGCCACTAAGGAAACTTCGGGCAGGTCCAATCCCTCCCGGAGCAGGTTGACACCGATAAGTACATCGAACAGTCCTTTCCGAAGGTCCTGCATGATTTCCACGCGTTCCAAGGTATCCACATCACTATGGATGTATCGACAGCGCACATCGATTCTGGATAGGTATTTGGTGAGTTCCTCAGCCATACGTTTGGTCAGTGTGGTCACCAAGGTTCGTTCATCCAATTCTACCCGTTGCTGTATCTCTTCCACCAGATCATCGATTTGGTTGGCACTGGGCCTTACCTCGATGACGGGGTCCAAGAGCCCCGTTGGTCGTATCACTTGCTCTACATAGACCCCTCCACTTAGTTCCAACTCATAATCGGCCGGGGTGGCACTCACATAGAGGGCTTGGTTCTGTAGGGCTTCAAACTCCTCGAACTTCAACGGGCGGTTGTCCATGGCTGCGGGCAATCGAAATCCATATTCCACCAAGTTTTCCTTACGCGATCGGTCGCCGCCGTACATGGCATGTACCTGGGGAATGGTCACGTGGCTTTCATCGATCACCATCAGATAATCATCTGGAAAATAATCCAACAAACAGAAAGGTCGTGTACCTGGTTTTCTGCCGTCCAGATAGCGGGAGTAATTTTCAATACCCGAGCAATAGCCCAGTTCGCGGATCATCTCTAGGTCAAAATTGGTGCGTTCTTCCAAACGTTTGGCTTCCAGTGGTCTGCCTATTTCTTTGAAATAGTCCACCTGTTTCACCAGATCGTCCTGAATTTCCCGAATGGCATTTTGCAGCACATCGGGAGAGGTAACGAACATATTGGCCGGATAAATGTTCAGGGAGTCATAGATTTCGATGACCTTGTTGTTGAAAGGATCCAAGGCCTCAATCTCTTCGATCTCATCCCCGAAAAAATGGATGCGAAAGGCATGGTCGGCATAGCCGGGGAATACATCCACCACATCGCCCTTCACCCGGAAATTGCCGTTCCTGAAATCAGCCGTGGTTCGGGAATACAGGCTTTGCACCAATTGTTTCAAAAATTTGGTGCGGGAAATCACTTGTTCCCTGTGGATGGAGATCACGTTTTTCTGGAACTCAATGGGATTCCCGATACCATACAGACAGGATACCGATGCGACCACCAACACGTCCCTTCTTCCTGAAAGTAGGGAAGAAGTGGCACTCAACCGCAGTTTTTCGATGTCCTCATTGATGGAAAGGTCCTTTTCGATATAGAGTCCGCTGGAAGGTATATAGGCCTCTGGCTGATAGTAGTCGTAGTAGGAAACAAAGTATTCCACGGCATTGTTCGGAAAAAACTGCTTGAACTCCGAATACAACTGGGCCGCCAATGTCTTGTTATGGGCCAATACCAAAGTGGGTCGCTGCACGGCCTCCACCACATTGGCCACAGTGAATGTTTTGCCCGAACCTGTTACCCCGAGCAGGGTCTGATGCCGTTCATTTCCCTCAATGCCCTCCACCAATTGCTTGATGGCATTTGGCTGGTCACCTGTGGGTTTGAATCCCGAAACTACCTGAAATTTCATTCGATAAAAATAGTGAAGGATGTGCCCAAACGGAAGCAAAAAAGCAAGATTATCCTTTGGTCAGGTATAAATGTTTCGTCTTTCGGGGTGACTGGTTTTTAAAGGTCCCTTTTTTTCAACAAAGCATAGGATAAATAGATGAAAATGGCTGTCCAAATAAAGACAATCAGGAATTCGTACCAATACACATGATAATCGAACTTCATGTCCTCACCAATTTGTTGCCCGATGTTCTGTACGGCAGAAAGTCTGGTAAATGGCTCTTTGATCAGGTTGGACATGGACTGTAACGGAAAAAAGTCCTTTACCGTTCGTGCAGCATCCCAACTCATGACTTTCCATCCCAAGAGCCCAAACACCACCTGTTCCAAAATGGTCCAAAGGATGAGGAACCCCAAGGCAAAAGCGGAGCGTTTCACCAATATTCCCAAAAAGAGACAGAAGGAGAAGAACCCGACCAACTTAAAGAAGAAAGCGGGTAAAAATTCCAAATCGGAAAAAATGATGGATAGCTCATTGTAGTCCGAATAGGCAAGCCCCAAAATCATGGAAACTACAAATACGAACACGGTCGATATCAAAGCAAAGGATACCACGGTGAGGACTTTTGAAAGGATGAACTCTTTCTTGGAGAGGCCATCTATGAGATTCTGTTTGATGGTTTTGTTGCTGTACTCGTTGGACATCATGGAAACAATGACAATGGCCAAAAACAGCTTGAAAAGGGCTGTCACAAAAGTGTTGAAGTGCCAGATATAGGGGAAGTTGAAGATTCCTTGGTCTGCCAAATGGAACTGGACCGGTCCTATATCAAACTTGATGGCCGCGATGAGTGCGATCGAGGTCAGGAGTACAAAATAGGCAATGATCAGTACCTTGCTCGCCCTGTTGTTCCAAAGTTTGATGAATTCTATGTGTAGGAGACGTAACATTCGTTTTTTGATTAGTTGTTCTTGGTCAAGGTTAAAAATTGTTCTTCCAGGCTCTCTTTGCGTTTCACCAGATGGGAGAGCACAATGCCTTTTTCAAAAAGCATCTTGTTGAGTGTCACGGCATCCATTTCTTCCTTGAGGTAAGCGGTCAGTGTCCCGTTGAAGTTCTCGATCTTCCCAAAACTGGCATTTTTCTCCAATAGGGATTTCAACTGCTCCATATCTTGGCAGCGCAGCTCAAAAAAACCATGGCTGGCCAACATACTGTCCACTGGACCGGAGTACAGGTTTTCCCCTTTTCGGAGAATGACCACGTGCGAACATACCTTTTCCACCTCGTCCAGCAAGTGGGAGGCCAACAAAATGGTCGTTCCCTGGCCTGCAATGGTCTTGATGATTTCCCGTATCTGGTGGATCCCTTGGGGGTCCAGGCCGTTTGTGGGCTCGTCAAGAATCAATATTTCCGGGTCGTTGAGCAGGGCAGAGGCAATGGCCAAACGCTGTTTCATACCCAGGGAGTAGGTTTTGAACTTGCTGTTCCTGCGGTCCCAAAGTCCGACCAGTTCCAATTTCTCCTGAATTTTGGTCTCTGGCACTTCCTTGATCTTACAGACCAGTTTCAGGTTTTGTATGGCGGTCATGTAAGGGTAGAAGTTGGGCCTTTCGATGATGGCCCCTACCTTTTTCAAGGCCTCATGGGTCGAGGTGTTGCCATCGAACCAACTGAAATCGCCCGAGGTCCGGTTCACTACGTTGAGGATGATGCCCAAAGTGGTGGATTTTCCACTTCCGTTGGGACCTAGAATGCCATACACGTTGCCCTTTTCAATGGTAAAGGACAGGTCTTTGACAGCTGTGAGGTACCCAAATTTTTTTGTGAGATGGTTTACGGTCAGTATTGTTTCCAAGACGGAATCGTTTTTTGAATTGTTTATAGTAACTTGACGAGGTTTAATGGAATTTGTTACAATAAAACAAAATTTTTGACCATATAGGACAAATAAGGGAAGTTTAGATGTCGGATGTCGGATGTCGGAAGTGTCACGTTGAGCGTAGTCGAAACGTCGGGAGTGGTTCCAAGTTTTTGGTTTCAGGTTTTCGGCTCCATGCTTTTGAACTTGAAACACGAATCACTGAGTTATCATCCGGAGTTGCCACCCTGAGCGTTGGTTGCTGAGCGTAGTCGAAGCAAGTCGAAATGAAGACGGGCAATAACCGAATAACCCAATAACCAGGTCAGAAGTTTGAATGGGATCAGTTCCCATTGTCCTATGTCCAATAGCTAGAACCATAAAGAAATATGTCCGAGGAGAAATTGATGTCGAAGAAAAAACCGGCCTATCCGGTCAATAAGAAACTGGATAGTTATCTGTTCAGGTACAACCGAAAAATAGAGATCCCTATTTTCTATGAGGACCTATTGCGTTTTTCCGGTTCGGTGGTCGTGTACGATTCCGATGGGGAGGATACCCTTTGGGTACGGGTCTATTATTCGGATTTTGACCGAAAGGAAATCGACATCAGCCTCAAAAAGGTCTATTCCATTTTGCATTCGGATGGTAGTGACCGCATCCAGGAATATTTGAATGTGGATGCCGTTGATTTCTGCACCTTTGGAAATTCCAAGCCGTTCCGTATCAAGGTGAGGAACATTCTCAATGACAACTACACCTATTTTTATGTGAAGAAGACCGATGCTTCACGGATTTATGGATTGGAACTGGAACACATGCTTTCGCCCTACAACCTTAACTTTTTGGTGTACAAGGACACTTTGATCGAGGAGCACATTGCAGGCATTCCGGGCGATGTGTTCATCAAGGACATGCTGCCCAAATGTTCGGAGTCCGAAAAGGCCCAATTGGCCAAGGAGTTTGTGAAGTTCAACGAACGCTGCATGATACGCCTGCTGGGCGATATGCGGTCCTACAATTATGTGATTGTTCCCGTGCACGATTTTGACCATGTGGTGTATAAGATCAGGGCCATCGATTTTGACCAACAATGTTTCGAAGGGAAACTGAAGGTATATCGGCCCCAGTTTTTTAAGGAAAACTATAAAATGGTGGAGCTGGTGCGCGACAAATTGCAGAAAAACTCTGTGGATCAGTACAAAATAGAAGAGCGGTCCATCGTGGCCAAGCGGATTCTCAGTTCGGGCAATCGCATCAAACGCTTGATAGGTGCCGTAAAACCAGATACCATATCATTGCCGGAAAACATCGATCGCCTAAAGCTCGAAATCTATGACCTCACCAGGGACATCGATTTCAAAAAGAGCACTACTATGGGCGAGGTACTGTCCCTTGCCCTCGATTTTGTAAGGCGCAATTATGAGGATGTCAGCATGAAGCAGATCATCGAGAAGAAGTTCTAGCTCTTCTGCTCCTTGTTGAAATAGACCAGATAGTAGTACATCTGTCGCTCCTCGTCCCAGCCCTTTTCCACAAATTTTTCAGCGGATTCAGGGTTGATGAAATCCAGTTTTATCTGGATATTGGTGTCGAGGTTGATGACATTCTTTATCTTTTTTCGGGCATCGGAGACGGCCTTGTTGGCAATGTCAAAATTGGAGACGTCCTCAATGCTGTATTTAGGCCCTTTTTCCACTTTGTAGTGCTTGAACTCAGGAATCAGTTCCGGGTTTTCCATCACTTCGTTCAAAAAAGCGGTTTCTTCAAAGGCATCGTTTTTGGCAAAGTGGTTCACCGCCCGGTTCATGAAAAGAACCTCCTGTTGTTTGTCCTCCGCAGGAAGGACCACATCCTTGGCGAAGTTCTGGCAGAATTTAAGGTAGTTTTTGGTGTAGAAATTCTCATCGGTCAGCGGTTCCAGTCCCAAAAAGTTCTCCAGCCAGTATTTGGCATCGTAGCGGTTGCTGTCCACGGATAGGACTTTGTACCCTTCTTCCTTGTCCACATTGAAAACGATACAGCCCTTGTCCAATTTATTGATGTTGATACCCTGTTTGATAAGGATTTCCAAGTTTTGCTCCTTTTCCTGAAACTGGAGAAAATCGTGTTTCAACTCACTTTTGAAAATGCCCACGGCATCCGTTTTTTTGTTGTCGATGACCATGTCCGAAAAGTGGACGACATATACCTCCCCACTTTTGATGTGTGGGTGGTTGGATTGGTCAAAAAGGTGCTGGGTTATTTTTTTGGAAACTTGGTGTCCGTTCGATGGGTTTTCAAACAGTTCCGTAACGGATTTGAACACCTCATTGAACTCCAGGTCCACATCATGGGCAAACCTAAAATAGTTCTCTTCCTTTTCCCTAAATGGCCTAAAGAAATACTCCTTCAGCAAACCGGACATCTCATCGTTGAGAGAGAAAGGCTCGGCGGACATAAAAGCAGCTTCGTTTTTGCTCTTGTTGCCCACGCGGTGGAGCGAGATGCTTTCAATCTGGGCGGGATATAGGTTTAGCATATTTTTGGTTAAGGGTTAAGGGTTAAGGGTTAAGGGTTAAGGGTTAAGGGTTAAGGTTTAAGGGTTAAGGTTTAAGGGTTGGGTATGTCAATTCCAGTTTTCGTCAAAATCCATGTCGTCATAGCTGTCGAGGAAATCATCGTCCTCGCCAAAGCTGTCCTCCAAATCACCTTCCTCTGCTTCAAATTTTTTCTCCGGAGGGGAGTCAGGCAGTTCCCCAAAACTGAACAAAAGATTGGGATAAACTCTTCCGTCTTCATTTTCTACGACATCGGCCAGCTCCACAAAAAAGGTCCACATGCTGAAGAAATCATACACGTAGATCATTTTTGGGGTTTGCTCGGAGAGCACATCTTCCAGCGTGGTCTCGTTCATCAATCGAACATCAGAACCGTTATCGCTCATGTCGAAGAGGGCGATTTCCTCATCTTGGTTCCACTCCTCATCGCAGGTGTAGAACGAGGCCATTTCACTTCCACCAAATCCAAAGGCTTGGGTTATGGCATTGTGGAATTCTTCCAGTGTGTCGTTTTCGTCAATTTCGATATCTCGAAAGATATCTTCCTCAGCATCAAGTATTATCCTGATTTTATAAATCATCAAAAAAAATTATAGAATGTACAAAGTTACAATAAATACCCCTTATTTGGTGAACCGATGCAAGGTAAAGGTCATGGCGGCCAAAAGGAAAAACGCCCCTATTTGGTGCGCAATGCCCAGCCACAGGGGAACGGCATAGATCAATGTCAACACGCCCAGCACAAATTGCAGGAATACCAATCCCAAAAGGGTTTTGAGGCCGTTTTCCTGTATCACTGTCCGTTCCACTTTACGGGTGCTGAACCATATCCAAAGGATAAAGCCCACGACAATATAGGCCAGATAGCGGTGCACAAACTGCACCCCGCTCTTTCCTTCATAAAAGTTTTTGATGACGGGCTGGTGCTCTATATACACGGTTTCGTGCATCAATTTTCCCTCGCTCATCATGGGCCAGTGGTTGTGGATGAAACCGGCATCCAGACCGGCCACAAAGGCACCCCAGATGATTTGCAGTAGGAGAACGGCAAGTCCGGCCCTGACAAGGTTCCTGATTTTTGTATTGACCTCTTTTTTGTTGGGGTATATCAAATCCAAAGCGACCCAAAGGCTATAGGCAAAGGTGACAAAGGCCGTGGTCAAATGGGCGGCGAGCCGGAAATGGGACACATCTGGGCGGTCCACTAGGCCACTTTTGACCATATACCAGCCCAAAAAACCCTGGAAACCTCCCAAAAAGAGCAGGACAAGGCATTTTTTGATGGTGGGCCTGTCCAATTTTTTGGTGACCAAAAAATACAGGAAGGGCAGGATAAAAACGATTCCAATGAATCGCCCAATAAATCGGTGCAACCACTCCCAAAAATAAATGTCCTTAAAATCCTCCAAATCAAAATGGGAGTTAAGTTTTTGATATTCAGGATATTGCTTGTAAAGTTCAAAAGCTTCTTCCCAAGCCTGCTCGTTCATCGGAGGCAAGGTCCCATGGATCAATTTGTAATCGGAAATGGAAAGTCCGGAATGGGTGAGCCGGGTAATGCCACCGACGAGGACCATTACAAAAATGAGGGCACAGCCCGTCAATAGCCAATAGATTACAGCTTTGTTCTTTTTCATTCCGTATGGACTTTTAAGTTCATTGCTTTGCCCTTTTCCAGCATAAATTGGTAAGCGGCTTCATATTCGTTGGGAATTTCCCCTTCCAGAATGGCCTCTTTTATGGCATCCTTTATGATGCCGATTTCCTTGGATGGACTCAGGTTGAAAGTGGCCATGATCTCTTCACCGGAAACGGGCGGCTGAAAGTTGCGTACATGGTCCCTTTCCTCGACCTCCACTATTTTTTGACGTACAATCTGGAAATTGTTCTTGTACTTTTTCTGTTTTTTGGGGTTTTTGGTGGTGATGTCCGCCTCGCAAAGGGTCATCAGGTCATCCACATGGTCCCCGGCATCAAAGACCAAACGGCGGACCGCGGAATCGGTGACATGGTCCTCGGCCAGGATGATGGGGCGCGAGCTCATCAACACCATTTGTTGCACAAATTTCATTTTCTCGTTCAAGGGCATCTTCAGCCGCTTGAAGAGTTTGTACACCATCTTTGATCCCACAAATTCATGTCCGTGGAAGGTCCAACCGATTTTTTTGTGGAACTTTTTGGTAGGGGCCTTGCCAATATCGTGGAGCAGGGCGGCCCAGCGCAACCAAAGGTTGTCCGTGGTTTTGGCAATGTTGTCCACCACTTCCAAAGTGTGCCAAAAATTGTCCTTATGGCGTTGTCCTTCGACTTCCTCAATACCCTGAAGGGCGATGAGTTCGGGTAGGATATAGGGTAAAAGCTCTGTTTGGAGCATCAACTTGAACCCAACGGATGGCTTGCGGGCCATCATTATTTTGTGCAGTTCGTCCACAATACGTTCTTTGGAAACGATTTTGATACGTTCCTTATTTTCCGTGATGGCCTGAAGAGACCGGAGCTCGATGGCAAATCCCAGTTGGGTGGCAAAACGGATGGCGCGCATCATGCGCAGTGGGTCATCGGAATAGGTAATGCCCGGCTCCAGTGGGGTCCTGATGGTTTTTTTGTCCAAGTCGGACAATCCATCAAAAGGATCCAACAGTCGTCCAAAGCTGTCCTTGTTCAGCGACAGGGCCATGGCGTTGATGGTAAAATCCCTTCGGTTTTGGTCATCTTCCAAGGTGCCGTCCTCCACAATGGGTTTTCGGCTGTCCCTTTGGTAACTTTCTTTGCGCGCGCCCACAAACTCAAGTTCCATGCCCTGATGTTTGATCATGGCCGTACCAAAATTCTTGAACACGGAGACCTCAGGTTTTCCCTTGAGTTTGGAAGCCACTTTTTGGGCGAGTTCAATCCCGCTCCCGATGGCCACAATGTCTATGTCCTTCGGGGTGTTTCGTTGTAAAAAATAATCGCGTACATAGCCGCCGATCACATAGGAGTCGATTCCAAGTTCATCGGCAGTTGAACCGATCAGCTCAAAAATGGGATGTTGTATGGCTTCTGTATGGAATTCCTTCGTCATGCTATTCCCGGATTACCTTCACCTGGCCGTCATTGCTCAATTTAATGATGGAGGAAGGGGAAGGGTTTTTGTTTTCGTCCGGCAAATTTACCACATAGTCCACTCCTTTTAAAATTTCCGGGGCTATATCCTTGAAACGATTTGGGGTGGGTTCCCCGGAGATGTTGGCCGAGGTGGAAACAATGGGTTTTCCAAATTTGTTGATGAGGTACTGGCAGAATTTGTCCGATGCGACCCGGATGGCCAATGTGTTGTCTTCGGCAACGAGATTTGGGGCCACACCCTTCGGTTCGTCAAAGACGATGGTGGTAGGTTTTGTGGCCAGGTCCATAATGTCGTAGGCCACTTCGGGCACCTGTTTCACATGGCGTTCCAGCATCGCTTGGTTGGCGACAAGGCAGATTAGGGCCTTGCTGTCCTCCCTTTTTTTGAGGGCATATACTTTTTTTACGGCTTCGGGGTCGGAGGCATCACAGCCAATGCCCCACACGGTATCGGTAGGGTAGAGGATAAGGCCTCCTTCTTTGAGCACTTTGATACAGTTGTTGATTTCTTCGGTCATGGATAAAAATTCTAATGGCTTTCCAAAAAGGTGATATATCTGTTTTTCTGTTCCACGAAATCCCACTTTTTGGAAACGTATTCTTTTTTATCAATATTCCCAGTGCTTATGCGTTCAAAAACTTCGGATAGTCCATCGGCACCTGTGTAAAAAAGGGAATGGGATCGCATATCTGGAATATGTTCAAGTCCGGTGGGGGAAATCAGGTTTATTTGGTACCCGAATGCCTGATTGTAGCACCCCATGATCTTGTATTTGGCGTAATTGTCCCCAACGGAATCCAAGGGAATCAATATATAGTCCGATTTTTGGATGTAATCGTGGAATGTGTCGTTAGCCAAAAAAGCGTCAAACGTGATAAAATTATCTTGAAGACCAAGGATTTTCATATGGTCCAAAAATTCTTGGCTTTTTGGGTCGTTGGCATTGGTGCTGCCCAATATCAGTATCTTTAAGTTTGATTTGGTCAGAGCCTTTCGAAGTGCTTCGACCACCAAAAAATAATCCCTTCGGCCAAAATCCAGTTTCCCGGGAATACTGATCCAGATCTCTCCTTCTGGTTTTGCTGGAGCAGAACTGTCATATGAAGGGAAGAAAATGGGGTAAAAAGCTTGCAATTGAAGGGAACTGTCCTCCAACTTGACGGAATCCAGCAAAAAATCATTCAGCACGAAGAATTTCTTGATGGCCTTGTTGATGAGTTTTTGAGAAAAGCTGTGGTTTACTTTTTTCAAGTTGTGGAGAATCCCGAAAAGTTTTGTTTTCCGTTTCAACATATGGCTCAGCAAGATGACTTCCAGTCGGGAACTTGCTGTGTTGAAGATGAGCGTTTCCACTTTTTTCTTTCCCAGGAACCTGCTCTGACCAAAAATAAAGGCAATGCGGTTGAACAGATTTTTTTGTGATGAACGTTGGTAAATGACCACTTCTTCCGCAAGATGGACATATTCGGAAGCCCTTTCATGGATTTGTTCGCTGATAATAAGGGTTACCGAATGTCCCGAATCCGTCAAAAACCTGATCTGTGAGTACAGGCATTCGTCATGATAGGAGTTGAACTCGACAAGGGCTACTTTTCCCATGAACAGGTTTTTTGAAAAGACAGTACTTTTTTGCAAAGTTATCTTTTAAATTACAGACTTTACTATTTTTGCCTGAATGAGCCACGAAGAACGCGAAGTACCGAAAATATCCGTAATAGTGAGCACCTACAATGCCGAGGAATGGCTAAAAAAGGTGCTTTGGGGATTCAATTGTCAGATTTTCAAGGACTTTGAAGTGGTGATTGCGGACGATGGCTCGGGGCCTAAGACCAAGGAACTCCTGGAGGAACTTTCCGAAAAGGTGTTCTACAACATTGTGCATGTGTGGCAGGAGGATGATGGGTTCCAAAAATCAAGGATATTGAACAAGGCCGTGGAGGCCTGCAATGCGGAATATATCATCATGACGGATGGGGACTGTATTCCCCGTGAGGATTTTGTGGAGGTGCATTACATCAACAAAGAGGCGGGGTATTTTATTTCGGGCGGGTACTATATGCTGCCGATGAACATTTCCAAAATGATCACTTTGGAGGATATTGAAAAGCAAAATTGCTTCAACATCCATTGGTTGATGGATAAGGGCATTCCAAAAACGTTCAAGAACAACAAGCTCACTGCGAGCGGTTTCATTTCAAAGTTGTTGAACACCTTCACTCCGACCAATGCCAGTTGGAACGGCCACAATTCATCGGGATGGAAAAAGGATATCCTCAATGTGAATGGTTTTGACGAGCGCATGCAATATGGCGGTCAGGATCGGGAATTGGGCGAACGCCTCTTCAATTTTGGGATAAAGTCAAAACAACTGCGCTACAGTGCGGTCTGTGTGCACCTAGATCACAAAAGGGGATATAAGACACCGGAGTCCATCGCCAAAAATCAAGCCATACGAAAGGAAACGAGGTCAAAAAAAGCAGTTTGGACGCATTACGGCATTACCAAATAATAGGCCAGCTCGTTCTTTTTTTCCAATCTTTTTAACTCTCTGAACCGTTCAAGAACGCCAAGGGCATTCAGGTAGCAAATGGTGATTCCCTTTTTGCCGTCCAAAAAGCCCAATCTGATCACGTAGTGGTTAAAGAACTTCCACAATGGTTTTACCGTCATCAAGAGGTAATTGAAATGTTTTTCCTTGTAAAAATCCTCTTTGGCCTTCAATTGACCGTACTTCAGCATCTTACCTTTGTAGTCCTCGTAGTTTTTATAGCAGTAGTGGGTCAGTCGTTGTTTGAGGATGCCAGAAGTTCCCTCTACCTCAAGGGTCTCGTGCACCAACTTTTTATCCGTGAACTGCACCTTGCTCTTTCGGAAAAGTCTATGGTTTTTATCGGTTTGCCAGCCACTGAAATGTAGAGGTTCATTTTGGAACATAAACTTGCGGTAAAACCAATAGGCCTCTTGGGCATTGGGTTTGTTTATGGTCTCCATGATTTCTTTTTGGAGCTTTTCGGTGACCACTTCGTCCGCATCCAGGAATAGGACCCAATCATGGGTCGCTTGCTTGAGGGTGAACGATTTTTGGGCGGTAAAATTTTCAAACGGATTTTGGATGACAGTCACTTTGGGGTGGTTCATCAAATATTCGTAGGTTCCATCCGTGCTATAGGAATCCACAACAAGAATCTCATCGGCAAAGGAAATAGAATCTATACATTTTTCAATGTAGCCCATTTCGTTGTAAGTAATGATGAGTGCTGACAATTTTTGCTTTGGGGTGCTCAATCCAGCCATATGATGGGTGCAGGGTTAATGGTTTACAAATCTAATAACAAAAAAAGAGGTGGAAAATTGTTTTCCCGTTTCTTTTTCTTACAACAACTGACTGCCTCAATACCCTACCATTGGCGTTCCAATTTGTGGGTTCTTGGCGATTCGGTTTCTTTCCTTTAGATAGGTTCCCATTGGGATGGTTGCGTAAGGATGTGGATTTTTTGTCCTATTGTGGATGTAGGAAAGTTCTCAAGACACCATTTTCCGTGTTTTGGCCAGTGCGGCACCAATCACTTGGTGCATGTCATAGTATCGGTATTCTGCCAATCGGCCCCCAAAAATTGTAGATGTTTCCTGCTCCGCCAATTTTTTGTACATATTGAACAGATCGGTATTCTTGGTATCGTTGATGGGATAGTAAGGTTCATTGTCCGAAGAGGCCTCCAACGGATACTCTTTGGTGATCACCGTGGTCTTTTGTTTGCCAAACTCAAAATGCTTGTGTTCAATGATCCTGGTGTAGGGGATGGAGGCTTCCGTATAATTTACCACGGCATTGCCTTGATAATTGTCCTGATCAAGGGTGGTGTGTTCAAAATGAAGGCTACGGTATTCCAGTTTTCCATGGCGATAATCAAAATATTCATCGATTTTTCCGGTGAACACCACTTGTTTGGCCAAGCTCTCCAATTTTTTTCGATCCTTGAAAAAATCAATATTTGTTCGGCATTCAATGCCCTCCAGAAGACCTTCGGTCAATTTGTTGTAGCCGCCTATGGGGATACCTTGGTAATCATCGTTGAAATAATTGTTGTCGTACGTGAATCGTAAGGGCAACCTCTTGATGATAAATGCCGGCAGTTCCGATGCCTTTCTGCCCCACTGTTTTTCGGTATAGCCCTTGATCAACTTTTCATAGATGTCTTTGCCCACTAGCGAAAGTGCCTGTTCTTCCAAATTGGACGGTATCTTGTCCTTGTATTCCTTGGTCTGTTCCGTTATGATGGCCTTGGCCTCATCTGGAGTGGAAACACCCCACAATTGGCGAAACGTGTTCATGTTGAACGGGAGATTGTAGAGTTCACCCTCAAAGTTGGCCAACGGGGAGTTGGTATATCTGTTGAAGGGGACAAAACTGTTCACGTAGTCCCAAATAAACTTGTCGTTGGTGTGGAAAATATGGGCTCCATATTTGTGCACGTTGATGCCATCCACATCCTCACAATAGGTGTTGCCGCCAAGATGTTCCCTTTTGTCGATCACCAAACATTTTTTTCCCTTTTTGTGAGCTTCATGGGCAAAAACGGCACCATACAGTCCAGCACCTACAATCAGAAAATCATATTCGGGTTCACGCATGTTGTCCACAATCGTTGGTTTATAATTCAATGGCGATTGGCCGCAATTTATGGATTCGAGAAAAGAAAAAAGGATATTTTTGAAAAAAACGAACCAAAATGCAAAACCGAAAACTGTTCTATATCTCCAGAAATTACAAGTTTTCCAGAAATGCGGCATCCAAGCCCAAAATGGACTGCGAGGAAGTGCTGTCCAAATCGGGATTCAAGAACCTTGGGTTTCGGCAAAGCAACCATCCCAGTTCGGCCATTGGGGCGATCATCAGCTTTTTTGGCATCACTTGGGGATTGATCAGGTTGCCATTTTCATCGGTGCTCTGCATGCAATATCCACTCAGTAAATTTTTCGGTTACAAGGTGGCCGTGGCCAAACTGAAAGGGTGTAAGGTGATCTTGATCGTCCACGATGTAAAGACGCTCATGGGCAAGAACAGGGATGCAGGAAAGGAGATGAAGCGGTTCAACAAGGCCGATGTACTCATTCTGCACAATCAGGTGATGATGCAGTGGTTTGCAGAAAATGGATACAAAGGGAAAATGGTTCCCTTGTATCTCTTCGATTATCTGTTGGCCGAAGGGCAAGAACTGCCCGAACAATCTTTGGGCCAAGGGAATGAAATTGTTTTTGCAGGGGGGCTGGGCATGGAAAAAAGTGCCTTCCTCTACCAGTTGGATGAATTGCATCCGAACTTTACCCTCAAACTTTATGGAAACGGTTTTCAAAAGGAGAAAGTAAAGGAAGGTTCCGCATTGCACTACCAAGGGGTCTTTGCTCCCGATGAGGTCTTGGACCACTTGAAGGGAAACTTTGGCCTAGTATGGAACGGAAATGCCATCAGGGAATGTGATGGTGACTTTGGCAAGTACATCCAATACAACAATCCACACAAAACGTCCCTGTATTTATTGGCAGGTCTTCCCATCATCATTTGGGACAAAGCGGCCGTTGCCCAAGTGGTGGAACGAGAAAAAATAGGGTTTGCGATTGCCTCCTTGGAGGAATTGTCGGAAAAACTCGCCCAAATCGATGCGACCACTTACGACCAAATGGTCGTCAATGTGCATATCATGAGAAACAAGATTGCCAATGGCCACTTTTTACAGGAAGCCGTTACAAATGCCTTGGCGCAGTTGGGGTAACGGGTTTTATACCGCTACGTCGTGTTCTCTTAGGGCGTTGTTCAAAGATGTTTTCTTATCCGTACTTTCCTTGCGTTTCCCAATGATAAGGGCACAGGGAACTTGGTATTCACCTGCAGGGAATTTTTTGGTGTAGCTTCCGGGAATAACTACCGAACGAGCTGGCACCCTTCCTTTTAATTCGATGGGTTCATCACCGGTTACATCTATAATTTTGGTAGAAGCTGTCAACACTACATTGGCTCCCAAAACTGCTTCTTTTTCAACGCGAACGCCTTCCACAACGATACAACGTGATCCAATAAAGGCATTATCTTCAATGATTACAGGGGCGGCCTGCAAGGGTTCCAAAACTCCTCCAATACCAACACCACCACTCAAGTGAACGTTTTTGCCAATTTGGGCACAACTACCCACAGTGGCCCAGGTATCCACCATGGTTCCTTCATCCACATATGCCCCAATGTTCACATAACTCGGCATTAAAATGGTTCCTTTGGAAATATAGGCTCCATGTCTGGCTACTGCATGGGGAACTACACGCACCCCTTTTTCCTGATAACCTCTTTTAAGCGGAATTTTATCGTGATATTCAAAAATGCCAGCTTCAAGGACCTCCATTTTTTGGATGGGGAAGTAGAGTACCACTGCTTTTTTCACCCACTCGTTGATCTGCCATCCTTCTTCTGTAGGCTCTGCACAGCGCAATTGGCCCAAATCGATTAGGTCTATAACTTTACGAATGGCCGTTTGGGTCGTTTCCTCTTCCAACAAAGCTCTGTTGTCCCACGCTTTTTCTATGAGCGTCCTTAATTCTGTCATTTTCTTAAATTTTTCGCAAAGATACGCCCCTCCACAGAATATTGGCCCATATTTTAAGGCCATAACATTTTTAGGGTTATTTTTGCCAAAAAATTGTCTTGGCAAGAATTTTGGCTTTGGATTATGGTAAGGTGAGGACGGGAATTGCTGTCACGGACGAGCTCCAACTGATCGCTTCCGGGCTCACCACAGTGGAGTCCAAAGATCTGATCCCGTTTTTGGAAGATTATCTTCAAAGGGAACAAGTGGAACGGATCGTGGTGGGACTTCCCAAGCAGATGGACAATACACCATCTGAATCCGAAACCCTTATCAAGGAATTTTTAAAGAAAATGACGGCCAAGTTCCCTACCTATCCAGTGGAACGCCAAGATGAAAGGTTCACTTCCAAAATGGCGGTACAATCCATGCTGGACAGTGGAATGAAAAAGAAAAAGCGCCAAGACAAGGCCTTGGTCGATGAAATAAGTGCCACGCTCATATTGCAGGCCTACTTAAACCGATTTTGATTTATGATTTTACCCATTGTTGCATACGGTGATCCCGTTCTACGAAAAAAAGCTGGTGACATTGCCCCAGAATACCCGAAGTTGGAAGAGTTGATCTCCAATATGTGGGAGACCATGTACAATGCCCATGGTGTTGGATTGGCGGCTCCCCAAGTAGGACTTCCCATACGTTTGTTCGTAGTGGATACCACCCCTTTTTCCGACGATGAAGATTTGAGCCCGGAAGATCAGGAAAAGTTGAACGGTTTCAAAAAAGTGTTCATCAATGCCAAGATCACCGAGGAGACCGGAAAGGAATGGGATTTTAACGAAGGTTGTCTGAGCATACCCGATATCCGGGAAGATGTAAAGCGTAAACCCGAGATCACCATCAGCTATTTGGATGAAAACTTCAAGCCATATACCGAGACCTATGATGGTCTGTTGGCAAGGGTGATCCAGCATGAATATGACCACATTGAGGGCATTATGTTCACGGACAAGCTCTCAACCCTCAAAAAACGTCTTATTAAGGGCCGTTTGGAAAAGATTTCCAAAGGAAAGATTGATGTGGACTACAGGATGAGGTTCCCCAATATCAAAAAAGGACGTTAAAAAAATCACAGTTTCCGATAATACCATATTTTTGCCCGCATAAGTTGATTGGAGGACGTATTTTACCATTAATTTGGTAAGATGTCACATCGAGCGCAGTCGAGATGTTTTGTCAATCTTTCGACTGCGCTCAAGAAGACAAAACATATTTCCATTCATTAGTGGGATTTGATTATAAACAAGTATAAAAACTATAAATGGCACTTGACAAGATTTTATCTATTGGCGGAAAGCCCGGACTTTACAAATTAGTGACCCAAACCAGAAGCGGCTTTGTCGGCGAATCCCTATTGGACGGCAAGCGTGTTACCGTGGGATTGCGGAGCAATGTGAGCGTACTTTCCGAAATCGCCATTTATACCTTGGAAGAGGAAGTGCCACTTCGTGAAGTCTTTCAAAAGATAAAAGAAAAGGAAGACGGCAAAAAGACCGCCATCAACCACAAGGCCGACAAAATTGAGTTGGAGGAATATTTCTTCGAGATCCTCCCCAATTATGACGAGGATAGGGTATATACCAGCGATATCAAGAAGATCATCCAATGGTACAACATCTTGATCGATAACAAGATCACAGATTTTGTTGTGGCCGAAGACGCTGAAGAAGTCCCCGCTGAAACAGCTTCCAGCGAGGAAGAATAAACTTTATTCCTTGGCCCAGTCCACCAACTTTGTTGGATAATAATTGATTTCCATCTTTTTCAGATAGGGCACTTGCTGCGCCAAGCGCTTTCTGTAGTCCTCCCAATCGCAATGTTCCGTTGGGGACCAGCCCAATTCAGCATACCCAATGGCGCGTGGAAAGGCCAAATATTCAATACCAGCACTGTCGTCTATGGTCTCGGACCACAGAGGGGCCTCAATGCCAAGGATGCTCTCCACGGGAAGTCCTTCCACCAAGGTTTCAGGAAGCCACTTGTAGGCCACATCCACAGGGATAAGGCCAGCCCAGGTCAATCCATATTCGGAGATGGAATCATATTTCATGTCCATATAGGTCTTTCCGGCCATCGAAATCAGGATTTTGGACCCATTTTTGGCCGCTTTGGTGGCATGCTCCGGTTCGTTCCATAGTTGGACCACGGTGGAGGAATCAATGTCCGCTTGCGCAATTTCGTTCCAGCCGATGGACCTTTTGCCATGCTTCTGTACAATCTTCTCCACTTTTTCCACAAAGTGGATGTAGTCCTTCTTCTTGGTCACATGGCTTTCATCCCCGCCGATGTGGAAGTAAGGGCCAGGGGTGATGGCTGCTATTTCGCCTATCACATCGTCCAGAAAGCTGTAAACGGTATCTTTTTGGGCGTCAAAAGTGCTGAAACCAACTTTTGTCCCTGAGTAGGGCTTCACAGGTTTTCCATTGCCGTTCAAGAAGGGATAGCTCACCGAAGCGGCGTTCGTATGTCCGGGCATGTCCACCTCGGGAACGATGGTCATGTGCCTTTCAGCGGCATATCGCACCAATTCCTTATAATCCTCTTGGGTGAAGAAGCCCCCTTTGCCACCGCCAACTTCGGTCGCTGCGCCGATCTCGGTCAATTTTGGCCACGATTTTATCTCGATACGCCATCCTTGGTCGTCCGTAAGGTGCAAGTGCAGCGTGTTGTACTTGTAATAAGCGAGGATGTCCACGAATTTTTTCACCTCGTCCACTGTAAAGAAATGGCGCGCCACATCCAGCATGGCCCCGCGATAGGCAAACTTGGGAGCGTCCAGTATTTTTCCGGTCGGTATCAGCCACAAAGGATGGTCGGTAAGCGTGTCATTGCTTTGTTGTGGGATAAGCTGTCTAAGGGTTTGTATCCCCCTAAAGGCACCCGCAGCGGTTTTGGCGTTCAAAAGGATGGAATCTTTCTTGATATAAAGCTGGTAGGACTCGGGCGTCTCCAGTTCCAAACTGTCGGATTGGTTGATGTAGATCATCCGCTCCACTTTGCTGTCGGGTGTGGCATTCACCGCAAGGTCCAGACCGGTCTTTCCCTTTATTTTTTCAGAGAGATATTTGCCCACTTCCTCAAATTTGGGATCTATCGTTGAGGTATAGATGGTTGTACTGCTGTCCAGGCCAAAGGCACTGTGCGTGGCGATTGTCTTGATAGGTTTGGGGATCAAGGGAACGGTGGTCAAATCTGTTTTTGGAAACACGATTTCCTTTTTTTCGGTTTGACAGGCGGCCAAGCATACAATGGCAGCGAACAGTACAAGTGATCGGTATAGCATAATGATCGATTGGTTATTCTACGTAATTTTTGAGGACATCGTACCAGATGTCATATCCTTTGGAATTCATATGGAGTCCATCTTCAATAAAGATATCCTGTTTTAGCTTTCGTTTTTCGAACATAGGGGACCAAACATCCACAAATTCCACCCCTTCGGTTTTTGAGGCCAATCGGGCCAACTTCCTGTTCAAACGCTTGTATTTGCCCCGCAACTGCCATCTGGAGATGCTGGGTTTGGGCGAAATAAGGACAATTTTCATGTCCGGTTTTCTTTGCTGAAGGGTCTGTATGATCTTTTCCGAAGTGTTGAGAATATCCTTCGGTCTTTTCTTTGCAGAAATGTCATTGTCCCCTTCATAAATGAAGACCTTGGTGGGGGTGTAGGCCAAGATAAGATCATCAAGATAGAGGGCCAAGTCCGAAAATTGGGAGCCACCAAAGCCGGTGTTCACCACTTGGTGATCGGGAAAACGTTCTTGGAGGTCTTTCCATAGCCGAACGCTGGAACTTCCTGTAAACACTATGGTGGGACGGGAAACATCCCAGATGGTATCGTATTTTTTCTGGATGTCCGTCACCTCTTTTTTGAAAGGTTCGGGGGATTGTGAGTGGCCAAGGTAGGAGAGCAACAATAGGGCAACCAAGATTCTTTTCATGGATCTGAATGTTTTTCCAAAAATAAGATATATGAACTTCATCCTAGGGCTTTCCTTTGTGTTCCGTTTGAAAAAGTGTTGAAAAAAGGTTGATATTCTTCACAAATAACACCAAGATCCAATGGTGTCTAAAGTAGCGGATTTGTACTTTTGGCTAAAATATTATAGATGAACGCAAGACCAGAGCAGCTAAAGGCATTGGAACGACTGTTGAACATCATGGACGAACTCCGTGAGCAATGTCCATGGGACAAAAAACAGACCATGCAGACCCTACGCCACCTCACCATAGAGGAAACCTACGAACTGGGCGATGCCATCTTGGACAATGACCTTGATGAGGTAAAGAAGGAATTGGGGGATTTGTTGCTGCACATTGTCTTTTATGCCAAGATCGGTTCCGAGACCCGGGATTTTGACATTGCAGATGTGGCCAATGGTATTTGCGAGAAATTGATCAACAGGCATCCGCACATTTATGGCGATGTCAAGGTGCAGAACGAAGAAGAGGTAAAGCAGAACTGGGAAAGCATCAAACTTAAGGAAGGGAAGAAAAGTGTGCTCGAGGGTGTGCCCAACAGTCTTCCGGCATTGGTGAAGGCCAACCGTATCCAGGAAAAAGTGGCCGGGGTGGGGTTCGACTGGGAGCACCCGGAACAGGTCTTTGAAAAACTGAAGGAGGAATTGGCAGAACTCCAGCATGAGGTGAAGCAGAATGACATGGACAAGATGGAGTCAGAGTTCGGGGATGTACTCTTTTCCATGGTGAACTACGCCCGTTTTCTGAAAATCAATCCAGAAAATGCCCTGGAGCGCACCAACAAGAAATTCATCAAGCGTTTCCAATATTTGGAGGGCAAGGCCAAGGAATCCGGAAAGACCTTACGGGAAATGACCTTGGCGGAAATGGACGTTTTTTGGGAAGAGGCAAAAGGTCTTTGAACAAGACCCCTTTGACCAAAAGAATTACTTACTGAACTCCATAGAGGCATTGTCCCCTTGAGGGGACTTTAGGGGTGTTTTATCCCAAAAAGTTTTACAGATTCAGAGTGAAAAAAATTCCAATCCCACTATCTTTACGCTCTTTTTTAAACCACCGAAGTGTTCCAGCAATACACCAAAGAATTTGCCTATAACCTCAAGTTGTCCTACCCCGTTATCTTGGGGATGTTGGGGCACACCTTTGTGGCCTTTGCGGACAACATCATGGTTGGGCAATTGGGTACGGCCGAATTGGCCGCGGTCTCTCTTGGAAACAGTTTTGTGTTCATTGCCATGTCCTTGGGCATTGGTTTTTCAACGGCCATAACACCTTTGGTGGCAGAGGCCGATGGGGCAGGGGACCAAGCGGCGGGCAAGAATGCACTCAAGCATGGTTTGGTACTCTGTACGCTATTGGGACTTTCCCTGTTCGGGGTCATTTTGCTTTGCAAACCCCTGCTGTACCATATGGAGCAACCTCCTGAGGTGGTGGAACTTGCCATCCCATATTTGGAATTGGTGGCCTTTTCCTTGGTCCCCTTGGTCATGTTCCAAGCGTTCAAACAGTTTTCTGATGGCTTGTCGCAGACCAAATACCCCATGATTGCCACTATTTTGGCCAATGTGGTCAATATTTCCCTCAATTATCTGCTCATATTCGGGTCTCTTGGATTTCCCAAGCTAGGTATTGTTGGCGCGGCCATCGGAACTTTGGCATCCCGGGTAATCATGGTGGCCTTCATTTGGTTTTTGTTGAAACGAAAGGAAAAGTTTGAAGCCTACGTGACCCATTTCAATTTCAAAAAGATTGAGAAAACGGTAATGAAAAAGATCATCAGCCTTGGGTTTCCCTCAGCGTTGCAGATGTTCTTTGAAGTGGCCATTTTCACGGCGGCCATCTGGCTGAGCGGCGTATTGGGTAAAAATGCACAGGCGGCCAACCAGATAGCCCTCAACCTGAGCAGCATGACCTTCATGGTGGGCATGGGCCTCAGCGTGGCGGCCATGGTGCGTGTGGGCAACCAAAAGGGGCTCCAAAATTTCAGGGAGCTCAGGCGTATCGCCGAATCCATCTTTTTTCTCACATTGTTATTGGAAATTGTCTTTGCCGCCCTCTTTTTGATGGGAAGACACTGGTTTCCTACCATCTATTTGGATGTGGACGACTTGATCAACCAAGCGGACAACACCGAGGTGATCGTTATAGCGGCCAAGCTGTTGCTGGTCGCCGCCTTTTTTCAGATATCGGATGGACTGCAAGTGGTGGTGCTCGGGGCACTTCGTGGACTTCAGGATGTAAAGATTCCAACCCTTATTACCTTTGTGGCCTATTGGTTGATAGGGTTCCCGATCAGTTATTATTTGGGACTGTTCACGGATTTTGGCAGCACGGGCATCTGGATCGGATTGTTGTCGGGGCTAACAGCATCGGCGGTAATGTTGTATATTCGATTCAACTATTTGACGAAAAAATTGATTTCCCAATAACAAGGCTCCCCATGTTCGGGACCAAATTGAAAGCACATGGAACTACCTAAATTTTTATTGGCCGATAACACCGATTATCCTACGGCCATTTTCATAGTCCATACCGAATATCCACGATTTGTCATCAATCTGGAAGATGATGAAGTGGAGTGGCTGGAAGAATTTTCCCAAGAGGACGAAGCAGAGCTTGCCGAAGAGGCCGAAAGCCTTATCGAGGCGGCCACGGCGTTTTACGATAGGGAAGTCTCCAGATACGACGAATAATGTTGGACCAGCTCATACAGTTCGATAAAGACCTTTTCCTGTTCCTGAACGGATTGGGAACGGAGGCATGGGACGGTTTTTGGATGTTCATGACCACCACCCGTAATTCTGCCCCGCTCTATCTGCTGTTGCTCTATCTTACCTACAAACATTTTGGACTGAAAAAAACGGCCGTTGTGTTGGTTGGCATTGCCTTGCTGATTACTTGCACGGACCAGTTGTCCAATTTTTTCAAATATGGTCTGGCCCGGTTACGGCCTTGTCACGACCCTGAAATCAGTACTGCGATGCGCCTAGTGAAAAGTTATTGCGGCGGGCAGTTCGGGTATTTTTCGGCCCATGCGGCCAATTCTTTCGGTCCGGCCATTTTCTTCACCGTTCTTTTCCGCAATAAAGTGAAATACATAGGCTGGATCTTGGTTTTTTGGGCCTGTGTTGTCGCCTACAGTAGGATTTATATTGGCGTGCACTATCCTTTGGATGTGATCACAGGAGCTTTGGTCGGCTCTTTCTTCGGATGGGTATTTGCTAGGTTGGCTATATTTGCATTCCAAAAAATAGGTTCATGATCTCCACGGCCCGGTATTGGTTCTTTATTGCCCTGATCGTCTTGGTGTACATCGTGGGGATGTTCGTGACCCTCTTCGAGAACGATTCGGCCCAGTTTGCGGTAATGGCCATGCGAATGGTCCAAGAGAATGATTTTTTGAGTCTTTTCAAAGGTCCGGAAGAATATCTGGACAAGCCACACATGCACTATTGGTTGGCCGCTCTTTCCTATAAAGTATTTGGAATACACGATTGGGCCTACCGCATTCCGGGCATATTGGCCACGTTTTTGGCCGCTTACAGCTGCTACGGTCTTGGTAAATTGCTCTATAACAAGGATGTGGGACGCTTGGCCTCCCTCATATTCATGACCGCACAGACCATAGTGCTGGCCAATATCGATATTCGTACCGATGCCGTGCTGACCGGTTTCACCATTTTTGCGATATGGCAATTGGCGACCTTTATTGAAAAAGGAACTTTACAGAGTGTTGTATTGGGTGCCTTTGGGGCAGGGATGGCCTTTTCCACCAAGGGGCAGATAGCCCTTGTGGTCATTGGGATTTCCCTCTTGTGCCATTTGGCCTATACCCGAAAATGGGCACGTTTGCTCAATTGGCGGTTGCTGGTGGCCCTCTTGGTCTTTGGGTTGACCATTTCCCCGATGCTGTATGCTTATTACCACCAATTTGACCTGCACCCAGAAAAAGTGATCCGTGGCAAGGACCACCGAAGCGGTATCTTCTTCATTTTTTGGGAACAGAGCTTTGAGCGGATGAGCGGCGAAGGCGTTGGGAAGAACAGCAGTGACTTCTTTTTCTTCTTCCATACCTTCTTATGGGTGTTCCTGCCATGGACCGTTCTAGCATTGATGGGGTATTGGACGCAATTGAAAGCATTTTGGCAAGCCAAGTTTGCCCAACGCCCACAATTGGAGTTTCTGACCGTTGGGGGCATTTCCATTTTATTCTTTCTGATCAGTTTTGCGCAGTTCAAACTGCCGCACTACATCAATATTTTGATTCCACTGTATGCCGTGATGTCGGCCGCTTTCCTGTTTGGGCTCTACCAACGGGAAAAACAGAAAATGGCCAAAGTGATTCTGGGTATCCAATATTTTATATTGGGATTGGTGGTCGTTTTCGCGTTGTTAGTCTGTTTCTATGTGTTCCGATTGGAACAATGGTACGGGTATTTATTTTTGGTCGCAGCATTGGTACTGGTAGCCTATTTCATCTTGAAAAAAGAAACGGTCTATGCAAAGATCGTGACGGTCGCCATTCTCAGTTCGGTAGTGCTGAACGGGTTGATGAATGCCCACTTCTATCCCAAATTGCTTGAATACCAAGGAGGCTCCACCATGGCGGAAAAGGTGAGGGAGAACAACATTCCCGTGGACAAGATCTATAAGATTTCGGAAAGGTACTCTTGGTCCTTGGATTTCTACAACAAAAAGCCGGTACAGCTGTCCTCACTCTCGGAAATAGCCGATAAAAAGGATATTTGGGTCTATGCCACGGACGAGGAACTGGAGCAGCTGCGAAAAAATGGGTTTCAATGGAAGGAACAGATCACGGTAGATCAATTCCGGATCACCCGCCTACAGGCCAAATTCCTGAACCCGAACACCCGTGAGGGCAAGCTCAACCATATGCATTTGGTTCATTTGGATTGATTCGATTCCAGTTCCGGTTTTTTGAAATGGTACGCGATTCCCATAAAGGAAACGAGGGCCGTGATCAAAAAGAAGGTGAAACTGATACCGATGGATGTACTTGTATCCAATCCCAACCATTTGGCGCCATAGAGAAAAGTGACTTCCCGGCTTCCAATCCCACCAATGGTCAAAGGAATGACCGACACAATGGACGAGATCAAAAAGACGAAAAGATATTCGATGGCGTCCATTGTCACCGATAATGACTTTAAAATAAAGAATGCACAGACCAATTGTGCCAATTGTACCAGTGCCGAATAGCCGAAAGACATCCAAAAAACGGGAAGGGTAGTGGGGAAGAACGATCTGTTCACGAACCAAAACACGACCACACTTGCCGGAATGGCCGCCATCAGCAGCCAGAAAAAGGATTGTAGGAATGCATTTTCGGACAGCAGGGCAAGGGCGCAGGCATAAACGAACAGCAACAACATCCCGCTCAAGCGGTCCAGCAGCAGACTTGAAACCACTTTTTTGGTGCCGGGTTGATAGGCTTTTTGGACCACATAGCCTTTATAGGCATCCCCACCGATTCCCCCGGGGAGGAAGAGGTTATAGAACATCCCGAGCAGATACAATTTCAGGTTGCTGGCGTGCGAAAGTTGGGCTCCTATTTGGTGAAAATACAGGTTCAGCCTGAATGCGGAGAGTACTTTGGAAACCACAAAAAAGAGGAGCGCTAGGAACAGAAAAAGCGGGTCGCTCTTTCGGAGTGTCTGCAAAACGTTTTTCAGATCTATTTTGGTGAAGATGAAGTAGATCAGCGCTGCACTTACAACGATCTTTAGGACAGTGATCCCCTGTTTACGCAGCTTTTCCGTCACCTATGGTAATTTTTTTGATGCGATAGGGACGTTTCTGTTGGGATTCGTAGTAGGTGCGTATCAACAGTTCCATCACGATCCCGATGGTGAACAATTGGATGCCCCCCAAGATGAACATCATCCCAAAAATGAGCAAGGGCCTACTGCCAATGTCCTCGCCAAACCCAAGTTTCACGATCAGCAGGTATATGTTGATGAATATGCCAAGGATGATCAGCAACACCCCAAAAATTCCAAAAAGGTGGATGGGTCGTTGGAAATATTTTCGGATGAAGAGCAACAACATCATGTCGGCCACTACCTTAAAAACGCGTTCCAGTCCATATTTGGAGACCCCGGCATGGCGCGCATGGTGCTTTACGGGAACCTGCTTGATCTGCCCGCCTTCCAAAAAGGCCAACAGTGTGATGAAACGGTGCATTTCCCCATACAGGTTCAGTCCTTTGGCTATGTCCCTAGTGAATACCTTTAGGGCACAACCATTGTCCTTGATGTCCAGTTTGGTCACCCTTCGCACCAAAAAATTGGCGATTTTGGAAGGGATTTTCTTTACGAGGGAATCCTTTCGTTTTTGACGGATGCCCGTGACCACATCATATTCGCCGCTCACGGCATATTCCAACATGTGCGGGATGTCCGAAGGGTCGTTCTGTAGGTCGCCGTCCATGGTGATGATGTATTCCCCTTCCGCATAGTCGAGTCCGGCAGCCAGGGCAAGGCTCTGTCCGTAATTCTTTTTCAGTTCAATGAGATGGACCTTGTCATCATCCATATCCTTGACCCTTTTTCGGGTCTGGTCCGTGGAAAAATCGTCCACATATACGATCTGGTAGTTGTATCCTTCAAGACTTTCATGGATCTTTTGGGTGAGAAGGACCACATTGTCCTCTTCATTGTATAACGGAACCACTATGGATAAAAGGGAATCGGTGACGGTGCTCATTTCATTTTTGATCTGTGCAAATTTATCGCTTTTATTTAAAGTTCCTTGGTAATCTTGTCCAATAGGAGTTTGGCCGCATAAAAAGGGGACACTTTGTTCTGTTCAATGTCCTTGAGCAATTCGTTCTGCACCTTCATAAATGTTGGTTTTTGATGGAAAAACTGTTTCAGGTGGTCGTCCACGGTCTGAAGGAACCAGTTCTTGTTCTGGTTTTTTCTGTTCTTTTCAAAGAACCCATTTTCCTTGTTCCGGCGGGCAAAATCTTCTACCATGTCCCAGATTTCTCGGATCCCGGTGTTTTCGGATGCAGAGCATTTCATCACTTTTGGGGTCCATCCGTTCTGTTTTGGAGGATATAGGTGCAAGGCCCGTTGAAACTCGGTAACGGCCAACTTGGCCTTTTCCACATTACTCCCATCGGCCTTGTTGATGGCGATCCCATCCGCCATTTCCATAATGCCCCTTTTGATGCCCTGTAGCTCGTCCCCGGCACCGGATAGCTTCAACAATAAAAAGAAATCGACCATACTGTGCACGGCCACCTCGCTCTGGCCCACGCCCACGGTCTCCACAAGCACCACATCATACCCGGCTGCCTCGCAAAGCATGATGCTCTCACGGGTCTTTTGCGCCACACCGCCCAACGAACTTCCCGAAGGGGAGGGCCTGATAAAGGCATTGGGGTCATTGGAAAGGGTCTGCATCCGGGTCTTGTCGCCCAAAATGCTGCCTTTGCTCAGTGAACTTGAGGGGTCCACGGCCAGTACGGCGACCTTTTTGCCCATGGCCGTGAGTGTGGTGCCCAAGGTTTCGATGAATGAGCTCTTGCCCACACCGGGCACGCCCGTAATCCCCAGCCGTATGCTCTCCACCGGCCTTGAAAGGCATTTTTCCACCACGGCATTGGCTTTTTCAAAATGGGCAGGCTGTGTACTTTCCAACAAAGTGATGGCCTTGGCCAACAGGGCCTTGTCTCCCTTGAAGATGCCTTCGGTAAGGGTGTCCACGGAAATTTCCTGCCTGCGGAGCGTTTTGATCTTTGACACGGTATCGTTGGGTGTGCTCTTTTTCTTTGCCAAGGGTCGATGGTGGTTCAATTCATCACTAAGGTATAAAGTTTTTATGGGTTATAGGAAAAAGGTAAGAAGCCATTATACAACCATTTCACAAAAATTTAATACCTGTCGTAGGGGACTTCCAAATTCTAATTGGTAACTTTTCAACTCAATGTCCGGTGACTTTAGGAAGCCGGCACAGAAACCTATAAACTAGATATGATGAAGACAATTTTTGAAAGTAAGGCCACCAATACGGGAGGTAGGGCAGGACATGTGGAGAGCGAGGACGGCGTATTGGATTTCGATATTTCCATGCCCAATGCCAAAGGCAAGCCCAATCCAAAGTCTACCAATCCCGAGGAACTTTTCGCGGCCGCATATTCCACCTGTTTTGCCGGTGCCTTGCAGGCCGTGGCCAAGGAGCAGGGCATAGATGACCTAGGGGATTTCAACGTAACGGCTACCATAGCCTTCAACAAAGAGGAAGAAGGATTTTTCTTGGAGGCCACTTTGGATGCCTATTTGCCAACGGTGGACCAGGAGACCGGGGAGGATTTGATCAATGCCGCCCACGAAATCTGTCCATATAGCAAGGCGACAAGGGACAATATTACTGTTCATTTGAACTTGATGTTGGACGAGTAAAAAAAATCATAACCTGTTCAAAATGAATCCTGTCGGTGAAAATCGGCAGGATTTTTTTGTTAAAAATCAGCAAAAAACAACCTATTTTGCAACGTTGCGTTTTTCGCTTCGTCCTTAAGTTGAACAGCTAAAAGACCAAACATAGAACCGAGCTTGTTTCATATTGAACTGGTGGAAAAGTGCAAGGCGAACGATCGTCAGGCACAATTGAAACTGTACCGACAGTACTGTGATGGTATGTTCGGGGTGGCCATGCGTTTCCTCAAAAATGCGGATGATGCGGAGGATGTACTCCAAGAATCGTTCATAAAGGCCTTTCAGCGCATCCATCAGTTCAAGGGAGAGGTCACGTTCGGGGCATGGTTAAAGAGGATAGTGGTGAACGGGAGCATCGATTTTCTGAAATCGAAACACCAACGCACAGAGGAACTGGATGAAAACTATATGCATGTCGCAGAAGAAGATGATTGGTCGGTCGAGGAAAGCATTTCCTTGGAACAGGTAAAAGCGGCAATTGAGGAGTTGCCGGGGAAATATAGGTATGTGGTGCAACTGTTCTTGGTGGAAGGGTATGACCATAGTGAGATCTCCCAGGTTTTGGGGATCTCGGATACGGCCTCCAGGACACGGTTGTTACGCGGAAAAGCACAATTGAAAGAGAAATTAAAAGATTTGGTATATGGCACATGATCTTCGGAAAATGTTCGAAAAGGAAAGGGAGCAGCAAAGCTATTCCATGAAGGACGGACATGAGGCCCGTTTTCTTGAAAAATTGGATGGACAGCTGCCAGCAGGCCCACGGAAAAAGAAAGTGTACACCCTGTGGTTGCAAATAGCGGCCTCCGTGATAGTGGCGGTGGGATTGTCCCTGTATTTCATGGGCAGTTCAGGCAAAGGGGATCTGCCCGATGAGAATGTCATCGTTGCGGACAGAGAAAACACAAAAGGACAGGAACAGACCATTTCATTGGGTGATCTTTCCCCCGATTTCAAAAAAATAGAGACCTATTACACCACCAATATCAACCTGCAATTGTCCGACTTGGAGATGACCTCAGATAATAAGGAGCTCATGGACAGTTATCTGGAACGATTGGCGGAACTCAACGACGAATACCAACAATTGAACAAGGAGCTGAACGAACTGGGACCCAACGATCAGACCATAAGTGCCTTGATCATGAACCTGCAGCTCAGGTTGCAATTGCTGCAAAAATTAAAAACAAAGTTGAATCAATTAAAATCATCAAAAAATGAACAGGAATCGTCTCATATTATTTAACGGGTTGCTCCTGCTGCTCGCAGGTTTCGCCTGTCGTGCACAGGAAAAATCAAAGACCTACAAGGAAACCTACAGTGTCAACAAGGACACCGAACTGAACCTCAATACCAGCCATGCGGACATTGAGTTTGAAACTTGGGACAAGGACCAAGTGGAAATCTCTGTGGTGGTGGAACTCGAAGGAGTGGGTGACGAGGAGGCCAAGTCGTATTTTGAAAAAGACCTTGTCAAGATCATGGGCAACAGCAAGGAAATAGAGGTAAGCACCAAGGCAGGTGGGCCCTATGTCTATGATTTTAAAGGATTGAATTTTGATTTTCCGGAACTTCCATCCGTGGACCATATCATGTCCACCATAGAAATTCCCGAAATGCCAGAGATTGCCGTGCTGCCTGAGATTTCCTTCATGCCGGCCATGCCGCCTATGCCCCCGACCCCTTTTATGGAGTTTGATTACGATGCCTATAAAAAGGACAAGGAAAAGTACTTGAAGGAATGGAAGAAAAAGTTTGACAAGACCTTTGACGAAGAGTACAAAAAACGCTTTGAGGAATGGGGCAAGGAAATGGAGGAAATGGCCAAGGATAGGGACAAGCACAGGGAAGAGATGGCCAAGCAAAGGGAAGAACTCCAAAAGCAGCGTGAAGAGAAACGCAAGGAAATGCAGGAAGACCTTAAGCAGCAGCGTGAGGAACTGAGGAGCCAGAGGGAAGAGATGAGAAAACAGTATGCCGAGGAAGCCAGAACATTGCGTTCAGGTCCCAATGTGTTCTATTTTTCTTCTGATGGGGAGAACAAAGAGTACAAGGTGAAAAAACGCATCAAGATAAAAATGCCAAAATACCTCAAACTGAACATGAACGTGAGGCATGGGGAGGTGAAACTGGCGGCAAATACCAAGAACATCAATGCAAGCTTGTCCTACGCAAGCTTGCATGCCCCTACCATTGATGGGGACAGGACCTATATCCGAGCTTCCTATTCCCCTGTTGTGGTACAGCAATGGAACTATGGGAAGTTAAAGACGGACTATTCCGATAAGGTCAATTTAAAAGAAGTGGTGGAACTGGACCTTAGTTCGGTTTCTTCCAATGTGGTGATCGGTAAACTGGCCAGCAGGGCATTGGTGAACAACAAGTTCGGAACTCTGAGCATCAATACGGTATCCGATGGGTTCCAATCCATTGATGTTTCTGTGGAAAATGGAGAGCTGGCCTGTAAATTGCCTGCAGCTCCCTTTGTGATCTCGGTGAATGAGGTCACATCCGATCTACAATATCCCAAAACCTTGAAACTGGAAGGTTCCAAAAAATCCGGGGCCAATGTGTTCAGTGGTTACCATGTGAACAAGAATGGGGGCAAAACCATCAACATCAATTCCAAGTACAGCGAAGTGGTCCTGAAGGAATAACATCTTCCCATATTCCGAATCCCCAAATACCTCTACAATCACTTTTGGGCCATTTCATCTTACCGCCCGCATCAACTTCAGCTTCTTTCCGCTTAAAAATAATGCTTTCTGTCGCTTGGGTCAATGTGCCCCTTTTTTCAGATAGGCTTTGAAATTTTCCTTGAACCTATTCAATCTGGGAATGGAAACGTTTCTGATATACGAATTGTCAGGATTTCTTTTTTCGTAATCTTGGTGGTACTCCTCCGCCCTGTAGAACTTGTCAAACTTTTTCACTTCGGTGACAATAGGTCGACCATACACATTTTCCGCCTCCAATTGGGCAATATAATCCGTGATGATCTTCTTTTGTGCCTCATCTTTGTAAAATGCGATGGAGCGGTATTGGGCACCCCTGTCCGGCCCCTGTCTATTCAGACTGGTTGGGTCGTGGGAACCAAAAAATACCTGTACCAGTTGGGTAAAAGAGATGATGTTGGGGTCATAGTAGACTTCCACGGCCTCCGCATGGGTTGTTTTTCCATAGGAAACCTCTTTGTAGGTCGGGTTTTTCTCTGTTCCGCCCGAATAGCCCGAATAGACCTCTTTCACACCCTTGACACTTTCAAAAATGGCCTCGACACACCAAAAGCAACCACTTGCAAAATAAGCGGTCTCATAGCCTTTCAATTGGTCTGCCGTTAGTTTTACCTCCACTGAATGGTTTTCTTCAACTTTTTGGGCGGTTTCGGGTTTGTCCGATTTGTTTTTGGGCTGGCAACTGGTGGATGCCAGAATAAGGAGTAGGAAAAGGGAAGTTCTCACAATGTTGATTTTTTTTTACTTAGTTGCCTTAAGGTACTAAGTATTACGCCAAGGAGCGTTAAAAAATGTTAAGGTGTTCTCCATCGTCCTTTATTCTTTTTTGAGGAAGATGCAGTATGTGTAGCCTGCCCGTCTATTAAATGAAAAGTTTTTCCTACAAATAAGAAACTTAAAACCAGCGCGTTAGAAATGGCCCTTTTTCAAATGATCGATGAAATGCACATGCGCTCGGCATCCTGTTTTTTGCTTCCAATACGTTCGTCGTCGATAAAATGCACTTCGCCCAAGAAAAGTTTTTATACCGAATAAAGGGTGTTATTGGACGATGGAAATCTGGATCGGGGTGGGCACGAGGGTAATTTTACTTCGTAATACAAACCCAGATCATGAAAACAATTTTGACCATCATCGCAGTAACTTTTATCGGAACCATGGCTATGGCACAGGATATTTCCAAAGAGAAAAAGGTGGAGACCATCACTGCCGATGTGGTTTTGGACGTGGATTTTCAACAAGCCATCCGCAAGGACAGAAAAACGGCCAGATTGTACAAATTCAAGAACTCTAGGGTAAAACAGGCCCTTTCCTTTACTACAAAGAAAAACAAATCAATATTGGCCTAATCATGGTTTTGAACCTTCTGGTACCATTTGCCCTTTTTATCAGTTTGGCCTTTGTGGTGGCCACAATTGCCTTTTCGTTCAGGGTGAGAAAGTCTTAAGCGGAATGGGGTGGGCCCTATCAATCCACCGAATTGAACTCTTCGATGATTTCTTCAAATTCGATGCAGTAGTAGGTGCCCTTTTTGTCATAATCCCTACTGATGGTACCGCGAAGCTGACGGCTTAGGTTGTAGATCAGTTTAAGCCCCAACGAATTGGACGTTCTTGGGTTGATGTCCTCGGAATAGCCAATTCCATTGTCCCCTAAGTACATTTGATAGCGATTTTCCCCTATTTTCTTGACCGAAACATGGATTTCACCGCCATTGGCATCCGTTATTCCATATTTAAGGGCGTTGGTGATGGTCTCATTGATGATGAGGCCAATGGGGATCACGGTATCTATACTGAGTTTGTGGTCGTCGATGTCCAGGTCCACCTTGACGTTGCTGTTGTTCCCCTTGACGGAGCGCACCAAATAATCACAGAGTTCCTTTACGTAGGGCCTAAGCTCGATTTTGGAAAGATAGTCGTCCCTTTTGTACAGCATTTCGTGTACCATGGCCATGGAGACCACACGGTTTTGGCTGCTCTTGATGATACTGCTGATCTTTTCGTCCGCAATGGCCCTGGATTGAAGACTCAAGAGACTGGAAACGGTCTGAAGGTTGTTCTTTACCCTGTGATGGACCTCTTTCAACAAAGTTTCTTTTTCCTCAATCCGTTCCTGTATTTCATTCCGGGATTTGTACAATTTGTGATGGGCCATAAGAAGGTTCTTCCCAAAAACGCCACCGAGCAGGTACACGGCAAAGACGGCACTTAAAAAGGCAAACCAGTTGCGGGATTCCAAGGGAACAGTGTTCTCGGAAATCCTAAAGTCCCCCGTGTCATAGAGAAAGAGTATGGTGAGCACGGCCAAATTGACAATGAGGTACAATTGCCCAAATACTTTTGTGGTGACATAGCCGGCAAAGACAATAATGGCCAGCACAAAGATGAATGGGCTTTGTATGCTACCACTATATATGGTAATGATTATGGCCGCGATCATGGACAGAATGGAGGTCAGGTTGTATGTCAGGACCACATTTTCATGTTTCCGATAGAGCGCTGTGTTCACGAGGTTCACAAAGGCATAGCCAATAAAGGTATAGGGAATGATTCCTTTGATGTCCAGGAAAAAAAAGCAGATCAACCCAAAAATGGCAGCAAAGAGTGAGGAACTGTAATTAACCTTGAGTATCAAATCAATCTTGTCTTGTAACCGATATTTATCCTTACCAGGGACTTTCATATGCTGCACGTGATTGTATCCTCCACTACCAAGGTTGATAAAAGGGTAGTAAAAGTAGCTTAATGGGGTGTAATTATGGTGTAAATCTAAATATGTTTTTGATATAAAAAAAGTGACAGCTATAAAATAACTGTCACTTGTAGAATTGCTTTTAGGCTAATTTAATCTTCGATCAAGACCCATTCCCCCTTTTCGAGAAGGGATTCCGCCTGCTTGTATTTCATGCTCTTGCTCTCGCCGGACATTACATTCTTTATGGTAACCTTGTCATTACGGCCAATCTTTGGCTTTTCCCGGGTAATGGTTTCGGTCACTTGCTGACGTTGTCCCTGGGTTTGGCCAGCTGCCCTATGCTGGGCGGCAAGCTCATCGCTGTTGGGAATTTCTTCTTTTGAGGTCTGAAGGTTTTCCTTGGGCCTTTGTACGTTTCGGGCTTCTTGGATCTGATTGGTGTTCTCTGAGGGCAGTTCCCCTTTGAAAAGGAAGGAAATCACCTCTTTGTTCACCTTGTCTATCATTTCCTTGAAAAGTTCGAATGCCTCGAATTTGTAGATCAGCAAAGGATCTTTTTGTTCGTGGACGGCCAATTGGACGGATTGTTTCAACTCGTCCATCTTGCGCAAATGGGTTTTCCAGGCATCATCAATGATGGCCAAGGTGATGTTCTTCTCAAAATCCGTAATCAATTGCTTTCCATCCGTATTATAGGCCTTTTCCAGATTGGTGACCACGTTCAAGGTCTTGATACCGTCCGTGAAAGGGACCACAATACGCTCAAACTTGTTGGCCTGGTCTTCATAAACCTTTTTGATGACTTGGAAGGCCACAGTGGCACTACGCTCCATTTTGTTCTTATAGAAATCGTAGGATGCCTTATAAATGGTATTGGCTATTTCCTGGAAGTTCATCTTTTTGAACTCTTCTTCGCTGATGGGCGAAGTGATGGAGAAATATTTGATGAGCTCAAACTCGAAGTTTTTGAAGTCATCGGCCATTTTGTTGGTCTCTGCGATCAGTTCACAGGTGTCATAGATCATGTTGGCGATGTCCACTTTGAGGCGTTCGCCTTGAAGGGCGTGTTTTCTTCTCTTGTAGACCACCTCACGCTGGGCGTTCATCACATCATCATATTCCAACAGACGTTTACGGATGCCAAAGTTGTTTTCCTCCACTTTTTTCTGGGCCCGTTCTATGGATCGGGTCATCATGGAGTGTTGGATCACTTCTCCTTCTTCCAGACCCATACGGTCCATCATCTTGGCCACACGGTCCGATCCGAACAAACGCATCAGGTTGTCTTCCAAGGAAACATAGAACTGGGAGCTTCCAGGATCTCCTTGACGCCCGGAACGGCCTCTCAACTGCCGGTCCACCCGTCTGGAATCGTGGCGCTCCGTACCAATGATGGCCAGTCCTCCCGCTCCCTTTACATCCGTGGTGAGCTTAATGTCCGTACCCCTGCCGGCCATGTTGGTGGCAATGGTGACCACCCCTGATTTTCCTGCTTCGGCGACGATATCCGCCTCCTTTTTGTGCAATTTGGCGTTCAGTACATTGTGGGAAATTTTACGGACACTCAAGAGTTTGGAGAGCAGTTCCGAAATTTCAACCGAAGTGGTACCGATCAAAACGGGTCTGCCCGCATTGGAAAGGTTGGTCACTTCCTCTATGATAGCGTTGTATTTTTCGCGTTTGGTCTTGTAGATAAGATCATGGCGGTCATGTCTGGCAATGGGCCTATTGGTAGGTATTTCCATGACATCCAACTTGTAGATCTCCCAAAACTCGCCTGCTTCGGTAACAGCCGTACCGGTCATACCAGCCAGCTTATTGTACATCCTAAAGTAATTTTGAAGGGTGATGGTGGCAAAGGTCTGGGTCATCGCCTCGATCTTCACGTTCTCCTTGGCCTCGATGGCCTGGTGGAGTCCATCGGAATATCGCCTACCGTCCATGATACGTCCGGTCTGCTCATCCACGATCATCACCTTGTTGTCGATCACCACATACTCCACATCTTTTTCAAATAGGGTATAGGCCTTCAACAATTGGGTCATGGTGTGGATCCGCTCGCTCTTGATGGCAAAATCCTTGAAAAGATCTTCCTTCAGCTCAGCTTCTTTTTCAATCTCCAGATCCTGACGTTCGATCTTGGCAATCTCACTGCCAATGTCAGGCATCACGAAGAAATCCTTGTCCTTGTCCCCAGAAATGTAATCTACCCCTTTATCGGTCAATTCTATCTGGTTGTTTTTCTCATCGATCACGAACAACAGGTCGGCATCCACTTTGGGCATTTCCCTGTTATTGTCCTGCATGTAGAAGTTCTCCGTTTTCTGGAGGAGTTGTTTCACGCCTTCTTCACTCAAAAACTTGATGAGTGCTTTGTTCTTGGGAAGTCCTCGGTGCACACGGAGCAGTAGGAACCCACCTTCTTTGGTGTCTCCGGTCGCAATGAGTTTTTTGGCCTCGGCAAGCACGCCTGTCAAGTGTTGGCGTTGCTGCTGGACAATGTCGGCCACTTTGGGCCGTAGCTCGTTGAACTCGTGGCGATCACCTTCCGGCACGGGACCAGAAATGATCAATGGGGTACGGGCATCGTCGATGAGAACGGAATCCACCTCATCCACAATGGCGTAGTGATGGGGACGCTGTACCAAATCGTCCGGGGTATGCGCCATATTGTCACGTAGATAGTCAAAACCAAATTCGTTGTTGGTCCCATAGGTGATGTCGGCATTGTAGGCGGCCCTTCTTCCATCGGAATTGGGCCTGTGCTTGTCGATGCAGTCCACAGAAAGCTCATGGAACTCAAAAATGGGGGCCATCCAGGCACTGTCCCTTTTGGCAAGATAGTCGTTCACGGTCACCAAGTGGGCCCCTTTACCAGCTAGGGCGTTCAGGTAGAGTGGGAGCGTGGCCACCAAGGTCTTACCTTCTCCGGTCTGCATTTCCGCAATTTTGCCTTGATGTAGCGCAATACCACCTATCAACTGTACGTCGTAGTGCACCATGTCCCAAGTGACCTCTTTTCCGGCGGCGTCCCAGGAGTTGCTCCAAATGGCCTTGTCGCCCTCGAGCGTCACATAATCCTTGTCGCCCGACAGTTTTCTGTCAAATTCGGTAGCCAGTACGGTCAGTGTCTCGTTGGCGGCAAACCGTTTGGCGGTCTCCTTTACAACGGCAAAGGCTTCGGGAAGAATATCGTTGAGTGTCTTTTCGGAAATTTTATAGGCCTCTTCGTTCAGTTTGTCTATCTCGGCGTAGATTTCCTCGTTGCGGTCGATGTCATTGGAGCTTTCCACCTCTTTTTGAAGGGCGGCAATCTTGTCATTGACGGTTTTGCAGTCTTCCGCGATCTGTGCCTTGAAGGCGACGGTCTTTTGTCTCAGTTCGTCGTGGGTCAATCCTTCCAGCTGCTGCTCAAAGGACTTTATCTCTTTTACCAAGGGTTGGAGGGACTTTACATCTTTCTCCGATTTGTCTCCCACAAAAACCTTTAGTACGGAATTGATAAAACTCATGAATTGTATTTTCGTTAGAATGGCAAAAGCTGTTCCATTGACGGGAATGTCGGGAAATTCTTTTGCTAGGCTGTCAAAATTACATAAAAAAAAGCCTCAGATGAGACTTTTTATTGTGCTTGTTTTACTGATATCAATATTCATCCTCGTTCCAGAGGTAATCCTCTTCGGTGGGATAATCAGGCCATATCTCTTCGATGGACTCATATATTTCGCCGCCCTCTTCTTCCATGGACTGTAAATTTTCTACAACTTCCAATGGTGCTCCGGTACGGATAGCATAATCTATCAGTTCGTCTTTGGTGGCTGGCCAAGGCGCATCACTCAAATATGAGGCTAGTTCTAACGTCCAGTACATAGTAACGGTTTGATTTTAAATTTTTTGCAAAAATAATTTTTAAACCCAATTCGCCAAGTAAAAACAGTATTATTTAAAAATTATTTTGATGTTGACAAAACTATTGCGTCAAAAAAACGATTTTATTGGTCCAACTTCTCCGGGATCCACTTGACTTCTTGGGCCTTTAGGTCTTGCGACAACTTCCGTGCCAATACAAAAAGATAATCGGAAAGGCGATTGATATAGGAAAGCAGGGTGTCGGGAACGGGTTCATTTTCGTGCAGATAGGAAATCATCCGTTCCGCCCTTCGGCAAACGGTTCTGGCAATATGACAGTATGACACGGTGGTGTGCCCACCCGGAAGTATAAAATGTGTCATTTCGGGCAACTCCTCGTTCATTTGGTCCATTTCCTTCTCCAAAAGTTCAATGTCGGCATCACTGATGCGGGGTATTTTCAGACGTTTGTCCTTTTTGGGTTCCGTGGCAAGGATAGAGCCTACCGTGAAGAGCTTTTCTTGGATGAGGGCCAACAGTTCTTTGGAATGGGCGTCCATTTCTTGGTCGCGCAAAAGCCCCAAAAAGGAATTGAGCTCGTCAATGGTGCCATAACTTTCGATGCGGATATGGTGTTTGGGCACCCGAGTTCCCGTGAACAGTGCCGTGGTGCCCTTGTCACCTGTTTTGGTGTATATCTTCATGTTATCGGTTATCAATAATCAACTATCAGTACAAATTGGTTGAGGTGAATAGGGCATTTTAGAGGGATTTGAGCATTGTTTATTGAACATTGGCAATTGCTCATTGTTCATTGTCCCTATCATGTCTGCGCTTGCCATCCATGAACCTTCTCGATTTTCGTTGTCGGGTCGATTTTTTGTTCCTGAACAGAATGATCAGATAGATGAGCCCCAATACGGCGAGAACATACCAAACGGTGTTATCTGTTGCTGCATTTTCCATAACCTAAAATTACCGCTTTAAATCCGAATCGTAAAATGCTCCTTCACTTGTTCTTTTCGGATGAAGATGGCGCCACAATGGAACATATCGATGCTCACCGTGATTTTGGGCGAAGCGATCAGCATCTTCCAATCTTCTGCTTTTTCTTCATTCTGATGGATGCCATCCACCAAGATCATGCTGTCATTGTGTAATTTTCCTTTGGAAAGAAATCCTTCAAAGCGCGTAGTGGCCAATCGGTCGGTATAGATAATGTCCACAGGTTTGGTGTCAAAATCAATGTTGGGAAATATTTCATTGACGGTTTTTTCAAGAGAAGGATTGGGGTCCAAATAGATACGGTTTGCCTTGAAATAGGCGATACTTTTCAGTAGCACATTGATGGACGTCTCCTTGTGGAACTTTTTACTGGCATACAGGCACTGGGTCACATACTGGAAAACAAAGGGGGAGTGTACTCCATGCGCATTGGTGGATTTGAAAATGAATTTTAAGTAAGAAAGCAATTCGAAAAACATAGTTAACACCCCTATGGTCCCCTCAAGGGGACATTATCCCTCTAAAATGGATGAAAGCTCGAACCAACGTTCTGTTTTCTCCTCGATGGTATCCGATACCTTTTTCAGTTCCACGGAAAGTTGGTTGATCTCGTCCCCGTTCAGGTCTGGGTCGGCGAACTTGTTCTGCAGGGCTACCTTTTGTTCTTCCAGTTTTTGGATGTCCTTTTCCAATTGTTTGTGTTCCTTCTGCTCCAAGTAAGAAAGTTTGCCGCCGCTTTCCTTTTCCTTCCAGTGGGTCTTCTCCGTTTTTTCAGGAATCTCCTTGTTCTCCCGTTCCTCGATGAGCTTGCTGCTCTCATAGACCCTGTAATCGGTATAATTGCCGGGGAAATCCTCGATTTCACCCTCACCCCTGAACACGAACAAATGGTCCACGATCTTGTCCATAAAGTAACGGTCGTGTGACACCACGATCAAGCATCCCGGGAAATCCAACAAGAAACTTTCCAGAACATTGAGGGTCACAATGTCAAGGTCGTTCGTGGGCTCATCCAGGATCAAGAAATTTGGGTTTTGGATGAGTACGGTGCACAAATACAGCCGTTTGCGTTCGCCGCCGCTGAGTTTGTCCACAAAATCATACTGCTTTTTTCGGTCAAAGAGAAAACGCTCCAACAACTGCTGTGCGGAAATCTGTTTTCCCTTTTTCAGCGGGATATAGTCCCCAAACTCGCGGATGACATCGATGACCTTTTGCCCCTCCTTATCTGGAATGCCCTTTTGGGTGTAGTAACCAAACTTGATAGTGTCCCCAACAACCACCTTTCCACCATCCACATCTTCTTTTTGGGTGATGATATTCAAAAAAGTGGACTTTCCGGTTCCGTTCTTTCCGATGATCCCGATGCGTTCACCTTTGGTGAAGTTGTAATCGAACTTGTTCAGAATGGTCTTGTTCCCATAGGATTTGGAGATGTTGTGGAGTTCCAAGATCTTGCTGCCCAAGCGCTCCATATTGAGTTCCAGCTCCACTTCATGGTCCTTTCTCCGTTGGTTTGCCCGTTGTTTGATCTCATTGAAATCGTCTATCCGTGATTTGGATTTGGTGGTACGGGCCTTGGGCTGCCGGCGCATCCATTCCAGTTCCTTTTTATAGAGCAACTTGGATTTGTGCTGTTCCACGGCCTCGCGTTCCATCCGGCCCTCCTTTTCGCTCAGGTAATAGGAGTAGTTGCCTTTGTAGGTATATAACTGATTGTTGTCCAGTTCTATGATCTCATTGCAGACGCGGTCCAAGAAATACCGGTCGTGGGTGACCATGAACAGGGTCATGTTCTCTTTGGAAAAATAGGCCTCGAGCCATTCGATCATCTCCAGGTCCAAGTGGTTGGTCGGCTCATCCATAATGAGCAGTTCGGGCTTGTTCAGCAGGGCATTGGCCAAGGCCAGACGTTTTCGCTGCCCGCCCGACAAGGTGGCCACCTTGGCATCGAGTTGGGTAAGCTGTAGTTTGAAGAGGATCTGTTTGTACTGCGTTTCAAAATCCCATGCATTGTGCCGTTCCATGGCTTCGAATGCCTTTTGGTAGCGTGTGCTGTCCTCGGGATTCTCCACGGCCTTTTCGTAGGCGGCAATGATCTTGAGGATTTCATTGTCCGTCGCAAAAATGGTCTCCTCCACGGTCAGGTTGGGATCCAAACGGGGCTCTTGTTCCAAAAAGGAGATCTTGATGTCCTTGCGGATGGTGACCTGTCCCGTTTCGGAAGTGTCCTTGCCCGACATGATGTTGAGAATGGAGGTTTTCCCGCTCCCGTTCTTGGCGATCAGTGCAATTTTCTGGTCTTTGTTGATACCAAAGGAGATGTCGGAGAAGAGTACCAGTTCCCCATACGATTTTGATATGTTTTCTACGGTCAATAAATTCATGGATGCTGTTTACGGGCCAGGTTTAAAGCTTGGAATACCGGATCAGGTACACATACCGAATGGCCAAGGTCAAAAATAAGGGAATCAACACAGGTGAAAAAGACTGTACCCGCATTATCCAAAGCAACAGTACAATTCCGATAAGCCCCAAAGTGGACCAGAGGTATTTCGATGACCATTCGGGCAGTTTGTCCTGAAAGGCAAAAATAAAGGCCACGATCACATTTAGCGGAAATGCCCAAAGGATATTGAAGTTTTTTGGTGTGGAGGTGTGGTCCGTTGCAAACCAAAGGAGCAAAAGGAAGATGCCCACCAAACCTGTCAGGAACATGAGCGAAAAATCCAACCAGCGGCTACGGGTCTTATGGGTATAGTCAAAATACGTGATGGCGCAGGTAAAGGCCAGCAATAGGACGAACCAAAACAGCGGGGACAATGGGAAAAAATGCTGTTGGGTATGTTCGTTGTAGTCCAAAATGGTGCGTTCCCTTTTCAAGAGGGGCCTGCCGTTGAGACTTGTATTGCGTATCTGTTCCATGGCGTAGTAGGGGAGGAACATATGTTCCTGCACCGTGGCCTTTCGGTCCACCACGGCTCCAAAGGCAAGGTCAATACCGAACATGGACCAGGAGTTGGTGTCCAAGAACTGTCTAACCAATTGGCGGAAAGTATACTGTTTGTCCAAGTAGGAACCATCAAATGCAATGGCATCGCCAAATTGCTTTCTTAAAATATCCCCTGTGATGCTGGAACAATTGTTCAGTAAGGGGTCATAGAGGTAATCCCTGTTCTGGGGCAGATAGTTGTCCTCAAAAAAGACGAGCAACTGGTTCCGTTCCTCCAAGGTGAGGTCAAAAATCTGCTCCTTTACCCACCTTTTCTCCAGTTCATATTCATATAAAAAAGCATCAAAGCTTCGGCGGGAAAGGGAATAGATCATTCTTCCCTTTGCAAAATTCAGATAGAAATTGGGCTGATTGAAATCGAATGTACCATAGTTGTACACCACATCGATGCCCAAAACAGGGTCCTGCACCCGGAAGGCGCTGTGGCCAAAGGCATAGTAGAGCTCATGGCCCGCTGCACAGGTGAGTAGGCTTACCTGTGATCGATCGGTGAGTTGCGGCGTTTGCGAAAACAGCACATTTCCGATCAACAGCAAAAGAAATGAAAAAAGGTACTTTGGTCTCATCCTGAAATTCATCACGGCAAATATCAGAATAAATACGATATGACTGGACAGAGGAACACAATGAAGGCAGGTACTATTGAAATAAGTTCGAGTCATCCACCGAATAACCAAGTCCGTGGTCAGAAGTCGGAAGTCCAAAAAACTTGAAACCTGAAACTTCAAATCAAATAATTCAATCATCGAAAAACGACTTCTTTGCCTTATTTTTACGAAAATCTGACCCAGTATGAAGTCGTATATCCCCAATTTTTTGACCTTGTTGAATGTGTTGAGTGGTTGTATTGCCACGGTTTTTGCGGTGCTGAACCAACTGGAATGGGCGGCCCTTTTTGTTTTTATTGGGATATTCTTCGACTTTTTTGATGGCTTGGCTGCCCGCGTTCTGAAGGTGCAGAGCGAAGTTGGCGTGCAGTTGGATTCCTTGGCGGATGTGATCACCAGTGGTCTGGTCCCTGGGGTGGTCATGTTCCAATTGTTGAACATGGCGGAAAGGGGAGGTTGGAACTTGGGAATTTTTGGACACGGTACCGAAATGACCGTGCTGCCTTTTTTTGGATTTGTGATCACGTTGGCATCTGCCTATCGGTTGGCGAAGTTCAATGTGGATGAAAACCAAGTTTCGTCCTTTGTGGGGCTGCCCACACCTGCGAATGCACTGCTGATCCTTTCGTTGCCCTTGATCCTTTTGTACCATAACAACGAATTGTTGAATGGCGTTATCCTGAATCCATGGTTTTTGGTAGGGTTGACGATTTTAAGTGCCTATTTGTTGAACTCACCCATTGCACTTTTTGCACTGAAGTTCAAAAATTGGAGTTTTAAGGACAATGGCGTCCGTTACCTGTTTTTGATCGGTAGTTTGATCATGTTGCTGACCTTGAAGTTTTTGGCCATACCGTTGATCATTGTTTTTTATATACTCGCATCCTTGTTGATTCCTGAAAAAAATGGAAAATAGAGCTAAGGTTTACCCTTCAAAAGTAGGACTGGAGCTGCTGGCTTTCGTGTTTTTGGTTTTTGGGGTGGTGATATATCAATTGGTGAAAGCGGGGTCATGGATCGGTGTCATGGTCAATGGTGCAATTTTAATTCTCGTGGTCCTTGTATTCCTCTCTATTTCCTATGAGATCAGTGGAGAAACATTGTGGATAAAGTCCTTTTTTTGGATCAAGAAAAAAATTCCGATCACTTCAATTACCGGAGTACAGGAAACCTATAATCCTATATCATCCCCGGCAGCATCATTAGATCGCTTGGAAATATTGTATGGGAGGAACAATAGTGTCATCATCTCCCCAAAAGATAAGATGGGGTTCATTGAACATTTAAAATCCATTTCTCCCCAGATAATGGTAAAAATGCGGGAGAAGAAAAAATAAAAGAATCTTAGAAGTCCAGTTTCTTCTTGCGGAGCTCAAAGTTCTGCCCCAGATATACTTTTCGTACCATTTCGTCCATGGCCAGTTCTTCCGGGACACCTGCTTTTAGGATTCCCCCTTCGAACATGAGGTAGGAGCGCTCGGTGATGGCCAGGGTTTCCTGTACGTTGTGGTCGGTGATCAGGATCCCGATGTTCTTGTTCTTCAATTGGGCCACGATGCGCTGAATGTCCTCCACAGCTACGGGGTCCACCCCCGCAAAAGGTTCGTCCAGCAAAATGAACTTGGGGTCGGTGGCCAGTGCGCGGGCTATTTCCGTACGTCGGCGTTCACCTCCGGAGAGAAGGTCGCCCCTGTTTTTCCGAATGTGTCCAAGGCCGAATTCATCGATCAAGGATTCCATTTTCATGTGTTGCTCCTTTTTGCTCAATTTGGTGAGCTGCAACACGCTGAGGATATTCTTTTCGATACTGAGTTTCCGGAACACTGAGGCCTCCTGTGCCAAGTAGCCTATACCGTTCTGGGCCCTTTTGTACATGGGGAAGCTGGTGATGTTCATGTCTTCAAGGAAGATATTGCCACCGTTGGGTTTGATCAGTCCCACGATCATGTAGAAAGAGGTGGTCTTTCCGGCTCCGTTGGGTCCCAATAGACCTACGATCTCACCTTGGTTCACTTCCAGCGAAATGCCTCGTACGACCTTTCGGCCCCGATAGGCTTTCATGATATTTTCTGCACGTAGCTTCATAGGAATGGGCCAAAACTAAACATATTCTTTTTCTGAGGGGTGCTCTTTTGGATTTTTTTAAGCATCGTTCTCCTCCAGGGCTTCCCAAAATTCGTAGGCACGGCGCAAATGGGGCACCACAATGGTACCTCCCACCAAGGTGGCAATACCAAGCGTTTCCATCACCTCTTCTTTGTTGGCACCGGCTTTTTTGGAGCTTTCCAGATGGTACTTCACACAATCATCGCAACGGAGCACGGCCGATGCGACCAGTCCCAACAGTTCCTTGGTCTTCACGTCCAAGGCACCGGCCATATAGGCATTGGTGTCCAGGTTGAAGATGCGTTTGATGAGCTTGTTGTTGTCGGCAAGCAACTTTTCGTTCATTTGGGAACGATAGGCATTGAATTCCTCTACTTTATTTGGCATCCTTTTTCGCTTTTTCTTTTTTGGCCTCTCTTTTAACCACTATTCTGGAAATGTGTATGCTTATCTGATATAAAATCAGTACCGGGATGGCAACCACAATCTGGCTGGTGACATCTGGGGGGGTAATGATGGCAGATAGGATAAGGACAATGACCAAGGCCATTTTCCTGTATTTTTTAAGGATTTCTGGGGTCACCAATCCTACTTTGGTCAAGAAATAGATGACAATGGGGAGTTCGAACATGATACCACAGGCAATCACCGATGCCCTTACCGTGGAAACATAGGATGCCAAATCGATTTGATTGAGCACCTCCGAACTGACCTGATAGGTACCCAAAAAGTTGATGGATAGGGGTGCCACCACGTAGTATCCGAAGAGTACCCCCAAAAAGAACAAAAAGGAGGCTGTCAAGATAAAACCCCTGGAATGCTTTCTTTCGTTTTCGTACAGTCCTGGGCTGATGAATTTCCAGAGTTCATATAAAATGTACGGAAACCCTAGGATGACCCCGGCCCATATGGAGGTCCAGATGTGCGCGGAAAACTGTCCGGCCATCAATCGGCTTTGGATGGTAATGGGTAGGGAGTCCCCGCAAAACTCAGATGTTACCCCAAAGTATGTGGCAATCTGGCAAAAGAACCTGTAGGTAGGGAAATCCATGTTCTTGGGTCCGAAGAGGATCACATCAAAGATGAAGCTTTTGAACACAAATGCCACACAGGCAATGATGACCACGGCCAATGTTGAGCGTACGAGATGCCAGCGCAATTCTTCCAAATGGTCCAAAAAGGACATTTCATCCGGACTTTTCTTTTGTTTTTTTGCCATTATAGGATTCCCTCGTTTATAAGGTTATGGATATGGACCACTCCGGCGTAGTTGCCCTCATCAAAGGCCAACAGTTGGGATATGTTCTTTTCTTGGAGCAGTTTGAGTGCCTTTACCGCAAGGGTGTCCACTTTCACCGACTTTGGATCGGAGGTCATGATGTCCTTGGCCGTAAGTCCACTGATATTGTCATGTTTGCTGAGCATTCTTCGGATATCACCATCGGTCACAATACCCACTACTTTCCCATTTTCGGTCACCGCGGTCACGCCCAGCATCTTTTTGGAAATCTCTACGATTACTTCCTTTACGCTAGAATTGATGTCGACCTCTGGCTTCTGGTTGTTCACCACAATGTCCGCTACGCGCAAATACAGTTTTTTGCCCAATGAGCCCCCAGGGTGGTATTTTGCAAAGTCGGCACTGCTGAAACCTCTGAGTTCCAACAGGCAGATGGCCAATGCATCGCCCATCGCCATTTGTGCCGATGTACTTGTGGTAGGGGCCAGATTATTGGGGCAGGCTTCCTTTTCCACATAGGTGCCAAGCACAAAATCCGCTTGTTTGGCCAAAAAGGAATCCATGTTGCCCGTAATGCCTATAAGTTTGTTTCCACCACTTTTGATGAGGGGAAGCAAAGCTTTGATTTCGGTGGTGTTGCCACTTTTGGAGAGGCAGATGACGATATCGTCCTTCTGGATGGTGCCGAGATCTCCATGGATGGCATCGGCGGCATGCATGAAGATGGCTGGGGTTCCGGTGGAGTTGAGCGTGGCCACGATCTTGGAGGCCACAATGGCACTTTTGCCCACCCCTGACACCACGACCCTTCCTTGGGAATCCAATATATATTGGACGGCCTGGGCGAACTGTTCATCAAGTTGACCTATCAAATCCCAAATGGCCTTGCTCTCTATTTCAAGTGTTCGTTTTGCGATGGATAAAATGGACTGTGTGTCGCTCAAGGTAATTAACGGATTATCTGATTGTATTCCTAAAAGAATATCTTATATTTAAGATTACAAAACTAATCAAACTATCTTTTACAGACCATAATGGAAGATAGAATACTTCGTACTTTTGATGGACATTAAAAAATAAAGAATCTACAGCCTCTCAGGTTGGTTGTCATAAATAGAAAAATGCGGAAATGAGCTTAATGAACACCGATTTGCATTCCTCTCTCAAAAAATATTTTGGTTTTTCTAAATTCAAAGGGCTTCAGGAAAATGTGATCCAGAACATTATGGATGACAAGGACACTTTTGTGATTATGCCCACGGGCGGCGGAAAATCACTCTGTTACCAATTACCTGCCATCATGAAGGAGGGGACGGCCATTGTGGTGTCGCCCTTGATCGCGCTGATGAAAAACCAAGTGGATGCCATAAGGGGCATATCCGAACAGAACGGTATAGCCCATGTGCTGAACTCTTCGCTCACCAAGACCGAAATCAAACAGGTGAAGCAGGACATTGCCAATGGCGTCACCAAACTTTTATATGTGGCACCCGAATCCTTGACCAAGGACGACAATGTGGAATTCTTGCGAAAGGTGCCGCTTTCCTTTGTGGCGGTGGACGAGGCCCACTGTATCTCGGAGTGGGGGCATGACTTTAGGCCCGAATACCGGAACTTGAAGGGAATCATTAATCGATTGGGGGACAATATCCCCATTATCGGGCTTACGGCCACGGCAACCCCAAAAGTGCAGGAAGACATCATCAAAAACCTCGGCATGACCGATGCCAAGGTATATAAGGCGTCGTTCAACAGGCCCAACCTGTTCTACGAGGTGCGCCCCAAGACCCAGAATGTGGATGCGGACATCATCCGCTTTGTAAAGCAGAACCAAGGCAAATCGGGTATCATCTACTGTTTGAGCAGAAAACGGGTGGAAGAACTGGCCCAAGTGCTGCAAGTGAACGGGATAAGTGCGGTGCCCTATCATGCTGGTTTTGATGCCAAGACCCGCTCCAAGTACCAGGACATGTTCTTGATGGAAGAAGTGGATGTGGTGGTCGCCACCATAGCCTTCGGGATGGGGATAGATAAGCCCGATGTGCGGTTCGTGATCCATCACGATATCCCGAAGAGCATCGAAAGCTACTATCAGGAAACGGGCCGTGCCGGAAGGGATGGAGGCGAGGGCCATTGCTTGGCCTTCTACGCCTACAAGGATGTGGAAAAACTCGAAAAGTTCATGTCCGGGAAACCCGTTGCGGAACAGGAAATAGGGAGTGCCCTGCTCCAGGAAATTGTGGCCTATGCCGAAACTTCCATGTCGCGCCGAAAATTCATCCTCCACTATTTCGGGGAGGAGTTCGATGAGGTGGACGGAGAGGGTGCCGATATGGACGACAATGCCCGAAACCCGAAACCCAAGGAAGAGGCCAAAAACGAAGTGGTGAAACTTTTGGGTGTGGTCCGGGATACCAACGAAAAGTTCAAGGCCAAAGAAATTGTTCGGATCTTGGTGGGCAAGGTCAATGCCATGATCTCTTCGCACAAGACCGATGAAAAACCCTTTTTTGGTATAGGGTCCGAAAAGGACAAGGCCTACTGGATGGCCCTGGTGAGACAGGTGCTCGTGGCCGGTCTTCTTAAGAAGGAGATAGAGCGATATGGTATTTTGAACTTGACGGAGGCCGGGAAGAAATTTCTGGAAAAACCGGAATCCTTCTTGATGACCAAGGACCATACCTATACCGAAGAAAGTATGGATGCCGTGGCCACTGCCACAAAATCCATGGGTGCCGTGGCCGATGACAATCTGTTGAAAATACTCAAGGACCTTCGGAAAAAAGAAGCCCAAAAACGTGAAGTGCCTCCCTTTGTGGTATTTCAAGACCCTTCCTTGGAAGATATGTCGCTCAAATATCCCATCACCATGGATGAGCTTCTCAATATTCAAGGGGTAGGGGAAGGAAAGGCCAAAAAATATGGGCAACCCTTCTTGGACCTGATCAACAAATACGTTGAGGAAAACGATATTGTGAGGCCCGATGACCTTGTGGTAAAGAGCACTGGGGCCAATTCTGGATTGAAATTATATGTGATCCAGAGCATTGACAGGAAATTACCCTTGGATGACATTGCCTCTGCCAAGGGGTTGGAGCTTTCAGAACTTATCAAGGAAATGGAGCAGATCGTGTTCAGTGGTACCAAACTCAATATTGGCTACTGGATAGATGAAATCCTGGACGAGGACCAACAAGAAGAAATCCATGACTACTTCTTGGAAGCCACTACCGATTCCATTTCACAGGCCATTGAAGAGTTCGATGGCGACTACGAAGATGAGGAACTCAGGCTGTACCGATTGAAATTTATAAGTGAAGTGGCGAATTAATATCCGCCACCCCAATCATTTGACCCCGCGGTTATCATGGCTATGATAAATCCGAAGTATATGATGACCAGCACCAAGGAAATCAAAGCAAAAGCCAGACCAATGTAGGCCAAGATCTTACCGGTCTTTACATTGCTGTAATCCGTATAGTTCTCTGGATTTTGATGGTATAACTGACTTGCAGTCTTAGCTTTGACCAATGCGATGATGCTAAAAATGGCCCCAAAAGGACCGCAGCAAAAAAAGGTGCCAACAATGGAAATGATTCCCATTGTCAGCACAGTACTTGCCCCAGGTAAGGGTTGTTGGCTCATATGTTATTGTTGGTATTGTTCCAAAATTTCTTGCATTCTCTCTGGGTCTTGCAAAGTGTCCCATCCAAAGAAGGAAATGGCCCAGATGAAATAGGCGAGGGCCAATATGTTGAGGATGACCCCAATAATGGCCAGTATTCTACCTGTTTTTACATTTTGTATCCCTTCATAGATCTCTGGATTTTCGGCATATAGCTTGATGGCCTTATTGGCCAAGACCAAGGCGATCACCCCGAAAATCAGACCGATGACACCATAGCAGCAGCAAGTCACTATCGATATGATGCCAAATACAAGGATCAGTGTTGCATTTGGTAATTTTTGTTGTTCCATAATTTTAGGTTTTTTAGTTAAACAGTTTATTCATTTTGATGACGTAACTTACAATTATGACCCCAGCTATTGTCAGCATCAGCGCCAATCGGATTTGATGGGAGAATCTGAATTTCACAAACAGGTTGGAAATCAAAAAAAGCAGCAGGAGCATGATCGGGTAAACGGCCGGGTACATTTTGAACGCGGCCGCAAACTCTCCGTGCAGCAATAGGTCGACAGAACGCTGCATGCCGCAACCGGGACAGTCCAGCCCTAACAACTTTTTGTTGAGGCAGGGAAGCATATAGTCCTTCAGGCTAAGGGAGAATATGGTCGGTTGTAGGTACATCATAACTGTGACAGCCGAAAAATACTATTATTTTTGCTTATGGGATTCATCTTTCCCATCATTTTTTTAACAGATATTTAAGTATGGGCATTTTTAAGATAGGGGACAAAGTGGAGGTGTTGGACGAGGCCATTTCGGGCACGGTGCAGCTAGTGGAAGGGGATAGGGTCACTTTGTTGACCGACGAGGGTTTTCCCATGCAATATCCTGCAAAAGATCTGGTGAAAACGGGAAGGGACATTTCCATCTCCAATTTTGAGGTGGCCCAGGTGAAGCAGGAAAAAGAGCTTCCGAAACGCAGAAAGTCCACAGGTACAAAACCGAAGGAACGACAGGCTCCCAAAATGGAAGTGGACCTCCATATCCATCACTTGGTGGAATCCACCAAAGGACTCAGTAATTTTGATATGCTCAACCTTCAATTGGAAAAGGCCAAAGGGCAGTTGGAATTTGCCATGCAAAAGCGCATCCAAAAAGTGGTGTTCATCCACGGTGTGGGGGAGGGCATCTTAAAGGAGGAGTTGCATTGGCTCTTCAGCAAATATGAAAATGTGAAATATTACGATGCCGATTACCAAAAATATGGGCTAGGCGCTACGGAGGTCTATATTTTTCAGAATCCTTAGTTGGTCGGGATGGCGGTGCTGACCTCGCCAAACTCGGAGATGTTCAGGTTGGTGATGCGTTCCCCATTACCCGTCACAAATGAAATTCCGCTCAAATTTATGGTGTGGACAAAGTTGGTGCTGTCCGCATCCATGATGGTTTCTATGAATACTGCTCCGTCCTCGGCTTCGACCTCATCGATCACGACAGGATCTGCCGTAGGAATGTCGTCGCAGAAATAATTTTTGTCCACATCATCCGAAAAAATACGATAGGTGATCTGTGATTGGGTGGGCACGCTGCTTTCCGTGACAATGGTATCGCCCACAACGCCCCTGTTGAGCACTCCGCTCTGGAGTTCCAATATCAATGCCTCATTCTCATTGATCTTGAAGAGGATGTTTTTGGTCGTTGTGCTCGGAGTGGTGCAGTATTGCAAGGAGACACTGTCAAAATCAATGGTCTCAATCTGAAGGTCGCCATCGCTACAGGAAAAAAACATCCCGGCACAAAGCATCGAAAGGAAAAATCTTCTCATGCACCAAATTTAAAGCAATTCCATTTTAATACCCCAATCCTTCTCGTCACTTTAAAAGAAATTAACTTTATTTCCCGTATTTTTGCCCCTCTAAAATCACAACTGGACCATGCAAAAAGTGTATCTGGACAATGCGGCCACAACGCAGGTAAGGGATGAGGTAATTGCAAGGATGCAAGAGGCGCTGGCCGTGCATTATGGCAACCCGTCCTCGACCCATAGCTTTGGAAGATCGGCAAAGACCATGGTGGAACAGGCCCGAAAGATCATTGCCAAGACCTTGAACGCCCAGGCTTCGGAAATCATCTTCACTTCGGGCGGCACGGAGGCGGACAATATGATTCTGCGCTGTGCTGTTAGGGATTTGGGGGTAAAGACCATCATCACTTCCAGAATAGAGCACCATGCCGTGTTACACACTGTGGAAGAGCTGGAAAAGGAATACGGCATTTCGGTCTGGTATGTGGATCTGGACGGGGTCGGCAATCCAAAACTGGACCATTTGGAGCAACTTCTTCAAAAAGAGGGTTCCAAAAAGTTGGTCAGTTTGATGCATGTGAACAACGAGATCGGGAACATCATTGATATTGAGGCTGTCGGGAAGCTGTGTAAAGCGAACGGGGCCCTTTTCCATTCCGATACCGTGCAGTCCATTGGTCATTATCCATGGGATGTGCAATATGTCCCGGTTGATTTTATGACGGCCGCTGCCCACAAGTTCCATGGTCCCAAGGGAATTGGTTTTGCCTTTATCCGAAAAAATTCAGGCTTAAAGCCCATGATCGTGGGTGGAGCACAGGAAAGAGGGTTCAGGGCCGGTACGGAACCTTTCCATAATATCGTGGGGCTGGAAGAGGCCTTTGTGAAAGCATATGAGCATTTGGAGGAAGAGACCAAGGCCGTAAAGGAGCTCAAGAGGTATTTTGTGGAAAAAGTGAAGGAAGAAATTCCTGGGGCCATTTTCAATGGGCTTTCCGGTGATATGGAAAAGAGTACCTACACCCTTGCCAATGTGCGCCTGCCTTTGGACAAGCAAAAAGGTCTGATGCTGCTGTTTCACTTGGACATGAAAGGTATTGCCTGTTCCAAAGGAAGTGCATGCCAATCGGGAAGTGATAAAGGATCGCACGTGCTTACGGAAATCCTTGCGGATGAGGAACTGGAAAAACCATCATTGCGGTTTTCGTTTTCCCTATACAACACTAAAGAGGAGTTGGATTATACCGTTGGGGTGCTCAAGGAGTTTACCCAAGGATAATATCAATATCAATCCCTGTCCTTTTTCTTTTCCTTGTCGTAGGGAAACTTTCGGGAGGCCGTTTTCATCATCTTGTCGATGAGTTCCGTGGTATTTTTGCCCGTTTTTTTCGTGATTTCGTTTTCGTATTTCCAGAGCAGCTTGCCCGTTTCCCCGTCACTGACCTTCACGCCGATCCTGCCATAATTGGCATCGCCGCTGAAATAATCGAAAAGACTGAAATCTGTGGGAACACCCTCAGAAAGTAGGATGTTCAGGTTGAGGTTTCCACTGATGATGCCGTCCACCTTCAATATGTCACAAAGCTCCTGCGTGGTGAAGGTGTCTATATTGTTGTATTCAATACCGTTCTGGGCCAAAATGGCGTTCGTGTTCCGGATGTTCTGGAAATCCACATTGAACTTTTTCCGTTTCTTACGTTTGGCAAAATAGGTCTCCAGGGCATTCTGCACCGCATAGCCCTCCCTTTGGGCCAAAACCTTCAGTTCGTCACTATCCACGGCCTTCTTCAGTTCCAGATGGGCAATGAAGGGAACAATGGCGAGCATTTCGTGGTCTTCGGTAAGGTCATCGAACCGGGTGTTCTCATAAATGTTCTTTTGGGCCGATGCAAAGGCTGCAGTGAACAGAACAAAAATGAAGACGATTTTTTTCATGGTCATATCTTTTATCGGGAACAGGCTCTTGATTTTCAATGAAGTAATCTGCCAAAAAAACATTATGGCCAACCCAGTTATGGGGAGTATTCCTATGAAAATCGTCTGGCTGGCTGTTTTCCGGAGGCAAAAATAAAGCTATTTCCTGAAAAAAGTACTGATAAAGGTACTTGAATTGCCCACATTGTCCGTAACGGTGACTTTTAGCTCGCACTCTGTGGCATTCAGGATCTTATCGTCAAAATTGTAGGTGATGGTATTGGTCTTGGGTTCGTATTCCATCAATATCCATTCCCCGTTCAAAGTGGCTGAATACGTGTCTATCCCACTCAAATCGTCCGTAATGGTCAGGCTCAGGTAACTGTAATTGCTCAGCCATTGCCTTTCCTTGAAATTTTTGGGCGTTATGGAAGGGGCAACACTGTCTTTGGCCAGAGTGTAGGTGCCCAAGGTACGCGTACGGGTGGTAAAGGAGCCGTCCCTTTTATAAGTCTTGGAGTAGGAAGGGCGCCTGTTCTCGTCCAGGTGAGCTATGAACATTTGGTCGCGTTCCGAAGGGGGGTATTTGGAAGGGTCAAAACTAATGGTAAAGTTTCGGTGCGCTGCCACACTGTTGTCGTGTATCACTACGGTATCATCCCCTTTTTTCAGGTCGATATAAAAATCATCATAAAAGGTGTTGGCCGGAAAATACACCTTTGCCGCTCCAAGATCAAAATTGTTCGGTTTGTCAGCAAGAATGAAATCGGATGAAGTTTTGTCGGTCTTGAGCTTTTTTGCCATCTCCTTTTTGCCTTCAACGGGAATGATGAGCTTGGTGGTGTTGCCCGCAATATCCGATATGAGCAACTCCACATTGTACGACATGCCTTCTTCCAGATCAAGCTGTCCATTATTGTACAGTGATTTGTAAATGCTCAAATGGTTGAAGGGTTCCTTGAAGCATTTTTGGATACGCTGCCTAAATTTGTAGAAATGGGCATAATCGATCAAGGTGTTGATGTAGCGGGTCTCCCCAAAAGAAAAAGTTTCAAAGTCGAACTCGGAGTACACCCTGCCATTCACGGTTTGTCGTACCGAATAGACCCCGTTCTGGTTGGCGGCCATGTCCTGTCGGTCAAAGGTGTTGATCCCAAAACCGATGGAGCCCGAAGCTGTGACCTTTTCCGCCAAAAAGGACCCATCCGCTTGTTTGGTATAGTTGATCTGTATTTTCTCCTCACTTTGGTTGATCAAAGCATCCTTGGACAAAGGGTAGGCATAGAGTCCGAGGAGGGTAGGGTCGGTGGCATCCCTCACATCATAGCCATAGAGCAGGGGGTTTGTGGGTTTTTCATTGACGCTGCTCCGAATTTCAAAGTGTAGGTGGGGGCCGGATGAGCCGCCTGTGTTTCCGGAAAAGGCCACGGTGGTGCCTTGGGATACCTTGAGTTCCCCATAATCAGGAAAAATTTCAACCTCATACGATTGCTTGGCATACTGTACCTTCTTCACATATTCCTCTATTTCCGGTCCAAACTTTTTCAGGTGTCCATATACGGAAGTGTACCCATTGGGATGGGCCACATAAAGTGCCTTTCCATAGCCCCAGTGCGAGACCACGATCCGGGTCACTGTTCCATCCGCAACGGCAAGGACGGGCAGGCCCTCCCGCTGTTGGGTCTTTATGTCGATACCGGAATGGAAATGATTGGAACGCAACTCCCCGAATGTTCCGGCAAGTACCAGTGGAATCTCCAAAGGGGATTGGAAAACTTCCTTGGGGTATTTTTCTTGGGCATGCAGGATAGGGGCAAACAATAAAAGCAGGGCAGAAAAAGAAAGGCGCATAAGGTTTTTTGTAATTACATACGAAAATAACCAATGTTTTGTTTTATGAAAAACGAATTAAGGTCCCTTGGCCTCGCCAAGAACACCCCAAAGAATAAATACCGAAAAGTATTGTGAAGTTATCCGAGGATCGTTAACTTTGTGTAATACGCATTGTTGTTTGCATCTATGGGCGAACTTGTTGAGATTGTGGATTCTTTGGAGAACAAGGTGAGCAAACTGCTGCACAAAATGGAACTGTTGCACCAGTTGAACACCAAGTTGAAAGAAGAATTGGAACTTGCAAAAGAGGAAAGCAAACTCAAAGAGGACGCTTTGGCTGAATGGGAGGAGAAATACAATTCCCTAAAAATGGCGAACACGATGCTGGGTAGTAATACAAGCAAAACAGAAGCTAAGCTCAAGATAAATACATTGATCCGCGAATTGGATGTTTGCATCGCCAAGCTCTCGGATTGATCTGTAACGAAACCATGGAAGAGAAGCTCAAAATAAAACTTTCCATTGCTGACAGGGTATATCCATTGACGATAGACCCCAGGCAGGAGGAAGGACTTCGAAAAGCGGCCAAGAACATTGAAACCTTGGCCAAAAAATTTGAGCAGAACTACGCGGTTCGTGACAAGCAGGATGTTCTGGCCATGTGTGCCTTACAATTTGCTTCAAAGATTGAGCAAGGTGGAATAGACCGTTCAGAAAATGCCGAGGCCGCCATGCAGCGCCTCAAGGCCCTCAATGAACTGGTACATTCCAAGCTGGGGGAATAAGTTCTTTTAAATAAAATTATTGTTACTGCCCACATTGGTAATAAATTTTTGACAAGCTCAACGCTATTATAATTAAAAAGGGTGAGTTTAGGTTGTAAAAGCATGCCCTCTCCAAGGGATCCTTGATCAGCCTGTTAGCCCTAAACCTGTAATTAGGAGTTTGTACAAAACTTCAGCCGATGTGGGCTTTTTTTTAACTAAACACAATCAAACATGGATAATATCATAGTGATCGTTGTAGCAGCTGTTGTAGGGCTGGGCATAGGGTTCGCCATAGCCAAGATGATGGAGAAGGGCAAGGCATCCAAGACCATAGCCAATGCGAAGAGAGAAGCATCGGACATCGTAAAGGAGGCCAACAAGGAAGGGGAGAACATCAAAAAGGACAAGATATTCCAAGCCAAGGAGAAGTTCCTGGAATTGAAGGCTGAACACGAAAAGGTCATCATCGGTAAGGACAAAAAGATAGCAGAGACCGAAAAGCGCATCAGGGACAAGGAATCCCAAGTGAGCAGTGAACTGGCCAAGAACAAAAAACTGAGCGATCAGCTCCAAGAGCAGATCAAAGAAATCAACTATAAAGGAGAGATACTGGACAAGAAACAGTCCGAGGTGGAAAAACTCCATAAAAGCCAAGTGCAGCAGTTGGAAGTGATTTCCGGGCTGTCCGCGGAAGATGCCAAGAGCCAATTGTTGGAATCCTTGAAAGAAACGGCCAAATCGGATGCCATGGCCTATTTGCAGAGCACTTTGGAAGAAGCCAAGCTCACCGCACAGCAAGAGGCCCGTAAAATAGTCATCAATACCATACAGCGCATCGGGACCGAAGAAGCAGTGGAAAACTGTGTTTCCGTTTTCAATTTGGAGTCGGACGATGTCAAGGGACGTATCATTGGTAGGGAAGGAAGGAACATCCGTGCCCTCGAGGCGGCCACTGGGGTAGAGATCATTGTGGACGATACTCCGGAAGCCATCATCCTCTCCTGTTTTGACTCAGTGCGAAGGGAAGTTGCCCGACTTTCATTGCACAGATTGGTGACCGATGGACGGATTCACCCTGCCCGCATCGAAGAAGTGGTGAAGAAGACCGAAAAACAAATCAATGAAGAGATAGCCGAGATCGGTAAGCGTACCGTGATCGATTTGGGCATACACGGACTACATCCAGAATTGATAAAGGCCGTAGGACGTATGAAATACCGTTCTTCCTACGGGCAGAACCTGTTGCAGCACTCCAGGGAAGTGGCCAAGCTTTGTGGTGTGATGGCCGCAGAACTGGGACTTAATCCTAAATTGGCCAAAAGGGCCGGACTTTTGCACGATATCGGCAAAGTGCCCATGGCCGAGGTGGAAGTGGAAACCCCACACGCCATTCTGGGCATGCAATGGGCCCAAAAATATGGGGAGAAAGCCGAGGTATGCAATGCCATCGGTGCCCACCACGATGAAATTGAGATGACCACGTTGATCTCGCCCATCGTTCAGGTTTGCGACGCCATCAGCGGTGCACGTCCTGGAGCAAGAAGACAGGTGTTGGACTCTTACATCCAACGTTTGAAAGACTTGGAGGACATCGCCTTTGGTTTCCACGGCGTACAAAAAGCCTATGCCATCCAAGCCGGAAGGGAACTTCGGGTCATTGTGGAAAGTGAAAAGGTCAGCGACGACAAGGCCGCTGAACTATCCTTTGAGATTTCCCAGAAGATACAGACCGATATGACCTATCCGGGCCAAGTGAAGGTGACCGTGATCAGGGAAACACGCTCTGTGAACGTGGCCAAATAAGCGATTCGCTTCTTAATCCCTGGAATTTTTGAATATCCATTCCATAGGAATGTTGTCATAACTGGAGTACGATGTGTTGTAGTCGTAGATGGTCCTTTTGGACATCACCACAAACCACTTTCCATTGCCATATGCCATGGTCGTGATATCATACCCTTCGTTTGATTTTTCCTTGATATAATCGAGTGGGTAATCAGACAACGTTTTCCAGCTCTGAAGGCCCAATTTGGAGTTTGTGGTCATGGTGACAGCCCAAAGTCCGTTCCCATAACTGGCCGAAGTGATGGAATAACCCTCGTTCCAACTCTGCTCGATCCACTCTTTGGGTATTTCTGATTCAAAGGTTTTCCATCGTTGTTGGTCGTACCCCGTATTTTGGTTCATGACCACGAGCCATTCCCCATTACCATAAGTAGTGGAAGTGATACGATAGCCGTTGTTCCACTTTTCGGTGACCCAATCTTTGGGGAAAGTTTCGGATAGTTTCCAAGATTGAATGCCCCAAGAGGGATTTTTGCTCATGACCGATAAATAGGTTTTCTTGGCTTTGTCAAACTCCACAGAGGTAATGGTATACCCCAAGTCCCATTGGGTCTTGATCCAATCGGAGGGCATGTTGCTCGAATGAAATAGTTTTTGTTTTTCATAAGAACTAAGGCCCAAGTCGCTCATTACTAGTGACCAAACGGAGTCGCCCTCCACTTGTCCATTGGCCAATGCTGTTATGGCATTGGTGTAAATTGGAAGTTCCAACTCGCCAAAATTGTCAAACAGTATGGCCTTGTAGATGTCCTCGTCCTCGTTCATGTAGTCGTCTAGATAGCTTTTGTTGACCGATTCCATGTTCAGGTTGATCCAGTAGAGGGTGGGTTTCATGTGTAGGGTGATGTCCCCGTCAGTATATGCATTGTCATCCACGGTATAGGCTTTGAAAGTGCCATCATCCATTTTTTGCAGATAAAAGTTGTCCGGACTGTAACTGGAGTTTTCAGGACCCCTGATGATGAAGGGGTTCTCCCCATCCAGATAATAATCCGTGGTGCCATCTGCCTTGGTGAACTCTTTGAAGGTGCCTCTGTATTGTGCGACCTTGTCCGAGCCATTGGCAAAATATTTTATTCGGAACAAGGCTTCGGTGTCACTGTAAAAGAAAGCAAATCCAGTATATTTTACACTATTGCTGATCCAACTGGTCTCGTAATAGGGCGATTGTGAAAATGCTTGGAAGCCCATCAAAAGGTAGAGGGCCAAGAAAATTATTCTTTTGGTCATTGGTAAAAGGGGTGTTGGTTGGTCATTGGTTTTATTTTCTTGTGAAATTTCCCCCTTATTTCCGAATCTTCAAAAGAAATGCGGTGTACGGTTCAAAAGCGATAGCCAATGTTTGTTTTTTGGATGTCAGCGAGGCATTCCCGTGGATGAGGACTGACAATTATCATACTTTTCCCAGCGGAATCGCACTAGCTTTATTCTCGGAACAATAAACTTCAACAACGATGAAAAATGGCGTACCTGTTTCCGAGATTATGACCAAAAAATTGGTCACATTGGGGCCAAAAGATGACTTGGTCACTGCCGAGAGACTTTTCAAGAAGCATCATATCAGACACATTCCAGTGGTAAAAGGCGATGCCATCATTGGAATATTGAGCTATACGGACCTGCTCCGCATCAGTTTTGCGGATGCCATTGACGAGCACGAGGAGTATGTGGACACTATAGTCTACAATATGTTCACCATACCCCAAGTAATGGTGCACGATGTGGTTACCGTTACCTCCAAGACCACCATTAGGGATGTTGCACAGTTCTTATCACAAAAGGAATTCCATGCCCTTCCTGTTGTGGATGACGGAAAGTTGGTGGGTATAGTCACCACTACCGATTTGATAAGGTATCTGTTGGAACAATATTGAACTGGCAACAAAAGCAATCGCCCCAAAATTGGGGCGATTTTTTTATTCTTCTTCATTGCTGTTCTCTTCCTCTTCGGCTTCCCTGTTGAGCCTGTTTTCCAGAATGTTCAGCTTTTTGAGTTTTTCCTTCCAAGTCTGAAGGGCCTCTTTCTGTTTGTCAATATTTTTGATGACCTCTTGCACCAAGGGGTTATCCTCGGAACTGTTGGAGAAGAACTGGAGGTTGTTCTCCAACTGGCGTATCTCTGACTTGCTTTCGTCTATCTTTCGCTTGATGAAAACCCGCTCGTTGCCAATGGCGCGGTCGTCCTCCGTTTTGGCCAGTTCCTGTACCTTGTTCCCATATTTGATGAGCTCGGACTCTTGCCTGCTCACCCCTAACTTTTTCAGCAGGGCGTCCACAATCTTGTTGAACTTCCCATTGATGTGTTTCTTGTTGTACGGAATCCGGCCGTATTGTTTCCATTCGGCAAGGAACTCCTTGATCTCGGCCAGGTCTTTCTTTTTGTCCCCGCTCAGTTGGAACTCCTTCAATCGTTCCAGACAGGCGTTTTTCTTTTCAAAGTTTTCATACTCGTCCTTCTGTGCTTCGTTCTTTTCCGAGTGCAGACGGTCAAAATAATGGTTGCACGCATCTTTGAACTCTTTCCAGATCTTGTCCGAATACCTTCTGGGAACATGGCCTATTTTTTTCCATTCACTTTGGATGCGTTTCATTTCGGGGGTTACCTCTTCCCAATCGTCCCGGTCCTTCAAAGAAATGGCCAAATCCAAAAGGGCCTGTTTCCTATCGAGGTTGTGCTGTTGTTCTTTTTTCTGGTTCTTGTAAAAAGCGTTCTTGTTCCTATTGAATTTACGGACCGCTTCCTTGAAATGGCTCCAGGTCTCCTCGTTTACCCTTTGCGGCACTTTGCCGGCCTTGAAGAAGGAATCCCTCAGCTTTTCGACTTCGCCGATCTGCTGTTGAAGTGCCCTGTGGCTATTGGCCACACTTCCTGAAATTTGGGCAATGGCAGCGATAATCTCCTGTTTTTTCTCCAGATTTTTTTCATAGACCTTTTCCTGTTCTTGGAAATGATCCTGTCTGCGCTGGTGCATGGCCTTGGTGGCATTGCTGAACCTTTCCCAGATTTCTTCACGGTTTTCCTTGGCCACGGGACCAATGTCCTCTTTCCAAATTTTATGTAAGGTCTGGAGCTCCCTAAAAGCTTTGTTCAGGTCGGGTTCATCGGCCAAAGCTTCGGCTCGCTCCACCAATTTTTGTTTTTCTTCCAGATTGTGTTTGAAATCCAGGTCGCGCAATTCCCGGTTCAGGTGCAGGAAATCGTAGAAGATCTCCATGTGGTGATGGTAGGTGCGCCAAACATCGTTATAGTTGTTGCGGGGAATGGGCCCTGCATTTTTCCAACTTTCCTGAAGGTTTTTGAAATTGTTGTAGGTGGTGTTGATGTCTTCCTCTACATCGATAAGTCCTTTCAGCTCTTCAATGATCTCCAAACGTTTTTGGAGATTGTTCTTCAGGTTCTGCTCCAGTTGTTTGTAGTACTGGTCCCGTTTTTCGCGGTAATCGGCATATACCTCATTGAACTGCCTTTTGGCCACAGAGTTATACTTGAAATCGATTTCATTGCCTCCTTTGGCCACAAACTCTTCTTTCTTGTGTTCCAAAAACTCCTGGAACTTTTGGTCAAACTCATATTTTATGGCACTGACATGTTTTCCAATGGCCTGTACCTTTTCGTTCCGAACTAGTTTTTGGAGCTCGCCCACCAAGTTTTCCATGGGCATGGAGTGGTAATCCAAGAACGGGATGTAGTGGCGTTTTTCATTGTCGGTGTCTTCCGCATCCTCCGCATTGGATTCGTCAATCTCATCCATATGGTCGTCTGGGGCGGAATCTTTGGTGCCTTCCTCGTTGGAGACACTGCTCTCCTCCTTGGGTTCTTCCTTGTTTTCAGAGACAGTTTCCTCGGACACGTTCGGTTCAGAAATGGGGGCTTCTTCCAAAGATGCTTTGCTGTTGTCCGATGTATGCTCTGTGCCACCTTCAGCTTGCTGAAGTTTGTGTTCGTTGTCCTGCATGAGTAAGTAGCTTTAGCTGTTGATCGATGATAATTATAGCCAATTTAACAACTTAATTGACTAATAGCAAAAGTATTGAATCTTCTTTTGCTTCAATCACAAGTTGTGTGAATCGACAGGAAAGCTATGTTGGGGGTCTTTTTTTAAGGCGTGTTCCAGATTTCCCAAGCCTTTTCGGCTTGCCATTTCAACATCCCGTGCCCATTTTGGATGGTTGCTCCTTGGGCTTCTCCCAAGGCAAGAAAAGTGGTTTTTTCGGGGTTGTAGATCAGGTCGTACAGCAAATGTTCCTTTCCAATGTATGGATAGGGAAGGTCCGGTTTTTTATCAATATCGGGGTGGGTGCCCAAGGGCGTGCAGTTCACGATCAAGGTATTTTCTTCCATGATCGCTTTGTCCAGTTCTTCATAGGTGTACTGTCCCGCCTTTTTGCTCCGGGAAACGTAGGTAGTGCCAATACCCATCTCTTCGAGTACAAAACGGACCGCTTTGGAAGCGCCACCCGTACCCAAGATCAGGGCTTTGGTATGGTGGGGCCTTAGCAAAGGTGCGAGCGATTTTTCAAAACCGTGGGCGTCAGTGTTGAAGCCCTTCAGTCCATTTTCAGTGATCTTGACGGTGTTCACGGCACCGATTTTTTCCGCCTTCGCGTCCAATTGGTCCAGGTAGGCCAGTACGTCTTCTTTATACGGGATGGTTACGTTGAATCCCTTGAGGTTGTCCTGCGAAAGCACGGATTCCAGTTCGGAGATGTTTTGAAGGTCAAAGTTCTCATAACTGTGGTCCTCCATCCCCAAATCCTTGAACTTTTGGGTGAAATAGCCCTTGGAAAAGGAATATGAGATGTTCTTACCGAGAAGTCCGTACCTGTTTTTTTTCATTTCTGTTTTTTCCATACCAATCCAATAACAATAATATCAAAATCCCGAGGATTATAAAAAGCAAAGCCCACCAGGTTTCGGCCAGTGCCATGTCAGGAAGGTAGCGTTTGTAGTTGAGTACTATTTTGTCCCCATTGGAATCCAACAAGGGGTTTCCTTCGGGGTTTAGTTTGAACATGGTCCTTTTCCATGGCCAAAGCACCCCGAGCGAGCCTGTGATGAATCCCAAGATCACGGCAGTGGTCGTGGCCTTGTAATGCTTGAGCACATAGCTGAGCAAATGGGAGAAAGTGACCAGTCCCGTGGCGGACCCCAGTGTGAACACGGCCAAAATCTTTAGGGTTCGGATGCGTTCGCTGTTGTCCACAAAACTGAAATCACCCGCAAAAATATCTGAAAACGTGTCATAAAGGGCATTCACCGAATCCACTAGCAGCAATACATAGTTGCCCAAGAGGATCAGGATGAAAGATCCCGAAAGCCCGGGAAGGGTCATCCCGGAAACACTGATGATCCCACAAAAGAAGATAAAGATCAGATTGTCATTTTCCCTGGCCGGGTTAAGAAAACTGATGGAAAGGCCTATCAGAAGCCCGATGATGCCCGCAGGAACCGTTCTTCGGTCCCAGGACTCAAAATCCTTTCCGATGTAGTAGATGGACCCAATGACCATCCCAAAAAATGTGGCCCACACAAAGATTTCGTTATGGTCCAAAAAATAATCCAAAATTCTTGAAACACTGAAATAGCTTACCAGCATCCCAAAGATCAGCAGGGCCAAAAACTGTGCGTTGGTATATTTGTAAAAACTCTTGAACCTGCCATTGAAAAGCAATTTTACGGCCTTGGAATTGAGTTTTTGGAGGGAATAGATGAACTCTTCGTAAAAGCCGCCCACGAAGGCCACGATGCCGCCGGATACCCCCGGCACCTTGTTGGCCGCCCCCATGCAGAGGCCCTTGATGACCAAGAAGAAATTATCCAGAAACGTCCTAGGTTGGTGCATGGGCCAAAATATGTTTTTCCTATTTTTTGGAAGCTGCTCTTTCCAGGATAAAAATAAGCGAAAAACCTATGATGGCTAAGATTATGGCAAGCATTAATTGATTATCGCCCTCAAATGCGCTGGGCAGTACGTTGACGTCGTCCACAACAATGGTCTTATCCCCAAAAGTACGGGTCTGGAGTACTTTTTTCCATGGCCAGATCTTGTTCAGTGAACCCAAAATGAAACCGGTGAGCAAGGCCAGGGTGATGTTCTTGTAGTTGTTGAACATCCACTTCAGCAGGCGGGCAAAGCTCAAGAGGCCCACAATGGCCCCAAGGGCAACGGTGAGCACTATTTTGATGTCCCTTTCATGCACGGCATCCAAAATGGTCTTGTAGGAACCCAGCAGTACCAAGATGAAAGCGCCTGAAATTCCCGGAAGGATCATGGCACATACGGCCAAGGCCCCCGACATGAAAAGATAGGGAAGGCTGTCCGTGTTCTCGCTGACAGGCAGTTCGGTGATGAAATAGGCGACCACAGCACCCAAAATAAAAACGACCACAGTGCCCAAGTTCCATTGCTTGATTTCCTTGCCCACAAAAAATACACTGGCCACTACCAACCCGAAGAAGAAAGACCACAGCAGTACGGGCTCATTTTCCAAAAGCCAACTAAGAAACTTGGCCAAGGAAAGTACACTGATGAAGATGCCCGCAAAAAGGGCGAGCAAAAAATTACCGTTGATCTTGTTCCAAAAAGCCTTGATGCCCTCTTTCCGCAAAACGGTGATAAGGGACAGATCAATATTGTTGATGGAGGTAATGAGTTCTTCGTAGATGCCCGAAATAAAGGCAATGGTGCCCCCGGATACTCCCGGCACCACATCTGCGGCACCCATGGCCATTCCTTTGAGGGTAATAATAATATAGTCCGCTAATTGGCGTGGTTTCATGTAATTGGGATATAAGGGTAGGGGATTAGGTCGAGGTCTTTTTTATTTTGGAAACCAAGGCCTTGACCCATTTCACTTCGCTGAACTCTGGAAATTCCCCGTCGAACAGTTCCAATTTGTCCAAATCCATTTTCATGGCGTCTGCCAGTGTTTTCTTGGCTTCGGAAACCTCGTTGTTCTTGAGGTAGATTCCGGCCAGTTTATACGTGAGCTTGGCGCTGTCGGGATAAAATTCCAACCCTTGGATCAAGACTTGTATCGCGGAATTCAGATCGCCCATTTTTTTCAGGACCTCTGCCCAATTTTTCCAAGTGTCCAGTTCATAGTTTCCCAAGTCCACGGTCTGTTTGTAGGCGAAATCGGCCTCGTCCAGATTGTCAAGGGCAAAGTAGATCTTGGCGGCTTTTTTCCAATAGAGCGGGTTCTCCCCATCAATATTGATGGCCTTGTTGATGTAATACAGGGCCTTCTCGTGGTTCTTTTGCCTAAAATGGAAATCCGTTATGGCCAACCAGCCCTTGTCCAGCAAAGGGTCTTCGTGTACCGTATGGTAGTAATAATATTTGGCCAGATCGTAGTTGCCCAGTTTTTCATGACATTTTCCAAGACGAAGGAACGCATGGGAAGTAGGGTCTTCCATGGAAATGGTGGCCTCGTAATTTTCTATGGCCTCGTTGTACCTTCCCAACTTTTCGAGCACCTTGCCTTTTTCAAAATAGGCACCTATGAAGGAATCATCGGAAATAATGGCAAAATCAAATGCGGTCAGGGCTTCTTGGAACATCTCCATGGCGTAGTACATCTTGCCCAACTGGTGCCAGGCCACTTCGCAATAGGGGTTGCGTTCCAAATAGTCGTTCAGGTAGTGCACGGCCCCGTCAAAATCTTCAAGGAACTCAAAACAATAGATGACATTGTAGAGCGATGAATAGTCACTTTCATCATACTCCACACATTTCATGAAATTGAGTTTGGCACGTTCATGGTCGTCCATGAACAGGTATTCCATGCCCAAAAGGGAATGGATGTCAAAAGTGTCGTCCGTAAGGTGCAGGGCGTCCAATAACAAGTTTACCGCAGCTTGGTGGTTGTCCTGTTTGGATTGGATATTGGCCCTTTGGATATAGATTTCCTCGTTGAGGGCATCTATGTCCTGGATTTCGTCCAATAATTTTTCAGCGGCCTCGAATTTATCCTCAAACGCCAATACCTCGACCTGCAACAATTTTAGCTCCAAGGAGTTTGGGTGTTGCTCCAAGCCTATTTGGATGGCTTTCTTCCCTAAGGAGATTTTTCCGTTGTTGAGGTAGTGGTGAATGATTTCCTCAAAGTCCTCAGAGTCAAAAAAATAGACGTCGTCCGTCTTGAGCATTGACTCGAATTTGCTGATGGATTTGTCAGGATATTCGTTAGAATCTAACGCCATAGGAACTTTTTTGGTTTGACTATGGACTTAAAATTAACCCTTTGGTTATCTCTTTAGGTCCAAAAATCGGGTATGTTATCAACAAATTAGTTAACAGTGTCGGGTTTGTACTCGTTCAAAATCGTAATGATTAAGTCGCAACCGGCCTCAATTTCTTTCATCGAAATGGTCAAAGGGGGTGAAATTCTTGCCGCCCTTCCTTCGAACAACAGCCAAAAAAGAATGAGTCCCCTTTTGGCGGCCTCTAATATCAAATAGTCGGCCACTTTCCTGGTTTCCAACATTGCGGCCAGCATCAGTCCCTTGCCCCGTACCTCGGTGATCAAGGGATGGACCAACAGTTTTCGGAACAGGTTTTCCTTCTCCAATGTCTGTGAGATCAGGTCCGTTTCCGTAAGTTCCTGCAAAGTGGACAAACTGGCGGCGGCGATCACAGGATTTCCACCAAAGGTGGTGATATGTCCCAATTTTGGGCTGTGCTGCAACTGGGCCATCATCTCTTTTGAGGCCACAAAGGCACCTACGGGCAAGCCAGAGGCCATCCCCTTACCGATTACGAGGATATCGGGCACGCAGTTGAAATGTTCAAAAGCGAAAAGCTTTCCTGTTCTTCCAAAGCCGGGTTGGATCTCATCAAGGATGAGCAGAGCGCCCATTTCGTCACAGCGTTTTCTTACTTTTTCCAGGTATCTATTTTCCGGAAGGATGAAACCAGCTCCTCCTTGTATGGTCTCCAAGACCACAGCGGCCGTTTTTTCGGTGATTTTGTCCAAATCTTCCGCAACATTGAAGTTGATGAAGCGTACATCGGGAATCAGCGGCCTGAATGCACTTTTACGTTCTTCATATCCCATAAGGCTCAAACTGCCCATGGTGTTTCCGTGGTAGGCGTGGTTGGCCGCAATAATCTGCGATCTTCCGGTATGCCTTCTGGCCAGCTTTATGGCTCCTTCCATGGCCTCAGTGCCGGAATTGACCAGATAGGTGGTCTCCAAAGTTTTGGGTAGGTGCGCGGCCAAGAGTTTGGTGAATTCCACCGCTGGTCGCTGTACGTATTCCCCGTAGACCATCACATGCATGTATTTTTCCACCTGTTCTTTGATGGCCCCAATCACCCTGGGATGTCCATGGCCCAACCCACAGGCGGACACGCCGGCCACAAAGTCCAAGTGTGCCTTTCCTTCTTGGTCGTAGATATAGCTGCCCTTTGCATGGGAAACCTCCAATCCCAAGGGATGTGGTGAGGTCTGGGCTTGATGGATGAAAAAATCGTCTTTGTACATTAGGGGGTCTGTACTTTTTTTACTTGGGTCTTTTTGGGCTGTGTGGCCTTGTTGTTGGGGGCATTGATGGGGTCGTTCTCATTTTTTTGACGTTCCTCTTCTTCCGCATCGATGTCTATGGGGTTATCGATCCCACGGATTTTTACCAGTTCAATAGTATTGTCGTCCTCATCAAAGATTTCGTCCTTGGACATGATGCGTTCATCGCCCCGCCAGACAAATCCTTTCAATTTCCTACTCTCCACGGGAAGGTCCTTTTCAGGGAAAATGTCCCCATCGGGATTGACGAAGAAAGTAATGTCCTCAATATCGTTATTGGCCATGATCAACCGGATCTTGCTGCAAATGGTCTTGTCAATGCCAATAAGTTCCTCATCGTCATTGTACATGTAATAAATGACCTCGGTATTGGCGACCAGATCTATGATCTTCAGTTCATTGTCGATGAATTTTCCATAGAGATTCTTTCCTTTGGCCTGATTGTACCCGGTTCCGCTAATGGTGTCCAAGGAAATGATGAAGGCATTTTCGATGACTTTGAGGGAATCCAGTTTTTCGGTTTCCATATCAGAGATCAGATGGATGCTATCTCCCGTAATCTGATTGTCCACATTCCACATAATGGGATCTTTGATCAATTGGGTGATTCCGGTAGCCTCATCAAAATGGATGGAATCAGATTTGCCACTCAGGTCCGTTTTGTAGAATTTGGCATTTCTAAAAGCCCTAAGTATCCTTTTTTCGGGTTTTCCGGTCACCATAAGGGTGTCGCCGTGCATGTAGAGGGAATCGTTTTCCACCAGACTGATGGACACGGCCCGTTTGGTCGCAAAAACCGAATCCAGTGCCTTGTAGACTTCGGCATAGTGTGCCTTGATCACCCCGTTGTTGATGGTGTCGGTAATCTTGATGTTGTTGGTGGCGGAGGCAAACTCACTGACCTTGTCAAAATAGAGGCTATCGCCCTCTATGATCTTGTTGTCGTAATCGATCCTTGTGTTCTTTATGCCATATCCCCGTTCGATTTTGGTATCGTAAAACCCTCGTTCACAATAGATTTTGTATTCTTCCCCGGTAATGGTGGAGGGGCCGTACATATAAGCATTTTTGGAGGTCGTGTAGTAATCCAACTGTTCCGAATCGATGATGTACTCGGGGTTGTCTATGTGCACGTTCCTTTGGAACTGGTACTTTTTTGGGGTCATGAAATAGGTGCCCACCTTGCTGGTCAGCACATTGGCGGAATCCACCACCTTACCGCCGGAATTGTAATAGGCCAACTGCTTTTCACGTTCAAAATAAAGGGTGTCCGTGGTGAGGGTCATCTGTCCGTTCGTGAGGTCCACACTTTCCCAGGCCTTGGCCAGTTTGGTGTTGCCGTCATAATCCATTTTGCCACTGTTCATCTCAATGGAATCCCCTTGTTGCAAACGGATGTTCCCAATGGCCTTCAGGCGGTTTTCTTCCGTATAGAAAATGGCGATATCGCACCAAAGGTCTGCACCTTGGTGTTCAAACTGTACCTGTCTTTCATCGTCCTTGCTGAATATGGATCCACCGGGAAACTGGGCCTCGTCCTTGGTGAAAGTGCCTCCATAGACAATGTTGATTTGCTTGTCCTGGGGTTTCTGACCGTTCTGTTGGGCAGTGGCCCCCATAAAACAAAGCAATAGAATGAAAAAAGAAATTCTTTTCAAATCCATGGAATTTTGCCCAAAAGTAGGGTTTTTGGGGAAAGTGGCATATAGACTTTAGAAAGCTTTGGCAAATGTTGGGCAGTTTTGCCCGGTTTTGTCATTCATTCAGGTAAGCGGAGTACATCCAGACCAATTTCTCCTGTTCACGGATATAATCGCTCATCAGTGCGTTTGTGCCCTCGTCATTGGAGTCCCCTGACATTTCGAGCAGTTCCCTTTCCAAAGGAAGCAAGACCTCATAACCCTTCAAGATTTCCTTGATGGCATCAGTGCCATTGGATACGTTCTTGGCCGCCTTTATTTTGGAAAGGCCCGAATAATCCGCATAAGTGTGGAGCGGGGTAAAGCCAAGGGTCAATATCCTTTCGGCAATCTCATCGATCTTGATCAGGGAATCATTGTACAGTTCTTCAAATTTGAGGTGGAGCTCAAAGAATTTATGGCCCTTGATGTTCCAATGGAACCCACGTGCATTCATATAGAACAATTGGTAGTTGGCCAAAAGCTCATTGAGTTTTTCAGAGAGCTCGCTGGAGGCTTTTTGGTCCAGTCCAATTTGATTCAGGTTCTTTGCCATGTCCTTGCTTTTTAAATGATTTTATATCCAAAATTTGTCGGATTTGGGCTGCGTTACTTTCAAAGTTAAGCAATAAACATAACCTCAAAAGTGACAAAAGTCACCGTGTTACAGAAATCTTGTTCCTGATTTTTCCTAAAGAAAACATTCGGATTGATCCTTATTTGGCGTCAGCAATCAAAATGTACGGCAAGAAACCTTATCGATGTATGGTCTGAAGTCTGTCCGGTCCAACGGAAACAATCTTGATGGGCACCTGTAGTTGTTCTTCCAAAAATGTGATGTAATCCTTTAACGCAGGTGGAAGCTCTTCCGCCGTGGTCAATTTGGTTAGATCCTTGGCCCACCCCTTCATTTCTGTGTAAACGGGAGTAACGTATTCACTTTCAATGTTGTAGGGAAGGTGTTGTATCTTTTCGCCCTTGTAGTCATAGGCGGTACAGACCTTAATGGTCTTGAATCCACTGAGCACATCGGCTTTCATCATGATCAGTTCAGTGACCCCATTGATCTGCACGGCATATTTCAGTGCTACGAGGTCCAACCAACCACAACGTCTCGGTCTTCCCGTAGTGGCGCCAAATTCGTTGCCCACACGTCCCATGGTCGCTCCATCCTCATCAAAAAGCTCGGTAGGGAAGGGGCCACTGCCCACTCGGGTGGTATAGGCCTTGAAGATGCCCAATACCTTCTCGATCTTGTTGGGCGCAACACCCAATCCGGTACAGGCACCTGCTGCGGTGGTGTTGGATGAGGTGACAAAGGGATAAGTCCCGAAATCGATGTCCAAAAGGGAACCTTGGGCTCCTTCGGCAAGTATTTTCTTTCCTTCGTCCTGTGCTTTGAAGATATACTCCTCACTGTCGATGAAGGTCAATTTTTTTAGGGTCTCCACGCCTTTGCAGAATTCGGCCTCCAATTCGGTCAAGTCGTACTCGATCTCTGCATTATAGAAATCGATCATGGCCTCATGCTTGTCGGCAAGGGCCCTGTATTTGGTTTTCCAATCGTCAAATTCCAGATCGCCCACACGCATTCCGTTGCGCCCGGTCTTGTCCATATAGGTAGGTCCGATGCCCTTGAGGGTGGAACCGATCTTGGCTTTTCCCTTGGATGCTTCGGAAGCGGCATCCAGCAACCGGTGCGTGGGAAGTATAAGGTGTGCCTTGCGCGAGATCAGGAGCTTGGATACGATATCGATGTTGAACTTTTCGAGGTTGTCCAATTCCTTTTTGAAGATGACGGGGTCTATGACCACACCATTGCCCACAATATTGATGGCATTTTTATGAAAAATCCCAGAGGGGATGGTGTGCAGTACGTGTTTTATGCCATCGAACTCCAAGGTGTGCCCTGCGTTGGGGCCTCCCTGAAATCTGGCGATAATATCGTATTCCTTGGTTAGTACATCAACAATTTTTCCTTTTCCTTCATCTCCCCATTGGAGTCCAAGCAATAAATCTACCATGAAATGTGTTGGTTATTCTGTTAGGTTTTCTTCTTTGTTTCGGGTTCCGTAGAAATATAACGAGTGGTTGTTGATCTTGATATCAAAAACCTCTTCTATCGTCTTTTTTATGGATTGGATGCGGGGGTCGCAAAACTCGACCACTTCTCCGGTATCGGTAAGTATGACATGGTCGTGCTGACGGTCAAAATAAGATTTCTCGTATTGTGCCTGGTTTTTTCCAAATTGGTGCTTGCGTACCAGTTTGCATTCCAATAAAAGTTCGATGGTATTGTAGAGTGTGGCGCGGCTCACCCTGTAATTCTTTGTTTTCATTTTGATATAGAGGGATTCCACGTCAAAATGATCGTCACTTTCATAGATTTCCTGTAAAATGGCGTAGCGCTCAGGTGTCTTCCGGTGCCCCTTTTCCTCGAGGAACGTAGTGAACACGTTTTTTACAATTTCCTGATTCTTATTGTTTCCCATGGCTTTCTACCTATGCTAATGCACAAAGGTACAGCTAAAAATTAAATTCTGGTGACTTTGTCGATCCCCTCTACCTGCTTTAAATTGTCCATGAGCCTTTTCAGGATGTTGTTGTTTTTTACCACAAGGGTGATCTTCCCTTTGAAGGTGCCTCCATCTGCACTGAAATTGAGGTTCCGCATGTTCACGTGCATGTTCTCTGAAATGATCTTGGTGATGTCCTTGACCAGTCCGAGGTTGTCGATCCCCGTAATTTGTATGTCCACCGAAAACTCTTCCTGGGTGGAGTCTATCCACTTGGCGGTCATGATGCGGTAGGCATAGTTGGACTGGAGGGAAATGGCATTGGGGCAGTTTTTCTTATGCACCTTTATGCCGTCGTTCACGCTTACAAAACCGAACACCTCATCCCCCGGAATGGGGTTGCAGCATTGGGAAAGTTTGTAGTTCAACCGTTCCTCTTCCTTGCCGAACACGAGCATGTCGTATTTGGTGGTGATCTCGTCCTTGTCCACATCTTTCGGGACAGGGGTTTTCCGTATCCTGTTCTTGAAGAAGTTGATGAAGGCGTTGTGATAGGACGATGCAAAATCTTTCAGCTTGTCATTGTCAATGACCCCGATGCCCACTCGATAGAACAGGTCCAGACTGGTCTTCAGTTTGAAGTAGTTCACCAGTTTGTTCACCGTGTCCTCGTTCAGGGTGATCTTTTGGGATTTCAGCTTTCTGCGAAGGATTTCCTTGCCCTCCTCGGCCACTTCCTTTTTCTCCTCTATCAATGAGGATTTGATTTTTGCCCTGGCCCTGGCCGTATTGGCATAATCCAACCAGCTTTGGTTGGGCTTGGCCGTTTCCGAGGTCATGATCTCCACCTGGTCGCCACTGTGCAGTTCCGTGCCCAGCGGTACCAATTTCCCGTTCACCTTCGCGCCACGGGTCTTCATGCCGATCTCGGTATGGATGTTGAAGGCAAAATCCAGGGCCGTGGCCCCTTTGGGCATGGATTTTAGATCTCCCTTCGGGGTGAACACAAAGATCTCCTTGGCGTAGAGGTTCAGTTTGAATTCCTCCACAAAGTCAACGGCATTGCCATTGGCACTTTCAAGGGCTTCCTGTAATTTATTGAGCCATTCCTCGATCCCCTGCTCCTTCTGGTCGCCATGTTTGTATTTGAAGTGTGCTGCATAGCCTTTTTCCGCTATTTCGTGCATCCGCTCACTTCGGATCTGGACTTCCACCCATTTGCCCTTTGGGCCCATTACGGTGATGTGGAGCGCCTCGTACCCTGTGGATTTAGGAGAAGTGATCCAATCACGCAAACGGATGGGGTTTGGGGTGAAGTGGTCCGTCACGATGGAGTAGATCTTCCAGGCGAGGAACTTTTCATTCTTTCGGTCAGATCTGTAGATGATCCTGATGGCAAACTTATCATATACCTCATCGAAGGAAACATTCTGGGCCTTCATTTTCCTTCGGATGGAAAAGATGGACTTCATCCGTCCCTTGATCTGGTAATTGAGTCCTTCCTTGTCCAGTGATTGTTTTATCACATTGGAGAAGGCATCAATATAGGCCAAACTCTCTTCCTCCGTATCCTCAACCTTGGCCTTGATGTCGTTGTACACCTCGGGTTCGGTATATTTCAGGGAAAGGTCCTCCAAATGCGTTTTGATGTTGTAGAGCCCTATCCTATGCGCCAACGGGGCATAGATGTAGAGGGTTTCCGAAGCTATTTTGACCTGCTTGTGCTCTGGCATGGACTCCATGGTGAGCATATTGTGGTACCTGTCGGCAATCTTGATGATAATGACCCGGACATCGTCATGCAACGTGAGCAGCATTTTCCTAAAATTCTCTGCTTGCTGGCTGATGTCCATGTCCTTTTTGAGGTGGGCGATCTTGGTAAGGCCGTCCACGATACGGGCCACTGTTTCGCCGAACATCCGCTCAATATCGGAAAGGGTATAGGGGGTGTCCTCGACCACATCGTGCAACAGGGCCGCTGCGATGGACACGGCATCGAGGCCTATCTTGGAGGCCACGATCTTGGCCACGGCTATGGGATGGAAGATGTATGCTTCGCCAGATTTACGCCTTTGGTCCTTATGGGCATCCACGGCCACATCAAAGGCTGAGCGTATCAACTTTTTGTCCTCATCGGTCAAAGTTTGATAGCTGATGCGAAGCAGTTCTTTGTACTGCTTTGCAATCTCCTTGTTCTCTTTTTCAATCGCAGCCTCTGTCATAGTATATTAAAATTACCACAATCTTGTCAGCTGGGCAACAAAAACTATGCCCTAAGGTTTCTGATCCGCTCTATCAATGGTGGGTGGGAGTAGTGCACAAAAACGTAGGCAGGGTGTGGGGTCAGGTTGCTCAGGCTGTTCTTTGAAAGTTTTTTCAACGAAGTCACCAAAGGTGTTGCCGCAAAGGTGTTTTTGGCAAAATCATCCGCTTGGAACTCAAACTTTCTGGAAAGATAGTTCATCGCCAGTCCCGTTATTTCCGAAATGGGGCTGTACAAAAGTGCAAATCCCACCAAAGCCGCATGAAAACTGGGTGTGGACACTCCAATGGCCAGTGATATCTCTGGATGGTTGATGAAAAGGGAAAGCACATATAAGGTGAAGCCTGTCAAGGCCAAGGAAACCAATAGGTTGAAAACGATGTGTTTTTTCTTGTAATGTCCTACCTCGTGGGCCAGGACAGCAACAATCTCTTCTTCGCTCAGGTCATCTATCAACGTATCAAAAAGGGTGATGCGCTTCTCCCTTCCCAATCCCGAAAAATAGGCATTGGCCTTGGTGGAGCGCTTGGACCCGTCGATCACAAAAATATTCTTCAGTTCAAACCCGACTTTTTGGGCGTAACCTTCTATGGCTTTTTTTAAGCTACCTTCCTTCAGTGGGGTCTGTTTGTTGAAAAGAGGCACGATCAAACGACTATAGAATAGATTGACAAAAAGAATCACAGTGCCTATCATGGCCCAAGTGTAGATCCAAAAGTTTGGACCGGTCCATTGCAGGAACACCATGAACAGGGCCAATATGCCACCACCTAAAACAACAGTGAGCAATCCGCCTTTCAGTTTGTCCATGAAAAACAATTTTCGGGAGGTCTTGTTGAACCCATAGGCTTCCTCAATGACAAAGGTTCTGTAATAAGAAAAGGGCAATCCAAGGACAGTGCTTCCCAAGGTGATCAACCCAAAGAACACCAATGCCATGGGAATTGGGTTTTCGGTAAGGGAGCGGGTGATGTCATCGACCCAGCCAAACCCGCCAAACCATAAAAAACAGGTGGTGACGGCCAACGAAAAACCATCCGAAATCAACCCAAACCGATAATTGGCCTGTTTGTATTGTTGCGATTTTTGATACTCTTTTTCATCGAAGACATCGGAAAGTTCCTGGGGAAGGTTCGACCCAAAACGCTTTGCGTTCAGGTATTCCAGAAGTTGATGGACCAAGAATTGGACAATCAAAATGATGAGAATGACATAAAAGAGCAGGGTCCTTTCCATAGCTTAGAATCCGCGTTGTCGCTTGGCCTCAAATATAAGTATTGCCGCCGATACGGAAACGTTCATGGAATCTATTTCTCCTTGCATCGGAATTATGAGGTTTTGGTCGGAACTTTTGAGCCAAACATCCGTTAGCCCAGTGGCCTCTGTGCCCATCACAATGGCCGTGGCTCCCGTAAGATCGCAGTCCACATAATGTTTTGAGGCGGTGAGCGCGGCACAATAGATCTTGATGCGGTTATTTTGGAGAAAATGGATGATCTCCTCGGTGGAACCCATGCCAATCTGATTGGTGAACACGCAGCCCACGCTGGATCGTACGATGTTCGGGTTGTACAGGTCCGATTTGGGATTGGCGATCAGCACCGCATCCACCGCAGCGGCATCGGCAGTTCGTAGCAGGGCTCCGATGTTGCCTGGTTTTTCTGGGGCCTCGGCAACCAGTACCAAAGGCTCTTTGTTCTTGAAATGGATTTTGTCCAAACCATGGTCCTTTGCTTTTAGGATTCCCAAAACGCCTTCGGTGGTGCCCCTGTGGGCCATTTTTTCATAGACAGGTTTTGTGATCTGTATAATTTCGGTATTGGGGTTTTTTAGGAAACGTCGAATCTGGGACGCATCCAAAATATCCGGACAATACAACAGGGTTTCCAATGGATACCCGCCCTTTTGGGCTAGCTCCAGTTCCCGCTGCCCTTCCACTACAAAAAGCCCCGTTGTCTTCCGTTCCCGGGATTTTTCTTTAAGGAGCAGTATTTTTTTTACCAATGGATTTTGGACACTGCTGATCAGTTTGGTTTCCATCATAAGGTAAAAATAGCCATTCCTGTAATGTAAAAAAGGGGTTTTCGACCAAGTGACCAAACTTATACCATGAAAAAAGCAACCATCCTATTGACTGTACTGGCCGTTTTTGCCTGTAAACAGTCCCCCAAAAATGAAGAAAAAGAAGCGCAGATTCCCATGGAGGAAAAAATGGCCGTCCGTGACTTTCCTGAAGCACTTTCCAAGGTTTTTGATGCCCACGGCGGTCTGAAGCTCTGGAAAAATCAGCGGACCCTTTCCTTTGTGCTGCCCAATCCCGAACTTCCCGAGACCCACACCATTGATCTGTGGTCACGAAGGGATAGAGTGGATACCGACTCATTTTCCATGGGATTTGATGGGACACAGGCTTGGCTCCTAGATCCTCAAGAAGCCTATAAAGGAGATGCCGCATTTTACCACAACTTGATGTTCTATTTTCAGGCGATGCCCTTTGTTTTGGCGGATGATGGTATTGTGTACACCGCTGCAGAGGACTTGGAATTTGAAGGAAAAAGTTATCCGGGCATCCAGATTGGCTACAAGACCGGGGTAGGGGCTTCATCTAAGGATGAATATTATATCCATTTTGATCCCGAGACCCATCAAATGGTCTGGTTGGGATATACCGTGACCTATCGAACCGGGGAGCCTTCGGATAATTTTAGATGGATCCATTACAACGAATGGCAGGAGATCAATGGCGTGTTGTTGCCCAAGGCCATCACCTGGTACAATTATGAAGGTCGCACCTTGTTGGATACAAAGAGTACGGTAGTCTTTGAGAATGTGATGCTGTCCGAGGAGGCCAAACCCGAGAATGTATATACCAAACCTGATGGGGCGGAATTTATCCCTTTGACCAAAAGTTAAGTTAGGGTTGGAATAAATAAATAAGGGCGGTTTTCTTTGGAAAACCGCCCTTATTGCTTTTTTAGGCCATGGATTTATTTTCCTTCACCTTCATACTTGCCCATATACCTTTTCCAAAGTTTGGTCTGATGGGTTTCCAATGAAACATCCCGACCATCGATATAAGCCTTTGATAGTTGATTGGTGCGCATGTCCAAAGCATCGCCTTCCGAGATGAACAAGGTGGCGCTCTTGCCAATCTCCAAGGTGCCGTACCTATCGTCGATACCCAATATTTTTGCGGTATTTCCGGTCACCAATTGCAGCGCGGTCTCCTTGTCCAGTCCTTGGCCAACAGTCTGCCCGGCGTAGAAGGGTAGGTTCCTGGTCTGGAAATTGGCTGCACCTTCATTCTGCAAACCGACCAATAATCCTGCGTCCACGAGCAACTTGGGCAATTTGTAGGGAAGGTCGTAATCGTCATCATCATATTCGGGCAACGAATGGGTGAGGTTGACGAGTACGGGAACATTGTTTTCCTTTAGGAAATCCGCAATCTTGTTGGCACGATAGCCGCCCACGATCACCACATTCTTTACACCTGCTTTTTTTGCGGCGGCCACGGCATCCGTCATTTCCTTTTCGCCATTGGCATGGATGTACAAATGCTTGGAGCCGTCAAATAGGCCCGACATCGCTTCAAAGGGAAGGTTCCGTTCCTTTTCGGCTGATTTTCCATAGGCGCTGGAATTTTGGAAGAACACTTCGATGTCGCCTACCTGTCCGGCATATTCCTTATTGGGGACGTAGCCTCGGTCTTCTCCCATCCACCATCTACCTCTCCTGAAGAAGGACGGCCAGTTCATATGGATACCATCATCGGTCTTCACGGCGGCATCTTCCCAGTTCCATGCATCGAACTGTACAATACTCGATGTTCCAGAAATGGTTCCGCCCTGTGGGGTCACTTGGCCCAACAGAACACCATTGGGACGCATGCTTTCCACCACTTTGGATTCTGCGTTATAGGCGATGATGCTCCTGATGTGTGGGATCATTTCCCCGATCTCATCTTGGTCGTCAGTGGCCCTTACGGCATCCACTTCCACCAGACCAAGGGACTTGGACGGCGCAATGATGCCTGGATATACGTGTTTTCCTTTGGCATCTATCATAGTGCCAATGGTCGGAGCCATAAGGTCGGAACCTATGGCCGTGATTTTTCCATCCGCAAATATGATGGTACAGTTTTCTATGACCTCTCCATTGCCAATATGGGCGGTTGCCCCAAAAATGGCAACTTGTTCGGTCTGTTTGGGTGCAGGGGTCTGCTGGGCGGAAGTTGTAAAACTCAAAGCTAGCATGACCACGAAGGTGAGTCGCTTCAAAAACACCCCTAAAGTCCCCTCAAGGGGACAATGATTGCTTGAATTTATATCTGAAAATTTCATTATCTTACTTTAAAGGGTTTCGCATTCAAATCGTTCTTTCTTGCTTTGGACGGGCGTGCGGGTCTTTCCACCATTTTTCTTTTCGTTCAGCATCATGCCGATCAATTGGTTTCTTTCCTTTTTCACGGATTCCCGTAGCATTTGGTCCTTTTCCAGGTCAAAATAGACTTTGCCTTCGATCAAGGTTTTTTCTGCTTTGGCATATACGGATAGCGGATGATCGCTCCAAAGTACCATATCGGCCTCTTTACCTTCTTGGATACTGCCTACACGGTCGTCCAAATGCAACAATTTGGCAGGGTTAAGGGTGACCATCTTCCAAGCCTCGATTTCGGACATGCCTCCATACTTGACGGTTTTTCCTGCCTCTTGGTTCAGCCTTCTGGACATTTCGGCATCGTCACTGTTGATGGCGACGGTGATTCCTTGGCTCGCCATGATGGCGGCATTGTAGGGAATGGCATCGTTCACTTCGTATTTGTAGGCCCACCAATCGCTGAAGGTGGAACCTCCAACTCCGTGCTCGGCCATTTTATCGGCCACTTTATAGCCTTCCAGGATGTGGGTGAAGGTGTTCATGCGGAAGTTGAACTTTTCCGCCACCTTCATCATCATGTTGATTTCACTCTGAACATAGGAGTGGCAACTGATGAACCTTTCCCCATTGAGGATTTCGGCAAGGGTTTCCATTTCCTCATCGTAGCGGAAGGGCTGTCCACTCTTCTTTTTGACATCATATTCCTTGGCCCGTTGGAAATAGTCGGTATAGAGCTGTTCCACGCCCATACGGGTCTGTGGAAAACGGGAAAAACTGTTCCAGTTGGACTGTTTCACGTTCTCGCCCAGCGCAAATTTGATGAATTTTGGTGCATTGGGGAATACTAATCCATCTGCATTTTCACCCCATTTTAGGCGTAGGATGGCAGAACGGCCCCCAATCGGGTTGGCAGAACCGTGCAATAATTGAATGGTGGTGACGCCACCGGCAAGGTTTCTGTAGATGTCCATGTCCGTTGGGTCGATGACATCTTTCATGCGTACTTCCGCGGAAGAGTTGTGTCCTCCTTCGTTGATGGCCAATGCGGCAATATGCGAATGCTCATCAATGACCCCGGCGGTAAGGTGCTTTCCAGTGGCATCCACCACGGTGGCCCCTCCTGCGCGAAGGTCTTTACCTACCTTGTCTATTTTACCATTTTTGACCAATACATCGGTGTTTTCCAAAATGGCTTCCCCGGTCCATACCGTTGCATTCTTGAAAAGGATGTTCTCCTGTTTCGGTTTTTCCTTGAATCCAAAACCTACATTGGGGTAGGAGAGTGCCACCAATTCTGGCTCTTCGCTACTCTTGTCTTCGGATTTTTCCTCAAAGGGAGATGTTTTGGTCAAACTGGCCATGGTCTCGTTCCCATTGGGGAGTACCATCTTGCCGCTAATGGCGTTCGAGCCTGGGGCAACACGGGCAATCATACGGTAAGAACCGATATTGTCCTCTGAAAAGGAAAGATTCAACCAGTTGTCGGAGAAGTCCAGCTTGGAATCGATCTTATCATCCCCTTTCTTCAATTCGGCCTTGGGCTTGTCTATGGAGCCGGTAAGGGCCACGGAATAGGTGTTGCCGTTCACGCTGAGGTCATAATTCCCTCGGATGTCCACCAAGTCCATGGATTGGATGATGTTCTTGGTTCCCTGTACCCAGTTTTCGTAGAGGATGGTACCTTCGTCAAAAATTTCACCGGAAGTGATCAAGAAGTTCGCCTGACTGCCGGTTTGTAGAGATCCTATTTGGCCGGACATGCCCAAAATGCCTGCGGGCACTGTGGTCAGTGCTTCCAAAGCCTTGGTCTTGGAAAGCCCGTACGTGATGGCCTTGGCCAATTTTTCCTTCAGGTCGGAAGGGGACTTCAATTCGTGTAGTGTGATGGAAAATTCCACCCCATTTTCAGCCAATACCTTAGGGTTGGATGGTGCCAAGTTCCAATGCCTCATATCCTTGAGGGCGATGAATTCGGCCTGATAGGGATTGGATACGTCGAAGGCATCTGGAAAATTCAAGGGAAGGATCAACTTGGCCTTGGTGGCCTTGATGTCCTCAATGCGTTCATATTCATCGCCTCCGCCCAAAATGGCGTATTGGATGCCGAACAGGTCCCCGATCTTATCGGCCCGTAGTACATTTCCATTGTCACCGGCAGCAAAAATCTGGGTAAGGCCCTTGTTGGCTGCCAAAGCTTCCAGTGAGCGGTCCTTGGTGTCCACATTGCCTTTGTTGTACCAGTCCAGATCATAGTACAATTGTCTCATCAAGGCCATGGCCCCCATGAGGGAACCGGGGTAGGATTGTCTTTTGGCTACGCTTTTTTGAAAGGAAAAGTATTGCGCGGATTTGTCCGAAAGGATTCTTTGGGCCTCGGTTCCAGCGTCGTTCAGTGCGACCAGTAGTCCCGTTCCCCTTGCAATACCGTCCTGGATATGGGTGTTCACTGTCCCAAAACCTGCTTTTCGGAGCTCTTCGGCTTTTTTGGAGTCGTAGGAGAAGCTGTTCACGGCATTGTTCTCTGGCATGATGTGGTCGTTCCAATAGAACCCTTCTCGCTCCGGGCCATATTGTGCAGACCTTCCTGCATTATTTGCCCTTTCGGGCGCCTTTACCCCAAAATTCGAAAAAATGTCCACAAAGGAAGGGTATATGGACTTCCCGTCAAGGTCTTGGATCACGGCATTCTTGGGAATGCTCACGGACTTGCCTACCTGCACTACCTTTCCGTTCTGGATCAGTAGGGTCCCTTTTTCAATGACCTGTGTGGGTGTCACGTGGATCTTGGCATTCGTGAATGCCGTGTAGTTGTTGTTCTTTGTCTTTACACCATCATTTGTTGGAAAATAATCTTGTGCGAACAAAGAAATACCGCCCCAAAAGAAGGACAGCGCCAAGAGTTTAATTTTCATAAAGTTGAATTGAATTAGTTTAGTGGTCTAAATATAAAGGAAGTGTGCAGACCCCACAAGTTTCAGTCATGCTTCCCAAGGCGTTTTTGGTGGTTGATCATCAACCCAACGACCGAGTTGTAACTTTTGATTCCCTCTTTTTGGTTGTTCGCCTTCAAAAAAGTGTTGAACAGGGCCTTGAAGACCGGCTCCATGGGATTTTCATATTTTTTCCAAAAATCTGCCAATTCCTTATAATTTTTTTTCACGCCGGGGTGAAGAGCGTTCAAAATTTCATTGTATTTGACTTCATCTTTTTGGTATAGATCCACAAGGCAGTACCCCAATGCATGGTTATACGCTGCATATTTGAAGTAAGGGTCGTCGCTTTGCGATGTGACCAAAAAACCTATGAAATTAGTGGCATCCTCGGCGGAATAGCCCAATTGGTGCCCCACTTCGTGCCCGCTCACGGCAGGCAGCCGGAACAATGGCGTCAGACCGTTCACCTGGGCCTCGTTCGTGAAGGGGTTGAGGTAACCCCCATATCCCATATAGGTTAGGGGAAGACTGTAGATTGATGATTTCAGGCTGGGAGTTTCGTAGTTGAAGCTAGGGTATGTTTGGTTTAAAAGATGATAGGCATCCTCTGTTTTGGTGAAAATTTCCCTTTTGGTATAGGGAATATGCACAGGGGAAAGGGTATCTCCGGTAATCTCGTTTTGGTACTGGTTGGCCCTCTCTGCCAGATATTCGGTGAAATCCACCAATTCGTCAAGTGTATACTCACGTGCTATGCCCAACCGCCATGTGATGGGCTGTCGGTAATAGTTGAGTCCCCAGAGCAAATGGAACGCAAAATAGGCAATGGAGAATACCACCAAGATGTCTTTGAGAAAAAAAAGCGGTCGTTTTTTGATGGTCTTCCAATGGCGGTAACAGTACCTGATGGCCATCACGGTCAAGGCGGTATAGACCAGGTCCCCAACCGAAAAGGGAATCCATCCGAAAAGGGTACGCAACAATCCGGAGATATAGGGGTATACTCCATTACTGTAATAATTCTCGACAAAGAGGGGATAGCTTCCCATCCATTTGACCAATATAATTTGGATTGGAAGCGCAATGGCAAGGATAGTTTTCGTTTTTTGTCCCATCAATATAAAGCGAAAATAGGTGCGACCATAAATGGAAAAGCCGTACGGAAAAGTACGGCTTTTTTTATGTTCAATAGTTGGTTTTTATTCTTGGATTCCCACAATCTCTAGGTCAAAGACCAATGTGGAGCCTCCGGGAATGGGGCCATAGTCATTGTCGCCATATCCCAAATGCGGAGGGATGAACAAACGTATTTTGTCCCCCACTTTCATGGTGAGCAGTCCTTCCCTAAAGCCTGCCGCCAATTGGGCATCCGGGCTGTAATCCATAGGGTAGGGGCTGTATAGGCCACGATCTCTTTTGCCAGGGTTCACTTGGTTGAACTTTTCGGCAATTTCCATAATGTTGGTGTCGAACAGTTCGCCATTGGCCAACCAGCCGGCATAGTTCACCATTGCTTTTTGGCCTAGTTTAGGCTGTTCGCCATCCCCTTCATTCAGTTTGACTATTTTCAGTCCGGAAGGGGTCTCTTCGGCATTGGCCATTTGTGAAGTAAATTCGGCGACCCAATCCTCTTTCATTTTTTTGAAAGCGGCCTCAACTGCCTTTTCTTCTTCAAAATAAGCGTTCATTACCTGTATGGCATCAAATTTTTTGGCCTCCTTGCCATTTCGGACAATGGCCACTTTGTTCATCACCACATCCACTTTGGGTCTGTCGCCAGGTCCAGTTTCCGTGTTGGCGATGGAGTCCACCACTTCGATTCCCTTGACCACTTCCCCAAAAACGGTGTGCTTGCCGTTCAGCCATGGAGTTTCGTTGTGCGTGATGAAAAACTGGCTGCTATTGGTTTTTGGGCCTCTGTTGGCCATGGAGATGATGCCTTTTTTGGAATGTGTCAAGGAGTCATGGATCTCATCTTTGAACGTATATCCGATATTTCCACTGCCTGTTCCCGAAGGGTCACCGCCTTGGATCATAAAATCTTTGATCACCCTGTGGAAAACAATGCCGTCATAGAACTTTTTTTCTTTGTACTCGTCATTCACAAAGGGGTTGTTCCCTTCTGCCAAGGACACGAAGTTGGCCACAGTGACCGGGGTCTTTTCGTATTCCAGTTTGATGATGATGTCCCCTTTGGTCGTCTGGATATCGGCATAGATACCATCTCCCAAATCAGCATGCTGGCTGGATTTGCACCCCAAAATGACCAAGGAGAACAGGGTTATGATGTAAAGTGATTGTTTCATTTGATGTATGGATTTTAGTTTAAACTGTCTTTATGGATAATGATCGTATGTAGTTCCACCGAAGATTTCAATGGCGTCCGCGGGCCGATGGCCTTATTGTCCCCTTGATAGCCATAGGCCTGCAATGAGGGGAATATAAATGTGGCCTTCTCGTTGATTTTGAGTAGTTTCACCGCATTTTGGAGCCCCGGGAACAATTGCTGCTTGTCCACCACATGCGATGTTGGGCCAATTTGCTCGGCGGTATAGATGGTGTCGTTTTGCAACGACATCAGATTATAGGAAAACAAGATTTGGTCCTCTGATTTGGGCAAATAGGTGGCCGTATCGTTTTTTGTTTCAAAATAGTACCAGAAACCATTGGGACTGGAGCTATATTCGTGAAGCGTGTCCTTGGCCATGAGTTCTTTGATCATTTCCTCTTCCTTGGCCAACAATTGTTTGCTTCGTTCTATGGATTCCTTGTAGAAGCTGCCGGATTTTACTTCCACGGGTTTTCGTGGTTCAGGGCCTTTGCAGCTTGCAAAAGCGATTACGGCTATGCATAAAAGGACAATTCTCATGGGTTCAATCGGCTTTTATAGGTTTTCAGGATGGCATTGAACTGTTCGATGGTCTCTTCCATGCCCAGGTCACTTTTGCCACCTGCGGCATTGTCGTGCCCGCCCCCTTGAAAATGCTTTCGGGCAAATTCGTTCACCGAAAAGTCACCCACGGAACGTAGGGAGATTTTGATAATGCCTTCTTCCTTGTTTTCAATAAAGATCAATGCAAAAACAATCTCCTCCAAGGTAAGTCCATAATTCACAAATCCTTCCGTGTCCCCTTTCTTGAAATCATGGGCATCCAGTTCGTTCTGCGTTAGGGTGATGTATGCCGTCCGATATTCGGGCAAGATAACCATATTGCTCAGGGCTACGCCCAACAAATGCAATCTGGAAGGCGAATTGGTATCGAACACCTGTCTGTGGATTTCCATGTTCTCTGCGCCCCTGTCTATCAGCTCCGCCACTACGCGGTGGGTTTTGCTCGATGTGGACCGGTACTTGAAGGAACCCGTATCGGTCATGATGCCCGTGTAAAGGTTAGTGGCAATTTCCTTGGTCACCTGCTCGGCTCCGCCCAAAAAAGAGATGAAATTATAGACCATCTCGCAGGTGGAGCTCATGCTGACATCGGAATAGGTCACCTTGGCATAATCACCAGGTTGCTGGTGATGGTCTATCATGATGAAATCGGCCTTGGCCTGCCTCAGTGCGGATTCCATCTGTCCAACCCTGGACAGGTCGTTGAAATCCAAAGTGAAGATCAAGGAAGATTCATCCAACAATCGCTGGGCCCTTTGGGTCTCCCATTCGTAATTGATGACCGTCTCGTTGCCGGGCATCCATTTCAGGAACTTGGGGTAATCGTTAGGGGCAATTACATGGGCCGTGTGGCCCATTCCCTTCAAAAACCCATAGAGTGCCAAGCAAGAGCCGATAGCATCGCCATCGGGGTTTTTATGAGGAACGATCACAATTTTTTGAGGCTGGGAAAGTATCGACTTTACTGTCGTGATATCCGCTGAATTCATGCGGCCAAATATACAATAATATAATATAGAGGTAACTGGCAATATCCTTATTTTTGAACCTCTAAACACTGACGATGAAGCACACTTCCGTTTTGCTGGTCCTTGTGGTCCTTTTTATGGGATGCAAAAGGAAAGATGGGAAACAACCATTGGAAAAAGAAAAGCAACGGCCTGATTTTGTGGTGGCCTTTGGCTCCTGCAACATGCCCCAGGAACCCAACCCGTTTTGGGACGATGTACTGGTCGAAAACCCGGATGTCTGGGTTTGGGGAGGTGATATTGTCTATGCCGATACGGACGATGTGGACAGGATCAGGGCCATTTATGCGATGCAGGATACGGTGCAGGGCTATGCCCGATTGAAGGCAGAGGTTCCCATTATCGGGACTTGGGACGATCATGATTTTGGGCTGAACGATGGAGGCTCCGGATTTGCCGTGAAAAAGGAAAGTCAGCAGGTGTTCTTGGATTTTATGGGAGTGCCTTCGGACAGTGAGCGAAGAACCCGCGAAGGAGTCTATGCCTCGCACGAATTTGAACTACCTGAGGGAAAAGTGAAGATCATCGTTTTGGATATCCGATATTTCCGAAGTGACCTGATCAGGGACGAAGACCCCAAAAGAAGGTATAAGCCCAATATCGAGGATGGGGCCACCATACTCGGGAATGTCCAATGGGACTGGTTGCAGGGCGAGTTGGCCAATTCCGATGCGGATTTTAACCTGATCATGTCCAGTATACAGATATTGTCCGGGGAGCACGGTTTTGAGACTTGGGGCAATTTTCCGCATGAGGTCGAAAAATTGGAAACCATGATTGTGGAATCAGGGGCGAAGGGGGTCATCATTTTGTCCGGGGACCGTCACATCTCTGAATTTTCAAGGAGCACTGTCACTGGATTGCCCTATCCCTTGGTGGATTTTACGAGCAGTGGGCTCACCCATTCCTATGCATCCTTCAGTGGGGAACCTAATAGCTATAGGGTAGGTGAGGTGGTTTCCGATAAAAGTTACGGGATCATCGACCTAAATTTCAAGGATAAAGAAGCCCACATGAAGATCATGGGCGATAACGGAGCTGTGCTTCAGGAGTTAAAACAAACCTATTAACACTTGTCCGTTGTTCCAAAAACTGTACTTTTGCGCAAAATTTAAAGAAAATGACGGGAAATAGAACGTTTACCATGATCAAGCCAGATGCTGTTGAAAACGGATACATCGGCGCGATTTTGGAAAAAATAACGGCTGCCGGATTTAAGATCGTGGCCATGAAGTACACCCAATTGAGCCAAAGGGATGCCGAGGAATTCTACGGTATCCACAGAGAGCGTCCTTTCTTTGGTGAATTGGTAGAGTTTATGACCAGGGGTCCCATTGTGGCCGCCATATTGGAGAAGGACAATGCCGTTGATGATTTTCGTGCCTTGATCGGTGCCACCAACCCGGCCGAAGCCGCCGAGGGGACTATCCGTAAGTTGTATGCAGCCAGCATCGGTGAGAACGCCGTTCACGGATCGGACAGTGATGAGAATGCCGCCATTGAAGGTGCTTTCCATTTTTCGGGAAGGGAAGTGTTCTAATTTGAACCAAAGATATCAAGAAGAAGCCGCTCCATTGGAGTGGCTTTTTTTATTGGAAAATAGCAGCAGTTCCGCATGGCTTCCCTTCGGCGTCACTTTTCCAATTTCTTGGAGCCCCAATTTCATCAGTAATTGGCGGGATCGATCATTGGATGGAAGGACAATGGCGAGCACTTCATCAAAATCCAATTGGGATCGGGAATGTTCCAAAAGTGCTTTGCCGGCCTCCAACATCAAACCTTTTCCTTCATGATCTGGCAATAGGGCGAAACCGATGTCCGGATGATCCAGATAGTCGCGTTTCAAGAATCCGCAAAGGCCTATCGGGACCATGGATTCCTTTAAGCAGAGCTTATGCAGTCCAAAACCGTGTGTCTGGTAGGAATCCATCAGACTTTTCTGGATATAGTTTTCCGCCTCTTCCATCGTATATATTCCCTTGTCCCCAATAAATTGGATCCATGTAGGGCTGTTCAGCAATTCCAAAATGAATGTGGCATCGGAAAGTTCTGCTTCTGAGATGACGAGCCGTTCTGTGGATAGGATGACTTTCATGAGTGTTGAAGGATCAAGATCAACGAAGCACCAATTTCTTGACCAGTTCCCGACCCAGTTCCTCATTGATCATGGAAATGATCTTGGTCTTGCCCAAACTGAGTTCTTCCCGGAGCACGGAGGAGGAAAGCGAGACGTAGAGTGTCTCGTTCTTGAGTTCCACGGCCGTAGTGTAGTTGTTCACCCCATTGCCCATCTGATTGGTCCATGCCTCGCGGGCATCCACCTTGTCCATGCCTTTTTGGAGCTTGTTTTCCTTGATGAACTCGTTCAAGGCTTCGCTCAGTGGCAGATGGGAGTTGTTCCGTTTGGCCATTACTTCGGAATTTGGATAGGTTGGAACCGCTTGTAGGAATAGGTGACCCCTTCTTCGTTGGTCACCGAAAACGAAAGGGAATCCGCGGACACCAATTTTTCCTCCCATTCGCTGAACTCATTTTTGTAGCGCAGCGTATAGGTCTCTTGGTTTGCCGATACGGTGAAGAACTCCGTATCGTTCGAGGTGTCGTAGGAGCCATCAAACTGGGGCTGCATCTTTTTGCGGAACCCTTCGCCATCCTTCAATTTGATGAAATCGATGCTGGGGTTGACCGAGTACTGCTTTTTGGAGCCATCCGGAAATTCCACTTCGGCAATCTCCCAATATCCGTTCAGATACTGTAGGTCCGCCTCGGCCACAGCGGTTTTTTTGCAGCCCATGAGCATCAATAGCAATATAAAAGGAAAAATCTGGCGCATGTTACAAGGTAAAGATTTTATAGCTCTGATGGATGGTTTTTACCACATTTTCCGTGCGCTCCGCATGCGTGTCGCTGATGAAGATCTGACCGAAATTGTCGTTCTTCACCAAGCCCACAATATGGGAGACCCGGTTCTCGTCCAGTTTGTCAAAAATATCATCCAGCAACAGGATGGGCGTGGTGTTCGCCTGTTCCTTGATGAAATGGAATTGGGCCAGTTTCAGGGCGATCAAAAAGGATTTCTGTTGGCCTTGGCTCCCGAATTTTTTGATGGGATGTCCCGCGATCGTAAAGTCCAGGTCGTCCTTGTGCACTCCCACCGAAGTGTATTGCAGGGCACGGTCTTTCTCCACATTGTCCTCCAAAAGTTTCAAGAGTGGACCTTCGGAGAGCGGGCTTTCGTAGGAGAGCATGATCTGTTCTTCCTTTTCCGAGATATGACTGTACTGCTCCTTGAAAATGGGCACAAAAGCGGACATGAATTCCTTACGTTTTTTGTGGATCTCCGTCCCCAGTCCATGCAATTGTTCGTTATAAATGGAAAGGGTGTTCGGGTCAAAGGTGCGATTGGCCACAAAGTATTTCAACAGGGAATTGCGCTGTACCAAAACCTTGTTATACTTGATGAGGTTCTGTAGATAAACTTTGTCCGATTGTGAAATAACGCCGTCCATAAACTTCCTACGGGTTTCGCTGCCCTCAAGGATAAGGTCGCGGTCCGAAGGGGAAATGATCACCAAGGGCAAAAAGCCAATATGCTCGGAGAACTTTTCGTAGGGTTTTCCATTGCGTTTGATGACCTTTTTGGTCCCTTTTTTGAAGCTGCAGATGATTTTTTCCGTTTTTCCCTCCTTTTCAAACTCACCTTCCACCACAAAAAAATCAGTGTCGTGTTTGATGTTCTGTGTGGCCACCGGATTAAAATAGCTCTTACCGAAACAGAGGTGGTAAATGGCATCCAGAATATTCGTTTTTCCCACGCCGTTATCGCCCACCAAGCAGTTGATGACTGGGTCGAACTCCAGGGTCTTGGAGTCGAAGTTTTTGTAATTGACTAAAGATAAATGTCTTAAAAACATAAAAATCTAAAGGGACAAAGTGGGTTTTTCTGATCGGTATTCCGTTAAGGGTTCCAAAAATAACGAATAAATTACCTTTTGGTTTTGGATAAAAACTTTATTTTTGCGCGACCAATTAAATGACGGATGGCAACATACAAGAAGAGAGGCTTTAAGCCAAAAAATAAGGCAGAAGAAGCTCAGATAGAAGAACACGAGAGCACAACGGCGGAAGTGTTCAACACGCTGGACGAAGGTGCATCACGCACCGAGGCATGGGTACAAAAGAACCAAAACTATATTTTGGGGGTCATTGGAGCCGTTGCCATTGGGGTGCTTGCCTATTTGGGTTACCACCAGTTCATCCAAAAGCCCAAAGAGGCTTCTGCGGCCAACGAGCTTTTCTACCCACAACAATATTTTGACCAAGCATTGAACAGCGAGACCGAAAAGGACTCCCTGTTTACATTGGCGCTCAACGGTGCCGAGGGTAAATATGGTTTCTTGGATATCATTGAGGAATACAGCGGGACCAAAGCGGCCAATTTGGCCAAATATTCTGCTGGAATGACCTATTTGAACCTTCAGCAATACGATGAGGCCATTTCCCATTTGGAAAGCTTTTCATCCGAAGACGATATCATGGGAGCCATGGCCAAAGGCGGGATCGGTGATGCTTTTTCACAGTTGAACCAGTCCGAAGATGCTTTGGATTACTACGAAAAGGCCGTTGCCCATAGCGAAAATGAGTTCACCACACCAAGATTTCTATACAAGGCAGGAGTGGTTGCCATGGAATTGGGACAAAAAGACAAGGCATTGGGATATTTTGAGCGCATCAAGGAGGAGTATCCGAACGCCCAAGAAGCCAATGGCGTCGAAGCCCTGATCGGAATGGCCCAAAACTAAACTATGGCCACAGCGAACAAAAATTTATCCACTTACGATAAAAACAAAATCCCAAATGCGAAGGACCTTCGGTTTGGGATTGTTGTTTCGGAATGGAACGGAGAGATTACCGGAGCCCTTTGTGAAGGGGCCAAAGAAGCCCTTTTGGATTGTGGGGCACTTCCCGAAAACATATTGGTGTGGGATGTTCCCGGCAGTTTTGAGCTCACTTTTGGCTGCAAAAAAATGATGGATACCCAAAAAGTGGATGCCGTCATCGCCATAGGCAGTGTCATCCGTGGGGAGACCAGTCACTTCGATTTTGTGTGCAGTGCCACGGCGCAGGGCATCAAAGATCTGAACGTGGCCTATGACGTTCCTGTCATTTTCTGTGTCCTGACCGATGACAATCTTCAGCAGGCCAAGGACAGGAGTGGGGGCAAACACGGCAATAAGGGCACGGAAGCGGCCATAGCGGCCATCCAAATGGCAGTATTGGGGAAATAATAAGCTCAAGTACAAGTATCAAGTTCAAGAACATATATGGGCTGTCTTCTATCAAGTTAACTTTTGGATGGTTGGATTGTTGAACTTGAAACTTTAACTTGTACTTGAGCTTATCTCTCCCCTGTTAACATTTTTTGGCAGCACCGTCCAACGCCTTTTTTCTATTTTGAGTACCTTTGAGGTGATACGGAGAAGGATGTTATGCGAAACCCCTTAAAACTTAGGAAAAATAAATCATTTGATTATTCACCGCGCTACTACAAGGGGGAGGGCAATCCGTATAAAATAGAACACAAACTGGATAAGTTTCGAAGTACGGCACATACCAATAGAGGGCTCAAGAATAAGTTTTCATCGGCAATGGACGATCTGAAAACAGAAGGGGACAAGAACCTGAAACTGCGCCTTCTCATTATTGTGGGCATATTGGTGTTGTTGTTCCTTTTTATCATCGACTTCGACCTATCGATATTCCTGAATCCCTAATGGCTGACATCATCAAACTTTTGCCAGACCATGTTGCCAACCAGATTGCAGCAGGGGAAGTGGTCCAACGGCCTGCTTCGGTGGTCAAGGAACTCTTGGAAAATGCCATCGATGCCGGTGCCAAGGTCATCAAATTGATCATCAAGGATGGCGGAAAGACCCTCGTCCAAGTGGTCGATGATGGTGTTGGGATGAGTGAAACCGATGCCCGATTGTCGTTTGAGCGTCACGCGACTTCCAAAATATCCTCTGCGCAGGACCTGTTCAATTTGCAGACCAAGGGTTTCCGAGGTGAGGCCCTGGCCTCCATTGCGGCCATTGCCCATGTGGATATGCATACGCGGACGGCATCCAATGAGGTGGGTACACACATAAAAATAGAAGGGAGTAAAATTGTTTCCCAAGAGGTTGTGGCATCCCCAAAGGGGACTTCCATTTCAGTGAAAAACCTCTTCTTCAATATACCCGCAAGACGAAATTTTTTGAAATCCGATCAAGTGGAACTCCGTCACATCACCGATGAGTTTCATAGAGTGGCCTTGGTGCACCCGGATATCGAGTTCCATTTCTACAATAATGGTTCGGATATCTTCAACCTGCCATCGGCAAAGCACCGTCAGCGCATTGCCCATATTTTTGGCAGCAAAATGGACGGTCGATTGGTGCCTGTGCAGGAGGAAACGGAGGTGGTCAAAATCTCAGGATTTGTCTGTAAGCCCGAATTTGCCAAGAAGAGCAGGGGCGAACAGTTCTTTTTTGCCAATGGCAGATTCATCAAAAGTCCGTATTTGCACCATGCCGTGGTCGCCGCATTTGAAGGTTTGATCAAATCGGATCTGTACCCGGGCTATTTTCTGTACTTGCAAGTGGACCCGTCTTCCATCGACATCAATATCCACCCCACAAAAACAGAAGTGAAGTTTGATGACGAGAACACGCTATATGCCATTCTCCGATCGACCATAAAGCATAGCTTGGGACAGTTCAATGTGGCCCCGGTACTTGATTTTGAGCATGACCCTAATCTGGACACGCCCTATTCGTACAAGGAAAAGGGGGCGACCTTGCCCAAGGTTACCGTGGATGCCAGTTTCAATCCCTTTCAGCAAACGACAGAGCGAAGAAACACGGGTGGTGGAACCTATCAAAAAACCAGCGTCAAGGGTTGGGAGGGGCTGTACGAAGGACTGGAAAAAAGCACCGATATTGAAGGTTTCAGCAGTGTGGTCATCGAATCGGAAAGTGACGAGCAGGGCACTTTGTATCCGGAAGACGGGACAGGGCATTTGGCCTCCACGTTTCAACTTCGACGAAAATATGTGGTGAGCACGGTGAAGTCCGGAATGCTCGTTATCCATCAAAACAGGGCACATGAACGCATCCTTTTTGAAAAATTTTTAGGGGAGATCACGGTGAAGGAAGGTTTGAGCCAGCAACTGTTGTTTCCCATGGAACTGACCTTCAACAAGCAGGAGCTGGTCGTTCTGAACGAGATCAAGGAAAGCCTGACAAACATCGGTTTTGCCTTTGAAAGTCTGGAACAGGAGACTGTAAAAGTGACAGGTGTGCCTTTGGTCGTCCCCGAAAGTGGGATTGGCACGGTATTGGACCGCCTCATCGCAGATTATACGGAAGGGTTCAGTGACGGTTCCGTTTCGCAGGCAGAGGTCTTGGCCAAAGTGCTTTCCAAGAACTTGGCGGTACGGACCGGCGAGGTTTTGGACCAAGAATCGCAGTTGGCCCTTTTGGACAACCTGTTCGCATGTAAGGAACCCTCTTTGAGTCCGTTCCAGAAATTAACGTACACTATTATCTCCGAAGGGGATATCGATAAAAAATTCAGTTAGATGGGTAGAATGACCGAGGCAGTAAAGCATTTGTTGATCGTTAACGTGATCTTGTTTTTTGCCACACAACTATATGGGGATCAGATGTACCAATGGATGTCGCTCTGGTTTCCCAAGAACAACAACTTTCAATGGTGGCAAGTGGTCACCCATATGTTCATGCACGGTAACCTGATGCACATTGTGTTCAACATGTACGCCTTGTGGGCCTTTGGAACGCCTTTGGAGCAGGTATGGGGAAAGGGAAAGTTCCTGTTCTTCTATTTTTCCGCTGGATTGGGGTCCGCTGCACTGCATACCGGCGTAAATTATTTCCTTTTCAACGAAGGATTGAGTGCTTTGGAAGGAGCTGGCATTGTCAGGACTCAGGTTTTGGATATTTTGGTCAATGGGCAATACAGTCCTGGTTGGTATGATTTGGCCCCTAAAAGTACGATAGATGCCATGCTGACTGCATTCAACACTCCGGTAGTAGGCGCTTCGGGAGCTATTTACGGTATTTTAGTGGCATTTGCCTTTATGTATTCCGAGGCCAAGTTGATGCTCATCTTCCTGCCCGTTCCCATCAAGGCAAAATATTTTGTGCCCATACTGATCGCAGTGGATCTGATTTTTGGTATAGGGAACGTGAACACGGGAGTGGCACACTTTGCGCATATCGGTGGTGCCCTGATTGGTTTTATAATGATGTGGTACTGGAAAAAGAACCAGTTCAACAATAGAAGATGGGATTGATCTATGACGAATGGCGGACTTCAATATCAATTTGCCCGACTCAGCATTGCTGAGAAACTGATTGTTGTCAATGTCCTGATCTTTATTCTGGACGGATTGTCAACAGCCTTGTTGGGCCATTCGGTGTCCCACTGGTTCCACTTGCCCAAGGACTTTTTGGAATTTGTAGGGCAACCATGGTCTTTGGTCACCTACTCTTTTTTTCATGCGGGATTGGGGCATATCTTTTGGAACATGCTCATGCTCTATTTTGCGAGTCGCATCTTCCTGAACCTTTTTGACGCCCAAAAGTTCATCAACGTATATTTTTTGGGTGTCATTGTGGGAGGATTGGTCTTTCTGCTCAGTTACAATGTATTCCCGACCCTGTTGAACACCAATACTGCGTTGATCGGCGCATCGGCAGGGGTGACGGCCGTGCTGATCTTTGTCTGTGCGTATATCCCAAATCAAGAGGTCAGGGTGATTTTCTTCAACATCAAATTATGGTATGTTGGGGTGTTCTTCGTTCTGGTGGATTTGATCCAGATACCTTATGGTGGAAATATTGGGGGGCGTTTGGCCCATTTGGGCGGTGCTTTTTTGGGCTATATGTATGCCCGACAATTGCTCAATGGCAATGATATTGGTGCTGGGTTCACCAAGCTGAGGAATTCCATCGGGCAACTGTTCAAACCAAAGGAAAAAAAGGCCTCGATGAAGACCGTGTATAGAAAAAACACTGCCGCGGACAGTCAGGCAGATTATGATAGGCAGGCCAGGCAGCGCAAAATCGATACCATTCTGGACAAGATCAGCAAGTCGGGCTACGAGAGTCTGTCCAAAGAGGAAAAAGACTTTTTGTTTAAAGCAGGTAAGGAAGATTGATGTATAAAAAAATCACCATCAATGCTGGATAGGATAATTCTCGGCATCAATATTTTGATTGCCCTTTTATTGGGCATCATATCCATTTTTTCCTTTTTGCCGTTCCAGCCAATACCTGTTCTCTCGGTGTTGAGCCTCTTCGTACCTTTTCTTTTTATCCTTAATTTGTTGTTTTTGCTCTATTGGTTGTTCAAAAAAAGGAAAAGAGCAGTTTATTCCATATCGGCATTGCTCATAGGATATATCTCCTTTGGATTTTTCTATGGATTTGGAGATAATGATCAGGTGGAGGCAAAGACCACTGATCTGAAGATAATGACCTACAATGTTTGGGGCTTCAATAAGAACGGATGGATCAAGCAACCTGGCATTGGTGACAGTATAATCAATTTTGTAAAGGAAAAAGACCCAGACATCCTTTGCATCCAAGAGCACAATAGAATTCGCCATCGCCAATTGCGCCAATATCCTTACAGAAGCGAAACTCCCTACTCAACTGGGCGGACCACCCAAGCGATTTTCTCAAAATATCCCATAGTGGGAAATGGTTCGCTGGATTTGCCAGGAACGATCAATAATATTATTTATGCTGATATTGCCCATGGAAAGGACACAATACGGGTATATAATATCCATTTGCAATCATTCAGTATTGTGCCGAGTGCAGCTTCCTTTTCGGATGGGGACAAGTCTGAAAAAGCGTACAGGCGTTTGGTGAACACCTTCACCAAGCAACTGGAACAGGCAAAAATTTTTAGGGAACATATTGAGAAGAGTCCTTTTACGAACATTGTATGTGGAGATTTCAATAACACCCAATTTTCAAATATCTATAAAATGGTCAGGGGGAATCTGCAAGATACTTTTTTGGAGAAAGGAGAAGGGTTTGGACGAACCTATGATCTCTTCAGGACCCCGATCCGGATAGACTATATCTTGACGGATCCCGATTTGGAAATCTTGGATCATGAAAATTTCGATAAAAAACTGTCCGATCATTACCCTGTGATGGCCACGCTACGCCTCAGTTCACATCAATAGACAGTCCAGCATGTCCGCCACAATGTGGATGATGAGCGCTAGACCAATGATCCTAGTGGGTTTGAAAAAGGGTAGGATGCAATACACCATTATGGCCCAATAGCTGTGCAAGGGATGAAAACCGATACTGCAACGGTTTGGGTCGAATAACGGCTCTGCCAACAGATGGTCCACATCGATAAGAATGCCTGCCAACAAGATCAAGGCAATTTGCAGTCGATTCCCCTTGAAAAACCAAACGGCAATAAGAATGGGCACCAGAAAATGGATGCCATAATGGACCACGTGCCTAAGCATGGGGAAAATCCAAAGATTGGTTCTTTAAGTAGGTAAGGGCATTGGTGCCCTCATTGAACAAAAGGTCCAATATGCTCAGGTCGGGGATAAAGCCATGACGATCATCGAACACTTGTGGGTAAGGTTCCAAGTGTATTTTTCCTTCTCGTTTGGCCTCTGCCAAAAAACGGGTGTCTATTAGTTCGGTCGGATCCACTTGGAATTTCTCGGTCTTGGCCGTGGGCATTTCCACGCCCAAACAGTTGACGACCACCTCGATGGTCTTTAGGTTGAACTCGAACAAAGAGACGTCGGTTCCTTCATACAGCGGTCTTATCTCATCTTCATAGAACTCAAAGAAAGGGGATGTCCTGTAGGCTGTTTCCAAGGTGCGCCAGTGTTGTTTTTTCCAGGGATAGCTGTTGTCCATTTCCACATCGGCGTATTTTTGCCTGCCCTCATCACCACCAACATGTTTGATGGGAATGTTGAGCATGTGTTTTCCTTTGTCCGTACAGATGTAGCACCGGTTTCGGTAGGTCTGCTTCTGAAAATTGTCCTTGGCTTCCCAGACCACATCATTTTGGACCATGGCGGCAAAAGAGGCCACGTTCGGAAAATAGGTGGGGTGGAGCAATATTTTCAAAGGAAACGGATTAAGGGTTATTCAGCCTTTTTCTTTTTTCGCTTTCGGAAGAAATCAAAAACAAACCATCCAACCAACAAGATCAGAAAATATTTGAGGTAGGAAACAGGTTCCCCGCTACCGCCCACAGTGGTGAAGACACGCTCCCATCTGGGTTTCCAATTGGCGATGCCTTCCGTGAAATTGTCAAAGCTCATCCAAAGAAAGACAGGTTTGCCCACAATATGGTCTGCAGGGACATAGCCCCAGGTTCTACTATCCTCGGAGTGGTCACGATTGTCCCCCATCATCCAGTAATAATCCTGTCTGAAGGTATAAGAAGTGGCTTCTTGTCCATTGATCAGCACTTTCCCTCCTGTGACCTCGACATCGTTGTGCTCGTAATCCCTGATAATTTTTTTGTACAAGGGAATCGTCCTGGAATTGATTTCCACCGTGGTTCCCGCTTTTGGAATGTAAATAGGTCCAAAATTGTCATTGTTCCACGGATAGAGGTTGGGTTTTTGCGGAAAGGAGCCGCCGTAAACACCTTTGGGGTCCAGTGTCATCACTACGGAATCAATGGCTGGGTTTTGACGCAATTTTTCCACCATTTCGGTAGTCATATTGGCAATTCGGGAAAGGGGCTTCTCCTCGGTCAGGGAAAGCCTTGATTGTCGGATGACTTCTGTTGGGATTCCCTTTTCTTCAGTGATCAGCTCTATTTTTCCATCTTTAGTACGATTGGCTCCCATGGCATAAGGGGCCAGGGCATTGTACTGTGCTTCGCTTATGGTCGTGGCAATATACTTTCGCAAATAGTCCGATGCATCCACTTCTTCCAAATAACGGCTGGATACGCCATTTTTGGCATATATTTCATAATTGTACATGGGTTTGGCCCTGTCCGAAAGCTGTAGTTTTTTTCCATTGATGTGTACAAAGCCATCAACCACGGAAAGGGAATCCCCTGGGGTGCCCACACAACGTTTTACGTAATTGGATTTTTTGTCGATGGGCTTTTTGACGGCCTTTTCGGCCCTGAAAAATTGGTACAGGGTATCCGAGGGCAGACTAAAGACCACAATATCGTTCTTCTTCACTTCTTCAAAACCGGGCAATCGCATGTAGGGCAATTGCAGTTTGTTGATCCAGGAAGTCTTGGCGGTCTCGGGGTCCACATCGGCCAAGTAAGACCTTGTCTTGAGAACGGGAAGTGTATCGTGTACCATTGGGGCGGCCAAGGTGGTCATGGGCACTCGGGCACCGTAATGGAACTTGCTCACAAAAAGGAAGTCCCCGACCCGGAGGGTGCGCTCCAATGATCCCGTCGGAATCACATAAGGCTGGATGAAATAGGTGTGCACCAAGGTTGCGGCCACAATGGCAAAGACAATGGAACTGACCCATTCGCCCAGACCGGTTTTGGGCTTCAGGCTACGGTCTTCGATGTAGGTGACATTTTCAGCGTAATTGATGTAGTAGATGTAGAATCCAAGCGTGAGGATCACCAACCAAGTGTGCAGCAAGGAATTCTTGCCAAAACTTCGGATGGTCTCCACCCAAACCACGGGGAACATCAATAAATTGATGATGGGGATGAACAACAAGATGACCCACCACTTGGGCCTGTTGATGATCTTCATCAATACGATCCCGTTATACACGGGAATGGCGGCTTCCCAAGCCTTTCGTCCTGCTTTTACATATAGTTTCCAAGTACCCAAAAAATGGATGATCTGGATGATCAAGATAAAAATGATCCACTGTGTACCGTCCATATAAAGTTTTCTTTGTTAGACTAAATGCCTAAATTGTTGTTACGTTTTTTAGCTTAGGTTTAACACGTCCTTCATGGAAAAGACACCTGTTTTACCTTGGATCCATTCCGCTGCGATCACGGCCCCAAGGGCAAAACCCTGTCTATTGTGTGCCGTGTGCTTTATCTCGATGCTGTCCACATCACTTTCGTAGCAGATGCTATGGGTGCCGGGCACCATGCCTTCCCGTATTGATGTTATGGGAATGGTTGTATCACCTGCGGTGTCCAGTTTCCAATCCCTGTACGAAGAGTTCCCAATGATCCCTTCCGCCAAGGTGATGGCGGTCCCGCTGGGTGCATCCAGTTTTTGGGTATGGTGGATCTCCTCCATGGAAACCTTGTACTGCTCCAATTGGGCCATCATTTTGGCCAAATACGAATTCAGTTCAAAAAAGATGTTCACGCCCAAACTGAAATTGGATGCGTAGATAAAGGCACCTTTGTTTTCTGTGCACTGCTCCACGGCTTCATCGTAGCGGGACAACCATCCCGTGGTGCCACTGATGACCGGAACACCGTTTTTGAAACAGTTGGTGATATTTTCAAAGGCGGCATCGGGCGTACTGAAATCTATGGCAACGTCCATGGCGCCATAATCCACATCTGCCGTGCCGACGTCTATTTTTGCCACTATGGTATGGCCCCTTTCTTGGGCGATCTGTTCAATCATCTTACCCATTTTGCCATAACCGAACAAAGCAATGTTCATACACTAAAATTTTACGACCAAGGCCATTCCATAATTGGGCTGGTTGGTCACGGGGTTTACATCTATATAAGGTTGAAAATCAACCGCGAGATTGTCATCGACGTTATATTGTTTTAGGTGGGCGTCCACATTGGCGTCTATGATGTTAAAGGCATAGAGCGCAATGGTGATCACGAGGGCCAAGTCCCTATCTCTTTGGGTATTCTCCTGTGCTCCCTCCAAAGCCTCATCGGAAATACGACCAAAAAATTCATCGTCGGTAAAGCCTGCCAATCGTCGCTTGAAGGCGTTTCTGGCTCTTTTGTATTCGGTGTTGTTATAGGAATACACGTAGATTCCAGTGCCAATGGCACCCCAGACAATAGGGGCTTTCCAGTAGCGTTTGTTGTAGATCTGTCCAAGACCGGGAAGTACCGCCGAGTAGAATGCGGCTTTGCTGGGAGCAAGTGGATTCACGCTCTCCCTTTTGGTCACTTCCTCAAAAGTGATGCCTTCGCCTTCCATATTTTGGGCCAGGGAATCCACTTCTTGGGGTTGGGGTTCTTCCTTGCCTGTTTCCTCTTTTTCTTGGGAAAGACCAATGTGCAGAAACAACAAGGCAAAGAACAAAAAGAGGAGGTTTTTATTCACCTGTCAACAATTTTTTTATTCGCTTGAATTCCTCTTCAGAGTGGAAAGGAATCACAATCTTGCCCTTTCCGTTGCTGGAGGCGGAAATGTCCACTTTTGCGGAAAGGTGTTCTTTGATGGCTTCAATGCTTTTGGATACAAATCCGGGAACATCCTTGCTGCCTTTTTTCTTCGGTGCCCCCGTTTGGCTTTCGGGCTCCTTGTAGGCTTTCACCAATTGTTCTGTATCGCGGACGGAAAGGCCATCGGAAACAATTTTTTCGTAGATGGAGATCTGGTCCTTTTTCTTGTCGATGTTGATGAGCGCCCTACCGTGTCCCATGCTGATGAACCCGTCCCTCATCCCTGTTTGGATGATGGGGTCCAGTTTCAACAGACGAAGGTAATTGGTGATGGTGGAACGTTTTTTTCCTACACGATCGCTCAGTTTTTCTTGGGTAATCTGGATCTCATCGATCAGTCGCTGATAGGAAAGTGCTATTTCAATGGGGTCAAGGTCTTGCCTCTGGATGTTTTCCACCAAGGCCATTTCCAAGGATTCTTGATCGTTGGCGATGCGGATGTAGGCAGGAATGGTCTCCAGTCCGACCAGTTTGGAGGCACGGTACCTTCTCTCCCCGGATACCAGCTGGAATTTGTTGAAATCCAGTTTTCTAACGGTGATGGGTTGGATGATGCCCAATTCCCGAATGGAACTGGCCAATTCCTCAAGAGCTTCATCGTTGAAGTTGGATCGGGGCTGGAACGGGTTCATCTCTATGGATTCGATGTCCAGTTCCACCACATTTCCTATCACCTTGTCCGCATTTTTGTCCGAAACGGATTGGATATCGTTCTCGGGATCTTTCAATAGGGCGGACAGGCCTCTTCCCAAAGCCTGCTTTTTAGTTGCTTTCGCCATTTAAACTTTCTCCTTGTTTTTCTTCAAAATTTCATTGGCCAAGTTAAGGTAATTGGAGGCACCTTTGCTGCTGGCATCATATTTTATGATGCTCTCTCCATAACTTGGGGCTTCACTCAGTCTCACATTTCTTTGGATGATGGTGTCGAACACCATATCGGCAAAATGTTTTTTCACTTCTTCCACAACTTGGTTGGACAAGCGGAGCCTGGAATCGTACATGGTCAGTAGCATACCCTCGATGTCCAGGTCGTTGTTATGTATTTTTTGTACGCTTTTTACGGTATTCAACAGCTTACCAAGACCTTCCAGCGCAAAATATTCGCATTGGATGGGAATCATGACAGAATCTGCCGCAGTAAGGGCATTCAGGGTCAAAAGGCCCAGGGATGGGGCACAATCGATCAAGACAAAATCATATCGGTCACCAAGGTCCTTTAGGGCTTCTTTCATCATGTATTCCCTATTGTCCTTGTCCACCAGTTCTATTTCGATGGCCACAAGGTCAATGTGTGCGGGAACTAGATCTACATTGGGGGAATCTGTCTGGATGATGACCTCGTCCACGCTCATGGTATGTTCCAAAAGTTGGTAGGTGCCATATTCCACGGAATCCACATCGATGCCAAGGCCAGATGTTGCATTGGCCTGGGGGTCGGCGTCGATCAACAATACTTTCTTTTCCAATACGCCAAGGGAGGCTGCAAGGTTTACCGTAGTGGTCGTTTTGCCCACACCGCCCTTTTGGTTCGCGATAGCAATAATCTTGCCCATTTCATAGTAAGTTAGGTGCTAAAAATACGATTATTTAAGATGCCAGAAAATGTATTTTGTTAACAAGGGGTGAATAACGGCCGCTTTGGGCGTTAAAGAAAGTTAAAGTTATCTGTATTAGATCGTTAAGCCATTAGCCCATCAAAATGTTGAGTATTTCAATGGCGGCATCACTGATCTTGGTGCCCGGCCCGAACACCGCTACGGCGCCATGTTCCAGTAGGTGTGCGTAATCCTGTTTGGGGACAACACCGCCCACGATCACCATAATATCCTCCCTTCCCATTTTTTTGAGTTCTTGGACCACTTCCGGTACCAAGGTCTTATGGCCTCCGGCCAAGGAGGAGATGCCAAGTACATGCACGTCGTTTTCCACAGCTTGTTTGGCCACTTCCGAAGGGGTCTGGAACAAGGGGCCTATATCCACATCAAAACCGAGGTCGGCATAGCCTGTGGCCACCACCTTTGCCCCGCGATCATGTCCGTCCTGACCCATTTTGGCCACCATGATCCTGGGGCGACGGCCTTCCTTAACGGCAAATTCATCGGCCATTTTTCGGGCCTTTTCAAAGCTTTCGTCGTTCTTGATTTCTTTGGAATACACTCCGGAAAAGGATTGGATTTTTGCTTTGTAGCGTCCAAAGGCACTCTCCATGGCATCACTGATCTCGCCCAGCGTAGCACGTTCTTTGGCCGCTTCCACTGCTAAAGCTAACAAATTTTCACGGTCGGTCTCCTGTTGCACTGCTTTTTTTGCCGCGGTCCTTATGTTTTCCAAGGCTTTTTCGACCGAAGCGGTATTTCTGGTGGATTTGATGTGTTGCAGACGCTCCATCTGCTGCTTGCGGACCTTTACATTGTCCACTTCCAGAATTTGGAGCTCGTCCTCATTCTCCAATTTGTATTTGTTCACGCCCACAATAATGTCCTGTCCGCTGTCTATCCGGGCCTGCTTTTTGGCTGCTGCCTCCTCAATGCGCATTTTGGGGATACCCTCCTCGATGGCCTTGGTCATTCCGCCCAGTTTTTCAATTTCCGTGATGAGTTCCCAGGCCTCTTTGGCGATTTCTTGGGTCAATTTTTCAACGAGATGGCTACCGGCCCAAGGGTCCACAGTTCTTGTGATATGGGTTTCAAGCTGAAGATAGATCTGTGTGTTCCGTGCAATACGTGCAGAAAAATCTGTGGGAAGGGCAATGGCCTCGTCCAACGCATTGGTGTGTAAGCTCTGTGTTCCGCCCAAGGCCGCTGCCATGGCCTCAATGGTGGTCCTTGCCACATTGTTGAAGGGGTCTTGCTCGGTCAAGCTCCATCCACTGGTCTGGCTGTGGGTACGCAGCATGGACGATTTTTCATTTTTCGGCCCAAATTGCTGTACCAGCTTGGCCCAGAGCATGCGACCTGCACGCATTTTGGCAATTTCCGTGAAATGGTTCATCCCAATCCCCCAGAAAAAGGAAAGTCGGGGGGCAAAATCGTCTATTTTCATGCCGGCCTTGATTCCGGTCCGGATGTATTCGACCCCATCGGCCAAGGTGTAGGCCAGCTCCATGGCTGCAGGCGCACCTGCTTCGTGCATGTGGTAGCCAGAAATGCTGATACTGTTGAACTTCGGCATATGTTTGCTGGTGAACTCGAAAATGTCGGCCACCAACTGCATCGAGGGCGTGGGGGGGTAGATGTAGGTGTTCCGTACCATGAACTCCTTCAAAATATCGTTTTGGATGGTCCCTGAAAGTTTTTCCATGGGCACGCCCTGTTCCAGTGCCGCCACAATGTAGAAGGCCATAATGGGAATCACGGCGCCGTTCATGGTCATGGAAACGGACATTTGGTCCAACGGAATGCCGTCGAAGAGAATTTTCATGTCTTCCACCGAATCTATGGCGACCCCAGCCTTGCCCACATCCCCGACAACACGTTCATTGTCAGAATCATATCCACGATGGGTCGGGAGGTCAAAGGCAACGGAAAGTCCTTTTTGCCCTGCCTCCAAGTTTCTGCGGTAGAAGGCATTGCTCTCTTCGGCAGTGGAAAATCCGGCATATTGACGGATGGTCCATGGTCTGCTCACGTACATGGTGGAGTAGGGACCCCGAAGGAAGGGAGAGATGCCGGCAGCGAAGTTGGCATGCCTATAGTTATGGGTTATGGGTTTTGAATTATGAGTTTCACCCAACTCTGAACTCAATTCCAAATGTTGAAGGTCCTTTCTACTCATTGTCCAATCTTTTTTGTTCGATAGCTTCGGCCAATCTTTTTTCAATGATGGGTTCAATGATAGTTTTTCGGGACTGTGTCTTCACAAAGGGATACAGCTCCAGATCATCTTTCATACGATCTTGGGGGTTCTGGTATTTGTTCGTTCCCAATGATATAATCTTCCCCTCATCAAAAAGCTGTTGTTCCTTTGCGGCACTTTCCTTGATTTTTTGCTGTATGGTCCCTTTTTTCAAGGCGTCCAAAAATCCCCCTGAAGCCTCTATCTGTTTGAAGAGCGTCAAGGCCTTTTCTGCCAGTTGTTGGGTCAACGATTCGATGTAGTAAGCTCCTTCCGACGCATTTGAAGTACTGTCAAAATAACTCTCCTCTTTCAGTAACAACAATTGGTTTCGGGCCAAACGGCTGCCAAACTCATTGTCCTTGTGGTAAATGGCATCATAGGGAAGGTTGCATATCGTATCGGCACCGCCCAGTACGGCAGACATGCATTCGGAAGTGGTACGGAGCATGTTCACGTTATAATCATATAGGGTCTTGTTCCGTTTGGTGGGCACGGCAAGGATATGGCAGTCATTTTTTAAACCGTATGCAACAGCCAACGTGTTCCAGAGCCAACGCAATGCCTTCAATTTTGCTATTTCAAAGAAATAGTTGCCGTCCACGGCCACTTTGAACACGATTGGAAAAGACTCTTCAACTGCTCCCGATGGGACAAAATGGTTCAGGTACTCATGGGCATGGGCCAACCCATAGGCCAGTTGCTGAATCCGGTTCGCTCCAGCATTTTGGTAATGGGAAACATCGACGCCCACTATCGGAATGTTGCCCAATGCGTTGATTTCCCCGACCAGTTCATGGTCTTTTTCCAGATTGTGGTACCAGTTTCCATCTTTGGTCAAATGCCCGATGATGTCCAAGTTGAGAAATATATTCGCTTTTTGGCCACCGGTGACGGACAATAGCCGTTTGATGGGTTCCACGTCCAAAAACCCGAAATTGAAATGGACCGGGGTCTTTTCCAAATCGATATGGGCAAGCAGGACCGAGAAATCTGTTTTTGGGTCGGGAATGGTAAAGATCAAGCTGCCAGCTCCCTTTTTGAGGGCATCCAAGGCCTTTGCATTCGCTTTTTTGGGGTCTCCGGCATAGACGTTCTCTGCAATTTGCCACGTATGGCCTTCGGGTAGGGCAAAGGTCTTGGTGCTTTCCATGTCCTCCGAGTGGTAGAAGGGCTTTACCTTGATGCCCTCCAACGATTCCCAGACGAGGGTGTCGTTATAGTCTGCCCCTTTTAGGTCATATTGGATCTTCTGTTTCCACTGTTTGGCGGAAATTTCGGGAAATTCATCAAATAGGCCACTGTCAGTCATCTTGTTTGTTTTTCAAACTGTCCTCGTACTCGATAAGGAAGATTTCCTCTTTTTCCTTTTTCATGTAATATTTTTCGCGGGCCAGTTTTTCCAATTCATTTTTGTCCGACATCTTTTCAAGGATCTCCTTGTCCTTTGCAATTTCATCTTTCAGGAAATCCTTCTGTTTTTCCAGTTTCTTGATCTCGTTCCGCAGCTCCATGTGGATCAATAGGGAGTTGGTGTCGAAAAAGGCCATCCATATCACAAAAATGGTCAGTACCAAAATATACGTATTGGTAAAGACTTTGAACCATTTTTTCTGCTTTAATTCCTTCAGGCCCATGGCTATGCCAGTTTATTGTTGATGATGGTCCGTACAATATCCACGGCCACCGTGTTGTAGTGGTTGTTCGGGATGATGATGTCCGCAAACTCCTTGGAAGGTTCAATGAACTGTTCGTGCATGGGCTTTACGGCGGTCTGGTAGCGGGTGAGCACCTTGTCCAGGTCGTGCCCCCGTTCCCTGATGTCGCGCTGCAACCTGCGGATCAACCGCTCATCGGAGTCGGCATGCACAAATATTTTGATGTCGAACAGATCGCGAAGTTTTGGATTGCTCAACACCAAAATGCCCTCTACGATCATCACCTTTCGGGGCGGGGTGGGTACGGTCTCTTCCAAACGTGTTTCCTCCACAAAGGAATATACCGGCATCTGAATGGTCTTGCCTTCCCTCAACTGCATCATATGGGAGATCAAAAGGTCAAAATCAATGGAGTTCGGATGGTCAAAATTGACCTTTCCCCGCTCCTTTCGTTCCATATGGGAAAGGTCTTTGTAATACGAGTCCTGCGAAATGACACCTACCTCATTTTTAGGAAGTTGGTCAACAATTTGATTGACCACTGTCGTTTTTCCACACCCGGTGCCCCCGGCAATCCCTAAGATCAGCATACGAACCAATTTAGCCCCAAAAATAAACATTTGAATATATCTGTTGCCATCCTATCGTTCCCAAGCGGGTAAAATGATGTCCATCCGCAGATCATAACAATAGGATAACCGGAATGTCTTGTGCAATTCCAAACCATTACCCTTATATTTATCCAACTAACCAAAGAAAGTCGCTATGGACAGTTCGTACTCGGTAAAGGTGGGCGAGAATGTTGATTTTGCGTTCTCCCATGAACAAATTGCCGCATTGGATTTGATCAAAACGGGGAAAACTAGCTTTCATTTGCTCCATAAAGGGCAATCCTACACCATCGAAATCTTGCAATCCAATTACAATGAGGGCACCTATACCATTTCAGTCAACGGAAATGAATACACGGCATCCATCCACACGCCATTGGATGAACTCATTCTGAAAATGGGTTTTGCTACCAACGGGGCCAAGAACATCGACTCCATTTCCGCGCCCATGCCCGGCCTCATCTTGGATATTTTGGTAAAAGTAGGGCAAGAGGTGGATGAAGAAGATCAACTGTTGGTCTTGGAAGCCATGAAGATGGAAAACATCATCACTTCGCCGAGAAAGGGAGTGGTGAAACAGGTGGCCGTGAAGCAAGGTGATACGGTTGATAAAAAACAATTGTTGATAGCGTTTGAATGATGAGAAAGATATTGATAGCCAACCGCGGCGAGATTGCGGTCCGTGTGATGAAAACCGCCAAAAAGATGGGCATACAAACTGTGGCCGTGTTTTCAAAAGCGGACAGGAACGCACCCCATGTAAAGTTTGCCGATGAGGCTGTTTGCATTGGTGAGGCGCCCTCCAACCAATCCTATTTGAGGGGGGACAAGATCATTGAAGTGGCCAAGGCGCTTGGTGTGGATGGCATCCATCCCGGATATGGTTTCCTCAGCGAGAACGCTGACTTTGCCGAAGCTGTCGAGAAAAGCGGAATCACTTTCATTGGTCCCAAATCCAAGGCCATCCAAATGATGGGGAGCAAATTGGCGGCCAAAGAAGCGGTCAAGGCCTACGACATTCCCATGGTTCCCGGTATAGATGAGGCCATTACCGATGTGACCAAGGCCAAAAAGATTGCAAAAGAGGTGGGCTATCCCATTCTGATCAAGGCATCCGCAGGCGGTGGGGGCAAAGGAATGCGTATTGTGGAGAAGGAAGAGGAGTTGGAATCGGGCATGAAACGTGCCATCAGTGAGGCTACCTCTGCATTTGGGGATGGTTCGGTGTTCTTGGAAAAATATGTGAAGTCCCCCAGACATATCGAAGTACAGGTGATGGCGGACACCCACGGGAATGTCCTTCACTTTTTTGAGCGGGAATGCAGCGTGCAAAGACGGCACCAAAAAGTGGTGGAAGAGGCCCCTTCCTCCATCTTGACCCCGGAACTGAGGGAAAAAATGGGCGTGGCAGCGACCAAAGTGGCCAAGGCCTGCGATTATATAGGGGCTGGTACAGTGGAATTTCTGATGGACGCCGACCACAATTTCTATTTTTTGGAAATGAACACCCGTTTGCAAGTGGAACATCCCGTTACCGAGATGATCACAGGAGTAGATCTGGTGGAATTGCAGATTCGCGTGGCGCGTGGGGAAGAACTGCCCATGAAGCAGGAAGACCTGAAAATCCATGGGCATGCCGTGGAACTTCGGGTGTATGCGGAAGACCCTTTGAACGATTTTTTGCCGAGTGTGGGCACCTTGGAAATATATAGGCCGCCCAGTGGACAAGGCATCCGTGTGGACGATGGTTTTGAGGAGGGCATGGACGTGCCCATCTATTATGACCCCATGCTGTCCAAGCTCATTACCTATGGTAAAACGAGGGAAGAGGCCATAGCGCTGATGCTGGACACCATCAAGCAATACAAGGTGAAGGGAGTGCAGACCACATTACCATTCGGGAGTTTTGTCTTTGCCCATGAAGCCTTTCGTTCGGGCAATTTTGACACCCACTTTGTGAAAAACCATTATGCCCCGGACGACATCAAAGAGCGCAATGCCAAACAAGCCGAAGTAGCTGCACTGGTTGCACTCTATCAGTATTTGGAAGATAAAAAAACAGTACGGTTGCCATCAAATTGAACCCAATGGACAATAAAATAAAGACGCTTCAGGAAAAAATGGCCCAAGCCCTTTTGGGAGGTGGGGAAAAGCGAATTGAAAAGCAGCATCAAAAGAAAAAATTGACAGCCCGTGAGCGGGTCCATTACTTTTTGGATGAAGGTTCCTTCGAAGAAATGGGGGCCTTGGTCACCCATCGCACCAAAGATTTTGGGATGGACAAGGAAATCTACTACGGGGATGGGGTGGTGACAGGGTATGGCACTGTGAACGGAAGGCTTGTCTATGTATATGCCCAGGATTTTACGGTCTTTGGTGGTGCCTTGTCCGAGACCCATGCCGAAAAAATCTGTAAGGTGATGGACTTGGCCATGAAGGTCGGGGCGCCCATTGTGGGGCTGAACGATTCCGGAGGGGCAAGGATACAGGAAGGGGTACGGTCTTTGGGAGGTTATGCCGATATTTTTTACCGAAACGTGCAGGCTTCGGGCGTGATTCCACAGGTTTCGGCCATTATGGGTCCCTGCGCGGGTGGTGCTGTCTATTCCCCGGCCATGACGGATTTTATTGTGATGGTAGAGGAGACCAGCTATATGTTTGTCACAGGCCCGAATGTGGTGAAAACGGTGACCAATGAAGAGGTCACTTCCGAAGAATTGGGAGGGGCCAGCACACACGCAGCGAAGTCGGGCGTGGCACACCGGACGGCTTCCAACGATGCCACTTGCTTGGACGATATCAAACGATTGTTGGACTACCTGCCCCAGAACAATACCGAACGGCCCAAAATAAAACCGTATGAGCTTGGTGATGAGCTTCGGGAGCAGCTTACCACCATTGTGCCCGATAATTCAAACAAGCCGTACGATATGCACGATGTGATCCAGGGTGTCATCGACAACGACACGTTCTATGAGATCCATAAGGACTTTGCGGAAAACATCATCACAGGTTTTGCCCGTTTGGGAGGACGAAGTATAGGCATCATTGCCAATCAACCTATGTTCTTGGCAGGGGTATTGGATGTACGAAGTTCGCAGAAAGCAGCCCGTTTTACCCGTTTTTGTGATGCGTTCAACATTCCATTGCTTGTTTTGGTGGATGTCCCTGGATTTTTGCCGGGAACGGACCAGGAGTGGAGCGGGATCATCATGCATGGGGCCAAATTGCTCTATGCCCTAAGCGAAGCAACCGTGCCACGGGTGACGGTGATCACCCGAAAGGCGTATGGCGGTGCCTATGATGTGATGAATTCCAAGCACATTGGTGCCGACTTCAATTTTGCATGGCCCAGTGCCGAGATTGCCGTGATGGGAGCCAAGGGAGCCAGCGAGATCATTTTTAGGCGAGAGATTGCCGATTCAGATGACCCCGAAGCCAAGTTGAAGGAGAAAGAGGCCGAATATGCGGAAAAGTTCGCCAACCCCTATCGAGCTGCGGAGCGCGGTTTCATTGACGAGGTGATCTTACCAAAAGATACAAGGCGCAAACTGTTGAAGGCCTATGCCATGTTGGAGAAAAAAGAAGTGCAGACTCCATGGAAGAAGCATGGTAATATTCCGTTGTAGGTTTTGCGGTGTTTTGACACGAATGGCACGAATTTTCACTAATTGAATTTATAAAGTCATTTCGAGTAATTTTTCGAGAGAAAAATTGTATCGAGAACCAGAATTTCGAGCCCAAAACCGATTAGCTCCGCTGAATCTTCGATTTCTCGACACAAAATTCCTTCGGAATTTCACTTGACCCGAGGCAAATCCGAACTGAGCGAAGCTAATTGACGGCTTTGGTATAAAAAACCTTCAAAATGTACTAAAGGCGCTCATAGACAAAACCTATATCAACATATCATTAAACCTATCTTAAAAGTTTTATGGATCCATGGGCTATGCCTAATTTTGCGCCATGCAAAAAGAAACCCAAAAACCTCATTTTGAATTTGTAGCCATGATGGCTGCCTTGATGTCCATTGTTGCCCTTGCGATTGATGCCATTTTGCCCGCTATTTCAAACATCGGTGTGGCCATCAACAGTTTGGACACAACGGACAACCAATTGTTGGTTACCATGATTTTCTTGGGCTTGGGTGTGGGACAATTGTTCTTTGGCCCCATATCCGACAGTTTTGGTAGAAAACCCGTGGTCTATATTGGGTTCACCATTTTCTTGGTGGCCAGTATCATCTGTCTCTATGCACCATCACTGGAAATCATGGTCATTGGAAGGATATTCCAAGGAATAGGACTGTCCGCTCCCCGCACCATATCCATTTCCATCATCCGAGATACGTATGAAGGCGATTACATGGCGAAGATCATGTCATTTGTGGTGGCTTTCTTCATTTTGGTGCCTGTTGTGGCCCCTGCCATAGGCAAATTGATCATGGATGCTGCCGGATGGCAGGCCATTTTTTATGTGCAGTTGTTCTTTGCCTTGGTGGTCGCACTTTGGTTTTGGAAGCGACAGCCAGAGACCTTGCACCCCGAATACAAGATTCCGTTCACAGGCCATGTTTTTATAGATGGTCTGAAGGAGTTTGTGAAACATAGGGAAACCGTTGCCTTTACACTGACTTCAGGATTGGTCACAGGGGCGTTCTTGGTCTACCTGAGTTCTGCCCAGCATATTTTTGAGGACCAATATGCGCTGAAGGAGATGTTCCCCTACATTTTTGCAGGATTGGCCATTTCCATTGGACTTTCCACTTTTCTGAACGGTACCTTGGTGATGCGCTTTGGGATGCGAAAACTGTCCCTGATGGCCACCATCGTGTTCTGTTCGGTAGCCCTGTTGTATTCCTTTTTGTACCTGAACTCACCCAATCCAAGTATCTATGTGTTGGTCGGGTTTCTGTCCGTGCAGTTCTTCTGTCTTGGGTTTATGTGGGGTAACTTCCGTTCCATTGCCATGGAGCCCATAGGCCATATTGCGGGAATAGGTGCGGCCATCAATGGTTTTGTGTCCACCCTGCTCTCCATTCCCATTGCGACCTTCATCGGGGAATTTGTGAAAGATAGTGTATGGCCTCTTTTTGCTGGTTTGGCCATCTGTGGACTGTGTTCCCTTGCCATTTTCTTGATGGTGAGAAAGCCTAGAAGGAAAAAGCTGGCCGCGGTTTAACCTTGGTTGGGAAGGAAGATCTCCCCACTGCAAGAATCTGATGTGGCCCCAGTAACAGAGCGCAGCACATTGGTCTGGCCTTCCAAACGCAGCACACCCATCAGTGCAAAGACCAAGGCTTCTTTGTAAGCGATCAATGTTTTGCTCGGGACGACCACTTCGGTATGGGAACCCAACTTCTCTTGTAATGTATCCACAAAGAATTGGTTGAGTGCCCCTCCACCGGTCGCCAATAATTTATTTTGGGATTTGCTTTGATGTTTATGGACCGAAAGGGCAATCTGTTCGCAATTATGGTGGATAAAGGTGTGCAAAAGTTCAATCTCGGAACTTCCGGAAGCTTCAACCAAGGGAACAATCTCGCCGGTGAACCATTCGTAACCTGTGGATTTGGGGTAGGGAAGCTGGTAATACGCCAAGGCGTTCAGTTGTTGTAAAAGATTGTGGTCCAATTTCCCCGAACGGGCCAATTTTCCATTTTCATCGTAGGCCAGACCCATTTTATGGGTAATATAATTCAAGGGCATGTTGGCCAATCCGATGTCATAGGCAATCCGCTTCCCATTCTTATCAAAGGAAATATTACTGATTCCGCCCAAATTCAAACAAAAATCATATTCATGGAACAGCAATTTATCGCCAATGGGAACCAATGGGGCACCTTGTCCCTTTAGGGACACATCCTTGGTCCTGAAATCGCAGACCACTTTTTTGCCACTGGTATCTGCCAAGAGTTGTCCATCACCCAATTGAAAAGTGATGCCGTCGTGTGGCCTGTGATGGGAAGTATGGCCATGACTGGCAATAAAATCCACCTCTGGACCAAACGCCTCCATAAAATTTTTGGACTGTTCCCCCAACCAAATACCATAATCCCGGTGCAACTGGGCATGATCTTTTTCGGATAGGTAAATGGCATTTTTGAGATGTTCCCTCATTTCATCGGAGTAGGCAACATCCATGGAGTGTTTGATGGTGAAGTTCCAGTGTCCATTTTCCTGCCAAATATGGCAAAGGGCCATGTCCAGACCATCCAGTGATGTGCCCGACATCAACCCCAATACGTTATAGCTGCTCATGAAATTTGGTTTTTAATTGGATGGGAAGTGTTCCTTTTGCTTCAATTTTTCCCATAAAATGATCGAAGGCAACATCTTGAAACTCCGCAAAATCTTGATATACCACTACCACATTGGAATTCGGCCGCAACTTTAAAATATCCAGCACATACGGATTCCCGAAAAGATAGATCAAGCTATTTTTTTCTGCTACACATTTATGGATGTTTGCCAACGTGATTTCACCAAAACCAAAAAAGTTTTTGGGTTTTACGGCAGGTGGGAAGATGCTCAGTACAATATTTTTGTTATCGGTAGATAGCACATCATTCAAATCAATGGTTTTTGACCCGAAATTGGACGAAATCTGCTCGGAAAAGGTGTTTTTCTTTCCAAAATCCACGGAAACATTCAAAAAACGAGAAGATTTTATTTGATCGACCGCAGACACATCTGAAATGAGTTCTGTAATGCTGCTTTCTGCTATTTCCCGGTTTAGCTTCGAAGGTGATTTGGTATTGAACTCTTCAGGTCGGGAGTTGTCTGCAAATACATTGTATTTTATTTTCCAAATCCTTTCAAAGCTCTCTTGGATTCTTTCTTCCGATGCATTTCCCAATATTTCTTCAATCCCTTCCTTCACGTTCCCGCTGAAACAAAGAACATCCATCCCCGCTTCAAAAGCGGCCTGTTCCAATTTTCCTTTTTGGGGATATTTTTTGGAGACGGCATGCATGTTCAGGGCATCTGAAATGATCACACCCTCAAAGCCCATTTGTTTCCGAAGGAGATCAGTGATGATTTTTGATGAAGTGGTCGATGGATTTTCGGCGTCCAATTGAGGTAATGACAAATGGCCTACCATCACGGAATCCACTCCTTTGTTGATGAGTTCCTGAAATGGGAACAGTTCGTTTTCTTTTAACTCGGACAAAGATTTATCGATGACGGGCAGTCCCAAATGGGAATCGGTGGCCGTATCACCGTGACCGGGAAAGTGTTTGATGGAGTTCAGCGCCCCGGTACTTTTCATTCCTTGTATAAAAGCTTCGGATTTGGCCAACACCTTTCTTTTGTTTTCCCCAAATGAACGGTAGCCAATCACCGGGTTTTCAGGATTGTTATTGATGTCCACCACTGGGGCAAGGTTCCACTGAATGCCAGCAGCCTTGCAATCCCATCCGATATGCTGTCCAGCTTGATAGATAAGATTTTCGCCACCGTTCAGTGCGCCCAAGGTAATGGCGTAGGGAAACTGGGGGGTGTTCTCAATGCGCATGGCCAATCCCCATTCGGCATCAATGGCTACCAAAATCGGAACTTCAGCCGCTTTCTGATAGCGGGCAATGAGTTCTTTTAACCGATCATAGCTTTTGGCATTGTGCACCACTTTTTTCTTCCCTTCAAAATTGGTCGCAGCACTGGCCCTACTGTGGAAAAAGCAGATGGACCCCACATGGTGTTCCTTGATGAGGCTTTCCATTTTTTGGACTTCTTCCTCGGTATCATTAATGAAAACTGCAGGCATGAACAATTGCCCCACTTTTTGTCTTAGGGTCAATTCTTTCTTTGGAAGCGTATAGATTGGATGGGTATCAGTCATTGGTGTCGATAGTTTTTTTGCCATAATCCGCAGGATATTTCAAAAAGCGCAGTACCACAAATGCGGGTAGCGCAGCAATCACGACCCAAGTGAAGAAGCCGCCATATCCCAACCACTCCTGAATGTATCCACTCAGCATGCCGGGGAGCATCATCCCGAGGGCCATAAATCCGGTGGCGATGGCGTAATGCGATGTTTTGGAGGCCCCTTCGGCCACATAGATGAGGTACATCATAAATGCAGCAAACCCAAAACCATAACCAAATTGCTCGATGACCACGGTGCCCACCACGGCAAACATGCTGGTGGTTTGGGTGATTGCCAAAAGTGCATACAGGGCATTGGGCAGGTTCAGGGCCAGCAACATGGGCAGCATCCATTTTTTTAGGCCATCCCTCGAGATCAGGATTCCACCCAAGATTCCGCCCAAGGATAGCATGATGATGCCCACCGTGCCATAGATGGTGCCCACGGCTTCAGTGGAATAGGCCAATCCGCCCACCTCGAGTTTGTCCAAAAGGAAGGGGGAGGCCATTTTTACCAATTGGGATTCGCCCAAACGGTAGGTGAGGATGAACAGGAGCACCCAGCCTATCTGTTTTTTCTTGAAAAAGGAAGCGAACACCTCTAAAAAGCCCACTTGTTTTTCTTTGGGTCGGGGTGCTGTTTCTTCAAACTTGGGCGTGGCAAAAAAGTTGGAAATGGTGAGGGCGATCATCAAAACGGCCGCACTGATCATGGTAACGGACCATGCTTTGGTGTTGTCACCATATCTGTTCTCCAAAAATCCAGCAAAAATGACCAAGAGCCCTTGCCCTGTCACCATGGCCAATCGGTAAAAGGTGCTGCGAAGGCCAATGAAGAAGGATTGTTTTTTCTGGGTAAGACCGATCATGTAATAACCATCCGAAGCAATATCGTTGGTGGCGGAGGCGAAGGCGGCCATCCAGAAAAACGCCAAGGTGATGGTGAAAAAGGAATTGGAGGGCAGGAACAGCCCGATTCCCAAAAATGCAAGGGCAATGACCAATTGCATGCCCAGGAACCATTTTCGTTTGGTGCCGTTCAGGTCCACAATGGGGCTCCACAAGGGTTTGATGACCCAAGGCAAATAGAGCCAACTGGTGTACAGCCCTATTTCGGCATTGCCAATGCCCAACCGCTTGTACATGATCACGGAGACCGTGACCACCAGAATGTAAGGGATCCCTTGGGTGAAGTATAAAAAGGGAATCCACAGCCAGGCGTTTTTGTCTTTTGGAACTACATTCATTTGGGATGTTTTAATAGGTTCTGGTAGATGCTTTTTTCCGATTTCTCGATGATGGTGGCACCTACGGTTTTTTCGTAATAGCTGGCAGGGCCAACCCCACCGATGATGGCGTAGGCATACCCCATTTCCTTCAGTGCGAGCAAGGATTTCACCAGCAGGATCTTGCCCAAGTTTTTGCCCCTCTCGGAGGGAAGAACTCCCGTAGGGCCAAAAAAGTTCCTTGCCGTGCTCTCAAAACAGGCAAAACCCAAAATTTCCTGCTCCCGTTGGGCAATGAAACAATTTACGGGCAATGCCGTGAAGGCAGCCTCGGTCTCATCCGCCCAGTTTGTGCTGAAATGCTGGCCGACCCACTGGACCACAATGCTCTTTTCGGGGGGTATGGGCCTTTTAAAAATGATGCCCTCTTTCTCCAAAAGTGCTTTTTCCGCTGTGGAGGTGTCGGGGAGGTCCATAAGTCGAACAAGCATGTCGTGCATATCGGTCTATTTGATGTTCAGGGGTAGCATGGCGCTTTTATTGCCATAGGCATCACTGATGTTGATTTGGAGATTGCCACGTAGCTGTTTTGGCGATAGGTTGAATGCAAAGCATCCTTCCCCATCACTTTCTGAAAGATATTCTTTTGCAAGGAGCTGTGTTTTTCCATTTTTTACAAGGTAAAGGTTCAGAAAACGAGGAATACGGTCCGTGTGGTCGATACAAATTTTCACGGATTGCCCTGTTTTTTCCAAAGAAATGATTGCGGGCAATTGTACGGCCCTTGTCACTTGGTTGATGGCCCCCGGATTTTCTGCGGGCAGGGCATAAAATTTCTTTGCCAGTTTGGTATTGACCTTTTCATGCTGGCCCATCAATGATTTGGCACTGAAGAAGATATTGCCATCAATGTTTTCCAGGTTACGGGCATGGCTCAACTGTTTGGGGATCTCATTGTCCTTTTCCCAAGCTTTGTCGGCATTGTTCTTGATTTTGTAGGTGCCGTTGCCCATGTACAGGTTGGTGTTTGGTGTGGCATTGGCCCACCATGAAGCAATTTTTTTGTGTGAAGCCACTGGGTAATCCATGCTCCAATAGGCTTGTGGGGCCAAATAGTCCAACCAACCTTCCTGCACCCAGAGCACGGGGTCTGCATACAGGTCCTCGTAGGTGGTCTGTCCGGCTTGGGTGTCGGAGCCCCTTGGGTCGGTGCTTTTGTTTTTCCAGACCCCGAACGGACTGATGCCGAACTGTACCCAAGGTTTGTTCTTTTTGATGGTGGCGTGTACATTTTTCACGAGGGAATCCACATTACTTCGTCGCCAATCTTCCAAGGATTGTCCGGGCAATCCGTATTTGGAAAAAGTTTCGGCATCCCCAAATGTTTCCCCTTCAATTTTATAGGGATAGAAATAATCATCAAAATGGATGGCATCCAGCTCATAGTTGATGACCAATTCTTCAATGATCTGGTTGAATTTGTCCTGCACTTCGGGAAGGCCGGGGTGATAGTAGTATTTTTTGCCGTACTTGATCATCCAGTCGGGATGTTGGTAAAAATCATGGGATTTGGAGAGGGCCAAGGTGTCCAGGTCAAACGTGGCGCGGTAGGGATTGAGCCAAGCGTGGAATTCCATTCCCCTTTTATGGGTTTCCTCGATCATCCATTGGAGCGGTTTTTCAAAACCTTCGGGTGCTTTTCCCTGTTGGCCCGATAGGTATTTGGACCATGGGGCGAGCCGGGTGGGGTAGAGGGCATCGCCGGCGGTCCTCACCTGCACAATGGCTGCATTGAAGTTCAACTTTTCGTAAAAGTCCAGAATGGCAATAAAGTCCTTCTTTTTCTTTTCAACATCATCGGATGGGTGCTTGGGCCAATCGATGTTGGCCACTGTGGCTATCCATACCCCCCTGAATTCTTCCTTGGGTGCTTTGGAAACGGCACAGGAAATCAAAAATGCAAAAGGAACCAGGTAGAGAAATCTTTTCATGAACTGAGATAAATAAAAAAGGCCTACTATGCACTAAATGTAGGCCTTTTTGCTAAAATTGAATTAAACAACTAACAACTCAAAATGAAATTCCTTTATTCTTCGGTATTCCACCAAACAGGTGTTGTGAGTCTGATGTAAGGATTGTTGTCGGGCATATTCACATAATTCCTGTCCTCTTCATTGTATTCGTACATCATTGCTTGAAGCCAATCATTTGCTCCAGGGAAGATGTCCAGGTTGACATGGTCCGGTCTTTGCAGGCCGGGATAAATATCGGCACTGTAATCCATCCTGCGCATATCCACCCAGGTTTCTGGATTGAGCATGTTGGCGATGTATTTTTGGACCATGATGTGTGACAGGCTTATGTTGTCACTGCCCACTTGGGTGTCCAACTCATTTAAATAAGCGGTTGCCTCTGTATTGGGGACTCCCAATTTTTCCAAGTCGGCCTGAACGCCCATTCTAAAGGCTGTATAGGCTTCACCTGGGTTTCCACTCCTAAATTGGGCCTCGGCCTCAATGAATTTGACCTCGCTGTAGTTCATCATATAGGTTGGAGATGTTGAACTGGTATAAAAACCTCCATTTCCGAGTGAGAAATCATCGGAAGGCAATCCGTCCAACCCTCGACCGGTCACCACGCCATGATAACCACCATTGACCGCTTCGGGAACAATAATACTTAGTCTGGGGTCTTCATAAGGGGTTTCCAGATTCATGGGGTTTTTGAGCATTTCCACAAAGAAATCGGAGAAATAGTCAAAACGGGATGATCCATACCCTGTGGAGCTAAAGGGCTGGTTGTCGTTTTCCGCTTCACCACCGCCAAAGGTCACCTGTGCGTTGTCCGCATTGGAAGTGAATGATTCTTGGCAAAGGGTAATGATCTGTTGTGCATCGTAGGCCATGTCCCCAGAGGATTTCTTGCTCAAGTGGTTCAAATACCGAGCTTTGATGGCTTTGGCAAATTTTATCCACTGATCTTGATCGCCTTGATAGAGTACGTCGCCGCCTTCCTGGTCCAATCCTATGGCACTGGGCTGTTGCAATTCCTCGATGGCCTCGTCCAACATCTGAAAGATGGTCGCGTACACTTCCCTTTGCGTTACAAACTCAGGGGTAAGGTTCATGGAGGACTCACCGTCGTAGGTCTGATCTGTAACGATATCGCCATATTGGTCGGTGGTCATTCCAAAATTGTAGGCTCTCAGTATTTTACCTACCGCAACATAGTTGGGGGAGTTGTATCGATTACCCAGAACAATAAGGTCGGCGGTATTTGGCAGGGCATAGACATAGGCATTTTGCCACAGAAAATATCGGCCTGTGGTAAATTCATTGCTCCAAGTCTCCGAATAGTAGTTGGCCACGTTCTGGGATCCGTACTGGACCACTCCCAAAACTTCCCTCATTCCTCTATACTGGGCCGTTCCCGTAGTGTTCTCTATGGCACCTTGAATCCTATATTGGGGTTCCAGCGATGCTGTGGTCGGTGCTGTCTCGGAACTGTTCACATCAAAATAGTCATCCGAGCAGGATGCCACTCCAACAAGTAACAGTGATATATATATGTGTTTGATAATTTTCATAGTCCTTTTGGTTTTAAAAAGTAAATTTCAATCCTAAATCAAATCCTTGGGTGTTCGGTGTGCCCAAGTTATCAATGTATGTGGAACCAGCGCCTGAAATCCCTGCTCCAAACGTATTCACATCTGGGTCAACTCCGCTGTAATCCGTGATGGTAAGCAGATTTCGTCCAGTGGCGTAAAGCTCAAGAGCGGATAGGGATAGTTTGTCCAAAATTGTTTTTGGGAACTTGTAGCTAAGGGTCACATACCTCAAACGTGCAAAAGAACCATCCTCAATAAAGTTTTCCGAATTAAGGGAATAGTAGTTTTGATAGTAGCTCTGGTTCATCACCACGGGCGTTTGGTTGGCAACACCGTTTACATCCACACCCGGGATAATGGTGGTTTCCCCTCTATTAAGGGTGATGGGGCTTTGCCCGTAATACACCAAGGCAGAAGAGGTGGCATTGTAGATGTCCTGGCCCATGGCTATGTCAAACAAAAAGGAAAGGCTCAAGTTTTTGTACTTGAAGCTGTTGGTGATGCCCAAAGTCCAGTCTGGCAACCTGTTTACGTCGTCATGAATTGCATCTTCCAAAACAGGCAATCCATTGGATTGGACCAGCACCTCTCCATTTTCGTTCCTTTGAGGTCGTTTTCCCCTAAGGCCGAAAAGTGAGCCATCCAAGATGGCTGCGCCGGCAGCCGAATCTCTAAAGGTCCAAGAGTCGGATAGATATACTTCACTCAAAAAGCCGGGAAGAGTGGCTACCGTACTTTTGTTGGTGCCGAAGTTGAAGGTGGCATCCCAAGAAAAGCCTTGGGGGTTGTTGAAAATATTTGCCGAAAGCAATGCCTCGACCCCTCTGTTTTCTATGGAGCCTCCGTTGAGGGTAGCCAAAAAGGTACCCGTGGTCGGAGGGACTCGGATATCCTTTAATATCTGATTGTCCGATTTGCTGTTGTAATAAGTGACCTCCAATGAGACCCTATTGTCAAGAAGACGCATATCCGCACCAATCTCAAAACTGTTGGTGAACTCTGGCTCCAAATTTGGGTTTCCGACATTCTGCCCGTTCCAGGCATATCCAGAACTTGCAGCACCGTTTAGGTTGGTCCCCAATGAACTCTCCAAAGCTCCTATTGGCGCATCTTTACCAACTTGTGCCCAAGTGGCCCTCAATTTCAAATAATTGAATTTATCGCTGGAGAAATCAAATAGGTCCGTCAATATGGCCGATGTTCCTACAGAGGGATAGAAGAAAGAACGCTTGTCTGCAGGTAGGGTGGATGTCCAGTCATTCCTTCCGGTCGCGGTCAAGAACAAGGCATTTTTCCAACCCAATTTAATGTCTCCAAAAACACCCACGATTCTTTTTCTGTTGATGATCTCGTTAATGGACTGGTTTTCGATGAGCACATTGGCAATGCTATAGATTCCTGGGGCCTGGAAACCATCCCCGTAGGTGTAAGTGGTTCGGATGTCCAATTCTTCCACAGAATTCCCGACCATGGCCTCCACGGAAAAATCATCGGTGATCTGCTTGTCGTACCTTAAGAACAAGTTGGAGGTTAAACGGCTGTGGTCCCTTTCGAACTGACTGATATAACCATCGGCCCTATTTTCAACCAAGGAGCCTGTCCCGATTATCTTTTTGTCATATTCGTGATAATCATCGGTACCTATTTTGTAGGTAAGGTTGAAATCGTTCAGGAAATTATAACTCAGATTGAGCACCCCGATCAACCTTTTGACATTATTATTGTTTGGGCTATTGGCGATGCTCCAATACGCATTGTCAAACTGTTGGTCCAAATAAAATGGCTCTTGGAGTCCATCCTCATTGAGGTAATCTTTTGCATTGACATTCACAGGATAGGCCAAAAGGCTGTTAAGACTTCCCCCGGTGGAGTTCCCTTGACGGGTGCTGGCAGTTTTGGTGTCAATGTAGTTTCCTGAAATTCCTATGGTGAAATTATCACCAAACTTGGAGTTTGCGTTGATTTTAAAGGAGGTCTTGTCGTAGCTGGTACTAGGAATGATCCCATCTTGTGACATGTCGCCTATGGAAAAATACAAGTTGCTTTTTTCTGTACCGCTGGAATAGCTCACATTGTGGTTCTGGGTAACGGCTGTCTTGTAAAAATCCTCCATGTTGTAATATATGGGGGTTCCTGCAGCTAGCGGTGCCCCCCAGGAGAAAGAAGACTCAGGGTCATATTCGGTCCCTGATTCGGTCACAATTTCCATTCCCTGCCCATAGGCACTTTGTACATCTGGAGTTCCTAGGATTTTATCCACGGACAAGGAACCGGAATAGCTTATTGTACTGACCCCTGCTTTCCCTTTTTTGGTGGTAATGATAACAGCACCACTAGCGGCCTGGATACCATAAAGTGCAGCTGCAGCAGGGCCTTTCAATACGGAAATGCTCTCCACATCTGCTGGGTTGATGTCCGAAGCCCTGTTGATACTGGCCACATCCAATGAAGAATTGGTGGAGTTGTCAATTGGGATACCGTCCACCACGAACAGTGGTTGATTGCTTCCTGTAATGGAAGAACCACCTCTTATCAAAATAATGGATGATGTTCCAGGAGCACCTCCGGAGGAAACAATATTGACCCCGGAGACCTTACCTTGCAGTCCATTGACCATGTTTGCTTGGTTTCCTTCCAAAAGTTGGTCGGCCTTAATGTTCTGGATGGAGTTGGACAAGGATTTTTTGTTGGCCTCGATTCCCAATGCGGTGACCACCACTTCATCAAGGCTGGTCAAATCCTCTGAAAGTGAGGCATTGTTGGTGATTGTGGAATTCCCCCCTGCGGTAAAGGTAATTTTTTGAGGGGTGAAGCCCAGTGAGCTGAGCGACAAGGTGTAGGTTCCTTGTTCCAGTGTTGCCGTGAAACTGTAATTTCCATCAAAATCGGTAACCGTACCGAATGATGTGTTCTCGATGAATACAGAAGCGCCGGTCAATGGCAGTCCTGACCCGCTTTCTGTTACGGTTCCCGTCAAGGTGTATTGACTTTGGGCAAACGCTGATAGCGATGACGCCATAAGTGCAATAAAAACCAATCGGAACCTCATTTTTCCTAAAAAGTCATGAAGTTTTTGCATAAATGAGTAGTTTAATTGAGTTACATAATTGATAGCATAAAATCCTTTTCATGACCCTAATTTTCAGTCAATATTGGGATTTTATATCTATTTGCGGTTTTTCAATCGATAAGGGCATCGGAGCCTTGTTGTCCATAGTCCTGTGGATATGGTATGGTCTTTTATGGGAAAGGTTTCTGCGAGCGGCATCCTAATCTTTTCTTCATGCCCTTGCCCCAAGGTAATCGTAAGACCAATTCAAGTTTTGTTTCTTTCTGCCAGCATCAAAAGCATCCAAATATCATATTCTTGCAAAAGACAGAAAGATTATTTCAAATATATATTAAAAGCAGCATAATAATGCATTTATTTGCAAGGATTTGCAATTATTGAAAATATATTTATAAAATCTGCATATTTTTGCAGTATTTTGCTGGTATTGGTATTCTTTTTTGGTTTTATTTAACTTTACCCCAATACTATGTTGAAGGAAGAAAGACATCAGTTTATCCTCAATGAGGTTGGGATCCACAACAGGGTACTGTTGACGGATATAGCCAATCTGCTCAATGTTTCTGTGGATACCATACGTAGGGACATCAAAGAGCTGCACAATGCCAAACAATTGAAGAAAGTGCATGGAGGAGCCATTTCCCTAGGGTTTAATAATTACAGTCCCACGGGAAAGAAAATATACTCCTTGGAGAAAAAATCACTGATAGCCGAAAAGGCATTGGGGTTGATCAAAGAGGGACAGGTCATTTTGCTGAGTGGGGGAACCACCAATCTGGAATTGGCAAGACGGTTGCCCTCAAAAATAAAACTGACCTGCTTTACCCCAAGCCTTCCCATAGCAGTGCAATTGTTGGGAAAAAGCAATGTTGAGGTCATTTTCATTGGGGGAAGGTTGTCCCAGGATTCCCAAATAGCCATAGGGGGCAGTGCCATCAATATGCTTTCGGATATCAAGGTGGATATCTGTTTTTTGGGAACCAATTCCATTCACCCAACAGAGGGTCTAATGGAGTTTGATTGGGAGATTGTCCAAGTAAAAAAGGCCATGATCCAAAGTTCAAGAAGGGTCGTATCTCCCTGTATATCCGAAAAAATTGGGTCATTACAGCGATATAGGATTTGTGGGGTGGAAGAAATTGACGTGTTGATCACTGAATTGGACCCTTGGGATGTAAAACTGGATGCTTTTAAAAATATGAACATACAATTATTATAATAGTGGTAGAAAAGCACATAAAGATAACCGAAGAACCGTCTTTGTACGACCGATTGGATGAAATGGATACATTGGACATAGTGGCCAATATCAATAATGAGGACAAGAAAGTGGCGGATGCCGTGGAACAGGTCCTTCCCCAAGTGGCGCGTGTCGTGGATGAAACTTCAAAGCGGTTTGAAAAAGGCGGTAGGCTCTTCTATATTGGTGCCGGCACCAGCGGACGATTGGGAATCCTTGATGCTTCCGAGATACCGCCCACCTTCGGGCTACCCTACGACAGGGTGATCGGTCTCATTGCTGGAGGCGACAAGGCCATTCGAAAGGCCGTGGAATTTGCAGAGGACGATACGGAACAAGCGTGGAAAGACCTTCAGGAATATGGCATTGCCAACAATGATGTTCTGATCGGTATAGCGGCTTCCGGGACCACTCCTTATGTGCTGGGCGGCATTGCAGATGCCAAAAAGCATGGTATATTGACCGTGGGCATTACCAATAACCCAGGTTCACCTTTGGCAACGGATACGGATATTCCGATAGAGGTCAATGTAGGACCCGAGTTTTTGACGGGAAGTACCCGGATGAAAAGTGGTACCAGCCAAAAGTTGGTGCTCAATATGATTTCCACAGCGCTGATGATACGTGTAGGCCGTGTGAAGGGCAATAAAATGGTGAACATGCAGCTCAGCAACACCAAATTGGTGGACAGGGGCACACGCTATATTATGGAAGAGTTGGGGCTCAACTATGAAGATGCGGAAAAAGCATTGAAAGAATACGGTTCGGTCAAAAGGGCCATTGATGCCTTGAGATAAGGTTACTTGGGGACCAATCGGAAAACTCCCTTGCCCTCTATACCTACATAAATGTAGCCGTCTGGGCCTTGTCGTACATTACGGACCCTTCCCATACCATCCAATAATTTTTCCCGGTGCACTACTTTGTTGTCTTTGATCACCAAGCGTTCCAAATATTGGAACGATAAAGAACCCACCAAAAGATTGTTTTTCCAATCGGGGTATTTGTCGGAAGTGACAAAAGCCAACCCAGAAGGCGCAATGGAGGGTGTCCATTGGTATAGGGGTTGTTCCATGCCGGACCGTGAAGTTTCATCAGTGATTTTGGTGCCGCTGTAGTTGATGCCATAGGTAATCACAGGCCAGCCATAGTTTTTTCCTTTTTTTATGATATTGATTTCGTCACCACCCCTTGGGCCATGCTCGTGTTCCCACAACTGCCCAGTTTCCGGGTGCAGCGCCAACCCCTGTGGGTTTCGATGGCCGTAACTGTAGATGGCCGTCTTGGCACCGTCTTGGCCTACGAACGGATTATCTTCGGGAACCTTTCCATCATCATGAAGGCGATAGATTTTGCCGCCGTCCCTATTGATGTCCTGTGGGTTCACATCCCGATCTCCACGTTCACCGATGGAGAAGAACAGATAGCCATCCCGGTCAAACTCCAAACGCGACCCAAAGTGCTGTCCTTTGGTGGTATTGGGGACCGCTTTGTAGAGCAATTGTTTTTGGACGAGCTTATTGTTGGAAAGTTTCGCCCGCATGATTGCAGTGTTTCCACCTTTGTCATCACCCTCGCTTGAGGCATAGGAAAAGTAGATCCAGCCATTGTTTTTGTAATTGGGATGCAGTTCAATGTCCATCAATCCGCCTTGTCCGCGGTTATAGACCTCGGGAGGATTTCCCACTTCAATGGTCTTTCCGGACTGGTGGAGGAGCAGTTTTCCTGATTTTTCGGATATGAGGATGCCATTATTGGGCAAGAAAACCATGCCCCATGGATTTTGAATGCCATCCACTACAATTTCCGAAGTAAAACTGTCGTTATTCGTAAGATTTATCTTAGAGTTGGAATTTTGCGCGCAGGATGTATTGAGCAGTACAACGAAAAAATAAGGAAATAAGGTACTTTTTTCTATAATTTTACGTTGAAATAATAGATTTATTGGACGAACGGTCATTTTTAGAGAATCATTTGCTGTAAGATAAACAGAATTTTTATAAGTATAGACAATTACAACTTAGAATATTAAGGTCCCAAATCTGACATATTCTGCTAACAAGACTTAACCCTATGCTCCCTCAAAAAACAAGGCATTTGCTATATGCCGTGTTGCTGGTGTTCATATCCATATTTGGTTCCACGGTATTAGCAAAAACAGACGTCAAACGAATTTTGACAAAAATAGTATCCACCGTTTCCGCGGAAGATGCCGGGGAAGAAGAGGTGGTTTCCGTTCCAGAGATGCCATCGGCCACAGAAGTGACCTATGCTCCGGCGAGTGCCAGTATGTTCGCGACCATTATCCAGGGGAGCGACCAACAGGTCATCTGTCCCAACGATGGAAGTACATTGGCCAAATTCTTCCTTTGTGGAACCAGTGACATCAGGACCTTGAGCCTGAGCCAATCCGGTAGTACTTACCAATGGCAACAGTTGGACCCCAATACCTGTGCCCCGACGGTAGTGGATAACTGTCCCACCATAAATGGTGCCTGTACGTGGAACACCGTGGGAACAGGAGCTACTTATAATCTTTCGACCGCAGGGGAATTCAGGGTACGGGTGAATTCTGGACAGTACTATTATTTTAAATCGACCCTTAACCCCTTGAACCCACAATTGATCAAAGAAGACATAGTTTGTGGAAATCCGGGAAGGGTGGAGGTGACCAACGTTCCTGCTGGTTATGAATACAGTTTGAACAGTCCTGCCGGACCATATCAGGACACTCCTTATTTCGATATCACTTCACCAGGGACTTACAGGGTCTATGTGCGTTTGAAAAATGTTTCCGCCAGTGCCTGTGTCTTTCCATCAAATCCTGTGACCGTGAACGACCTTGACATCAATGTGGATGTGACCGCCAACGATATTCTATGTAGCGGGGAACTGGGAAGCATTGACATCCAAGTTTCGGGAGTGCCGGGATTTTATACCTATCGTTTGATCAAAAATGGAGTGACCGTGAATACTTTCGGTCCAAACGGGGCCGATTCCTATACGTTTGCGAACATAAGCCCCGGAACCTATAGTATTCGGGTGGAGACCAACGATTGTTCCGTGACCATTACGGAAGATGTCAATGGAGATCCCATTGTAATAGGTGGGGGCATAAGTCCTTTGGCCGTATCTGCCACTGCATCGGACAGTTTCGGCTGTGGTGCCACCTCGGTCGATGTCAATTTGACCACTTCAGGGGGTACGGCCCCCTATCGCTTCAGCGTGGATGGAGCACCTTTTGGGTCAACCTATGCCAGTACTGCCAGCTTTTCGGTGACAACGGCAGGGACCTATTCCGTTTTGGTGGAAGATGCCAATGGTTGCCAACGAAGCGCTTCGGTAGATGTTCAGGATATTCCCCAGCCCATTTTCAATATCACCGAAGAAGATGCCAACTGTGGGGGTGCCAATGATGGAAGGGTCACCGTTAATGTGACCAACGGATTTGGTTACGAGATCGAATACAGTGTCAACAATGGGACCACCTATCAAATAAGCAATGTGTTCTCCAATTTGGCACCAGGCTCCTACGATGTGGTCCTAAGGTACCAACAGGATTCCTTTACCTGTACCACAACACCGCAAACCGTTACGGTGGGCACACCGTCCACCATAACTGCATCGGCCACTCCCGATTTTCAACCCACCTGTGGGAATGAAAATGGGGGGCAGATTACCATTTCAGGTGTTTTAGGGGGGACAGGACCTTATGAATATAGTATCGGTGCAGGTTTTGGGGCCAGTAATGTGTTCCCCAATTTAGGTGTGGGAACCTATACGCCCATGGTAAGGGATGCCAACGGATGTGTTGAAGCACTTCCGAACATCGTTTTCAGTACGTTGAACAAACCCACAAATCTGGATTTCAGCATTTCCAGTTTGGATTGTATCACTACCACCGCTTCTTTGGATTTGGTAGTAACTGGTGGAACGGGACCATATACCTACGAAATCATTGCCCCATCGACAAGTGCCATCAACAATGGCGCCAACAATACCTTTACAGGTTTGGGACTGGGAACCTATACGTTCAGGGTCACTGACAATGAAGGATGTTCTTATGAAGAGAATTACGCCATTACCGATATCAGTTCCATTGGTGTACAGGCCCAACAGACTAGGGTGGTGACCTGCGTTGGTGATTCCGACGGGGAAGGTCGCTTTTTGGTGGATGGCTTCAGCACCAGCTATAGCTACAGTATAGACGGAGGCCCAGTGTTCACAGGTCAGAATGGTAGTATCATTCCCGTAACAGGATTGACCGCCGGAAGTTATGTGATTTCCGTGACCGATGAAGGGACCAATTGTACCGACACGGCCACTTTGATCATTGAAGAACCATCAACCGCTTTTGATATTTCAGGCTTGAACGTAACGGACATGAGCTGTCAAAATGGAAACATTGGAGCGGTCCAGATCAATACCGTAGGAGGATGGGGAGGTAACCGATACACCTTGATCCAACCCGATGGTTCCACAAGAGGACCAAAAAGTGGAAGCACGTTCTCCAATCTTTCCTTGGATGGGACCTATCAAGTGATTGTTGCCGATGCCAATGGATGTGAGGTCACCGATAGTTTTACCTTGACCCGATTAGATGCGCCTACGCTCACGCTGGACAACGGAGTCTCTGATTTCTGTTACGATAATTTTAATGCCTCTACCTTGGCGGTTAATGCAGCAGGCGGATTGGCCCCATACCGCTACAGGATCAACGGAGGTCCTTTGGAGGCCAGCAACAGCTTTTCCGGACTTACTCCCGGAACCTATACCATCGAAGTGGTGGATGCCAACGACTGTCGAGATACGGTCACCGCTACAATTCAGCCTCAGGTGATGGCCAATGCCACCATTATCCAAGAATTGGATTGTGCAGGACCTCCGGGACAGATTCGTGTAAACATCAGTAATGGATATACCTCCGGGGGCAACTATGATATTTATGAAGTAAGTATCAATGGTGCGCCTTACACTTCAGATAACAACAACATTACAGGGAACTCGTTTGTGTACAATGTTCCCAACGATGGTTCCATCATCACGGATACAACCTTTCAGTTTTTGATTACGGATAGCCGTGGATGTACCACGCAATCGAACATGGTGACCATGTCTCCTCCCGAGACCATAGCCGGGTCTGTGGTGGGTACGGATACGCAATGTGGAGACATTTCGAGTGGTATTGTGGAGTTAGTTCCTGACACTACACAAGGTATTCCACCGTATGAATACAGTAATGACAATGGGGCGACATTCAGCAGCCAAAATATCTTTTCGGGTTATGGACCTGGAACGCACGGAGGGTTTGTCATCCGGGACAGTAGGGGCTGTGTGAGCCCGGCCTATTCCGTCACCATAGGTGCCAGTGATCCTTTGGATGCTTCCGCAACACCCACCGATGCGATTTGTTCATCGGGAGCGGTCGATGGGGAGATATTGGCATCCATCAGCAATGGGGTTGCACCTTTCGATTATGTATTGGTGGATGAATTTGGGGGAACAGTGGCATCATCAATAGGAACCACCAGTACTTCGGTGAACTTTACCAATCTACCTAGGGGCAACTATACCCTGATCACTACCGATGCCCAAGGTTGTGAGGACCGAGATCCGGTAGTGATAGACCAAAACCAATTAGATTTGATTCCTTTGGACCCAGCCCCGACAGATTGTTTTGATACTTCGTTTCCATATCGAGTCCAAGCCGTTGGCGGAACAGCACCCTACGATTTTAGATTGGTGGGTGACCCTACATGGCAGGATGGAACAGGTCCTGGAGAAGATATATTTGATGTGACCGGATTGGTGGTTCCAGGAGTGACCTACTTTGTAGAAGTGATGGATGCCAACGGTTGTACCTATATTGAAGAAATTGACCCCATTGGTCCAACCAATCCTGTTGCTGTGACCGCCACCTCCTTGGCAGCTTCCTGTAATGTGGCAGGAAGTGGCTCCATTGATTTTGAGGTATCTGGAATTTCAGCACCTGGAAACTTTACCGTCAGGGTAGAAAACACCGATACTGGAGCAACAGTTTCGACCCAACCATTTACAGGAGAAACCATTCCCTATACTGGAACCCTGACCGGATTGGCTCCTGGAAACTATCAGATTATTGTCACGGACGACTTTACGGGATGTAGCTCAAGTACCTTGGCATTCATTGACATCAGTGCTGTTTCCATAGCCATCGACAACTTTGTGGAGGCCACGTGTAATGCTGGTGCCTTGGTGACTGTCAGAGGTTTTGGAAGCACAGGTCCATACACCTATGCCTATGTGCCTTCGGGAGATCCGGCGCCGACAACATTTGTGCCGGAAACCACTTTTGAGGTTCCTGGGCCTTACCCAACGACATATGATTTCTATGCCCAAGATGCCAACGGGTGTACGGCTTTCACCACGCTTGCGGTGACCCAAGAGGCCGGTGTTCCAGACCCTATGATCGATGTGGTGAACCAATGTACGGCCACAAGCGGGTATCAAATCAATATGGTATCGCCGATCACTTCAGGTCCTGAGCCGGAAAATACATTCCAATACAACATCGGAAGTGGTTACCAGACAGGAACTACCTTTATTGTGCCCAACCCTGGCACCTATGTGATCACGGTTCGGGATGGAAACGGGTGTACCAATACCGTTACTGCGGAAGTATTCGATTTCTTCGCCATTACGGCCGATGCCACCTCTTTCCCTACCTGTAATGCAGGGGATGGAGTCATTACAGTGAACACCACGGGGGGTAGTGGAAATTTTGAATACCAATTGAGGGATGCCCTCACTTTGACAGATCTTGGACCACCACAGTACACCAACGAATTTACCGGTGTGATGCCTGGGGACTACAACATTCTGGTAACGGATTTGGATTCCAATACATCCCCATTGTGCTCGGATGAGGCCGAAGTTATTGTCTCCACAGTGGATACCCCGATCATTACCGCCACGAACAGTAGCCATGTGACCTGTAATGGGGCCGATAATGGTACTATTTCCGTAGAACTTCAACCTGGCACAGATACCGATACACCGATTCAATATATCCTGTACCAAGGTTCCAGTTCGACCATCGTGGCCGGTCCGCAAGGCTCTCCCGTTTTTGATGACCTTCAACCAGGCACCTATCAGGCCGAAGTGGTTTCCGATAGGGGATGTGCAAATAGATCAGGAGACATCATCATTGGTGAACCATCCCTATTGATGGCCAATGCAATACATACCGAATTTAGCTGTAACCCATCCAGCAATCAGTTCAGTACGGCGACCATGACCATTTATACCGATACCAATGGTGATGGAACTGGAACAGCAACTGGAACAGGTCCTTATACCTACAGCATGAACGATGGTACGCCACAGTTTGATGGCACCAATTTCCAGACCAGCAATACTTTTGAAGTGATCGATAATGGTACCAATCAGACCATTACCCTCACTGCCCGTGACTATAATGGATGCGAGGAAACATCAACCATAACCATCAACAGCCCAACAGACATCACTTTTAGTTATAATGTGAACCCTATCACTTGTGATGCTTCGGGAACGGGGGTAAGCCCAGGTTCCATTGATATCATCATCAACGAAGGACCAGGGGATTACCAAGTCGAAATTCTACCGTTGCTTTCCGAACCAGCAAGAAGTTCTGGAGGCAGTGATCGTGTAACCTGGGATATTGCCACTCCCGGTGATTATATTTTCGCCGTGACCGATGTGGGCAGTGGTGGATGTACGTATTTGACCACGACCATCAACATGCCCGAATACAATACCATCGAGGCCCTGATCGCCGAGGTGGAACCCGTGACCTGTTTTGATGGAAGAGATGGTTCCATAAGTTTGCAGATCAGCAACTATAATGGCGTGTACAATTATGAAGTGTTCACTCGTGATAATGCAGGAGTGGAAACCACTACAGGGGTAACTGGGACTTTTGATACCAATGCCCCGATCAATACTCCCGAGATCATCGAAAATTTACCTGCAGGCAACCTGATTGTCCGTATCGAGGCCGTGGATTCGCCCTATTGCGATACCGTGAGCAATGTGACCACAGTGCGCTCTCCTGATAGGGAACTGACCGTTGATTTATTGCAAACCTCCCCGGTGACCTGTAATGTGCCCGGTTTGGGTGAAATCACAGCCACTGGCGATGGTGGATGGGGAACTTACCAATATCAGTTGGTGGCATCCGATGGAACCATTTTGGTGGATTATCCCAATACCAATCCAGTATTTGAAAATCTATCTACAGATACATATACGGTAAATATCAGAGATGTGAGAGGTTGTGAGAGATTCAATACCATCAATTTGCCATTGCCTGTGGAAATCACGGCAGACATTCGTGTGGTGAGCCCATTGGCCTGTAACAACGATAATGATGGGGTCATCGAGGCTTTTGCGGTTTCGGGAGGCCAAGGACCAGGAAATTACCTATACCAATTGAACCGCATCACTGACGGTACCAATAGTGGACTCCAGACCACCCCAACCTTTGCCAACCTATCGGCGGGAGATTATACCATCACCATTTTTGACGGATGGAACTGTAGTGCCCTCACCGATGTGATCACCATTGCCGATCCAGAAATCGTGGTGGCCGAATTGGTGGAGTTGCAACCTCCGGGTTGTGGGGATTTGGGTAGAATGGAATTAACGGTCACCAATCCTGAGCCCTTGGTCGAGTATTTCTATCGTAAATCAGGTACTTCTGACCCATTTACCCCTTTTGGGGCGGGAATGACCAGTGTAGAGATCACAGTGGACATTACTATGGATGCAGGACCTTTCCAGTTTGATGTGCAGAATTCCAATGGCTGTCCTTCAGAGAAATCGAACCAGATCTCCTTGGATCCAGCGGCACCTTTGGTGGTTTCCTTGGACCTTACCAATGCAACGATCAATTGTGCAGGGGAGTCAACCGCTATCATTCGCTCGGAAGCCTTCGGGGGTATTGGAAGTTATACGTACACCTTGGTGAACACGAATACCTTGCCTGTAATGCCAGCCAATATTGTCCGTCCATCACAAAACTCAGGAATCTTTAGGGACCTGGATGTTGGCACCTACTACGTGTATGCCCAAAGTGGTGGATGTGAAGCCATGTCGGACCCTATCGTCATCGAACCTAAACCACCATTGGTATTGGAATATCTGGAAGCAGTGCCCGTCATGTGTGCCGGAGATACCAACGGACAGATCATCATCGAGGCCAGTGGAGGTACAGGAAGGATCAGGTACTCCATTTCAGATACATTGAGCGAGTTCTTTGAAGGGGATGACCCGGACAATCCAAACCGAAAAACTTTCAACGATCTTAGCCCTAGGACCTATGACATCATAATTCAGGACGATCTAGGATGTACCATAACCCGAACACTGGAAATCACCCAGCCTACGGAACTTGTCGCCGCAGTGGTTTCTACGACTCCAGAGGTATGTATGGGGGATGGTGATGGTACCTTGACCTTGGGAGTTTCTGGAGGAACGGCACCCTATTACACCAGTATAAATTCTGTGGACGATGCTGATTTTGTCCAAAATGATACCATGTTCTTTGATCATCTTCAGGGAGGGGAAACCTATGCCATCTTTATTAGGGATGCGAATGGTTGCCAGACCAACGTGATAGCAGAAATTGGCATTGGAATAAACATTATTGCTGAACCCATAGTGGAATATGGTTGTGAGGGAATATTCCCGAACAGTACGGCCACTGTCAGTATTGCAGACAGTTCACAGCTTTCCGACCTTTTGTTTTCATTGGATGTGGATGATATTCAACTGGCCACGAACCAAAGGACCTTTGGGGACCTGCCACCAGGTGAACACACGGTATATATTTACCACGCCAACGGTTGTGTGACCTTTGTGGAATTTGAAATTGATGCCTACGAGCCACTTACGCTGGAAGCCATGAAAACTGGCCCAAATGAGGTCACGGCCATTGCTACAGGCGGATTTGGGGGATATGAATATTTCTTCCAAGGGGAGTCCTATGGGGATATCAACACCTTCAACATCAATGTGGATTCAAACATCAACATCATGGTCCGGGACAGTAATGGTTGTGTGGCCAATCTGGTGCTGCCGTTCAATTTTGAGGGAATGCCCGAAATGCCGCCGTTCTTTACCCCGGATGGTGATAACCTGAACGATTACTGGTATCCAGGGAACCGTGAGTTTTTCCCCAATATCGATGTCATTATTTATGATCGATATGGTAGGGTAGTGGCCCGATTGGACCAGGTCAAAAAATGGGATGGGACCTATGAGGGCAAACCGCTGCCCACTGGTGACTACTGGTATGTGGTGAATGCAAACGATAGGGAAAAGCAACGATTTGTAGGTCACTTTACACTATACAGATAGAAGGATTTATTTTATAAATCATTGACACTAAGACTGAAGCGTATTTTGGTGTCAAGAGAGGAGCGTCTATTTTGCATTCAAGAGCAAAAGTTTTGTAGGGGCTGGGGCAAAATATCATCAAAATTTATATTTTTGCAGTCCGATTTCGGGATGTGGCCCTTCGGCCATGCTCAGGATTGACTCCGTCTGGCACCCAGACTGCTTAAAGCAGTGGACGTTTTGAAAATTGGGTATTGTTTATTGAAAATTGTTGACCGAAGGTCAAATACGGGATGTGGCGCAGTCTGGTAGCGTACACGCATGGGGTGCGTGTGGTCGCTGGTTCGAATCCAGTCATCCCGACGAACCATGGTTTTATGACACTAAGTAAAACCTTAATTAATTGAAAACCAGAAAATTAATTTTTTCTGGTTTTTTTTATTTCCATCTGAAACCATCGGTGAGGATGTCCTATAGAGTGTCCTATTTTTGTCGGGAAAAATTCCCTAAATTGTACTTCCATTATTGATTTTTCGTGTGATTTGACTTTCGCTTCAACCAATGTTTCACTTAAAGCGAGAACACATGAATACCTCTAACTCCTTCAGTATCAGTTTTTGGCTGAAAAAATCAGGAAGAAAAAAAGATGGACGGTTTCCAATTTATGTCCGGATCAGATGTAAAGGAAAAAATGCAGATCTCAGTGTCCATAGATCAACTTTTGAAGAACGATGGTGTCCTATTTTGGGAAAAATGGACCATAGGGCCAGTGAATCCGTTGTTGTAAACAAATATCTGGACGACGTCCGTGCAAAGTTGCTGGAATGCCATCGGCAACTTAGTGCCGAGAGTAACTTTATAACGGCACAATCCATCAAGCTTCGATATCTGGGAAAGGACAAGGTGATGCTCACCCTATTGGACCTTTTGGAGTACAACCGAACCTATGAGTTGCCCAAACTGGCCAAAGGGACGGTCAAGAACTATTCCTCCACAGAGACCTACCTGAAACGCTTCATTGCCAAAAAATATCGGGTACCCGATATTGGGCTGGCCTCGATAGACTATGCCTTTTTGATCGAGTTTGAAAACTTCCTGCGGAACTGCGAACCCATCAAATCGTTCCAGACATTGAACAACAACGGTATCATGAAACATATGCTGCGGTTCAAGAAATTGGTGACCATGGCCTATAAATTTGATTGTATCCCCAAGAATCCCTTCAATCTGTATAAAGTGAAAATGGAGGATTATGACAGTGCTTTCTTGGAAGAGGAGGAAATTCTGGCGCTGGACCAATTGGAATTCGAGGAAAAGGGCATGGAACTGGTCCGGGATATTTTCCTTTTTGCCTGTTATACCGGACTCAGCTACATAGAGATCAAACTTCTCAATCCCAATGGTATCGTATCCGGCATCGACGGGGAACTCTGGATCGATGTAAAACGCCAAAAGACCAAGACCGAAGTGAAGGTTCCCCTATTGCCCAAAGCCAAGAAAATCTTGGAGAAGTATGTGGATTTTCCCAAAAATGAAAATACCGTTCTTCCAGTGTATTCCAATCAAAAGGTGAACCAATACCTAAAGATCATTGCACAAAGGGCAAATATTGATAAGCACCTAACCTTCCATGTGGCCAGACATACCTTTGCAACGACAATCACCTTAATGAACGACGTGCCCATTGAGACCGTTTCCAAACTCCTCGGGCATACCAAGCTTTCAACGACCCAAAAGTATGCTAGGGTCGTGGAAAAGAAAATCAGCAAGGACATGGCCCAGTTGAAGGAGAAATTGGGAAGCGGGCAAAGTAAAGCGAACGACAATTCGGAATATCCGACCCTAAAGATTATCAGGTAATGTGACCCAGGGCTTGATATTGTTCTTTTGCCACCCATTTATTTTAGAGTTTGCTAAAATAATAAATTACTGTAACTTCGTAGTATGGATAAGAACATATGCATACGTTTGGAGGCGGATGCCAAACAGATAATGGAATGCAGGGAAACTATGCAAAATTTGGAAAATTCCATGGACTCCCTTTCAGGGATAATGAATTTAATGGGCAATCCGGTTCGGCTTAAGATTCTCTACCTTTTGAACCAAGAGCAACGCTTATGTGTCTGTGACCTTAGTGATATACTGGAAATGAATGTATCCGCAATTTCACAACATTTGCGCAAGCTCAAGGACAGAAATTTGATCACATCCCAAAAGGAAGGCCAGATGATCCATTATTCCTTGGTGACCGATCATTCGCCGTTACTTTTTCCAATTTTTGACCTGCTCGATAAAAAAGAACAAATAAAACCAGTAAACCATGAATAACAAGAAAACCTTAATGGGATCTTCCATTATTTTGGCCATGGCCACCTCCCTTTGTTGCATAGGACCACTTTTGGCCATTGTGGCCGGAACATCTGGCCTGGCGTCCAATTTTAAGTTTTTGGAACCGTTCAGACCGTATTTGATCGGAATTACGGGTTTGGTTTTGGTAGTGGCGTGGTACCAACAGTTAAGGACAGTCGCCAAAAAGGAAATAGACTGTGCATGCGATACGGACGAAAAGCCGGCCTTTTGGAAGGGTAAAATTTGGTTGATGACCATCACGGTCTTTGCCTTAGCGATGCTTGCCTTTCCCTATTATGCCCAATCTTTGTACCCGAAACAGGAAGCCAAGGGTCAAACGAACTTTTTTGCGAGCCAAGATGTCAAGGAAATCAATATTCCGGTCGTGGGAATGACATGCAGTGGGTGCGAGGCACATATTGAACACGAGGTCAATGGACTTGATGGGATCATCATGGTCAAGGCAGATTACCAAAAAGCCAATGCACAGATAATGTACGATCCCGCCAAAACCACCAGGGATGCTATCGTGAACGCCATTTTGAAAACCGGATACACCATAAAGGACCAGTGATAATGGATATCAATCTGTACTCTACAATTACCTGTCCGCATTGTGGCAATTCCAAAGAGGAAAAGATGCCTACGGATTCTTGTCAGTTCTTTTATGAATGTGAAAATTGCGGCTCCATTCTAAGGCCCAAAAATGGCGATTGTTGCGTGTATTGTTCCTTTGGTTCGGTGGCCTGTCCCCCCATTCAGGCAACATCCGGATGTTGTGGTACATGACCAAGTGACCCTGAAAATTTGTAAAGCCTTGGTTTGAACCTAAGTATTTTTATCGAAAATCTTTTTATGTTGAATCAATATATTGTAATATTGCGATAAAATAATGATATGGGACTGGCAAAGACCGAAATATTTACCGAAAACCAGAATGAGCTCGCCCTCATCGGTAAGGTATTTGCCCATCCCGCCCGGATTGCCATATTGCAGCACCTCTTCAAGGTCAAGGCCTGTGTCTGTGGTGACCTTGTGGACGAGATAGGACTGGCACAGCCTACGGTTTCACAACACTTGAAGGAACTCCGGAACATGGGACTCATCAAGGGCGATGTGGAGGGCACCAGTGTCTGTTACTGTGTCAATGTGGCAAATTGGAACGAAATGAAGGATAAGTTCAAGGCATTCCTCGATCAGGGGATTGAACTGGACCAAGAGTGCTGTTAGTATTTTTTTGAACCCATTAATCGTTTTATTGCGATTAACTAATAAACTGAAACCATAAAATAGAAACCATGAAAACAAAAATGATCCTAACCATGGCACTGCTGCTGTTGTGCCTCCCATTGACCACACATTCCCAGGAACTGAGGGGAAAGATCCAACGCTCCGTAAAGGAACTGAAGACCGTTTTTCCCCAGATACCCAAAGAAAAGATCCAGCTTTTGGACCAACTCGCCGCCAGAATGGTGTCCAATATGGGGGAGACCCCTTATACCGTTGTATTTGTGGACCAGGACAATGACGATATGGGCCAATTGGCCATGATCTGGCTCAGGACGGGCCTTATGTACTACGGATTATATGACAGGTTCAAGGTGGAATCCGCTGGTCTGGATACCGCCAATGAGACCCTTCCCGGTCTGGCCCTGCTGAAGAACGATGGGTTCAGGGTCTCCAATGCGCAGGGCGAATCCCTGTTCACGTATTCGGTCCGCTATGGCTCCGATAGTTGGACCATCAACAGAAAGACCCTCGAATCCTTACATTTGGACGAGGACAGCAGTGTCAAGGTATATGTACAGGATGGGCTGACGGACCGAAATGCAGAGGTCCTTTTTGAAAACAAGGCCGTCATCGCGGGGGAAATGATCTATGTCGCCACCCAGGTCGATGCTATTATCAAAGCTAAAATGAACAATCCATGAAATTATCAGAAGTAAAAGAAGTACTGTCCCGATTGGAAACCCTTGGCTTCCAATTGCCCACCGGGGAAATGGTCCCCGGACATTTCCATGTCACCGAAGTGGGGAAGATTCACAAACACTTTATAGACTGCGGGGGAACCGTGCGCCATGAGGAAGTGGTCAGTTTCCAACTGTGGGAGGCCAACGACTATGACCACAGGTTGCATCCCGAAAAGTTGGTTCATATCATCGAACTGTCCCAAAAGGTATTGGAAATAGAGGACTCACTGGAAGTCGAAGTGGAATACCAGGGCACCACTATCGGAAAATATGGCCTTGCCTTTGATGAAGGGCATTTTCTGTTGACCACCAAGATGACCGACTGCCTTGCCAAGGACCAGTGTGGGGTCCCCGAAAAGAAACCAAAGGTAAGACTGTCCCAATTGAAAAGTGAGCCCTGCTGTTCCCCGGACGGCAATTGTTGCTAAATCTTAATTCTATATAATGACTACGACCACAACTAGCCTGTTCCCTGAAATAGCGGGATTCATCACAACCTTGAAACTGGATGCCGTTTCCCCGGAGCGTAGGGAAATCCTTGATCCCCTTGCCGGGTTCATACAGTCGAAAGTTTCCGAAGATCAGGAAATACGCCTGAATTTCATTTGCACCCACAATTCCAGGAGGAGCCACCTGTCACAGATATGGGCACAGGCCATGGCTTTCCATTTCAACATCAAGAACGTATTTTGCTATTCGGGGGGGACCGAAGCCACGGCCCTGTTCCCGATGGTGGCGGAAACCTTGGGGAAACAAGGGTTCCAGATCCAACAGCTTTCACAGGGACAAAATCCTGTCTATGCCATCAAATATGCGGAAAATGCCCATCCGGTGATCGGGTTCTCCAAGAAAATGGACGATGCCTTCAACCCCAGTTCCGGCTTTGGGGCCATCATGACCTGTGATTCGGCCAATGAGGCCTGTCCCTTTGTGCCCGGTGCGGAAAAGCGCATCCCCATCACCTTTGAGGATCCCAAGGCCTTTGACAATACCCCGCAACAGGCCGAGAAATACCTTGAAAGGAGCATACAGATAGCAACGGAACTTTGGTATGTATTTTCACAGATCAAATCATAACACATGGCAGTAAAAAAATTGAGCTTTTTGGACAGGAACCTTACCCTTTGGATCTTTATCGCCATGGCGGTAGGGGTCGGTATCGGTTACTTCTTCCCGTCCTTCCCCGACATCATCAATTCGTTCAACAGCGGCACCACTAACATCCCCATTGCCATAGGTCTCATCCTGATGATGTACCCACCTTTGGCAAAAGTGGATTATAAACTGTTGCCCAAGGTGTTCAAGAACACCAGGATCTTGACCATTTCCCTGGTGCTCAACTGGATCATCGGCCCCGTGTTGATGTTCGTCCTGGCCATCCTCTTTTTGAGGGACTATCCCGAGTATATGGTCGGATTGATATTGATAGGTTTGGCCCGTTGCATTGCCATGGTGCTGGTCTGGAATGACCTGGCCGAGGGCAGTGCGGAATATGGTGCGGGACTGGTGGCCCTGAACAGTATCTTCCAAGTGTTTGCCTACAGTTTCTATGCGTGGATCTTTATCACCGTTTTGCCCCCATATTTTGGCTTTGAAGGGGCCATTGTGGACATCTCCATAGGGACCATAGCGGAGAGTGTGGCCATTTATTTGGGCATCCCCTTCCTTATGGGCATCCTTAGCCGAACGATATTGGTCCGGATCAAAGGGGAACAGTGGTATGCCCAAAAGTTTGTTCCCGCCATTTCTCCCATGACCTTGATCGCCCTGTTGTTCACCATTGTGATCATGTTCTCCCTCAAAGGGGAACTTATCGTGGAGATTCCCATGGACGTGGTGGTGATCGCCATACCCCTCTTGGTGTACTTTACCCTGATGTTCATCATTGGGTTCTTTTTCACCAAGGCGATGGGTGCCGAATATGACAAGACCGCTTCGGTGGCCTTTACAGCAGCCGGGAACAACTTTGAGCTCGCCATTGCCGTGGCCATTGCCGTCTTCGGACTGGATTCCGGCCAGGCCTTTGCAGGGGTCATCGGGCCCTTGGTGGAAGTTCCTGCCCTGATTCTGTTGGTAAGGGTCGCCTTTTGGTTGCGCAAAAAGTATTTTAAACCGCAAACCGCATAAGGATGAAAATTGCACTCTTCTCGGACATCCACGCCAACCTTCCTGCCCTTGAGGCCTTTTTTGTGGATGTGGAAAAACATAGGCCGGACGCCATCTATTGCCTTGGGGACCTTGTGGGCTATAACATCTGGCCCAACGAGGTGGTCCATGAGATCAGAAAACGCCGGATACCCACCATTGCGGGCAACTATGATTTTGGCATCGGACGCAACAGTGATGATTGTGGCTGTGCCTACAAGAGCGATGAGGAAAAGGCGAACGGGGCAATTTCCATATCCTATACCAACTCCATTATGGGGGATGATGAAAGGGCCTACCTGAAAAACCTTCCATCCCATATCAATGTGGAGTTCAAAAGGAACGATGAAACAGTGAACCTACTCCTGGTGCATGGAAGCCCAAGACGAATCAACGAGTATCTTTTCGAGGACCGGAAGGAGAAGAGCCTGGTACGCATCCTGCGGGATGCAAATGCCGATATCCTCTGTTTTGGACATACACACCAACCCTATCACAAGGCCCTTTTGGATTATGATGGAGGCACCATATACCGCCATGCGATAAATATCGGATCCATCGGAAAGCCCAAGGATGGCGACAATAGGGGATGCTATGTGCTGTTGAACATGGATGGGAACTTCCGTAGGCCGGACAAGAATAGCATCCATGTGGAGTTTGTACGCTTCGAATATGATGTCGAAAAGGCGGCCAAAGCCGTTGAGGGCAGCATATTGCCCAACGCTTACGCTGGAGCATTGAGAAAGGCCCATTGATTATTTTTTAAGGCCTTAGTCTAAATATTTTCTTGTAAGACAATCCAAATCTGTGATGAATTTTGTAAGGAACAATGTAAGTACAAGAATATAACAGGCAACTTGGTGGAAATATTTTCCATTGTAAATCTACCCTTGATCAGCATTTAAGGGAATTGAAAACCATGGTCAGTTACAGGGAAATTTTACCACTACTAAAGCTTCATCCTTAATTGACAAAGGAAATAGGAAGAGTGAAAAATAAAAGTTTCACCAACCTCTTTGTATACATATCCTGTGTAGGCTGGCACACCATTAAACCGAAAGCCATAAAAGCAAAGCCATGAAAAAGAAATGTTGCGATATTAATGAACAGATCGAAAGTTTCTACAGTTATTTAAAATACTTTACCTTAAAAAAGGTTCGGGATGAAACCATTGCGGAAGATATTGTGCAAGAGGTAATGCTGAAACTGGTCGAGTCCTATCAAAAAAATAGGGAAATTGAAAACATCAAGGCCTGGCTGTTTCAAGTTGCCAGAAATACCATTTATGACCATTTCAAAAAGAGTGCCCCAATTGTTGAACTTAGTGATGTAAAGATACTTGAGGCAACTGAACCAACCAATCTGGAGCTATCCGTGTATGATCATATGATACCCATGATCCAGTTCCTTCCCAAAAAATATGCCGAGCCTTTACAATGGAGTGACATCGACAAACTATCCCAAAAAGATGTAGCTGAAAAGCTGAACTTGGGGTATTCGGCTGCAAAAATGCGGGTGCAAAGGGCAAGAACAAAGCTAAGGGAATTATTTGTGGAATGCTGTGATATCGTATATGATGCCAATGGCAACTTCGTCAATTGCTCTGTTAAGGAATCGTGTATCCCGTTAATAAACCACTTGGTTGATTTTCAGGCATCCACAAAGTACAAATAGGTAGAATCATTTTTTTATTGAGAATTGTGTCTTTTGACACGCCATTTTAGACTACATAGTAAAGTTTATTTAAAATTACTGAACTATGAGTACTGAAGTCAAAATTTTACATTCATCCTGCTGCGCCACTGCATCCCCCATAAGGGCACAAATCGAAAAAATTGCCAGTGAAAACCATCTGGACGTAAACATCACCGAGTTTTCTGACCTCAAGGACACCATGCCCTACGGGGTCCTTACCTTTCCTGCATTGGTCATTGACGGGAAGGTTTATGACTATAAAAAAGTCAGCAACGACAAGGTGTTATTAGCAATTCTTTAAAACGTTTTTAAGATGGAAATCTTTACAAAACTGCTTACCCGACTGGCAGACTATGTTGTCCATGTCCTTTTGGGTATTCCTGATACGGATACATTCGGCTCAGCATTACACTATTTCATCATTGCCTTTGGCTCTATTTCCATTCTGGTTGTGCTGGTGACCTATGTAATGGGAGTGGTAACAAGCTATTTGCCCATGGAAAAAATCCGGGATTATTTGGAGAAACACAAAAAATCAGGTCTTGGGAATGTTGTGGCCTCCTCTTTGGGTGCCTTGACACCTTTTTGCTCGTGTTCTTCCATTCCTTTGTTCGTGGGAATGATGCAGGTCAGGATCCCACTGGGAATTTCACTTTCCTTCCTCATAACCTCACCCTTGGTGAACGAAATCGCTATTGCCATTTTCTGGTTGGGCTATGGTTGGAAAGTTACAATAGTGTACCTACTTTCAGGAATCGTCTTGGGGGTGATCGGTGGAATTATCCTGGAAAAGATGGGTATGGCCAAATATGTGGCAGAATGGCTCAAGGACAATGAATGGAAAGCGCATTCGAGGGAAAAGGATAGCAGAAATTTGCTGAAACGATTTCCTGGAATTCATCGGGAGGCCATTCGGACCCTTAAAAACCTTGTCCCCTATATTTTTATAGGAATTGCAATAGGGTCATTTATCCACGGCTATGTCCCCGAGTCATTTTTTGGCACCTATATTTCAAAATCCAACCCTTTTGCGATTCCCATTGCCGTATTGGTATCGATTCCATTGTACATTGATGCGGTTGGAATCCTGCCCATATTGGATTCGCTCGTTGACAAAGGGGTTCCGTTAGGGACGGCCATGGCCTTTATCATGGGTTCGATCGGACTTTCCATCCCCGAAGGCCTGCTGCTCCAAAAAGTGATGCAAAGGCAGTTGATCATTGCCTTCTTTTCAACTATTGCCATTGGAATGATCATTTCCGGTTATTTGTTCAACCTCCTTTTTTAACAACCTATACTTATGAAATGTGATATATTCAATATTTGGGAAGACCTTCGGACTGATTTAAGGAACTATGTGGGCAAGCGTGTTTACAATGAGCATGATGTTGATGATATAATGCAAACGATTCTTATCAAGGTCATAACATATTGTGAGAAAAAAAATGACGTAAGATATATAAAGGCTTGGTTATACAGGATTGCACAACATACAATTTTTGACTTTTACAAGAAGCCAAGAAAGACCACACTTGTTGACCTGGAACAGTTGCACCTGTTTGTTCCGGATGAATATGATGAAAACGTCTTTGTTTGGCTCGATAAGTTTATAAATGGTCTCCCTATCGACTATTCAACTCCCTTGAGACTTTCGGATATAGAAGGCCTTCCGCAGAAAAGTATTGCCGCGCATCTGGGCTTGACATTATCGGCAACAAAGTCAAGGATCTTAAGGGCAAGGAAAAAGGTTAGGGCAAAGTTTGATGAATGTGGTGAAGTTGAATATTCTGAAAACCAAATGTGGAGATTTACCATTACAAAATCCTGTTGCCTATCATAATTTTGTATAAACCTGCATCCTTTGTCCATTTTCCATGTCTTAGGGGTAAACTTTAATCTTAAAAACGTATGAACATGGAAGTAAAGACAAAAAATGCATTGAGAGTGACCCTTTTTCAAGTGGGAATGCCAACAACTGGGGAAGGTACTTGCTCAGCCTGTGATTCTGTTCAAGGTGTATTGCTATCGGCGATTCAAGAAGTTCAAGAACTCTTTGATCATTTGAACTGCGAAATCTTGTTCAGTTCAACCATGATTAAAACGATAGAGGAAGCCGAAAAAGCCCATATTGTTGCTTCCCCTACCATAAGGGTCGGCAACCTCGATTTCCATCCTGAACATTTGGAAGACAGTCCGGAAGCCAGGGAATGGGTTTGGAATGGAGCTACAATGGGAGAACCCAATAAAGAAATCTTAATCGAGGTATTGCTCAAAGGCTATTTTGAACCCAAAAATGACCATGGGGAAATAACCTTGTACCCTTACATTCTAAAACACTTAAAAGGAGAAGTGACCGCGGATTCCAACTGCGGATGCCATTGATGAATGATTGGGTGAACCGCCTTAGGTTCTGTTAGATGAGATTTACCTCATACAAGAAAAGACCTTATTAAGCTCATCGGAAACGATGGGCTTTTGTTTTACCTATTTTTTGAATTTGGCAATCTTCCCAGTAGTATTTCATTACCGTTCAATACCCCAATGCCGTATCGTCCCCTCGTTTGTCCGCCCCGCCCTCAAATAAGTCATTTTCAGGACTAGGACGGCGGATACGCTTCCCATAACCTAGGTTCGTGCCTGATTGATATTGTAGCCTTTGGTTTTTAGGGTTCTATGGGTTTTCAAAGAAAAACCTTCGGTTTCAAACATGCGTACAAGGGATATCCATCTAAGGTTTGGAACTATAATACCCTTATGGGCCTTCTGGAGGGGTAGATTTCTTTTTTATCTTCCAATAGTTTTCGAAAGATAAGCCCGCAAATGGTTTGTCGGACAAGGGACGGCATAAAGCCGTTCCCCTGTCACTTTTTATTCCGTTTCCTTGCCACTCCAAAAATTTGTCTTCCGCTTGGTTTCCGCTCAAATATTGTTTAACCAAAATCCAAAGATCATGGAAGCACAAACAAAGAAGAGAGCGACACGTAAAGCAGGTAACAACCAAGGTTCAAAGTCGGAACAAACCAAAACTGTGGAGAAGGTGGAAAACGTTCCACAGATCCAGTTGTTGGGAATCGATTCGGTTTTCCCGGACCCAGACCAACCCCGAAAAACCTTTGATGAGCAAAGTCTCAATCATTTGGAACAGAGCATTGCCGAACATGGGGTGCTGCAGCCGATCACCGTACGAAAATCCGACGAAGGTTTTATCATCGTCATGGGTGAGCGAAGGTATCGTGCCGGTAAATTGGCAGGATTGACCACTATCCCTGCCATGGTAAGGGACTATAGGGACACTGAGATTCTGGAGGTCCAGATCATCGAGAACCTACAGCGCAAGGATGTGGAACCCACGGAGGAGGCCGAGGCCATCCAATTTTTGTTGGATCGTTACGAACCCGGGGAGATTGCAAAACGTCTGGGCCGATCTGAGAACTATATCCGGCAACGCATCAAGTTGGCAGGATTGATCGAGGGATTCAAGGCCTTTATCCGCAGTGGGGAAATGACCCTCTCCCTAGGGGTGGCCGTGGCCCTTTTTGAACCCGGAGAACAACTGATGCTGTTGGAAAGCCTAGAAGACGAATTCCAGGAACATCGGATCAAACGGATGATCGAAAGCCGCACCTTCGATCTGTCCAAAGCCCCTTTTGGGTTGTCGGATAAGACGTTGCTTCCCAAAGCCGGGGCTTGCCATACCTGTCCCTTCAATGCTGCCAATCAGGGCAATTTGTTCGGTGATGGGAAGATGGTCTGTACCCGGACCTCCTGTTTTGAGAACAAAAAGACCAAGACCTTTATGCAGCTATTGAAAAGCGTGAAAAAGGAAGGATTGAAACTGGTGCCCAACATCAACAAATACCGGGTGGACGAGGAACGCAACCAATGGGTCATGGCCCAAATGGAAAAGGAGGGCCTAGCGGTGCATTTGACCAATGGGCTGGACATTTTAAAGGAGCCCATAGAACCTACCATGAATCACATTAGGGAGGAGCACCGACACTATGAATATACCGAGGAAGAGTTGGGTGAATTCCTGAAAGAGGCCCTGGAATCCTTCACGGAGGAAAAGGAGGCATGGGACAAGGCCGTGGACCTTGGATTTGAAAAGGGTATCCTGCTGGAAACGGACACCTATTTGACCCGGCCGGTATTTGTGAAGGTCAGGGAAGAAACCCATAGTGGAAGTTCAGGTACCAAGGCCTTGGAGCAACGCAAAATGTCCGAGTGTACCCCGGAGGAGCAGATCATCAAGATCAATACACGGGAATTGCGGAAAAAACAGATCGAGAACAACAACCAGTTCAAGGAAGTCGTGGACATGATACGTGAGACCGATTATATCAACCTGAAAAAGCCTTTGTCCACGGATGAAATGGTGGCCATTGCCATTTCCCTGTTCGAGAACAACATCGGGTATTATAGCCAAAGGGAACATTTTGGGGAATTCTTCGGCGAGGATTCCAAGTTATCCGATGGGGAACGGGTGGCCCGGTTCAAACAGGGTTTCAAAAAGGAGACCTTGTATAAACTGCTCCGGTTCCTGTTGACCCGACAGGTACACCTTGGGGAAAGCAACCACTCCAATGATTTGACCAACCGATCCTTTTATGTGGCAATGCAATCCTTTTACAAGGAGAAGATTTTGGGAATCGAAAAATCCTATACTGAAAAGCGTCAAAAACGGGAGGAACGGATCAAGGAAAGGGTGGCCAGTTTAGAACGGCAGGCCAAAATATTGGAGGGATAGGGCTTCCAAATGGTACAAAAGAAGGGTTCGGGAAAGCGAACCCTTTTTATTTTGGTCGAACCATGCCGGTGTCCTACCACAGATAGGGATTTGAATAGTTAGGGAACCCAAACTGGGTCAGGTTACCCATCAACCTTGGAAAATACTTTGGAATGAATCTTCAATTTCCTGGATTTCAGCATCTGTCAATTCCGCAAATTCCTTTTCCCTTCTTTTTTTGGACAATATACCTTCATTCTGGTTCAGAAACTTGATCAAAAGATCGACTTTGGTATCCGGTAAGGTCACACGGGCATTGATAAGGTTTGTCATCCGATCGTATTTTTCCAAATAGTCCAATTCTTCCGGTATGATCCTTTCAATGGTCTCTTCCACACAGGTATACAGGAATTCCGCTTGTTTGGTCAAATCAAAGTACCGGTATAGATCAATGGTTTCGTTCAGGATATCGATGTTATGGTCTTGTGTTTCCTCCCATTCGATCAAATCGACCCTTGGCGAGGAAAAATGCTCCAGAATATCCTGATATTCATCAATCCGTTCCAGAATGGCAGAGGATATGGGGAATATCATACCTCTCTTGGTATACCCCATCCGGGTAAGCAAATGGTGGATGATATAGCGATGTATCCTCCCGTTGCCATCGGATAGGGGATGGATAAAAACAAAGCCAAATGCGATGGTGGCCGCGGCCAATACAGGATTGTACCGAGACTTCTGCAACAGCTCGTTCGTGCCGAACAACCCTTGCATCAAAAGAGGAAGGTCCTTGGCCTTGGCAGAGATGTGGTCGGGCAAGGGGGAGAGGGTCTCCCTATCGTGCTCCCCAATAAAGCCTTCCCCGGTCCTGATGCCCATATGCCTCAGTTTTTTGTTGCCGATGACAATATGCTGTAACCGTTCGATCTCCTGTATGCCCAAAGGGGACTTGCCCGATTGGCCTATGGCTTTTCCCCAATTCCTTGCCCGCATGCTCGGGGGATGTTCCCCTTCTATGGCAAAGGATGCCTTCGAGTCCTTCAACAATAAAAAAGCAGCGGTCCTTCGAATAAGATCCTTGTCCCGTTTGCCCAATCCCTTTTCGATGGTTTCAGATAGGTCCTTGGCAATATACCCATCCAGTTTTGCCGTCCGTCGGATCATCGGGCAGTACCCCGGGACCCCGGGCAGGTTGTTCTTGACGCGATGCCGTGTGGAATTCTCGGGCTCGGCCGTATATTGTAGGTTGGGGTCCACCACCGTTACATAAGTGCCCTTGTTCAGGTTCGGTACGTCAAGGGTTATTCCGGTCAGCCATTCGTATAGAAACCACGCCCTTCTAGTGTATTGCCCCGTGGGCTCCTCTTCCAACATTTGGTGTATGATGGCATCCCCGGTCAACTCGAAAAACCTTTTGAGGAGATATAGGTCCAAGGGCTCGTATTTAAGGGCAAAGACCAAATGGCTTTTCAGGTCGTCCTTGGGTTTGTGCCTTATGGTGAACACTTGCCATTGGTCCGTATCGTAGCGTTGGTGCTTCTCCGTTGCCATGGCCAATATATCAGGCAGGGGAACCGCTACATCAAATTGATTCTCCATTGTGGCAATCAAAAGGGACTGACCTACCAAGAAACCTTCCTCAGGTAAGGTGCGGCCATGAAAAACCGTTATTTTCTGTGAAAAATCATTATTTTTCATATGATGACGTGAAATATAATGACAAATATACCATGAAAAACAATTACTTGGCGTGAAAAACGATGATTTTTATATATTTTTCATGAAATATAAGTACATCTGTCTGGGTTGACCGTTGAAGATCTTGCACTTCCGGGGCTAGCGAACCCTTAATGGGGGATATTCCCTGTCCGTACCCATGAACATGGTCAAAAGGAAAGGTCAATAGGGTATGGACACCTCTTCGTAGTCCACTTTTTCAATGATGCCCGGATAGTTGGAATCCACACTTCTACTATAGAGGTCCTTGGTGACGGGATAGGCTTCCAGATCACCTTCCCATAGATCGTCATCGATAAGATCTTGAACATCTGATTTATTGTTGCCGTTATGTAACCAAGCATCCAAGTTTTCATCATCAATGATGACGGGTCGCCTTTTCTTTTCATTGTGGATTTCCTCGAACATGGGGGTGGCGTCCTTGGTGAGTACGGCAAAGGTCCTCCGTCCATCGGCCGTGTTGGTATAGATGCCCGCTAGGTATATGGGGTCGCCGTTCTTTCTATGGAAATAAAACGGAACTTTAAAATCCTTTCCCTTGACTTTCACTTTCGTATTGTGTGGTTCGAAGAATCCGTCCACGGGAATGATACAGCGTTGGTGCTCCCAACAGTACCGGTACACGAAGTGGTCAAAGAGCTTTTCGGATTTGGCATTCAGTCCCCCAAAGGTTTTTGGGTTCTTGAAATACTCCGTGTAATTTTCCTGCTTTTCCTTTGGGGGCATGATGCCCCACATCGCAGGGAGCATATTGTAGGGCTCTTCCTGGCCCAAAGTCCACATCACAGGATGGCTCCAGCCGTTGGCGTGGAAATAAATGAGTTCCAGGTCGGTGTCCAGGTCACCGTACATGGCCTTGACAGAAAGGAGTTTTTCCAGCTCCTTCCGTTCCCGGGTCTGTCTGGTCGAGTAACACATGTTGAGGTTGAATTATGCCGTATTAAGATAGGCAAAATTGTTAAAGTTTTGAAACGGGTTGTTCCTTTCCGTACATTTGGATATTTTCCAAATTATAGGAATAAATCCAATATTTTTATGAAACCCACCATTCTCCATCTCGATCTGGATACCTTCTTCGTCTCCTGTGAGCGGCTGTTGGACAGCCGTCTGATGAAGCGGCCCCTATTGGTCGGAGGGTTGGGGGACAGAGGGGTGGTCGCGGCCTGTAGCTATGAGACCCGACGCTTTGGGGTACATTCAGGCATGTCCATGAAAGTGGCCCGTAGGTTGTGCCCAGAGGCGACGGTCATCAAGGGCAATGCAGGCACCTATATGAAGTTCTCGGACAATGTGACCGAAATTATCAAGGAAAGCGTGCCGGTCTTTGAAAAGGCCAGTGTGGACGAGTTCTATGCGGACCTTTCGGGCATGGACCGCTTCTTTGGTTGTTACAAATATGCCTCGGAAATTCGACAACGGATCTTGAGGGAAACGGGATTGCCTATTTCCTTTGGACTCTCCCAGAACAAGGTGGTCTCCAAAGTGGCCACCGGGGAGGCCAAGCCCAACAACCAGATGAAGATCGATCTTGGACTGGAGAAAGAGTTCCTGGCGCCTTTACACATTCGTAAACTGCCCTCCGTGGGGGAGAAAACCTATGGGCTTTTGTCCAATATGGGGGTGACTACCATACAGACCGTACAGCAACTGCCCTTGGAGATGCTGGAAAGCGCCTTTGGGTTGCATGGACGGACCATCTGGATGCGGGCCCAGGGGCTGGACAATTCCCCCTTGCTCCCGTTTCATGAACGGAAGTCCATTTCTACGGAACGTACCTATGGAAAGGATACCACCGATATGGTCAAACTGGAGACCACCTTGTTCGCCATGGCCGAGAACCTGGCCTACCAACTCCGAAGGGCCAATAAGATGACGGGCTGTGTGAGTGTGAAGATCCGGTACAGTGATTTCAAGACCTACACCAAGCAGAAACGGGTTCCCTATACTTCTGCGGACCATGTGTTGGTACCCTTGGTGAAGGAACTCTTTACCTCCCTTTATGACCGAAGGATGCTCATCCGACTCGTGGGTGTCAACTACAGTCATATCGTAGGGGGGCATTACCAGATCGACCTGTTCGCGGATGACGAAAAACTGCTCAACCTCTATCAGGCCATGGATCGTGTACGGAATCGATTTGGGGAATCCAGTTTGATGCGGGCCTCGGCCATGGGGGCCCATAGTATAGGAAGAGGCGGAAACCCCTTTGACGGACAACCACCCATCTTATTGGCCCATAGACAACAATAGCATGTACTTGAACTGCCATACCTATTATTCCTTGAACTACGGGGTGCTTTCCGAAACGGAGCTCTTGGAGTTGGCCTGTTCCCATGGGGTGGAAACCTTGGCCCTGACCGATATCAACAACAGTTCGGCAGGGATGAACTTTGTGCGACTGGCCCATGAGCAGGGAATACGTCCCATTCTGGGCATCGATTTTCGGAACGGGAACGTACAGGAGTTTGTGGGCCTGGCACAAAACAATGAAGGGTTTCGGGAGATCAATGCCTTTCTATCCGAACATTTGCATAAGGGAACATCCATTCCCTCCGTGGCTCCAATATTCGAACATGTCCATGTCATCTATCCCTTCGAGAAGATCCAGGAGGAGGAACGGACAGACTTCCGAGCTTATGAGTACATTGGGGTATCCGTCGAAGAGCTCCGGAAATTACGGTTCTCCCGGTACCGGGATTATACCGATAGATTGGTGTTGTTACAGCCCGTGAGCTTTCGTAACAAAAAGGATTTCAATACCCATCGGTTGCTTCGGGCCATAGGATTGAACACACTGTTGAGTAAACTTCCCCAGTCCGAGGAGGCCAGACCCTCTGATACCCTTCGGTCCATGGAGGAACTAAAAAAAGCCTTGGTTGATTTTCCGCATATCTGGGAGAATACGCAGCGGTTGATGGACTCCTGTACCATTGCCTTTGGGTTTGGAAGTGAGCGGGTTTCCCAGAACCAGTCCCGTTTTTTGGCGTCCAAGGCCTTGGATGTGGAGCGGTTGCGGGAACTGGCATTGGATGGGCTGCCTCGACGCTATGCCCATCCCACGGAAAAGGTCAAGGAGCGGATGTTCCGGGAACTGCGTACCATTCAGGAACTGGACTTCGTGTCCTATTTTTTGATCAACCATGATATCGTCTCCTATGCCAAGTCCAAAGGGTATCCCTATGTGGGCAGGGGGAGTGGGGCCAACAGTCTGGTGGCCTACCTAATTGGGATCACCGATGTGGATCCCATTGAACTGGACCTGTATTTTGAACGGTTCATCAATCCCTTTAGGGCCTCCCCTCCGGATTTTGACATTGATTTTTCCACCTGGGACCGGGACGATGTCACGGCCTATATTTTTGAACGTTTCGAGCATGTGGCCCTATTGGGAACCTACAACACCTTTAAATACCGGGCCGCTGTTCGGGAACTGGGCAAGGTGTTCGGTCTGCCCACCGAGGAAATCGATAAGCTCAGTGCAGGTCGGTATGAGCAAGGAAGCTTGGACGAACTGGCCCGATTGGTGCTGAAATACGCCACCTATATCCATGGGATGCCCAATTACATCAGTGTGCATTCCTCGGGGATCTTGATTCTGGACCGTTCCGAGCATTACTATTCGGCCACGACCCTGCCGCCCAAAGGGTTTCCGACGGTGCAGTTCGATATGATCATTGCCGAGGATGTAGGCCTGTTCAAGTTCGATATCCTTGGGCAACGGGGATTGGCCAAGATCAAGGAGGCGGTTGAGGTGATCAAGGACAACCGACCCGATGCCATGCTTTGGGACATCAAGAGCGTGGAGGCCATGAAACAGGATGCCAATATCAATCGGCTGTTGAGCCAAGGAAGGGCGATAGGGGCCTATTATGTGGAATCCCCAGCCATGCGGGGGCTGATGAAAAAGCTACGGACCCATGACTACTTGGGACTGGTGGCGGCCAGCTCCGTGATCCGTCCAGGGGTATCCTCCTCGGGGATGAAGGATGAATATATCCGCAGGGAGCGGGAACCGGAACGCCGCAAGGAGGCCAATCCCATCCTGTTGGAGATCATGCCGGAGACCCATGGGATCATGGTCTATCAAGAGGATGTGCTCAAGGTGGCCCATCTCTTTGCAGGACTCGACCTAGGGGAGGCCGATGTGTTGCGACGGGGGATGAGCGGAAAGTTCCGTTCCCGGGAGGAATTCCAAGCAGTGAAACTCAAGTTTTTTGAAAACTGCAAACAAAGGGGGCACGATGCTGCCTTGACCCAAATGGTCTGGGAACAGATCGAGAGTTTTGCGGGTTATGCCTTTGCCAAGGGACATTCCGCTTCCTATGCCGTGGAAAGCTACCAGAGCCTGTATCTGAAATGCTACTTTCCCCTGGAATTTATGGTAGCCGTGCTCAACAATGGGGGAGGGTTCTATGATACAGAGCTCTATGTCCATGAGGCTAAGATGTGGGGAGGAATTATCCATCCGCCCTGTATCAACCGCAGTGATCATGTCAATGTCATCTATGGGAAGCACATCTATTTGGGGCTGGGGCAGCTTCGGAGTTTGGAACGTTTGGTCATCCAACGCATTTTGAACGAAAGGCAACTCCATGGCAAATTCCGAGATTTTGATGATTTTATCGACCGTGTCCCCATTGCCATCGAACAGTTGACCATCTTGGTGCGTATCGATGCCTTTCGTGTCTTTGACGTGCCCAAGAAGCAAGTGCTTTGGCAGGCCGTGTTCAAGACCAAGGCCCATCGAAAGGAAACTATCCAGAAACTGCTCTTTAAACCCAACCACAGGCATTTTACATTGCCGAATTTACCTTCCCATCCTATTGAGGATGCCTACGACCAAATGGAACTTCTGGGTTTTCCACTATGCGGGTATTATGAACTTATGGACGGCAAAGTGAAGAGTAGGCTGACTGCCGGTGATTTTGAGGCCTATGTCAACCAAAGGATCTGGATCTATGGTTCCCTAGTGCATACCCGATTGAACACCACATCCAAAGGGGACACCATGCGCTTTACCACCATGCTCGATCTGGAAGGGCACTTTTTTGACTGTGTACACTTTCCACAAACGATGGCATCCACACCCATTCATGGAAAGGGCATCTATTTATGCCACGGAACGGTGACCGAAGAGTTCGGGCATTTCAGTCTGGAGGTGGTTACGACCGTCAAACAACCCTTGAAACCTGACCCGAGACAAGTGGGATCGGGAGCGCTATTGGCCAAATAAAAGCGAGTAAGGACGTATTCCGATCAATACTGCGCAAAGATAAACCCGGAAAATATTTCTCGGGAAAGGGACGGCATAAGGCCGTTGCCGATGTCACTTTTTTCATACTCTAGTAATGACCTGATATTTTAGGGGGAAAACTCCAATAATGAAGTTTGGAACTACTTTTTATTGGTCCAAAAAGAGTTCCTTTTAAGAACCATTCTTTGCAATAGAGTTGCACTTGGATTTTTTTATCTTTGCCCCGTGAAATTTTTGACAATCATATTAACAATATACTTCTTGGCGCTCAACGTGGTGCCTTGTAGTGATTCAGGGAATGCCTCTGACGATTGCCAAACTGTTTCGGTAGTCGATTCTGACGGCGACCAAGGTGACGATTGTGAACTTTGCTCGCCTTTCTGTCAATGTCATTGTTGCCACGTTCACACCATAGATTTTGGGCTTGTCGCATTTGAACCGTACCAGCCAGAAATCCCAGACGAATTCTTTGCCCATTTTGATGACCTCGGCAAGGATATTCCACCTTCTCTTTTACAGCCCCCTCGGGCATGATCCAGTTTTTATAGGATAAAACTATCCTGTTTTGACGTGACTTTTTCATGGTTACGTCAATATCGTGCGTTGCTTTTCATCAATGCGCCCAGTAAGAATATAAACTGAATCAATACCCTTGTCCATGATCAACAGAATCATTGATTTTTCAATCAATAATAAATTTATTATTGGTCTGCTCACCCTCGCATTGATAGGTGCGGGCGTTTATAGCATGACCCAAGTTCCCATCGATGCCGTACCGGATATCACCAATAATCAAGTACAGGTCATTACCCAATCGCCCAATCTGGGAACGGAGGATATAGAACAATTTGTAACCTATCCCGTTGAGGTGGCCATGAGCAATCTGCCCAACGTCAAGGAGATCCGCTCTGTTTCCCGATTTGGTCTTTCTGTAGTGACCATTGTATTTGATGACGAGGTGGGCACTTATCTGCCGAGACAACTTGTAGCTGAAAAACTGCCCGAGGTTCAAGAACAGATCCCTTCGGGTTTTGGCAAACCCGTTATGGGTCCAATTTCAACGGGATTGGGCGAAATCTATCAATATACCCTTGAAGTAGATGATGAACATCAAGGTGAATATTCGGCAACCGAACTGCGTACGATCCAGGACTGGATTGTACGGAGACAGATGGCCATGGTGCCCGGCGTGGTGGAGGTAAACGCCTTTGGCGGAAACAAAAAGCAATACGAAGTGGCGGTTGACCCGGACGAACTTCGCGCCATTGGTATAACCATTACAGAAGTGTTCTCGGCCCTTGAAAAGAACAACCAGAATACAGGTGGGGCCTACATCGAGCGTAACCACCAAGCCAACTTCATTCGTGGTGAAGGGCTGGCCAGGACCATATCGGATATTGAAAATATGGTGGTCAAGGCCGTTAATGGCATTCCCATCAAAGTGAAGGATATAGGTAAGGTAAGCATGGGAAGTGCGGTACGCTATGGTGCGCTTACCAAAGATGGAAAGGGCGAAGCCGTGGGCGGAATGATCTTGATGCTCAAAGGGGCAAATTCCAACGAGGTGATCGAAAACGTGACCCGACGTGTGGAACAGATACAACGGTCCCTTCCTGAAGGAGTGTCCATCAAACCTTTCCTGGACCGCAGCGAATTGATCGCCGAGACAACAGGCACGGTAACGGGGAACCTTTTGGAAGGTGGGCTTATCGTGATCTTCGTGTTGGTCTTGTTGTTGGGAAATTGGCGTGGCGGACTCATTGTGGCTTCGACCATACCCTTATCCCTATTGTTTGCCTTTATTCTGATGAATGTTTTTGACGTATGGGCAAACTTGATGAGCTTGGGGGCAATCGATTTTGGAATCATTGTGGATGGTGCGGTGATCATCGTAGAGGGCACCGTTTTTTTAATGTACTCCTATGTGGTCAAAAAGAATGGCGTTAGTGCAGAAACACGGGATGACATCGCCGCTAAGGCCTCCAAAAAAATGATGAACGCCGCTTTCTTTGGCCAGCTGATCATTCTGATCGTGTTCCTGCCCATTTTGGCCTTGGAGGGTGTCGAAGGGAAAATGTTCCAGCCCATGGCCCTCACCTTCATTTTCGCGATGATCGGGGCCATGTTATTGTGTCTTACCTATGTACCCATGGTTTCGGCATTGTTCCTACGGCCGCCAAAATCCAAAAAACAATCCTATGGCGATAGGTTCGTGCATTGGATTGAGCGGAAATATGAACCGTTGTTGACCAAATCACTTTCCAAGGCCAAAGTGGTCGTAAGCATTGCCCTTGGTCTTTTTGCCATTGCCATTTTCGCCTTTACGAGAATGGGCGGTGAGTTTATCCCGCAATTGGACGAAGGTGATATTGCCTTTCATGCGATCTTGAAACCCGGCAGTTCCCTGTCGGAAACCATCGAAACCACGACAATTATTGAACGTATCGTGAAGGCCGAATTTCCCGAAGTTGAAACCGTTCTCAGCCGTATCGGTGTCGCCGATGTACCAACGGACCCGATGCCCATGGATATTGCCGATGTCTTCGTTATCCTCAAACCAACTGATGAATGGACATCTGCAGAAAGCAAGGATGAACTCGTGGAAAAAATGAAGGAGGCCATCAGTATCGTTCCCGGCGTGAATTTTGAGTTTACCCAACCTATCGAAATGCGCTTCAACGAACTACTTACGGGTGTTCGTGAGGATGTGGCCATTAAATTGTTCGGGGAAGACCTCGGCATATTGGCAAGCAAGGCCGAGGAAATGGGGGAAATCATTGCCACCGTTCCCGGTGTGGCGGATATGAAAGTTGAGGCCACGGACGGCCTGCCACAAATCACCATTGACTACAACCGCAATAAATTGGCACAGTACGGTCTAAAGATCGAACAGCTCAATAAAGTGGTACAGTCCGCCTTTGCAGGAGGAAAGGCGGGCGTAATCTTCGAGGGTGAAAAACGGTTTGACCTGGTCGTAAGACTTCTAAAGGAAAACCGACAAAGCATCGAGGATATCCAGAACTTGTTCATCAACCTGCCCAATGGTTCGCAAATCCCATTACGGGAAATTGCCGAGGTAAGTTATGAACCCGGCCCGATGCAGATAAGCCGTGACAATACCAATAGGCGGACCTATGTGGGTATCAATATTCGCGACCGTGACGTAAAATCGGTGGTAGAGGATATCCAAGAAAAATTGGATGCACAGTTTGACCTGCCCGCAGGATATTACATTCGGTATGGTGGAGCTTTCGAAAATCTGGAACGTGCCAGCAATAGATTGCAAACTGTGGTCCCTATTGCCTTGTTCCTGATTTTCATATTGATTTATTTTGCGCTAAAGTCCTTTCCACAGACCTTGATGATCTACCTAGCGATCCCGATGGCCACCATTGGCGGTGTGTTCGCCCTGTGGTTAAGGGATATGCCTTTCAGTATTTCCGCAGGGGTCGGCTTTATCGTGTTGTTTGGTGTGGCCGTTCTGAACGGACTCGTCATGATAAGTGGTCTCAATGAACTGAAGGAAGAAGGCGTGACCAATCTTAAAGATAGAATTATAGAAGGCACTAAAAGACGGATTCGTCCCATTATGCTCACGGCCTTTACGGATATTTTAGGGTTTCTTCCCATGGCGGTTTCGGCTTCGGCCGGGGCAGAGGTACAGCGACCTTTGGCCACCGTGGTCATTGGTGGCTTGATAACTTCGACCCTCTTGACCCTCTTTATCCTACCCATCTTATACCAATGGGTCGAGGGACGTTCGGAACGGATGAGGAAACCCGACCCGAAATGGATTGCCCCTGTGGTCATGGTCCTTCTTTTATTCACCACAGCACTACCTGCCAAATTGAATGCGCAAGAAGGTTTTGAAAATGCACGGGTGGACCAATCTAAAGATTCACTGCCCACTATTTCATTGGAAGAGGCGGTGGAAGTTTCCAAGAAAAACTACCCGCTGTTGAAAGCGAAACAATGGGAGGTCCAAAAACAAACCGTCCTAAAAGGTATGGCTTACGACCTTGGAAATACCCAAGTCTTTACAGGTGGCGAAGAAATTATGGATGGGCAGGGAATTTATACCTTGGTTGGGGTTGGACAACAGAATATCGACCTGTTGGGCATCAGTGCAAAAAGGCGTTTGCAGAGACAACGCATAGCTTTGGCCGAGACAGCTCTGGACCTTTCCCAATTGCAAGTGGAACAGGAAGTCAAAAAGGCTTGGTCAGAAGCCTATCGACAACGACAGAAATTTGAACTGTACCGTGAACTGGATTCTATTTATTCACAATTTAAAAAAGCAATAGAACTCAACTTCGAGGTAGAAGCCATTTCCCGGCTGGAATATTCATCGGCCACAAATCAGGCCTTGCAAATCAACAATAAACTGCAACAGGCCGAAGGTGATTATGCCATTGCCCTGCAAAAGCTCAATCTTTGGTTGGTTTCGGACATCTACTATGCAGTTCCGGGAAAACTTGATGAAAGTGCGGTAACGGTTTTGGGATGGGACGGGGATTTAGGAAAACATCCAGAGCTGGAACTTTCACAAAGGCGCATCGAGGAGGCCGAGGCGACTTACAATGCGGCACGTGCCGATCTGCTGCCTAAATTCAACCTTCAGGGCGGACTGCAACAGGTCAATGGTAATAGCGGGTTCTATACCTATCAAGCCGGCATTTCGGTTCCTTTGTTTTCAGGTGGACAGCGTAGTCAAGCCAAGGCCGCCAAAATTAAAAGTGAAATCGCAAAGACCAATGCGGATTATACCAAACGCCAGCTGCAATCCGAATTTCGGCAGGCAGTGCAAGCCTATCAGAAATGGAGCGCATCGTGGCAATTTTATAGGGACAAGGCCTTGCCACTTGCCCAAGAGCAACGCAGGGGAGCATTGTTGGCCTACGCGGAGGGTGCGGTGGACTATGCAGCGTTCACACAGATTATTCGGGATGCCATAAACACGGAAATGGATGCCCTTGACGCTCTTGACAATTATCTAGAATCAGTATTTGAATTACAATATTTTAAACAATAGACAAATGAACAATCTTTTTAAATATAGCGTTTTCGGGCTCGTGGCGATGCTCTTGGTTCTTACTTCCTGTGGGAATTCCAAAGCCGATACTGAGGAAGCAAAGCAAAAAAATCCTGAAGTGGGTGAAATGCAAAATGAAAGTGAAGCCAAAGAAGCCATGCTGACGGAGGCACAGTACCGGAATCTTAACATGAGAATCGATACTGTTACCCAACGTGTTATGAAGCAGTATGTGGAAGCCAATGGCCAATTGGAGGTCCCACCACAGAATGAAGCGACCATTACAACGGTCGTGGGTGCCAATGTGGTGTCCATAGAGGTCATTGAGGGAGACCAAGTAAATAAAGGTCAAACGGTCGCCTATTTGTCCCACCCCAATATTATCCAGAAACAGACCGATTACCTGAACGCCTACAGTAACAGCCAGTTTCTTAAGAAGGAATTTGAAAGACAAAAAAACTTGTATGATGCCGGGGTGGGCAGCGGGGCCAACTTTCAAAAGGCCGAAGCGGAATACAGGGCCTCCCAAAGCCTGGCAAAAGGATTGGAAGCACAGTTGGAACAATTGAACATTAGTGCATCCGGGGTCAGAAATGGTACGATTTACCAACGGGTGGCATTGCGAAGTCCCATTGAGGGGTTTGTCCAAAAAGTAGCGGTCAAAACCGGGCAGTACGTAGAACCGCAGACCGACCTCTTTGAAATCGTTGACACCCATCACGTCCATGCCGATTTAATGGTGTTTGAAAAGGATGTGTACAAAGTAAAGGTAGGCCAGCAAGTATCCTTCAATGTGCAATCCATTCCCGGAAAGGAACTTACTGCGAAAATTTATTCCGTAGGGAAAACTTTCGAGCAAAATCCCAAAGCGATACACGTCCATGCCGAAATCGAGAACAAGGAAGGGCAGCTGATTCCAGGGATGTATGTTGAAGGACGGATTGAAATCCAAAAATTCGAGACTGTTGCGATGCCTGAAAGTGCAATAAGTTCGAACGAGGGAATGAAGTATATATTTACAGCGGAGCGCGAAGGCAATGACTGGAGCTTCAAACCTGTCGAAATTACCACCGGTCCACATGACGGAAATTGGGTCGCCATCGATTTTGTAGACTCTATTGGACCAAACACTACATTTGCATACAACAATGCCTACTATTTAATGGCCCAAATGAAAAAAGGGGATGCGGGACATGATCATTGATATAATCACAATACGATGACAGACATTGAAAAAACATTGGAAAATAAAGGTGTACGCCCAACGGCGATGCGTATTTTGATCTATAAATATTTGGCTGAAAAGGAAGTGGCCATTGCACTGACCGATATGGAGAACGCTTTCTCAAAAGCGGACAGAACCACATTGTACCGGACCCTGAAGACCTTTGAGGAAAAACGCATTGTGCACCAAATAGATGATGGCACCAATATTTCAAAGTATGCCCTGTGCGAACCAGGTTGCAATTGTGAAATGGAACAAGATCTGCACCTGCACTTTCATTGCGATAACTGTGATGAAACGGTCTGTCTCACTGAGCATAAGATTCCCCATATCAATCTACCTGATGGGTATGTGGCAGAAAATGCCAATTTGGTCATTAAGGGAATCTGCGACAAATGCAGCGGTCAATAAATGCACTTCCGTTGCACGAAACTAATTACGACCTTACCGTCTATGAAAAAGAAAAAAGTAAAACTACGTGATCTAGGTTCAAAGGAACGCCAGGGCGAAAACGGACACGAAAGTGGCCATAACCATGGTGGTCCTGAAGGTGTATCTAAATTCAAGACCTATTTACCGGCCATTTTCAGTTTTGTAATGCTCATCATCGGCATTGCAGTGGACTATTTTGATGCTTTCCCGTTTTTCAAGGGCTGGATAAGGATTATATGGTACACCCTTGCCTATTTGCCTGTTGGTTTCCCTGTCATTAGAGAAGGTTGGAACAGTATAAAGCATGGTGATTTCTTTACTGAATTTTTCCTGATGTCCATTGCCACTCTAGGGGCCTTTGCCATAGGCGAATACCCAGAGGGCGTGGCCGTAATGTTGTTTTACGCCGTGGGCGAACTGTTCCAAAATGCAGCAGTCAATCGGGCAAAGGGAAATATTAAGGCCCTTTTGGGTGCGCGACCGGACGAAGCTTTGGTGCTTCGTAACGGGAATTTCGTTACCATAAATCCCCAAACCGTCGAGATTGGCGAAAGGATACAAGTACGTGTGGGGGAGAAAATCCCCTTGGACGGCATTCTCTTATCCGAAAGAGCTTCTCTCAATACGGCGGCAATTACTGGCGAAAGTAAGCCCGATACGATAAATAGAGACGAAAAAGTCTATGCCGGAAGTATTAATCTCGAGGGTGTTATCGATGTAGAAACCTCCAAAGAATTCAAGGACAGTTCCATCACTCGAATCTTGGATATGGTACAAAACGCTACAGCCAGAAAATCAAAGACAGAACTGTTCATCAGAAAATTTGCAAGAATTTATACGCCCATTGTAGTTTTCCTTGCCATTGGATTAACGTTCTTGCCCTACTTTTTTCTAAATGACTATGTATTTAAGGATTGGCTTTATCGCGCTTTAATATTCCTTGTCGTTTCCTGTCCCTGTGCCTTGGTCATTTCCATTCCGCTCGGCTATTTTGGTGGTCTGGGAGCGGCATCCCGAAATGGGGTTCTTTTCAAAGGTGCATCTTTTTTGGAAGCAATCACCAAAGTGAACACGGTAGTGATGGACAAAACGGGAACCGTTACCAAAGGGGTTTTTAAAATCAAGGAGATCAAGACCGCGCAATTTGAGGAAGCCAAGTTTATGAAATACCTGATGGCCATGGAGGAACAATCTACCCATCCCATAGCAAAAGCAATTTTGGAATACAAAGCCGAAGGCACGGATATAAAGGCAACCGATGTATCGGAAGTTGCAGGAAAGGGATTAAGGGGAACGGTCAATGGGAAAACAGTGCTGGTGGGCAATAAAGCCCTAATGGCCTCAAACAACATTGATGTACCTTCAGAAACCGATGATATTGTAGATTCTATTGTAATGTTGGCCATTGATGAAAAATTTGCAGGCTATGTTACCATTGCAGATGAACTCAAGGAAGATGCCCATCAAGCCATCCAACAAATCAGGGATGCCGGGATTTCGAAAATCATAATGCTTTCGGGTGACAAAGATTCCATAACGCAACAAGTCTCGAAAAAGTTGAACTTTGATTGGGCAAAGGGCGGCCTGTTGCCAGAAGATAAGCTCGGCGAAGTCGAAGAACTCAAAAAACAATCAGACACCAAAGTGGCCTTTATGGGCGATGGCATTAATGATGCGCCCGTTCTGGCCATCAGCGATGTGGGCATTGCCATGGGAGGCTTGGGTAGTGATGTGGCCATTGAAACAGCAGATGTCATCATTCAGACCGACCAACCGAGCAAGATGGCACGAGCCATTAAAATAGGACGCTCCACCCGAAAGATAGTTTGGCAAAATATTGGGCTCGCTTTTGGCGTGAAGGCATTTGTGCTCATCCTTGGAGCGGGAGGCCTAGCCACGATGTGGGAAGCAGTTTTTGCTGATGTGGGGGTTGCCTTATTGGCAATATTGAATGCTGTTCGACTTCAGCGGATGAAGTGGAACACTTAGTTTCAAAGAGGAACCATTTTTTGGGCTAACTTATATTTCAGCCGTTGTTGGCAGCCCCATGGTTCGCCAAGACCTTCAATAAAATTGTACATGAGAGGCTTCGCAGGTTGTGTCACCCAAACAACTGTCCGTGTATTGGAGGGGACTTCAGGAAGGTTAGGGGTCTGATTCTTCGAGAAACGGCGACAGGACTTATGAGACAATATGAAAGCTTCCGGGCATAAAAAACCGTATCCGAACAATTACGAAATGCTTATCACTGTAGATGAAAAATAATCCGGTCGTAGGGTAACTCCAATACGTTTGTTCCCTTATTGTCGTAATGTTTGATGAAACTTCATTTGGTCAAAACGGAAGCCGTCCAAACGGATCTTTGGTGCGCCCTTCCTTAGCAAACCCTTCTTGGGGCTTTGCCGGGAAAGGCCGCAAATCCGTCCGTCCGCCCAACAAATTTTAAGGGGTCCATAATAAAAGAAGCCCTCGTTGTTTTTCGGGGCATCGAAAAACAGGGCAGTGCCCAAGGACTTCCTATCAGGACACCATTGCCTGCACTCGCTTAACTTCCCGTACGCTCCCTTGCCAATGGGTCTGAAGGAATTCCTAAGGCCCTTATCGAACCTGTCAAGGCCAAGACAGGTTTTGTCCACAAATAGGGTTTCCACTTCCTTGAAAACCTAAAGGTTTTGCTACGTCGCGGAGCCTCCCGATTTCTGTCCAAAAGCCTTGACAGAACCCCCTTCTTTTATTGTGCTACGCACGTAAGAAGCAAACAAACGCCCCTTAAAATTTGGGAAACAATGACCAAAAAAATAGAGGGGAAATTTTTAACCCTGTTTGCTGATTTATCCATACTGGAAGATAGCAGGCCTTTAAAACTTTTTATCATGAGTACATTGAGAAACAAAGTGCAACTTATCGGAAATGTGGGGCAGGACCCCACCATCACAGACCTTGACTGCAAAAAACGGGCATAGTATACCACCTTCGGCGGATTAAACTGAGCCACCCGCGGCGGACCAAAGTGAGCATAGTG
>NZ_QBUK01000004.1 GCF_003058265.1 Flagellimonas amoyensis
TGAGTCGATCTCGTGCACTTGATTTGCACTGCTCACTTTCATCCGCCGCAGGTGGTATACATTGACCGCCCTATCCACACTGCTCAACAGATTCGATACCACAACGGAAAGCTGGAAAGGGTTCAACTACCTCTCCTTCATCGTGCTGGCACTGAAAAAGTTCAAAATCAAAAAAGTGTAAATGAATTCGATGTATTAAATATTTGGAGCTCTGAATATTTCAATGATTTAATAGAGAAAATTAAATTTGGGAATACCTGATATATAAAATATTTGGAGGAATAATACATTTGAAAAGGCACTTTTAAAACTTGATAAAGAATCAAAAAAAATTAGTTCCAAAAAAAGATTGCACGTGTACACATTTTCAATGAAAAACAGTTGATCCAATCCATATTGAAACCAAACTTCTATTTTAGGTCAAAATCCATCATTTTTAATGTTAAAAAAGTTAAAATTTGTTAAAAGGTGAGCAATTCGGCGCCTCTTGTTATTGATCCTCTGGAAGACCCTGAAAAATGGGCCATTTTGGTAAAAGGTTCGAGTTCCGTCCAACAGAAATTGGATAGCCTCAGCCTCCTCTGTGGGTTCCACATCCTTGCGTTGCAGGTTCTCAATGATCTGGACTTCCAAGATTTCAGTGTCCCCATAGTCCCTTACCATAGCAGGGATAGTGGTCAATCCAGCCAATTTACTGGCATGAAACCGTCTTTCACCCATAACGATGATATAACCATCATCGGATTTTCGTACGGTGATCGGCTGTAATACCCCATGTTCAGCAATGCTCTGTGCCAAATGATTCAGACTTTGCTCATCAAAGGTTTTTCGAGGTTGAGTCGGATCCGGTGAAACAAAATCGATTTCCAACATCTGGATTTGTGGAACAGAATTCTGTTCCTTCTTCAGTGTGGTTCGTTTTGCTTTTGAAGATTGCTTCGCATTCCCTTTTCGTGTCACTCTTTGTTTTGTTTGTGTTTCCATGATTTTTGGATTTTGGTTAAACAATATTTGAGCGCTGACCAAGCGGAAGACAAAATATTGGAGTGGCAAGGGACGGAATAAATAGTGACATCGGCAACGGTTTTATGCCGTCCCTTGTCCGAGAAAATAGTGCGAGCTTAACTTTCGGAAATATTGATTAAAAAAGTAACAACCAATGGTTACTTGAAATAATCGGAATTGAACTGGGATTAATTAAGCGGTGAAATGTAAACAAGAAACAAGCATCTCATATCCCAATATTAATAACCTAGAACCAAACTTAATTTTCACTGACCTTCTTATTGGTACTACCATCCATAGTGTTAATGAGATTTTGCATATCCTCCCCTATCTTGTGTTCCAATACTCTTGCATAGATTTGAGTGGTGGAAAGCTTTGTATGTCCCAACATCTTTGAAACAGTTTCAATTGGAACTCCATTGGACAGGGTTACTGTTGTGGCAAAGGTGTGTCTTGCCGTGTGGAATGTGACCCTTTTACGGATTCCACAGGCTTTACTAATCTCTTTCAGATAAAAATTGACTTTCTGGTTGCTGAAAACGGGTAAAAGAACATTTTTGATTTTCCTTTCGGAAGACCCTTCATATTTCTTGATAATTTCCTTTGCCTGGGGAAGTAATGGTATTTTCAGCCTTTCATCGGTCTTCATCCTTGTGGTGAACAGCCAATCATTTCCATCTATTCCCTTCATAACATGGTCAGGACTTAGCGCTTTCACGTCAATATAGGACAGGCCCGTATAACAACAAAACAGGAATACATCCTTTGTCCGTTCAACGCCTTGCTTGGCAAAACTGGTTTCTTCAATGAGTCCAAGTTCCCTTTTCGTCAAATGTTCCCTTTGGGCTTTGACAAAATGCAGTTTATAGTTCTCAAAGGGATCCTTTGATAACCATTCCATCCTTACCGCCAATCTTGACATTTTCTTAAGCCGCTCCATATGTTTCATCGCCCCATTATTGGTACACTTGGTACGAGTAGATGGCCTGTATTTTCTTAGGTATTGTTCAAAGTCGGATATAAATCGAAAGTTCAGTTTTTTGAGTTTAATATCCTCGATACCATATTCCTCTTTTAAAAATAGGCCTATGCACCTTTCGGTAATAAAGTAGTTCTTTCTGGTTCCCGGGCGTAAAGATGTGTGCATGGTTCCGTTGTGGTAGGCAATCAATTGCTTCAATGTCTTTCCCCCTTCGTCTTCACCAAAGAACCTTGCCTTGATACCTAAAGGAGTGATTACCTTTTCCTCGGCCATCATCAATCTATGGGCCTCATGCAGGCCTGTATAAATTTGGTCAAGGTACTTGTTCAAAGAGACCACATAATTGGAAAATCCCTTGCCCCTTTCACGGTTATTGTCCCCATAAATTAGCTTTAATTTCCCGATTTATGCTAAAATCTGTACGCTCACAGTCGATGGTGATCCTACAATAAATAATAAGGTTATCGGATTGGACGCGGTGTTTCCTCGTGAAGAAATTAATTGTTAAGCGATTGTTTTTCTGCATGTTGTCATGTTTTTAACTGTTAATACTGTGAAAGTCAAAACACAAGCAAACTGCTTCAGAAGTCATCTAAAATTACAACATAAAGTGTAATAATCTGCTCCCGTTAAGAACACGCTTTATATGATTTTAGATGGTTTTAATTGATTTTAGATGATATGCCAAAAACACAAAACACTGAAAATCATAAGATTAACAGTGTTTTGATGTTACTTAAATAAGTTAAGTCGGGGTTGACGGAATCATAACTTCCTATGGCTATATTGACCTTGTTCCTCTCTTTTGTTCTTTCTGATTTATGACTATAATATAATCAGAATCAAACTTAAGTTGGCTATAATTCATTGTGGCAGGATTTCCTTGAACGGAAATCCTTAACTTCAAGCCAAGGTTTGATTTCGTTGTGGAATTTCACGCAGTGAACATTCCGCCCGAAATCATAGCCGAGAACGTTATAAGCAATTAATTTGACTCTAGTTTAGCAAAACCAACTGTCTTACGATAAATATCAGGTGATACTCCTACCTTCTTTTTAAAAAAACGACTGAAATAGAATTCATCGTCATAACCTAAAAAAGTAGCAACTTGTTTCACTGGTTTAGAAGTTAGATAAAGTTCTCGTTTCGCCTCAATAATGATCCTATTTGAAATTAAGGATGAAGTCGTTTGATTGAGATATTTCTTGACGATACCGGCTAAAGTTTTAGGACTTACACATAGTTCATCTGCATATTCTTGGGGAGAATGGAATTTGCAATAATTACTCTCAATTGCATCGACTAAATTTTGTAAAATTTCTGTTTTTGAATCCGAAAATCTGGAAGTTAATTGTTGATCAAATTGTTTCTTATGTCTGACCGCTTCTATTAAAAACACTTTTAAAAATGCCACAAGAACTTCATGCTGAGCGATTGAGTCTTTGTCCATCTCTTTCGAAATTTGATCAATCAAATTAAGAAATAGGCTTTGCTCGTTTACAGTAAAATAGGGTAAACCATGGAAATTATTAAAAAGGAATCCCTCGGTCTCTATTTCGTTTTGATGTCTATATGTACAAAAAAAATCGGGATGAAAATTCAATAAATAACCCTGACACTTTTCTTCAGAACGTATCATGAAAGGTTGATACGGAGCCAAACAAATCATTTGATTTCCTTGCAATTCAAAACTTTGAAAATCAACGCTTAGTTCATAGCTAATTCCACATAACAAAACGATAGAATAATAATTTCTTCTTTGTAAATGATCAAACTGGCTTAGGTCGTTGAACTCTTCTAATCTAAACGCAAGTTCCCCGTTTTGTTTGTCTATAATTATTTGGGCCATACTAAATTTATTTTTTAGCTCATTCAAATTTAAAAAGAAAGGAGTGCCCAAAGCACTCCTTTCTTAAATCAAATATTTATTTTGAAGCTAGAATGTTAATTTTTTGAATTGCTGAAGCATCAAAGCCTTCCAAAATTACAGGCGCATTCTCCATCAACGCTGCTGCTACTTTCCCTGTCAAATGAGCATCTCTGCCAGCGTCATCTGCAAACGTATCGAAAATGGCATAGGTTTCTTCATTGATTTTAAAAGCATACCATGATAAAGTTGCAGGCTCAGAACTTACCAATGACTTGCCCGCTTGTAAGAAATCCTCCACTGCAGATGTCTTTCCTTCTTTGGCTTTCATAATCACCAACAATCCGTTATTCTGATTACCCACTTTATGATTACTTGCTTGAACATCAACGGTCTTAATGTCTCTGCTAGAATCAAAACCTTCTAAAAGATCTCCAGCATTGGCCAATAAGGCTTTTGCCACTTCTCCTTTTAAGTGTGCCTGTCTGCCTTCTTCAGCTTCAAATGTGTCATAAATTCCGAAAGTTTGTTCATCTATTTGAAATGCAAACCAAGATTCAGTTTTTGGTTCTGCATTTACCAATGATAAACCACCTAGAAGAAACTCTTTCACTTCTTGCTCCTTACCTTCTTTCGCTTTCATGATTACTAATAATCCGATTTTTTCATTTTTTGTGTTGTCCATAATATTACTTTTTTTAGAATGAGAAAATGTTTGAATTGTTATCCCTAGAATTAGAACTAGGCTACTTAATTTGATTACACTTTTAAATTTCATTTTGACTTATTTTTGTTACACTGCAAATGTGGAACTAAATAAGGGGCCTTGGAATGGAGATAAGAGACTTAAGCATGGACAATTTTCCAGTGACAATGAAGAATGTAAAAAAGCTCATAACACTGTATATGAAATCATAGCTCCCATTCGGGCGCTACGCTTCATATACTTAACGTTGTGAGTAATTTAAATGAACATCGAAAATTCAATAATATTAGAAATTTTTAAAGGCATTTCTTTTTCAAAAAAAGAAATGAATCTTGTTGAAAGTAAACTTAAAAAACTCAAGTTAAAAAAAGGGTCTACAATATTAAAAGCAGATGATAAAGTGAACAGTCAATATTATGTTTACAATGGATGTTTAAGAACTTACTTTATTGACAAATCTGGTAAAGAACATACTTTGCAATTCGCCATTAATGATTGGTGGATAAGCGATTATACGGCTTTCTTCACTGCATCCAAAGCGATTATGTATATTGAAACTATTCAAGAAGCAACTTTATATGAAATTTCCAAAAAAAGTATGGAAGATTTATTTGTAGAGATTCCACAATTAGAAACTTTTTTCAGAAAAAAAATGGAAAGAGCTTTTGCTAGCTTTCAAAAAAGAATATTAGCAAGTTTAGCCCAATCAGCTAAAGAAAGATACGTTTCTTTTATTAGCACTTACCCAAATATTGAACAGGCTGTAAAAAATTACCATATAGCTTCTTATCTAGGAATTACTACCGAAAGCTTAAGTAGAATTAGAAAAGAAATATCTCACAATTGATTTTATTACCATACATCAATTTTCAGTACTTAATTTGACAGTAATTTTGTCTCTAATCAAAAGAATAACAACAATTATAATCGCTTTAGCTTTATTTTCCTCTTGTGGTAAAAACACAAAAGAAAATAATTCTAATGAAAAAAAATTAAGTACTAACATAAAAAAAGCAAAACAATGAAAAAAGTATTATTTGTATTAACTAATCACGAAGATTTAGGAGATACTGGAATGAAAACTGGTTTTTGGATTGAAGAATTTGCAGCACCTTATTACTTATTAAAAGATAAAGGAATTGAAATTACTTTGGCATCTCCAAAAGGAGGACAACCTCCAATTGACCCAAAAAGTAATGAACCAGATTTCCAAACTCCAGCAACCATAAGATTTAATGATGATAAAGAAACTCAAGAGATCTTATCTAAAACAATAAAATTGGAAACTGTAAATCAAGCAGATTATGACGCAGTATTTTATCCTGGTGGACACGGTGTTGTATGGGATTTAGCTGAAGATGAAAACTCAATTGCCTTAATAGAAGATTTTTATAACAACAATAAACCTGTTGCTGCTGTTTGTCACGCTCCTGCAATTTTTAAAAACACAAAAAATACGGATGGGACATCTTTGGTTAATGGAAAAAAAGTAACTGGATTTACAAACGGTGAAGAAGAAGCTGTTCAACTAACTTCTGTTGTTCCATTTTTAGTAGAAGAAATGTTAAAGAGTAATGGTGGAATTTATTCTAAAAAAGCAGACTGGAGTCCTTATGCGGTCGAAGACGGTTTATTAATAACTGGACAAAATCCTGCATCTTCAGAACCAGTTGCCGAACTATTACTAGAAAAGTTAAAGTAAAAACTACTCACAACAACGTGTATAAGTAATAGCGACTTGGTTTTTTAACCAAGTCGCTATTCTTTTTTATTTTGTAAATTACTTTCCGAAAGTGATCGCAAAAATTTCGCTACTACTCATACACAAATACGATGATGCACAATTATTCATAATATTTTTATTGTTTATTAAAGGTATTCATCGGTCGCTTCGCTCGGTCACCTAAAGGTGAACCCAAATCGCTACATTGTCGCTCCGCTCCAATTCCCGCACTTTGGGATTTGTGCATCATCGCAGGGCTATATATTTTTATTCTTTCGAAACATACTCAGATATATCCTTGGTTAAGATAAACTTGAAATTGGCAAACGTGTAAAACAGCATACCTATTGTAATTCCAACAAGCGTATATTCCATTTTTGGCAAAAAGGTAGATGCTATGGTTATAAAAATACATACCAGTGTATTAATTGTCATCCTTTTACGGAAAGGAGGAATAAAAACAATATAAACGGTTTGTTTTCCGATGTAAAAAAAGCTCATTCCCGTAATCGCCAGAATTCTAAACTCATTCATATTTAGATCATTTAAAATAGCATGTCGAATCACATTAGCCAAGATTACAAAACCCATAGCTAAAAACAAGTGGGAATACAACATAGGAAACCCGTTGGTCATAGATTTAATCCGCTCATTGACATGGAAACTATCATAATATATCCACCAAATAAGGCCAATCATAATAAAACCCGTAACTGCTGCCACAATACTTAAAATGTCCCAATTGACATTTCTTAAAGTACCTGTAAGACTTATAATAGATTCTCCCAGAAGTATTATTGAAAGTAATCCTATTCGTTCTACCATATGTTCGCGATGGACTGGTTTTGGTTTCTCCAAATTCCGTGTACTTACAAGATAAATACCGAGCATTTCAATTAGAATTCCTGAAACCAAAATAATTTCCCTTAAGGGGGTTTCCATGAAAATGGAAATAGCTGAAATTCCCGTGCCTAAAAGAATTACATAACCACTTTTCCTAGAATAACTTACAGAGTGCCGGTCTTGATTAGATGCTCTAAAAAAATAGAAACACCAATATTAACTTTATAACCGCATAAAAACATACAAATACAGGATAATTCTGAAAGAGATCATCTCCAAAAAATGCAGACATGACTATCATCAAGAACATAATTGTAAGACTAAAGATTCTTTCAGTCCTATTATCATGATTGAATCGATTGGAAAATAAGGTATGTACAGTCCAGATCCACCAGATTATAATAAATTGTAAAGGGAATAGCCAAATCTGTTCAGGATTTAAATGGTTATTATGAGTATGCGCCAGATTATGAGTCACTACTCCAATGCTGGATACAAAAACAAGGTCGAAGAATAGTTCGAGCCAGGTAGCATGTCGGTGTTTTAGAAAATATTCCAAATATTAAATTTTCAGGATTTACTTTTAATGAAATTGTAAACGACTTTTCCTTCAGCAACCAATTGACCTTCCTGGAAAGCCTGCATACTTGTTACCATTAGTCTATTGCCCAAATGTACTAGATTATCTACAACTAATCAAAATGCTTTTGCACCTTGTAAATAATCAATTCTAAGATCAATAGTTGCTAATTTATCTTCTTTAGAAATAAAATTGGCAATTCCAACCATTCCACCTACTGAATCCATTATTAGATCAATAACGCCACCGTGCCACCTGCTTCTTCGAATGTCTCCTACCAATTCTTCCCTGTAAGGTAATAAAACCCGTACTGGCTGAATTGAAAAACCAAAGTTGTACAAATGAAAGCGCTAATATATTATGGAAAAATGTTTAGCAGATTCTAAAGAAATGGCAGTAAAATATCCTGATTTGACTAAAGAGTATTGTAAATGTTCAACTGCAAAGATTCAAGCGGAATTCACTCAAGCGGAATATATTGAGATTATTAAAATTGGAATTGAAGAACTAAAGCAAAAGTTATTACCAGTATTTCCAAGCTGCTTGTCGGATTACCAAAATAATGTGAAAAAGCATAATTAAAACATTAATACTAATAAGCCTGCGCACAACAACGGTTCATCGCCAATAAGCGGCTCCGTTAGTAAGAAAATAATTAACTTGACCAACAAACCAATACTAAGCCGACAAATCCGCGTCTCTTACTCCGCCAACTGGCGATAACCGAGACCATTCAGGTCAATTCACCTGCGGTGAACTTTAATCGCTCCGTGCTACGCACTCCCGCCCTCAAAGTAAATCGAGGTAAGGCTATAGAATTATGGAAATCCCAAAACCGAATGAATCAAAAACAGACGTATTAAATTGAAACATCCCTAAAAATATTTGGCAAACCATTGAATGCCATCCAAACCTTTTTGGATATTCTTGACAGTGACCTTACTGGGTTTAAAGGAAGTTACCTTGGGGTCGGTTCCATAAATCTCTTCAATGGTATATGCAATGAAATTCAGTCCAGCTTCCATTTCCAGTTGGTAATCATAAGTCGCCTCCACCACATCACCGGAAAACTGATATGTGGTCGTACATTGCATGTTCAAAGTCGTGGCCTGGTCCAAATAGATGAGTTCGTAGAAAGTACCCTTTTCAGGGTTATTGTAGGCCTCGTCTTCCAACCAGGGGATCAAAGCCTCGGTCGTAACCGGAAACAATACACCGGCATATCGTCCTTTATACCACAGTGAAATGGGTTTGATCCGTGCGGCCATGATTTCCGGATAAGTCGCTTCCTCCTGCCCCAAGCAATTGAAAGCAAGGGCATACTTAAGTTCGTTTGCAATCATTTGTTGTTCCCCGTTTTCAGGTAGGAAACTATCCTTGGATGGAAATCTAAATTCCAGTGTTCCATCGGCCTTTAATTGTCCAATGGTAATGGATCTGTCCAGGCCCAAGGGCCAGATGGCAATGTCCATCCCTTTCATCCCTTCTAAGGGGTTGACAAGTTTTCCCGTTAAGGTCTGGGCACCGCCCAATGTGCAGAGCAGTAAGGTGAGTAGTGTAAATAACTTTTTCATCTATCAGTGTTTTGATTTTTTCGTTTCCATGACCATCTTCTGAATGACAAAAACTTGCTCATGGCTGTTGCTCGACGATTTTTTCAGGATACCTTCAAGGTCAGGGTCGTATGGATCGGTTGCGCATCCCTTTGTGCGGGTTTCATTTCCAAACGAATTTCATAGGTTCCGGGCATCAGCTTCCCTTTGTTGCCATTGGCCGCTTTTTGAAGGAGCGGGATAAAATCAAAGGCTTCCACAGGAACATACATATCCCCCGGCAACCAAGGCCAATCAGAACGTTGGCTGCTTCCAATGGTTTTTCCATTGTGGGCAAGGGTCGTTTTCATCTGGAACAGCACAATGTCCTTGTCCCCTGAGCTGTTCTTGAACCGGAACAATATCTTGTGCTTACCATCCCTGAAGTTTTTGAAAAGGGATACCGGTTCCTGTGATTTCAATTCGGTGACCTTGTTCCAGCCTTCCACGTTCAATTTTCCCGAAAGGGATTGGCCGATAACCGTGGAAACAGCAAGGCAAAACATAAGGCACAATATATAACGAAAAGATTTCATATGAATTTATATTGATATTTTTCAGGTTTTTGTGTCTCCTTCCGACACAACAGGCCATATTGGCCGTAATTGGTCTAAAACATCTGCCGAACCAAAAATAAAGAGTTGATAACTTTATTTTCAATTGGGCAGATGCTTCTGTTCCATTTTACTCCACTGTGGTCACGGTGAAGGTATAGGGCGTTATCCAAGTGTCCGGCAAAGGTTCATCAAGGTTGAGGTCGGCTGTTTTGCCATCGTTCATAAACGTACGTGCCCGCACATAGTAGGTACCCGCATCAAGCGTGGAATTGGTGGTCTTAAAGTACAGTGCCCCATCTTCCTTGTCTCCCGGCATACCTGAAATGGGCGTCAACGTGGTCACAATCTCCCCCCCACTTTCTCTATATACATTGAGGTCGATGAAATCATCGGAAGGGCTTTGCAGCAATTGTACCTGCAATCTGGCCGGTTGAAATAGGACCACTTTGTAATAGTCATCCTGTTCTTCCTGGATACCGTAGCCCTCATTGTTCTTGTTCGCATAGGCCTCAATGACCTCATCCTTTGGGATGAACTTGGCCTCATCAAAATTGTCATTGGGTTCATAGCAGTCCATGATGCCCACATATTCCCATGTTATTTTATACGGTTCTGGATAAACATCCGATGGTGGTGATGCATTGTAAAAAGGTCTTGCCATAACGTCATAGGCAATGCCCGGATGCGCCGAAAAGGCCACTTTTCTGGTAAGGGGGGTATCGGTTCCGGCTGATGTACCGTTGATGACGGGAACCTCTTCGCCAGAAACCGAAATTTCTATCCACGGTTGGGAAGGTATGGGCCCTGTTGATTCCAAGGTAACGATATAATACCCCCCTGCCGGATCCGTCGATGCCGGGAGCAATCCGGGAAACTCATCCTCTTCACCAGCTTCCACCCATAGATCATCCTTTGCCATGGAAAAAGCATCCGGCTCATAAGGTTCACATTCGTGCAGCTCGGCAATGGGAGCAATAAATGTCCTGACCCATTTTTGGACATTGCCCGCACCGGGGCTATTGATACTGATCCTCAAGGTGTCGTCCGAGCCCATTTCCATGAACCCGCTGTAATAATTCTGGTCAGAGCCCAGTTCACCGTGTTCGTAATTGGTTTCCCCGGTGGCCTCAATGTCTTTCCATTTGATGTTGTTTACCTGTAGGCTGGTGTTTGCCGGGTCGGTCAGCACACCCTGGTCGTTGGTGACCGTGACTTCCATACCGTTGGCATCGGGGTTATTGCCCCCTACCCTGTACCATTTTCCCTGCAGCGCATCGAGGTTATATTGCGGTTGCGGGTCATCATTCTCCCCGTCGGAGGAACAACTGCCCACTATCAAGGCCAAGGTGAACAAATACATGATTTTTGTTGAGGTTTTCATAGATATACTAATTAGTGATGTTTCCGTTGTGATAAAAATTGGCATCCACATGGTGGTAATACTGGGATGCTTTAAATGTTAAATGGATCAGTCCAAAAGGCCCAATAGTTCCTTGACCTCGTCATAGCCCATTTGCTGCCATGCCTTTGCATCCAAGACGTCCTTTTCCCCAGCTTTGGCGGCATTTATCTGAATACCGGCCGGAATGAGCACATAGCGCAACTTATAGTTGCCTGTCAGGTCTCTTATATCTTCTGGTAGTGCCGTAGTGCCGGACGGCCTTCGGACACTAAGATAGAAGTAGTTAAAACCCGGATTATCGCGTAAATACCAACGGGCATGCCAGTTAGAGGTAATGTCTGTGTAAGGTAACTGGTTTGTCCAAGCACCATTGATGGACAAGTAGACCAATAATACGCCACCGGAGGCCGTCATGCTTGTCAAGTCACTATAGCCTACGGCATTCAATATGGGTGCGGGAATGGAGTATGCCGCTTCACGAAGATAAGACACAGCTGTATTGGTCCAGGGCTTCAAGTTTGTCCAAGTACTTGCCACCACATTGGCCGTGCCCTTGAGGTTGATGGGGGTGCCCCACCCAGAAGCCGACTTGGGACCAAAAAGATCTCCGGATTCTTGGTTGAGGAAGTAATCCCCTTCGGCCCCTTCCCCAGTTGAGGGATCGACCGTACCACTGAGAAACTGGCTCCCCGGCGCCCCGGCATCGCCCTGATCGCCTTTTTCCCCTTTCAATTGGAGCGGTGTGCCCCAACCGGAATCGGTTTTGGGCCCGTAGAGTTCACTGCCCGTCCCATCCAGGTACATATCGCCGTCATTACCCAAGGTTTCCGCGGGAGCACCATTGCCAAATAGGATAAGTGCCCCATCCTTTCCGGGAATGCCCTGGGGGCCCATGGGACCTGTTTCCCCGGTTTCACCTTGGGGACCCGTGACGGTTTCCTCGCTGCATGACGCAAGGAGCAATACCGCCATATATAAAAATAGAGTGTAAAATCGTGTGGTTTTCATGTTGAGGTTTTTTGAAATGTCTAATGAAAACAAACTTAGCCGTTAACACTTCCCCCAAAAACCCTGATTTAGAATTTGGCCTGTCCAACTTAGAATTCGGGAATGGTGTCATTAGGTACCAAATTCTAGTTCACAAGGGCCAAACCCTAATTTGTGGTGCAGGGGATGGAATCATTTTATATATTGGGGGAATCATTGGAGGCCTTGGCAATCGGGTCTTTCGTGCCGATGCGATTTCAAACATGGAAAAATGAAAAAAATAGCCCTCTTCATTATTTTTCTCCTAGCGGGGCTGTGTTCCCTTTCCGCACAGATCAGGGCCGATTCCCTTCCTTCCCGAGTGGACCTTGTGGGCCATCCGGAAGTACAGGCTTTGCGGAGCAGCCGGGAGGAATCCCTTGAGAAAATCTTGAAAACCGACGGTTGGAAAGCGTATGATTCCTCTTTTGCCACCACCCCGGAAACGGCGATCTGGATCAAGTTCCCGCTTGAAAACACCACACTGGACACGCTTACCACCTACCTCTTTCAAAGCGGTTTCCACATGGATTTGTACCTACAAAATAATGGGGGATTCGAGCATTTTAAAAATGGTTACCTAGTGCCCTTGGGTGAACGTTCCGAGCCCAAATGGTATTTTTTTACAGCATTGGAACTATTGCCCTTGCAGCGGTCCCTATGCTATATCCGTATCGCCAATGACTACAAAACAGGCCGTACCAACATGCCGATCTTGTATTCCAGGACTGACTATTTGGATTTTATGGACGAGGCCAGGACAAAGGAAGCCCCTTCCATTGCCTTTATCTATACCTATATCATTTCGCTCTGCTGTATCCTTTTATTTGCCCTGGTCTTTTGGTTTCACTTGCGCAGTCGGGTCTATTTCTATTATCTCGGCTACCTTTTCTTTCAACTATTATATGCCTTTGCAGCATTACAGCCCACACTGGCAACGGTAGGAAACATTGCACGGCACGCTCCGGTTTCTTCGCAAATCTTATTTGAACCGGCGCAATTTACTTTCATCGGGTTTTACATCTTCTTTATTTTGCATCTGTTGGAAGTCAAAAACTTTAGTAAGCCGCTATCAAAGGCTTTGATAGGCTTGGGCATTTTTTGCTTTGCATACGCCTTTTTTCGTCTCATTTATAATTATCATACCTGGGATACGGATAATGCCGAAGAGTTGATTTTCTACATAGTACGGGCTATTGTAATACCGTTCAATCTTGTATTGTTCGTATGGATCATGGTAAAGGTAAAGCATCCACTCATGAAATACTTTGTGTTGGGACAAAGCCTGTTTTTTATAGGGGCATTTGTTTCGGCATTTATATCGTTTACCGAATTACATTTCGTTCCTGGCAGTATTTTCAATTTTCCTTATGCACAAAATATCATTTTCCAAGCAGGGCTTTTGGGCGAAGTGTTCTGCTTCTCCATAGCGCTTGGGGAAAAGGTGTTCCTCATCCAAAAGGAAAAGGACAGGGCCAGCCAAAAATTGATCGAGCAATTGCAACAGAACCAGATCATGGAGGAAAAGATGCGCAAGGAACTGGACGAGCAGGTACAGCAAAAAACCGAAGAGTTGATCAAGCTCTATTCGGAAATGGAAAAGCAAAAGGAAAAACAGATCAAGAGATCCTTTGCCGAACGCCTCCGTGACATGAAAATGTTGGCCCTCCGCTCCCAGATGAACCCCCATTTCATTTTCAACAGTCTAAATGCCCTTAAAAACCTCGTGATGTTGTCACGGGAGGAGGATGCCATCCAATACCTGGACAATTTTTCGGTGCTACTCCGTACCATATTGCAGAACAGCAGCAAAAATACCATTACCGTGGAAGAGGAACTGGAGATGCTGGAACTCTACCTCTCTTTGGAGAAAAGTCGTTTGGGCGAGGATTTCTCCTATACCATCCAATGTGACTCGCGCGAGGCACTCTCGCAATATACCATACCACCATTATTGTTGCAGCCATTCGTGGAAAATGCTATATGGCACGGGCTGCACCCCAGTAGCAAACCCGAAAAAAAACTTTCGGTCACTTTCGACACCTCACAGCAACTTCAGATCACCATCGAGGACAATGGCGTTGGGCGAAAGGAAAGTGGCAAAGCCAAGAAGACACATCCATCCGCTGGGACACGCATCACCCAGGAACGATTGTCGCTCTACAACCATATCAGCGAGGCCAAAATGCGCCTGGACATTTTGGATCTTGAAAACGACGAGGGCATGCCGGAGGGCACCCGCATAACCATAACCTATAACGGATAACCATGGCCAATATCATTATCATCGATGACGAAATGCACTGCGTGAACGTATTGAAAAACCTCATCACCAAGGTGCATCCCGACTACAAGATCGCGGGGACGTTCTGCAACTCCATCCAAGGTTTGGAGTATCTTCAAGCCCATACCCCCGATCTTTTGTTCCTGGACATTGAGATGCCCAACCTGAACGGTTTTGCGCTGCTGGACAAAATCCTGCCCATCGATTTTGATATTATTTTCACGACGGCCTATGACCAATATGCCATTCGGGCGTTTCAGTACAGCGCCATAAATTATCTGTTAAAGCCCATTACCGAAAAAAGTATAGTGCAGGCATTGTCAAATTGGGAAAAACGCCGTAAAAAGACCAATCCTGAACAGTGGGACCTTTTGCGGCTCAATCTGAAGGGCACTGTGAAGGACCTATCCAAGATTGCCCTGCCCACCGGTGCCGGATACCATATTGTTGAGATCAGGGACATTGTGCGTTGTGAATCGGACAACAACTACACGAACTTTTTCTTCGATGATGGGAACAAACTGCTCATTTGCCGAACACTGAAAGAAATTGAGGAAATGTTACAGGACTATGGCTTCCTGCGTGTGCACCAATCCCATTTGATCAACCCCCAATTTGTCAAGGGCATTTTGAAAAGGGATGGGGGCACCGTGTTGATGAAAGACGATAGGGAAATCCCCGTCTCACGGCAAAAAAGGAATGAAATAAACGGCATTTTGGAGTCCATGTTGCGGTTTAAATAAGTTAGAAAATATAAGGTGAACTTGAAACAAAAAAGTGGACAATCAGTTAAGAGTCATGCCGCTGATTTTAGGACTATCTCATAAAGTGTGTAAATAGAAAATTAGCGGGGGCATGCCCCCGCTAATTTTTTGTCTAATTTTAAATATTTGCACAATACAGGGCATCCCCATTCACTATGGGTATTCTAATCTAAATGGGGGATGACAACTGTAGGAAGTTAACTATTTGGAGATGTGAAATTTATAAAATAAAAATCTATTGCAGATTTTCCTTATAAAAACTGGGGTTTTCCTGCAAAATGAGGTTAAATTTTTGTAAAGTCACCTATTCGGTGAGCATAATTTTACCAAGGACTGAAAACCCCTTATTTATTGGGGTTTTGAACGATAGGTTCTGGTGCCTCCGGCTCCACTGAAACATCATCAAAAAAATCCTGTAAATAATGTTTACAGGATTTTTTCATGTATTCTCAAGATGTCCACCGTATAATCGTCTCCACTTTTTAATTCCCCTCAAAAGCATTTAGCCTTTGTATGGTTCCATCCGGATTATGGGTAAGTTCGGTCATTTTTACACTTCGCAAATGGGTCTTTCCACCCGACATGGAGCTATCATGGAAAAACAGCCACCACTTTCCTTGGTACTCCACAATGGAATGATGGTTGGTCCAACCCAATACAGGATCAAGTATTACACCCTGATACGTAAAGGGGCCGTAGGGATTATCGGCAATGGCATAGGCAATGTTATGGGTATCTCCTGTGGAATAGGACAAATAATAGGTGCCGTTGTAGCGATGCACCCATGCAGCCTCAAAAAATCTACGGTCGTTGTCCCCAGCCTTGATGGGATCGCCATTTTTATCCAAAATCAAGATATCCTTCGGTGCTTCGGCAAAGCTGACCATGTCATCGCTCATCAAGGCAATCTTGGGCGCGATGGCCGGCTCGTCATCGGCAGGATATAAGTCCTCACCAAGGTATTCACCATCCTTCCATTGTTGGAGCTGTCCGCCCCAGATACCCCCAAAATACATGTAATACTTGCCATCCGCATCCTCGAAAACGGCAGGGTCCATACTATAGCTACCACCTATGGGAAGATCCAAAGCCTTAAAAGGGCCCGCAGGCGAGGTGCTTTTGGCTACACCAATCCGGAAGATATCCTTCTTGTCCTTCACGGGAAAATACAAAAAGTATTCCCCTCCCTTTTCGGCAGCATCGGGAGCCCACATTTGCCTTCCCGCCCAAGGGACATCATCAATATGTAAGGCCAAACCATGATCGGTTACCTCTCCCCCTACGCTATCCATGGAAAAAACATGGTAATCCTCCATATTGAAATGGCTGCCCAAATCATCTTCCGGAATGCCCGACTCAAAATCGTGGGAGGGATACACATATAGTTTACCTTCAAAAACATGGGCCGAAGGATCGGCGGTATATAATTCGGAGCTTAGGGTATATACGACATCCGGGGTCTTCCCTGTAGTATCCACCACAATGCTATCTGTGGTATCCACCTCATCTGGGGCTTTCTTTTGTTGCTTGCAGGATGAGGTCAAAACAAATAGGCATGAAAAAATGCTTAGAAGAAAGAATCCAGACGGACCATTTTCTCGGATTAAAATTGTGTTTTTCATAGGATAAAGTATTGATTAAAATGTTAAAAATATACATTCATAAGGTATAGCAATCGTTTGCTTAGTTTCTCACAGGACATATATCCATTTGTTTATCTATGTTTTAAGCTGAATTGATAGAGATTCTTAAATATTTTTTTAACGCAATTTTAAATTTTTTTACGCAACCGATTGCGTCAACAAATATAATGTGTATATTTATCACATTCTAAATATTATGCATTCTTTTTTGTCATAATGGAACGAATTAACTAAACAAAATAAAAACTTAGTAACATGACTAAAAAAACATTAACTGTTCACACAAATGGCAAGGGGGCGACACCTTTGTTTTTGTACTTGACGAGCTTTTTGCTGTTTGTGCTTTCCACCACAACTGTACTGGCACAAAATACCATAAAGGTATCGGGTTCCGTCACGGATACTTCCGGGACGCCTATTCCCGGGGTAAGCATTATCGTGCAAAACACAACCAATGGAACAACAACAGACTTTGACGGCAACTATGTGATCGATGCAGCTTCCAATGCCACCTTGGAGTTTCGTTATCTTGGATTCGTCAACCAAACCGTCGCAATCAATGGACGATCCACAATAAGTGTCCAATTGGCCGAGGACACCCAAGAATTGGATGAAGTGGTCGTAATCGGTTATGGAACACAGAGAAAGGAGTCCGTAACAGGTTCGGTGGTCTCCATTAAAGGCGAAAGTCTGAATGAGGTACAATCGGCCAACTTCCAGCAAGCACTGCAAGGCAGGGCTGCCGGTGTGAACATTTCCACTACCAGTACAAGACCCGGGGCCGCTCCCCAGATACGCATCCGTGGTACACGTTCGCTTTCTGCGGACAACAATCCTCTGATCGTACTGAACGGTATCCCTTTTTCCGGCGGGCTCAGTGACATCAATCCAAATGACATTGCAAGTCTTGATATCTTAAAGGATGCATCGGCAACGGCCATTTATGGATCTAGGGGCGCCAATGGTGTCATCTTGATAACCACGAAGTCAGGTGCCAAAGGCCAAAAGGCAACAATCACCTACAATACCTATTATGCAACCAAGGAAGTGTTCGCGAAATTTCCAATGATGAACGCGGCCCAATTGATACAGTTGCGTGCCGATGTAGCTTCCAACAATGGCGGGACCCCACTCTTTGGTCTGGCCGGCGATGAGTACTTGGGCAATGATACGGACTGGCAAGACCTACTCTATGGTTCCGGTTTGCAAACAGCACACGACATCAGTGTCCAGGGTGGTACCGAAAACGGTTCCTACAATGTTGGCATGGGGTATTTCAAAGAAACTTCACCGGTTCCCGGCGATTCCTTTGACAGGTATTCCTTAAGGGTGCAGATCGATCAGAACGTGGGGTCTTTGTTCCGTTTTGGTCTGAATTCTGTGACCAATTTCAACAAAACGAGCAGTATTGTCGGTATCGGAAGTGCATTGACCGCCTCTCCCCTTTTGAGCCCTTATGATACCGATGGAAATTTCCTAGAGTCGGTCCGTCTTCAAACACAAGCGGATGATCAATGGGTCGCTACCCGGAACGAAATAAATAGGATAGGTAAGGGCCGTGTCAACGAGCAGCTCGATTTCGGCACGTATAACAATATCTATGGTGAGTTGCAAATACCTTGGGTAGAGGGATTGAAATACCGCCTTAACGTTGGTTTGAATTTCCGTTCGGCAAGGGATGGTAATTTCACAGGACAGGGTGTTTTCAATTATAACCCCATTAGCCCATCCTCCGCAAGTTACAATTCTTCCATCCAAAAAGATTATGTGATCGAGAACCAATTGATCTATGATCGGATATTTGGCAAGCACCAAGTCAATTTTGTGGGACTGTTCTCTTCACAGAACACTGAATTTGACAATGTTGGGCTTACCGTTCAAAATGTTCCCGATGAAACCTCTTTATGGTACAATCTTGATGCAGCACTTACGGAGGACATCACGAACTACGGAACCGGATATTCCGCAACAGGTTTATTATCATATATGGCAAGGGTACTCTATCAGTTTGACAACCGTTACCTGCTGACCGCCACATTACGTTCCGATGGCTCCTCCAGATTGGCCCCCGGTCGCAAATGGGTCACCTATCCCGCCGTGTCCATCGGATGGAACATTGGCAACGAATCCTTTATGAAAAATGTAGGATGGGTGAACCTGTTAAAGTTGCGTGCAGGTTATGGGGAGACCTCCAACCAGGCCATTGCACCGTATTCGGTTCAAGGGAGATTGGGACAGGTCAACTACAATTTTGGGGATACTTTTGCCACAGGTTACTTTGTAAACCAATTGCCCAACCCAAACTTGGGATGGGAGTTTTCAGAGACCTATAACTATGGTCTTGACTTCGGGTTGTTCAACAATCGGCTATCCGGGAGTGTGGAATATTACATCACCAAGACCAATGATATCTTATTGGGTCTGGGACTTCCAAGTACTGCCGGTGTGGGCAGCGTAACCAGCAATATTGGCAATACGGAGAACAAAGGTCTTGAAATAGCACTGAACGGAACCATTTTTGACAATCCCGATGGCTTTTCCTGGGATGTCGGGATCAACGTGTACACCAATAGGAACGAAATCACTTCCTTGGCCTCTGGGCAGGACAGGGATGAAGGAAACCTTTGGTTTGTAGGCTCCCCGATCAATGTGATCTTTGACTATGAGCGATTGGGGCTTTGGAACCAATCCGATCCAGGTTTTGAATATCTCGATCAATATGAGCCAGGGGGCAATGAAGGGATGATCAGGGTAAGATATACCGGTGATTTCAATCCGGATGGCTCCCCAACACGTGTCATAGGTGCCGACGATCGAATTGTGCAAGATCCCACCCCTGATTTCATGGGCGGTTTCAATACGCGTTTGGCCTATAAGAATTTTGACCTGAGCATGGTAGGTGCCTTCCAAAGTGGTGGTATCCTGGTAAGTACTTTATATTCATCAAGTGGCTATCTCAACTTACTCACAGGCAGAAGGAACAACGTTGACGTTAATTATTGGACCCCGAACAACACCGGTGCCAAATATCCTGCCCCTGGAGGCATACAAAGTGGTGACAACCCAAAATACGGAAGTACGTTGGGGTATTTCGACGGGTCTTACCTAAAGGTGCGTGCATTGACTTTGGGCTATAATTTTGACACCAACACCATTAAAGATTCCTGGTTCAAGAGTCTCCGCCTCTATGCCACCGTACAAAATCCCTTTGTATTGTTTTCACCATTTCATGACGAGTCCGGCATGGATCCAGAAACCAATTCTGGGGTCAATGCCGATGGTTCACGCCAAAACGTAGCGGTGAATACCAACAATATCTCCCGGGGAATACCAACCGTTGGGGCCAACGTTCCAACAACGAGAAATTTTATGCTAGGACTAAACGTAACATTTTAAAAGAATATCATGGAAAAGATGAAAAGAAAAAATATATCAATAGCCTTCCTATCGATTGCGTTGTTTTTAGGCTCTTGCACGAAGGACATACTGGAAGAAGAACCAAGAGGCGTGTTCACCCCTGAGTTTTTCTCCACCGAACTGGGCGTCCAAGGTGGTTTGACCTATTTGTACCAAAATTTACGGAACGTCTATGGCTTCGCCTATTTTATAAACCATGGGGAAACAGGAACAGATGAATATTGTGCCGCACAAAGTGCCGACAACAATTTTTATGACCTGGACCTCACGGGCGAAGGTAACTTGCGCCCAGAAAGCGGTTTCTCCATCGGCAGGCTATGGGGCAATGCCTTCCCAGCCATCAACACGGCCAGTGGGATCATAGAGAATGCGGCCGCTGTTGGTCTTAACGAATCTCTGATCGCAGAGGCCAAGTTCTTTCGGGCCTTCAACTATTTCATGTTGGTACAGACCTATGGAGGTGTGCCCTTAGACCTGGGTTCCGGTGAATTGGCCTTTAACAGTTCCGCTGTTAGGACTTCAGTACGAAATACCGTTCCTGAGGTCTATACCAAGGCCATTATACCTGATTTGATCGATGCAGCCAACGATTTGCCGGACAACCCTAGACTAACAGGGACGGTGACCAAGAATGTGGCCCGCCTGTTTTTGGCCAAAGCGTATTTGACCTACGGATGGTGGTTGGAAAACCCCAATGGCATCCCTACCTATCCAGATGCGCCCAGAACCGACCCTAATGGCAATGATCCCTCCTATTATTTCCAGCAAGCGTATAATGCAGCTGTGGCTGGAATCAATGACCCAGGTCCCTATCGTTTGTTGGACTATTTCTATGATGTACACCTTGCCACCAATGACCGTCATGCAGAAATGATGCTTTACGCCGATCGTACGGAAGAAAGTCAAATCTACAACGGGGCAGATCTACAGTTTAGCGGCGAAAACAATAGTGATGGTAGCCCAGGCCCCAATACAGCGGTTTGGATGGTAACGTCCAATTACACCACAATCAGTGTGGATGGTGTGGCCGCAGTGCAACGCGAGGCTGCTCAGAGCTATGGAAGACCTTGGACGCGCATGGCACCATCCATCAATGTGTTCACAGATATTTTTGCTGAAAAGAGCTTGGATTCCAGGTACGATGGTACTTTCGTCACCAGTTATCGTGGCAACTGGGACAAAGGTGGTGACACCACTCCCACTTTGACAGCTGCCAATGGCATGGAAATAGCGCCTGGCGATGCGGTTGTATCCTTCTTGGACGATTACAACCCAGCTGTTGACTATAGTGTAAACGGAGGCAACATTGGAGGCGGACAAATCCCCGGAAGATCGGATTATGTCATCAACCTAAATGAAATCAACAGGAGATTCTACCCCGGTTTATGGAAACTTGGCACGTATCGGACCGATAACGCAGGTGGATTGGGATCACCAAACGGTGCAATCACACGCCCCTTCCCTATTGCCAAATACTCGGAATTCTACCTCGTGGCAGCTGAAGCGGCCGTAAAAGGAGCTTCCGGAAGCTATACTGCACGACAGTTGATAAACGTGATTCGTGCACGTGCCGGAATGTGGCGCTTTGACAATGGGGAACAGCAAGAACGTATGGAGGACAACAGTGCTGCCATGATGGCCGCAACACCAGCCGTGATTGACATTGACTTTGTTTTGGCAGAGCGGTCACGTGAGTACTTTGGTGAAGGTGTGAGATGGTATGACTTGGTCCGCACCCAAAAATGGACGGAATATGCCAGCTCTTACCAAATTGCAGGGACCGACGCCACCAACCATACTCCCGAGACAAAAGAAAGGAACATTCAACCGTTCCATTACTTAAGACCAATACCCCAGGACCAAATAGATGATTTGAATATGTCCGAAGCTGACAAGGCAGCATACCAGAACCCAGGGTATTAAAAGAGAGAAGTTATTTAATTTTCATAAATAGTTTGAGTTAGTTTTTAAGTTGCGTTAAGAAAGAGGTTGTCCCCATTAGACAGCCTCTTTCGATATGCACAAACCGTTTGTGGAAACGCTTGCCCAGCACTTTTTGAAAGGTACTTGCAGAAAATACATTTTCATTGAAAAAAATTAACGCAACCGATTGCGTTATATCATATATTATGTATATTTACAATATTGAGATTTTTATTGTCTCTTTTTTATCATAATCAAATCTAATGACCATACGAAATTAAAACTTCGCAACATGACCCATCGTTTGTTTGAATACTTGTTAGGTAAAAATAGGCCTGGTGTACAGAAGAGATTCTCTTTACGTCCACTGTTAGTTATTACCGCAAATACAGGCGACATGGAAATTATAAGAGTAATGTCCGACGAAGTTGGAATTGGCATACTACCAACAGTATGGTCACCTCATATACAGTAACCATTCAGAAACCATTGTTTGACCCTTCTACATATTGAACCAAATGATAGTTCTAACCAAAAAAACTAATAACCATGTCAAGAACACTAAAATATTTAGGTAATTTTTTTACAGTCCTTGCACTCATTTTTGTATTGAGTTGTGACGACGACGATCTATCCGCTTCTACGGTGGATGTAACCAGTGTGGAATCCGAAAATTTTTATCCCGGTGATCAGGTGACCCTGCAAGGCAGCAATTTTGAAGCCGTCCTATTTGTCTTTTTAGGAAATAATCAGATTCCCTTTCAATTGGATGGGGAAACATTGGTTTTCACCTTGCCCACATCCGCAGCCATTGGCAATGCGGTTGTTACTTTGGTGATGCCCGATGGTTATATTGTCACTCGCAACGTAGAAGTCGTTGCAAGACCCTTTCCAATTATTACAGCATTGTCCACCAATGCCGCTCCGGAAGGCGGGGAAGTGATCATTAAAGGAACCTCCTTGAACAATCTACAGTCGGTGACCATCGGAGAAGTTGAAGCAAGTGTGGTTTCATCCACAGCCACCGAATTGACGATAACCGTTCCTGCAGGTCTAGAAGAAAATTTGGCGGCCGCCATCACTGTGGTTACATCCGGAGGGGAGGCCACGGCACCCGGAAAATTTTATGTGGGTGAAAATCTGCTTTTGAATGGAGGTTTTGAGCAAGGAGATGGAAATGATTTCTCCAATTGGTCAAAATTTAATGGTGGAGACGGACTGACCGCCACCACTTCGGATGGCGAAGCCTATTTTGGTAGGTCCTTGCGTGCTGTTGCAGTGGGCGGAGATGCCTGGAGAACCCAATTGGCCAGTGATACCGCCCCAATGGAAGTAGGCGTGGAATACACCTTGTCCATGTGGATAAAAGCCCAAGCCGGATCTCCTGGGGATGGAGGAAATATTAGGTTCTCGACCAATCCGGATGCACTTTACAGCGGCAACTACAACATCACCACCGAATGGCAACAAATTGAGTGGGTATTTACGGCCAACACAACACCAGCAAGGGCGGTTTTGGACCTTGGTGTCATTGCCAATGCCATCTATTATGTGGATAACGTAACCTTGGTCGCGACGGGCCTTTCCGGGCCACAGCCAACGGAAATTCTACTCAATGGAGGATTTGAAGAAGGAGCCGGAGATGATTTTACCAATTGGAGTAAATTCAATGGAGCCGATCTCTTGACCGCCACAACAGCGTCCGATGAAGTCCGGAACGGTGACAGGGCGCTCAGGGCCGTTGGATTTGGAAGTGACGCATGGCGGACACAGCTTGCAAGCGATGCCGTTCCTACAGAAGATGGTGTGGAATATACCGCAAGCCTATGGATCAAAGCAGCCCCAGGCCCAGGCAACGGGGGCTCCATAAGAATGTCCACCACTGGTAATGGGGAGGCCCAATACCAAGGCAATGTGACCGTAACCACCGAATGGCAAAAAGTGGAGTGGATCTTTACCGCAAATGGCACACAGACCGGTATTGTGTTGGATCTCGGGGCTACGCTGGATGCCGTATATTTTATTGATGATGTGAGTCTTTTGGCGCCACCTGAATAAGCATTGATACCCATACTGCATCTTGAATTTGAAAACGTGAACGACATTTTCAAATTATAAGGAAGAATACGGAGAGGCTGTCATTGGGCGGCCTTTCCTTTTATGATCCAATGGATACAGTTTTGTTTTCCAATAAATAGAAACCTCAAAAGGTGAAATTGACACATTTAATCAAAGCAACCGATTGCTTTTCTAGGGTTGATTTACACCACTATTATCATGTCCATAATTGCAAAAAAACCTTATGAATAAAGCTAAGATCCTACGTTTGGCCGCACTTGTACTTTTAGTACAATCACCCCTGTTCGCGCAAAAAACCAGCCTGAAAGAAGCCTTCAAGGATAAATTCTTGATGGGAGTTGCCATCAATCGTTCTCAAATCAACCAAACCAATACCGAAGAAATCGACCTCATCACATCGCAATTCAATGTATTGACCGCTGAAAACGACATGAAATGGATGCACATTCACCCCAAAAGGGACGAATTCAATTTTGAACAGGCCGATAAGTTGATGGAACTGGCAAGGGCAAACGACATGTTCGTTGTTGGCCACACCTTGGTATGGCATAGCCAATTGGCCCCTTGGGTGTTCAAGACCGATAGCGGGGACACTATTGGCGCAACCGAACTGACCCATCGTCTGGAGCATCACATTTCCACTATTGTAAGCAGGTACAAAGGAAAGGTGAAGGGCTGGGACGTGGTCAATGAAGCTTTGGCAGAAGATGGATCTTATAGGAAATCTCTTTTCTTCCAAATTAGTGGGGAAGCTTTTATAGAAAACGCTTTTCGGTTTGCCCATGCCGCAGACCCTGAAGCAGAATTGTATTACAACGACTATAACCTCATCAATGCAGAAAAGAGGGACGGTGCCATCCGCATCATCAACAACCTTAAAAACAAGGGCATTAAGATAGATGGTATTGGCGTGCAGGCCCATTGGAGTTTGGATAAGCCCTCCATTGAAGAGATTGAAACCGCCATCAACAAGTATTCGGAAACAGGGGTAAAAATCATGTTCACGGAACTGGACATCTCGGTCCTGCCCAGTCCTTGGAACTCCCCTACTGCCGATGTTTCCGTACGTTTTGAGAACACTCCTGCCATGGACCCCTACCCCAACGGTTTGCCCGATTCGGTCCAATCCAAACTGGCAAAACGTTATGCGGACATTTTTGAATTGTTCCACAAACATTCCGATAAAATCGGAAGAGTCACCTTTTGGGGTTTGCATGATGGCCTCTCCTGGAAAAACAATTTTCCGATCCGTGGCAGAACGGATTACACCCTGTTGTTTGACAGGGAAATGAAACCTAAAAAAGCCTATGAATCCGTAATCCAGACCGTTAAAGACTAATCCTTATTTTTATAGCCACACAAGACCCATGAAGACAACTACAAATTCCCGTTTTGCCCTCTCACTTTTCCAAACAGGGTTCCTCCTACTCCTTATCATCTCCTGCAAAGGAGAACAAAAGGAACATTCCGGAGAGGTAACAGATCCATTGGAAAAAATACATACCCTGGCCACACAGGATGCCTTTCCTGAAAACGCCCTGCTGACAACGGAGAAGGCAAATAGTGGGTTCACGTTGGTTGAAAACGGGGTTCCCTCCGCCATTTTGATCAGCGAAACCGATCATGCCGGAGTCCAACGGATCGCCAATATGTTCCAAAAGGACCTAGGACTTGTCTCTGGTCAAGAGCCGGAACTGATCGTTGGGGAAAACCACACATCAAAAGACCTGATCATTGTTGGAACCGTTGGAAAAAGTACCATGATCGACCGTTTGGCCAAAGAAGGTAAAATTGATGTCGCGAATCTTGAAGGCAAATGGGAGCAGTTCATCATCGTTCCCGTTGAAAACCCCATGGACGGGGTGGAGAATGCCTTGGTCATAGCCGGGAGTGATAAACGGGGTACTATTTTTGGCATGTTCGACCTATCTGAACAGATGGGTGTCTCTCCGTGGTATTGGTGGGCCGATGTTCCCGTAAAAGTTCGAAAAAACATCTACGTAAAGCCTCAAACGTACACCCTTGGCGAACCCAAGGTAAAATATAGGGGCATCTTTATCAATGATGAAGCACCGGCTTTATCGGGATGGTCTTCTGAAAAATTTGGAGGCTTCAACAAACAGTTTTACGAAAAAGTCTTTGAACTGATCTTAAGGCAAAAAGGAAACTATCTATGGCCGGCCATGTGGGGAAATTCCCTTTGGGACGATGACCCTGAGACAGCACCTTTGGCCAACGAAATGGGTGTGGTTTTGGCCACATCGCACCATGAACCCTTGATGCGCTCCCACGTGGAGTGGGAACGTTATGGGGAAGGCCCTTGGGATTATGACCAAAACACCGAAAAACTACGGAAATTTTGGAGAGAGGGCATGGAGCGTACCAAAGGACAGGAAAAAGTGGTCACCCTTGCCATGCGAGGTGACGGCGATGAGGCCATGAGCGAGGGAACCAATATTGGTCTTCTGGAAAAAATCGTACAAGACCAACGAGAGATCATCAAAGAGGTCACCGGAAAACCCATTGAGGAAACCCCTCAAGTATGGGCCCTTTACAAAGAAGTACAGGAGTATTATGACAAAGGAATGCGTGTACCCGATGATGTTACCCTCTTGCTCTGCGATGATAATTGGGGGCAGGTGCGGGTATTGCCCGCTTTGGACAGCGAACCCCGTTCAGGTGGTTATGGCATGTACTATCATTTTGATTTTGTGGGAGGCCCCAGAAGTTATAAATGGCTGAACACCATCCAAATTGAACGTGTTTGGGAACAAATGAACCTCACCTATTCCTATGGCGTGGATGAAATTTGGTTGGTGAATGTGGGGGATATCAAACCCATGGAATTTCCCATCAGTTTCTTTTTGGACTATGCCTGGAACCCTGAGGATTTTCCAGCTGAAAAACTACCCGGATATTATACCTCATGGGCGCAAAAGCAATTTGGAAGCGAGCATGCCAAAGAAATTGGGGAAATCATTGCGCTCTATACCAAATACAATGCACGCAGAAAACCCGAGTTGCTAGAACCCACCACCTACAGTCTTCAACATTTCAACGAAGCTGAAAATATGTTGGCCGAGTATCTATCTTTGGTAAATCGGGCACAAAAGGTAAAAGCGCAATTGCCCACCGAAGCCCATGATGCTTTTTATCAATTGGTGCAATACCCCGTTGAAGCTTGCGCCAATCTGAACGAGATGTATGTAGCGGCCGGAAAGAACAGATTGTATGGAATACAAAACAGGGCATCGACCAATTATTATGCCGACAAAACAAAGGAATTGTTCTTCAAGGATGCAGAATTCACTACCTATTATCACGATTCAGTGGCTAATGGAAAATGGAACCACATAATGTCCCAAACCCATATGGGACACACCAGTTGGAGCGACCCCGCCTACAACAAAATGCCCGGGGTCTCTTATATCCAAACAGGAAATGAAGCCAAATTGGGGTATGTGGTGGAAAATGGTGTGAGTCGTTTCCAATGGATGCCCAGTGGCCTCAACAGTCACAGTTTTTCAACCTTTGACCCTGTCAATGATCAAAACTACTATGTAGAGGTCTTTAACATGGGCAGGGAAGAACTGACGTATTCCATTACCACAGAAAATGATTGGATACAACTGTCCGCATCGGGAGGAACCATCCAATATGATCAAAAGATCTTTGTCAGCATCGATTGGAACAAAGCGCCCAAAGGACAGGATGTTGGTGAAATTGTGATCAAGGCCAATCATTCGGAAGAGGGAACCAAAATCAGTGTTCCCATCCGCAATGATCTCCCTGAAGTCGTCAAAGGTTTTGTGGGGAACCAAGGCATTGTGAGCATCGATGTCATCCATTATCACAACGCCAAGGAAACCGCGGATGTTTCTTGGCAGACCATACCCAATCTGGGCCGAACCGGGTCTGCGATAACCACTGCGCCCGTCACCGCTCCCAAACAAAATCCAAGCGCTGATGGCCCCTATTTGGAATATGAAGTATATCTGCTTGAACCGGGCACTTACAGCCTAACGACCTACTTTTCACCCACGCTGAATTTTCAAAAAGATGAAGGTTTGATCTATGCTGTTTCCATTGATGGGGAGACCCCAATATTGATGAACCTGCACAAAGATGCCATTGCAGCGGATTGGACCTATCCAACTTGGTGGAACGAAGCGGTCAAGGACAACATTATGAAGCAGACCGTACTGGAAAAGGAGCTTCCGGCAGGAGCACACACCATAAGATACTGGGCCGTGGACCCCGGTTTGGTATTGCAAAAGATCGTATTGCAAAAAAAAGGTGTCCAAGCAGAGAGCTATTTGGGTCCACCAGAAAGCAAACTGGTCCAATAATTATTTTTGAAAAACAATACCCTAAAACGATAATTGTGAAACGAATCAAAGCATTAGTGACCCTCATTTTGTTGATGTGCTCGGTCGCCTCGGGAATATCCCAAATAACACTCCCCAAGATCATTCAGGACAGTATGGTCCTACAGCGCAACGCAAAAATTACGATTTGGGGATGGGCTTCGCCAGGGGAGCATATTACGGGCAACTTCAACGGAAAACGAAGAAAGACCACCGCCAATGCCCAAGGGGATTGGAATCTGGAATTTCCCAAAATGACAGCAGGGGGTCCATATATGCTAAAGCTTTCAGGAAAAAACGAGATTGTTCTGGAAGATATCCTCATCGGAGATGTGTGGCTCTGCTCGGGACAATCGAACATGGTTCACCAAATGGACATCCATGATGTCACCTACGCCGAAGATATTGCCAATGCCAATTATCCTGAAATCCGTCATTTTAAGGTCCCCACAAAAACAGATCTACAAGGCCCAAGCAAGGATATAAATGGTGGATCTTGGCAAGCTGCCGTATCCGAAGAAGTGCGCCCCTTCTCGGCGGTCGCCTACTTCTTTGCCCGCAAATTGTACAAAAAATATGGTGTCCCCATCGGATTGATCAATGCCAGTGTAGGCGGCACTCCTATCGAAGCGTGGATAAACGAAGGAGGGTATCGAGAATTTCCTGAAAAATTAAAAATCATTGAAGAAAACAAGGATACCGCTTTTGTAAGAACCCATTCCAGAAGTAATTTCAATGGTCAGCAACCACAAAAACCAAAGGATAAAGGCTTGATAGGTGAAACCCCTTGGTACGATGTGAGCTTTGAACCCAAGAACTGGCGCAACATCAACATTCCAGGCTATTGGGAAGACCAGGGGGTCAGGGACCTCAATGGGGTGGTTTGGTACAGAAAGGAAATCACCTTGCCACAATCCATGGAAGGAAAGGAAGCAAAAGTGTTCTTGGGCAGGATCGTGGATGCGGACGAACTGTACATCAATGGTGAAAAAGTGGGGAATACCACCTACCAATACCCCCAAAGAAGGTATGACGTACCCGCAAACCTCTTAAAAACAGGAAAAAACACTTTCGTTATACGGGTGACGAATAATGCAGGAAAAGGCGGTTTTGTGCCGGACAAACCCTATTCGATTTTTACGGACAAGGATACTGTGGATCTAAAAGGATATTGGCAATACAAGGTTGGAGAAGTGTTCCCTCCTATGGATCTATCCTCTTTTTCCAAAACCAAAGAAAGGACCATCAACCCACAAAACGAGCCTACAGCTCTGTACAATGGTATGGTTGCTCCCTACACCCAACTCCCTATTAAAGGCGTGCTGTGGTACCAAGGGGAGAGCAATGCGGGCAGACCGGAAGACTATTTGGAGTTGATGCATGCCCTGATGGATGGCTGGAGAGGCATTTACAAAAATCCAGAATTGCCCTTCATCTATGCGCAGCTTCCCAATTTTGGCGATGTAACCTATTCTCCTACGGAAAGCAATTGGGCCAAACTCAGGGAAGCCCAACTAAAGGCATTGGGCGATTCCAATACCGCAATGACCGTCAATATTGATCTTGGCGAATGGAACGACATCCATCCCGACAACAAGAAAGATGTGGGGGAGCGAATGGCTATGGCGGCCCAAAAAATTGCTTATGGTGAAGAACTTGTGTATTCTGGGCCCCTTTATCAAACTTCTGAAATCGAAGGGGACAAAATCATCATTTCCTTTTCCCATATCGGCGGTGAATTGGTCACCAATGATGGTGAGGCCCTAAGCAGTTTTGAGATTGCAGGGGAGGATAAAAAGTTTGTGTGGGCCACCGCAAAAATCGAAGGAGATAAAGTGATTGTTTGGAGTGATGAAATCCCCAATCCAAAATATGTGCGCTACGCATGGGCCGACAATCCTGATAATCCGAATTTATATAATAAAGAGGGGCTTCCTGCGTCGCCTTTCAGTACGGAGTAAATTACCTGCCGAAGGCTAAAAACAAAAAGGGGAATTCGATGTCGATTTCCCCTCTTGCTTTTATTAAATAATGCTGTCGGTTATTGAATCAATCCCTAAAAACAGGGTCGTTGCCTGAGTATTTTAAATACTTGAAAGATGCAGTATTTTCAACTTCTTCCCCGGAAGACGTAGCGTACATACCGTACAAACAGCCGATAAATCCGCCTGCTGCCTTGGTACTCAAAAATTTGGCATCCACGTTATCTTTAAGCAGTTGCCATTCTTGCCCGTTTACGGAATAGTAGAAACTATATGTAGCGCCTTTGGATTCGATAGCGAGGTTAATCCCATTGTCTTTAATCTCCAAGGGACCACTATTTGTGAGTTCTTCCATTTCTCCCCCATCAGGGTTGCTCTTGTAAAGTTGGACAACTTGCTGACCTTCTTTTTGGGATAACGCCAAAAAATAAAAATGTGTTTCGTTTTGGAAAGCCACCAAGCCCGCTTTTTCATATTCGGATTCCGCACCGAACTGCATTCGGGTCTCCACCCTACTGTACAAATGTTGCTGTCGTTTCCCAACAAAAGTAGGATTTTCATATCCAGCAATGGTTTCTGGTTTCAGCTTTAAGACCAAACCTTTCTTTTCGGAAATGGTAAAAGCACTGCTATCCAACGTCCGAAGAAAGAGCAATGATGGATCCAGTTCCTTTTTAAGGTCTAGGGTATATTCAAAGTTCCCAGATTGTGGCAAAGCTCCTTCCTGTGGTATTTCCTTGTAATTGACCTGGTATGCATACTTCACTTCCTCGCCTCCCAGATCAAAGTGGGGCCAATCATTTTTCCATTCGATGGGAGCAATGAATGTTTCACGTCCTGTGTTGTAATAATCTCCTTCATAGGGCCTGACGGCCAAAAAAATGGAATACGTCTTTCCATCCGGTCCTTCCACAAATTGGGCATGACCCGTGGATGTGATGGGGTTTTCCCTGTCTTCCGGCAAATGCCTTTGGGTGAGTATGGGGTTGTTTTCATAAGGAACATAGGGACCTTTTGGTGATTTGCTTCTAAACACCACTTCGGAATGGTTGATCGATGTGCCCCCTTCTGCGGCATACAGATAATACCATCCGTTTCTTTTCCAGATATGTGGCCCTTCAATCCAAACCGGTTTTTGCGAAATGTCCACTCCCCCATTGACCAACTGTATTTCTTCTCCTACTGTTTTCAGGTTTTCATAATCAAACTCATACATCCTGATGGTCCTGTGTCCGGAATATAATGGTTTATTATCTGGGGCATCGCTGTTGTAAATGATATAAGCCTTGTCGTTTTCCTTATCAAAGTAAATGGAAGGGTCTATGCCCCTGACTTCGGGAAGTCGAACAGGGTCGCTCCATGGCCCAGCAGGATTGGTAGCTGTCACCACAAAATTGCCCATATTGTCGATATCGGTGCAACTCACATAAAATATCCCTTTGTGATAACTAATGGCAGGGGCAAACAGTCCCCTTGTCATCCGTTCGCCCATAAAATCCATTTGCGATGGACGATGGATCACGTTACCGATCTGTTTCCAGTTTTTAAGGTCTTTACTGTGCATGACAGGAATTCCTGGAAAATAGGAAAAGGTGGAATTGATCAGATAATAGTCAGTATCGACCTTGACAATACTAGGGTCGGGATAAAACCCTGAAAGGATAGGGTTGACCAAAGTGGTCGATTGTGCTGTTGAGTCGGTTGGCACCAAAAAGAATAGCACCACCAACGGAAATAAGATTATTTTCTTCATACTGTATTTATAGTGATCTTGTGGTTGTGATCAAGGGGCTTCCCCATTCAGACCTGCAACCAATCCCCTGTGGGTTATCTTGGTGTTGAAATCATTGTCATACAGCAATGGCCAATCCGAACCACCATCGTACAACCAACTGTCCTGGTCCCTAAAACCCCAAATGGTCAAACCGAATTGTTGCGCTTGGGGCACAATGGTGGTGTAGTAATACCCTACACGCTGGTATTGCTCCTCCTGGGCTTGGGCCCTTTCCACCGTAAGCACATCAAGATCCTCACTGTAATTTGCCTTGACATCCAATTCCGAAACATGGACCAATAATCCAGTATCCGCTATGTCCTGTATGGAAATGGGCAAGTCGGTCGAAGGCCAATCGTGGTTCAGGTGCATTTGCATTCCGATCCCATCGATTGGGATGTCGTTGGACAGAAAGTTATCGACCATATTTATAATGGCATTGCGTTTATCTACCTGTCCTGCAATATTGTAATCGTTATAGAACAGTTTTACATCCGGGTCGGCCTCCCTCGCCCATTGAAAGGCGTTTTCATGAAAATCTGTTCCGATTCGCTGGGTGAACAGCGAAGTACGTACGGAAGAACCGTCAAAATACTCATTGACCACATCCCAAGAGGCAACCACAGGATTTCCCTCGCCATCGGTCGCTTGGGCAAAATGAGCTACGGTTGCCTTGACGTAGGCCTCTACTTGTGCCTCAAATTCTTCATCTGTTCCTCCAAAACTGTTCAACCAATTAGGAATGGACGAATGCCATATCAAGGCATGGCCATGCACCCTGAACCCGTTCTCCAAGGCATAGGCCACTATGGCATCCCCATCGCTGAAATCATAGGTGTCGGGACCTGTGAACATATTGGCCATCTTCATGTCGTTTTCGGCCGTAATGCTGTTGTATTCTTGGTTCAAGAGTTGCTTAAAGGTGGTGTTGACCGCAGATGTAGAGGCCAATTTACTGGCCGAGACTATATTTCCAAGGGGGAAATTTGCCACATCCTTCAAATTTTGCGTGGCGGTATACACAAAAGGATCTCCACTGTTCGTTGGTGGATCATCTGGGTCTGGATTCTCGGTCGGTCCGCCAACTTGTGGTCCATCGGAATCTCCCCCCGAACTGCACCCAATACACAACGCTAAAAGTAAAACAGGTATAACTTTCTCTAATTTCATTTCAATTTTTGTTTAGTTCATATGCATTTTAAGTAATGATTCCAAATAGGGACTCACTCTATGGATTTGTTTGTTTTAGTTTGTATAAGATCCCAAGCTCCGCTCCCCTTAATTCTGCCAAGCCTTTCAGCCTTCCGATCAGCGAATATCCGGGGTATTTTTCCTTTCCCTCGAACGAATGCAGGAATCCGTGATCGGGCCTCATGGGAAGTGGTGTTTGGTTCTTGTTCATCAACAGCAAGAGCTTTTCGATGATTTCCTCCATGGGATTATCTCCACTAAGGTGCTCCGATTCCCGAAACCGTTTTCCATCCTCGCGTTTTACGTTCCGCAAATGCAAAAAATGAATACGATCGCCATGTTGTTCTATGATCCGCACCAAATTGTTGTTGGGCTGCGCTCCCAAGGAACCGGTGCAATAGCAAAGGCCATTGGCACTTTCCTGAACCGCGTATAAAATTTCTGCGATATCCTTTTCCGTGGATACCACCCGGGGAAGTCCCAGCACCGAAAAAGGAGGATCGTCAGGGTGTATGGCCAATTTCAACCCGAGTTCTTGTGCCACAGGAGCAACTTCGGAAAGAAAATGGACCAGATTTTTGCGCAAGGCGTCATCATCAATTCCTTCGTAAGCTTGCAAAAGTTCCAAGATCTTTTCAGGTGTGAAGCTTTCATCACTGCCCGGCAGGCCCAACAACACATTTTTGAAAAGTTTCGCTTTCTCCTGCTCGTTCAAAGCATCACCATAAGCCTTGGCCCCTTCCAATTGTTCTTTGGTATACCCGTCCACTGCTCCAGGCCTTTTCAGCAGGTACACATCAAAAAATATAAAGGCCGTCTCATCGAACAACAAGGCCTTGGTTCCATCTGGATTGGCATATCCATGATCGGTCCGCACCCAGTCCAGAATGGGCATAAAATTGTAGGTGATGACCGTGATACCACATTGGGCAAGGTTTCTTAGGCTTGTTTTATAGTTCTCCAAATATTTTTGGCAGGCCCCTCCCCTTCTTTTGATATCCTCATGGACCGGCAGACTCTCCACGACCGTCCATTCCAATCCCTCGTCCCGGATAAGCTGTTGGCGCTCCCTGATGTCCTTTACCTCCCATATTTCGCCTACGGGAATCTGGTGCAAAGCGGTCACAATGCCCTGCACCCCACATTGTGCGATGTCCCTTAACGTGACACCGTCCTGGGGGCCGTACCACCGCATGGTCTGTTGCATTTTGATCATATGTCGTTGCCCTGTTTTCAAAATCCTATACTATTGCCCCCATCAATGGGAAGTACCGTTCCTGTCGCAAATTTTGAAGCGTCCGAAGCAAAAAAATAAACAGCATCTGCAATATCCTCGGGCATCCCCATTTTGCCCATGGGCGTTCGCGAGAAAACTTTTGCCTTTCGTTCCAGATCGGAGTCGAGTGCCTTGGCGGTCATTTCGGTCTTGATAAAACCGGGTGCAATGCAGTTGACCCGTATTCCTTCTCCCGCAAGTTCCACTGCCATGGCCCGGGTCATGCCCTCTATGGCGGTCTTGCTGGCCGAATAGGCAATCACTTTGGGCATACCATATTGTGCCGCCATGGAACTGATGTTGATGATGCTCCCTGCATTTCTCAGCTTCATTTTTTTGACCACTTCCCTACTGATGGCAAAAACACTGGACACATTGGTCCGCATCACCTCTTCAAACTCAGCATTGGTGACGTCCACAAATTCCTTCTTCATGTTGATGCCTGCATTGTTGACCAAAATGTCTATCTGCCCTTCTTTCTTGAAAATGTCATCGACCATGGCCGGAATCCCTTCAAATTGGGTCAGGTCCATGATGATGGGAACGGCATTTGACCCCATTTCAGCACAGGCCCGCTCCGTTTTTTCCCTGTTCCTTCCCAGGACATATGTCCTGATGCCTTTTTCACAAAACTTTTTGGCGGTGGCAAGGCCCAATCCTGAGTTGCCTCCTGTAACTATGGCTATTTTTTTGTCCATCAATTTTTCTCTGAAAATTAATTCCATGTGGGCCGGATTCCCGGAGCGAATGGAAACTGTAATGATTTGTAATATTCTAGGGTGTTCTCAGGTTTTTCCATTTCCTTTGGAAAATCCATTTTTGAGTATGTTTGAAAATACAGCATGCAGGCATCACGCCACCACTTTGCTTCTTTCAATTGTATATCCAGCAATTGGGATACTTGATGGTGACGGAATTCGTCAACATAAGGTTCCATCTCCTCCCAGGTCTGGATCATGGTACGGACTTGGTCCACGCCTTGTTGGTATTTCATCCCCAAACCATCCCAAAGTGTTCTTCCATTCCTCAACTGATGGTCCCAAGGCAAATGATGGAACCATAAGAGGTATTCTTCTGGGCAGGTATCAAGGTTTGAAAACCGCTTTTCGACCTCCGGGGCATATTGGGCCAAGGCATTACTGCCCGTGCTGGTCCTATCAAATCCAATTCCCTGGGCGTCCGCTTTATGGTAGTATACCGGGTTCCATTCGGGTCGGGAGAGGTTGTCCACCCAGGGGCCGGGACCATAATGGTGGCCTGTGTCAAACATATGGTGCAATCCCAGTGGGGTCATGTAGTTGACTACGGCTTCCCTGGACTCCAGCATCATCTTCCTCACGGGTTCCACAAAATTTATATCATTGGTGAAAGTGCAGCGTAGCCATTCATTTGCAATGGTACCCGAATCAAGGTATGGATCCCATGCCAATCGGCCAAAGCCGTACCAATCGGCTTGCCCAAAAGGATGGCCCGTCCAGTTGGCATCGGTCCCGATATTGGCTACCCCAGCCATTCCCGTCAATTTTTTATGGTCCAGGGAGCCGTCAATCACTTTTGCCACATATGAGCCTTTTCCCTTGCTGTAGGAGTCCGATTGAAGGACCTCTTCAAAGAGCTTGGGCAAATAGACCAAGTGCGTAGCAAAGCCCAAATATTCCTTTGTAATTTGAAATTCCATCATCAAAGGTGTCTGCGGCATTGCCCCGAACATGGGATGAAATGGTTCCCTCGGCTGAAAGTCAATGGCACCGTTCTTCACTTGGATCAATACATTGTCCCTATACTTCCCATCATCGGGCACAAACTCACTATAGGCTTGTTTGGCTCGGTCCGTCGGGTCATGTTCAGAATATACAAAGGCCCTCCAAATCACTACCCCCTGAAAAGGAGCAAGGGCGTCGGCCAGAAGGTTGGCCCCATCCAAATGGGTACGTCCGTAATTTTGTGGGCCGGGCTGTCCCTCTGAATTGGCCTTCACCAAAAAACCGCCAAAATCAGGGATGTGCTTATAAATTTCGGCCACTTTATCTTTCCACCATTGGATTACTTTGGGATCTAAAGGATCTGCTGTTTCCAGACCACCAATTTCGATAGGCGCGGAAAAGCGGGCGGTGAGATACACCTTAATCCCGTACGGGCGGAACACATCTGCCAAAGCCTTTACCTTTTCCAAGTATTGTGGGGTGAGAATAAGACCATTGGCATTGACGTTGGTCAAAGCCGTACCATTGATCCCTATTGAAGCATTGGCCCTTGCATAGTCGATATAGCGTTGATCTATGTAATCGGGCAACGTATGCCAGTTCCATATGGAAAATCCGGAATAGCCCCTTTCAACGGTACGGTCCAGATTGTCCCAATGGTTCAGCATTCTGATGTCCACCTTTGGTGATTCCTCAATATCAAGCCCATCCAACGGACTGTGCATCTGGAGCAATCTTAAAAAATGGAACGTTCCGTATAAGAGGCCCAGCTCGTCATTGGAAGTGACCAATACATATGATCTACCTTCCTGCCTGATGGATTTGATGGCATAGCCTTCCTTATTGAGCTTGCTCCCATCAATATATCCTTTCAATTCGTTGGGCAGGTGGGCAAGCATGGAAACCACAAGCATATTTTCCTTGTCCCCATAGTGCCCAAAAACCACTTCCCTATCCAACAACCGCCCAAGGCCCATGTTGAGCTCTTTTTGGATCGCCCTCAAGGTTTCGGACCCTTCCCCCAGATGAATGGCCTGAACCTGGTCTCTGTATGCCCGTAACAATGCATCATCCGATATCTTCCTGTAGTCCAACCAAAGGTCATATCCATTTCCCATTGAAAACAACGCATTGGAAATCAACAGGAAAACAATAAAAAGGCAGTTGGTCTTTATCTTCAAGGGCTGTATCATGATGTAGCAATCGATGAAAAAATGCTGTTTACGCAACAAATCAATCAATTGCGTTCGGTAAAATAAATAAAATATTTATAGATTTACAAAATAATTACGCAATCGATTCCGAAAATGAAAATTTTTAGGGAAACTGAATTGTAAATGCATAAAAAACAACCTAGTACCAAAAGCCTCCTTCAACTCCCATCAACAAGAATACCGGAGAAAGATCGTATTCTGGCACAACCATTTACTTTCATCTAAAGACTGACTTATGAAAAACTTTATCCATGACGATTTTTTGTTGGAGACCGACCACGCCAAGGAACTATATCACGATTATGCCAAAAACCAACCCATCATAGATTACCACTCCCATCTGCCCCCAAGTGAGTTGGCGGAAAACAAAAAATTTGAAAACATGGTCCAGCTCTGGATTGACGGCGATCATTATAAGTGGAGGGCCATGCGTGCCTTGGGCATTCCTGAAAAATACATAACAGGGGATGCACCGGACAGTGAAAAGTTCAAGAAATGGGCAGAAACGGTTCCCTATGCCCTTCGTAATCCCCTATACCACTGGACCCATCTGGAACTTGGCCGTTATTTTGGCATCCATGACCTTTTGGGACCCAAAACTGCTGAAAAAATATACGAAGAATGTAACGCCAAACTAGATTTGGAGGATTATTCGGCTCGTGGCTTGATAGAGAGGATGAACGTTGAGGTGGTATGCACTACGGATGACCCTCTGGACAATCTGGACCATCACAGGAACCTTGCCGCATCGGGTTGGCCCGTGAAGGTGCTCCCCACGTTCAGGCCGGATGGGCTTATTTTTATTGAAAAAGAAACCTTCACCGATTACCTAGCTTCCCTTTCCAGAATCACCGACATCAAGATCACTGATTTTGAAACCTTAGGCCAGGCCATCAAAAAAAGAGTGGAGCATTTCCATAAAAACGGTTGCCGACTTTCGGACCATGGCCTTCCACATGCTTATGCGGTGGATTTTACAGAGGTAGAAATCAATAACATCCTATCGGAGCGTCTAAAGGGAAAGACCATCTCAAAAAAAGAGACGGCACAATACAAATCTGCCATCCTTGGTCTTTTGGGTGGCTTCTACACCGAAAAAAATTGGACCATGCAACTCCATTTGGGACCCATTCGGGATACCAACGAAGCCATTTTGTCCAAAGTTGGCATCAATGCAGGAGTGGACAGTATCGGTGATTTTCAGCAGGCCGAACAGCTTGCCGGTCTATTGAACAGACTGAACAATAAGGGACATCTTCCAAAGACCGTGCTCTATAACTCAAACCCCAATGACAATGAACTGTTTGCCACCATGGCGGGCAACTTCAACGGGGATGGCATCAAGGGCAAGGTCCAGTTTGGGGCAGCTTGGTGGTTCTTGGACCAAATGGATGGCATCACCAACCAATTGAACGCACTTTCCAATATGGGACTGTTGAGCTGTTCCGTTGGAATGCTTACGGACAGTCGGAGTTTTTTATCCTTCCCACGGCATGAATATTACAGAAGGATCCTTTGCAATGTGTTGGGCAATGATATCAAGGCCGGTCTTTTACCAAACGATATGGAATGGATCGGAAAAATCGTAACGGACATTACCTATAACAATGCCAAGGATTTTTTCCAGTTTCCAAGTTTAGTGGAACAAGTTCCTTTGGAAAATTGATGAGCTCTCCTCATACAGTATTACTCTCCTATTCTAAAAGGCAATGCCTGTATTGATTCAGCTAGTTTTGGACCGGAGCAGCCTTGCCCTTCTCAGCGAGGAGTCCCTCACGATGATCTCTGTTCCAAGAACCGTTATCTCGGTAAGGTCTGCATCATAATTTTGGCCGGAGTGGTTCAGGATGCGTTTGGCCGAAATGGCCCCCATTTTACTGGCCGGGTGCGATACGGTGGATAGTGAAGGTTGCATAATGGAAGCTATGGGATCGTCATTGAACCCTATCACGGCCAATTCCTGGGGAACCTCTACCCCCATTTTTTTGGCGCACATAATGGCACTCACAGCGGCCGTGTCGTTTGCAGAGAATATGCCATCTGGTGGTTCGGGCATTTTCAGAAGCTTTTTTGTGGCCTTGTTCCCTTCCTCAAAACTCAAAGTCTTGAAATGGATGATCAGTTCATCTCTAATGGGCAGGCCAGACTCTCGCAGAGCGTCCAGATAGCCTTTTTTCCTTTCTTCATAAATGTTCCTGTGCTGCGCCCCTGCAAAATGGGCAATCCTGGTACACCCTTGGTCTATCAAATGTTTGGTGGCGGAGTATCCAGCGGTGTAGTTGTCTATCACCACTTTGTACGAATTGAAGTTGTCCGGCACCCTATCCACAAAGACAATGGGGATACCCTGGTCTATAAACTTCTGAAAATGGGCCATGTCCACCGTTTCCATGGACAGGGAAACAATAAGCCCCGTAATCCTACTGTCATATAGGGCGTTGCAGTTGCTCACCTCATTTTCATACATATCGTTGGACTGGCTGATCAGCACATTATAACCGGCCTTTCGAGCGGTTTCCTCAATACCACTGATCAAGGAGGCCATAAATGGACGGTTTATCCGAGAGATGAGCACACCTATTGTATTGCTCTTGTTGTTCCTGAGACCTGCAGCTAAATTATTGGGACGGTACCCCATTCCCTCGGCAGCCTCTTTGATCAGCTTGATGGTTTTCTTACTGATGCTCTTATGGTTGTTCAAAGCTCTGGAAATCGTCGAAGGAGAATAGTTCAATTCTTTGGCGAGATCGTAGATGGTAACCTCCTTTTTAATCTTCATCTGTCAAATACCGTTAGGTTCTTTATGCCCGATAATGGGATAAGCTTGAATTTCAATTTACTAAATTAACTTTTAGTTTCCTTTTAGAATAATTTTTTTCATTTGTCCAATGACACCCGTTCATTAAAAATTGCTTGTTTTTCAGAAACTTCCACTTAATTTTCCTTTTTTAGGAGCTTGGATGCCAAAAAAATTCATCATCCTTAAAATAAATTGAGAAAATAAATATACGCAATCGATTCCGTTAATTATATTTGAACGGCACAAATAAACAATTTGATACATGTAGTGCATATGTTTCAATGCTATCAGCAGATGAGATGTACCATTACAAAAGTAAAATTATGCCAACATGAAATATAATTGCTATATCACTTTAAAATTTGGGATCGGTAAGGCATTCGAAGAGGGAAGACTTACTTTGGAGGACCTCCATACACATGCATGCCTCTTCCTACCCAGATATCAAAAAGCGGAGCGGAAAGCAAGAATTGTTCGAAAATATCATCAACCAGTACATTTAAATAATCCCCTAACAAGCTAAACCCAAAACAACTTATGGAATCAGTTTTAGAGAGACCGGATTGGATCGTTCTCGGCATTTATTTCTTGGCCCTTATCGCCGTGGCCGCATGGGTGGTCCTCCAGAAGAACAAGGATACAGAAGATTACTTTTTGGCAGGAAGGAACGTGGGTTGGTTCGTCATCGGAGCTTCCATTTTTGCATCGAATATTGGATCGGAACACGTGGTGGGACTTGCCGGCACTGGATTTGAATCGGGTACGCCCATGGCCCATTACGAGCTTCATGCCTGGATTGTGTTGTTATTGGGCTGGCTCTTTCTCCCCTTTTATATCAGAAGTGGGGCATTCACCATGCCAGAGTTTCTTGAAAAACGGTTCGATAGCCGCTCCCGTTGGTTCCTTTCCATTTTTTCGTTGGTCGCTTATGTATTGACCAAGGTTTCCGTCACCATTTATGCAGGGGGTATCGTGGTATCAGAACTATTGGGCATCCCTTTCTGGTACGGCGCCATCGGGGTGGTGGTCTTTACCGGGATCTATACCATCGTCGGTGGGATGAAGGCCGTAATCTATACTGAGACCTTGCAGACCGTAATCTTGATTTTGGGCTCGTTGATCATCACCTATCTGGGCTTACAAGAAGTGGGTGGCTGGGGACAACTTAGGGAAACGGTGACATCTGTCAGTCCAGATCATTTCAACATGTGGCGCCCCATGAGCGATCCCCAGTTCCCATGGACCGGCCTTTTGATCGGCGGAACCATCGTAGGAATCTGGTACTGGTGTACAGACCAGTACATTGTACAGCGTACATTGGCTGCGAACAACATTAAAATTGGAAGACGGGGTGCCATTTTTGGGGCCTATCTGAAACTGATGCCCATCCTGATTTTTTTGGTGCCAGGAATCATTGCCTTTGCCCTGACCATTCAAAACCCCGAAGTATTTAACGTTGACCGTGCCGATAGGGCATTCCCTATGCTGGTAAAGACGCTTCTTCCTGTTGGGTTGAAAGGTTTGGTGGCCGGTGGGCTTATGGCCGCTCTTATGAGTTCGTTGGCATCTGTGTTCAACTCCTGTTCCACCATTTTCACCATTGACATCTATAAAAAACTCCGTCCGGAAAAGACCGAACGTGAACTATTGACCATTGGCAAAGTGGCCACTGGCATCATTGTGGTTCTGGGAATCATTTGGATACCCATTATGGACAAGATAGGTGGCGGGGTTATGTACCAATATCTTCAAAATGTGCAATCCTACATCGCGCCCCCGGTCACCACAGTGTTCCTTTTGGGCATTCTCTGGAAACGGGTCAATTCCAAAGCGGCCATCACCACGCTCACGGCCGGATTGGTACTTTTGGTGCTTCGGTTGGGTTCAGAAATTTATTATCAACCACAAATTGCCGCCAATGCAGAAGTGTCTGGTTTCCTTTTCCAGTTTGCAACGGTGAACTTTGCCCATATGGCCATTTTTATGTTCCTGTTTTCCGTAGTCCTATGTATTTTGGTCACCTTGGCCACCTCACCGCCTGACTATATAAAGATCAAAGGGCTTTCCATGGGCACATTGTCCGCAGATGACAAAGCGGCCACCAAGGCCAGCTATAGCACTATTGATGTAGTGCTCTCGGTGCTGTTGGTAATCATCGTAATTGTTATATTATCCTATTTCACAGGATAGGACAGATTACGTTATTCATGGTAAAAATGCGACTCATTTTGCAAAACCTGTAGGTTGTTTACTTACAGGTTTTTGTCTTATATAATTTCAATCAAAACCATCACCTAAGAATATACCAAAACTGCCCTTTGATCAAAAATCTACCAATTTCAATCTCCCGAACGAACTGGGCACATGAAAATCCGGTTCCTGCAGTTTAGGGTCCACCCATGTAATCCATACAAACTCCGATTCGGTGTCCGGGAAATGTCCCAAATTCTGGCAATCTCCCCTGTAAATTCCAGCCCCGATGACCCCATTCTTCAAAATATCAAGATTTTTCAAAGATTCCAAACTCACTTTCAGCTCCACCCCATAACCAGATTCCGTTCGGACAGCTTTGGCAGATAGGTGACCTTTTGGCCACGACCATTCATAATCAAACTCCCTGTAAAATGTAGCTGTGTAATCCAATATCCTACCATCGGGGTCGACTTCCAAACAGTAGTAGGTATTCAACTTTGCATCCACTTGGAAAAAGATTTCCACACGGTCTCCATGCACTACCTCCATCTTGTGGCCCGACACCTTTTGCACATGGACTGCGCTGTCCTCTACCCTATAGCGCAAGTAAAGCCACTCCTTGTCGTGACAGGCTTTAAACTCCGTTTTTTGAATAGGCCGTGTATTCCAGGGCTGTTTGAAATCGGTCAAGGCCGGGAGACTTTCCCAAACCCCTTCTTTTACAATCCCATCTGTAATGGCCCTAACCTCATATATATGTATTGTATCTTCTCCCATGCAATAGAAATATCAAATTTGACCAAGGTTCGATTCCCTCAATTACCTAACTAGACCTACCTAAAACAAATCTTGAGGTTCAAATACGGTTTTTAACAAAAGAAATCCAATATAAAACAACTTTTTTTTAACTTAGCGAAAGTTTTAAATGTATTTTTTCTTTCAAAACATTATTTTTTATAAAATAAAGATAGCAAAAATACAACTTTTGGGTTATTTTTTCCTTGGCTCGGAAACCATACCCGAAAGATACACATAGATTAGATTTTCGGAACGGTTTATCTTATCTGTTTTGACCCTTAATGACCAACCCAATGTTTGGAAGTAGTTTTTAGTTCCCGAATAATTCCAAAGACGACCAAAATGAGAAACAGCATGAGGCTCCCCAACTATCTTTTTTCCATTCTAAGCATACTCCTGATAATGCTTTCCTGCAAAACAGACCGAATGGATAAGCGATTCACCCTTCTGGATCCCGACGATACCGGGGTATCCTTTGTCAATATACTCCGGGAAACAGAGACTTTCAATGTGTTTGAGTATGGCTATATGTACAATGGTGGTGGTGGTGCCGTTGGCGACCTGAACAATGACGGCCTTCCAGACATTTATTTCACTGGGAACATGGTGGGAAGCCATCTCTACATCAACCAAGGGGACTTTCGCTTCAAGGAAATGGCAAAAGAGGCCGGAGTGTACGCCGAAGGACTATGGAACACGGGAACCACCATGGCTGATGTGAATTCCGACGGCCTACTGGACATCTATGTTTGCCGGTCTGCCGCAAAAGATCCCGCCAATCGCAGAAACCTGCTTTTTATCAACAACGGGGACCTCACCTTTACCGAAAGTGCAAAAGAATATGGGATAGACGATTCCGGATATTCCACACAAGGAGTGTTTTTTGATTATGATGGGGACGGGGATCTGGATCTCTATGTGCTCAACCACTCCACTCAGGACTATGCCGGTTTCAGCCAGATTACCTCTACCCTGAAAAAAAAGTCCAACGATGCCTTTTCGGACAAACTGTACCGCAACGACAACGGCTTCTTCACAGATGTAAGCCAATCGGCCGGACTGGTATCCAACGTTCTGGGATTTGGTTTGGGCGTTGCCGTATCGGACATCAACAATGATGGATGGTTGGACCTCTACATTTCCAACGACTACAATGAGCAGGATTATCTGTACATCAACAATGGGAATGGTACCTTCAAAGAATCCCTCGAGGAGTACATGGAACACGTTTCGCAATTTTCCATGGGTTCGGACGCAGCGGACATCAACAATGATGGTTTTATTGACATTGTGACACTGGACATGCTCCCGGAGGGCAACCTACGCCAAAAAATGGTCTTGGGTCCGGACAATTACGACAAGTACAGCCTACTCGCCAAAACAGGTTTCCACAACCAATCCATGCGCAATATGCTGCAATTGAACAACGGCGGAAAATCCTTTTCCGAAATTGGCCAATTGTCCGGCATTTCAAACACTGACTGGAGTTGGGCTCCCCTATTCGCCGATTTTGATTTGGATGGGCAGAAGGACCTATTTATTTCCAACGGATACAAAAGGGACTATACCAACATGGATTTCATGAATTTTGCCGTACAGGAACGATTGAAGGCCAAAAAAACGAGGAAGGACATCGAGGTGATGAACCTGATCAAGGAAATACCCCCGATCGTAGAAGAAAACTATATCTACCAAAACAAGGGCAACCTCACCTTTGCCAAAATGAACCGAGAATGGGGCCTTGACCAGAAAACCCTTTCCAATGGGGCCGCATACGCCGACTTGGACAATGATGGCGACCTGGATCTGATTGTGAACAATATTGACGAAAAGGCCTCCATCTACAGAAACAATAGCAGAGAGACCGGGGACAATGGCTTCCTAAAGATTCAATTGAAAGGTCAGAAAGGAAACAGTTTTGGGATTGGTGCCAAAGTGGTACTGAAGCTTGAAGATGAAATCATGGTCCAAGAAATGATCACGACCCGTGGCTACCAATCTTCCGTGGAACCCAACATGATATTTGGTGTGGGCAAAGCCCAGAAAGTGGACGAACTTTCCATAGTCTGGCCCGATGGACGAAAACAGACACTAAAAGATATCCCCATCAACCAAACCGTGGTCCTTCAACACAAAGAAGCGACCAATGGCAATATGGACACGGAAGAGGCCCACATGAAACCCTATTTTACCGAGGTTGCATTGGACAGTATTATTCCCTATGCACACAAAGAAAATCCATACGTGGATTTCAGAAGGGACCGATTATTACCGCACATGTTGTCCACCCAAGGACCTAGACTTACCGTCGCCGATGTCAATGGGGACGGATTGGACGATATTTTTATTGGAGGTGCCAAAGGCAGTCCCGGCAAACTTTATATACAAACAGCCTCTGGCGAGTTCATGGCAACCAATGAGGCGCTTTTTGAACAAGATCAAAATTCAGAAGATGTCGAAGCCCTTTTCTTTGATGCCGATAGGGATGGAGACATGGACTTATATGTGACCAGCGGTGGCAATGAGTTCGAAAAGGACGATGCCCATCTCCAGGACCGATTGTACCTAAATGTCGGCAAGGGAAGATTTGAAAAGAAACAGGATTTTCTGCCCGTGATGACCACCAGCACCGCCAGTGTCGTGGCCAATGATTTTGACAAGGATGGAGACCTTGACCTGTTTGTTGGCGGTAGATTGGTGCCAGGAGAATATCCCTTTGCCCCTAAAAGCTACATCCTCGAAAATGCAGGAAATGGGCAGTTCAAAGATGTGACCAAGACCGTTGCGCCAGACTTGGAACACTTGGGGATGATCACCGACGCCCTTTGGAGCGATTATGATTCTGATGGGACCGAAGAGTTGATTATTGTCGGGGAATTCATGGGAATCCGTCTCTTCAAATACCAAAATGGAACTTTTACGGAGCACAAAGACTCGGGATTGACCAATACCGAAGGATGGTGGAATACCATAAAAGCGGGGGACTTTGACAACGACGGGGACATTGATTATGTTTTGGGCAACTATGGCCTGAATACCCAACTAACCCCTTCAACCGATGCCCCTTTGGAAATATATGCCAAGGATTTTGACGGAAACGGATCCATAGATCCAATTCTGTGTTCTTACTTTGATGGAAGAAGATATCCCGTGTTCTCCAAGGATGATTTGGTGGAACAGCTGAGCATGCTAAAAAGCCGATACGTGAACTATTCGGACTATGCAGACCAACAGTTGACCGACATTTTCCCCCAAGATGTACTCAACACCGCTTTGGTGCTGAAAGCCGTGAACTTTCATTCCAGCTATATGGAAAATCTAGGAAATGGAAAATTCAAACTCCATTCCCTGCCCCAAATGGCCCAATTTGCACCCGTCCATGCCATGGCCGTGAACGATTTTAACGGGGATGGAAACCTGGACGTTTTACTGGCAGGCAATTTTTATGGGAACCGTGTCAAGTTCGGGCGCATTGATGCCAATTCAGGCACCCTCCTTTTAGGAAAAGGCAATGGGGAGTTCGATGTCGAAAAAAACAACAGTGGTCTGATGGTAAAAGGCGAAGTGAGAGATTTAGGCACCATTGACCACAAAAACAAGGGCAAGGTGATCTTGTTCGCAATCAACGACCAACCCTTAAAAAGTTATCTCATTACAAATTAAACAATTACAGGTTTTCAACCCATGAATACAGAAATGACCTCTTTTATTCCATACATTGGCCCTATCGTTTCCATGATTTTTATATTCAGATGGACACAATCGCTTATGTCTGTTCAAAAATACTTCCGACCCATGAATATTCGCCTTTCCCCTGTAATGGCAGTGCTTGCTATTGTGCTATTGCAATCCTGCAAGGCCTTTTTGCCTACCCATGACGATAAGGGGACCCCAGAAGAAACGGTGAAAGGCTTCTCCCAACAGGTTCCGGCAACGGATGTCGCTTTCGATATGGTGTATGTGCCACAAGGTGATTTTATGATGGGCAGTCCCGATTCCCAGCCAAACCGTGAAACGGACGAAGGCCCCACAAAACAAGTGGAGTTGGATGCGTTCTACATAGGAAAGTATGAAGTCACTTGGGAAGTGTTCGAGCTCTTTTTTGCACAAAACCAAGAGCTTTTCCAAGGCTTGCCATCAGACCAGTTAAATTCAGTGGACGCCATCACTAGGCCAAGCCCTCCTTATGAAGATCCTTCAAGGGGCATGGGCAAGGAAGGATATCCTGCCATCAGCATGTCCGCATACTCAGCCTTGGTTTTCTGCAAATGGTTGAGCACGGTGACTGGCAGGTTCTATCGTTTGCCTACGGAAGCAGAATGGGAATATGCTGCAAAAGCTGGGACCCAAACCTCCTATTCCTTTGGGGATGATGCTTCCAAACTGGCCGAATATGCCGTGTATTATGAAAATTCCAATAATTCCTATGCCAAGGTAGGCACCAAGTTGCCCAATCCATGGGGAATTTATGACATGCACGGAAACGTATCCGAATGGACCTTGGACGAATACAAAGCAAATGCGCTAAGTATTACCGAAAACACGAATCCTTGGATACAGCCCACCGTGATTCATCCAAGAGTGGTAAAAGGCGGTTCATGGAACGACGACCCAGAAGATCTTCGATCTGCGGCACGCTATGCTTCTAGTATTGGACTCCAAAAAAACGACCCTCAGATTCCAAAAAGCTTTTGGTGGTACACCGATTCCAATTTCATCGGTTTTAGATTGGTGAGTCCGGCCACACAACCTTCCTCAGAGGAGCAAAAAGAATTTTGGCAAACCGTTTTGGACGAATAGCCAGCAAAATCACATTATTTTCGAAGGGTTTTAACTCTTTGTAAAAATTGCATCAAACTGGATGGTAACGGACTCCCCTACCACAATCTGACCGAACATGGCCGTTGGGGGTTCAATATTAAAATCCTGTAGTTTGATTTCCTTGGAGCCTTTCAGCGTATAGGCCCCTCCCACTTGCTTGACCTCCGAAGTGATGTCCAACTTTTGGGAAACACCTGCAATGGAGAGTGTTCCCTTGAGCACAAACATTCCAGAAGCCGTTTGTTTTTGAATGTTTTCCAACTGAAAACTGATTTCCGGGTGCTCATCGACCTTCAACGCGGCATGCATCTTTTTGTCCATTGTGGCCCCACGTTCACTCTTGATCTGGGATGCATCAACAACCACTTTCAAACTGGCGGGTTGTCCTTCTTGCACTTCCATGTTTCCCTTTAGGGAATGGGCAGTGACCACCCAATCATGCAACGTGGAGGTGCCCTCAATTTTCAAGGAACTTTTATCGGAAAGAACATAGGATTCTTGGGCATATCCGCCCCATACAACACACAGCAGCAACACTGCCAAGGAAACTTTGATTCTCATTGTTTAACTTTTTTCTTCTATTTTTTGTGCATCAAAATGATGCATGATCATGGACGTGGAAACAACCAGAAAATCCCTAAGATTGCTCCCATCCAACCTTTTCATTGATGAATGCAATCAATTTCCAGGCCATACTTTCTTGCTGTTCCTTATTGGGATGGTTATCCGTATTGATGAACGGAAACAACAACACCCCAATGCGCTCATCGTTAAGACTTTGTACGGCCGTTTGGACATAATCAGGCCATTTTGAACCTTCTTTGGTGGCATCCATACTGCCCAAAGCACAAACTATATAGGCCTCGGGATAATGTTTTCTCAGTTTGGACACAAATTCTTGATAGGCCGCAATCAAGGTTTCTTCCGAAGGAGCCTCTTCCCCAAACCGTCTTTTGAACTGGGGATGATCGGGCATGTTCACCAACCATGAATCGTTCTGAAAAAGATTCACCACCACCAAATCTGGGGTATATTGGGAAAAATCCCAACGGCTGGTGCTGTCCTGTGGCGCCAAACGATCATAAATTTCAGGCATGATGGGCGGGTCCCAACTGATGGTGACCCCAATACCACTTCTACAAATGCAGCGGTAATCTGCTTCAAAATGCCGTGCAGTCAGCGCAGCATAGCTGTAATAATTGTTGGTATAGGTACTGTCCGGCAAATCCCTCCCGGAATAATCTTCCACAGCATAGCCTGCGCTGATGGAATTTCCGTAGAATTCAATCTTTCTTGCCGGGGAGGGCGAAGAAGATAATATTTGACCATCACCTTTCAATTGAAAACCATAAAAAGTGGTCGTGCCCCGGTTCCATTCCGTGCGCTTAAAGATTTCCACGGTATGCTCATCGGGAGATAAATTGGTTGCCAGCACATATTCTTTACGTGTGGTATCGGGTCTGATCAGTCTAACGCTATCGTTATCTATTCTGATGTCATAATAATTGTCCCCTTCGGAATCTTTAAAATATGCCGAGATGGAAGTGCCTTTAAAATTCAGCTTGATGGAAGTACCGGACCAATACAACTGCACCCCATCCGCTTGGGTCGTATCCACTCTGCCTTCATACACCAAATGCGGATCGTTATGATCCACGAACACTGTTTTATCTTCTGAATTGCAACTTGCCAGACCAAGTACCAAACTGGCCGTGGCGAAAAAAATAGATAGGCTCCTGATTCCCATATGCATCATTTTAAGGATTACTGCTTGGGGTAATATCCAAAAAATCCTTGACCAATAAAAATGTATTGTTCAGTGGGTTTTGCTGATTTTCCTCCTGAAGCTTCTCGGTAAGCTGCCCTGCAGAAGGCCCTCCTTCATACATGGCCTTTACCCACAAAACATATGAATTGTTCGGGTCCCGTTTCAAAGCCTCCTCGATACGTGATGGGATTTTCCCTGCTGCATCCGTCCGCTGAAGTGCCAAGATCTGAAGATAGAGGTTCGCGTTTTCAGGATCATCATTATCCAGCCCATAGTCCACAATTTCTTGGTAGCGCTGTGCCGCGAGCTCCGTTTTACCCATTTTTCCATAGCAATGGGCCAGAATACTGTTCTCCAATCGCTCATCCACATTATAGGGCAAACCAGTCCCTAGGTTCTTGGGCCATAGTTTTGCCTTTTCCACATAGGTAACGGCACCTGCGTAGTTGCCTTTATGGATGGACTCATATGCCAACCGGATAGCGGCTTCATGGTAGATGGCCCTACCTTCAAAAGCTCCTTCAAATGGAATAATAACGAGTTGTTCCAGAAAAGAAAGTGCTTGTTTGTATTTTCCAGACTTTAACAGCGCACTGGCGTACCGTATACCCATTACCGAATTGTCAAGATTGGAATCGTAGACTTTTTTGGCAATCTTGGCCGCTTCGGAATACTGCTGCTTCCCAATCAATTGATCCACGAGGGCCAGTTGAACCCGCCAATCTTTTGGGGCCAACTGTTTTGCTTTTTCCAAGGCTTGGTCCACAAGGGTCCCCTCATTGGCAAAAAGCTTGGCCTTGGCCAAATAAAATGGAGCGTAATCGGGACGGTCGCCACATTGCTGCATCAAAGCTTTTGCTTCTTCCAGTAATTCCTTTTTCCATAAAATCAACGCCTTGTAGTAGTTGAGTTTCCAATCATCACTCAATGCAGTAAGCTCGGTAAGAGCTTCGTACATCTCGGTCCGGAAGGGAAACACAAGATTGGGGGAGGCTTTGAGTGCCTTCTGCAGCCAATTTTCCCGATTGGCAACATCCAAGTAGGCCAACAACAACAAAACTTTGGCGTCTGCCGGACTTTGTTTCAATACTTCAATACTTTCTTCATTTTGACCAACCGCATGATATTTCAGGGCCAATTCTATATAGGATTCCGACTGGAGTTCATTGGTTATCAATTTGTTCAACTCAATATAGCCATCACTGCCCAACAGCTTTGCCTCATGGGCCACAAAGGCATTCGTATTGTCCAATTTATAGAGCTCCCTCAAGGCGTCTTCTGCCTGTTCCTTGTCATTTTTCAATCTGAAAATCAAGACTTTCAACTCTTGGGCCACCAAGTTTTTCCGATTGTAATCCAATGCATTCTCTACCTCTTCGAGTGCAGCATCCAAATCGTTTTCCTTGAGATACAATTTCGTAAGTTCTGTATGTGCAGCGGTTCTGAACGAGGTAGATTGTGCTGCGATGGAAAAGCCGCTCTTGGCATTGGCCTTTTTGTTCAGTTTGACATTGAGCAATCCAAAAAGATAATTGGCCTCAGGATCATAGGTATCTATCGCCAGTGCCTTGTTGATCAAGGAAAGTGCCTCATCATACTGCATCATCCTGTAGTAATTGAAGGCTGCCCTACGAAGTGCGGGAGCATAGGCGGGGTCCAGTTCCAATGCTTTCAAATAATACACCTGCGCCATTTTTCGGGCACGACCCGATACGGTATAGCCATATTGCTTTTCAATTTCGAAACCTTTGGTGAACCATCCTATGGCCGAGTCCCAATCAAATTCCGTATTGGGGAGAACAGGCCTGTCCACAATTTCATCCCCGGTTTCGCTGGAGTAGGAAAGGATATTTTTCCCTATTTGAATACGGTACTCTTTACCTTCGCCCACATTCACCTTAGTGCTGTAGAGTTCCAGTGGTTTCAGGGACAAGGTCTGCGTAGCGACCGTTTCACTTTCCGATTTCACCACAAGATCACCCTGCAATGGGGCCAACGGGCTCAAACGGATTTCGATGGTGGATTTATCCACTTCCAGCACGTTCAAGACGGCATTTCTGTTCGCCATCACCATTCCGCCCGTTTGCTTTAGCGGAAAATATACTTCGGAAGAAATGTCGCTGTCATACGGAATGATCTCCCTGTGTTTAAAGGGGGTCAAACTGCTTGCTTCCATCGCCTGATTAAAAGTGGCTCCCGTTTGATATTCAATATATTGGCCATCTGAATCCGTCAACAGACCTTCCCAAATCATCCCTTCATCGGAAAGCCCCCAAATCCAGAGTTTTTTTCCGGGCATTGCCCTAAAATCATGCAGGTTTCCAAACCCGTAGTCATCCTCGTGGTAATATCCCCCCATATATTCCGCAATGCTGTTCACAATGTGATAGGACTTTGGTCCACCAAAGTCGTTGTTCTTGTAAAATGAGATTTCCCTGCCATCTTCCTCCGGCCAAGTGCTCACAATTTGTTCATGGCCCACATAATGGTCTCCGGGGAAAATAAACTCCAAATCACCATCCGCTTTGGCGGCGGCATTGGAATAATGGTAATACGGCTCCGGCAGGTTTCCGGTATTGAAACAGGAACTGATGGTTTCCACATAGGCCTTATCCTTTTCCAGTTTTATTTCCACGTTCCATTGCGCGTGGGTGTGTAGGTCTATCGCACCAATGATGCAGGAAACACTGCCATCCGCATTGTTCTTGATCACATAATCCTGAGGTGTGGCACTGGTGGACGTATGGCCGATAAAACCAAAGTTAAACTCCAACCCTCCTGAAGTCCATGGTCCGCGTTGGGCCACATCCCTGAACTTGACCACCTCATTGAAATATAAAAACTCCTGTCCTGTGGATTTTTCGATGGCACCCCAAATTTTACCACCGACGTCGGTATTGACAAAAACCTTGATGTAATCGTTTTCCAAAACCACCATGTTCCATTCCTGTTGTCTGCTCTTGTTGGTAAAGCCATCATACCTGAAATAGGGATAGTTCATTTCCATATCGGGAACAGGGTTGGGATCGGAAAATGGATAGGTTTTCATGACCCTTTTTTCCTCATATATTTTCGCATTTTGCCCTAAGACGGATTGCGCAAGGATGAAAACAAGTAGCAATGGTAGTTTCTTCAGACTCATCAATGTATCTTTTGCTTAAAAAATAACGAAATATAAGACTATATCAATTTAAATACAATTATTTAAACATTTATATCTTTCGTTTTGTTTGTTTTTGATGGTTTTGAAAGAAATGGAATCAGTAGTGTTCAGAAATACAAAAAGCGGGGATGTACATTCCCCGCTTTTCAGAACGAAATTCTTTTATCTAAATCATTTCCATTCGGAAAAATCCTTGATGATCTGGAAGTTCTCAGGCTTTAGGGTTTCATATACCTCTTTTGTCCAAGTGTAGGTATCGGGCAATTCACCAATGCCGATGAATTTGGTGTCCAAGTTCAGCCCTGCAACCTGAGCTACATCGGTGATCCGCAAACAGTTCAACATCTCAATGGCCTCTCCCCTTCCATCTGGTTGGCTGGGCACATTTTGACTGGCGGGCGGATTTTTCACCAAAACGGTATTGATATCGCCTTTGAGCAGTGCAGCATACAGGGCCACCACCGACATTTCACCTTCGGCCGCAATGTTGATGTTTTCCCTATCGATATTGAATCCGGGAATAGATTGAAGGGCCTCAATGCATCGAAGCACATCGTACACCCTCATGGAGGCAACGGTCTTGCCCATCCATCCCAAGGACCTACGGATATGCCATTGCATGTTCTCCGCCCATCCGGTTTCCCCGATTCCCCTTGCCTCAAAATAAACAACGGTCTGGTTTGGGTCGATTCCTGAAACGAACTTTCCAAAATCCATGAACGGCTCGTTGGGGTTCTTCAAAACCAAAAGCACGGATTGTTTTTCCTCCGGCGGCCTGTTCCAATAAATGGTGAACTTTAATCTCCATCCTTCTTCGGAAACAAAACTGAAGGTCTGCATCCCATATTTGGCCTCCTCTACAGTACGATATTCCCATTTTACATCCAATGGCACTGGGTTTTCAGGGAAGGCCCTAAACGTTTTCTCCTTTAAAAAATCCAAAACCTCAGCACGATAGGTTTCCAATTCGGGCTTGGTCTTGATCATGGGCGGTTCCGGCAATGCAAAGAAGGTTTCCTGAATGGTCTTTGTACGATCATCCTCCGGAGCCCCGTTGGTATAGACCGCCAGTTCCTCCACGGACAACTGCGCTTTTTCAGATTTGTCAATATCCCCAATTTTCTCAGGGGCAACCTCTTTACCCATCAAATGTTTTATGAAAAATGAAAAAATCTTGGGGCGAAGGGTTTGCCTATCACCATGACCACCATCTGCTTCAATCAACGACAGGTTTTGAGAAGCCCCATAAAAATCATAGACCTTTTTGACGTCCTCATGCAGATCACGTACCGATTCAATGGCAAACAAGGCATCCCTATTCGGCGCAGCGATCATAAAGGGTTTTGGCGCGACCAAGGCTCCGATATCCGAAAAATCCCTTTGATAAGTATTCAAAGGCCTCATGCAATCGCATTGATGATCTATCGTGCTCTGGCAAATTTCAGCATACAATTCTTCGCCTCCGGCCGCAGGGGCCGCAGCTTTTATCCGATCATCCAAAGCGGCCAAATACCAGCTTTGTGATCCTCCTCCCGAAGCACCCGTGATTCCAAGTGCATTGGGGTTCACTTCGGGCATCTGGCTCAAAAGGTCCAACCCTCGAATACCGTTCCATGCTTCCACTCCACCCGGATTGTATCCACGGCTGTACCAATGGAACCAACCGTTCATATTGGTCCCCCAATGTTCCCCACGTACTTCACCCCATTGGATGGTCTCAATGATCAGACACACAAATCCCAATTTGGCAAACTTATGGGCCAGACCTTGGTAGTAGGCTTTTTGGGTCTCGGCATGTCCGCATACATACAGAATGGCGGGAGCCGGTTTTTTTATCCCTTTAGGGATATAGAGGTTGGCGGGCACGTACAGATTGGGAAGCGATTCGTAATAAATCTTGTCAATCCGATAGCCCGGCATGGAAATGGAACCCACTGTTTTTACATTTAGTGGCGAACGTTCCCCGGTGAGCGGCACATCGTTCAGGCCCAGCATTTCCACCAATTCTTGATAACGTTGGGCCCGAATGGCCTTCCACTCGTCCAAAGTGTTCACATCCTGCAAGAAACTTTCGGACACCTTCTTTGCTGATTCTGCCAAATACACCTGAATATTGTTGGGCTGATCTTGTGGCGGACAAAGCGAGAAATCCATTTCTTGGGCCTGCATCGCCCCTGCAAACAAAAGCATGGTCAGGACATAGAATATATTTTTGAAAAGTGAAATGCACATGGGTAAATTTCTCATAGTTAATTCATAGATGGTTGGTTTCCCTACAATTTAGGGCAATGTAAATTTCTTGATCATGGTATCATCTGCCACCTGTAGACGAATGAAATAAATATCTGAAAGTCCTCCTTTGGATTCTTTGAAGGAGATGGGCAACGTGCCTTTTTCAATTCCTTGCTTCTCAAAAGTCCACAACAAGTTTCCTGCCTTATCCAGCACATCCAGATGCACATCAGAAGAAGAATCTAGGACAACTTCGACGTCCAAAGCTGTTTTGGAGGCAGACTTAATTTTGATATCAAAATTTCTTTCTTTCTGTAGAGGTAGGTCCGTGCGCCCGCCATATTCCTTGTAGTGGTCCATTACGGCCATACTCAAAGGCTCATCCCATTGCATTTGCATGATGTCATCTTTGGCCCTCCAGTATTTTGGTGCAACGGTGTTGGCCAGATAGACCATGTCGCAATCCTCATAAAGCCCTGAAATTCCATACTTTTTATACAAGCTGGTCTGTGCTTCAATCCGTAAGCTGTTTTGATTCTCCACACTTCCCACGCTGACCAGTTCACTGAAGATGCTGTCCCTCATGGCTTTATCATTTTGGGCGGCCCAATAGACCGCAGCCATAGATTCCCGGTGCCAGTACAAGCCCCAACGGTCCTCTTTGTGTTTTCCGGCCCTCCACCAATCAAAAATAGCTTCTTTGATGATGGGGTCATCCACATCTTGCAAATAGAGACCATATCCCATAAACCAAGTATTGTCCCTCCATTCATCTCCCGGATTTGCTGTTCGTTCTATGGCCATGGCCAAGAAATTATCAGCCTCTTTTTTTGCGGCTTCCATACCCACGACGGTCCCAAATGTTTTTAGACCCACATAGGCACCTCCCGAAAGTTGGTCCACATCGGTATTCCCCCAATGGTTAAAAGCGGACCGAATTTCGTTCATGACTTCGTAGGTCCTCCAATCGCCGGTAAGGTTCCAATGCAGGTAATGGCCCAACCAGTTGGTTCCATAACCGTCCCAGGCGACACCACCGGTCCTATCATTTTCATCTTGAGGTGTTACTCCCCAATAGGCTGAGTGTCTCCGACCATACCCCACCATTCTGCTGTCTTCATCGCTGTAATGCTTGATGAGCGCATCCCTGACAAACTTCAAATGGGCCGAGGCCGATTTCCAATATTCATACTGGCCTGTCCTCAGGTATTGCATGAATTTGCGGTAGCTTATCATGGTATTGCCCCTTCGCCATCCATCATAGTCATCTTTGCGGTTGGAGATCCCCCAAGTACCCAGCTCCTTATTTCCAATCTGATAAGCGTACATGAACATCATATCCCCATAGTTTAACATGCCCAACCAGCCAAATTCAATGGCCGAACGATCTATAAATGCGGTGCCGGTTGCCAAGTAGGCCTCGGTCTTCGGGAATTTCTCATCATCCTTGGGCATGATCATCCCGGCAGCCTTGGTCCCATGATAACTGTACCATTCTGGGTTTACGTAAGGTTGAGGCGCATCTTCCACCAAAGCTGTAAAAACATTTTCTTTTATGACATCATCTGGAGCATGAAAATTGTAAAACACATCGTGGGTAATGCTCATCCCCTGCATTCCTTTTTCCCAACCGGATGCCCTTAGGTCCATGACCAAATCCCCATGATCGGGCCAGATCCAAGCGTTAAGCGACTTTTCCTTTCCGATATAGGAAAGCTCCTTCGGGTACATGTAGGCCATATCTTTTATGGCAAGGGTCACTCCAAATTTATCCGAACTGACATCAATCCAACCATCGGTTTTTTCAATTCCTTTGGCCACTTTCTTTCCTGCTTCTACCGTCCAGTCCAATGGAAATCCTTTGTGCTCAAGGTTGAAAACGTTGGATGGGCCGCTATTAAAAAGATAGGAGGTATCCCGTTTACTGATTTTTTCTGCAGTGGAAAGTCCTGCTGCCCTAAACTGCGGTTCGCCCTCGAAATTCAAGGGCAGGCTCAATCCCAGCCTTCGGATATTGGTCGTCTGCGGATTTCCCCTGAAAAGAAAATTGTGCTGTACCCTTACAAATGATTTCCCTTTGTAGGCGTGGAGCCAAATAGTGTATTCACTGTCATCATCAAGTCCGCCCAATCGGCCTTTGATTTCAATAACAGTCCTCAACGGACCGGATTCCACCACTTTTGCGGTGTATTTCCCTTCGGCAGCGCTCTTGCGCAGTTCTTTTCCCCCTCCTTCTTTCCGCATCCATTCGGGGCCTCCCTTTACGGTTGGGATGGCATTCTCAGCAGGGACTGAAGTTCCTGCCAAAAGATCTCGGTTGGCGTAGAGGTTGTTGGGACGCTCTGGGTTCTTGTCCTGAAGGTCCATAAAATGGTCTTGACCCGAACCGCTCTTCACCACTTGTTCCGATGCTTCAAAGACGCCATTTTTATTCAGGTCGAGCCATGCCTCATCCATAAACCCAAATCTTCTTTTGCTTACCGTAAACTTTAAAGTTCCAGTATTGACCGTTATGAAATCGTCGGTCTCGGTATGCATTTTTGTCTCCTCAACAGGTTTTTCGGAAAGCAGCAATTGATCGGTGACCTTTTTGTTGGCCAATATATCTTTTTGATAGTCCAGCAACACCCATTTAATGGACCCGTCCGCCCAACGAGACAGGATCCTTTTTTGGGACTCAGTGCCCGAAATGCCTATTTGATCTACATGAAAAACGGCTCCTTTAGGAAAGGGCACACCCCCGGTGATGGGCCAATCTTCCCGATCAAAACCGGTATGGTCTTCGACATGGAGACCGGATTGCGCAGAAAGTCCGTTCGCAGCTAGTAAAATGACCAGAACACAGCATCGGATTAGACAACCACATATTCCCCGTTGATCCTTTTGCATTTTTTTCATTTGTTCCGACATCATTTTAAAGTGTAATAAATTTAATTTTCATTTCAAGGACAACCTAGGATGTTCCCATTTTAATTTTCTTCAACATCCCTACCAAACCATAAACCTACTTCTTCGGTTTGCCGACCATCAGTTCCACCGTGCCCCATGTTACGGTACGGGCTATGGGATTGTGCGATTTGGTCTCATATTTGGCCAACAGTTTAAGACGATGCCCCTCTGGACAATCCTCAGAAATCTTAATGATGGAACTAAAGGTGATCCCATCGGTCTCCCATACGGCAGGTAAGGCTTCATCAAACAGTTTTTCTCCCACAATGTATGGGTCATCATAGAAAAGTTGGGCCCTGTGCCCATTGGTATAGACCAGAATTTCCTCGCCCGGACTTACTTTTCCATCCCCATTGCCCGAACCCACCAAGGTATCCTTCACAGAACGTCCATCATCAATGTCCAATCCATCAAATGGGGCCACATCAAAGAAAACAGGCATGTAAAACATATTTTCAAAGGCAACGTCCCCCGAGGTCATTTTTAATTTCGCTTTCACACCGAAGGGACTTCCATCTTTTGGCGGCACTTTGTTAGAGGTCACGGCTATGGAAGGTATCTCGATTTGTCCATCGGCCTTTACCACACCATTGAAAGTTGCCGGATTGGCCACCACACTACTGTCACGGGTCTTGAGTTCGAATTTCACCGTATCCCCCTCAACATAGGGCGTGCCGAGATTGGCTATTTGGATGTGGAGCTGGTTTTCTTCCCCGACCCTCAGCATTTTTCGATTTTCTCCCAAAGTATAGCCTACAAATGTGGGTTTGGGCCCATCGTTGGTTTGGTGAATACCTATCTCATGGCCTTCCCCATCCAATTTCACATGGAGCCTTCCCTCAGCATCACTTTTGAGGATCTGCGTGCGCAACTGACCGTTCTTTCGATTGTAATCCGATATGGTATATGAAGCATCGGGCCTATATATGGCCGCAGTGGTCACCGTGGCCTGTAGCCCTTCCAAAGCAGGACCTTCCGGAAGCCATTTGTGGGTATACAATCCAAATCCTGCCTTCGTCACCTCCGAGAGGAAGAGCAAACCAGGTTGGGACTTATCACTCTCAACCTTATAATCCCAAAGTTCAAAATCGGGATAAACGTCATAGTGCGACCAGCTTTTCTGTGGCGGAATCTGCTGTTGGAGCGACTCCAACAAAAAAGACAGGGCCTTTTCGAATGCTTCGGTTCCACCATTGGGATCGACTTCGTGTCCTCCTTCAAACTGCCAATATCCGTAGTAGGGATGGCCCTCCCATAGGGCCCCATTGTTGGTCTCCTTGTTGAGGGCCGACAATTCCCCATGCGAACTGTTTCGCAAACGATATGGTACATCGCTCAAATTGGCAAAGGTGTAACGCAGGGGATAAAATGTATGGTTGTCCGGCATGCCAAGGTAAAACTCCGTGCTACCGCACAAATCCACCGCGGCTCCCACCATGTCCGGGTATTTTCCCGATAAGTAGGTCGTCATCATACCTCCCATACTGAAACCCATGAGTGCCCTACCATACCTATTGTCCACGGTCCGGTAGGCGCTATCGATATATGACACGACCTCCGGAAAATAATCCTTCATCTGCACATCGTAGGTCATATGCTCATGATACCCCATATTATAAGGTCTTGGGTCGGCATCATCCATTCTGCCATTGAGCAGCACAAAGATCACTTTGTATTTATCCGCCAGTTTCCCGATGGAATCATAGGCCAAATTGGAACTGTCCTTCATATGGGTGCCTCCCCAACCATGAAGGTAATAGACCACGGGATAGGTTTCATCCGCATTGTCGGTGTAGCTTTTGGGGAGATAAATTCGATAAGGTTTTTCCTTGTTGAACACCTTACTAAAATGGCTCAAATCCTCGTAGGATGGTTTGGCTTTGTCACAGGAAGAGACCAAACAAACCAGAGCAATCACGGGTAACAACACCCATTTTCTTAGGACCATATCACCCATTTTTTCTTCTTTAGGTTTTTCATTTATGAAAGTTGCATCCATGAGCATTCGGATTGGCCACCCACATGAAAATCAAATATAACATTTTTATAAAAATAAAAGATTTTGAAAGTAAAAAAGTTTCATAATCATATCAATAAACAATTGTATCTTTGCTTTATAGTTATTTTTTCAATAAAATCATTATTGTTTTCAATGTAAAGAAACCATGAAAACTGACCAACATTAACCCTAATAGCGCATTCCACATGAACAGATGTACCACAAGACAAGCTTTTCAACTCTCCATCCTTTTTCTATTATTGATGACCGCAGGCTGCAAAGAAAAAAAAGAAGCAGTGCAGATGGATTTCATGTCCACTATTGAAGCTCAAATGGATACCCTCCAGAAAAACATCGACTTTGCCAAGGACAGTATCAAGTTCACCCCGCGAAGCTATACCCAAGGGGATTTGAAATTGGTGGACAGCGAGGATTGGTGCAGTGGTTTCTATCCAGGCACCTTGTGGAACCTGTATGGATTGACAAAAAATGACAAATGGAAAGAAAGAGCTATAGCCTATACCGAACGATTGGATTCCATTCAGTACCTAAGAGGCACCCACGACTTGGGCTTTATCATGGAATGCAGTTATGGCACAGCTTTGAACTATGTAGCGTCCGAGGCATACGAAAATATCATTGTGCAGACAGCCAAGACCCTTTCCGAACGGTTCAATCCCAAGGTAGGGGCCATCAAATCATGGGATTGGAGTGATGAATGGGTGTATCCCGTTATCATCGACAACATGATCAACCTTGAAATTTTGTTCCACGCGACCCGGATTACCCAAGACAGCAGCTTTTACAATATTGCAATTTCCCATGCGGACACAACCCTAAAAAATCATTTTCGGGAAGACAACAGTTCTTTTCACGTGGTGGATTATGACCCCGAAACCGGGACCGTCATCAAAAAGAACACCCACCAAGGATATGCAGACAGTTCGGCATGGGCCCGGGGACAGGCATGGGGACTCTATGGCTATACGCTTTGCTATCGCGAGACCAAAGACCCTAAATATTTGGAACAGGCCATCAAAATTGCCGATTATATAAGTGGACATCCGGAGCTACCGTCAGACAAGATCCCTTATTGGGACTATGATGTACCCAAAACTTCCTCGACTACCCGAGATGCTTCCGCCGCGGCGGTCTCAGCCTCTGCGCTATACGAATTATCGGGTTTTGTTGAAGATGGTGGTTCCCAAAAACATCTTGCTTTGGCCAACCAGATCATGGAGACATTGAGCACTCCCGCATATTTAGCTTCCGAAGGGACAAATGGTGGGTTTCTGCTGATGCATTCCACCGGTGACCTACCAAGCGATGGAGAAATTGATTGTGGGATCAACTATGCGGATTATTATTTTGTGGAAGCGCTGCTCAGGAAAGAAAAAGTAGCGGCCCAATAGAGTCGCATTTCCTTCTTTGCCCTAATCATTAAAACTAAAAAGGGCCGACTTGGATCACACCAAATCGGCACTTTCTAATCGTTATAAGTTTAAGGCCAACTATTTGCTTCAATTGTATTTATTCCCACTTTAGCTTAATCACCCTTACGCCATCCAAACCGGGGTTCAGGGCAGCGATGTAATATTGCCCGTCTTCATGGATGATCTCAGGGGCTGCAATGGGCAGGGTGCATACTTTTTGGGAGTCGTCATCTACACCAAAATTGTATGGATTGGGCGATGCATAGACGGTGGTATGATTGTCCTCTCCGTATTTTTGGGTCACGAAGAGATAATACAGCTTATGCTCTGGCAAGTACACCACTTGCGGGCACTCGTCAGAATATTTTGGATCACTACCATTGTATATAGGGGTGTGCGAAACCATGACGGATTCACTCCAATCCACCATGTTCACCGATGTCCTGACAAATCCTGCACCGTCATCATACGGTGCTTCCACATGGCTTGAATAATAACAATAATATGTATTGCCCCTTTTGATGACCATAGGGTCCCTGGCTTGGGTAAAAAATGTTCCTTCCCAATGGCCATATTCGGCAAAAAGGTCCGGTTGTCCATTTCCTCCAAGGACACGTTCAAAATTCTTCCCGTCATAACTCTTGGCAAGACAGATTCTTCTCAAATCGCCATAGAACAAATAAAAGACACCATCTTCCTTGAACATATATGGTGCCTGCATACCTCCAGGGGTCTCCCCCAAGGTGGGTTCTGCCGTCCATTTGATGCCCTGTGGCTCCCAATCTTTGGCAAAGAGTGATTTTCCTTCCCACCCATATAGGAAACGGGTGGTGACATAGGCCGGGGCAAGACGTGTTCCGGGTTCAAAATTGGAATTACGGATACAGGACCACAGTTGCCATGTGCCATCGGCGGCTTTCCAAATTCCGAAATCAACGGGTTGTTGCTTATCCGTATTGAATTTTCCCAAATCCGGGGTACTGGCTATTTGCCACCATTCTCCATCTAGAACAGGTACTGGAACTTTTTTGGATTGGGCAAAAAGTCCAACACCCAACACCAATACAAGTCCCAGTACACCTTTCTGTAAATTCTTCATTCTTAGCTTTTTGGGGATAACCTATAAATCGTCATCCTATATTGTTTGTTCCCCTGTGGGCCTGTGGCTATTTTTTCACTTCCCACTTCAGCTTGATCACCCTTACCCCGTCCAAACCAGGGTTCAATGCCGCTACATAATATTGACCGTCCTCATAAATGATCTCTGGAGCAGAAATGGGCAGGGTGCATACTTTTTGCGAATCGTCATCGACCCCAAAATTGAACGGATTGGGGGAAGCATAGACCGTGGTCTGGCTATCCTCTCCATATTTTTGGGTCACAAACAGATAGTACAGCCTGTGTTCTGGCAAGTAGATTACCTGTGGGCATTCGTCCGAAAACTTAGGATCACTACCATGGTATGTTGGTGTATGGGAAATCATGACGGATTCACTCCAATCCTTCATGTTCACCGATGTCCTTACAAAGGCCGCCCCATCATTGACCGGATCGTTGATGTGGCTGGAATAGTAACAATAATAGGTATTGCCCTGTTTCATGATCATAGGGTCCCTTGCCTTGGTGAAAAAATTCTCGCCACCATATTCGTATTCAGCAAACAGATCAGGTTGGCCATTACTGCCCAGCACCCGTTCAAAATTCTTCCCATCTATGCTCTTGGCCAAGCATATCCTTTGCCAATCCCCATAAAACAAATAGAAGAAACCATTTTCCCTGATCACATAGGGAGCTTGCATACCTCCTGGTGTTTCCCCCAAAGAAGGTTGGGCCACCCATTTGATGCCCTTCGGCTCCCAATCTTTTGAAAAAAGGGTTTTTCCCTCCCATCCATATAGAAAACGGGTGGTACTGTATTCCGCAGAAAGTGGTGTGCCTGTGCCAAAATTGGCATTTCGGATGCAGGACCACAATTGCCATGTTCCATCTGCTGCTTTCCAGACACCAAAATCCACAGGTTCTTGGTTATCGGTGCCATATTCTCCCAAATCGGGGTTGCTGGCTATTTGCCACCATTCCCCATCCAGAACAGGTACCGGTATTTTTTTGGATTGGGCAAAAATTCCCAAACTCATCGAAAGTAGAAATCCAAGTACAAAATTTCGTTTCGTATTCATTTGCTTTGTTTAAACTGTTCAAAATGGACATAGCATGCTCATCAAGGCAAAAAAACCTTGATTTAGTTTGTTGTAGTCAGGGAAGTTTATGTGCTTATTCCCACTTCAATTTGATGACACTCACTCCATCCAATCCAGGATTGAGGGCGGCCATATAGTATTGTCCATCCTCATAGATGATCTCTGGCGCGGCCACTGGCAGTGTACATACTTTTCTACTGGTATCGTCCACTCCAAAATACATAGGGTTGGGGGATGCATACACTGTTGTTTGGCTATCCTTCCCGTAGCGTTGTGTAATAAAAAGATAGTATAGTTTATGCTCTGGCAAATACACCACTTGTGGACATTCATCAGAAAACATAGGATCACTTCCTTTATAGGTGTCTGTGTGCGAAATCATCACAGATTCACTCCAATCCTTCATATTGACAGAAGTCCTGACAAATGCAGCTCCATCATAAAAAGGCTCTTCCACGTGGCTGGTGTAATAGCAGTAGTAGGTATTTCCCCTTTTGATGACCATGGGGTCCCTAGCCTGGGAAAAAAAGGTGCCGTCCCAATGGCCATACTCTGCGAAAAGGTCTGGCTGACCGTTGCCCCCAAGGACACGTTCAAAATTCTTTCCATCATAACTCTTGGCTAGGCAGATCCTTCTCCAATCCCCATAGAACAGGTAGTACACCCCATCTTCCTTATAAACATAGGGAGCCTGCATACCTCCAGGGGTCTCTCCCAAGGAAAGCTCTGCAGTCCATTTGATGCCCTGTGGTTCCCAATCTTTGGCAAAAAGGGATTTTCCTTCCCATCCATACAAAAACCGTGTGGTACTGTACTCCTCAGAAAGTGGCGTTCCCGGCGCAAAGTTGGAATTACGGATACAGGACCACAACTGCCAAGTACCGTCAGCCGCCTTCCACACACCAAAGTCCACGGGCTGCTGGGATTTTGTATTATACTCCCCCAGATCGGGTGTTGTGGCAATCTGCCACCATTCGCCATCCAAAACCGGAACAGGGATTTTCTTGGTTTGGGCACTCAGGCCAAGGGACGTTAAAAGCAAGATCCCAAATACATAGTTCAGTTTAATTCTCATCTTATCAGTGGTTATTCTAACCTTTCGGTTTTCAATTATTACAATTCCATTCTTCGATCTAAACTCCAACACGACCTGTAATCAAGCCGTGTTGAAAATTTAGAAAGTTTTTGAAAGATTATTTCAAATCTTTTATTCTTTTTTATTCAAAAGCCCCGATGCTTAGGTTTCCTGACACTGTCCTGCTCATGGAACTTTGATGCTTCACATACTCAGAAAGTACATCATGATCTGGCAACAAGATAGCCGGAAGGGTCGCCCCTTGACCAATCAATGGGGAACCGTTCATCAAACCAAAATCTTGGGCATTGAAATCATTGAACATGGGATCGGTGCCCGTTATGTTATTGCCCAAGTCATTTAGACTACCATTTATTCCGTCACAATGGCAATCTTTCCAACCTGTTTTCAACCAGTTGCTGTACATGTTGAAGGTACCCTGGGTACTCATCATTGCAAATTTATCACCTGAAGCTGAACCATACACCACATTGTTGAACACATGTGCTGTTTCGTCATTGGTGGACAATGCAAGCATTGCCGTTTCGTCCAACCTTGTGGAAATAATGGTGTTGTTGTAAAAATAGAGGTTCCCTTTCCTGTATATGGATGTATTTCCTGTATCCCCTCCATAAAGCACCATTTGATTGTTTCCGGCACCATCGGGCTCTATCATGACATTCCCGTACACAAAGGTGGTCCTGTAACTTGGGTGATCCACCAACGCCTGCGTATCCTCGGCATCTACCATATCCAATTGTCTATTGCCCCCTTCTATCCAGTTGTAACGGACCACCAGACCTGCAGATCTATCCTTTAGGTTGTTGCCATTCGCCCCTGACCTCAATGGGCCAAAATAGTTGTATTGGTAAGTGATATTGATTGCAGCGGTATAGGTATTGTGGCCATAGTTACTGCCTTCGATACCGTTATCATAGAAATGGTTCCCTTCGATCAAAATATTCTGTGAGTTTCCACCATTGGCTCCGATGAACAAACCGAATCCAGAATCGCGCAATGTACAGTTCCTAATGATCAAGTTGGCTGCTTTTTCCACATAAATCGCGGCTCCCAGTTCCGTATAGTTTGCTGATATACCGTCTTCATCTGTGAATTGATAAGGTGGACGAGCGGATTTTACCTCAAGGTTCTCAATGGTAATATAGTTGGGCAGCCCATCTTCAGGTACTGCTGACCCTCCTATTTTGATGACCCCTCGTACATCGTTCCAGAAAACCACGTCGTCATCTGTTGTGGCACCATCTCCATCAATCACGGGCTGTTGTCCCTCGGGACCGTTCACCCCTATGATCTCAATACGTTCAGTTTCCGTACCCTGCCTGTTGATGACCCATTTTTCCTTGTATGGGGTTTCCCTCCAGTGTATATAGACCTTATCTCCTGGTATCAAAGTGGCCCAAGGCACATCAGAAATATTGGCCAAGGCCTGTCCGGGTCCAACATGGTAATCCTGTGGCTCCACACTATTGTCCACGATACCAACACTCCATCCGGCCGACCAATCCGGGGCTCCTGCACCATTTCCGGCACCCGTGGCCACAGCTTGGGTATAAAACGATTGGTTCGCTCCCAAATAGCTGGTCGCTGCAAAACCTACGGGTGAATCCGTAAATTGAACATTTGTAATGGACAAGTCGCCATTTTCAATACGAAGTGCCGCGGCAGCATCAGTTTCCACAACATGGATACCGACCAAGGCGTTGCTCACATAAAAATTGTCAATGGTAAGGTTGCCCCCTCCTTCTTTATAAAATAGGGCTCCTTCATCGCTGGTTGGCCCAACTACGGTGATATTGCTCAAGGTAGTCGTGGTAACCGGAGTGGCATCGCCGTTATCCCCATTATTTGATCCTTCTATACCTGCTTTGGCTCCGCCTGAAATATACCAGTTGCTGCCAGAACCGCTCCATCCATCGGCAAAATCAATGGAATCATCACCGCTGCCTATGGAAATAAGATAGTTTCCATCCACAGTTCCGCCAAAAAATTCTATTCCATCATCTCCGCCGTTATACGATTCCACATATTCAAAAGTGGTACCCGAGCCTACACCGAACAATGAAACGCCATTGAACTCCTTATCATTGGAGAAGGTGGCACCTGTGTACTCGACCCGTAGGTATGTAATGGAACCAGAATCATCGTCGGCGGTATTGCCACCATAGGTAAGATCACCTACCTCTGTGGTAACATCGGTCCCTTTATTTGTTGGGGCATCACCTGCTATGACCAATCCTCCCCAGTCGCCCGAAGCGGGAGTTTCAGCCCCCGACGTCATGACCACAGGGTTGTTCGCCTCCCCATTCACATAAATCTTTGCTCCTCTCTCCACTCCAATAAAAGCAGCCGTACCCCCAGTAGCTTTAATGACTGTACCTGCAGGAATGATAAGGGAAGCACCTGACTTCACCATATATGCTCCTGTCAATGTGTATTCAATCGCTGCATCCAATTCAGTGTCCTCTGTTACATCGCCAGATAATTCTGGGGTTCCTTCCTCACAAGCATCACAATTTGGACCACCGCAATCCACTCCTGTTTCGCCGTTGTTCTGGATGCCATCCGAACAGGTTTCTGTCGGGGTATCATCACTACTATTGCAGGATAGTGGAAAAGCCATTGTCACTAGGCTGATCATAAGTGCAAAAAATGTTTTTCTCATGGGTTATGGTTTTAGGTTCAGAGCTCTTTTTGAGTCCGAATTGTTGAAGAAAATTTTTCTTTTTGCCCGTACATTATCTTCTTATCCGATAGGATAACTATACTCACAAAAAAACACTCATTTGGGCGGAGAACTTTAGATTCTCGTTGAATTTGATACACCTAGGGAATAAGAATCCATCCCGTAGGTAGCCTTATTAAGTAGAAAAGCATTGCCGACCTTCCTAAAAAGAATGGCAACGCTTTTCATCCATTTATCAATCTGAATTATCTTTTATCCCACCAAACTTTGGTGCTATTCTTGTCACCTCCTGCCAATTCGGGCAAGGTCAAGGCTTCTGCATAACCTTGTGGATTGGTATCTGCCTCCAAAGTTGGATAGTTGATCCTTCTCATTATCTCAGAAACTCCAATATCTGGATTGTCCGAATAGAGACGATCATACAATTTGGGGTACCCTGTTCTTCTCAAATCGGCCCAAGCTTCCCAACCATTAGGATAGATGGCAATCCATTTTTGGGTCATTACCTGCTCAAATTGCGTTTCGGGATCTGCCGAAAATGCCACAGGAATATCCGAAAGTGCTTCAGCACCGGCTTCGTATGGCACTGGGGTATTGGAACTGTTGACATATGCAGTGATTGCAGCATCATCTGCCCCTGACTTGGATTGCAATGAAGCCCTTATTCCAGCTTCGTACATTTCCTGAACTGTTCCTCCCATGTTCCAACCCTGCAAAGCTCCTTCAGCCCTTAAGAAATAAACTTCGGCTGCACTCATCATTTCGTAGGGACCTTCTGTACCTCCATTGACTTCGGACTGATATGCTGGTCCTAGATTGGAATACTCACTGGGGTTAATAACGCTGCTCAAGTCTGCAACACTTTGACCGTTCAACAATCCTTCGTATGGAAATCCATCTCCGTCAGTATCTCCGGATGCTGCAGGATTAAAGTAGGAAGGGGCCCTTGGATCTTCATATCCTTTTAACACACTTTCCATTGCAGCACTCATCCTAAATTCGCCCCAACCGGTAAGGATTCCGTAGGTATGTCTTCTGATTCGGTCCAAAGGCAAAATAGCATTGTCGCTGTTGTCCGTAAACACTCCATCTTGGATGGCCTTTTCGGCTTCCGCTCTCGCTTTGGCTTCATCAGCATATCGAATGTGCATGGCCAATCTTAGACGAAGACTGTTGGCAAATTTTAGCCACTTGGCACCGCTTCCTCCGAACAAACGATCGTTTGAACCAAACATTTGACCTCCGGGATTGGCCTTAAGTGCGGCCACAGCAATATCAAGTTCCTCAAAAAAGTCTGTATACATGGCCTGCTGTGTATCGTAAGAAACAGAGAGTTCACCATTTCCAAATTGTGAATAGATGATAGGACCATAATAGTCTGTCATCCTGGAATAGGCAAGCACCTTTAGGATCTTCACCATCGCATTTCCAACAACATTGCCATTCTCCTCCGTGATGTCCTCCACTGCCTTGATGTGTGGGGCACATTCGGTATAGAAGGATGTCCAGGTCTCATTGGACCAACCATCGGTGAAGTCGTTTCTATCCGCTTCGGCATAACTTACACTAAGCGCAAAATATTGGGAATAAAGGTCAGAAGACCAGTTTTGCGCATATTGATAGTAAAATGGGCTGTCAAACATACTTCCATACTCCGCTTGGGCAAAAACTTGGCCCAAAAGCAACTCATCTTGTGCTATGGCAGGCAGGGTAAGCATCTTCTCATTTGTATTGAGTTCCGTAAAGTCATCGGTACAGCCAAAGACCATGGCACCCAAAACCAGTGAAACACAAGATTTATATAGTATTGATTTCATATTTTTCATTGTTTCTTTTTTAGAATCCCACTTTAAGATTTAAACCCAGACTTCTTGTTAGAGGAGGAGCATTATATTCCAATCCTACTTGTTCTGTCGCAGTACCAGTGGTCACCTCTGGATCAAATGAAGCTTTTCTGGAAAGGAAAAATAGGTTACTTCCCACCACGCTTAATTGAGCCCGGGCCATGCCTGTTCCATTTAGCAATTTGGAAGGCAAGGAATATCCAAGCGAGAATTCACGCAAACGGATGTTGGATGCATCCTCTACAAATGCCTCACCAATGGGCTGCTCTCCGTTACCCAACGTTTTCCACAACAATTGTGAACTGATTGGAATGTCATTTGGGGTTCCGTCTTCCTTGACCGCTCCATTGGAGCCCAATACATTCTGGCCCACAATAAGACTTCCGTCACGCCCTGCAACCGTTTGTTGCAATAGACCGTTGGAGGCCAAATTAGCCAATGTCTGCGAAATTACAGTACCTCCTTGTCTTATATCTATCAGGAAGCTCAACTGTATGTTTTTGTAGCTGAACGTGTTTCTGATACCTGCTAAAAAGTCGGGGTTAAAGTTGGCTACCTTAACAGTTTTCCCGTCGGTAAACAATGGAAGACCATTTGCCCCAACGATAATTCTTCCTTCATCATCCCTTTGGAAACCTCTTGCATAAATATCGCCAAATTGGGATCCCACCGTCAATTGTACGTTTCGTATACCGAAATTGGTGTTACCGATGGACAACCTGTCTATCCCCTCAGCAAGTTCCAATATTTCACTTTCATTCTTTGAAAAGTTGGCAGTGATGTCCCAGTTGAAATTAGCGGTACGAACCGGACTACCCGTCAAGATCACCTCGATACCTTTGTTCTGTACATCGGCACCGTTAATGAAACGCTGTCTTGCACCAGAACCTAGAGGTACATCCTGTGCAAAAATTTGGTCCCTACTATTCGTTTTATACAAACTAAGGTCAAGACCCAAACGGCTATTGAAGAAACGGGCATCCAAACCAAGTTCAGTAGAAACCGTATTTTCAGATTTCAGATCTTCATTAGGCAAAATAGGGGACAAATAGATAAGTTCACCTATACGGAGCTGTGCACTTCGGGCCAAGTTAAAGGCACCTGTATCATTTCCTACTTCAGCATAGGAACCACGAAGTTTTAAATAATTGAATCCTTCTCCAAATTCAAAGAAATCAGAAATAACAGCACTTAAACCCGCTGAGTAGTAACCATAACTTCTATTTTGCGATGGCAAGGTGGAACTCCAGTCGTTACGATAGGTAAGATCCAAGAAAATGGCATCCTTGTAACCCAATTGCCCAAAACCGTATAGAGATTGTACTTCTTTTCTATCGATACCTTCCGTAACCTGTAGGTTTATGGCATTTGATATCGCAAAAAGGTTCGGGATATTCAACCCGTTATTGTTGGTGATCAAATACTTACCTGACACCTGGCGGTTATTTCCACCGAAATTCACATTGAAATTAAAATCTTCCGAAATAGTGTCTTCATAGGACAACAGGAAGTCACTGTTCCAATCATACCTTTGGTTATTCTGGGTACCGTAATTTCCATTTGGGGCAATGATGTAAGTGTCATTGTAGTTCCTGATATCATATGTAGTTCCAGAATTTTCAAAAGCACTACGGGCCATTAATTTCAATTTATCAGTGAAATTATAGGTCAACGAAGCATACGTTAAAATCCTATTGTCAACTTGCTCGTTCAAGTTTCTGTTGGCCAACCAGAATGGGTTTTGTCCAAGGTTGGCTCCAGGGGCGTATGAGTTTTGTCTCAAGTTCCCGTCAGCATCAACAAAATCATAATTGCGCAAATCCGATATCCTGATATTGGTAGGGATATTGTAAACCAATCCCCAAGGACCCGTTCCAACTTCATTGTAAAGGTTGGTCCTGATATAGTTAACCTTGGCATCCAACACCAATTTTTCATCAAGGAATTTTTGACTTCCCTTAAGAGATATATTATGCCTTTTAAGTTCGTTTCCTGGCATAATTCCAACCCTATTTTCAAAGGTGTAACCAAAATACAATTGAGATAGCTTGCTTCCTGTCCTTGCAGAAATATTATAGGCCTGGGTGGATCCAGTCTGCATAAAATCCTTGAATCTGCCAGGATTGGCACTATAAGGAATGGTCGTGCCTTGGTCCGCCGGATCCAATGACCAGTTAGGAGCCTCAAATCCGGTCAACTCCTGACCCCAAGACTCCAAACTATTGATCAACGGTGACCCACCTTCATTATAAAAGGAACCATTTATACCCTGACCAAACTGATTTTGGTAGTCCCAAAGAATTTGGCCGGTCTCCATGGTATTGGTTATATTGATATCGATGCTTGAACGATCTACACCACCAGATTTAGTGGTCAATACAATAGCTCCGTTGTTCGCCCTTGACCCATAAAGTGCCGCAGCGTTTGCACCTTTCAATACACTGATTGAAGCAATGTCATCCGGGCTGATATCAGAAATGTCACCTCCAATTGGAACCCCATCAACCACATACAATGGCTCACTGCTTCCGGAGATAGACCTGTTGCCCCTTAAATTCACACGGGAACCACCAGATACACCACGACCCGACCTTACTATGGAAAGACCTGCCACTTTACCGGCAAGGCTGTTCACCAAGTTTTGTACGGGACGTACTTCGTCTATTCCGTCCAAATCAACGTTTTGGGTGGAATAGGTCAACGATTTCTTTTGTCTTTTCACACCCAATGCGGTAACCACCACTTCATCCAAAGTGGATGTACTGGGCTGCAACTGTACATTAAAGACACTTTGGCTGCCAATTTCGACTTCCAATGTATTGAAACCTAAATAAGACACCACCAAAATGGAGGCATCCGCAGATACAGTCAAACTAAAATTTCCATCAAAATCTGTTGTAGTACCATTCTGGGTACCTTTTACAAATACAGTGGCCCCTGGCAAAGGCACACCCATATCATCAGTCACGACACCCGACACAGTGCTTTGGTCCAATTCAGCTGCCCCAGGGAGCAAGGACCCTTCATTCAAACCTTCCACACGCGCACCATACAAGGATGTTGTATTGGACGCCGCAAAGGCAAGCGAAGTAGTCGCCAGAAATAGGACCAACGCGAATCTAAAGCTTAGATCAAAAGAACATCCTAGGCTTTTTTTCAATTGAAAGTTACTCTTCATAATTCTTGGTGTTTTGTTGGTTTTTCATAGGGAACATTAAAAAAAGGTTAATTAGATTCGATAAATATACTATATAAAAATTTACAAAAGCAAATTTTTCATAAAAATAAATTCAAAAAACAAAGTTTACGTAAGTTATTTTACTTTAAAAATAATATTATGAAAGTTTTAAATGAGATATATAAACCTTAAACCTATTGAAATATTTAACACATAAATAGCTACATAGAATACTTTTATTTTATATATTACTGTATATCAGCATTTTAAAAAATAGCCCTTATATAGCCCTTAACCTCAAAGTAAACATTTCAACACTTAAAGAACACTCGGAACACCTATGCATAATGCGTATATCGAGCATCATATTATAGTTACAGTGATCAACAAACCTACATTATATAAGGTATTGAAACTTTATAAAAGTTTTTATCTTTCATAACGTTTTATTATTTTATATATTTGCTTTTTAAACACGAATTAAATTTCAATTTCCATTTTAAATACATAACTAACCATAAACTATGAAGCCTAGTAATACTGAATTGGAAATAGCAGCGCAGCCAAGATTATGGCTCGAGACTTTTTCGATTGTTGAAAAACAGCGATTGGAGATCTCTGCATTTCTAAATAACTGTCTTACCTCAAAGGATCTGGACATTATCCTGACCGGAGCTGGCTCATCTGCTTTTATAGGAGAGGTGCTTTACAAATACTTTCAGCGCAACTTACATAGGGAGACTCGGGCCATAGCCACAACAGACCTTATATCCCACCCCAGCGATCACTTCCAAAAGGACACACCTACCCTAATGGTGTCTTTTGCCCGTTCTGGCGATAGTCCGGAAAGCTTGGCGGCGGTGAACTTGGGCGAGAAAGTGTGCGACAAGATATTCCACTTGATCATCACCTGCAGTCCCGAAGGACAGCTGGCACTGAATGCCAACAGCGAAAACTCCTATGTGTTGTTTATGCCCGCGGAGGCAAATGACAAGGGACTTGCCATGACAGGGTCTTTTTCCACGATGTTATTGGCCGGTTTATTGGTTTCTGACCTTTCCAATTTGGAACGAAACAAGGATTATGTGTCCAAATTGTCCGCTTATGGCGATACCATACTTGGAAAATACGCCGAAAGCCTTCAAAAAATGGCGGCCCTTTCATTTCACAGGATCGTGTTTTTGGGTTCTGGCTCCCTTAAAGGCATTGCAAGGGAATCCCAGTTGAAGGTCACTGAACTGAGCAACGGACAGGTCATTGGAAAATATGACTCCTTCTTGGGATTGAGGCACGGGCCAAAAGCTGTCATTGATGGCTCCACCTTGGTGGTGTACCTATTCTCCACCGATGACTATGTGAACAAGTACGAGTATGACCTTGTGCGCTCCATCAACGACCAGAAGGAAAAAATGGCCGAAATAGGGGTTGCTGAAGTACTCAAGTCACCTGACGAGATCACTTTGGACCTGACCATTGAAGTGGCCAATTCCATTGCAATTCCCGAAGAGTACTTTGCTGTATGCGCTGTGCTTCCCGGTCAATTGTTGGGACTGTACAAATCCATCAACCTGGGCCTTTCGCCCGATTCCCCTTCGGTGAACAAATCCATCAACAGGGTGGTCCAAGGGGTCAAAATATATCACAAAAAGCCATAGTTCCCCCATTTATACCATGCCCATCAAAACCTCTAAATATACGTATTGCCACACCCCTCAGAACAGGTCCAAAACAAAATGTTTCGACTATCTTAAACCTGTAGAAATGGATTGCTTCGGCAAAAACCGAATAAACTAGGAAAAATGGCAAAGAAGTTTGATGTTATTGTGGTAGGGGAATTGAATATCGACTTGATACTCAATCAAATCATGGGCTTTCCCAAAGTGGGCAAGGAGATCTTGGCCAATGAAATGGAATTCACACTGGGAAGTTCGTCAGCCATTTGCGCAAGTAATCTTAGCTCCCTAGGGTTGAACGTAGGATTTATCGGGAAGCTGGGAGATGATATTTTTGGTCGGTTCATCATTGAAAAATTAAAGGAAAAAGGGGTCGACACCTCCATGGTCATTGTGGATGACACGATGAAAACCGGTGTCACCGTGGCCCTTAGCTATGATGAAGACAGGGCAATGGCCACCTATCCCGGGGCCATGTCACATTTGACCGTGGACGACATTGATGAGGATTGTTTGAAAAATACCAAACACGTACATTTTTCCTCCTATTTTTTACAACCGGGATTCAAGGACAAACTGCATTTGCTCTTTCAAAAAGCAAAAAATGCCGGTGCCACGACTTCGATGGACGTACAGTGGGATCCAGCCGAAAAATGGGATTTGAATTTGGAGGAAATACTTCCCCATGTGGATGTTTTCCTTCCGAATATTATTGAACTTCAAAGCCTTACCAGAAAAACGGATATCTCTGCCGCCATCGATAGCCTTCAGAACAGCAACGGTTTTATCGCCGTGAAATGTGGTAGTAGAGGGTCGGTCTTGTTCCACGACGGCAAGCAAATTTCCAAACCACCATTCCTACACGACAATGTAGTGGATACCATTGGGGCCGGCGACAGTTTCAATGCAGGCTACATCTACAAATTCATACAAGGGAAATCCCCGGAAACCTGTCTGGAATTCGGGAACCTGATCGGTGCGATTTCAACCACAAAACCTGGGGGAACCGCAGCATTCACAAATCTTGAAGACATTCTAAAAACTGCCGCGAACAGTTTTAATTATTACGATACAGAACAATGAGATTACAAGAAAAATTTTTGGAGTTGAGAAGCAAACGCCAAGGGATACTTGCCACAAATTTCTACAATTTTGAGACGTTGCAAGGCACCCTAATGGCCGCCAAAAGCATGGATCAACCCCTCATTTTGCAACTTACCAGAAGCTCCATCGAATACATGGGACTGCCCGTGGCATTTAATCTGGCCAAATCGATGTTGGAGTACCACCACGTGGAAGGTTGGATACACCTAGATCATGGAGATTCGTATGAATTGGTAAAAGAATGTCTGGAAATAGGTTTCGATTCTGTGATGATCGATGCCAGCGAAAAGCCATTTGAAGAAAATATTGCCATCACCAGCAAAGTAGTTCAACTGGCCCAGCAATATGGCGCCAATGTGGAGGCAGAACTCGGATATATTGCCAAACTGGGCCAGGGCAAGAGCAAAGGCGCATTTACCAGTCCCGCGGAGGCCAAGGAATTTGTGGAAGCGACCGGAGTGGACGCCCTGGCAATCGCCATCGGTACCGCCCATGGTTTTTATGACAGTGAACCGGAACTGCAATTGGAAATATTGTCCCAAATCGCAGAAGCTACAACAGCTACCCTGGTGCTTCACGGAAGTTCGGGCGTTCCTGCGGAAGCCTTGAAAAATGCCGTGGATCGAGGAATCTGTAAAATAAACCTTGCCACGGAAATAAAGAATATTTTCATGCAGACCCTAAAATCTTCCCTGTCCTCTTCCGATGAAATAGATCTAAGAAAAGTATTTCCAAAAGCCACCGAACAGATCACGGAACTTGTCAAGGAAAAATTGGAAATCGTAAAAAACACTGCAACGTTACGCGCATAAACAAGTCTTGATGGATGCCATTTCGCTAACCCAACAATTGATTGAATTCAACACCGTGAACCCTCCCGGTAATGAAGAAGAAATTGCACGTTTTTTGGGTGAAATTCTATCCGGCCATGGTTTTACCGTGGAATATCCCAAGCACGCGGAACATCGCTTGAATTTGGTCGCTACCAAAGGACTGTCCGAAGAAAAACTGCCCATTGTATTGTCCGGTCATTTGGATGTTGTTCCCCTAGGAGCCGAAAAATGGTCCGTAGATCCATTTGGTAGGGAAATAAAAGGCGACAAACTCTACGGAAGGGGCTCCACCGATATGAAAGCCGGTGTTGCCGCCATGACCATTGCCGCTATTGAAAGTTTTGAAAAAGATGCGCCCCTCGGAGGTGTCAAATTGGTATTTACTGCTGATGAAGAATTGGGATGCCGAGGTGCGAAACAGCTTTGCGACAGCGGTTACGACATTGGTAGGGCCAGTGCCCTCATCATCGGCGAACCAACGGCCAACACACCTTATCTGGCGCATAAAGGAGGCCTGTACCTCAATGCAAAGACCACAGGCGTAACGGCACACTCTTCCATGCCGGAATTGGGTGAAAATGCCATTTACAAAGCGGCACGGGCCGTCACCAAGATTGAAAACCTGACCTTCAAGGCCGTTCAAGACGATACCCTCGGATTTCCCACCATCAACGTGGGGTATATGCAAGGGGGCCTTAACCTGAATTCCGTGCCAGACAAGGCCGAATTCACCATTGACATCCGGTCCACGACCAAACTGGCCAATAGCGAAGCGTTCCAACAATTGAAAGCATTGGTCGGAGATGAAGTTTCCATTGAAAAATTGGTGGATTTGAATGCCATCGCCACACCGGTCGAACACCCATTCATACAACTTATATCCGAGATATGCGGTATTGACTATCGCAAGGAAGGAACCAAAAAATCGGCTCCCTATCTCACGGATGCCTCTGTATTGACACCCTGGTTGGACCACGCTCCCACCCTAATATTGGGACCTGGAGAACCTTCCATGGCCCATAAAATCGATGAGTATTGCCATGTTTCCAAAATTTTGGAAGCCGTGGAACTCTACAAACAAATTATTCTAAAAAACGGTAAACGAAGCGAATGAACACATATCCTAAAAAGTATGCAAATGAGGTCGAATTGGAAGAGGCACTGTCGCGCCCCGCTCCAGAGCTGATTACCATGATGAAGTCGCTTGAGGGCGACATTATGCTATTGGGCGTAGCCGGAAAAATGGGAATATCCATGGCCATTATGGCGAAACGCGCCACTGAGGAAGCGGGAGTTGCCAAACGCGTTATCGGGGTATCCCGTTTCAGTTCGCCCACCAGCAGAACTTACTTGGAAGAAAATGGCGTTGAGACCATAGCCGGTGACCTTTTGAACCTTGACTTTGTCCAAAGCCTTCCAGATATTAAAAACATTATCTATCTGGTCGGATTCAAATTTGGCACGGAAGGCAAGCAGCCCACTACTTGGGCCATGAATGCCTTCTTGCCGGGACTTATCGTGGACAAGTTCAAAGATTCCAAGATCGCGGCCCTATCCACCGGATGTGTATATCCTCTTGTTCCCATCAATTCAGGGGGTTCCAAAGAGACCGATACCCCTCTACCGGTTGGCGAATACGCACAATCCTGTTTGGGAAGAGAGCGGATGTTCGAATATGGCAGCAATCAAAATGGCACCGAAATAGTGCTCATCAGATTGAACTATGCCGTGGAAATGCGATACGGTGTTTTGGTGGATATCGCCCAGAAAGTCTACAACGAAGAGGTCATCGATTTGGCCATGGGCCATGTCAACGTCATCTGGCAAGGAGACGCCAACAATTTAATCCTCAGAAGCCTTTCCCTTTGCGAATCGCCCGTCATAGCCTTGAATATCAGCGGAGAAGATACCGTTACGGTTGCCTCGATTGCCAAAAGACTGGGAGAATTTATGGGCAAGACCCCAAAATTTTCTGGAACCGAGGCAGATTCAGCCCTACTTTCCAATGTATCCAAGAGCAAAGAGCTATTGGGTTCACCAGAAATGGCATTGGACACCGTTTTGGAATGGACAGCACACTGGATGATGGAGGACAAGCCGCTCTTGGGAAAAGCAACCCATTTTGAAGTCAGGGACGGCAAATACTAATTTTTACACCCAACCATGAAAAATACACTCCCCCAAGATTTGAACAAACTATTGCTGGAAGGATTGGTAATTCCGGCAAATCCGACAGCTCTTACAAAAGACCTCAAACTGGACGAGAAAAGACAACGCGCCCTTTCCAGATACTATCTTGATGCAGGGTCCGGGGGGTTGGCCATTGGGGTCCACACAAGTCAATTTGAGATACGGGATGCAGGACTATACCAGCCCGTTCTTGAACTTGGAAAAGAGGAAATGGATGCCTTTTGTGCCAAAAGTGGCAAAAAGATCATGCGAATTTCAGGTGTTTTGGGGCAGACCCCGCAAGCCTTGAAAGAGGCCCGCATCAGTGCCGATCTAGGATACCATGCAGTACTGTTGGGACTGGCTGCACTCAAAGGGAAATCCAACGCCGAGCTTATTGAACACTGCAAAGCAGTGGCCGAAATAACCCCTGTGATCGGGTTTTACCTGCAACCATCCGTAGGTGGTGGTTTGCTGGACTTTGAGTTTTGGAGGGAATTTGCCCGAATCTCCAATGTGGTGGCCATAAAAATGGCCCCTTTTGACCGCTATCAGACCATTGATGTAGTGAGAGGGGTGGCCGCATCCGGAAGGGCAAACGAAATTGCCCTATACACAGGCAATGATGACAACATCGTAGCGGATCTACTGACCCCTTATAGCCTTCCCGTAAATGGAGAAAATGTAACCCTGCGTATCACCGGAGGATTGTTGGGCCATTGGGCCGTATGGAACCAAAAAGCGGTTCAGCTCTTTTCCCGGATTAAAAGTGCCACACCCCAAGATATTCCGGATTTGCTTGCACTGGGAATAAAAATCACCGATTCCAATGCTGCCTTTTTCGATTCGAAAAACAAGTTTAAAGGGTCCATTGCAGGGATTCACGAAGTACTGATCAGACAGGGACTTTTGGAAGGAAACCACACCATAAGTCCAAAAGAAGTGCTGAGCCCGGGCCAAAAGGAAGAAATAGATAGGGTTTATCAGGACTATCCTGAACTTAATGACGATATCTTTGTACAGGAAAACCTGGACAAATGGTTGACCTAAAAACCAACATACAAACCAAACACCAAAGTTCCCATGAATCAAAATAAAAAAACCTGGCTGCTATACGCTGTTGTCGCCACCATTTTTTGGGGTGTATGGGGTGCCTTCACCAGTCTCCCCGTAGAAAACGGATTTCCTGACACCTTGATCTATTGTGTTTGGGCCCTTACCATGATTCCACCATCCCTTTATGTGCTCAAACGCATCGGATGGAAATTGCAAACGGATAAAAAATCCATAATCAATGGCCTTATCATTGGTTTTTTGGGAGCGGGCGGTCAAATGTTGTTGTTCTATGCGGTGACCATAGGCCCAACCTATCTTATTTTCCCCATAATTTCGCTTTCGCCAGTGGTCACCATATTGCTGTCCTTTCTGTTACTGAAAGAGCGTACTCGTGTTCTGGGCTACATCGGGATTGCCCTTGCCATATTGGCCCTGCCCCTTTTTGATTATTCTGGTGGTGACGAAACGGCCCCCAGCAGTGTGGGTTCACTTTGGTTCGTCCTAGCCCTCGTCATTCTTTTGGCCTGGGGTGTCCAAGCCTTTTTCATGAAACTGGCCAACCAGTACACCAATGCGGAAAGCATTTTTTTCTATATGATGGTAACGGGCATCGTGCTCACCCCCATAGCATTGTATCTCACGGATTTTGATCAAAAAATCAATTTTGGCCTGAATGGCCCTTACTTAGCCGCTGGAATACAGATACTCAACGCCATTGGTGCCCTGTGTATGGTCTATGCCTACAGATACGGAAAGGCCATGGTGGTGTCTCCCTTGATAAATGCAGGAGCACCTTTGATGACCTCCATCATTTCCATGACCCTGTTGGGGATCGTTCCAGGTCCGTACAAATTATTGGCCATATTCCTTGCCATTACAGCAGCCTTCCTGTTGGCCTTGGAACCCGAGGACAAAAACTAGATCCACTCCATAAGTTGTCTTTTCCCATACACTGGATAGACAATCCGTTTGATTCAATATTCAAAACTGAATAAAAAATAAAGGTTTTGAAAGTCAATTTTTTATTTATTCAAAGTTTTGGGTATATTCAAATATAATTATCTTAGCTTCCAATATCTTTAACACTAACACGCCTTTAACCATGTCCAAAAAAAAATCCACTATTGACCGTAGGTTCATTATTGTACAAGAACTTGACCAAAAAGGAAAAGTTGATATTAGTGAACTATCCAAAAAATTCGGCGTAAGTGAGGTTACCATACGGAATGACCTGGCCCAATTGGAGACCAAGAACATATTGGTCAGGGCAAGAGGCGGTGCATTGAAAATTGATCCCGTTGGCGTGGACTACACCATTGGGGAGAAGGATAAAATCAACATCAAGGAAAAGCAATTGATCGGTTTAAAAGCGGCCGAATTTGTCAATGAAGGGGACACCATCATGATCGATTCGGGAACCACCGTGATGCAATTGGTCCGGAACCTGACCAATAAGCAGGACCTGACCGTGATCACTAATGCTCTAAACGTTGTGAACCACATCTACAACAACAGCAACATCCAGATCATTATTCCTGGTGGTTTTTTGCGAAAGAAATCCTTTTCATTGATTGGCACACCCGCTGAAAGAAATATCAAGAACTACTTTTGTGACAAGCTCTTTTTGGGTATCGATGGCCTGGATGCAGATTATGGACTTTCCACCCCAAACGTTGAGGAAGCGCATTTGAACGGCACCATGATAGAAATGTCCAAACAGGTGATTGTAATGGCAGATTCCAGCAAAATTGGGAAAAGGAGCTTGGCCTTTATTTGTCCTGTTTCCACCATAGACGTCCTGATTACCGACAGTGGCATTACCGATCAACAAAAAGCTGACTTGGAAAACATCGGGATCAGGGTAGTAATCGCCTAATCCCCAATATCAGGTTTTAAATATCAAAGTGAGCCCAAATACCCAATGAGCTTGCTGTACATGATATAGACCAAGATACAGATCAGCACAAACCCCACTACCGATACAATATTCTGATATTTGTTGTTGGTGTATTTTCCCATGATGCCTTTGTTATTGAGCACCAAGAACAATCCAATGGCAATCATGGGTACGGCCATTATGGAAGAGGCCTGCGCCATGATCAAGGAATAGACAGGACTTCCGCTGGCACTGGAAGCATAGATGGCTATCCCCATCCCCGCAATAAGGATGATCACCGTAAACAGTTTTGGGACTTTCTGCTCCATGGTCTGCCCAAGGCCCAAACCATCGGATAGTAAACCTCCTCCGATCACAGCATTGACCAACAACGACGAAAATGCAGCTGCACTGAACCCAATGGCGAAAACATATTTAGCGTAACTTCCCAAGAGCATTTCCAATTGAAGGGCCATGTCACTGGCAGAGTTGACTACAATTCCCAGTGGTTTCAAAGTGGTTGCCGCTGTGGCAATAACAAAAATGGACATGAGGGAAAGTAGAAAAATACCCAGATTGGAATCGCGGGTCGCCTTTTTCTTATCAGCTATCTTCCATCCCTTATTCTGCACCAAGTAGGATTGATACAGCGCGCTGTTCAATACAAATGTGGTCCCTGTGATGGCAGCCAACTCTCCCAAATTATCCGTTGAGAACGGCTTTGGCACAAAACCTTGCGCAATGGAAGCCAAGTCGGGTTTTATAAAAATAAGGTTGACCACAAAGGCCAAGATCATGATCATCACCACATACATCATTATTTTTTCCAGCACCTTGTAGAGGTTCTTTCCAAAGAAAATCAATACAATGGCCAAAGCAGTGAACACAATGGGCCAAACGCCGGCATGTATGCCCGTTAAAGTTTCCATACCCATTCCAATCCCGAGATTGTTCCCAAATTGAAAACTTAAAGTGGCCACAAAAGAGCTGATCCCAATGGTCATGGAAAACCACTTGCCATATTTTTTGGAAATCACCGTCAGAATGGACTCATCATGCAACAGTCCGAAACGGGTACCCATGTTGGTGTAGACTGCCATGGAAATGGCCGCTATCAAAATGACCCACAAAAAATCATACCCTATGGTGCAGCCTATCCTTGCCGACGAGGTGAGGCTTCCTGGCCCCAAAACCACGGCAGCGATAATGAATCCCGGACCAAATGCCCTAGCTATACTTTTTAATCCCATATATTTTGAGTTGTTTCCACTGTTTTAGTCCATATGGCATAGTTTCTTGAAAGGTTTGTAGGTCATCCAATTTCAAACTATACGTATCTTAGGTTTTTGAACAGCTTTGTTTTGAACGTAGGCTTTTCAATGAAACATTGAAATTTCTTTCAAAACATTACTTTTATAAATCTATTTATTTTATTTTACTTATTATTGATTCAAATATAACTTATTTAATCTTACTTTTTAAGGTTAAAATGTTTCATTAGCTCGCTTATGACCTATACATCAAGATTTCACCGCAATGCAACCCTCCTATACACCTTAGGCGCCCTGCTCCTCCTTTTCGGATGCACTTCCAATTCCAAGAAAACAAAAGTCACCATCGAAGAAAAAGCTGGGGCACCAAGAGCTCTGGAATATGTGGAAGTGGCCTTGCCCGAAGGGTTGGAGAGTGTGGTCGCTCTGCGGGAAATTGGTTCAAACACGACCATTTTGGGAATACGCTTGCAAAATCCGGCCCAAGCCAATGAGGGAAACCATTATCTTTTCCCCCTTTCCATGGATGCTTATGAAAAAAAGGCATTCACCGTAGAAGCGGCCGAAGGGGAAACTATCACCTCTGATTTGAGCATAGCTGGCCAAGGCATGGCACTACTCGTTGAAAACGAACACTTCAAAGCCGATTTCAATGTACCAAGAAACAATCCGGAAAGCGGTCTTTTCCCTGGGCAATTATCCGCCATGTTCCTAAAAAAGAAACAGATACTACTGGAACGGGATGAAAACGACATGCACTGGTCCCCCAACTTCCAAAAAACCACTGGACATTACAAGACCATCGGGCATTTGGACAATGAGCATGCCCAGATACTGGAGAAAAATGCCTACCGCTTTTCCACGGAAAAGAAAGGCCATGTGGCCGAATATGAAGAAATAGACCTGACAGGGCAGTATACCTTCTATGCCCAGCTCCCCTATTTTCTCTATACCTCTACGATGGAAGTGAACACAGATGTAGCACTTCGTTTGCTTCGCAATGATGAAATGACCATGAACAAAACATTTACCCATGTCATTTATCCCGATGAAACGGGTACTGAAAAATACATTCCCCTCTATGATGAAAAGCAGATGGATTCCCTTACGAAATCCCCGCTAAAGGACAATTTGGACTGGATGGGTTTTGTGGACAAGGAACGTGGCTTTGGGTTGATCAGTATTCGGTTGGTCTATGACAACTCCAACTTGGATGGCGGACCATCCCCATTGTTCGATCCCCAAACCAAAATTTCCTTGGGGGCCAACGAAGGCAGGTATTGGAACAGGGTATTGATCAATGACAGCATCACCCAAGTCCCTAAAAAAAGTAGGTACCATGAGTTGAATGCCTATTTGACCATAGATGATCTAAAAGGAATCAAGGGACAAATCGAAACATATCGGAAAAGTTTGCAACACCCTCTGGAGGTTTCCATTGAAATAGAATAGCCACCGGCCTTTCATTCTTCCAAGAAGAATTTTGAGAATCCTTCGCTGTTCCATTGTCTATAAGCACCTTGAAGCTCAACCACCATGAAGGCCTCGAGGCCTGGAACCTGCTGTACCACTTTTTCGGCCTGAAGTATGCCCAATACGCTAAATGCAGAGGCCATCGCATCGGCCATGGTCCCGTTTGGCGCAATGACCGTCACCTGCGTTTGATTGCTGAGTGCAAGTCCCGTTCTGGGATCAATGATGTGGGAATATTTTTTTCCCTCGACCAGCATGTGTTGGTAAAGATCCCCTGAGGTGGCCACAGCTTGGTTCCGTAATTTGACCTTCCTGAAAACCGATTCCCCATTTTTGGTTGCATGGGTAAAACCCAAAGTCCAATAGGCTTTATTTGGAGGAGGATCCCCTACAGTGATATCGCCACCCATGTCCACCAAGGCCATCGTTACCCCATGTTCCTTCAACAGCAAAATGACCTCATCCGCTGCGTAACCTTTACCAATCCCTCCAACATTGAGCTGCATTCCTGCTCTTTTTAAGCGGACCGTATCCTGACCAAAAAGTTCCAAATTGGAATATCCCGACCTTTGCAAAGCATCCTGTATATCGACTTCAGCAGGAAGGGTTCCTGAAGCCCGTGCTGTTTTCCAAAGTGCAATCAAAGGACCAAGGGTAATATCGAAAGCTCCTTCGGTCAACCGTCTATATTCCAAACTTGATTCCAACAACCGATAAAAATCCCGACTTACCCGAACCTTTTGAAAAGGGGTTTTATTCAGGCGATTGATTTCGCTGGAATCCACATAATCACTCAAAGTTTGGTTCAGCGCATCGATACGATCAAAGGCCAATTGGGCCAGAGTATCCGCCTTTTGCCTATCCGAAGTATAGAAGACCAAGCCGATTTGTGTGCCCATCTGCCGGTATTGATACTGAAATCGCTCTTGACCACACCCCGGTTGCGGCAACATCAAAATACCCAAAAGAACAGAACACAAAAAGGCTTTCATAGCAACAAATTACAACTCCTTGATGACATCTTAAAACAATAATGGCATACGATGGGTAAACCTAACAATTGATCATTCCAACGGTGATGGCCAACCCTCCTTCGGCCGTTTCCTTATACTTGGAATTCATGTCCTTGGCCGTTTCCCACATGGTGGAAACCACCTTGTCCAGAGATACTTTTGCCTCTCCTGGGTCCGAGTTCAGGGCCAGTTCGGCTGCAGTGATCGCCTTTATGGCGCCCATGGAATTGCGTTCGATACAGGGAATCTGTACAAGCCCCCCAATGGAGTCGCAGGTAAGCCCCAAATGATGTTCCATCGCTATTTCCGAAGCCATCAACACTTGCTCGGGAGTGCCCCCCATCAGTTCCGTGAGCGCCCCCGCCGCCATGGCCGAGGACACCCCGATTTCTGCTTGGCAGCCACCCATGGTCGCAGAGATGGTGGCCCCCATCTTAAAGATACTGCCAATGACCCCAGCCACCAGAAAGAACTTCTTGATGTGTTCCCAATCCGCATCGTGGTTCTCAATGGTCAGATAATACAGCAAAACGGCCGGCACAACCCCAGCACTTCCGTTGGTAGGAGCGGTGACCACTCTTCCGAAGGAAGCATTCTCCTCATTCACGGCCAGCGCAAAGCAGCTCACCCACTGGAAAATCTGTCGGAATTTAATGGGCGTTTTTCGGATGACCTCTACCCACTCCCGCGACGTGGAATATTCCAAATCGATTTTAAGGTTTTGATGCAGCTTGGCAGCCCTTCTTCTTACATGCAGACCTCCGGGAAGGCTCCCTTCTGTGTGACAGCCTTTATAGACACACTCCAGCATGGTCCCCCAAATCTGATGGAGTTCCTTATCGATGTCCACATCGTTTCGCAAGGACAGTTCATTTTCAAGAACCAATTGGGAAATGGAAAAGTTGTTCGCATGACAAAACTTCAACAGATCGGCCCCTTGTTTTGCAGGAAAAGGCAATACTTTCAATGCCTGCAGATTTGGAACAGGAGGAGTGCCATCCACTTCCTCCACAAATCCTCCCCCTATGGAGTAGTATGTTTTCGACTTCACTTCACCGCTGTCCAATATTCCTTCGAACATGAGCCCATTGGCATGAAAAGGAAGAAATTCCTTGTGGAAAACAATATGCATCGATGGATTGAAATGAATATCCTTCATCCCTCCCAAAGTAAGCCTATGGGTCTGGTTCACTACATCCACAACAGCATGGATATTGGAAATTGGCACCGTCTTGGGGTCGGCTCCGGTAAGCCCCAGCATTACGGCCAAGTCGGTTCCATGGCCCTTTCCGGTGAGAGAAAGGGAGCCATATAAATGCACCATTACCTCATTGACCTTATTCAGTGCCGCCCCATCTTCCAACCATTTTAACCAGCGTTCTCCGGCCAGCCAAGGGCCTAGGGTATGGGAACTTGAGGGACCTACCCCTATCTTGAGCATATCAAATACGCTGATGTATTCCATGTTGCAACATTTAAAAATAGACCCATACGGCCAAAAAGCGGCCCGAAAATCGGGACGGTCACTAAATAAATCCTAAAAAGACACAAAAATAAGTTTATATAACTATTTGTCTTTATTTTTCTTATTATATTTATCACCAATTAAAGGTTATGAAATTTTTATGGCCAAAAAAAGAATAGAATTTGTATTATAGCACAACCATCAGATGTTTGTGTTTTTAAACATCAACAGATGGATATCGGTTTAGATACAGATAAAGGGGCCATGCCTCACCAAATTTTAAAATGTTAGCATCATGAATAATAGGAACCATGCAGGTAGAAGGGATTTTATCAAGAAAACGTCGGCTGCTGCTTTTGGAAGTGTGTTCATACACCCTTTAGCAAGCAACATGATATCCCATGATGTATCGGACAAAGTCATAAAAGTTGGTCTGGTAGGTTGCGGTGGACGTGGTGCCGGTGCACTTTTTGAGGCACTCACCGCTTCGCCACAGGTAAGGGTCGTTGCCATTGGCGACACCTTTGATGACATGGCCAAAGGGGTATACACCCTACTCAAACAAAATTTCAATAAACAATGTGACGTTTCCCCCGAAACCTGTTTTGTAGGATTTGATGCCTACCAAAAGGTCATAGCGTTGTGCGATGCTGTGATCCTCGCCACCCCTCCCCCTTTCAGACCACAACATTTTGAGGCCGCCATCAATGCCAACAAACACGTATTCATGGAAAAACCCGTGGCAGTAGATGTACCCGGTTTCCATAAAGTCATGGAAATTGGAAAATTGGCAGACCAGAAAAAATTGAATGTGGTTGTAGGGCTTCAGTTCAGATATGATATTGGCAACCAGAAATTGGTAAAAAAAATTGAAGGGGGAGAGATTGGCGACATTACCTCCATCAGCACCTATTACAATGTGGGAGCCCCCAAAGTGATCCCCCCACAACCCCAACAGACCGAAATGGAGTACCAAGTTCGGAACTGGCGCTATTTTACTTGGTTATGGGGCGGACAATTGGCCGGACAGGCCATACATCAAATAGACATGATGAACTGGATCATGAAAGACTTCCCCGTAAAAGCATTGGGCAATGGTGGCCGATTGATCTATAACGGACGTGACAACGGCGATGCCTATGACCACTTTTTCATAGAATACGAATATGAAAATGGTGTGAAAATGTTTTCCCAATCCCGTAACATGAACAATTGTGATGACAAGATGGGATGGACGATGAAGGGCACCAAAGGAATGGCCAATGAGCGACAAGAACTGTTCGACCTCAGCGGAAAAAACTTTTGGAGGTACAGAGATCGAGGTGATCTGGGAGCCACACAAATTGAGCAAAATGTATTTATAGAATCCATTTTGAACAACACCCACATCAACAATACGGAATATGGGGCCAAGAGTTCGTTGACCACCATCATGGGACGAATGGCTGCCGAAACCGGCAAGGAGATCACCATGCAGGAACTGCTCAAATCGGAAGAAAGTATTGTACCCAGCGACATGTCCTGGAACTCAAAGACAATAAAATTCCCGGACGAGAATGGCAATTACCCCATCTCAAAGCCCGGAATAGGCAATTGAACCCGGTAACGGCAACAACCTAGGCCAGTATTTGCCGATACCTCAATTTCAAAACAGGATTTGCCCATTTTCAAAAAATCTGGACGGAGCTCTTCAATTGTGACCATAATAAATCCATATCCAATCTCCATTTAAGGAATCCAACCCAGTGTATCCATGAAAAAAAAAGTTGTTCTTAAAGATATTGCCAAGGAAGTAGGGGTTTCCATAGCCACTGTGTCCTACGTACTTTCGAATGGAAAGGATGGCAGGATAGGCAAAGAGGTCACCGCCAAGATAAAAAAGGTAGCCAAAGAACTGGACTACCAACCCAATTTGATTGCCAAAAGTTTGAAAAGCGGCAAGACCAACACCATAGGCCTGATTGTCACAGACTTGTCCAATCCATTTTATGCCCATATCGCACGGATCATAGAAGATGAAGTCACCCAACTCGGATACACCTTAATGGTCAGCAGTTCGGACGAGAAGGCCGAGAAATCATGGAACCTGATCAAGTTCCTCATGCACCGGCAAGTGGATGGTTTCATCATTGTACCTACCGCGGAGTCCGAAGATCAGATAGAACACCTTAAGGAAAAGAAAATCCCATTTGTATTGATCGATCGTTATTTTCCCGAAATCCCGTCCCATCATGTTGTAGTTGATAATTATACATCCGCCTACAAAGTTGTGGAAAACCTCATTCAAACCGGAAACACCAAGATAGGCATACTCACCCAAGGCAATTCCCTTTCCCATATGAAGGAACGGACAAGAGGAGCCATTGCCGCCATGGAAAAACACCACCTTACCATAAACCCAACATGGCTTAAGGAAATCAATTTCGATTCTGTCGAGGAAGATATCGCCAAAGGCATAGAAGACCTGTTGACAGGAGATGACCCCGTAACCGCCATTTTCTTCGCTTCCAATAGTTTGGCCATTCCTGGAATAAAAAAAGTGAACCATTTGGGTCTAAAGGTACCCACAGATATCACCATTGCAAGTTTTGATCAAGGCGAAGCCTTCGACCTATACTATTCTCCCATCACCTATGTGCATCAACCTTTGTCCGACCTAGGAAAAGAGGCCGTACACATCCTGACCACAGAAATCGCATCTCCTGGATCGGGCTACCAACAGGTCAATCTCAACGCAAAAATGGTTGTCAAAGAATCTTCCAGAAAGGATTTGATATTTTAAAACAAAGGAATTAAAAGAATTTAACAACAAAAACTCTTTCTTTTCTTTATTATTAAAACGATTAAACCTATATTTGGTAAAATATCCTTATGATATGATTGCCCTACACCTCTCCTATGGATGGGATACAGGCTTCCAACCCATAAGAACGCACAACATGAAAACAAACAAACTCATTATGCTCCTAGGATTGGTATGCCTTTCCTCTTGCCGACAACAGGCTAAAAAAAATGAAACCATGAATGAACAACCCACCCATCAAGAAGGGAGCTTTGGACACGACCTTCATTTTTTACAGGAGCATGACCCAAACTTGGTCTTATTGCAATCGGACAGTTCCCTTGTTGCGGTATCCCCAAAATTCCAAGCCAAGGTGTTCACCTCATCCGCAATGGGTCTAGAGGGTAAAAGTTTTGGCTGGATCAATTACGAGGCATTCGGGAAGGAGGACCCACACATGAACGCCTATGGTGGGGAAAACAGATTTTGGCTAGGTCCTGAGGGTAGCAAATTCTCACTCTTCTTCAAATCTAGGGACGAAATGGTCTTCGACAATTGGAAAACCCCGGCCCCTATCGATTCCGAAAGCTGGAACGTGGTCCAACAGAGCGAGGGCAACGTGCAAATGGAAAAGCAGATGACCTTGAAGAATTACGCCGATGCTTTGTTTGAGATGAAAATCGAACGAAACATCAGCATACTGGATGCACAGCAAATAAGTAACATGTTGGGCATCAGCACTAATGGGATACAATCCGTAGGATTTTCCACCTCAAACAAAATGACAAATACCGGAACAACTGCATGGACAGAGGAATCCGGGGCACCTTGTATTTGGATGTTGGATATGTTCCCCCCATCCTCCAAGACCATGATCGTAATACCCTTCAATGGCAACGTCAAGGGAAAGGTGGCCACGACCGACTACTTTGGTGAAATTCCCGAGGATAGGATACAATATGCCGACAGCATCCTTTTTTTCAAGGCAGATGGAAAATCCAGGGGAAAACTGGGCATTCCTCCCAAAAGGGCCAGAAACGTGGCCGGCAGCTATGATGCATTGAACCACATACTTACCATTGCCCTTTTTGATGTTGATGAAGAGGCCACTTACCTCAACCAGGAATGGAGGACCGACAAAGATCCTTTTGACGGGGACGCCATCAACGCCTATAACGATGGGCCCTTGGAAGATGGTTCCCAAATGGGCCCCTTTTATGAGATTGAAAGTGTGTCGCCCGCGGCATTCCTTTCACCACAAGCCAGCTTGACACATAACCATAACCTGTTCCATTTTACGGGAGATGAAAAAATATTGGATGGAATAGCCCAAAAAGTACTTGGGGTGGACATCCAGCGCATAAAAAACAAACTGTAAACCAACTGAACCAGAATTTAGAGACGATGTCCATAAAAAACGAATATCCCAAAATTGGTATCCGCCCCATCATCGATGGAAGACGTGGCGGGGTTAGGGAATCCCTTGAGGATGTGACCATGAACATGGCCAAGCGCGTTGCCGCACTTTTCAATGAAAATTTAAAATACCCTGATGGCAGTCCTGTGGAATGCGTCATTGCCGATTCGTGCATTGGTGGCGTCAAGGAAGCCACGGATTGCGATAAAAAATTCAAGTCCCAGAACGTAGGGGTCTCCCTGTCCGTAACACCTTGCTGGTGCTATGGTACCGAGACCATGGACACGGACCCTTATATGCCAAAGGCCATTTGGGGCTTCAACGGCACAGAACGCCCAGGAGCCGTCTACTTGGCCGCAACCTTGGCCGCACACAACCAAAAAGGCCTTCCCTGTTTCGGCATATATGGCCATGATGTTCAGGATATGGACGATGCCGCCATTACGGAAGATGTGAAGCAGAAACTTTTGAGTTTTGCAAAGGCAGGTTTGGCCGTTTCCCTCATGAAAGGAAGGTCCTATCTGGCCATTGGAGGAGTATCCATGGGTATTGTCGGCTCTGCCGTAGAGCCCGATTTCTTCCAATCCTATCTGGGGATGCGCAACGAATATGTAGACTCCACCGAAGTGTTCCGAAGGATAGAACAGGGCATCTATGACAAAGAAGAATTTGAAAAGGCACTGAAATGGACCAAGGAAAATTGTAAGGAAGGTGCCGATCCCAACGAATCGGAAAAACAAAGGTCGCGCGAGCAAAAAGATGATGATTGGGAATTTGTGGTGAAAATGACCCTCATTATCCGTGACCTGATGGAAGGCAATCCAAAACTTGAAGAAATGGGCTTTGCAGAAGAAGCACTGGGGCATGATGCCTTGGTTTCTGGTTTTCAAGGTCAACGCCAATGGACCGATTTTCTGCCCAATGGGGACTTTTCGGAAGCCATCCTCAACTCGTCATTCGACTGGAACGGAATCCGTAAACCCTACATGGTGGCCACGGAAAACGACTCTTTGAATGGAGTTTCGATGCTCTTTAACCATCTGCTCACCAACACGGCCCAGATATTTGCCGATGTAAGGACCTATTGGAGTCCAGAAGCAGTGGAACGCGTTACAGGATGGGTGCCCAATGAAGCCGCATCCAAAGGATTCATCCACTTGATCAACTCCGGATCGGCCACTTTGGACGGCACTGGGCGTATGACCAAAGACGGAAAACCCGTATTGAAGCCTTTTTGGGAAATCACTGAAGAGGAAAAGCAAGGTTGCTTGGATGCCACCACTTGGTATCCCGCCAATTTGGGTTATTTCAGGGGCGGGGGCTACTCCTCCAACTTCTTGACCAAGGGAGGAATGCCCGTTACCATGTGCCGTATCAACTTGACCAAAGGCCTTGGACCTACGCTTCAATTGGCCGAAGGATGGACCATAGACCTTCCTGAAGAGGTACACCACACTTTGGACCAACGAACCGACAAAACATGGCCCACAACCTGGTTTGTTCCAGAATTGACAGGCAAAGGCGCCTTTACCGATGTCTATTCCGTCATGAACAACTGGGGATCCAACCACGGTGCCATCAGCTACGGACATATCGGTCATGACCTGATCACCCTTGCATCCATGTTGCGCATTCCAGTATGTATGCACAATGTGGCACCAGAGCGAGTGTTTAGACCTTCTGCTTGGAATTCCTTCGGAATGGACAAGGAAGGCAGCGACTATCGAGCTTGCGAAAATTATGGACCCTTGTACTAATCGCCATGATCAAGCAACTAGATAAAAACATCGCCCAAAAACTTCCTCTGATACGACCGGGAAATACAGTTCCGTTTATTTTAGTGACCAGCCTTTTCTTTTGGTGGGGCCTGGCCAACAATATGACCGACACCCTATTGGCGGCGTTTAAGCGGATCATGAGCATGACGGACTTTCAAACGTCCTGGATCCAAATGGCCTTTTACGGTTCCTATTTCCTGTTGGCCTTACCTGCAGCCATCCTGATCAAGAAATACAGCTATAAAACTGGCGTTCTGGTCGGTTTGGGATTGTTCATTCTGGGATCTGTGCTGTTTTATCCGGCCAGTATCACCATGGTATATGGGCATTTTTTAGGGGCATTGTTCATCCTTGCGGGCGGACTTTCCATTCTGGAAACTTCTGCCAATCCCTATATCATTTCCATGGGATCCGAAGAAACAGGGACCAGAAGATTGAATTTGGCGCAATCCTTCAACCCCTTGGGTTCCATTTCAGGTGTGATCCTGAGCAAGATCTTTATCCTTTCGCATTTGAACCTTTCCAGTGCCGAAGAGCGTGCCAATATGGCCCCGGAACAGTTGAAGGCAATCCAATCCGAAGAACTGGTCTCCGTGATGGGTCCCTATGTAGGTGTCGCATTTTGCCTGTTGTTGATATGGATCGCAGTGAAGTTCACCAACATGCCCGTGGGCTCCGATGAAGGCACCAGCCTAAAACTTCTGCCCAGTATCAAAAGACTGGTGGAGAAAAAAAATTACCGCTGGGCCGTCATAGCACAGTTCTTTTATATGGGTGCCCAAATCGGGGTATGGTCGTTCACCATCCGCTATGTGATGCAGGAACTGGGCAGTAACGAAGACAACGCGGCCAATTATTACATGGCCTCATTGATCTTGTTCTCCATTTCCCGGTTCATTTTTACAGCACTGATGAAATACATATCCCCCAGAAAACTGCTTCTAATCAGCGCAGTGGGCGGCGGCATTTGCACTTTGCTCGTAATGGTCACCGGAGGGATTGTGGGCGTTATCTGCCTTGTGATGATCTCAGGGTTTATGTCCCTCATGTTCCCCACCATTTATGGATTGGGAATGAAGGGTCTGGGCAAGGATACCAAATTGGGTGGATCCGGATTGATCATGGCCATCTTGGGAGGTGCCGTGCTCACTACCATACAAGGCCAGCTATCGGACTGGACCAGCAGCATCAATATTTCCTTTAGCGTACCGTTGATCTGTTTTATGGTCGTCATGCTGTACGCTGGGATTCAAAAAAAAATAGATTTCCAAGTGTGAACCTAGTAGCCACAGCGATATGTCTGTTATGAACTCGATAGAAAACAATGCGACCGATTATGTGATAGGTGTGGATTTCGGAACCAATTCCGTTCGAAGCATTGTAGTGGATGCCCACACAGGGGAAGAAATGTCCTCATCCGAATTTGCCTTTCCCCGATGGAACGAGGGAAAATATTGCAATGCTTCAGAGAACATCTTCAGGCAACACCCACTGGACCATATAGAAGGGCTCACACAAAGCATTCAAGGCGCATTGAAGAAAGTAAGCCGGGAGGTGGTCGATAAGGTAAGGGCCATTTCCGTGGCCACGACCGGCTCCACCCCCATTGCGGTAGACCAAAACGGAACTCCCCTGTCAATGCTGCCAAAATTTGAACACAATCCAAATGCGATGTTCTTCCTTTGGAAAGACCATTCCGCCATCAAGGAAGCATCGGAAATAAACGAGCACGCCAAAAATTTTCAAACCGATTACCTAAAATATGTAGGGGGCACCTATTCCTCCGAATGGTTCTGGGCCAAACTGCTCCATGTCCTCAGAAAGGACACTGAAGTCAAGGAAGCTTGCTGTTCTTGGGTGGAACACAGTGATTGGATACCGTTCCTGCTCACGGGAGGGGATAACGTTCAGGATATCAAAAGAAATGTATGCGTTGCGGGACACAAGGCACTTTGGGCCGAAGAATTTGGAGGCCTACCTCCTGAGGAATTCTTGGCAACGCTGGATCCTTTGCTCGCCGGGTTCAAGAAAAAATTGTTCCATACCATTTATACATCGGACCAAGCGGCCGGGCGATTGTCCAGCAAGTGGGCCGATCTTTTGGGGCTATCAACAGATGTTCTGGTAGGTATTGGGGCCATGGATGCCCATATGGGTGCCGTAGGTGGCCAGATAGAGCCTTATTATCTGAGCAAGGTCATGGGAACATCCACCTGCGATATGATGGTCGTACCCACATCCGAGATGGAAAACATCTTGGTCAATGGAATATGTGGGCAAGTTAACGGTTCCATCATCCCTGGCATGACCGGGATGGAAGCCGGACAGTCTGCTTTTGGCGATATTTATTCCTGGTTCCGGGAACTGATCTCTTGGCCGTTGGAAAAATTGGTCCCAAAATCAACCATTGTGGATGCAGAAACGGCCCAAGCATTGATCAACGAAATAAAGAACAACATCTTGATGGAATTGGGCCAAGAAGCCGCCCGTATTCCCATTGATGAAAATACCGAACTATCCTTGGATTGGATGAACGGAAGAAGAACGCCCGATGCCAACCAGTTGGTTAAGGGAGCCATCCAAAACATCAACTTGGGGACAGATGCCATCAGAATGTACCGAAGTTTGATAGAAGCCACCTGTTTTGGTTCCAAATGCATTGTGGAACGGTTCAGGGAGGAAGGGATACCCATCAAAGGCATCATTGCTTTGGGTGGTGTTGCCCAAAAATCCCCACTGGTGGTACAAATGATGGCCGACATTCTGGGAATGCCCATCAAATTGAACCGCTCCGAACAGACCTGCGCCTTAGGTGCGGCCATGTTTGCGGCCACCGTGGCCGGCATCTATCCAAAAGTAGAGGATGCCATGGCCCAAATGGGCTCAGGTTTTGGAAAGGAATTCATCCCAGATATGCACAAACACGAATTATACCTGAAACGTTTTGACAAGTACAAGGCTTTGGGCAGTTTTGTGGACCGAACACTGATAAATCATGAAATCGCAATTTGACAATGGAAAATAAAGGAAGGCAAAAAAACCGTAGGTCATTTTTAAAGAAACTAGGGATTGGGGGACTTGGCGCCTCCATGGTCCCATCGTCCATGTTTTCCCAATCTGGGGCACCGCACTCCAATCTGGTGGAAAATGGATTCCAAAACCAGCCAAAAGCGTATAATGCGCCTTACACCGGACCATTTCTGGACAGGGTCGCTTTTCCTATAGGCGGTATGGGTGCGGGCATGTTTGCTTTGGAAGGTACCGGGGCCATTTCCCATATGTCCATCAACAATAAACCAGAAATATATAAACGGCCGAACATGTTCGCCGCCATTTCCGTAAAAGGATTTGAGCATGGATCAAAAGTCTTGGAAGGTCCTGTTCCCCAATGGAAGCTTTTCGGACCACCCAGGAGTGCCAATGGCGCTTTTGGGTCAAACTATGGTCTTCCAAGGTTTGCCGAAGTCTCCTTTGAGACCAAATTTCCATTTGCCAACATAGCTTTAAAGGATGAGGATTTACCCTTGGAGGTATCCCTTCAAGGTTGGAGCCCTTTTATTCCGAATGATGAGGATAGTTCCGGACTGCCTGTTGGAGCATTGGAGTACCATTTCAAAAACACAGGCAATACAACCCTTGAAGCTGTTTTCTCCTACAATTCCTGGAACTTTGTCAAAGACTGGGAAACCAAAGGGGGCATTACGGGGATTCCAAAGGGATTTGTATTGACACAAGATCGCACCGAGGAGAACCCCGAGTTGGAATCGTATTTTGCCATTTTCACCGATAATGAAAAAACGGTAGTGGACCATTGTTGGTTTCGGGGAAGTTGGTTCGACCCATTGACCATGGTGTGGAATACCATAAAGGAAAGAAAGCTATTGTCCAATCCGCCCGTGGAAGAAGGAGCACCTGGGGCTTCCCTTTTTGTACCCCTAACCTTGGCTCCCGGTGAGGAAAAATCCGTTCGGGTCATGATGTCCTGGTATACTCCAGTATCAACTGTGAAATACGGGGAGATTGGCGAAGAAGAGCCCTGTGCCGCCGACGGCGTCTGTTGTTCCCCAAAAGTTTTTGGTGTTGGCGAAGAGCCTAAATCAGAGACCTACAAACCATGGTACAGCAACAAGTTTAAAAATATTGGGGAAGTGGTAGATTATTGGTCGGAGCATTACGATGATCTAAAGACCAAATCCAACCTATTCAAGGATTCCTTTTACAACAGTACCCTGCCCCCAGAAGTACTGGAAGCTGTCGCTGCCAACCTGACCATTCTAAAATCACCTACGGTGATGCGTCAATTTGATGGGAGGCTATGGAGCTGGGAAGGCTGTAATGATGAAGAGGGTTGTTGCGCAGGGTCGTGTACCCACGTCTGGAACTATGCCCAAGCCATACCCCATCTTTTTCCTGCAATGGAAAGAACCCTTCGGCATACCGAATTCTGTGAGAGCCAAAGTGCCGAAGGCCACCAGACCTTCAGGGCAAACATGCCCATCTCTCCAACCAAACATGCTTTCCACGCTGCCGCCGATGGTCAACTTGGAGGCATCATGAAAGTATATCGGGAATGGCGCATCAGTGGTGACAACAATTGGTTAAAGACCATATATCCCATGGTGAAGAACAGTATGGATTTCTGTATCAAAACCTGGGACCCCAAACACAAAGGCATCACCGAAGAACCGCACCACAACACCTATGACATTGAGTTCTGGGGACCCGATGGGATGTGTTGTAGCTTTTATGTCGGTGCCCTTTTGGCCATCACCAAGATGGGCGAATTTCTTAAAGAAGATATTGGTCTGTACAAACAATTGTATAAGAAGGGCAAAAAATATCTGGAGAACAACCTCTTTGACGGGGAATACTTCAATCAGCATATTATTTGGACAGGGCTCAACGCCCCCGACCCTTTGAAGGGCTCCGAAACCTCATTGCGCACGGATTATTCCGATGAAGCCAAGGAACTTTTGAAAAAAGAAGGTCCAAAATACCAATATGGAAAAGGATGTCTATCCGATGGAATATTGGGTGGATGGATAGCCAGAATGTGTGCTTTGGAGGATCCCGTGGACACTGAAAAAACGAAAAGCCATTTGGTTGCCGTTCACAAATACAACCTTAAAAAGGACCTTACGGACCACGTGAACCCGCAGCGACCCACCTATGCCCTTGGTAAGGAAGGAGGACTATTGTTATGCTCTTGGCCCAAAGGAGGCATGCTTTCCCTTCCCTTTGTCTATAGCAATGAGGTTTGGACAGGTATCGAATATCAGGTGGCATCACATCTTATGTTGATGGGAGAAGTGGAAAAAGGATTGGAAATCGTGCGCATCTGCCGCGACCGCTATAACGGACACACCCGAAATCCCTTCAATGAATACGAGTGTGGAAGTTGGTATGCCAGGGCCATGGCCAGTTATGGACTATTGCAAGGTATGACAGGTGTTCGCTATGATGCCGTTGACAAGACCTTGTTCATCGATTCCAAAATAGGAAACGACTTCACATCTTTCCTTTCCACCGCCACTGGGTTTGGAAACATCGGCCTCAAAGATGGAAAGCCGACTGTAGATGTAAAATTTGGAACTATAGAGATCGGAAACATCGTGATTTCTGGAAAAGAATATAAGGCGTAATCGCCCAACTTGAACGAAAAACAAAATGGGAAAACCAAAATTGATACTGGTCGGGGGCTTTTTGGGAGCTGGCAAGACAACATTGTTGTCCGTGGCCGCCCATTTCCTGCAGTCCGATAAGAAAAAGGTAGGCCTGATCACCAATGACCAAGCGGCCGGTCTTGTGGACACCCATATTTTGGAGTTCAACGGGTTTGATGTGGAAGAGGTATCGGGTAGTTGCTTTTGTTGTGATTTCAATGGTTTTTACAATGCCATCAACAATCTCATTTCGCTTAAATGCGACATTGTCCTGGCAGAACCTGTTGGAAGCTGCACAGATCTCTACGCCACTTTGGTCCGCCCATTGCAGTCCATGTATAGTGAGAAATTGGATTTGGCGCCACTGTTTGTCCTTGTGGACCCGTTCAAATTGCTGAAGATCATTGATGAAAACAGCACCAAGGAAGGTCCTGGCTACATTTACCTCAAACAATTGGAAGAAGCCGACCACCTTGTGATCAATAAAATAGACCTGCTGAAAACCGAGGACCGGGCAAAGATCCAAGAAGTACTGGACACCCAATTTCCGGAACATCCCGTGCATTGGATCTCGGCCAAAACGGGAGCAGGTATCGAGGAATTGGCGGGAAGCACTTTTCTAAACTCCCAGGCCCACCGTAATAGGATAGCCGATGTTGACTATCAGACCTATGCGATTGGCGAAGCGATGATGGGTTGGTACAATGCCACCTTCATGATCGGGAATGTAGAGGACAAGGAAATGGATTGGATGCAGTTTGGACAAACGCTTTTGACGGTGTTCCAACAAGTGTTCAATTATGAAGAGATTGATGTGAACCACCTCAAAGTATTCTTAAAAAGTGGTTCATCCCATATGGTCGGGAATATCATTAACGCAGATGACATCAATGTCAGGGGAGAGTGTTTTTACTCCAAATCGACCAGAATGGTCTTGAACATCAGGGCAGAGACCTCCCATGTGTTGATCCATGAGATTGTACAGGATGTGATTGAGATTTTTGAAAACGAAGGGTTTAGGTTTGAGGTTGTCACCGAAAAACATTTGACCCCGGGCTATCCCAACCCAACATATAGGTTCAATGAAACAATGACCTAATAAAGAATGAATAGTTGCCAAACACATCCGCCGGACGGATTGTAGCAAGCACTGAAAAATATATGGACATGTATTGTCATAACAAATTTGAGTTAGTTGTTTAGTTAGTTGATTAGTTGTTTAGTGGTGAATTTTGCCGGGTCAAGCACTTGGTCCGGCAATTCTCTAAACCAACGGAAAAGATTCAAATTGGAATTATGCCGATATTGCCAAACAAAATAAAGACCAATACCAAACCAAACAATATTTACCCATTAAACCTCAGAAACATGATTCGACTAAGTAAGATTACCCCAGCCATTCTATTGTTCTTTGCCCTGGGCAGCAGTGCCCAGATCGCCCCCAACAACCTTGCGGGTCTCACCCAATACCAAAAGGGCCATAAAAGCAAAAGGATCAGCAGCTATGACAGGTCTGGAAAGAACATGGACATGAAACAAATGATCGAACCGGGTCAATCGATAAACCTTTGCGACATAAAAGGTACAGGAATCATCAACCACATCTGGATTACCATTTCCCCCCGCATAGACGAATTGAGCAGAAATGACGTGGTCATCAGGATGTATTGGGATGGTAGCGAAACCCCTTCGGTAGAATCACCCATCGGGCCTTTTTTCGGTCAGGGTTGGGACGAAGGCTATGACTATGCCTCTATGCCATTAAGTGCCGGGCCAAAAGAAGGTGCCGCTCTTGTGAGTTATTTCCAGATGCCTTTCCGTACAGGGGCACGTATCGAGATTGAAAACCAATCCGATGTCACCATGGACGCATTCTATTTTTATATTGATTATGAAGAGGTTGACAAACTTCCCGAAAACACCCTGTACTTCCACGCTTGGTATAATCATGAACTTACCGAAAGTCTTCCTGATGGTGAAAATGAATGGGCCATTCTTGGGGAAACTGGTGCGAACACCACAGGAAAGGACAACTATCTTATCATGGAAACCAAGGGCAAAGGCCATTTTGTAGGGGTAAACTATTATGTAAACTGCCCTACCCCAATGTGGTATGGCGAAGGAGATGATATGATTTTTATTGACGGAGACACCTCCCCTACACTTCAAGGCACCGGTACCGAGGATTACTTCAACACTTCATGGTGTCCAAAAGTACCATATTCGCACCCCTATTTTGGTTATCCAAGGGTCAATGGCGAGATGGGCTGGTTTGGAAGAACGCACGTGTACCGCTACCACATCACGGACCCTATACGTTTTGATTCTTCCTTGAAGTTCACCATCGAACATGGCCACAACAACAATCTGACCTTGGATTTGGCCAGTGTTGCCTATTGGTACCAGAGCAAACCCTTCCCAAAGTTCCCAAAAATGCAAGATGTGAAGGAAAGAAGCCCTCTTCCCAGCCCATCGGTACAAGATATTCACCGTTGGAGGGACGCTTGGAGAAAAAGCATGGGCAACGGCAGTCAGCTTTGGGGAAATGAAAAGAATTAGGCCGGACCGATTTTAACCACCAATCCCAGTTTTGAAGAAACTATTCTATTACATCACCATCACAGCTTTCCTGTTCGCATCCTCTTGCAAGGATGTGGACAGGGAAGTTTCCATTTTGGAACAGTTCCCCAAAGAAGTCTCACAATTCCTTTCCCAAATAGAAGTTGACCCTTTAGGGTCTTATGAGCCAATCGTTACGGTACAGAAGGTATCGGAAAACATGGTCAAGGTTCGTTTGGAATTCGACATCAAGGATACGTTAAGACAGGATGATTGGCAGTTGGGAATCACCCCAAATTTCAAGCCCGATTTTCATTGGTCGCCACACCTTACCCCTACGGACGAACATATTATTGCACAACATGCCTTTCGGGCCCCGGCTTTGATTGTTTCCGGCGAAGGGAAACAACTGGTGGTAATGCCTGACATTGACCTTTTGGAAAAAGGAAGCCCTGTCAAATGGTACATGGACTTGGATGCCCCAAAAAACAGACTTACGCTGGGCCTTAGCGATTATAAGGTAGAAGAACACGTTCTATACAAAAGAAAAGAAGGAGCTGTTTATCTTCCACAAAAACTTGAGTTCGGCTTCACCTTGATGGTCAGTGACCAACAAGAAGACATTGAAAACCCGTGGCGAAAACCTGTGGCCTATTATTGGAAAAAATGGGGCGGTCCACTCTATGAATCCGGCCAACCTTTGGACACCGATCTGGAGACCTATGTGGAGCACACCTATAACTGGGCCTTTACCAATTGGGAAGAGGCCGTTTGGCAGGAGTTTGAACTTGAAGGCAAAAAGGTGGGCGCTCCTGCATTCATTGTCAATGTGACCCAAAGTCCAAATTACCCCGGCGAAGTGGACCAACGTGAATTCCTGTCCATCTGGAACCAAGCTTGGTTCAGTTCCCTGCGTTCGGCTTCAGGTCTGTACCGCTATGCCAGACGCACCGGAAACAACGCATTATTGGAAAAAGCGGAGATGGGGAAAGAATTGGCCCTTTCCTTTCCTCAAAACCAAGGGTTTTTCAAAGGTTTGATCGCTGCCGAAATGGAGGAAGTCACCATCGATGGCCAGACCTACAATCGTTCCAAAGGATGGAAAAGCCATTATTTTGGCAATTCCAACAGAAACCCATACACCTGGGACCCCAAAATGGCCCCATACCATGTTTTGGACATGAGTTGGACAGCCTATTTGATGTTGACATGGTACGAGGACTTGGAAAAAGACCCAAGATTGCTCCACTATGCCACCACCTATGCCGATGCCCTTCTGAAAAAACAGGATGAGGAAGGCTTCTTTCCCGGGTGGCTCTCCTTGGATACCTTTCAGCCCATGCAACACCTCAACCAATCACCGGAAACCTCCATGTCGGTGACCTTTCTTCTAAAACTCCATGAATTGACCCAAGACAAAAAATATCTGGGTCCGGCCCTTAAGGCCATGGAAGCCGTAACCAAGGAAATTGTCCCTTCGGGAAGATGGGAGGATTTTGAAACCTATTGGTCCTGCAGTCGCTATGGTTCCGAAACCTTGGTGGGCAAAAAGGTGGAAAGAAACAATATGTACAAACAGAACAACCTTTCCATGTATTGGACAGCGGAGGCCCTTCTGCATTGTTATGGGGCCACAGCCGATAAGAAATACCTGCAATTGGGCCAACGCACTTTGGATGAACTGCTCATGACCCAGGCCGCATGGCAACCACCCTACCTCTATGTGGGAACATTGGGTGGCTTTGGCGTAATGAATGCCGATGGGGAATGGAACGATTCCCGGCAGAGCCTTTTCTCGGAGTTGATCTTAAAATATGGTGAAGAACTGAACAATGGGGAATATACCCAACGAGGATTGGCGGCATTAAAAGCTTCTTTTGTGATGATGTACTGCCCTGAAAACCCAAAGACCAAGGAGCAATGGGAGCTAAAATGGAACTTCTTTGGTGAGAAGGATTATGGGTTTATGATGGAGAACTATGGCCACGGGGGCATCACCGATGAAAAAGGCATTGGAATTGGTGAATTCACCATTTACGATTGGGGAAATGGTGCGGCTTCCGAAGCCTACAATCGCATTCGGGACCATTTTGGAAGCGATTATTTTTTGAATCTACAGAACAAAAACTGAAATCCTTTTGGATTGTAGCACACTCTGCCTCGCAAACTCCATATTGGACTCATCAGCATTCATTGGATGATGGTTACCTTATTTCAAGATGACAGCGAATCTCAAATCAAACTCTGCCGCCGTGCCTTTTGTACGGCCTCCAGTTTGTTGTGTACCTGCAGCTTTTTGTAGATGTTCTCGATGTGCTTTCGGACCGTGCTGGGTGAAAGGAACAGATGGTTGGCAATGACGGTGTAGCTGAGCCCCTCAGCCAATTGTTCCAGTACTTCCTGTTCACGAGCACTCAGTTCGACCACATCTTCTTTTATGGACAAGGTTTCCTGCTTTTCGGGATAGCGCAACAACCGCAATGTTTTTACGGCAATGGAAGGACTCATGGCAGCGCCGCCCCCAATGGTCTCCTTGATGGCGCCATACAGTTTGTCCGCTTCCACTTCCTTCAGCAGATAACCATCGGCCCCGGCCCGGATGGCATTGAAAATATGGTCGTCGTTATCAAAAACAGTGAGCATGAGTACCTTGATGTGCGGGTATTTCTGCTTGATGATGTTCACCGTCTCTATGCCGTCCAAAATCGGCATTTCAATGTCCATGAGCACTAGGTCCAGATTATGGCTCTTCTCCAGTTTTGCCAAAAGCTCACTGCCATTGTACACCATGTATTTGATGTCCAGATCTTCAAAATCGGCAAGTTTTTCATGGATGGCCCTTGCCAAAAAGGTATTGTCATCAACTATTGCCAACTTGATCTTGCCCATCGTTTTGTCTTTGAATTTACACGTTCACTTTTAGCTCCACCTTGGTGCCTTTGCCCAGCACACTGGTCTGTTTAAAATCGATGCCCGCTTTTTCGGCACGGTTGCGCATGATCTGGAGACCGTTCCCTATTGACTCCTTTGTGGTATCGAACCCTTGCCCAAAATCCTCGATCACTATACCCACTTGATTCTCCTGTTCCGTAAAAGTCACAACAATTTCTGTACTGCCCGAATGTTTCACTGCATTGTTTACGGATTCTTGGATGATGCGGAACAGGTTCATCCCCACAAAGGCATTGAGCACCTTGTCAGAAGGATTCCCTTCCGTTCGCACCAATATCTTATCGTCCATGGCCTCGTGGACCGTCGCAGCCAATTGTTGGGTGCGCTCCTTGATATCCTCCAAGCCAATCTCGTCCTTGTTCATGGCCCAAATCGTATCCCGAAGTTCCGAGATGGTCACCAAGGAAAATTGTTTCATTTGGGTGAGCTTTTCCATAAGGAAAACCTCCCCCTTATCGATTCCCCGTTTGGCCGAATCGGTGATGGAGGTCAAATAGGTAAGCTGCGAACCGATATTATCGTGTAGGTCGCGGGCAATGCGGATACGCTGTTCTTTCAGGTTCTCCTGTGCCTTGGCTTCGGCCATGACCTTTTCCAGAGCTGTCTCCCTCGCCATGTTCCTTGCTTTTATTTTTTGCTCCCGAAACACCACAAAACCTACGATCAACAGTATTGCCAAAAGACCGCCGCTGCCCATCAGCATATTGTTGCGCTTTTTTATGGACAGTTCGCTTTCGACCAGTTCATTCTGTTGGCGAAGGATCTCGTTCTCTTTTTGTTCGGTCTCATACTTTTCCTTTAGGTTGAGCATTTCCCGTGCTTTTTCCGAAAAATAGAGACTGTCCCTTGCCGCTTTGTGCTTTTGATGATACTCATATGCCTTTTTGAAATCTGGCTTTTCTTCATAGATCAACGACAAAGTCTTGGAAAGCACATCAATGCCTGGTAGAAATTCGATTTGCTCCGCTTCCGCATAGGTAGCCAAGGCCAATTCTTCGGCCCTGTTTACTTTTCCCTGTTTGAGGTATATATTGGCCAAATCATTTTTTAAGGAAATCTGGGCCAAACGCTCTCCCCTTTCTTCTTGAAGGCTAATGGCCTGACCATAATAAAGTTCCGCAGCATCAAAATTCCCAAGTCCCCAACTGGCCAAGGCTAAACTTGTAAAAGAATAGGCCTGATCAAGCCTTGCCCCAATGGTCTTATAACCTTCTAGCGATTTTCTCGCATACTCATAGGCCTGATCATATTGCTTTTTATCAAGATAGGATCCGGCCACATTATTATAGCTCATCGCCACAAAATAATCGTTCCCGATCTTTTGGTACATATCCAATGCCTTTAGGTAGTATTCCAAAGACAGGTTTGGTTCTTGGATCAACTTGTACCTGTTTCCCAGATTCAAATAGGAACCGGCGATCCAAATACTATCCTTACCCTCAATAAAGCTCTCCAAGGCCTTGAACTGATAATCTACAGCAGTATCAAATTCAGTAAGGGCCTCATAAGCATTGGACATGTTGGTATACAGACTTCCCAACACATAGTGTTCCTTTGAATTTTCCAAAATGGGCTTGGCCTTCATGTGATACTCCAATGCTTCTTTAGGTCTTCCAGCATCCCATGAAAGAATACCATATACCATCCAAATCCTTGCCCGATAATAATCGTCATCCAGCGCATCTGCTTCCTTAAAAGCCAAGTCCACATAATATCTGGTACTGTCCACATTTATGGACCGAAACTTCATTCCGACGTCCTTAAGGGCCAGCACTTTTTCCCCACCCTCTTTTTTGGCCACAGCGTCTTTGAGCATTTTGAGCTCTTCCTCCACGGTTTGGGCACTCAGTGTGGTATGGAACATCCCTGACAGCACCAATACCGTCAAGGATGTAATAAGTTTTTTTATCGAAGACATTTTCTAAAAATAGATAATTTTTTGGGCCTTATGACGCTTATCCTTTCAAAATTAATCGGCCTTGTCCGCCAGTTTTTCCACAACGGCATCCAAATAGGCATTCATCCCTTTTTCGGCACCTTCCAAATATTTTTTGGGATCACACTTTACCGTGGAAAAATTGGATTTTTCCAAATGTTCCACACTCCATACCTGAAGCACGCCCATATCGGTTCCCATTTTGTCCCTATCCGGGGTTTGGGCCACATCAAATTTTTGCCGTTCCATCACACCGGAGACTTCCACTCCTCCCCTAGGGACAAAGTTGCCCATATCGAACCTGATGTTGCTTTCCTCACTGATCACAAAAGTGGTCTCTGCCTTTACCCTTGCATTTCCGGCATGTCGGTTCAATGTTCTGGACACCTCGCTTTGGCTATCCTCAAAAACGTTGACCACAAGAACAACCTTGTTGAAGATGAAATCGGTTTTCTGGTTCACCACTTTGTTTTCGGTGTTACCTGCATAATCGGCAAAGCCTGCAAGGGGTATCGCATCTTTCCCCATGGTCCTGAACGGCACTACAAATTTTTGGGTGGTAGGCCTTGTAAGGATGATCCCAAACTCCTTTCCTCTTTCCGGACCTTGGCCCGCGGTGAGTTCCCATCTGCTCTCACGATTCTTTTCATAAGCTTTGTGGTTCCAGAGTTCTTCGATAGATGCAATCTCAAAACCTTTGGATTTCAAATCGGCCACATAGTCCTGATAGAGTTGATCCGTCAATTTTTGAAGGTCATTGGGATCAAGCCCTTCCAAGACCAACGTAAGGGACGCCTTTGCATCTCCCTTGAGTCCTCCCCTCCACAGTTTGCCCCCTTTTTTGGAGTCTTCCAAACTAAGGGCCGTTTGATAATTGACCTGAAAATCAGAAATCATCACCTTTTTGGGACTTTTTCTATAGCTGAGATTGGCAGGACCAAGGGTCTTTATCTTTACTTCACCCACAGTTTGGGCAGATACGGAAAGGATGGTAAATAGGATCAGTACCATCGAAAAAGCTATTTTCTTCATTTGTTTTTAAAGTTTGGATTGATATTTCATAGTAAAGCAAACATAGACCCGAACCCTTTGGCAATCAATACGGCAATTGCCGTAAAGTGCCCCCATCTCCTTCTGATCAGACATCAAAATAAAAATAGCCGAGGAGGCCCATACCGCATGCGGCACAGATCAATATGGCATTGATGCGGCGTAGCTTCGGGTTCAGGTCCTTGGACTTGGCATATCCCTGCAGACCGATGGCCAACAACAATACCGGCAAACTGATATACAGGTTAAAGAGATAGAACCACAACCAGCCGGTGCAAAACGCCCAAGTGGCCAAAGCAGAGGTCAACGGGGGAATATAACGATCTATGCGCCCCACCGATTCGTCCGGAAAACGGAAATACAGAAAGGTGGAAAGCAGCACCATTGGCCCGATCAATGCAATCAATAAAAAAACAATCCCCATCATAAGTCATCGGTTTGGTGGTAGGGCACTATACCAGGTAAAATTCTTCTTGGTCCATGGTCAACAGGCTAATGGGCATATTTCCATATTGCGTCATGAAAATGGTGATGCCGTCTCCCACGGAAAGCTTGTCGTACAGCACTGTATTCACCTTAATTGTTCCTTGGGTAGTCCGTATGCTGTTCGAGTTGGACCTTCGGTTGGAGGTGATGGTTAGCTTGTCCTCCACCAATGCGGCCACTCCTTTTTTATGGGCACTGAATTTATTTCTTCGGTAATTTCTATGGACCCTATAAAGTTGAAAAGCCTGATATAAGGGAACCGCCCAAAGTGGAAAAAGAAATACTGCAAAACCCCAAAAACCGCTGATCAACAATAAAATACCTATGGAAACAAACGGAGCGGCCAGGAATAAACGTCTTTTCAACGCTGCGTACCAAATTCTTTTAAGGGCCTCAAAATCTTTTTGGGCATAGCGGGTATGTGGAATCCGTTTTTCAAGAAACCTATCCGTATCCGTACGGGGAAGGGGGTCATTTGTTGCATCGGACCGGGAAAGAATATCGAGCTTGAGCGTCCTTTTGGATTTGGGTGCCCGGTCCATCACCACATCCATCCCCACTTTTACCTGGGTATATTCCCTGTAGTCCACCGAAAACTCCTTATCATCCAGATACAGATAATACTGTCTGGTGGTCCTCGTTTTCCCTCCTGCTCCCGATCCACCACCCGTGGTCTGTATGTTGAGTCTTTTGTCCGTTACCCTCCCTGAGATGCGATGTTTTATCCCGCGCCGCAGATCGATGGCGGTGGTGCCGATCATATAGGCGATGACGCCAAAAAAGAACAGGCAAAAACCGATGAACACATACATCACCACGGTATCCCCTACAAAACTGTTCTTGAAATCCTTGAACACAAAGGAAATGAACAACAGAAACATCCCGATCACCACCACAGGGAACGCCAACATGGCGAACAGCTGTTGTCTGAGTTTTTTGATGTCGGCAGGTTCTAGGGGTAAATGCTCCTTTACTGGCATGGAAATAGGTCTTTGCAGAATGATATCAATACCCGGTATAGATGAAGGGTGCCCAGAAATAAGGGTGGGTCTGGTCCCCATAAACCCCTGCAATAAAATTGCGCTTCACTTGCGCCAAGGCTGCGGATGTGGCCATGCTCTTGTTGAACATCCTATCATAGAGTTCCACACTCAAAAACATGGTTCCTGAATCGCTCACGCTCCACAGGGAAGTCAAGGTGCTGCTCACCCCTGCATTGAAAAGGGCCTGATTGAGTCCCTTGATACCATCGCCCGGCGATTCAATGCCCAAGGCGGTCTGGCAGGCGCTCAGCATCACAAAATCGATGGGAAGGTTCAGTTTTTCCACTTCGCCCACGACCAACATACCATCTTCCCCATCCACAGGTGTGGGTTTCACCGTCATGGCGAAGGCGCTCAAATCAAACACATAAGGGTGTACACTGGCATGACTGGAAAGATGGAGCGCCCTATACTTGCCCAGTTCGTTGTCCCGGCTCATCCTCTTGAGTTCGTTCTCGGTCATCATCTCATCAAGGCGGGTATCTGTAAGTGGCACCTTTTTCTGAATCAACACCACTTCATGTCTTCCCCCCTCCAAAAAGCCCATGGGCTCATCACTTTGAAAAGTGGCAAAGGCATAGTCCAAAGGCAGCCCTTTTTCTAGATCTTCCCGCACTCGGTACCGCAGCTTTTCAAGGTCGCCGATGGAACTTAAAGGTGCCTTGGGAGCTGAATGTAGAGCATAGGTGGCACCACCAAAGGCCAAAACATTTTTCTCGAACTTCTTTTTGGGCTGTTTCCTGAGGCTGTACAACAAAGAGGCATTTGGAATGTAACCCATCTCGAAACGCTCGGCCAGGTAACGGCCCTGACCATCGATCAACGCATCAAAAGGAATGGTGCCTGTCAATCCTTCTGGACTGATGGTGAGTTTGGTAATGCCCTGCAATTTATCCTCCAATCCATCTATAAAAGTGTTATAGAATCGGCGGAGCAGGTCCGGCATCTTCTCTTTTTGAAAGTACACATACTGCCCATCCACCACCTTGGCCTCCATATGTTTGCGAAGGTATTGGGTCATCAGTTTGAATTCTCCTAGAGCAAACATGCCGGGCTTTCTCGCTTTCGTCCCGTTCAGATAATCCAAATTGGGTTGGCGAAATTCGTTCTTGGCCATTTCCTTTTCCAGTTCGATGAGTTCCTTGTCATCCGACAACAAATCTGCAAAGGCTCCGGCGGATCTGTTGTATTTTACGGTGACGTCATTCTTGCGTACCAAACACATCAGATAGGTGCCTTCGTAGGTGGTTCCTTTGGAAACATCGATAAAGGACAGGTAGGCCTCATTAGCTCCCAGAACGGCCTGAAGTTCTTTCAATGGAAGTTGTTTTATAGTGCTCCTTTTATCGTTCAAAAGGGAATAGGACCGGTTGGATTCGATAACGTCATAGATCTTATCGAACTGTTGGGTCTCATAATAGGAGGCCGCCAGCATTCCATTGATTCGTTGAAATTTATCCAAATAACCCCTTTGGGCCAAGATGGACAATCCTTCCAACACCTTGACTTCTTCTTCCCTGGCTTTTTCAAATTGTTTGGTGGCTTCCGCATAGTTTTTCATCTCCATCAACCGAACACCATCATTATAGGCATTTCCCGTTAAGGCCACGGCTCCCTCACCAAGAATATTTTCCGTGGTGGAGAGGCCGTTCGTCACAAAAGATGTATAAGGTTGATTTCCCATTCCAGGAATTTTTAGGAACTCCTGGGCCTTTTTGCGTATGGCCTTGCCTTTTTCCACATCTTTGTTGAAGGCATAGGCACGCAGCAACACATAATAGGCTTCGGCCACATATTCGGGCGATTTCAGCTTTGGCAACAGATTGACGTAGCCATCTGCAATTTTGGCCGCCTCGTCATATTTTTGCTGCTCGGTAAGCGCCATCACCGTATAGAAATAGGTTTTTGCCAACGTGGCCGTGGAAGGTGCCTTGCCTTTGAGCTGATCGATCATGAAACTACTGGAGGCCAATACCCGATCCCATCTTTTGAGGGCGGCCTGCACGCGGGCCAATCTTAAAAATGCCCTGTAGCGTGATCCCAACAAATAGTTGTTTTGGTCAAAAACGATCTTTTCCAGATGGGGCTCCAATTTCTGCCCGAAGGAAAAATTGACCTTCTCCGACAACTGGGCCATATAGGTCAGGGCATCGACATATAATGCCCTCGAGATTTTCCCCTCTTCCACCATTTTTCCGGCATTTACCCAATCGGCCAGTATTTTTTCTGCGGTCGCATTCTGGGCAATACCTTCATAGGTGGCGCCTAGACTTGAGCCCAGGCTTTCAAAAGTGGCCTTGGCCCGAACCATGCTCTGTTCTTCATAGTTGGAAAGCATTTCCTTGGCCCTTTGTACCGTTCCCAATAAGTGGGGATAATTGGCCAAAGAGTTCACATAACCGCTCAATGCCTGTTTGTCCCGTTGCATGGTTGCCTGATCTTGGCCCACGGTCTGCATGTTTTCCAAAAAGAGTTTGGCCTCAGTTGACCTATTGGCAAATATGGCATACATAAATCCATCGAAACCGGTCTCAGGATTGTAGCTGTCAAAGGCCATCGCCCATTTCGAGAACATTACCGCATCGTCAGGTTTGTTGCTGCCGTATAGGGCACTGGCCACCCAACCAAAGGCTTTGGAATTTTCAGGGTAGGTTTCCAACAGTTCCCCTGCGGATACCAACCGTGCATTGGTATTCTTTGACCTGCCTGCTTCCAAAAAGGCAGCATAGCTGGGATGTGATTTGGGATCGTTCGGTGGGATGGTCACTTGTGACCAACTTAGGGCATGGGCGCAAAGGAACGCCACCAATATAAAGTTTCGCATGGTATGCTTTTAAAGTGATGTTTGGAAAGACTATAAAGATGTTGTCAATTGACCGTCCTTGTAGATGGCGGCCTCGTGGGTGTTGTTCTGGTTCTTTTTGAGGTATTGCCCGCTTATGGTGCCATTTTGCATTTGCATGATTTCCTTGCTTCCATCAAAATGCCAAATCATTTGGAGGCCATCCATGGTTCCTTCACGGTATTCCGCAAAGATTATCTTGTTTGCGGACATCAAAAATTCCATGGTCATCCCGTTCTTTTGTCCATTTTTCCAATTGCTGTAAACGGCATCGTTGCCATTGACCTTGACTCCGTTGCCATTTTCGCAGTTGCCCATCACACATGGTGAAATGCCTGTGGTCACCAATGGACTGTTGCTGACATGTTTGTCATTTTGGTAATCCCTGAAGTCATAGCCTGCTTTGTTCCTGATCACATGCAATCCTTCCCGTTTTCCATCCACGAACAACCCAAAGGCATACATATTTCCTTCGCTCTCATAACTGAAGAAACCTTCTTTCTTTCCATTTTTGAACTTGCCCCAATACTTGCCAAAGTCCCCGGTCTGATTTCCTATTCCCTGCAAAAGCTGATTTTCGTGGAAACCGACCTGATAGCCAGTTTCCTTGTTGCCTTCCGAAAGTGTTGCAAAACCATATCCGTTTTCGCAATCGCCTTTGACACATTTTATGCTTTGTTGGGCAGATGTGGCGAAGGTTGAAAGCGCTACAAAGGCCAAGATCAATTTCAATTTTCCCATGGTATCGGTTGTTAAATGGTTATTGCACAAACCTAATGGGAAATGGGAAGTGGCTCAATACGGCAATTGACGTATATCTGTTGGACAACTTCTTTCCGAAGAAATGGAAATAGGAATACGAAACACATAAAAACAAAACAGCCGATAGTTTATATCGGCTGAATTTGATTCAAATAATAATGTGTTATGCTCAGGACAAAATCCCATATAAAAGTGCCGCTAGGGCACAACCCATAATCGGGCCTATTACCGGAACCCAAGAATAGCCCCAATCACTCCCTTCCTTCTTTTGGATGGGAAGCAGGGCATGTACGATCCTCGGGGCGAGGTCACGTGCCGGATTGATGGCATAGCCCGTGGTGCCACCAAGGGCAAGTCCTATCACGAATACCAAAAGGGATACGGGAACAGCTCCCAAAGACCCCATTCCCATGGGCACTTGGGCATCTCCTTCACCCAAAAGGGGATCACTGAAGTAAAAGATGACAAAAATGAGGGCAAAGGTGCCCACTAGCTCACTCAATAAATTGGATGGCCAATCCCTGATGGCCGGTGCTGTACAAAAAGTGGCCCTTTTGCCTCCGGCGTCATCTGTTCTGCGGTAATGGTTGCGGTACAAGGCCCAAACCATGAAAGCTCCCAACATCGCCCCTAGCATTTGGGCCAAGATGTAGGAGGGCACCGATTCCCATGAAAATTTACCTGCGATGGCCAAGCCAATGGAAACGGCGGGATTGAGGTGGGCCCCACTATAGGGTCCTGCCACGACCACACCGATAAAAACTGCCAAGGCCCAACCCGTGGTGATCACGATCCAGCCACTATTGTTTCCTTTGGTATCCTGTAGGACCACATTGGCCACTACCCCATTACCCATGAGGATCAGAAAAAAAGTCCCGATGACCTCTGCTATAAATGCTGTCATTTGAATATCGTTTTACTTATTGTTAGACCAGTAACTGGTGGTATTGATGGCCCTGTGCCATTGCCCAACGCTCTCCTTGACTTTAAAATCATCATTGGGCTTAAATTCAGTTTTTACGTTCCATTGCCTTTTGATCTGCTCCACATCGTCCCACAAACCAATGCCCAATCCTGCCAAATAGGCGGCCCCCAAGGCCGTAATCTCCGAAGTTTCCGGTTTTACGATACCACATTGCAATACATCGGATTGGAATTGCATCAAAAAACGATTGGCGGTGGCCCCGCCATCGACCCGAAGCTCCTTGATCTCAATGTCCGCATCCGCTTCCATGGCTTTCAGCACATCATAGGTCTGAAAGGCAATGCTTTCCAAGGCCGCACGGGCAATATGGCCCGAAGTGGTCCCCCTAGTTATGCCCACAATGGTTCCACGGGCATGTTGGTCCCAATGGGGTGCCCCCAACCCGGTAAAGGCAGGAACAAAACTGACGCCGCCATTATCCTCGGTATTGTCCATCAATTCTTCGATTTCTGGAGCGGAATGGATGATCCCCAATCCGTCCCTCAACCATTGCACCACGGCCCCGGCAATAAAGATGCTACCTTCCAAGGCATATACCACCTCATCCCCTATCTTCCAGGCGAGGGTGGTGAGCAGCTTGTTCTTGGAAATGATGGGCTTGTCCCCGATGTTCATCAACATAAAACAACCTGTTCCATAGGTATTCTTCACCATTCCGGGTTCGGTACACATTTGCCCGAACAAGGCAGCATGCTGATCTCCCGCTACACCCGTTATGGGTATTTTTCTAGAGAATATGGCCCCTGAGGTGGTGGCCAAAGCGCCACTGGAATCACATACTTCAGGCAGCATATTTTTTGGAATGCCGAAAAGTTCCAACAACTCATCATCCCACGAAAGGGTGTGGATGTTGTACAAAAGGTATCTTGAGGCATTGGTGCTGTCGGTGATATGTTTTTCACCTTGGGTGAAGTTCCATATCAACCAAGAGTCGATGGTACCAAGGGCCAATTGCCCTGCTTCCGCTTTTTCACGGGCACCTTCCACATGATCCAAGATCCATTTTACCTTAGTCGCCACAAAATAGGCATCGATCACCAGACCGGTCTTTTCCCTGATCATGGGTTCGTGGCCTTGGGCAATGAGCTCATCACAATAGTCGGATGTCCGCCTATCCTGCCACACAATGGCATTGTAAATGGGCTCACCCGTTGTCCTGTCCCAAACAACCGTGGTTTCCCTTTGGTTGGTTATCCCTATGGCGGCCAAATCGTCTGTTTTGATCTTGGACAGGGAGATCACTTCGGCAGCCACTCCAATTTGTGATGATAGGATTTCATTGGCATCATGTTCCACCCATCCTGGTTTGGGGAATATCTGCCTAAACTCTTTTTGGGCAATGCTGATGGTCTTTCCATTCCGGTCAAAGATCAAAGCCCGTGAACTTGTGGTGCCCTGGTCAAGGGCGAGAATATAGTTTGACATGTTTGTTTGTTATTTATGTGCGTATGTTCTATTCAACCTTTTGTAATCTCCCGGAGGCCAAAACCTTACCCGGCATGGGATTCACAAGATAATTTTTCGCAATACTTTGGAAATCCTGTATTTGTCCGTCCACCCAATCCTTGTCCTTGTCCATTTCTTCGGCCATGATACCGGCGACCATTGGGGCCAATTTCATGGCTGCCTTGGCATTTAGGAACAGGATGCGCAATCGGCGGGCCAATATATCATCGACCGTTCGGGCCATTTCATAGCGGACCGCCCATACCACTTCCGCTGCGGTAAAGGAAAAATCAGGGTGCAATTGATAATCCAAATCTGGATCCTCCTTTTTGAGTTGGGCAATGCCTTTCGCATCGGAGCCATAAAAAGCCAAAGCTCCATCTTCAACCGGTGCATTGGAATACCCATGTATCTTCAAGGCCTTCGTCTGGCATGGGCCCGTTGACAGACCACCCACTGCTATGGCCTCATCCACCGTGTCCTCTGCCATTTTCCTGTAAGTGGTCCACTTTCCTCCTGTAATGGTGATCAATTGGGAAGCAGTGACCTTGAGTTTGTGGTCCCGGGAAATTTCCTTGGTACCCACTTCCTTGTTTTCTGGAAGCACCAGGGGCCTGAGGCCAACAAATACACTGAGTACATCATCTTCCGTAGGCACTTCTTTCAGATAGTCCTTGAGGGTGTCCAAAATGAAATCGATTTCTTCCCGTAGGGGTTTTGGTTCCAATTGATGTCGATCTAAAGGGGTATCGGTGGTGCCCACCAAAAGATGTCCATGCCAAGGAACGGCAAAAAGTACCCTACCATCGGAAGTGGCCGGGATCATTAGGGCATGTTCACTCTTAAGAAAGGATTGGGGCAATACCAAGTGGATCCCTTGGCTTACTTTCAATAGCGTATTCGCTTCAGGGTTGTCCATTTTTAGAATATCATCCACAAAGACTCCTGTGGCATTGATGACAACCTTGGCCTGTACATCGTAGGCCTTCCCTGTTTCCACATCGATGACCACTACACCATTTACCTTGCCCTCTGCATCCTTTTTCAACTGATCTACTTTCATGTAATTGAGCAGCACCCCTCCTTGTTCAATACTGGTCTGTGCCAAATTGACGGCCAAACGGGCATCATCGAACTGTCCGTCATAATACTGCACACCTCCATTCAATTTCTTTGGGTTCAAATTGTCCATCTGTTTTAGCAAGGTGTTCCGCTTGAGCAAGGAGGTGTTCCCCATCCTGAACTTTCGGGCCATCCAGTCATATATCTTCAAACCGAAACCGTAAAAATATTTTTCCCACCAGCGATAACTAGGAATGATAAAGGACAAGGGGTTGACCAAATGGGGGGCATTCTTTAGCATAAGGCCGCGTTCGTGCAAGGCTTCGAACACCAACTTAATGTTTCCTTGGGCCAAGTAACGGACCCCTCCGTGCGCCAATTTGGTACTGCGACTTGAAGTTCCCTTGGCAAAATCGGACTGTTCAAAGAGTACGGTCTTCAAACCACGTGAGCTGGCATCGAGTGCCACTCCAAGTCCGGTAGCCCCTCCGCCAATGATCAGAACATCCCATACTTGCTGTTCGTTTTCTATTTTTTCCAACAATTGACTTCGGTCAAAGAAAGTTTCCTTTGGTTCTTTTTTCATGTATAATTAGAAATAAATCGAAACAAATGTAACACAAAGACAACGTTAAAATAACAGAAATGCAAAAAAAATTCCGTAAAATGTCGAAATACTATTTGTTTTTATTTTTTTTTGTTACTTTCGTAATCGTTAATATTGTCTTAAGTTTTTAAAAAACCAACAACTAAAACTAAATTTTAGGAATCCAATGAAAAAAAGTTATGTGTATTCGCTCTTGTGTTTCTTGCTCTATTTCTGCGCTTGGTCCCAAGAAAATCAAATCAAGGGTGTAGTGACCGACCAAGCCGGAGTTCCCCTTCCTGGAGCTTCGATAGTTGAACAAGGCACTACCAATGGTGTTGTTTCCGATTTTGATGGACAGTTTAGCTTGACCCCTACCAAAAACCAGGTCGTTCTTGAAGTTTCCTATGTAGGTTACAAGCCCAGTGAGGTTTCTGCAAGGGCAGGTTCCTTTCAAGAAATCACCATGGAGGAGGATGCCAGCGAGCTGGATGAAGTGGTGGTCACCGCACTCAATATCACCCGTGAGGAAAAGTCTTTGGGATATGCCGTTGCAAAGGTTGAAGGGGAGGAAATGACAAAATCCGTGTCCGGCAACTGGATGAACGGCATGTCCGGTAAGGTTCCGGGGCTGTTCTTTGCCCAAGCGGGATCAGGACCCAGCGGTTCCATCCGTGTCACTCTAAGGGGTGATCAGTCATTGAACTATGGTGGCAACGAGGCCCTTATTGTAGTGGATGGGGTTCCCATCAGCTCAGGTATGACAGCCACCCGTGCCGTAAGTAACTATGCCCAAGCCGATGCCCCCGTGGATTTTGGTGATGGACTGAGCGATATCAACCCTGAGGATATAGAGTCCGTATCAGTATTGAAAGGTCCGGCCGCAGCGGCCCTTTATGGCTCGCGGGCAGCGAATGGGGCCATCATGATAACGACCAAGTCTGGCAAGAAAGGAAAGGGACTGGGGATCACCATCAATACCACCGTCAGCTTTGAACAAGCCGGGTTCTTCCCCGATTTCCAAACCGAATATGGAAATGGTTCCGATATGGGCGAACAACCCTATTCCCTTTGGGATTTGACAGAAGACATGGCTCCCGATGGAGTTGCCACCAATAGAAATTACTCCAGATATACTTTCGGAGAAAGGTTCGACCCAAACAAAATGCGCTACCTATATGCCTCCAAGAACTGGGAAACGGGTACTTTCTCCAAGTTGCCCTGGGTGTATCAAGACGATTGGTATACCGGCCTTTTCCAAACAGGCGTCACTACCATCAATACTGTGAGCATCAATGGAAACAATGGCGAAGGAACTTCCAGCAGACTTTCCATTACCGATTTCAAAAACGATTGGATCATGCCCAACACCGGGTTTGACCGTCAATCGGTATCCCTGGCGTTCAATACACCGATCAATGACTGGATCTCCATGAATTCCAAGGTCAATTACTACCGAAAGAGAAGTGACAACATGCCCGGGGGCGGTTATGATGAATCCAATCCCATGTATGCCTTGATCTGGGGTTTCAACGTAAACAGTATCGACGATTGGAAAAACGAATACTTTGATGGCCGATACAATTTCGTGAATTGGTCTGCACAGGGAGAAAATGGACAAGGTCTGGTATTTCCTTCCGCAAATTCATACAATCCCTACCGTACCCTGTATGAGGCCCTTAGCGCCCATGATAAAAACAGGGTGTTCGGGAACATTGGCCTAAACTTTGACCTTGGGCACGGCCTATCATTGGACCTACGCTCAGGTCTGGACTGGTCCACGGAGTTCAGGACCCAACGTAGGCCTTTTTACACAACCGACTATCCAAATGGTTTTTACAGGGAACAGACCGTACGTTATTTGGAGAACAACAACGACTTCATGCTGCGTTATGAGAACAACGACATGGCTGATGGAAAGTTCACTCTCTCTGCCTTTGTGGGTGGAAACAACAGGGTGAACGAATATTATAACAGCAGGATCACCTTGGAACAGTTGGGTGAGGAAGGTATCTACCACACCACCAACTTGCCCACAGGGGTCAATCCGGACAACTATAATTACAGGAGCAAAAAGGTCGTGAACAGTTTTTACGGCATGTTGTCTTTGGGCTGGGACGATACTTACTTTTTGGATGTTACCGCACGTAATGACTGGTCCAGCACCTTGTCCCCAGGCAATTGGTCGTTCTTCTATCCTTCTGTGGCAGCAAGTGTCCTTGTTGACAAAGTCCTTGACTTCCAGACCAATGCCCCTTGGATAGATTTCACCAAGTTGCGTTTTTCATGGGCCAACGTAGGTAACGATACCGGCGCTTATTCCTTGACACAACCCTACGGAAACACTTCTTTTCCCGGCGGTTATGTGCTACCAGGAACTATCCGGAACCCACTCATCAAACCTGAGAATATCGAAAGTTGGGAAGTGGGACTTGAGGCCAAGTTCTTCAAAAATCGATTGTCCTTTGACATCACAAAATATTATTCCTCTACCACAGACCAGATTGTGTCTGTTAATGTGGACCAAATTACCGGTGCGACCGGCAGAATCATCAATGCCGGGGAAATTACCAATGAAGGTATTGAAATCGCTGCCCGATTTGTACCCATACGTACCAAGGATTTTGAATGGTCATTTGATGCCAACTGGTCCAAGAACAACAACACCTTGGTAAGCTTGCAGGAAGGTTGGGACCCCGAGGAACCGCTACAGACCGATATGGGTACGACCATCGGCGGCAGGGTCTACGTCTACTCCTATTTGGGCGGGGAAATGCACAACATCTATGGCCGTGGATTTCAAAGAGCACCAGAAGGAGCCACTTATATCGATGAAAATGGGGAAACAGTTGATGCTTCCGGGATGCACATTGTAAACTCCCAAGGATACCCTGTCCTGGATGAATCCCCAGACCGTGAAATTGCCAAAGTAAACCCCGATTGGAGGGGAGGAATGACGCAACGTTTCAGATACAAGAACCTTTCCCTATCCGCATCTTTTTCAGCACAGATGGGGGGAAGCGCTTATTCTGTGACCAATTTCGCCCTTTCCTATCAAGGAAAACTCAAAAACTCCTTGGAAGGTCGGTATGACGGATTGGTCCATAAAGGTGTCAATGTAGTAGAAAACACGGACGGCACTGTTACCTATACCAAGAACACAACGGTGACGGAAAACATCCAAACCTATTACAACGCCTACATCTGGAACAGGAACAATACCGAGATGAACACCTTCAGCACAGACTTCTTGAAGTTGAGGGAACTACGACTTGATTATCAGATGCCGCGAAAAATAATGGAGAGTACCGGCATCTTTCAAGACATGAGCTTCGGAATCTTTGCGACCAATGTGTTTTGTTGGACCGATTTCCCTCAATACGACCCTGAAACAGGGATGTTGAACGGATCCAACATCATGATGGGTATCGAATCCGTAACCTTTCCAATGACCCGCACATACGGTCTAAATGTTAAACTTTCATTCTAATCATAAAGCATGAAAACGTTGAAAAAAATAACACTACTTATAGGAATCTTGGTACTCACCTGGGCGTGTACCGACAATTTTGAAGAAACCAACACAGACCCCAACAGGACCAATGTAGGGGACATACAGGCCAGTGGCATGTTTGAACCCCTCTTGTACAACGGGGCCAATGCCTGGCAGAACTATACCTGGTTCTGGAACAATGAGCTCATCCAGTTCACGGCCTTTACCGGGGGAACCACCCGCCAAGAGCACCGTTATTTCATCAGTGATGCCAACTGGCAAAGCGTATGGAACTTTTATGCACGATATGCCAACAATGCATTGCACATGCACGATTTGAGCATTGAGCAGGAAGACCCATCCTTGGAAGCCATTTCCATCACATTGAAAGTATTGTACCTATCCAACCTGACCGACATCTTTGGGGATATTCCCTACACCGAGGCCTTTTTGGCCCTTTCCGATGAAGGGGTGATCAAACCCAAGTTTGATTCCCAAGAAGAGGTGTACCGACAAATGTTTGCCGAACTAGAAGAGGCCAATGACATTTATGCCACCAACCCAACCTTCATCAAACCTGCTTTGGATGGCATGTACGGCGGCTCCATGAACCAGTGGAGGAAGTTCAACAATTCCCTCTACCTACGCCTATTGAGCCGTGTAAGCGGAAGAAGCTCCATGAATTCGGGCAGCAAAATGACCGAGATCCTGAACAACCCATCAAGGTATCCTGTCTTCACTTCCAATGATGACAACGCCACTGTTGTTTTCTCCGGAAACGACCCGTACCGAAGTGAATTCAACAACACCAATGAGGGAAGTTTTACCAGCTCAGGAAGAAAGCTTACGGAACAGCTCATAAAAATGACCGTTCTGACCAATGAAAGTGACGAGCAGATTTATGAAGATCCCCGATTGGCGATTTACGGAAAGAAAAATCCGAACACAGACCCCAATCTTCCCTTTGTTTGGAAGGGCACCGTGGCCGGCTGTACCGAATCTGAGCAGAGCAATGTGGACAGGGGAACTTCCTGGCTCAACGCGGCCGTTTTCTGCCGTGCCGATGCCCCAGGCTTTTTCATGGATTATGCCGAGGTGCAGTTCATCTTTGCAGAAGCTGCGCTCAAAGGACTGATCCCCGGAGGAGCATCCGCCGCCAGACAATATTATGAAACGGCCATCACGGCTTCCATCGAAAAATGGGCCCCCCTTGGGCAGTACAGTGAAACACCTGTAACCATTTCCAACGAGGACATTACCGCCTTTTTGGCATCGGACCTGGCATCATGGGACAGTCTGGAGAACAAGGAAGAGCTCATCGCCAACCAAAAGTTCCTCGCCCTTTTCTGGGTGGGCATGGAAGCCTACCATGAGTACAGACGTACCGGTTATCCCGAACTCACCATAGGTGATGGGGCCATATACAATGACTTTATTTTGCCCACCCGGTTTGCCTACCCGAACACGACCATGGCCACCAATGGGGAAAATGCCCAAGAAGCATTGAGCCGCATGGGAGGGGAAAACAATATGAAGACCCCTGTGTGGTGGAGCAAGGAAGCCATTGATTAAAACAAAATCCAAACATTAGAAAAATCTCAAGATGATGTATAGTAAAAACAGTATAGTGAAATCGTTCCCGAAGTTGTTTTGGGCATTGGTCGTTTCCTGCTTCGTTGCCGTGTCCTGTGATGACGACAACGGAGGCGAAAGCATGGGCGAACCTTATTTCATGATCGAGGAAGACCCCACCTCCCTTTCCGTGAGCGTGGAAGGCATCAGCCAAAAATATGTGGTTCGCTCCAACAGGGATTGGAAAGTGGTCGCACAATCCGATAACAATTGGGTAGAGGCATTTCCCAGCGAAGGGGACAATGACGGTATATTCAGGTTCAATGTGGACCCCAATGACTCTTTCGAAGGCAGGACCGCCAATTTCGCCTTTGTGGTGGACGGACAAGAGCAGCCCGTTCTGTTCCGGATAGACCAAGAGGCCAATGTGCCCTATATAACCATTCTCAATGCCGAGAATGGCATCTCTGTGCCATCGGCTGGAGGAACTGTGAATATTTCACTGGACACCAACGTAGAATGGACCTATATGTTGAATGATGAAAGTTGGATCACGGGAGTGGAACAATCAGAAAATGCCTTGGTACTGGAAGCCGATAAAAATACCGGGGAAGAGCGAAGCATCACGCTGACCATCCAATCAACCACCAATGGCCTCTCGGAAGAAGTACAGATCATACAGTCTGCCGGTAATGTTATTCTGGAAGAGGACTTCAGTTGGCTCACCTATGGAAACACTATTTTTTATGAAACGGCAGGTGAAAAGCGTATTGATGATGGGTGGACCGAGGAAGAATTAGCCCGAGGTTGGACGAGTACCGAGAATACCTTTACCAACAACCAAAAAGTGGTCTATGCACGTCCAGGGTTTGTGAAACTCGGCAAGACCAATTATGGCGGCGACCTTATCTCTCCCCCACTGACAGCACTGGATGGACCTACCGATGTACAGGTCACCTTCAAGGCCGTTCCTTACGAAACGGCAGGCGGAACCCAAGACGACAACAACCTTGTGGTCGGCGTTGTGGGCCCCGGCACTACCAGCGTTCCTTCGTTCACCGTCAGCAATTACCCTGACTATGATGCCGATCCAGAGTGTATCCTGATTTGGGAAGACGAAAGCAGCACCTACACTTTCACCATTACAGGAGCAACCGCCGAGACACAACTGCGTTTTCTTGGAGGAGCCTTTGACCTGAATGGTGTAGGAGCGGGCAAGAACAGGATCTTTATCGACGACATCAAAGTAGTAATCATCAACTAGGCATATCCAATGAAGCATACCCGTAGAAAGTTTGTAAAAACCGGTATTGGGGGCCTCGCCTCCATCACCACTCTCAATTTTCCTTTTTTTGGATTGATTGCCTGCAGTTCCGACAGCAATAATGACGTACCCCCGAACAATGGCCTGGGCATCACCGGGGTCTCCGTACCTCCGGTGATCAATGCCTCGGCCGGGAGTGAGTTCATTCTAAATGGAAAAGGATTCAAGGTCGGCGACCAGATTGAATGGATTTCCACTTTGGATGGCTCCAAAACCTTTACCACATCCATTGGCTCCATCACGGAAGCGTCAGCCACTTTTGTGCTACCTACCGAAATTCCTTCTGGTGGATACCGCTTGGTGCTCTCCCGAAGTGGGGAGACCTTGGGATTGGGTACCGTTCAACTGAACATCGTTGCCGAGTCTGACATTCCGGATATTGAAGGAATGACCATCAAGGGAATCGTGTTCAGCAATGGCGTTGGAGTAGCTGGCGTTGTGGTCTCCGATGGTCACGAGGTCGCCACTACCGACGAGGATGGCATTTATTACCTACCTTCCAACAAAGCATCTGGATTTGTGTTCATCTCCGTGCCAGGAAACTACGAAGTTCCCAACAACGGAAATGCACCACAGTTCTTCAAACGGCTCACGACCAGTGCCGGCTCAGTGGAACAGCACGATTTTTCATTGATAGAGACCGACAATGCAGAGCATGTGGTATTGACCATGGCCGATTGGCACTTGGCCAACCGAAACAACGATTTGGAACAGTTCCAGAATATGGTTCTTCCCGATGTGAATGCCATGATCGATTCATACACCGCAGCAGGTAAAAAAGTATATGTGCTCACCCTAGGCGACATGACCTGGGACCTTTATTGGTATAGCAATGGATTTGGGCTCAACGACTATATCCCATACATGAACCAATTGCATTCCCCGGTGTTCAACGTGATCGGCAACCACGATTACGACCCATATTTCGCCAACGATCGCTTGGCCGAAGATCGGTATAGGAACATTTTGGGCCCGACCTACTATTCCTTCAATCTGGGCCAGATCCATTATGTGGTCCTTGATGATGTAGAATACTTGAACTCTGGCGGTTCGCAAGGAACTGTTGGAAGCCGCAATTATAGGGAGCGTTTGTCCACGGAACAGTTGGAATGGCTGAAAAAGGATTTGGCCACGGTCACCGACAAGAGCACCCCTATTGTGATTGCAACACACACACCCGTTTATGGCAATCCTTCACTGGACGGAAGCGGAAATCAGGTCAACGCCTATAAATTGGACAATGCACCAGAGCTCATGGCCAACCTTCAAGAGTTCACCACAGTACATATCCTTACAGGGCACACCCACATCAACTATACGGTTGAGGAAGAACTGGGTGTCATGGAACACAATACCGCGGCCATTTGTGCCACATGGTGGTGGACAGGTCGCGAAGGTTATGCCGGAAACCACATCTGCAAGGACGGAAGCCCTGGAGGATATGGAATCTGGGAAATCAATGGCAACCAAATGCAGTGGCAGTACAAGAGCATTGGCTTTGATACCGATTACCAGTTCCGGGCCTACGATCTGAACATGGTCCACATCACAGCGGCCGAGTTTGCTCCCAATGCCTCGGAAGAGGACATGGCCCTATATGCCGGACCTTATGCCCAGCCCAATTCCAATAATGAGGTTTTGATCAATATCTGGGGCTATGACGACCAATGGCAAATTGAGGTAAGTGAGAACGGGCAACCCTTGGCTATTTCCAGGGTCAAAACATTGGATCCCTTACATATCATTTCCTATGAAGCCAAGAGATTGAACGTTGGTGCACAACCCACAGGGTCTTTCACAACCAATGAAGCTGCCCACCTGTTCAAGGTTCAGGCAGCGGCACCGAATTCTACATTGGAAATCAAGGTAACCGATCGTTTTGGCAGGGTCTATACCGAAAGTATGGAACGCCCAAAGGCATTTTCAACGGCCATAATCTGATCCGATTCATTCGCATTGATTAAATTACAGACATTTCAACAATCATTATGAAATTAACATCCATTTATTCTCAATTGATAAGACGGGGAGCATTTTTAATGCTCCCCCTCCTACTTTCAAACGTATCCTGCTCACAAGAAATAGGTACGGAAACCCGTGTCATCGCCCACAGGGGAGCATGGAAAACACAGGGTCTGCCCGAAAACTCCATCGCCGCATTGAAACATGCCATCGAGTTGGGCTGTTATGGGGCCGAGTTTGATGTCCACATGACCTTGGACAGTGTTCCGGTGGTAAACCATGATGCCGACTTTATGGGGATGGATATTGAGCATACCAATTATGCCGATTTACTGTCCGTTTCCCTTCCAAACGGCGAAAAAATCCCTACGCTGGAAGCTTATCTGAAAGAAGGGCTCCAACAGGACAAGACCCGTTTGATCCTCGAGATCAAAAAAGCGCCATCAGGCAAGGAGCATACCCTACTATTGACCGAAAAGGCCGTGGCATTGGTAAAACAACTGGGGGGTGAAGATCAGGTGGAGTACATCACTTTTGATTTTGATGCAGGGGTTTTGGTCAGTCAATTGACGCCTGGGTCCGAAGTGGCTTACCTCAATGGTGACATGGCACCTTCCGAGGCCAAGAAATCGGGATACACCAGCATCGACTACAACATCAAAGTCTATAGAAGCCATCCTGAATGGATCGAAGAGGCACATAAGGAAAATATGACCGTCAATGTTTGGACCGTAAATACGGAGGAAGATATGATGGACATGATCCAGAAAAAGGTCGACTTCATTACCACCAATGAGCCAGAGCGGCTTTTCGACCTTTTGTCGGCACAAAAATAGTTAGCAATTCTGATTTTTGATTACGGGCAGGATTCCGATTTTCTTATTCAAAATAAGGACGTAGGATTTCTGCCCAATGCAAATATCCCTTTTCATTCAGGTGTAGGCCTTCATCTGTATATTCAGCCTTCAAACTGCCCGATTCGTCCAAAAACAAAGGATGGATATCAATTAATGTCAATCCGTACTTCTCGGCCAATTGCTCGATCCCCTCGTTCACTTTGGCAATATGCCCATCCTTATTGTAGTGCCTTTCATATTCCCCGAAACTGCTGTTGACGGGCAGAATCGTCTGTACCACCAATCGGGTCTTCGGTGATTCCTTTTGTATGCGGGTGATGATGGTCTCATAGTTCTGTATGATCTCCTCATCAGGAAAGTCCCTAGAAATATCGTTGATTCCGATCAGCAGGAAAATTTGGGCAGGCTGTCCTTCGGTCACCTCATCCAAACGTTCCAAGATGCCAAAAGTGGTATCCCCTGAAATTCCACGGTTTTTGGCCTGTGGAAGTTGCAGCAATTCGTTCCACTGTGCACGGGCCGTGATGCTGTTGCCCAAGAATATAATATCTTCCGTGGTATCGGGATAGATTTTGAACTGACGTACTTGGACATCATAGGTTCGGGGGCGATAATCCCTATTGATTTCTTCAGTTTGGGCCACAACGCTCGCAGTGCCCAACAAGGCCGTATAGAGAATCACTCGGTTAGCAGGAAATTTCATTTTAGAATCAAATTATAGAAAGTAATCGAAATATAAGGAAATTTATCGGAACCTCAATAAAAGGTTTTTCATGAATTTCGAAACCCAGCCAATATCCCTTGCAATTGGAAAAAACTAGACGATGGTCACCTTGATCCCATACTCTTCCAAGGCATTTTGGGTAAACTTGGAAATTCCTTGATCGGTGATGATCTCATCAATGTGCTCAAAGCCGCAGATGCGGCCAAAACCTCGTTTGCTGAACTTGGTGGAATCCGCCAGAACGATGGTTTTCTGTGAAACCTTGATCATCTCCCTGTTCAGGTGGGCCTCCATCACATTGGCCGTGGTCAATCCAAAATCAAGATCGATCCCATCGACCCCCAAATAAAACTTACTACATGAAAAGTCGGGCAAAATGGATTCCGCATAAAGCCCCGTCACAGAAGAAGAACGCTTGCGAAGCACACCGCCCAACTGTATCACTTCAATCTCCAAATGCTTGTTGAGTTCCAAGGCAACATTCAAGGCAGAGGTAATCACGGTAAGGTTTTCCTGGGGCACAATACTCTTGGCAAGGGCCAGTACGGTTGTGCCCGATGCAATCAGGATGGAATCATTTGGCGTGATCAACTTTGCGGCTGCCGCCCCAATCTTCGATTTTTCATCGTAATGGATCTTCTCTTTTTCATTGACGTGCTTGTCAATGGTATAGGGATTGATCAGTGTCGCCCCCCCATGCACCCGGTACAACAATCCTTTTTCCTCCAAAAACTTGAGGTCTTTCCGTGCCGTGACCGGCGAAATATCCATGGTCTCACAAATGTATTGAACCTTGATCTGTCCCTCTTGTTGAATTTTCTCGAGGATATGTTTGTGCCGTTCTACCGTATTCATTCAATAATGGTTAGTTAGTGTGTCCTGTATGATAGCTGTATCGCTTAAAGGTATACATTCTGGAGCAAATGCTTGCATCTCCCGACTTCTTCCCATATCCATTTTGCGCTTTTTCCAATGCAGTAGGATTTTATCTCCATCTATTCCAAAAAGGAACGATTAAATCTCAAATTCACGAATATGGGTCGACAAAAATAACAAAATGAAACAAAAAGATATTGTATGAAAGTATTTAGGGCCGTATATTAGCGTATATAATATACTTGAAATCCCCTATCCATACAATCCATTTTTTATCCATAAATCCAAGCACATGAAATCTTTTTTCAACATGGGCCATTTGCCCAAAGTCCTCATGGTGTCCCTATGTTTCCTGAATATGGTGTCCGCCCAACAAGAAGCCAAACCAAAGTTGGTGGTCGGCATCGTAGTGGACCAGATGAGAGCTGAATACCTCTACCGTTTTCAGGACAATTATACAGCCGATGGTTTTAAACGCTTGATGGGCGAAGGTTTCAATGTTAAGAACATGCACTATAACTATGTGCCCACTACCACCGGGGCCGGGCACTCTTCCGTCTATACCGGGACAACGCCTGCACATCATGGGATTGTCAACAACAACTGGTATAGCCGTGCGGAGAGCAGGACCGTTTATTGTGCGGAGGATATGGAAGTTTCACTGGTGGACGACCCAGCTTCCATGGATCCCAACAAAAAGGAAAACTACTCCCGATCTCCCAAGAACCTAATGGCCAATACCATTACGGATGAGCTGAAACTGACCACCAATGGGCGATCCAAAGTGGTCGGGGTCTCCCTGAAGGACCGTTCTGCAATATTTCCTTCCGGGCATATGGCCGATCATGCCTATTGGTACCATTCGGGAAATGGCAATTTCATCAGCAGTTCGTACTATGCGGAAAAATTGCCGGATTGGCTCATCGCTTTCAACAAAAGAAAACTTTCCGATTCCCTGATGAACCTGACCTGGGCTCCCTTTTTGCCCATGGAACGCTACCAGAACAGCAATCCTGATGATTCGCCTTTTGAAAAAATCTACAAGGGCAACAAAAAAAGCACCTTTCCCTATAACCTGAAAAAACTGAGAAAACAAAATGGCGATTTTGCCATGCTCACCGAGGTGCCCTTCGGAAATACCGTAGTAACGGAAATGGCCATGGCCACAATAGATGGGGAAGGCCTTGGAAAAGGCAAGGACATGGATTTTCTCGCCTTGAGCTATTCCAGCACCGACTATGTGGGACATTATTTTGGGATTCGCTCCAAAGAACTGGAGGACACTTATGTGCGGTTGGATAGGGAGTTGGCACGGCTATTGGGCCATTTGGACAAAACTGTGGGCAAAGGCAACTATTTGGTGTTCCTTACCGCTGACCATGCTGCCAGTGACCATCCCGGGTTCTTGGAACAAAAAGGACTTCCCGGTAGCAGCTATGACCCCAATCTGATAGGCCAAGGGCTGAATGAATACCTTTCCAAGGAATCCGGGATCCAAAACTGCGTCTCCTTTATCGACAATACCCAAGTCTATTTGGCCCCAGAAATAAGGACCAACCCAGAACTCCTTAAAAAAGCGGCCCTATACCTGCAAAATTTGGACAGCGTAAAAGAGGTTTTTGTTCCCGCCCTTCACGAATGGAATTTGACGAACAGCACCATAGGTGAGTTTGTGCGCAATGCCTATAACTCCAAAAATTCGGGGGACATTCTCCTGCACTCCTTTCCCGGCTGGATGGACCAGCGGGATTACGGGACCACCCACGGAACGGCCTACACCACGGATACGCACGTGCCCATGCTCTGGTACGGATGGGGTGTGAAACAAGGATGGAGCGTTGCTCCGCATACCATCACACAAATAGCGCCCACCTTGTCGATGCTTTTGGATATTCCCCTGCCCGATGCCTCGGACAGAAGGCCCATTGGTGAGATCTTTGAGTAAAAAAACTATGGTCGGCCAAGTGGTTCAACACTTTTTATCCACCACATGATAAAGATGTTTGTGCAAATGGCTTGCATCGGTGAATCCCCAATTCAGTGCCACAGCCTCTTGGGTAAGGTCCGAGTTCTTCAATTGGGAAGCGGCACCCTTTATCCTGTATTGTAGCGCGAAATCAGAGAAAGTTGACCCCATGAGGTCCTTGAACAGGGCGGTAAACTTGGTGACCGACATATTACAGACCGATGCCGCCTCTTTGGTGGTGATCAATCGTCTTTCCCTAAAAATCAACCGAAGGGCCCCTTGAATGGATGTTCGGGAGCCATAACTGGTCACAACGCGCTGCGGCTCCCATTTTTCAATCAATGAAAGTATGGTCTGGAAGAAATAAAGCTTGGCCCAATCAGGATCATCATCTTCGGAAAACTGTATCTGGACCTTTTTGGCCAAACCTTTCATCTCCTGCTTTGAGTTGGACAATGTCCTTGGTCTTTCGGCAGGTGGTGCCATGAATGCCCTGGAAATATCCTTGTTCAGAAAATGGGATGTGGCCCCATATTTTGGGTCCACTACAAAAACGACCACTTCGCAGGGGGCCTCCAAAATCTCAAAACCATGTGGCTCCCACATATTGCAAAGCCAGATGTCCCCGGGTCCAATTTCATCCTTGTGACCAAAGTATTCCCGGACCATTCTTCCTTCGACCACTACCCCCAGTTCCAGTTCATAATGCATATCGAACCAGCCTTCACCAACATCTTCATGCCTGTTCAAAAGCACTTGGACAGGTGTCTCCTCATCCAGTTCAAAGTAAAAGCGCTTTAAATCTGCCTCTTTGATCATTGTCCATCACGATTTTACAAAAAATATGGGGTAATTTACAAAAAGAGTGTCGGATGAAACAACCACCTTTGGAAATCTGGCCATAATCCGCCGAACAAGAAATCCCTCATAGATAGACCAATATGTGAGGAACGAAAACCTAAAATTGTACAAAAGGTTTTATAACTTTAAGACTAAAGGAAACCTGTTGGGCATTTTGGCTGGAATATGTCAGTTCGAGTGATTTTTCGAAAGAAAAATTGTATCGAGAACCAAAATTTCAAGCTCAAAACCTATTCTCGATACAAAATTCCTCTGGAATTTCACTCGAATTGACGGTTTTCTTCAAAATGCAAAACGGAAATGGAAAACACAAACATATCTCCAATGGAAAACCAGTTTGATGCCATCGTGATCGGATCGGGCATATCCGGGGGTTGGGCGGCCAAAGAGCTCTGCGAGCAGGGTCTCAAAACCCTGGTATTGGAACGGGGACGCGATGTAAGGCACATCAAGGACTACCCGACCATGACCATGGACCCTTGGGATTTTGCCCATGGCGGCAGGATGACCAAGGAGTTCTACCAAGAAAACCCCCTGATCACCAAAGCTTCTGGATTTGGGGAGGACACGGCCCATTTTTTCATCAAGGATGCCGATCATCCCTACATCCAAGAAAAACCGTTCGATTGGATCAGGGGCTATCAAGTGGGCGGTAAGTCACTCATCTGGGGGCGTGCCTGCCAACGTTGGAGCGATTATGAATTCAAGGCGCCCCAAAAATATGGCTACGGGATAGTCTGGCCGATTGGTTATGATGATATCGCACCTTGGTATTCCCATGTGGAAAAATTCATAGGGGTCTGTGGTAACAAGGACGGCATCGAAGCCATGCCCGATGGCGAATTTCTTCCCCCTTTCGAACTGAACTGTGTGGAAGAACACATGAAGGATGTTCTTGAAAAACAGTTTCCCGGAAGGTACTTGGCACAAGGCCGTTGGGCCCACATTAGTGAGCCGGAGCAAATCCATCTGGACCAAGGTCGGAGCAAATGCCAATGCCGAAACAAGTGTATGCGGGGCTGCCCCTTTGGAGGATATTTCAGTTCCAACGCGTCCACTTTGCCCTGGGCGGAAAAAACCGGGAACCTGACCATACGTCCGTTTTCCGTAGTGCATTCCATCATCTATGATGATGCTTCCGGAAAAGCTTCAGGGGTCAAGGTCATCGACACGAACACCAAAGAAGAAATCATCTATAATGCCCGTATCATATTTGTCAATGCATCGGCGCTCAATTCCAACCTGATCCTGCTCAATTCAAGATCGGAACGCTTTCCAAACGGCTTGGGCAATGACCATGACCTATTGGGGAGATATGTCGGTTTCCATAATTATAGGGCCAGTGCTGGTGGAAAAATCAGTGGATTCGAGGATAAATACTACTATGGATCAAGACCTTCGGAATGCATCATCGCCAATTACCGCAACCTCAAGGAACAGGATACCGACTTTGTGGGCGGTTATACCATTTTTACCGGAGGTTATCGGAACAGGACCGAAGAAGTGCCCGATAATGTCCCTCAACTTGGGGCCGACTTTAAGCACCGAATCAGTAAGCCTGGCGATTGGCGCATCTATATGTATATGCAGGGCGAGACCATTCCCAAGGCTTCCAACAGGGTATATCTTAGCCCTGACAAGACGGACGATTGGGGCATCCCCCTTTTGGTTACCGATGTAGGTTATGACGAAAATGATGATAAAATGGTCAACGATTTTTTGGTCGAAAGCCAAAGAATGTTGGAACAAATGGGTTGTACGGACATTGAGACTCTCGACAACAAACAGGCCCCTGGCCTTGACATCCACGAAATGGGTGGTGTACGGATGGGCAAAGACCCAAAGACCTCCCTTTTGAACGAGCACAACCAATTGCATGCCTGCAAGAATGTCTTTGTCACGGACGGTGCCTGTATGACCAGTACAGGGAACCAAAGCCCTTCCATCCTGTACATGGCACTTACGGCCCGCGCGGCCACTTATGCCGTGGCACAATTCAAAAATGGGATTCTATAATAAAAAAAGTGCAACAATGGACAAGAAAGTAGGAATCGGACTCGTAGGTTCACAATTCATATCGAGCATACACGCAGACGCATTGGACAGAGTTGCGGATGCGGAAATCTTGGCGGTCATGTCCCCCACCAAAGGAAATGCCAAGAACTTTGCAAAAAAATTCAATATCCCCAACCATTTTACCGATCTGGACCAGATGCTGGCCATGCCGGAAATTGACATGGTGGTCATCGGGGCACCCAATTATCTTCACTGTGAGATCACACTGAAAATTGCAAAAGCGGGCAAGCATGTCGTGGTTGAAAAGCCCCTGTGCATGAACTTGAAGGAAGCCGACCTCATGATAGAAGCATGCAAAGAGGCCAATGTGAAGCTCATGTATGCCGAAGAACTGTGCTTTGCCCCAAAATACGTTCGCATGAAGGCACTTTTGGATGAAGGTGCCCTGGGAAAACCTGTGCTCTTCAAACAATCCGAAAAGCATGATGGGCCACACGCCGATCATTTCTGGGACGTGGAACGGTCCGGTGGCGGGGTCACTATGGACATGGGCTGCCATGCCATCCAGTTTTTTCGTTGGCTGCACCCCGGAAAGGCCATCAAATCGGTATATGCGCAAATGATGACCAGTGTCCATGCGGATAAAACCAAGGGAGAGGACAATGCCATCATCATTTTGGAATTTGAGGATGGTGTAGTGGCCATGATGGAGGAAAGCTGGACCAAACTGGGCGGCATGGACGACAAAGCGGAGATACATGGATCGGAGGGTGTCGCCTACGCCGATTTGCTCCAAGGCAGTTCCATACAGACCTATAGCAACAAAGGGGTCGGCTACGCAGTGGAAAAAGCAGGCAATACCATTGGATGGAGCTACACTATGTATGAGGAAAGTTGGAATTATGGCTTTCCCCAAGAGTTTGAACACTTTGTGGATTGTGTCAAAAACGACAAACAACCCTTGGTGACCGGGGAGGATGGTAGGGCCGTTCTAGAGGTCATTTTTGCGGCTTACGAATCGGCAGGTTCTGGAAAAAAAGTGGAACTGCCCTTCAAGACCGAAGTGGACAAACCTTATAAATTATGGAAGCAGTAGTTATAAAGACCAAACCATGGAAAGAAGAGAAGCTTTAAAACTAACGACCATTGCCCTGGGCAGCAGTATCATCGGAGCCGAACTATTTTTGTCGGGCTGTTCCGCTCCCCCCAAAAAAAGGGCGCAACTGATCACGGATAGCGATGTGCCGTTATTGGATGAAATCGGCGAGACCATTCTCCCGGACACCGAGGAATCACCCGGTGCCAAGGCGGCCCATGTGGGAACATTCATCAAAACCATGGTGAACGATTGTTATGACCTTGATGAGACTTCCATCTTCATCAACGGACTCGAAACCATTACCGAAAAATCTGAAGAAACATACGGAAAAACGTTTCTTGACCTGACCCAGGAACAAAAGTTGGAACTCTTGACCCAGTTTGATGATGAGGCAAGAAATTACCGGTTATCGGGCAGACCCCATTTCTTTGGTATGCTGAAAGAGCTCACTTTGTGGGGATATTTCTCCTCCGAACCCGGCGCCACGAAGGCACTTCGGTACAACCCTGTCCCCGGCAGGTTTGAAGGCTGCATTCCGTATACTGGTGAAAATGCTTGGGCGTGATGAACATACACACTTTTGACCATTATGGGCAAATGAGCGCCCATGCCGCCAAGATCATCATGGATGAATTGGCACAAAAAAAAGACCTTGAACTCTGCACCGCAACGGGCAATTCACCCACAGGAACGTATCGGCTATTGGCAGATGCCTTTGTGGACGACCCCAAACTTTTTGAGGAGCTGCATGTCCTAAAATTGGATGAATGGGGAGGGCTTCCCGCAGACCATCCAAGTTCTTGTGAGCGCTATTTGCAAGAGCAACTGCTCCATCCCCTTAAAATAACCAACGATCGCTACACAGGTTTTGTTCCCAACCCTAAAGACCCCGAAGCCGAATGTGCCCGGATTCAACAGCTCATCGAAAAAAAAGAACAGATAGATCTATGCATTCTGGGCCTAGGAAAGAACGGACATATCGGTTTCAATGAACCTGCCGATGCGCTCCAACCTTTTTGCCATGTTGCCGAACTGTCGGAGGAATCCAAAGCGCACGGCATGGTAAGCGAACTGCCGCAAAGACCGGAATATGGAATGACGTTGGGAATGCAAAATATCCTGTCTGCAAAAAGAATCATCTTATTGATCTGTGGAAACGGAAAGGAAGAAGCCACTACCATCCTCCTGAAAGGAAAAATCAATCCCCGGTTTCCCGTAACTTTTTTATGGCTGCACCCCCATGTGGATTGTTTGTGGGCGAAAGAACCTTGAAATATGTTTCTTTGGTTTTGTCCTTCCGGACAAGATTATTTTGATGTTTGCTGCGAATGATTTTCCATTACATTTATAGAAACCACACAAACCATACAACAGAGGACCATGTTTACCATAGAACAAATCAAGGCCGCACATGGCAAAGTAAAGTCAGGGGCGGATTTTCCAGCTTACATACAGGAGATCAAAAACCTGGGGGTCACCCAATATGAAACCTATGTGGCTGATGGGCATGTTGACTATCACGGGACCAATGGATATACCATCAAGGCACCTGCCAAATACGAGGCCATAGCCATTGCGGATGAGTGCAACAGGGAACAGTTCATGATTGAGTTGAAAGAGCACCAAAAAGGGAATACGGACTATCCCACTTTTATAGCCATGAGTGCCCAAATGGGCATAGAGAAATGGGCCATATCCATGAAAAAAATGACCTGTACATATTACGATAAAAAAGGAAAGGAAATACTGGTCGAAGAAATTCCTCAATAGTACAATCTTTGCACATGGGTTCAACAGTACAAACTTCCAAAATTTACATTTTTATCTTATATTAACCTACTAAAAACCAACTATTTCCTGTTTTTCCTAGAACTGGCTGAGCCTATTTTATCCATGAGCACATGAAAACCAACCATGAAGTCGTTGTGGACATTTGGAAATCGCACAGTAATTACCTGGCCAAAAAATCGGTAGAGCTCAAAGCGGTCAACATTGTTGACTATATGGCCAACCTTTTTTGTCCTGGACCATATTACTATTACATTATTGACTCCCCTACCCTTACCTTGGACGTAGTGAGCGATTCTGTGCAGACCTTATTGGGCATAGCACCGAACGATTTGTCGTTGGATAGGTTCATCAATGCGATACACCCTGACGACCTTGATTTTTTTCTTCGGTGCGAAGATGTGGTGGCCCACTTTCTAAAAAACTGCATCACCCCGGACAAGATAGTCAACTATAAGATTACCTATAGCCTACGCGAAAGAGTGGCCAACGGCACTTACAGATTGTTCCTGATGCAGACCATTACCCTGAAGACCACAGAAAATGGAGCACTGTTGAAGGTTTTTGGCACCCATACCGACATCAACCACATCACCTCTGTGGGCAACCGAAAACTGTCCCTCATCGGCCTGAACGGGGAGCCTTCCTTCCTTGAGATCGACGTGTTCGAAGATCATGTTTTTGACAATTTCGTTCCCTTTGATTATGAAATACAGCGTCCATCCTTTACCAAGAGGGAACTGGAGGTCATTCGGTTGTTGGCAAAAGGGCGGTCCACCGATGAAGTTTCCAAGGAACTGAACATCTCCATCCAGACGGTCTTCACCCACCGAAAAAACATTCTGCGCAAATCCAACGCAAAGAACACCTCAGAATTGGTAGCCGACTGTATCAGAAAAGGTTACATCTAAATATAAAAACAGTCATTTTCAACGTTATAGGGTGTGCCACACAATCAAAATACCCAAAATTGGGTATTGTGGACAATTGCCGTACAGGGCTATTTTTGTTGATAATCCTAAATCTATACCTAAAAAACTTGATCATGAAAAAAGCCAACTTCTTCATTTTCAATTCAAATTCCTTTCTCAGAAATAACCCTAAACTATGAGAAGGGCCAAGCAACCTATCCTTTCAGTTCACCTAAAAAAGGAACAACATCAATAACCAAAAAATCAACCAACACCATGATACAGAAAATTTGGAAAAACTTTAAACTTACCCTCGTTCTTTTCATTACCGGGGCGATTCTCTTATGGGTCATTGAAGGGTATGACAGTATGGAATCCGCCATTTTGGAATACTGGTGGGTGCTCCTCGTCTTGCCATTTGTCCTGCGCTTCTACAACTGGTTCACCAACCTTAAGCAAAAAGCGTTCGATTACGGTGCCGATACGTCTGGCGCACAAGCAGAACGGAGTGCCGCCAAAAAGGACACCAAGGACAATGCTTCCGAACAACAGTATGCCGAAATGTTGGGCACTGCCACCTATACGAAAGCAGAAGCGGAAAACATCAGAAACCGAAAAAACTATGAAAGCCTTGCCTTGCAAAAAAGCATCTCAGAGGCGAGTGAGAATTATACCGTACCGCTCCACCGTTATGTGAGTGGGCTTCCCGGTGCCAATCTGTTGAGGCCTTCCGAGTTGAAACAACAGTTCACCGTGGCCCAGATAAAGGATGGGATTCTGGAATTCCATCATTCCAGTCCCCAAGAGCAGGAAAAAAACACCCCTTTAAAAAACAAGTTCAGCCAAATCCCATTGGCCGCCATTTTGGAGCTTGAGGTCGTGGACCTGGCAGAGGGCAGGGAGCTTAAAAGGGTCGGTGCCGATGTGGGCCGAAGGATGGCGCAGACCATTGTGAGTGCCGCATCGCAGACCGGTGGGGCAAAAGTGGGCAAGGCCAATGTGGATGCTTCAAAATTGATCATTCACTATGTGAACGAAGACGGTATCGTGATGCCGGCAACCTTTGTTTACAATTCCAACAGCAAGTTTGGGGTCAAGGCCATGGAAAATATCCGAATGTTGAACAAAACATTGAAAAACTACTCCTTTTTGGGACGGATCCAATGGAGCTCAGAAGCGGTGGAAGATATCGATGCAACCGCAGAAATTTCTAATGACACGACCGATAACGAGGAAGACACCTTCGAGATTTCAGAAATCACCGCTTTGTTGGGTGACATGAACAAAGTGCTCAAATGGGCCAATTTGCTCTCACCCCATGACAGTGCAGTGGTAACGGCCAAATTGAGTGCCGAAATGCTGGCAGGGGTCATACAGGACCCTTCAGTGAAATTGACCAAAACCATACAATAAAATCCTATGCGAAAATTATTGATATTTACTTGTCTTATGTTCCTCTCCGCACTGGCCTTTGCGCAAAAAGACACCTTGATCTATTATCCCAATGGAAAAATCAGGGAAAGGGCCCAAATGGTGAATGGAAATTTACACGGCTCCTATACCTCTTATTTCGAGAACGGGACAATCAGTACCCTAGGGTCCTACCAAAATGGAAAACAATCCGGGGAATGGACCCAAAATTACCAAGATGGCAACATTGGCCGAAAAATACGTTTCGAGAACGGACAGGCCACTTATCTCCAAGAGTATGGATATGGAAAAGTGCTACAGGAAGGCCAGATCCTTGGCGATAAGAAACATGGGGAATGGAAACTATACTTTCCAACGGAAGACTATTTACTGAAAAATACTCCTCCCAAGACCCGCGTCATCGAGCACTATAAAGATGATACCCTTCATGGCGAACACAAAGAGTTCCATGAGGATGGGAGTGTTTCCATGATCATTGATTACAACGAAGGAAAGATTACTCGCAACAGATCATTTTGGGCAAACGGCCAGGTAATCTCCGATTGCACTTATGTGAACGGGGAATTGCATGGACAGTGCATTTCCTATGAGGAAGATGGTTCCCTTTGGCTGGAAAACAACTATGTGAACGGAAAAAACCATGGACCCTATAAAAGATATAAGTGGGGTGTACTGAAAGAAGAAGGGTATTATGAGAATGGACTCAAAGATGGATTTTGGAGATCTTATGAAAATGGTCATGCACCAAAAACGGTGACTGCCGAGGGCAACTATGTAAAGGGTCAAAAAGAGGGCCGCTGGAAAGAAGATCGTTTGCTCACCGGAAACTACGCGATTGGCGAATACCGTGATGGCAAGCCCACAGGGGAATGGAAACTCTATAAATGGTCCAATAATGAATATGTAAAATCAGAGTCCTATTGATGGCAGCAATAAAAATGACACATCAAACATAAAAACAAACCCATATGAAACCATTTCTTATCACATTCGGTGCTTTACTGTTCAGCCTATATCCAATTCCCAAAGAGGAAACATTGAACAAAACCTATTATTACTATCTGGAAATATCCAAAAAGGATCAGAACAGTGATTACAGCTATGATGTTATCTTTTCAGAGGTGAAATCAGCCAACTGTGATTGGGACAATACCTCCAAATATGGATATGGACGGAATGCCATAGATCATATTGCCACAGCCTTTGACCAATGGTTCGAGGCGCAATACAACAACCCATATGGCTATAATATTGGATTCGATGCTTTTGGAAACAGACGTCTTTATGATAGCCGCGCAGAAGCAGAATCGGCACGAAACCAAGCCATTGCAAATTACAGGAGCAGTTCGGTCAAATACAACATCAGGCAGGACAATCGTTATTCGTATAGCTGTAGGTAGACCAATCATCATAAAAGAAGATTGAACCCTTTTGCAACAACAAAGACCATAGTTATGTCAAAGGTCATTACTTTTAAAACACAACAATATCAAACATTGCCGCAATGAAAAAAATAGTCATTTTATTCATGCTCATGGGTGCCATTGGCCATTCGCAAACGGAGGAAGAAACCATCCTATGGCTAGAACAATATGGTTTGAAAATGATAGCCCCTTGGGGCCCTGAAAACTATTTCTCCCGAATGGAAATCGAAAACAATACGATTATTTTGAGGGAAGAATATACTAAAGGAACCAATGGGTATGGTAGCACTTTTACGGAAAAACGCATAAACATAAATGATTTTGGCAAGATGTTCCTAGATTATGGCATATATCCCCCAGACGCCAACAGCACTAATTTCCTCTTATGGTTCAACCTTCCCAAAGGCATCCATCCTGTATATGTACAGGTAAAGGAAAACTATGGCTACTCGGCAGCTGACTTTACATTGCGCTTTAAAGTTGAGGACAATGCCCACCGCTTTGCCAAGGCCGTTCTACATTTGGCAAAACTAAAGGGGGCAAGACCAAAACCCGTGGTCAAAGAGAATACTTTTTAACCCTATATCCTGACCCTAGAAAACAATGCTTCCAGCCACTAAAGAATTTATCGGATATTTATGGGAAAACCCCGGGGAAAAGGATTTTTCCATTATGGAAGCACTCTTGACCCCCGTTATACTGTTCGGCAAGCAAGAAGACGGCGACACCCTCATACAGACCGTTTTTGACCATCCTTTTGACATAGGACCGGAACTGCTCCGCCCTATTTTTAACCGATTTGGCAGAAAAGAGGATGCCCACAGGTTGTACAATACATTCATACACAAGGAGAACCTGGTAAATCCCAATTATTCAGAAGTGTTCCATGTGCTGGGTAGCATGGGGTACCGGCCAATTGTGCCCGTTTTGTTGGAATATGCCTTTCAGGAAGACGACCACGAAATTTCCAAAAATGCCGTAATGGGACTGCTCCATTTCGATTGCGGGGAGCATACGGGCATCTTCACCCATGAAATTGAAGAAGTAATGGAAAAATCCCTGTTTTCAGAGTTTGTACCTGCCCTTGTCTGCAAAGTTCCAGAAAACGGGCGCCTGCTCCATAAACTATATGAATTTGGCAGCACCCTCTGTTCCACGGATTGCAATGCGGGCATCCTCTTGGGGTTTTCCCTTAGCGGGACAAAGGGTGGGGACTATTTCAAAAAAGCCCTGTTCGATTCCCATTGGGAAGCTGGTTCCTTTTCCACCGGGACGGTTCACTATGCCTATCAAGGTATGGAAAACCTGGAAATAAGTTTCAAGGATATTTGGAAGGATATTTTACAAATGGAAAGCAAAGCACATCCTTTGGATGTTTTTCTTTCCCTACTGGAAGTCCGGTTACGGTTACCGCTATATGCTTCGGCAAAAGCGGAACCCTTTTTGGATATTTATCAATCAGTTTTCAGTGGGTTTACAACAGAATCGGGCATCTATAAAACGATATGGAAACATGACTTGCTTGAACAATTTTACCAAATGGAAAAAGAGATGCAAATGAGGTTACGGGAGGAAATGATTGTAAAAGCATGTACAGGGACATCTTCCGTATGATAGCAAAGAACAAGGAAATAAGAAAAACCTGCTCCGAATGCGGGAGCGATTATTATGCCGCATCATCCCCTATGCAGGAACTGTGCCCCGAATGTGCCCATTTCCTGTACGGACATGAAAATTGCCAGCACGATTTCCAAAACGGCCGATGTGTAAAATGTCATTGGGATGGCAGTAGTTCAGAATACATCAAAACCATTACAGAAAAAACATGAACCTGAAATTGAAAAAAAATAAAATTCTTGTACTGCTTGCCACTTTTTCATTAGGTCTTGGCGCTACGGCCCAGCAAGACCGATTTTTAGAAGACTTTGTGGAAATCAAAGCGGATGGGCATCATTTCTACATCTACAAATACGCCATCAGTGCAGGGGAATACAATGAATCATTAAAATTATGGGGTGAGGCCCCTTCCAAAGAATTATCCAACAAGGAGGCCAACCTACCTGCCTTGGTCACCAAGGAAGAAGCCGAAAGGTATTTGGCCGACATTTCAGATAGCTACTACATCCCTTTTCGACTGCCCACTGAATCCGAATGGGAATGGGCCGCCAAAGGAACAGCCACCCCAAAAAGGACGAAAGAACTCCGCTGTGTCAGCTGTCCAGCACCCAATGAGTCTGGATTGTTCGGCATGCTGGGCAATGTTTGGGAATGGACCTCCACCCCAGAAACCGAAGAAGACGAACGCTACTTCATCATCAAGGGCGGTGACTTTCAGGAGCCCCCAAAAAGTCTATCCACAAAATCAAGGTTTGCTGTGAGCAGGGATATGGAAGATATGAACATAGGTTTCCGGCCCGTGGCGGATGCACAGGACTTTGAGACCACATTACATATCAATAGGGCCAATACCATCGTTAAGACACTGCTGCCCAACGAGGACATAACCATTTACCAGTACGATTTACAAATAGGCGAATTCTCCATGGGATTTGGGGATACGCCACCTGAAAGTTTCCCAATCAGCGTGGACCAGGATACCCATCAAATCATCTTTTGTTGCATGCAAAATCTGGAATTTGAACAAGAGGGTGCACTGGAAACTGAGAGAATCACCTACTTAGGGTTTCCCTACAATTTTGACCCCTCCCAACTTTCCCTAGCCAAGGAGTTGGAACAACTCATAAGGCAACTTATGGAAACCCAGAACCAATAATACATCGATCATGGACACCTATAAAAAACTGTTGATTTTTCTATTCATTTTGCCAATCGCCCTGCACGCCCAGAACAATCTGCCCGTGGACATGGTATTTGTAGAAGGGGGAACCTATGGCATACAGACTTATGACAGCATTTCCAACACGACCAAAACCTATCCGTCCCATGACATTCCGGGATTTCATATGAGCAATACCGAAGTCAGTGTCCAAGATTTCAAGCAATTCTGCAAGGAGACCGATCGTAGGATGCCACCAAAACCTGGTTGGGGATGGGGAGATCCCAAACTACCCGTGGTGAATGTCACCTACACCGATGCACTACAATATTGTGAATGGCTCACGGAAAAACATGGGATTCCCTTTACATTGCCCACCCCATCGCAATGGGAATATGCCGCTAGGGCCGGTAACTTTGACACCGAGGATTTTGTGTACCATACGGAACTACCCAACCCATACGTGGTCTATATCGCCAACAGCAAGGAAAAGCCAGATTGCATTACTTGCATGCAACCCAATGAAATAGGGCTTTACGCCATGTGTGGCAATGTTTGGGAGTGGACACTGAAGGAATTGGGAAACCAATGGGGGCCTTCCGTAATGGGAGGTAGCTTTTTTGAGGATGCAGATCATGTGAAGGTATATTCACGAAAAGAGTTCTCCCAAAGTTTACGCAGGCAGGACATCGGTTTCAGGGTCGTGGTGAACAGAGATTGGTAGGTCGACAGAGATCAAACGTCCTTCAAGAATTTTTTTATGTCCTTGTTGGCCCCATAGACCACAACGATATCCTCCTTACTGAGCATGTCATCCGGGTGCGCCACGCCTTTTACCCGGGCCACGTTCCGAATCTTTCCCACCAATGCTTTTTCCTGAGTGTTCGCAATCGTGGTCAACACCAATAAGTTATGTCCTTCCCTGATATTGCTCTCCCTTATTGTTTTTCCATGTAGACGTGAAGGCACACTGACTTCCACAATGCTGTAATCATCATTGAGTTCAAAGGAATCCACAACTCCTTTTAAGGACAATTTCTTGGCCCATCGCTCGGCCGATTCTTCCTCTGGATGTACAATTTCGTCCACCCCTATGGCATGCAATACCTTTTCATGTAGTTCATCAATGGACCTGCTGATCAATCTTTTTACCTGAAAATTCTTGAAAAGGGCAGTTGCCATCACACTGGTCCCCTTGTCTTCCCCTATGGCCACCACCACAATATCAGTATCTTTCAAGGGCAGACCAGAAACGGTAAACTCATCCGTGGCATCCATACAAATGGTATGGGAAATGCGCTCTTTGTAGTTATCCACCTTGTCCATGTTCGTGTCTATGCCAATCACCTCGTTCCCCTGTTCCGTGAGCTTTTCGGCCAATGATGCACCAAAACTGCCCAAACCGACTATAATATATTTCATGTGCTGCATTTAATTTATGGTAAGTTCCTCAACAGGATATTTATACTGCTTTTGCTTTACTTTTTTGAACACCGCTATCAACAGTGTGAGCATACTCACCCTTCCGATGAACATGATCGCAATGATGACAAACTTGCTGGCAGCGCTCAACTGTGCCGTTATACCCAAACTGAGACCGACGGTGCTGTAGGCCGAAAAACATTCAAAGGCAATGTCCAATAATTTTTTTTCACCATCAAAGATGGAAATCAAGATAATTCCCGATCCAATGACCAATAGGGACAAAGATATAACGGCAAAGGCGCGCCTTACGGATATTTCGGAAATTTCCCTTCGGAAAATCTCTATTTTTGATTTTCCCTTGGCAAGGCTCAAAAAGTTGAGCGTGGCAATCGCAAAGGTATTGGTTTTGATCCCTCCGCCCGTAGAAGCAGGCGATGCCCCGACCCACATCAACAGAAAAATCATCATCACCGTGGAAAAATCCAAGGCCGTCATATCCACATTGTTGAAACCTGCCGTCCGCGGGGTCGCCGCCCCGAATAGGGCCGTCACTATCTTCCCAACCCCTCTGTGCTCTGCCAAAGTGTTGTCGTATTCGTTGAAATAGAACATCACTGTGCCCAAAATGGTCAATGTGGCTGTTGTGGCCAGCGTAATACGACTGTTCAGGTTCAGTACCCAGGGCTTATACTTTTGTTCATGTCCGGCCAAATAGAACAGTTTTCTAAGCACAAAGTACTTGAGGTATTTTATGATATTGACCACAATGGGAAAACCAAGTCCCCCCAGCACAAAAGCCAAAAGAAGTACACCTTGAAGGGCATAATTGAATCGGAACCCTGTTTCGTAAAGGCTGTTGGGCAAGGTAGAGAACCCCGCATTGCAGAAAGCGGATACCGCATGGAACGTCGAAAAAAAGAAACGCTCAAAAAAAGAACTAAAATAACCCTTGTCCAAGCTCAGATAGACCAGTAGGGCTGCCACCAATTCTATGGAAAATGTGATGACAAGGATGCGTTTGAGGGTTGAGAACACCTCACCCAACTTATTGCTACCCGTCATGTCGCCCAGGGTCAATTGGTTCTCGTAAGAAGCCCCTCCCTTGAAAAAATAACTGAAATAACTGGCCACAGTCAATATGCCGATACCGCCTGCCTGAATCAGAAACAGTATGATGGATTGACCAAATATGGTGAAGTAGCTCCCTGTGTCAACAACAATAAGGCCCGTGACACACACCGCACTGGTAGATGTGAAAAGGGCGTCCAAAAAAGAGATGCCGTTATGTGTCGCATTGGGCAACATCAACAGCAGGGCACCCAGGAATATGATTCCGAGAAAACTTGCGATGAAGAGCTGCGCCGGGTTGAGCAACGTACGCCTATAGTTGATGTTCCGTTCGGAAAACTCCCTAATGAAGGTGAGAATAATGGCAAATTTCACCCAATTGTCACTATAAAGGAACGAAATGTGGCGGTGGGCCTCTTCTCCCAAAAAATGGACATAGAGTATCACAAGGGTTGCCAAAATAGTGGCCGCATCGAAAATGATAACGGAACGCTTCATCTCTTTTTGGCGTTCCAAATACCGAACAATGGTAGAAACAATGCCAAGACCGATCACAAAAAAGTAGACCGTATTGAATACTTCTTGCACATTCCTAGGCTTATCAAAGCCAAAATCGGCAATAAAGAGCAATATCCCAAAAATACTGGTATAGAACGTGACCTGAAAAAAGACCTTGGAGTACTTCAAATCAAAAAAATCATTTTTCCGATTTTTTAAAATCGAGACCGGTAAACGAGCCTCTTTTGAACAAGTAAATGTATGGATAAAGTGGTAAAAACCGCTGTATGATCCCATTTTTTGGCATTCTCGAAAAAGAAAGCCCCCAATTTTCATCAACAGAGACCAATACAGACCATAGGTCACTTCTATATATTATTTTTGCAAAACAATTTGATCAAACAAGAAAACCGACCAATTTCATGTCATCCAATCAAAACATTGAGAAAAACCTGTTCATCATACTCTACCTGAATTCCATTTACCCGCTTAGCGCGAGTCTGAAGGCCTTCTTGATCCAGAAGATAAAGAGCTGTTCTTTTGCCAAAAATGAGATCATCAGCAAAGAAGGGGAAATCTGTAACAAGCTGTATGTCATCAAACAGGGTATGGTAAGAGGCTATTTTATCAGTGAATCCACAGACATAACGACTTGGATCGATGCTGAAAATGAGATCTTCACCTCCATAACCGGTTTTTTCAGAAAAGAAAAGAGCCGTGAATACATCCAGAGCCTTGAGGACACGTACTGCGATTACCTGGAATATGACGATTACAAATACTGTTTGGACAATTTCCCCGAAATGCGGCAGATCAATAGGATCATGATGGAAGAATACTATATTCTTGCCGAGCACAGGGTCTATTTGGCCAGGATACCCAATGCACAAAAACGACTCACCTTTTTCATGGAGAACAGTAAACCTCATATTGTCAATAGGATTCCCAGAAAATATTTGGCCTCATACTTAGCAATGAGACCTGAGACACTCTCCAGATTGATGAAAGAAAAATTCTGACACACATCCCCACTTCCAACACTTCGGTCAATTCTTACAATTCCATACTTTTTAACCAATAATCAACAAGCTCTCACTTTACCCCAAAACTCCTGCAAAACCTACGCTTTCCAAACTTCCCCATCATTACACCCACACATTATTGTAAGAAAATGATGTGAAATTGATATTTATCAATTTCGCGAACGATTCCATAAAATAAGAATATCCACTCGCCGTTTCTTAGCTTTAGAATAAGAAAAATTGTACAGTTTTAGATGGTATGCCTGTGAGAAAACAGTAGGACCATCACAACAAAAGAAATGAATCCAAAAGTTTTCACTTCATGACTTAAAGTTACCCTAAAGTACCCCCGAAAAATCCATTCAAGTATGTATTGGCGTCCTGGACACCTCAAATAAGGAACAAGGGACAACAAAGTGAACCGCCTCTATTTTGCTGGCCTGACCCTCCTTTGTCCAATCCTAAACTACTTGAAACCCAAACATCGAATTGACTTTTTAATCATTGTAAAACCAAAATCAACAAATCAATGAAAAATCCATTTTACAGGAAAACCTTTACCATCTTCCTCCTCCTATGCACCATCATGGTCAGCGGAACCATTGCACAAACCAATGACTTGGTGGTCATGATCGACTCCAAGTATTCCCAAAAACAGCAGGTACTGGACAATTTGCCCCTGGGCACTGCCGTGTTCGAGATTGGCACCCAAGGGAACCCGTGGCAACAAATCCGGGAATACATGGAACAAAACCGTTCCACGATGGCCATCCACCTTTTTGCCAATGCCAGCTACAATGCACTCCAATTGGGGAACACCGCCTATACCTTGGATGAAGTGGAACAAGAGCTGGAGCTTCCCATGCTGGAGGGACTCTACCAAGGAAACAACATTCAGCTTTTGATCTACGATTGCAACCTGGGTTCCAATCCAGAAGGGCTTTTGCTGCTCAAACAAATCAGCGATAGGGCATACTTCAATATTGCGGTGCCAATCCATTGTAATTCAATTTTTGGAGGTGACCTGGTATTTGACTATACCACAATGAACCAAACCACAAGCAATTCAATTTTCATTAGATAGCACAACCATGAAACAGATCTCAATAAACTTATTTTCATTTGTATTGTTGTTCCTATTATGTGGGACAGCAATGGCCCAAACGGTGGACATGACCGTAAAGCAGGGGCCCAATGTAGATGTCATGGTAACCGTGGGTGCGGCCAACCTGGACCTTTCCACCTTTGAACAAGACCTGGAACAGGCCATGCACCTCAAAGGGATTCCTTTGGGCAAACTACGGGTAGAAGCTTTCCAAAGAAGTTCCATATCATCGGACCAAGCCGATGCGAGCGACATTTTCAACAGTTGGAACGTCATGGACTTCAATGGGGCCGAACCACCCAATTCACACAACTACCTTAGTGGAACCGGGTCTGGCACATATACGGGACCTTACTTTTCATTTGATTCGGGCACCAACCGGATTCTGGCTGATCCCGTGGCAAGGAATACGGGAAACTCCGGAGTTGCCATGTATGATCCTACGGGAGATGTGGCCGATGGAACCATCTCCGCTACTTTTGGTCTTTCGGGAAATCCATATCAGCATGCCGAGGTGGGATTCATCTTTAGAAAAATAGACAACAATAATTTCTATGCATACCTCATAGACAACCACACCGCTTGTGGCAACCTGACAGGATACGGCGCAGAAGGCACGCCCGCGGAGGCCATTTTGATGCGTAAAAATGGGGTGACTTCCATTTTGGCGGTGAACGCCACCGGCGGCACAACAGGAAAACCAGCTAGCTGGAACACCAATAGAGGTGATATGTTCGGGCCTTTTTTCAATGGTCAGAGCATTGACTTTAAAATTGAAATGAGTGGCGACAACATCAAAGTGTCGCGTAGGGGCGGTAGTGGAAATGCTGGAACCGATTGGGTACAGGCCTTCGACATCACCGATACCAACTTTTCTTCCGGAAGCTATGGTTTCTATGTGCATGAGCAACAAAATGCCTATTTCAAGGATATCGAGATAGAAAAATTGGAGCTCAGAGCCTTCAAGGATGTGCTACGTGAGCCACAATGGAGGAACAGTGCCCTTAGGTTCAACGTAAACCTTGATGATGCCGAGGTGGCCGATTTTGATGTGGACACCGATCTTTCCGAAATATTGATGCGTACCATCAATGAGGACATCCATTATATTGGATGGGGAACCAATGCCAACCAGACCCAGTTCGATCGTTTTATAACCCAGAACAACAGCCAGGGAACCTTTGTCAACAGGAGCAATGGCAGCTGGTCATCGTGGATCGATCAAATGGCCCAATACATCTATGAGCAATATCAATTCGGCACCGTCACCGCAGGTGAATTTTTCATAGCGGGCACTTCTGTGGAAATTGACGTAGATCCAGCCCAGTTGAAAAACAATACCGCCAATGCCAGCTACCCAAGCGGGCGATGGAGGATAACACACGATGAAACCCATTTCGCCAACAATACCGGTAAAGTTTCCTGGAACGGTCTTTATTTGGAAGACGTGCCCGAGTTTTACGAAAAAACCGGGAAATATACCTTCACCTTTGAAGACTTGCCCACTGCGCCCACAACGCTGTACTTTCACCGTAAGCCCGTGGCCAGTTTTACCTATAGCGGGGACACAGGCTTCATAAACGACACTTCCTACGATTTGGACGGAGGTGCCAACAATGGGATAGCCCAGGCCGAATGGCAATGGAAATCTGTGGATGCAGCCTCAACCAATGATTGGATTGCGGGCCAATTTGACAAGAATGCAGTTCCCGAAGGTCAATACTTGGTCATGCTGAGGGTACAGGACCATCAAGGCACTTGGAGCAAACCGTCCAGTATCTATGTGGAGAAAACATCAGGTTCAGGGGGAACCGAGGATTTGCCCATTGCGCAGTTCAACATCCTTCCCGACATGCTCAACACCTATACCGGGAACATGACCATTGCCGTTGAGGACAACTCTGTGGACCCTTACGGAAGGACCTTGTCCACACAGGAATGGATCGTGACCCAACGCACCTATGATTCCGAAGGGAACCCGACCAATACGCAAATTTACAGTGGTGGGACCCCTATGACCGATTTCTCGGCCTACAATAACAAATCAGCCGATTACATTATCAGTCTAAGGACGCAGACCGATTCAGGCGTATGGTCACTTCCATTTTACCGTACATTGACCATTGTTGACGACAATATTGCCCCGACAGCAACGGCCAACCCATCCAACGGAAACCTGGATACGACCGATGACATTCTTCTCGTGTTCCAAGATGAAAATGGGGGCAGTGGCTTCGACGTACAACGCTTTGCCAAAGTACAAAGTGCCACACCACCCGCAACAGGCAATGCAGCCTGGACCTCTTGGAGCAACAGTCAGTCCAAGACGACCTCATTCGCTTCTGGTGGATCGGGCTGGTACATCCATGCCGAGGTAAAGGACAATGCCGGAAATGTTGGAACAACAAGCTTTGGACCTTACACTGTTACCTTGGTGGTCAGTGCAGATGATGACCTTGCCATCTTGGACGAGGATACCACATCCAACCCCATAGATGTACTGTTCAACGACGTATATGACACTGCATTTACCCCAACGGTCACCATAACCGTGCAGGGAACAAAAGGGAATGCCGTAGTGAACGGAAGCAACCAAGTGATCTATACACCTAATGCAAATGCAAATGGAACGGATACCGTCACATACGAACTGGATGACCAAGGGCAAAAAGTAACGGCCAATATCACCCTGTCCATTCTACCAAAGGATGACTTGCCCGTTGCCAATGCAGATTCGTTCAATCTGGATGAAAATGGAATCCTCAATGAGGACGTCTCCACCAACGATGTAGAGATTGATGGCGATGACCTGATCTTTTATCTTATCGATGGGCCTTCCCACGCCGCTTCCTTCACCTTCAATCCAGATGGGACCTTTACCTATGAGCATGACGGAAGCGAAACCACATCCGATAGTTTTACCTACAATTTTGAAGATGCCGTATCCTTTTCGGAAACAGTAACTGTCACATTGATCATTAGCAATGTGAACGATATCCCAGAAGGTGGAAACATTTCAATAGATGTGATACAGGACTTGCCATATGCCTTTTCTGAGGGAGATTTTACCTTCAGCGATGTGGATTCTGGTGACAGTTTCAATGGCATACAGATCATTTCCCTTCCCGCCAAAGGCACATTCACCTACAATGGAAACCCAGTTTCCCTAAATGACATGATCGATGACATTGCACTTCTGGTCTATACCACTGAAGAAGGTGAATATGGTGAAAACTATGCCTCCTTTTCGTTCAAAGTGAAGGATAGCTCCGATGCATTGAGCAATGACACTTATTCCGCAACCATCACAGCCGCACAGGATACCGATGGTGATGGGATACCCGATGATGAGGACGAAGATGACGACAACGACGGAACTCCTGATGATGAGGACGACTTCCCGAAAGACCCCTCCGAGGATACCGATACCGATGGTGACGGAATTGGTGACAATGCCGATGACGATGACGACAACGATGGTACCCCGGACGATGAGGACGACTTCCCGAAAGACCCTTCCGAAGATACCGATACCGATGGTGACGGAATTGGTGACAATGCCGATGACGATGACGACAACGACGGAACTCCCGACGATGAGGACGACTTCCCGAAAGACCCTTCCGAAGATACCGATACCGATGGTGACGGAATTGGCGACAATGCCGATGACGATGACGACAACGATGGAACTCCCGACGATGAGGACGACTTCCCGAAAGACCCCTCCGAGGATACCGATACCGATGGTGACGGAATTGGCGATAATGCCGATGACGATGACGACAACGACGGCACCCCGGATGATGAGGACGACTTTCCGAAAGACCCCTCCGAGGATACCGATACCGACGGTGATGGAATTGGTGACAATGCCGATGACGATGACGACAACGATGGCACTCCCGACGATGAGGACGACTTCCCGAAAGACCCTTCAGAAGACTCTGACATTGATGGTGATGGAATTGGGGACAATGCCGATGATGATGACAATAATGATGGCGTGACCGATACAGACACCGATGGCGATGGTCTTGGGGATGAAGTTGACAATGACGATGACAACGACGGAATTCCCGATGATGAGGATGACTTCCCTACTGATGCCAATGAAGATACCGACACCGATGGTGACGGGACAGGGGACAATGCCGATACAGACGATGATGGCGACGGATATTCGGACGAGATCGAAGAGGCAGAAGGGACCGATCCAAAGGATCCAAACAGCACCCCATTGGACACCGATGGTGATGGTGTGCCCGATAGCATGGACGACGATGATGACAATGATGGTGTTTTGGACGGTGATGATTCCTTCCCGACCAGCGATGAACCCAAACTCGTTCCGGCACAGGCCTTTACACCCAACGGGGACGGGAACAACGATGCATGGATCATCCCGGGCATAGACAATTATCCCAACAATAAGGTTTCCGTTTACAACCGATGGGGGCATGAGGTCTTTGCCACAAGGTCGTACAAGAACGACTGGGAAGGCTTCTACAAGAGTAGGAACGAAAAACTTCCCGCCGGCTCCTATCTCTATATCATCGATTTGGGAGATGGCAATGCCCCGTTGCAAGGCTGGATTTTCATCAACTACTAAAAACGACAAAAAACAGAATCAAAGACATGAATATCATACATAAAATACAGATTTTTATAGTTGCCATGGTACTCTGTTCCACAGTCAGTGGCCAGCAGGACCCCAACTACACCTTTTATAGGTACAACATGAACATCTACAACCCTGCTTTTGCCGGTAGTTCCGAAGCCGCAGAATTTTCTCTCGGGGTAAGGAGCCAATGGGCAGGCATTGAAGGCGCCCCAGAAAGCCAAAGTGCCATTTTTGGAATGCCCGTGGGCAGAAATGTGGGGCTGGGCGTATCCATACTCAACGACCGGACGTTCATTGAGCAACAGACATGGATGGCCATTGACATCTCCTATCATATCCAATTGGACGGGGAGCATCAACTTTACTTTGGCCTCAAGGGAAGTGCCAACTCCTATGATGCCAATACCAATGGGCTCGTTACCTATGGTGTGGGGCAGGATGGCTCGTTGATGGACTATGAAAGCAGGTTCACCCCCAATGTAGGTGCCGGGGTATACCTAAAGCACGATAGGTACTTTGCATCGTTATCGGCGCCCAAGTTGTTGACGCCCGATCGTCTTCAGCAACGCAATGGAAATGCCTATCTCGGAGTTGACCGTATGCATGCGTATCTGAGCGGCGGGTATACTTTTCTATTGGGAAGGACATTGGACCTCAAAACAATGGGTATGCTCCGCTATGTGGATGCCTCACCCATATCCGTGGAGTTGACAGGCCTGTTGGATTTTGGCGAACGTTTTGAGTTCGGTGCCAGTTATCGTCACGAAGAAAGCATCAGCGGATTGTTTCTTTTCAACATCAGCCATGGCTTGAATCTGGGCTACGCCTATGAAACCTCCATCCAAAATTCCATCGATGGGTTGGACAACAATACCCACGAACTCTTCATGAGGTTACGGATGTGACAACTTCCCAAAAATAGCTGCTACAGAGATACCAAACCCTCTATGCAGTAGAATATACCGAAGGGCCACCCAGAATTTTCTAGGTGGCCCTTATTTTTTTACGCCGACATATAGATCATGACAACCGTCAATTGGAGAACCATTCCTATTTTTTACCTTGCATAGCATCAATATTTTGAACCATGAAAGGAAATTTTTCCGCTTTGATAGAATCGGACCAATTGGTACTCATCGATTTCTTTGCAGAATGGTGTGGTCCCTGCAAAATGCTTGCTCCCATCCTCAAAGAGGTGAAGGATGAACTGGGGGATGCGCTAAAAATCGTAAAGATCGATGTGGACAAAAACCAATCCCTTGCCGGCACCTATCAAGTAAGGGGCGTGCCCACCATGATGCTCTTCAAAAAGGGGAAACAACTCTGGAGACAGTCGGGGGTGCTCCAAAAAACAGACCTGTTGCAGGTGGTGAAATCCTATTTGTAATACTCCATTGGTTTAGGTTCAGACATCTATTCAAACAAATGGATGACCAAAAAAGGAACTTTGGAATTGAAGGAAACTTTTTGGACCACGGGTTCACGCGTCAACCGCTCAAAAAAGCCTCGGCCCCGATTGATCATGGCCACCATTTGAATGTCCCCGTTCCCTTCCACCGTTTTTTGGATGGTATGGTAGATGGATGTGTCTTTTTCCACGGCCACAAAATCATAGGGCACCGATTTCAACTGTTTTTTGATGATATTTCTTGATGCCTCCTGCTCGGGGGTCAGTTCCTCCAAATTGCCCACATGGGTTATGCTGATCTTGGAACCATGGAGTTTGGCAATCTGTAAAAGGGGTCTGAGTTCGTAAGATTCAAAAAGATGCTCATATCCTGTAGCCAATAAAATGGTATCGATGCCACCCTCGCTTTTGAAATCTTCGGGAACAGCAATGATGGGGCAAAAATCAATTTCCTTGATGATCTTGTACGTATTGCTCCCCATGAACACTTCCTTAAGGCCGGTTGCACCCTTGGTACCCATGATAATATAGTCCATACCTTTGTTATAGACGGTCTTCCCAATGGCATTGACAAGGTTGTCCGCGATGGATAGGGTCTCAAAAGTGTGTCCAGGGTTGCCATCCATCTCCTTCATCTGTTGCAAAACCTTTTCCAGGTCACGCTCCGATTGCTCCTTCAGCAAATGGAACAAACGGGTATCGTTTGCCTGCCCTATTCTGGTACTCAACCCAGAAGTACCCACTTGAAAGGCATTGAGGAGAAAGAAATCGCAGGGCACATCCTTGAAGAGGGTCAGCGCATATACAATCGCATTCCATGAGTTTTTTGAAAAATCCGTGGGCAGCACTACCCTTTTTCTATCCCTCTTTTTCATCTGTTCAAATTTTGCATCACCAAGAACGGAATCTTCAATTTCAAGCTCAAAAGGTCTACCGTGGACCTATAGAGCATATCCTCAAAAAAAGAATGTCTGGAGTTCACCATGACTAGCATATCGGTCCCTTTCTGCTCCAATTGTTCCATAATGGCCTCTGCCCTATTTTTGATGGGTGCGGTTTCAAAATGCAGATAGGAACGGGAAAGAGTGCCTTCCAAAAAGCGTTTGTTGTCTTCTTGTCGTGGACTGAGTTCATCAAAATCCGTAATATAAAGGCATTGCACCTCCGATTTGAACTTACTCGCCAGATCATCCAAAAGTTTCAGTTCCCTCCGCTTGTAGGGAAGCATATAATCGGTGGGAAAAAGTATGGACTTGGGCTGCCTATATTGAAAACCCTCGGGAACAGCCAGCACAGGGCACTTCACATACTTGAACACTTCAATGGTGTAGCTGCCAAAAGTGGTCTTATGGTCACTGGTTTCCCCTTTGGTCCCCATAATGACCAGGTCTATGTTCATCTCATCCACCACATCGTTTATTCCGTCCACCAAGCTGTCAAAACAAGCGATGGCCTCAAAATTGTGCAAAGGGTTCGGGGGCGTACCCATGATGGGTTCCAGCATTTGGTCCAGTTTCTTCCGTGTTTGCTCCTTTATCACCTTTTTGACTGCATCCACTTCTTCCTGCGGATTGGCACCAAACTCCCCATACACCTGCTCCGCATAGGCGTGCAGGACAAAAAAGCACGCCCGCTCACATTTATAGAGTTCCTGGGCATATTGGAGCGCATGGAGCGCATTCGCTGAAAAATCGGTAGGAATCAATACGGTTTTCATCGCAATCACAGTTTCCTCAAAGATAGACGAGCCACTACGGGCATAAAATGATATTGGTCAATTCAGGATGTAAAAAAATTAACACTTGAACCCCTAAAATGCGGTTTGCGCCCCAGTATTGGTCGTTAAGCCATAACAAGTGGACGTTCAAAGGTTTCCTGTGTTAAAATACCCTTATCGATCTATACGGAACAAGAGGTAAACTTTATCTTTGGCTGACACTATTTTATAAAATAGTGCCACCATCCACCAAACCAAAATGAAAGTAAGAACTATAGTTTACATCCTATTAGTCATTGGAATAGGTGCGCTCATCGCCTACAGAATCAAATCCAATGCAGAAGTGGGGGCATCCGGCGGCAGAGGCCCAAGTATCCCCACGGTATCCGGTATGGTCCTAAAACCTCAGACCTTCAAGGACAATATTTCCATCGCCGGAACCTTGGAAGCCAATGAACAGATCGAGATACGAAGTGAAGTATCGGGAGTTGTAGAGAGTATCAACTTCAAGGAAGGAAGCAAGGTGTCCCAGGGACAAGTGTTGCTCAAAGTAAACGACATTGAGCTGCGCGCCCAACTTTCCAAGGCCCAGACCGCAAAAAAATTGGCTTCGGAAAATGAGCGAAGAGCAAAGCTCCTCTTGGAGAAACAGGCCATAAGCCAGGAAGAATATGACATTGCCAGTGCAGACTATCAATCGGCCAGTGCGGAAGCCGAACTCATTGAAGCACAATTGTCCAAAACCTCCCTTAGGGCACCCTTTTCAGGAACCATCGGCCTTAGGGCCATTTCCAAGGGAACCTATGTGACCCCTACCACCGTAATTGCCAAATTGGTCAATACCGACGAACTGAAAATCACTTTTTCCGTTCCTGAAAAATATGGCTCACAAGTAAAAGTTGGCACTTCGCTGACCTTTACCACTTCAGATTCGAAGGAAGAGTACAGCGCCACCATCTATGCGATAGATCCTGAAGTGGATATCACCACCAGAACCCTTCGGATGCGGGCCATCATGGATAATCGGGCCAATAAACTTTACCCTGGTGCCTACACCAGTGTCCAATTGCCGTTGGAAACGGTGGACAATGCCCTTTTGGTACCCTCCGAAGCATTGATTCCCGTGCAAAATGGAAAGAAGATCTTTATCCTTGAGAATGGCAAGGCCAAGGAAGTGGATGTGGAAATCGGGGCACGTACCGGAAAAGTGGTACGCGTACTGACCAACCTTCATCCTGGGGATACCATACTCACCTATGGTGTGATGGCATTGCAGAACGGTTCGCCCGTACAAGTTGTTCTTGAAGAACCTGAACCCTTGACCCAAGCGCCATGAACCTCTCTACCATAAGTATCAAAAGACCTGTTCTCACCATTGTGATGAACATTTCCATCATTCTTTTTGGGATCATTGGCTACACCTTCTTGGGTGTTCGGGAGTTTCCGTCCATTGACCCTGCTGTGGTCTCCGTTCGTACCAGTTATTCCGGTGCAAATGCGGATATCATTGAATCACAGATCACCGAGCCCTTGGAGAAGGCCATCAACTCCATTGATGGAATTCGAAACATTACTTCCTCCAGCGTTCAAGGTTCCAGTTCCATCACCATCGAATTTGAATTGGACAAAGACCTGGAAGCTGCCGCAAATGACGTTCGTGATAAAGTTTCACAGGCCCTGCGTAGTCTTCCAGAAGATTTGGACGCACCACCAGTGGTTTCCAAAGCCGATGCGGATGCAGACAGGATCATCTCGATGACCGTTCAGAGCAACAGCAAGAACATCTTGGAGCTTTCGGACTATGCGGAAAATGTGATCGCCCAACGGATAGAAACCATTCCCGGCGTGAGCGGGGTGCAGATTTGGGGACAACGAAGGTATGCGATGAGGCTCTGGATAGACCCCTTGAAACTGGCATCTTACGGACTCACCGTGGCCGATGTGCGTGCCGCGCTTTTGGCCCAAAACATCGAATTGCCCTCTGGAAAACTTACAGGGGACAATACAGAATTGAGCGTAAAGACCCTCGGAAACCTGAACACCGAGGAGGAGTTCAACAACATCATCATATTGGCCGACGGGGAAAAATTGGTTCAGCTGAGCGATATTGGCCGCGCCACCCTTGAAGGCGAGAACATGGAGACCAAAATGAGCGATTCTGGACAGCCCATGGTCGCTGTTGCCGTGGTTCCACAACCGGGGACTAACTATCTGGAAATCGCCAATGCCTTCTATGAGGAATACGAAAAACTTCAAAAGGACCTTCCCGAAGATTTTAAACTAAATGTTGTTATTGATGACACGGTGTTCGTAAAGAGAGCCGTCACCGAGGTTGCGGAGACCATTTTGATATCCATCATCCTTGTGATCCTGGTCATCTATCTGTTCTTCAGGAACTGGTCCTTGGCACTGCGTCCTTTGTTGGACATCCCTGTTTCTCTGATCGCCACCTTCTTTTTTATGTGGATGCTAGGATTCTCCGTCAACGTGCTTACCCTATTGGCCATCGTATTGGCCACTGGTCTGGTGGTGGATGATGGTATTGTGGTCACCGAGAACATCTATAAAAAAATCGAGGAGGGCATGAACCCCATAGAGGCGGCCATCAAAGGATCCAACGAAATCTTTTTTGCGGTCATCTCCATCTCCATCACCCTTGCCGCAGTGTTCCTGCCCGTTATCTTCTTGGAAGGTTTTGTGGGCCGATTGTTCAGGGAATTTGGTGTGGTATTGGGTACAGCGGTACTTGTCTCGGCCTTCGTTTCCCTTACGCTCACGCCCATGTTGAACGCTTATCTGACCAAACCTGGAAAACAGAGCAAATCCAAATTCTATCAGGTCACCGAAAAATATTTTGTGGCCATGAACGAATCCTACAAAAGTGCCTTGGAAAAGTTCATTCAGAAGAAATGGCTCAGCTTCCCCATTCTTATTGGATGTTTGGGATTGATCGTACTCTTCTATTCCCTACTTCAAAAAGAGACCGCACCCTATGATGACCGTGGCTTTGTAAGTATGAATGTTACAGCCCCGGAGGGGTCGTCCTATGACTACATGGACAAGCTGATGACCGACATCACCAAATTGATCAATGACTCCATCCCCGAAAAAAAGGTTAGCCTTATCTTGACCTCGCCTGGGTTTGGTAGCTCATCGGTGAACAGTGGACGCGCCAATGTGGCGTTGGTAGACCCAAGCGAACGAGAGCGCTCCCAACGTGAGATTGCGCAAGATCTAGGTCGATGGTCCAAAGCCTTTGTTGGGGGAAGATCCAACGTTTCCGAACGACCCACCATTTCTGTGAACCGACGAGGGGGACCTCCGATACAGTTCATCATCCAAGCAAAGAATTTTGATAAACTACAGGAAAAAGTTCCTGAGTTCATGGCCGAGGCAGAAAAAGACCCGACCTTCTCCTTTGTGGACGTGAACCTCAAGTTCAACAAACCTGAGATCTATGTATCCATCGATAGGGAAAAGGCCCAAAGTCTAGGGGTTTCTGTCCGGGATGTGGCACAGACCCTCCAGCTATCCTTGAGCGGCCAGCGCTTTGGTTACTTTTTGATGAACGGAAAACAATATCAGGTGATCGGCCAGTTCGACAAACAGGACAGGAACGATCCTACGGACCTTACCTCTATTTTTGTAAAGAACGATAAGGGGCAATTGATCCAATTGGACAATTTGGTCACCACCGAAGAACATAGCAGTCCGCCACAATTGTTCCACAACAACCGATACATGTCGGCAACCGTTTCGGCCAATTTGGCACCGGGCAAGAGTATCGGGGACGGAATTGATGCCATGAATACCATAAAAGACAGGGTCTTGGACGAGACCTTCACCACGGATCTTGGTGGTGAATCCCGCGATTTTGTGGAAAGTAGTTCCAATACCGCTTTTGCATTTGGTCTGGCCTTCCTCTTGATCTTTTTGATCCTCGCTGCCCAGTTTGAAAGTTTTATTGACCCTATCATTATCATTCTCACCGTGCCCATGGCCGTTGCAGGGGCAATGTTCTCCCTATGGCTGTTCGGTGAAACCTGGAACATTTTTAGCCAGATCGGTACCATCATGCTGATAGGTTTGGTGACCAAGAACGGTATCTTGATTGTTGAATTTGCCAATCAGTTGCAGGAAGAAGATCAGGAACTATCCAAAATGGAGGCCATAATGAAAGCGTCCGTATCGCGATTGCGACCTATTTTGATGACCAGTCTTACCGTTGCCCTAGGTGCATTGCCCATAGCATTGTCTCTTGGTGCAGCATCTGCAAGCCGTACCGGTATGGGTGTGGTGATCATTGGTGGAACTTTGTTTTCCCTAGTACTCACCCTGTTCATCATCCCGGCCCTGTACCTCATGTGGTCCAGAAAAAAAGTGGTACGCCCAGAATTCAAAAACCTAGAACTTTCCTCACATGGACATTAAGCAGCGAATAAGCATTTTTATATTCGTACTGGGTAGCATTGCTTTGGCCAATGCACAGGAAATCCTTACGGTGCAGGATGCGGTAAAAATAGCCCTGGACAATAATTTTCAGATAAAAACGGCCCGAAACGAACTGAAGATAGACGAGTTGGGCACCACTCCGGGACAGGCTGGAATGCTTCCACAAGTAGGGGCCAACTTGAATGACAACAACACCGTACAAAGTTTGACCCAAGTCCGTAACGATGGAACTGTTCAAGACCGGGACAATGTAAAAAACAGCAACTTCAATTACGGTGTGGCCTTGGAATGGACCGTTTTTGATGGTCTTCGCATGTTTGCCAATTACGAGCAGTTAAAGGAAACCAAAAAATTGGGCGAAGCCGAACTGAAACAGGCTATCCTGACCACCGTTGGGGAAGTGATGATCACCTATTATGACTTGGTACAACAACAGCAACAGCTCTCGGCGCTGGACAGTACCTTGATCATCTCGGAGCAGAGGGTGGAATTGGCCCAGAACCGTTTTACCATAGGTAAGGCATCCAAACTGGAAGTACTGAACGCCCAAGTGGACCTCAATACGGACCAGACCCTGATGCAACGCCAACAGGAACTTTATAAGAACACCAAAATTCAACTGAACGAACAGTTGGCCCGTGATCTCAAAATTGATTTTAAGGTCATCCCTGAAATCTTTGTGGACCAAAAACTGATCCTGGATGAACTGGAAGCCAAGGTAACAGAGGAAAATCCTCAATTGCAGGCCGAAAAAATAAACAAACGCATCAGCGAACTGGAGCTGAAACAAATCAAGGCTGCCCGTTATCCGTCCGTATTTGTGACCTCGGGGTATAACATTGGCAATTCCAAATCGGAGCTGGGCTTTGCCACAAGTTCAGAATCCAAAGGGTTCAGCTATGGTTTTGGGGCAACCCTAAACCTGTTTGATGGTTTCAACCAGAACAGGAACGAAAAAATGGGAAAAGTGGCCTTGGAGAATGCTGAAATTGCCATTGCCCAACAGGAACAGGCCTTGAACTCCTTGGTGAACACCACGTACCAAACCTATCTGACCAACATCAGCCTTATGGAACTTGAGGAAAGGAACGAGTCTATCGCCAAAGAAAATCTGGATATTACTGTGGAGAAATACCGTATCGGTATCATTCCCACCATAGAGTTCAGAACGGCCCAATTGAACTACATCAATGCCAGTGTACGGCTCAGCAACGCTAAATTCCAGGCCAAACTTTCCGAGATAGTCCTGAAACAATTGGCCGGAAACCTGGAGATATAAAATCAAAATACTCCTTGATACACGGTATGCAAAGTATCGGAATCAAGACCGCTGCACTTTAGGGGTCAAAAAACTAGACTTGTCTTCATTCCACAAGTCAGTTAAATGCCAATCTTCGGAAATTTCCATGAATGAAATTCAAGTTTTGTCAGGTTGAGCATAGTCGAAATCCATTGGTCTTGATACAGATTTAGTTCTCGACTACGCCCGAACTGACAGTTAAAGAAGTTCTTTGGACAATACTACTTCCCATTGAACCACACCATCACATAGATGACAATGGCTATAATAATCACGGAAATGACAATGTCCTTCCAGTTATAACTGCTTTTGTTCTTACTTTTTTCCTCCTCAGAAATGGTGGCATAGGTAAGGTTTTGCAATTTTTCTTCCGACGGTGCCTTGGTCGCGTAGCTTACCACCAATATCAATATGATACAGAACAGGAAGAACCAAGAGGCGAAGGAGAGGAAGTTCATATCTCCCATGAAGAACCAGAAACTTCCGGGGTCCAAGGATTCCTTCACCAATTCGAGAACTATCCTGAGTGCCCCAACAACAAATCCAACAATAAGGGTGATGAAAGCTCCTTGCGCATTGATCCGCTTGTGGAATATTCCCAGCAGGAACACTGCCGTAATAGGCGGTGCTATGTAGGATTGTACACTTTGAAGGTATTCGTAGAGCACTCCGGAAATGTTGGCCATGATAGGAATCCAAATGATACCGATGATCACCACGATCACCGTAGCAATCTGTCCTGTCCTCACCAGTTTCTTCTCTGGTGTATTGGGTCGTAACTTTTTATAGATGTCCACCGTGAACAGGGTAGAACATGAATTGAAAACAGAGGCCAGGGAACTCATCAAAGCTGCCAAAAGACCTGCTGCGACCAACCCTCGCAATCCGGACGGCAACAGGTTGCTCATCAAAACGGGGAAGGCCTCATCCGGGCTGTCCCAATCCAGTTCGCCGCGCATTTTCAAGGTCAGGGCAATCACGCCAGGGATTAAAAAGAGGAAAACCGGCATCAACTTCAACAAGGCACCAAAAATGGTCCCTCTCCTACCCTCTTTGATGTTCTTGGCCGTAAGCGCCCTTTGCACGATGTACTGATCGGTACACCAATACCAAATTCCCGTGATCGTACTTGCAATAAAGAGCGAAGGCCATGGAAAATCAGGGTCGGAAGCGGAGCGCCACATATTGAGGTATTCCGGGGTAACGGTCTCCTTCATGCTCTGCCAACCTCCCACGTGGTCCAGACCGATAAGGGTCAGGGCCGCTGCGCCAATGACCAATATAATGGCCTGCAAGGTTTCGGTATAGACCACGGCGCGCATGCCACCCAGAACGGTATAAACTCCTGTTAAAACCACCGTGGCAATGGCACCGGTCCAAAAATCGATGCCCAGCAAAGCTGAGACCACAATCCCACCTGCATAGATGGTCACCGATATTTTGGTGAGCACGTAGGCCACAATGGAGAATACGGAAAGAATCCATCGGGAGCGTGCATCAAAACGTTTTTCCAAAAATTCGGGCATGGTAAAGACCCCTGCCCGGGCATAGAAGGGCAAAAACACCCACCCCAAGATGAGCACCACCCATGCCTGTATTTCATAAATGAGCATGGGCAATCGGTTCCCTGCCCCGGCACCCGCAAGTCCCACAACGTGTTCCGAGCCAATATTGGAAGCAAAGATAGAAGCCCCCACTACAAACCATCCCACATTTCTACCGGCAAGAAAATAATCTTCCGTGCTTTCCTTCTTCTTGCGTATTACCCAAACGGCGATTCCCAAAAGCACAACAAAGTAAGCGGATATGGTAATCCAATCAAAAGTATCCAATGTCCTCATGTCCTGCTTATTTGGTGGATAGTTTGAATGTGGTCCTGGACGAATAGGTCTCGCCAGGGTTCAGCCTAACGGAAGGAAATCCTTCTTGGTTGGGGGTATCGGGATAATGTTGGGTCTCCAAACAAAATCCTGCCCTTTGCCCATAAGTTCCCCCCTTCTGTGCAGGCAAGGTGCCATCCAAAAAGTTTCCACTGTAGAATTGGATTCCAGGCTCGTCGGTATACACCTCGAGCAAGCGTCCTGTTTTAGGGTGATATGCGGCGGCAGCCAGACCATAATTGCCTTCTTTCGGATTCAGGGCCCAACAGTGGTCGTAGCCTTTCCCCAGCTTCAATTGTTCGTTCTCCACATTGATTTCCTTGCCCATCAACTTGGGTTGTTTGAAATCGAATGGGGTTCCAGAAACGGCACGGAGCTCTCCGGTGGGAATAAGCCCCCCATCCACGGGTAGGTATGCATCGGCATCCAAGAAAAGTTCGTGGTCGAGTACACTTTGGGTAAAGTCGCCTGAAAGATTAAAATAGCTGTGTTGGGTCAGGTTCACAATGGTAGGTTTGTCCGTGGTGGCCTCGTAGCGTACATCGAGTTCATTGTTCCCATTCAAGGTGTAGGTGACCTTCACATCCAGTTTGCCTGGATAGCCTTCCTCCCCATCGGCACTGGTGTAGGTAAGCTCCAAAGAAGCACCTTCAGCTGTACTTTCCGCTTTGGCTTGCCAAACCACCTTGTCAAAACCCTTTTCACCACCATGGAGATGATTTTCGCCATCGTTGGTGGCCAAGGTGTAGGTCTCACTATCCAAACTAAACTTTCCTTTGGCAATCCGGTTGCCGTACCGGCCTATCAATGCCCCGAAATAAGGGTTTCCATCAAGGTATTGTTGCAAATCGTCAAACCCTAGGACAATATCTTCATACGAGCCATTTTTGTCCGGGGCCGTCCAACGTGTGATGATTCCACCATAGGTGATCACATCGATTTCCATCCCCGAAGCATTCCTCAAAGTGTATTTTTCCACTGTCTGCCCATCTGGCATTTTCCCAAAACTGGTCTTTTCAAAATATTCTTTCCCTTGTTGGGCATCTGTGGTTTCCATACTTGACTGATTTTCCTTTTTGTTTTCCTTACATCCCAAATTTAAAAGTGTTAGCAGAAAAACAAAACAAATAAGGTAAGGTTGTGCTGTCCTCATGATAATCTGTTTGTTTGTTAGTTAATTTTTTATTGGCATTGATTACATCCCGTGCTGAAACAAATGATAGTAGGCTTCGTTGGCATGCAACTGATCTTTGAAATTCCTGATCTTGGTATCGGCATCGATCACTAAGAGTTCAATTCCGAAAATATCGGCAAAATCTTCCATATATTCCGCCCCCAATGCTTGGGAATACACCGTGTGGTGTGCCCCACCTGCGTAGATCCATGCGGTGGCCGCTATGTCCAGATTGGGTTTCGGGTCCCAAAGCACCCGGGCCACGGGCAGTTTTGGCAAATTGGCCATAGGCGCAACAGCTTCCACTTCGTTGACAATCAACCGGAAACGGTTCCCCATATCCACCAGGGAAGCGTTGATCGCATTTCCTGCCGGGGAATTGAACACCAATCGAACTGGGTCTTCCTTCCCCCCAATTCCAAGGGGATGGACCTCACACGAAGCTTTTCCACTGGCTATGGTCGGACAGATTTCCAACATATGGGATCCCAATACATATTCTTTTTGTGGGGTAAAATGATAGGTATAGTCCTCCATGAAAGAGGTGCCTCCTTCCAACCCTTCGGCCATCACCTTCATGACCCTGACCATGGCCGCTGTTTTCCAATCGCCTTCTCCTCCAAATCCATAACCATCGGCCATCAGCCTTTGCACAGCAAGTCCTGGCAACTGCTTTAGTGACCCGAGGTTTTCGAAGGTATCGGTAAATGCCTTGAATCCGCCTTCGTCCAAAAAGGTGCGAAGCCCCAATTCAATCTTGGCCGCTTCCACCAAGGACTGGCGTTTTGCCCCATTTTTTTGGAGGGCGTCCGACAAGGTATATGTGGCTTCATATTCTTCAAGGAGCCGATCTACTGATTTTTGATCCACCGCATCGATACGGCTTGTGATATCCGAAGAATCGTACCCATTGACCGCCACACCAAAGCGCATCTGTGCGGCCACTTTATCACCTTCGGTCACGGCCACTTCCCTCATATTGTCCCCAAAACGGGCCACTTTGAGGTGTCGCAGTTCATCGGCGCCCAACGCCACACGGGCAAAAACACCCAGTTTTTGTTGCACTCTTTCACTTTTCCAATGGCCCACGATCACTTTTCGGTTCTTGCGCATGCGGGACATCATAAAACCGAACTCGCGGTCACCGTGTGCCGATTGGTTCAGGTTCATAAAGTCCATGTCAATGTTCTCCCAAGGGATCTCTGCATTGAACTGTGTGTGCAGATGGCACAAGGGCTTGCTGAGCGCAGTAAGTCCTGCAATCCACATTTTGGCGGGCGAAAAGGTGTGCATCCAAGCCACCAGACCAATACACGAAGGGTCGTTACTGGCTTCGCGGCACAGTGCCAAGATTTCATCGGGAGTGGTCACTATGGGTTTAAAGACCAAGTTGATGGGCAATTGGCCCGATCCGTTCAGTCCGTCCACGATGTTTTTAGAATTGGAGGCCACCTGTTTCAAGGTTTCTGGGCCATATAAATGTTGACTTCCGGTAACGAACCAGATTTCTTTAGAAGCTATTTTCATTTAGATGTAAAATTATATTATTGACCGTAATAGGCATTTTTACCATGTTTACGCTCGTAGTGTTTTTTTATGAGTGATTCTTTTAATCTCGGTGCATCGGGGTTTATCTGTAGGGTGAGATAGGCCATTTGTGCCACGGTTTCCAATACCTTGGTGTTATAAACCGCTTTCGCTGCATTTTTGCCCCAAGCGAATGGACCATGGTTCCCTATCAATATCATTTCCACTTCATGGTAATCCAGTCCCCGTTCCTTGAAGCAGTCCAAAATCTGGATGCCGGTATTGTGTTCATAGTTCCCTTCGATAAGTTCGTCCGCCATGGGTGGGGCACAGGGGATGTCCTGGGTCAGATGGTCCGCATGGGTGGTGCCAAAGATGGGAATGTCCAATTGAGCCTGCGCCCAGGACACGGAATACATGGCATGGGTGTGCGCCACTCCGCCGATACTTTCCCAATTTTTGTAGAGATAGCTATGCGTCTTGGTATCCGATGAGGGTCTTAATTTCCCTTCCACCACTTGGTTATCGTAATCCACGATGACGATATCCTCAGGTTTTAATGTTTCATAAGGCACACCGCTGGGCTTGATGGCAAAAACCGAATTTTCCCTATCCACGGCACTCACGTTCCCAAAGGTATAGATGACCAAACCAAGGGCATTCAGCTCCATGTTGGCCTCATAACATTCTTCCTTGAGCGATTTGTATTTTGGGCCCATATCTTATTTGTTTTTGTTGGTTCGTTCTTCCACAAAGCTCCCAAGGGCCTTGTATTCTTCCATTAATTTGGCGTAGGCTTCCACTTGGGAGGGCTCTGGCACATATTCTGCCTCAAAGTCGCTGCCCATGATCTTGCTGGCTTCGATCACATTTTTATGGATTCCAGATGCCACGGCCGCATATATCGCAGCTCCCAGAGCGGGAGCCTGATCGGACTCGGCCACTTTGATGGGCATGTTCAGCACATTGGCCAAGGTCTGCATGATGAAAGGGGATTTTCGGGCCACCCCACCGATACCGACCACGGTTTCGATCTTTACCCCTTCTTCTTCAAAACGGTCCACGATCATTTTGGAACCAAAACATATCGCATTCACCAAAGCCTTGAAGATATGGGGGGCATTTGTGCCCAGGGAAATTCCGGCAATGGCACTTTTCAACTCTTGATTGGCGTCCGGGGTTCTTCTACCATTGACCCAATCCAAAGCAATGGGAACAGACTCCGTCAAAGGAATTTTCTCTGCCTGCTCGGCCAAGGTGCGTATAAATTTGGATTCCACTTCGGCCTGAAGTTCTTGCCTTTGCTGGTCTGAAAGCACCGTTGATTCCATGATCAGATGGTCCATGGGCCATTCCAATAGATTTTTGAACCATGCGAGCACGTCCCCAAAAGCGGATTGGCCTGCTTCAAGCCCTATCATTCCCGGAATTACGGAACCATCGACCTGCCCGCAGATTCCCTTGACCGTTTTGCTGCCCACTGCTTCCGCGGAGGACACCATAATATCGCAAGTGGAGGTTCCCATGACCCTGACTAAGGCATGATGGTCCACTTTGGCTCCCACGGCACCTGCATGGGCATCAAAAGTGCCCACAGCAATGACGGTGTTGGTAGTCAAACCCAGTTTTCCTGCCCATTCTTCATTCAGGTGGCCCGCCACCTCATCGGAAGTATAGGTTTCATCATATAGGTTTCCGCGAAGCGATGCCAAATATGGGTCCAGTTTTGCTAAAAATTCAGCATCTGGAAGTCCGCCCCAGCTCTCGTGCCACATCGCCTTGTGACCAGCAGCACATCTACTTCTCTTGAATTTTTTCAGGTCTTTTTCATCGGCCAGCAGATAGGTGACATAATCACAATGTTCCATCCAAGTATGGGTGGCATTGACCACCTCTTTATCAGCTCTGGCTACATGGAGTATTTTGGCCCAGAACCATTCGGAAGAGTAAATTCCTCCTTCATATTTGGTGAAATCTTCCCCTCCCCAAGATCGGGCCAGGTCGTTGATCTCGTTGGCTTCCTTTACAGCGGTATGGTCCTTCCAAAGCACCATCATGGCATTCGGGTTTTCCTCAAAGCTAGGCACCATGGCCAATGCCGTTCCATCCTCGGCTATTGGCATTGGGGAGGAACCTGTGGTATCGATACAGATTCCCTTGACGGTCTCCGGGGACACACCGCTTTGCTTCATCACGGCCCGAATGGTGTGCTCCAATCCTTCGATATGATCCAATGGGTGTTGGCGAAACTGATTGATTTCCGGTCTGCAATATTTTTGTGCCTTCCATCTGGGATACCAAAATACTTCAGAGGCCAGCTCTGCACCGTTTTGGGTATCGATCAATACGGCCCTTACCGAATCGGAACCATAATCGAGTCCTATTACGTATTCTTTCATTCTGTTGGTCAGTCTTCAAAAAGCATTTTTCAATGCTCGAGTGTTGGATGTATAAATTTCTGTTTTTTAGGCTATTATTCTGTTTTTTCTTCTCCTTCTTTCACCGGCAACCAAACCTTCATTTTTCCGATGCCCCTGTTTGACCAGACATAGTAAGGTATTGCGGTCAGCTTTTCGTTTGATATCGTATTGACCCCTTTCAACAGATCGGGTTGCATTTCCACCTTGAATTCTTCATTTGCCGATAGTTGAATGTCATCAAACTTGCCCTTGTTATCGATTTCTTCCACCGCATAGACCACAGGACCATATTCGAGTGACATTTTCCCTTGGTCTTCCTCTACCATAGGATTGGCGATCACTTTTCGAACGGACATTGGAAATTCGAGTTCCACCTCATCCCCTGCCTCCCAGGTTCTGGTCACTGTGAAATAACCATCATCAACAACATCTTCAAGCTGCTCTCCATTCAGGAAAAGCGTGTTGGCGGCTTCAACTTTGGATGCGTATTGGTACAAATCCCCAGGCAAGACCTCATTTCTGGCCCAGCCCGGTATTCTAAGTTTGATGGTGAACTCACCTGCCTCATCCGGTTTTACGGTAAATTTCACCTTGCCGTTCCAAGGATAGGAAGTTTCTTGTTCCACCGCAACAGCATGGTTCTTAAGTTCGACTTTGGCTGTGTTGGCCGAATATAGATTCACAAACAGGGTGTCATCTTGTTTGGAATAAATCAGACCGGGCATAGCTGGGACAAAACGAATCACATTGGTGGGACAGCAGGAGCAATCGAACCAATCTTTTCGGGTACAGGCCCCTTGATTGAATTTATAGACCCCGTCCGATTCCAACGCATTGGGGTAAAAGAATTGTTGGCCATCAAGGGACAATCCAGAAATCAATCCATTATAAAGTGTTCTTTCGATTACATCGAAGTATTTTACATCTCCTGTCAAATTGTGCAACCTATGGTTCCAATAGACATCACCGATTGACGCGCATGTTTCGTTGTAAGCGGTCAGGTTGGGTAATTCGTAATTTTCACCGAAGGCTTCCCCGTCATGCTTGGCTCCAATTCCTCCTGTGATGTACATTTTTTTGTTCACCATGTTGTCCCAAAGGGCGTTCACGGCCTTGAGGTAAGCTGAGTCCTTTTCAATGGCGGCAATGTCCGTCATCCCGGCATACATGTAAACGGCCCTCACGGCATGCCCTACCACTTCGTCCTGGTCCACAACGGGTAGATGGTCTTGGGAATAGGCCCCAAAAAGGTCATGGTGTTCGGGTTTACCCCTATGATCCAAGAAATATTTGGCGAGGTCAAAATATTCCTTTTTTCCTGTGGTTTGATATAATTGGATCAGGCCCGTTTCAATGATCTGGTGTCCGGGCACGGCGGCAATTTTACCCTCTCCTTCGCCAAAGGTCTCCACCATCAGGTCTGCATTTTTTATGGCGATGTCCAAAAAGTTGCGCTTGCCCGTGGCCTTATAGTGCACAACGGCTGCTTCGAACAAGTGCCCTGCATTGTACAGTTCATGACTCATACCAAGGGATTCCCAACGCACGCCTTTTTCAACATTCACCCAATTTGCGGGAGGATTTGCTGGGTCTATGGTCCGCCAGGTGGTCAAATAACCATCGGCTTCCTGCCCCACTTTTATGATGGACACCAAGGAATCCAGCAAGGTTTCCAGTTTGGGATTTGGAGCGCTGATCAAGGAATTGGAAGCCCCTTCTATAATTTTATAGACATCGGTATCATCAAAGGGCATGGCCCCTTTTACCGAACCTTCCATTTTGCCTCCAGCGATCAGAAAGTTATCGAACCGACCCTCTTCCCTGCATTTTTCCAAGGCGTATTCAATGGTTTTTTCTTGAACACGCTGTATGATCGGCAACCAGAATTCATCCTTGATTTTTACATTTTGAATGTTCACCGGTTCAATGGGATAACCGGATTCCGTATAGGTCCCATTTTCGGAATCCGATTGCTTTTCCGCTTCTTTTTTGCACGAGGCCACCAACACCAATAGACTGGTGGTTATCCATATCATTTTTTTCATATGCATTTATTTTCCTTGCAAAACAATGAGTGAATGGGCGGGAATGGTAAGTGATATGCTTCCTTTTTTCAGTTTGGCCCCCTTAAATTCCTTCGGCGTCACTTTTTCGGGAGCATCAAAGGAATTATGGTCCTGCAACTTTTCCGATGTCAAAATTTGTCCATCGATATCCTTGATGTCCAAATTGCCCATATCCAATTCCACAGCGATGTCATTTTCAGGGTCAATGTTCACCAAAGAGATATGGACCTTTCCCGTTTTGTCCTTGGAAACTGATACTGAAATGGCCGGAAGCTCCCTAAACTCGGTATTGCCCTCAATTTTGGAAGGCAGCAATTGTGCATCTTGGTGCACTTTGTATAGGTGCATGACGTGATAGGTCGGGGTTTTGATCATTTTCTCCTTATCGGTGAGGATCACGGCTTGTAGCACGTTGACCATTTGGGCCAGATTGGCCATTTTCACCCTTTTCGCGTGGTTGTTGAAGGTATTGAGCACCGTTCCCGCAATCATCACGTCCCTGATGGTGTTCTGTTGGTAGAGCACTCCATTTTTTACTTCGGGTTCGGCATCGTACCAACCACCCCACTCGTCCACAAAAAGAGCCACTTTTCCTTCAGGATCGTACTTGTCCATGATCTCGATGTGCTTGGTGACGTACTCCTCCATTTTCAGTGCCTGTTCCATCGACTTGAAGTAAATCTCATCATCAAAATTGACGGACGGCCCTTTGTTGGACCAATTAAAAACCGCATAATCGTGAAGGGCCACGGCTTCCATCAAATGGTAGGGCACGTTCTTCATCAAGGTCTCCGTCCAGTGGTAGTCATCCTCGGAAGCACCTGAAGCAATCCTGTAAACGCCCCCGCTATTGTTCCAATCCGACATGAAGGTTGCATATTTTCTGTAGATATCCACATAGTACTCGGCAGTCATGTTTCCACCGCAGCCCCAAGTTTCATTGCCTACGCCCCAATATTTTACACCCCAAGGCTCTTCCCTTCCGTTCTCGCGTCTCCAATCGGCCATCGGACTAACGCCATCATGGTTGGTGTACTGTACCCAATCGATCAGTTCTTGCACAGTGCCACTGCCCACATTGGCGGAGAGGTAAGGTTCTGCCCCCAACACCTCACAGAGATTCAAAAAGTTATGCGTCCCAAAACTGTTGTCCTCGGTAGTCCCACCCCACCAACGGTTCACAATGGTCGGTCTTTCTTCCTTGGGCCCCACTCCGTCCTTCCAATGATAGGTGTCGGCAAAACAACCTCCCGGCCATCTCAGGTTGGGGATATTGAGTTCCTTAAGGGCAGCAATGATATCATTACGCACACCCTCCGTATTGGGTATCGTCTTGTTTTCTTCACCGACGTACAAACCTTCATAAATGCAACGTCCCAAGTGTTCGGCAAAATGTCCGTAGATATGTTTACTGATCTGCGCAGATCCAGCATCTTCGTTAATGCTTATCAAAACAGGTTGCTGTGCAAACAACTGCGAGGACAGCATTGTGGTCAAAAGTAAAGTCAGGTATCTCATAAAATGGCTTTTCAGTTGTTGAAAAAGTCAAAAGGCCACGAACCAGTCATGGCCTTGAACTATAATTACTAAACTTAAACTAACTCAAATAAGTCAACCCAGTGTGTGATTGACCTCAATATTCAAGTGTTATTTTTACATTTATAAATAAACAAAAGTTTTACCTCTAAAACAAATTAAATTTTCATTTCAATGTGTTAATTTAACACCACAAACCAATCAACACGCAATAATCTTATTTTCAACCCCTTGCACAACCCATTCTTCTAAAGAGACTCACCCCATCCATTCACAATGGTATCCAATGACCTTTTTCAAGGTTTTTCATCAAAAGATATTTGTTTAAAAAATTTAGTTTTAGGACTTTAGCCCCATGGAAATACCCAAAGAAGCAGATTTGTCCACCGACATCAACCAACAGCTCAATTTTTACCAAAAAGAGGATCAGGCCCTACTGGCCGTTGACTGTATCATTTTTGGTTTTGACAAGACCAACCTGAAAATATTGCTCATCAAACGGAATTTTGAACCTGAAAAGGGAAAATGGTCCCTCATTGGCGGATTCTTGAAGAAAAATGAGAACCTCGACCAAGCTGCCACACGGGTATTGAACACCTTGACCGGCCTGAGCGATATCTACATGGAGCAATTGTACACTTACAGCAAGCTGGACCGCGACCCTGGACAACGAACCATTTCCGTAGCCTATTTTGCACTCATCGATGTGGATTCGCACCAGTTCGATGGCATCCAGATCGAGTCGGCCCGCTGGTTCGACCTCAACGAGGCCCCTAGCTTGATCTTTGACCACGAGGAAATGATCCAAAAGGCCATAGCGCGTTTGCGACGCAGGGCCATGACCATGCCCATCGGTTTTGAACTACTGCCTGAAAAATTCACCATGCGCCAGCTCCAAAACCTCTATGAATCCATTTTGGACAAAAAACTGGACAAGCGCAACTTCATCAACAAGGTCAATTCTTTGGATGTCCTCGTAAAATTGAACGAGAAGGACATGACCGTTTCCCGAAAAGGGGCCTATCTTTTTGTTTTTGACAAGGAGAAGTACAAAAAGAAGGTCGAGGAAGACGGGTTCAGTTTTAAGCTCTGAGCAACATCTAGGTATAATCTTCCCCTGTTGGAATCACTTTTCACGCAAAGGGTTGGTCGAGAGCATCAATTCTTGGATTTTCTTTTCGGTCAAGGCATGGTCATATAGATGTAAAGAGGCCATAAGCCCAGAAAAATGCTCGCCCACATCCGAGGCCCCTATCCGAATTTTGGCATTCTCAATTTGTGAGGCCAAAGTCATGTTTTGGGAATTGTCCAGTTGACCGTCCACATATATTTTTTCCACCACCCCATCAAAAGTCAATACAATATGGTGCCATTCATTGGCAGACGGAAGGTTTTGGTAGCCCATATCAAAATGTCCATCCAAATGTGCTGCGGCGCCATATGGGCCGCTATTGTAATGCAAGGCATTGTATGAATTGGCCAGATTGAACCTGAACCTATCGCACCAGGACAACAAACATTCCCCTTCTTTGGCTATTTGAGGATTTTTGACCCAAGTGGCCACGGTGAAAGCCCCGTTCCATTCCAAACTTCGTGGAACCACCTGGTCCAAAACCAAGGCTCCTTCTGTAAAATTGAAGGCCTTTATTCCCTCTTCATCAGCTTCAAGGACCACTTTCCCCTTCTTTTCAAAATTCCCTCCTAGGCTTCCTCGGTTAGGGAGATGGGTAAGGTCATTTGAAGGAGGGAAATCATTTGCGTCCATCTCCACCGGTTTTTGGTGGGCACTTTTCGCCCCGGTGTCTTCGTTGGAGGGCTTGCCCTCCAAGTTCAATGGGATTTCAAACAAGGAATCGAACACCTTGATGTTCCAAACTGCCGCGTAAAGCCCCGTTTTTTCAACATCCAAGACCGTTAGCTTCAAATAGCGGGCCCTCGCGTCTTTGTCATCGACCATGGGACTCCCCGGTATTTTGTTGCCGGAACGGTCAGCATAAAGATCCCAGTTTTGTCCATCCGTGGAATGTTCCAGTTGGTATTGGTAATAGTATCCTGCAAACTCGAACTGGGTCATCACCCTTTTGATGTCGGTCTCTTTTCCCAGATCAATAGTCAACTGTTGCGGAAAGGAATTGTCCGCAGCCTTCCACATGGTGGCATTGTGATCATCCGTGGCGAAAGAAGGCTCATAGGCATAGTCGTATTGCAGGGATTGCAAATGATAAAATGACGATGCAGTGGCCGTTGCCCCCAATGCCAAATTCCTTGGCAGGTTAGGTGCCCTCAAATCCTGAAGGGCTTTTTGTCCCGGAACCACTTTTCTGATGGTGGAATCGTTTTCGAAAACCATTTCATCCACAGCAACTTGTCGGGACAGGCCACCCCGTGTCATTGGGTAATCGTGTTTGTGATAGACGATGTAATACTTCCCATTTTCCTCCAACACCGAATGGTGTCCCGGACCATGCACCGTTCCTTCTTCATTGGTGGACAAGATGGGATTATTCTCCCCTGGAACAAATGGTCCGTAAGGTGTATTGGAATAGGAATACCTCACATTGTAGGTTTCATCATGGCAGGAACCGCCGGAGTACATCAAAATGTATTTGTCCCCTTTTTTCATCATATAGGCCGCCTCAAAAGGTTCTGGGGTCTCTTCCAAAGGAATGTTCTTCGCATTTTTGACCTTGGCCATACTTGTGTCCAATTCCCCTACGGCATATCCACCATTGTAATGCACCCATGTGCCCCAATAGGCATAGATCCGTCCGTCACTGTCCTCAAAAAATTGGGCATCTAGGGAAGGAAAACCTTTTCTGGGATAGTTGTGTGCAATTATCGGAACATCGTCCTTGTTCAATTTTTCCCAAGGACCCACTGGCGTATCGGACACATAACCATAGATATTGCACCCGGCCTGGCAATTGCCAAAATACAGGTAGTATTTGCCATCATCCCCTTCGATGATATCCGGCGCCCAAAAATTCCTAAGATTGACGGATTCCAGGGAGGGGACTTCCATGGTATAGTTGTACCAATGTTCAAAATCCGTACTGTACCAGACCGTGGGAACACCGGATGCCAGCATTTCGTTATCCGTCGTGGCATAGATATAGTAGGTGTCCCCGAACTTTTTGATGGTGGGGTCAGCAAAATACCCAGGGAGAATGGGGTTCACCTTCTCCATGGGAAGTTGGCCCATACGTTGCTGGCCAAAAGCATTGGCCAACACCAAACCCAACAACACTATGTTCAGCGTTCTATTCATCAAATCCTTTTTTGCAAATGATACCCTATCAACATTTTAGCAGTAAAAAATTTGTCAGTTCGAGTTTTTCCCGTAGGGAAAAGTATCGAGAACCAAGATTATCTATATCTAACTGTTGCTTGGCTTCGTTGAATCCTCTATTTCTCGATACAATTTTCTTCATTTCATTTCGAAAATCACTCGAAATGACAGATTTCAATACAAATGACAATTAGTCCAAACTCCTAAATTTTCAGAGCTTGATCACCGTTCCCTTTTTGTCCAGTGCAATTTCGTAGGCGCCCCGTTCTTTTGGATATGGCAGTTCCGCCTCCCCTTCTATCCGTAAATAGGCATTGGGAGTATGGGCCGTACTTGCCCCTAGCGTAAGGGTGACCTCACCAGTGCTTTCATCGTAGGCCACTTTTTCAAACGACCCCGCATCCAAGGTGAGCCAAAGCTTTTTGGGAGCGATAAAGACTTTTGACCGTGCCGCTGTGGTCAGTTCCATTTCCACGACGTTCCCTTTTTGGGACAAATTGCCCCCAAAGGCCAACCATCCCATATCCTCATCCTTCACCAGATAGGACGAAGTGTTCACAGCATAGCCATAGAAACCGGAACCATAATCCCCGGAAATCCCATCTATTTTTAGGGTAGATGGATAGGAATGAAAGGCCGCAGGGCCAAACCCATCTTGGGTGATGTTGGAAATTCCCCCCAAAAGGCCGCCGTAGCCCACTTTCAATAGGTACAGGTCGTCCGGTTTTTTTCGGAAATGGCTCAATACGGGAATGGCGTTCAATGACGATCCATAATGATGGATCTGACGTTCCACACGGGAAGTTTCCCCTGCCTTGCCACCGTACAAGAAATCCCAATATCTTCTGGCATTGCCGTTATAGCCCCAATGGGGCATGGTGGGCATATAGGCCAATATGGCACTCAGGGTCACCATCGCTTTTCGATCATATCCAAAATAACTGGACCACATATAGACTTCCTCCTGTCCTGTGGAATCCCAGGGCATTTCACTGCCAAAGGGATAGTCCAATGCCTTCCAATGGTCCGCTCTTTCCTTCATCCGTTTTTCCAAATCGGTGGCCATTTCGGTGAGTCCTTCATTTTTCAAATCTTCCAAGATGAAAAGGAACACAGAACCTTCCATTTGCCCGAACTGGGCATAGTATGGTGCCTTCTCCACCATGGCCACACTGGTATGGTAGGCATTTTCCAAATACCAATCCCAGGACCTATTGTCCACCAACCCTTGATGGTATCGGGACAAGCGGTACATGACCCAATAGGCAGCCGCTACGTGTGGATAGTTGTAGGATCTTCCCGGGTCGTTGGCATGCTTGTGGTCCCAGGCCGCCCAGGTCTTGTAGTTGACCTTGTCACTATAGGTGCCTTGGGGCAGCGAATCGGGTTGGTAATAGTAGATGCTCTTTTTTACACCGTACTTATGGGGACCTTCATTGTACTGAATGCCTCCCCAAAGGGTCTCGTCCACAAATCCCTGCAACTTTTGGATCTCTTCTTTATTGGGCTGTACCAATTGCTTCATGATGGCAGCCAACCAACTTCCGGCACCACCTTCATCGCTCAATCCACTGATCCAGACCCTTCCATCCTGTACCACCTGCTCTTTTTTCTCATAGTCATAGCTGATGGCCGATGGATTCCGTCCAAAGGGATCGTTGGAATCATCAAACCATTGTTCCGTGGTCAAAAAATGTCCAAAATCCTTGATGGCCTCCGCTTCCGGTTTGATGGTCTTGTAGTTGATGGTCTGCTCCACACCATTGGCATAGGTCAGCGTAAGCCTTGCCCTGCCCCATTTTTTTCCTTGGACACGATATTTCTTTTTCCCTGATGGGGTCTTCCCATCCTCTTTGACCTCCAAGGAACCTTTAGGTTCAACCTGAAATGAAGCCACTTCGCTTTTGTAATCAACGAACAATTGGCCCTCCACATCTTGGGGCAACACATAACCCGGCACCCCCACCGCCACTGGGTGTTCTTGCTTCACCAAGGTCTCCTGAATGTTCTTGATGCCTTCGGACAATACAAACTTCAAGGAAAAGTTTTTGGTTTCCTTGGGCCGAAGGATAAGCGAAGTGGGGTTGTTCCACTGCTCAACTCCCTGCCATTCCTTTTCCGCATAGGCCTTGCTATGGGCCATCCACTCATGAAAGCCCTCAAAAACAATGCTCTTGGGCGTGGGGTCGTCTAATAAGGGTCGGTACGCCTCAAAGCCCATGTTCTCCTTGGGCAGTACCAAAAGTGCCGGGCCTCTTCCGCTCAGTCGTTTCACTTCCAGATAGCCGGCATCCTTTCCAATATAGGGGTCAAAAAATACGTTTTGCGCATGGGTCTCCGTCAATGATTTCCCTTCAAGAATATTGTTGAAGATCATCGGGATGCCCAATGCCCCAATTTCCACAGCTACATTTTGCTTGTTGGTGATCTCAAAGCGCATGACCAGTTGATCATGGTCCAATTCATAATACCTTTTCACCGAAACAGGGATGTCATTGGGCAAGGTATTGGCCAAATCGGCAGCGGCAAGAATGGTGCCTGTTGCTTCCAAAGGAATTATTTCTGCGCGATGGGTAGCGGTAGAATACGATTTCCATGCGCCGTTGGCATCCTTTATCCGAAGGTTGATGTCTCCCAAATGATAAAGACTGTCCTTGTCCCTGATATCGAGGCGCTCCCCGGGAGTAAAATCAAAATAAGGTTCACTGTTGGGCCTGAGGGCGGCAACGGTCTGCGAGGCCTTGACCAATTTCAACTGAAAATCAGGGGTGCTGAATTTCTGATAGACATCAGCAATGCCCAAGGTCGATTCCCTGCTCTCCACCCTGCTCCAATAGGTCCGTTGTGCTTGTAGTCCCGATAGGATGGCCAAACAACACACCAAGGTCAATCCATACTTTTTGTGCTTCATCTCCATTGCAATCCGATTTTATTTCAAGGTTATATCCAAATACACCGAATGGCGACCATAAGTTTCATAGAACGGTTTGAACACCACTCCGTCAATGGTGAATTCCAAAGCCTTGGGGTCACCTTGGATGGTCTTACCAATATCATTGGCATCCAAGGTCACTTTACGCCAATCGTTCCTGGCTTCAGGTTCTTGGGCCACCAATAAAATGGGGCCATAAAATAGACTGGCAATATTCTGTTGGTCCATCACAGGGTCCAAATGGAACTGGAACGGCATTTGGATATCCACAATGTCACCGTCCTTCCATTTGCGGCTCAAGGTAAGGTACGTACCCGGTTGGGCGACTACTTTTTCTTCTTTGCCGTTCACTTTTACAAGAAAACCTTTGGTCGCCCATTGCGGTACCCGAAGGTTCAGGTCAAATTTACCCTTGCCTTTGATCGTCAATTGGGTTTGGTCCGCTTTCGGAAAAGCTGTTTTCTGCTGAACGGTGATATTTTTCTCTTCCCATTTCAAGGTGGAAGGTACATAAAGGTTCACATACAGTGCGTTCGCATCCAGACTTTTGAAATAAATGGAGTTCTGGAGTTTGGTGCTGCTCTCCAAAGCGGTACCGTTGCAACAGGTGAACCCGGTCATTTCCGGATTACCAAACCGTTTTACGGAACCTGGCCTCAAAGGCACATGATAGGTGTTGGCCGGACTGTCCTCAGCCACAGAGGCGAGGATGTGGTTATAAAGTCCACGTTCATAGTAGTCCATCAACTCCGTCCGTTGGTCAAACAAGAAGAGGTTTTTGGTGAGTTTCAACATATTATAGGTGGCGCAGGTCTCATTTTGTCCTCCTGCTGAAAAGCCATTCTCGTACAATGTGGCCGGTTGTCCAATAAAGCATTCTGCGTTGGTAGGATTCCTGGCCCCGGCCACGCCCCCGATACTGTACATGTAATCGTTCTTGGCCTTGTACCAGAAATTATCGGCCACCCGATAATATTCGGGCGATTCCGAATCACGATAGATCTCGAGCGCGCCCATGATCTGGGGAATGTGCTGATTGGCATGCAGCCCTCGGAACGAATCCACATTTTTGGCCAATCCGTGGGAATGTCCTGCATCCCCGAAGAACATTTTGATGTTGTCGAACAATTGGGCGACCTTCAGGTAGCGTGGTTCATCGGTCATCCTGTCCAAACGGGCCATGGCCTCGTTCATCCCCCCAAACTCCCCGGCTATGTAGGTGTTCCACATACTGATCAGGGTATCTGTGGGCACTAGGCTCAATCGGGCATATACCCAATCGCCCATTCCCTTGGCAATTTCAAGGGCCTTCGCATTTCCGCTGACTTCATAAATATCCATCAAACCGGCCAAAATCTTGTGCAATGTGTAATAAGGTGCCCAAACTTGGGTAGGCTGGGTCCCGTAAGTGGCCCCTTTTTCCAACATGATGAACTGATCGGGCGGATAGGCACTGATGAACCCTTTTCCCCAATTCCAGTAATCTGTCCGAATGCCATTTTCACTGATATCGGAATCATAGGCAGACTTGCCCGGCCCTGGGGGAACGGCCGTTGGGTCGGACACATGTTCCCCTCCTGCTTTGGTGGGCTGTCCGGACATTTGGGACAATTGGTAGAGTACTTCCACCATATAGTCCATCTTATCTGCAAAATTGGCCTGCAATTCCTTGTCATAACCCGTACTGGCATAGGCTTGGGCAATGGCGGTAAGGTAGTGGCCCGTGGCATGCCCTCTCAATTTGGTTTCTTGACTGTCCCAAACGCCCAATGGCTTTGCTCCTTGCGGTTGTTCTTGCCCAAAGGCATTTCGGAACATATAGAGAAAGGAATCTGGATTGGTCTGCGCCAATGTCTTGATGAATTTGTCCCTATTCTCGATAAACTTTGTCTGTTGGCCATTGACATCTGCATCCAAGGATACCTCATCCAATCCGAACACCTCCAGTTTGCGGCTGGGTGTGCCCATTTCTTTGCCTGATTTTACCATGACCTTGGCCTTGGGCTGAAAATCTGTGCCCGCCACCCGGCCGGTAACCTCGTAGGTCCCTGCCTGCAACACCTCCGCATTGTCCGTAGGGGATGGCCACAACACCCTTACTTCCGGACCTTTGACACCATTGCGATAGGTGCCTTGGACGTAACGTGGCAATCTGGGCAGATGGCCCACCTCGGTCTCCACTTCAATATTGGATACCCCGGTGAGGTATGTATTGTACAATTGGGGGGTCCCTGCTTCAAATTGTGGTAGGTTGTCCTCTGGCCTTTCCCTTCTTGCCGTTCCTTCTCCCCCTCTTAGGGCGATATAACGGATCCTACCTATTTGTCTTTCACTCAAAGGGATGCGATATAACCTAAAATCATGGATCTTGGCATCGAGATAGGGGTTATTGGAGGTTATCGACCTTCCCAAATAGAGCAAGTTCTCATGGGTGAACAGTTCGCCCAATTCCATATCCATGTTCTCGGCTTTCCCCACCTGTTCCCCATTGATGAAGACATTCATGGATTTGGAGGGAATATCCAATACTATGGCTAGGTGCACCCATTCGCCCAATTCAATTTTGGAACTGGCCGCAAGGGCCGTGAACTGCTCCTTGCCCTCTTTTACAATCTGAGCCTGATATCCCTCTTTGCCTTGGATTCCCGAAGGGGCCACAAAAAAATGTGTCCTGTCGTCCTTCCCAAAATCAAAAAGATACTGGCCTGATTGCATGGACTTGAAGTTGACCCATGCGGATATACTGAGTGATTCTTCCCCTTCCACGGCCTCACCAGGAATGGAAATGTATGACTTGCCATCTGCTGAGAGGGAAAGTACCTTGCCAAATTTTTCATCATCCTCAAACTTGGCATTGGTGCCATACACCCTTGCATGTAGGTTGTTCCGGGACCAATCCTTGGCATCCCCATTGAAAATATATCGGGCAATCATCCCTGTTTCCCCAATCCCATCCAATATCTGGTTGCCACTTTGCGCTTGTAAACCGTTCAGGCCCAAAGCAACAAAACTCAATAATGCACAAATGAATAACTTAGCTAGTCTCATGATAAAATCGTTTCCCTCTATTTAAAATTAATTGGTTTTCTGACCGTAAATGGCTTCCCATGATGGTGGGTCCACTCCCATCAAGTGTTTCACAAAAAAGTCCTTGCGTTTGCGTTCCCCAAAATCCCCTCCGGAAGAATGTCCCATTCCGGGTATAGTGACCAATTCAAAATCCTTGTTGGCCTTGATCAGTGCGTTGGCAAACTGCATGGTGCTGGCTGGGTCCACATTGTCGTCCACCTCGCCCAATATGAGCATCAGGTTACCGCCCATCCGATCTGCATTTTCCACATTGGAACTGGCTGCGTAATGCGGGCCAATGGGATAGCCCATAAACTGTTCGTTCCACCATATCTTGTCCATTCTGTTGTCATGGCATCCACAGGAAGAGACCGCCACGTCATAAAAATCCGAATTAAAGACCAAGGCCGCGGCCGCATTCTGCCCCCCGGCCGAAGTTCCGAAAATCCCCACTTTATCAGCATCCATGTAAGGGTATTTTTTTGCGGCTTCCTTGATCCATATCTTCCGATCGGGGAAACCTCCATCTTTCAAGTTTTGCCAACAGATGTCGTGAAAGGCCTTGGATCGGTTGGAGGTACCCATCCCATCGATCTGCACCACAATAAAGCCCAACTCGGCCAAGGAGGACATGGACCAATAATAGGCCCTGAAATCTTTGGGCACAAAGGAACTATGGGGCCCTGCGTAAATATATTCAATGACCGGATAGGTCTTGTTGGGATCAAAGGAAGTTGGTCTGATGATGATGCCCCAAATATCGGTGATACCGTCCCTGCCCTTTGTCGTGAAAACTTCGGGAGCAATCCATCCTTCTTTCTGCAAAGCGGAATGGTCTGCCTTTTGCAACTGCATGATGGCCTTTCCATTTTTTGATGATTTCAAAAGGGTCACTGGTGAAGCGTCCACTCTGGAATATCGATCCACATAATAGGCAAAATCCTCGGAGAAGGTGACCTCATGGTTGGCATTTTCCACCGTGAAGCGGGTAAGGTTCTTTCCATCAAACCCCACCTTGAAATAGTGGATGAAATAGGGGTCTTGGTCTTTATCGACCCCACTGGCCGTAAAATAGACCTCCCTGTTCTCCTCATCCACATGGACGACTTGGCGTACCACCCACTCCCCTTTGGTAAGCTGTTTTTTTACCTGCCCCGTCTTTCCATCGTAGAGGTAAATGTGGTTCCAACCGTCACGTTCGGACGTCCAAATGATCTCTTTGCCATCTGCCACATCGTATCGGTACTTTTTACTGCTGTAGTCAATGAAGGTGTCACTGGTCTCGTTCACCAAAACTTTCAGGTTCCCCGTCAAAGCGTCCACCTCGATTACTTTGTAAGCCTGGTGGCCGCGTTGGTTGAACTCGAAGGAGAAGGCACGGCTGTCCTCCCTCCAATCGATTCGGTTCAGGCCAAATTGATGGCTGAACTCGTCCGTAGGGATCGGTATGTGCTTTTTGGGGTCCACTAGAAACAATTGCGGACTCTTGAAGGGAAGCTCATCCCCTGGTTTCAAATAGTCCCTGGATTGCAACTTGGGCTGGAACTGATCTGCTGGACTGGATTCCACAAAATAGATTTTTCGGTCATCCCCCGGACGCACTTTATAGGCCATGATCTTTTTCCCATCGGGAGACCATTTGATGTAACTCGAATAGTAAAACCCAGGCGCCCCGTCATAACTCAGGCGGGTTTCCTCTTCGGTCTCATTGTTCTTGATGTACAGGTTGCTGTTTTTGATAAATGCGGTCATTGTAGAATCTGGCGACATCACGGGCGGGTTGGTCGTTTCATCGAACCTGCTGCCCCAATACCCTCTGTTTCTGTCCCTATCCCTTGGATTTGCATCAATAATGGTCAGCGTGTTGCTGCTTGGGCGGTAGGAAACTTTCTTCTTGTCAAAAATGAACTTGACCTCGTCCATATCGGCATCAAACTCCAGTTCAGTAATGTCGATTTGGTCCGCATCGATTTCTTTATCAAATGTTTCGGACAACAATTTGGCCAAGGCCACATGGTCAAAACATTCTTTTTGGGTTTCGGCGGAAGGACTTACCCATAGGTATTCCTTTCCTTTGGAGGTATTGTTTACATACCACAGCAGCCCATTTTCCAACCAATGAAAACTGGAAGGTGAGTTGATGACCTTGTCCCGAAACAGGGAATCTAGGGCAATCGCCTTTTTATATTCCGCTAAAGTCCCTTGGGCAAATGCTGCTCCCGAAGTTATAAGTATAAAAAATACACTTATTTTTTTGACAAAAGATTCCATAGTATCCATAAGGTTAAAACTAGAGATAATCTCTTATTCCATATCAGTTCATATTACCTTATGCTGATACTATATTACCCTAAATGCTTATTGGGGCGTAAAAAAAGGTGAGAATTGGACAGTATCTATCCTGTCAATGGAATCGATCGGGGGAAAGTGGGGAAAGGTCCATCAAGGGCTTCGCGTTGGACACTTCCTGTGTTACCAGTTTACCCGTAATGGGGCCAAGGCTCCATCCCATCATGGCATGTCCCGATGCAATGACAAGATTGTTGTATTTGGTGGTTTTTCCAATATATGGCAATCCATCCGGAGATACGGGTCTCAATCCTGAAGTTGCCCTATCCTTCTCTGCTTGCAGTATTTCAACATTTTGATAATGTGCTTTTACCGCCTTGGCAAGGGCCTCTACCCGTTCCTTTTGGATGGTGTCGTTGTTACCGGAGAATTCCATCGTGCCGGCAAAACGGGTAAAACCGTCCATTGGGGTGATGGCCATTCGGGCATCCACCAAAATGGTAGGCAATGTAATTCCGGTGGGGCGTGCCACATCCATACTGTATCCTTTTCCACCTTGAATGGGAACGTTCAAGCCCAAAGTGGAGGCCAATTTGGACGTCCAGCTTCCACAGGCCAGTACAAACTCATCGGCCTCATAAACCGTATGCTGGGCTTTCATGGCCACTATCTTTTTTCCCTCGACAATAATCTCTTCCACTTTTTGTCCCGTCCTGAACCGTACTCCCTGCAACCGTAACCAATCCTTTAGTTGCTGCATGAAATGGTGGGGGGTCATGTGGGCATCACAGGTATAGTGCACCGCACCTTTTACCTGGTCCGAGAAGACGGGTTGGATCTTGTGCAACGCTTCTTTGGAAAGCACCGAGACATCCAGTCCTTTCTTTATGGCCTGTTCAGCCACTTCGTGTTCCTCTTCTTCCGCCTTGTCCGTACAGTAGGCCATCAGCACCCCTTTTCTTTCATAATGGAAGTCAAAATTCTGGGCGGACAGCATTTCTTCATACAAATCCCTGCTCTTCAGGTTGAGTTCCATGAGAACAGGTATTGCTTTTTTCACCTTTGAAACAGTGGCCGATTTCTTGAAGAGCAAAGCCCATTTGAAGAATTCCATATCCCATCTGGGTTTGATATAGAACGGACTGGAACTGTCCAGCATCCATTTGAGACCTTGGGTGATAATGCCTGGGGCGGCCAAGGGTATAAAATGGCTCGGGGTGATGTATCCTGCATTGATGTAAGAGGCCCCACTGGTCATATCAGTCTGGTCCAATACCGTTACCTCATACCCTTCCTTTACCAAATAATAGGCACTAAAAAGTCCGGAGATGCCTCCCCCCACAACAATCACTTTCTTCATTTTGGAACGATTTAAATCACTTGGAACCCTTGTGCGTACGGGTCGTCATCATCTATGATGATGTTGTTGTATCCGGTGACCTGGGCCCATCCTTGGATACTGGGCACAATGGCCATTTTGTCCGCCAATGTGGTTTCTTTTACCACCTTTCCGACAAACTTGCTGCCGATAAAGCTTTCATGGATGAAAGGCTCCCCAACATCCAATTTTCCCTTAGCATACAATTGGGCCAAACGGGCGGAGGTTCCTGTACCACAAGGGGAACGGTCTATCGCCTTGTCCCCATAAAAAACAGCATTCCTTCCGGATGATGTCGGGTCAATCGGGTCTCCCGTCCAGAGCATATGGCTCACATCGCGAATGGTACTGTTTTCTGGGTGGATGAACCTATCCGGGTACTTTTCATTGATCCTGTTTCTCACCACTTGGGAATACTGGATGATCTGTCCCGCAGAAAAATGGTGTACTCCTTTGAAATTTTGTTGGGGGTCCACAATGGCATAATAATTTCCACCATAGGCCACATCAAAAGTAATCTCTCCCAACTCGGGGCACTCCACGGTCAGATTTTCGGCGGCCAGATAGGATTTTACATTGACCAGACGCACCCAATCCACTTTTTTCCCAGTCTGTTGGTATTCGATTTCTACCAATCCGGCAGGGGCTTCCATCCGTATCTTTCCAGGTACTTTGGGAGCGATCAATCCTTCTTCAATAGCCACCGTGATGGTCCCAATGGTCCCGTGCCCGCACATGGGCAAACAACCTGAGGTCTCGATAAAAAGGATGGCGAAATCATTTTCAGGTTCATGGGGCGGGAACAGAATGCTCCCGCTCATCATGTCATGCCCCCTGGGCTCGAACATCAAGCCTTTTCTTATCCAGTCATATTCCTTTAGGAAATGCTGTCTTTTTTCACTCATATTGGCCCCTAAAAGATTGGGACCACCTCCTGCAACAACCCTGACCGGATTGCCACAGGTATGTGCATCAACACAAAAAAATGTTTTTCTTGCCACTGGTAGCTCTTTAAAAAACCATCCTATTTTTAGTGATCAATTTGCGTTTATTATCCTTTGAGGTGTTCCGGCAACAATGACTGCGGAAAGGACTGATAGCTCACAGGCCTCACCCATCTTTTTATGGAATGGATGCCCACCGCCGTAAACCTCGAATCCGTTGAGGCCGGATAAGGTCCACCATGTTGCATGGACGGGCAGACTTCCACTCCTGTCGGAACTCCGTTATAGATGACCCTGCCAACCCTGTTCTGAAGGGCGTCCACAATTTCTGCCAAATCCAAGGCATCATCATCTTCTGCAATGAGGGTCCCTGTCAATTGCCCTTCCAATCCTTCTATGATCTGAAGGAGTTCGGTTTCGTCCTTGCACTGGACCACCATGGAAAAAGGCCCAAAAACTTCTTGGTGCAATTTAGGGTTGTCCAAAAACTCGGCCCCTGAAACCGTAGCCACTACGGAGGCCGCATAATTGGGTTCCAGTGTTCCCGACACTTTTCCAACGACCTCCACACCTGTTTGGGAGGTTACATCGGCACCTTTTTTGTCATATCCGCTTTTGATATTGGGGTGCAACATGCACTGTGGGTCCAAAGCAATGGTCTCTTTGGCGAGTTCGTTTACAAAACTTTCCGTATTGCCATCCTTCACTGTCAACAGCAAACCGGGATTGGTACAGAACTGTCCTGTTCCCAAAGTGATGGAACCAGCATAAGTCTTGGCGATTTCATTTCCTCTTTTGGAAATGGCATTTGGCGTAATGATCACTGGGTTAATGCTTCCCATTTCCGCAAATACGGGAATAGGCTCTTCTCTTTTAGCTGCCAAATCGAACAGGGCCCTTCCTCCGCCAATACTTCCTGTGAATCCCACGGCTTTTACCTTGGGATGGCTCACTAGATCGACCCCGGCCTGAATGCCTCCATTGATACTGGAGAACACTCCCTTCGGCATCCCGGTCTTTTCGGCCGCTTTTACAATGGCAGAAGCCACAAGTTCGGATGTCCCTGCATGCATGGGGTGCGATTTCACAATCACAGGGCAACCTGCCGCCAAGGCACTTGCCGTATCGCCACCTGCCGTGGAATAGGCCAAAGGAAAATTACTGGCCCCAAATACGACCACTGGCCCCAAGGGAATCATCGTCTTTCTCAGGTCATCCTTTGGCAGTGGTTTTCTGTCCGGTTGCGCGGCATCGAAGGTGTTTTCCCTCCAATCGTCGTTGGCGACCAATTCGGCAAAGGTCCTCAACTGGAACACGGTCCTACCCCTTTCCCCTACTGCCCTTCCTTCGGGCAATCCGGATTCTGTGGTGTAGGTGTCCACCAATTCTTGGTCCAAGGCCAACATTTCATCGGCAATGGCATTCAAAAAAGCTGCACGTTTTGCTCCTGGCAGCTTTCTGTATGTTTTGAAGGCGTCCCATGCCGCAGAAACGGCCTCCTCTATTTCTTCTTTTGTGGCTTCCACAAAAGTTGTTGGGTTTTCACTGTTCAATTTGGGGTTGATGGTCTTGAACCCAACGCTCCCCTTTCCGCTAAAATCTCCTGCAATACAGTTTTTACCTGTAATCATACTGTGCTTTTTATATTCTTATATTCTGGGAGCACCGGCCTGTTTTTCATTGCCGTTTCTATAATATTGAGAACACGCTCCCTTTCTTTTCCTTGCAAGGGCAACCTTGGTGCCCTAACATTTTCGGTACCGATTCCAGTGGCCACTTCCGCCAATTTAATGTTCTGCACCAATTGGGGCACTATATCCAACTCCAACAATGGCATGAACCACCTATAGATTTCAAGGGCTTCATTGATTCTTCCCGCCTTGACCAACTCATAGATGGCAACGGTTTCCGCTGGATAGGCACATACCAATCCGGCCACCCAACCATCGGCACCGCTTACCAAGCTTTCCAATCCCAGGGTATCTACTCCTGTGAATACCTTCAAGCGGTCACCAAAACGGTTTCTCAACCTTATGATATTGGTAATGTCCCTTGTGGATTCCTTTATGGCTTGGATATTATCACATTTCAAGAGTTCGGCCATCATGTCCAAAGTTACCTCAATTTTATAATCTATGGGGTTGTTATAGATCATCATGGGAAGTGAAGTGCTGTTGGCAATGGACTGAAAAAACACAACGGTTTCGTGGTCGGTCGCCTTATATCGCATAGGAGGCAATACCATGATTCCCTGTGCTCCTGCCTTTTCGGCTTGTTGGGCCATGAAAATGGCTTCTTTGGTACTTTGTTCGGCAATGGTCATCACAACAGGAATCCGACCCCCTACCATTTCAAGGGTAGCCTTGATCAGGGTTTCTTTTTCGCTCTTGGTCAGTGTACTTGCTTCACCCAAGGAACCTCCTAGAATGATCCCATGGACTCCGGCATCCATTTGGGCCTTGATATTTTTCTCGAACATAGCAAGGTCCAGTTCGTCCTCGCTTGTGAATTTTGTCGTAACAGCAGGCATGATGCCTTCCCATTGTATCATATTGCTAATATTTTGGTTACAAAAATAAAAGACCATTCAGCAAGATGCGGTCTATTTATTAGCCTTTTATGATACTATATTGACAGAAGAATAAGACATAGTCCATCCAATAGGCAAAATTTAGTTCATAAAATAAGGGTAAATAGAGCTTCCAAAGGGGGTTTTCTCCATTTTCTTGATTTTTATTATCTAAAATCTATACTATATTACCCGAAAACATTGTTTTGACCCATAAAGTTAGTAATTTCATATAAAAACCTCGTAAGCCATGAAAGTTCTCCCATTCAAAATCCCCAAGCCCGAACAAGAAGCACTCGTCTATCAAGAAGATTCCGGCATCATCTTTTATGACAAGTTGCACCAACATGAAGAAATACAGATAAGCTATGTTGCCGCTGGGGAAGGATCCCTCATTGTGGGTGACACCGTCAACGATTTCAATCCGGGTGACGTGCTGGTCATAGGGGAAAATGTACCCCATGTGTTCCGAAGCGACCCTAAGAACTCCCCAAAATCCGTTATGTACACCTTGTTCTTCACCAAAAAATCATTCGGCAAGGATTTTTTCAGCCTTTCGGACCTGACCAGGTTACAGCTTTTCTTTGAAGAATCGGGATATGGCATCAAGATCATGTCTAACTTGGAAAGGTTATCGTCCCATTTTGGACATCTCAAAAACCAGAGCCGTATCCAACGGATCGCAACCTTGCTGCACATTCTCGATATCATGATATCCTCTGAAAAACAACCTTTGTCCACTTTCGTATACCGAAAAATCTATACGAACGACGAGGGCAACCGAATGAACAATGTGTTTGAATTTGCCCTGAACCATTTCCACGAACCTTTTTCCCTGGATACTGTGGCGGATAGGGCCAACATGAGCAAGAATGCTTTCTGTCGCTATTTTAAGAAGCGGACCAACAAGACTTTTTTTCAGTTTTTGATAGAGATCAGGATAGAACATGCTTGCCGATTGCTTTTCAGGAACAACGATCTTTCCATTGCCATGGTGTCCGAACAATGTGGCTTTCTCAACATTGCCAACTTCAACAGAAAGTTCAAAGAACTAAAGGGCTCCACGCCCACCCAGTACAGAAAATACTCCATTGAAAAATGGAACAACCAATCCAAGGCCTCCTGATGATTCAAAATGAAACCACCTGGAGGCATTGTTCAGTTGTGCGTTTCTATTCGTAAAACTTCCAATTGGTCTTGAAGTCCTTGGTCAATTTTTGGCCAGTGATGATAGCCCTTACCATTTCCATGGGCATGGCGTTCAGCTTGATGGCCTTGTCATGGAATTCCTTTATCCCCATTTTCCCACTGTCCACCATTTCCTTTTTCAAGGCGTAGAATTGGCGTCCTCCTGTCAAATAGCCCACTTGGTACAATGGGTTACTGTTGCTGGACAAGGGTCCACGGATCTCACTTTCAGCATTGATGCGCTCATGGCCCACTTTATCCACCAGAAAGTCGATACATTGCTGCGGCGTCCATTCGCCCATGTGGAAATTAAAGGAAAAGATGATACGAGCGCAGCGGTGCATGTGCCAGAACAGCATCCCTACGCGCTCTTCCGGCGTGGTCGGAAAATCCATGTCCCACAACAAGAGCTCCCAGTACAATGCCCATCCTTCCATCCAGAATGGTGTACCGAAGTTGCGATAGGTACGGTAACGCTCATTCATGAAATATTGCATGTTGTGCCCAGGAATCAGCTCATGGTGCACTGTTGCGAACGAGAAATTGGGATTGTTGCCCCGCATGCTCATCATCTTGAACTCATGGTCCATGGTATTTGTGGGGTACGAAATGGTAATATTGGTCCCTCCCGTGAAGAAGGCGTTGGTACGCTGTCTTTCGGGTGACATCATATACATCCCCCAAACCTCTTCTTCCAAAGGTGGAATGGTGACCAAATCATGTTTTTTGAGGAACGCTACGGATTTTTCATATAGATCCAATATCGCCTCTGGCTGTTTTCCGGGAGGCACATAGGTGTCCTTCACATGCTCCAAGGCAGCTTTCCAATCGTTGCCAAATCCAAGCTCTTGGGAGGCCTTCAGCATCTCCTTTTCACACCAGGCAAATTCCTCATTGGCTATTTTGGTGAGCTCCTCTGGGGTGTACGGAACCATTTGATATTCCAGCAGACGGTTGAGCTCCTCTCGGCCTACAGGTTTTCGGGAAACGATGCCATTTTTGTCCGGGGTCTGTTTCTGCTTGAACAATTCGGTGTATTCCTTCAACGATGCATCCAGATCTTCATAGGTTTTTGAGGTCCACCAGGTGAACATGGGATCATACCCATTGTAAAACCCATGAACATCGGCCAAGGCCTGTTGCAGGCCGTTGCCAACATCGGTCGCCTTCCTGATGACCAGCACGCTCAGGTCGTCCGAAGCCTTTAGCGTTGTTTTCAGGGAGTCGATCTGATCAAAGATTCCGGACCAATCCTTTGCCACTTGTTGTGCATGGGGCTGGATTCCTCTTCTTCTCAATTTAAACAGGTCGTAGACCGTATTGCTAAAAGGGAACCATTTGGCCACACTGTCCAACTCGCGTCGCTCCACTTGGGACTGACGCAAGTTTTCATTGAGATCTCTTTTGAAAAGAATATAATCCACTTGGCATTCTTGGGACAACGCATCAAAGTCCATGGCGCTCAGTTTGTCCAAATATTCCTTGTACAAGCGGTCCATACGGTCCAATTTTTCTGGGTATGATGCAGATGGACCCCTTCTTCCAAAACCGTAGAACGACCCTGTGGAAGGACTATAAAAATTGTCCAATACCCTGGAATCTGCCTGAAAATTTTCCATGAGATAGGGCATCTCCTGGCAGGGAACAAAATCCGCTTCTTGGGCAAAGCCCATAGCTATGGTTACAAGACTAAAAAGCCCTCCAATAAAAGTGTTCCTCATTTCTATTGTTTTGGTGGATCGTAGAATTTCCATTTGGCCTTGTAGTTCTTGCTGATTTTCTGATCGGTCATGATGGCCTTTATCATTTCAACCGGCATTGCATTCATGGTGATAATCCTATCATGGAATTCCTTGTTGGTCATTTTACCGCTGTCCACGAGTTCTTTGTGCAAAGCATAGAACTGACGACCTCCTGTGAGATAGGCCAACTGATACAATGGAGGATAGTTGCCCACAAAAGAACGTCTTACCTCGCCTTCTGCATTGGCCCGCTCATGCCCAACACGGTCCACCAAAAAGTCGATACATTCCTGAGGCGTCCATTTGCCCAAATGATAGTTCAAGGAGAAAATGATACGTGCGCAACGGTGCATGTGCCAGAACAACATGCCTATGCGGTCTTCGGGTCCTTGCGGGAAACCTTTGTCCCACAACAGAAGTTCCCAGTAGAGTGCCCATCCCTCGGTCCAGAATGGGGTGCGGAAATTGCGGTAGGTTCGGTGACGGCTGTTCATGAACCCTTGCAGGTTGTGCCCTGCAATCAATTCGTGGTGCACGGTCGCCATGGAGAAATGTGGGTTGTTGCCCCTCATGCTCATCATGCGTTGCTCATAGGTCATGGCATCAGTGGGGTATGAAATACTGATCGAAGAGCCACCGGTAAAGAATGGATTTACCAATTGACGCTCTGGGGACATCATACCCATACCCCAAACTTCTTCTGCCAATAGGGGAATTGTGATCAAATCGTTCTTTTTAAGGAAATCCACCGCTTCTGTGTAAAGGCGCAAAATCAATTCTGGCTGTTTTCCAGGCTCCACATACGCGTTCTTTACTTTTTCCTGGGCCGCTTTCCAGTCATTGCCAAATCCCATTTCTTGAGTTGCCTTCAATAGTTCGGCATCGCACCAAGCAAATTCTTCATTGGCCAATTTTATCAATTCTTCAGGGGTATAATCGATCATTTCATACTCCAATTGCTTCATCAGTTCTTCCCTGCCCACAGGATTGCCCACAATGCCACTTTCATCCACAGGCTTCCCTTTATCGATTTTTTTGTTGAATACTTCGGCATACGCGTCAAAGCCTTTGCCCATTTCTTCGTAAACGGTGGACATCCACCACGTGAATAGCGGATCATACCCATTATAGAAGGAATATACGTTCTCCGCTGAATTTTTAAGGTCCGTGATGACAAGAAGTGCTTCTTCCACCTCATCCTTCGCCAAAGTGGTTGTTCCTTCAAGTTGGGTCTTCAGTGTCTTCAACTGCACCACCACATCGTTCCATTCCTTGGCCATTTTGGTGGCATCAGGTTGATGGCCCCTTCTTCTTCCTTCAAGATACGAATAGATGTTGCTGGAGAACGGAAACCATTTTTTGATCTTTTGATAGACGACTTCTTGTTCCTTGGCCTCGGCATTTTCCTTTTCCAAATCCCGTTTGAAAAGCACATAGTCGGCCTTACATTCTTGGGCCAGTGCATTGAAGTCCAATTTTTCCAACTTCACCAAGTAGTCGTTCCTTAGTTTGGTCATTCTGGCCCTTCGTTCGGGAGATCCTCCGGGATCATTTGTCCTTCCCCAAGATCTACGGGCACCCGGCGCATAAAAACGGACCAATGAACCATAATCCGCATTGTATTTGGTCATTAGATCTGGCATTTCCTCGCAGGGCACATACAGCGCTTCTTGTTTTGCCTGTGCATTCAAGGACATTGAAATTGGCCCCATCAAAAGAATGGCCGAGGCAATCCATAACATTTTTTTATTTCTCATTCTGATCGTTGGTTTGGTTAAAAAATTATCCAATACCGAAAGAAAATGACCTCTGTACCTCACTGGACCGAGTCATTTAGGGCATTGCAAAAAACTTGTGTTTCTGTAAAACACTTTAAAGGTATTGTAGATTTATGCCGTCCCGTAATCGCATATTAACTGTAATTGATATTATATTATCTAATGCGGTATCAAGCAGATATCCTTGGAACAGAACCCTTTGATCGGGTTTCGCGAGCTCTTATAAAATCCTAGGGCCATCATTTTACCGATGGCCCTAGGAGACTAAACTCAAAACAATTAAAAACAACTATTTTCCATTATAGAACTTCCAGGAAGTTTTATAATTCTTGTCCAAAGGTTGGTTGGTAAGTATGGCCCTGACCATTTCCACAGGCATACTGTTCTCGCGCAAAACGGCATCATGGTATTCCTTGTAGGTCATTTTTCCAGAGTCCACCAATTCTTTTTTGAGGGCATAGAACTGCATTCCCCCGGTCATGTAGGCCAATTGGTACAAGGGTCCATATCTGCCGGTAAACGAACGCCTGACCTCTCCTTCCGCATTGGCCCTTTCGTGGCCCACTCGGTCCACCAGATAATCAATGCACTCCTGCGGAGTCCATTTGCCCAAATGGTAATTGAGGGAGAATATAATTCTTGCACAACGGTGCATTCTCCAGAACAACATCCCGATACGATCTTCAGGAGATCGCGGAAAATCCATATCCCAAAGGATAAGTTCCCAGTAGAGTGCCCATCCTTCGGTCCAGAATGGAGTCCTGAAGTTTCTGTAGGTCTTGTTCCTTCTGTTCATGAAACCTTGCAAGTGGTGGCCCGCGATCAGCTCATGGTGCACAGTGGCCCTGGAGAAATGTGGGTTGTTCCCCCTCATGCTCATCATTTTGTCCTCATGGTCCATGGTATTGGTTGGATAGGAGATCTGCAAGGTTTCACCCCCCAGGAAGAAAGGGGCAATTTTCTGTCTTTCTGGGCTCATCATGCTCATTCGCCAAGTTTCCTCAGCCACAGGCGGAATGCTCAAGAGGTCATTTTTCTTCAAAAATGCTATGGATTGGTTGTAAAGGTCCAACATGGCTTCGGGCTGTTGTCCTTCTGGCACATAGGATTGCTTCACCTTTTCCTGTGCGGCCTTCCAGTCATCCCCAAATCCCATTTCACGGGATGCCTTCAAAAGTTCCTTGTCGCACCAGGCAAATTCCTTGTTGGCGATTTCCACCAATTCTTCTGCCGAGTAGGGAATGAAGGCATCTTCCAATAGGTTCTTGAGTTCCTTTGCGCCGACCGGGCTTCCTACGATACCGCTGCCATCGTCCTTGGAAAGGGTGCTTTCATCCACCTTGCTCATGATGAGCGCTCCATAGGCTTTCAACTGCTCCATGAGCTGGGCATAGGGTTTTTCCATCCACCAGGTGAAGTCAGGGTCGTATCCATTATAGAATTGATAGATGCTTTCCAGGGCCGTTTGGTGGCCTTTGACCACATCCTGACCTCTCTCGGCCTGTTTACGATCGAATGTGGGCGGTTCCTTGGAAAGTGTTGCCGACAGGCTTTTCAGTTCGTTGCTGATCTCGTTGAACTGAGCGGCTATTTTGGAAGATTCCAAATGGATGCCCCTTCTGCGCAATTTTTCTGTTTCGTAGATGGGCCCTGCATAGGATACCCATTTTTCAATTTTGGCGTATTCCTGCTTTTCCTCTTCCAGATTTCTGAGATTTCTGTTGATCTCACTTTTTACCAAGAGATAATCCACCCTACCGTTCACCGATAGTTGGTTGAATGGAAATTTTTCCAATCTGGAGAGGTAATCTTGATAGAATTGCTTGAAACGTTCCCTTTTTTCTGGCGAGCTGTCCACGATGTAGAACCTGCCCAGGCTCCCTTCATCGGCGGACATCTCGTTCATGAGCTGGTAAAGTTCGCTCACCGGAGCTTCGTTGCCTGCACTGTTCTGGGAATGCGCGGTCCATCCCATGATCAAGGCCAACACTAGGGTCTTGAGATGCATTTTGTGAAATTTCTTCATGCTTTTGTTCATTTTTATGTCCATTGGTCAAGGTCCATTTAAAAACAGACCCTACCAAAAATACCCAATCCATTGTTACACCTTGTCCAAAAAAGGAAAAGGGGGCCAATGGCCTGGCCCCTTTTCCACCTTTATTGGTTGGTTATTTATTGTCCCAAGTGGTTCCCTTGGCAAACCAATCCGGTTGACCAACAGCGGTTACATTCGGGTTTCTTTCCACTTCATTGAGCGGATAGGGAAACCTTCGGGGAAAGGTTTCGGTGTTGTACACGTTCAACAACATGTAATCAAAATCAAACTCTGGATACCCGGTCCTCACAAAATCAAAATAGGTTTCGTGGGTCCTGAACACATTGGCTATATATTTTTGCTCGATGATAAGCTGTTGTGCATCTTCCACATTGGTCGGCATGGTCAATGAAGGTTGGGCCAAATGGGCATCGATGTCCGCTTGGGCGACCCCTATGAATTCCATATCGGCCGTTATGCCCGCTTTCATGGCCTCCTCTGCCAAAGCCCATTGGCCATTGAAGGCATAGGCCTCGGCCCTGATGAACTCGGATTCGGCGTACATCATGATCTGTGCGGGATAGGACATGGAAATGTAGGTATACCTGTAGTGACTGGGCGTTTGTCCTGGTTGGACAACTGCTCCTGACTGCAAGCCCACGAACCCATCTGGAAACTCTTCGGAATAGGTGAACATGATGGGCCTACGGGGATCATCGAAAGAATTCATCAAATCGATCAAAAAGTTGCCGGGTGTCAATCCAAGTCCACCGGAATATGCCCGGTTCATGTAGCCGAACAAGGGGTTTGCATTGGCCAATTCCTCCAAATGCCTCCACATCACATTATCGTCATTGGATGTCATTCCATCTTCAAGATAGGTCAAGGCCAAAGTGGCCTGAGCTGCCGGAGTTGTTCCAGGCGCATAGGACAAACGCAACGCTTGTCTGGCTTTCATCGAATTTGCATACCTGATCCATTTGTCCATATCCCCTCCAAGAAGGTAATCGTCAGTTCCGGGAACACGGTCTCCTTGGTTAGGCGCTCCCAAAAGGGTGATGGCCTCATCCAAAAGTCCATTGGCATGTGCATACAGTTCCGCTTGGCTGGCCAAGGCAGGCTGCAGTGCATCCAATCCTTGAATGGCATCTTCCAATGGTGCCTGATCGTAAACATCGGCGATGTAGAACCAATGAAAGGCGGCAATGATCCCCGCCACACCTTGGTAATGGGTGTTCCCATTTTCTTCGGCCTTGTTGTACAGCTCCACGGCATGCTTCAATGAAATGGAATAGGAATCCCAAACTTCGTTACCATAATCGGCATTGATGTCCATGGACCTTGAAGTAGATCCTTCAATGGAGTGCCAGGACAGCCATTGGGCAAAACCTTCCCATGTGTTCAATTGTTCTGTGGCCAATGCGGCCCATTCCGCTTCTACCCCGATCAACATCACATTTTCTGTGATCAGCGGGCTATCCACAATGCTATTGGGGTCTTGGTCAACGTCTATCCAACTTTCACAACTTGTAAAGAAGGTCAGTATGGCGACCAAAATAGCGTATGGCTTTATATATGTTCTTTTCATAGTCATCGTATTAAAATTTGGCGGTTAAGGTGAGTGTATATGTCTTGGTGGCCGGCATACTGTAACCCAAGTAGGCGTTACCATTGGTGATACCGTCGGTGTTCACCTCGGGATCGGCACCTTCAAAACCATCCTTGAACTTTCTCCACAGGTTCCTTCCCGAGAGGGAGATGTCCAAAGCGGTAAGGCCCACATTGGACAACATGTCCTTTGGAATCTTGTAGGACAGGTTCACTTCCCTTAGTTTGATGTAGTCCCTTGGCATGATGTTGTCTTCCCAAACGTTTTGGGCCACGGTCTGCCAATACAGGTCATATCGGGTCGCTTCTGGTGTTTCACTGGTCACCACAACTTCTCCATTTTCAACATGGCCCATGACACCATCAAAAGTGATCATGTTATCCTCTGGTCTGTTCTCTTGGTGCTTGGCCATACCGTAATAAGTAAGGTAGTGGTCGTTCAAACTGTACAGGTAACCTCCTTTGCTGATGTCCAACAAAGCGGAAAGCGAAATGTTCTTGTACCTGAAGGCTGTCCTGAAACTTCCCATCCAATCGGGCACGGTCTGTCCCAATATTTGGTTTTGGGAGTTGTCCGCCAATGGGCGTCCGTAGCCTGTTCCAGGAGCATCGCTCAAGACCAATCTTCCTTGATCGTCCCTAAGGAAACCGGGGCCGAAGATCACGGGATAAGGTTGGCCCACAACAGCAGTACCATAAGAGCCTACCGATACAGGTTCGTCGTTGTTCCCTAAGTTATCCACAACGGGGTTATCCTTGGAGAAATTGATATTGAGATCCCATTCAAAATCATTGGTCTGTATCGGTGTTGCATTGATGGCCAATTCCACCCCTTTGTGGGTAATTCCTCCAATGTTCACATCACCAAAGGTATATCCTGTTGAGGCCAAGAACTGCTCGCTCAAGATCTGGTTATCGCTCCAGTTATGATAGTACGCGAAGTCGATTCCCAATCTATTTTGCAAAAACTTCAATTCGGCACCCAATTCAACCTCGCTCTTGAACTCATTGCTCAAACCCGAGTTTGGTATTTTGTCTGTTGACAAGTAGCTCCTTTGTCCACTGAAAGGCCAAAGCACCCCGTCACTGGAAGGATCATCCAATACAATATTTCGGGCATAGGGATCGGCAGGGGAACCTACCTTAGCATAACTGGCCCTTAATTTACCATAGTTGAACACATCAGATTTGGGCAACAGCTCGCTGAATATAAAACCAACGCTATGGCTGGGATAGAAGAAGCTATCGGCCACACTGGACGCCCAGTCGTTCCTACCGGTCACGGTGTAGTATAGCCAGTTTTTGTATCCGATCATGGCCTGTCCGAAGAACGAATACGCCCTAAAAAGTCTTTTGTATTCGTAGGCATTGAAGCCACTAACGTTGGCCGTGTTGTAGATTCCCGGAAGGACCAACCCATTGCCTTCAAAATTGATTTCCCGCCTTCTGTTCTCGGAAATGTTATGACCCACCAAGGCCATGACACTGAAATCCCCAAAATCATTATCGTAGGTCAAAGTTTCCGTGGACTCTATGTTACGATCAAATCGCTCCATAGTATCATAGCTTCCCTGTACTGAAGCATAGCCTCCCCTATTGTAATGGGCATCTTCATGCAAACTGGAAAAACTGATACCGGTTATGGTTCTAAAACTCAGCTTGGGAACAATCTCATATTCTATGCTGACGGTACCGTTAAATCGATCTCTCTCGTTATTATTTCCTACATTGTCCAACAACCACAGGTAGGGATCCCTAGATCCTCCACGGAAAGATCGCAAACGACCATCCTCATCATATAAGGGATAGGGGTTCCATGTGTTCGGCTGGGCCAATAGGGTGTTCATGAACGCACTGTTGGAGCTGTTCTCGTCCAAGCGGGTATTCTTTTGTGTGGAATACATAAGGTTGGTGGAAACTGTCAGCTTTGGGGTAAACTTAAAGGTTGTGTTGGCATTGATGGCATTCCTACGGAACTTCATCGGATCCAAGATACCGTCGTTCATCAAGTTACTGTAGCTCACAAAATAGGATGCTTTTGAGGTGCCACCCATGGCACTGATGGTACTTTCATTGGTAAAGGCCGTCTTGAACACATCCCATCGATCATAGTATTGTGCCCCTGGCACATCGGAGATCCTTGGACCAAAACTTGTGGAGGTGAAGGCTGTTTCCCCATCTACGTAGCTCCAACCTGTGCCATCCCAAAAACCTTGCGCCCACTCTTTTTGAAGTGGAACTTCATAAATTCTATCAAAGCTTACAGAGTTGGAAAAAGTGATCACCGGTTTAGATTCAAATTCACCGGATTTGGTGGTGATGAGCAGTACCCCATTCGCTGCACGGCTTCCATAAAGTGCCGCTGCCGAGGCTCCTTTAAGTACACTAAGGCTTTCAATGGAGTTGGGGTCGATATCCCCGAGACCTGATGATGTGCTGGAGTTGGCCGCATCAAAAGGCACACCGTTCACTACGATCAAAGGTTGGTTGTTCCCTGTTATGGAAGACCCGCCCCTGATCACGATACGGGTACCACTACCGGGCTGACTAGAGGTGCTGGAGATCTGTACCCCTGCTACCTTACCGCTCAATGAGTTCACAAAGTTGTTGGTCGCCTTGACCCCACTTATATCGTCCCCATCCACTTGGGCCGTGGCATAGCCCAGCGCCCGCTTATCGCTCTTGATGCCCAAGGCGGTAACGACCACTTCCTGCAATGCCTGCGCATTCTCTTGCAACACTACAGAAATACTGGTGCGACCATTAAGGGCAACCTCTTGGGAATTGTATCCCATATATGAGATTTCCAAAACGGCATTTTGGCCAGATACCTCAAGGGTAAAGTTTCCATCAAAATCGGTCTGGGTGCCATTGGGACTTCCCTTCTCCACAATACTGGCTCCGGGAAGGGGTGTTCCGGTCTCGTCCACAACGGTCCCGGTTACTGAAAACTGGAACCTGTCCGCAACTTTTTCGGAACCGGTCATCTTTGTCACGTCATTTCCATCTTCTCCCATTGAAATAGAAACATCCATGGCGTTGGTTTCTGTGGTCCCTACAAAAAAGCAAATCATGCACGTACAGACCAACAACAATTGGTTTGTTATCCTTTTGGACAACTTTATCAGGTTTTTCATATTTTGAATTAGTGGTTTAAGTTTAATTGGTTTTCATGGTCGCTTGCAATTTTTCAAACTGCCAGTGACCTTGTTTTACTCCTCTGTTCTTTTTTTCATATAGTTTATCGTTTGTTGTTTTGTTTTGAACCTTGGTCTCATTTGGAAAAATCCCAAGTTTGAAGTTCTTTCCATACCAGGTGGATCCTGGGCCATAAATCCACCTGCCATGGTAGGTTCACTCAAACCCATAGAAGGGTCCCCATGAACGTATTATATTCATTACACAGACGTCCTTTACCTGCTTATTTAAAAGGACTTAACGTTTTGGTTACTGAAACTTAAAAAAAATTTGAGGAGGTAAATTGGTGCGGGATAATATAATATGCATATGCGATAATATCTTATTACAAACGCCATTTTTTAACTATAAAAGACCTTTATATATCCCTTTAAATGGGACGTTTGCAGCAGTATCCTAAAGGTAATCGGAGTAAAAAAGTGGATTTATATACACCCATTGCCCCCGCATCCTAGTCAGAAGAAAAACCTAGGCTAAAAAAGAAAGCGAACGGGTATCCGTTCGCTTTCAACTAACTACTAACTCAAAACAATTAATGAAAAAAGTGGCTTTATTTTCCCATTAGTTGGGGTATCCTGGGTTCTGTTCCAAATTGGTGTTGGTGTTCCTTTCTTCCAGTCCTATGGGAAAAAGAATGGTATAGTCTCCCTTAGGGGTATGGTTGTACCAATTTTTGGTCTGATAGACCCCAAAACGTATCAAATCTGTCCTTCTTCTGGCCTCGGCAGCAAATTCCCAGCCCAATTCGTCCAAAAAGCGTCCATAGGGCACTACAGATTGGTCTCCTGGTTGGTCAATGGTCCCATCCTCGGCCAAAGTACCATACTGGACCGTGGTATCCCCTTCCAATTCGGCTCCGGTGACTGTTGCATCGGCTGGGTCATCAAAAGAACGTTGGCGCACTTGGGTCACTATTATGGCCGCATCATCACTTCTATTGGTACGGAGCAATGCTTCAGCTTTCATCATCAGGACATCGGTATATCGAAGAAATGGAAAGTCGACACTGAGACCTCCAGTTGCTCCTGGCTCAATTTCATATTTTGCACATCTGAACCCTTCGGTAAAATCACAATCGTAAATGCTTGGCATTTCTTTCACCAAGGTCATCACAACGCTTCCATCCGAATAGTTCAACTGATCTCCCATCAACCAAGTGTCGGCCAAACGGTTGTCCGTTGGCTCATAACTGTCTATAAATTGGGGATTACAGCTGGATCCTCCCCATGGTTGTGCCTGCATTCCGAAAACCAATCGGTGGTCGGGCAAGAGCATTTTCATGTGGGCACTCCATTGTCCCGCAAAAATCTGATCATAGGGAATGGCAAAGACCATTTCAGAGTTGCCTTGGTTCTCCGTGGCGAATATATCTGAATAGCTGGACGAAAGGGTGAAAGCCCCACTACCGATGATGGCATCACATACCGTGATCACATTGGCCCATTGTGGAGTTCCGGTATAGACTTCGGCGTTCAGGTACACACGTGCCAAAACATGGTAGGCTGCCCACTTGGTCATACGTCCATAGGTGGACTGATCTACCGTTTCGGTCAGGTTTGGAATCACTTCGTTCAATTCCGACACGATGAAATCATAGACCTCGGAGCGAGTGTTTTGGACGGGAAGTTCATCACTATAGCTGGCTATGATCGGTACATTTCCGTGCGTATCCACCAACATGGAATAGTACAGGGCCCTGAGTGCACGCATCTCGGCAATGATGGATGCGGCTTGGGCCTCGCTCACAGGCAGTTCCCCAGACTCGATTTGAAGAATGACCCTGTTGGTACTGTTGATACCGTTAAAACAGGTTATCCAGGTATTTCTGGGCTGCCATTGGGTCTCGGTCCATTCGTGAAAATGCATCCTTTTATAGGTTCCCCCATCATCCCATCCGTTGGGCCTTGTTGGGGTCACAAACATATCCGCTGGTTCTTCCTGAAGATCAAAATAACCCTGCCACCCCATAACAAACCGCATGGGGGTATAGGCCGAGGCCATCACTGAAATAATGTCCGACTCCGCAGGCACGAAGGAGGATTCCGTCACTTCGGAAAACACTTCCTCTTCAAGGTCGGTACAACCTATCGGCAGCAAGATCACACTGGCCGACAGTATCAAAAATCTCAATCTAAGTGAAATCACTTTGTTCAATATATTTTTCATAGTCTTTTATTTTAAAATGTGAAGTTGATACCCAATGTAAATGTCCTAATGGTAGGATATTTATCCCTTTCATCATTGCCAGGTGCCAATCCATCCCGGTTTACTTCTGGGTCGATTCCCTTATATTTTGAAAAGGTCGCCAAGTTCAGGCCAGAGGCATAAATGCGAAAGGTCTGGGCAAACTTGACCGCATCTTTCGGCAGGGTGTACCCTAGGGTAACGTTATCTATCTTCAAAAAGTCACCATCTTCCACGTAATGGCTCACAAAACGCTGTACATCCTGGAGAACCGCTTTGCCATAGACCAAATCGTAGGCTGAATCCAAGGTGTTGTAGCCTATGGTAGGGTTTTCATAGAACATACGGGAGAAATTCAGAATCTGGTAATCCAGTGCCCCTCTCAGGTTGAACATAAGGTCCCAGTTCTTGTATTTCATGGTGTTGTTCCAGCTATAGTATGCTTTGGGAAGGCCGTTGCCCAACACCTGACGGTCATCGTTGGTAGCCTCAGTGGCAGGCACCCTTGTGCCATCTGGCCTTTCTATGATCCAGATACCATCATCCGTGATGTCCACGCTCTTCAATCCGAAGAAATTACCGATGGGCTGCCCTTCCTGGACCCTATGGGTGGCAATCTGTATGGGCTCTCCCGTATAGCCTTGATCGAAGAAATCGTTGGTCAATTGGAATTCATCATTGGATAGGGAAACAATCTCATTGGAGTTGGTGGAATAGGTCAAATTGGCCGTCCACTGGAAATTCTCCGTTTGGAACGGGGTCAAGTTCACCAAGAATTCCAGACCGGAGTTCTTGATCTGTGCCACGTTGGCTGCAATATTGCCATAAAAATAAGGGGGAGTGGGAACGCTATAGTTGAACAATGCATCCTTGGTTGTCCTATTATAATAGTCCACGGAACCATTGATGCGTCCATCCAAAATCCCAAAATCCAGACCCACGTTAAATTCCTCTTTCTTTTCCCAACGCAAATTGGGGTTGGCATTACGGGAAGGCACCAACTGTCTTACCCATTCCCCATTGTTCAAGAAATAGTCCCCATAGGTAAGGCCGCTCAACGACTGGTATCTGGCTCCTGCGTTGGTACCTGTCACACCAAATCCTGTCCGTAGTTTCAAGTTGGACAACCAATCCCAATTATCCGCAAAGGACTCTTGGTCAATACGCCATCCCAAGGAAATACCAGGGAAATTACCCCATTTGTAATCCTCACCAAAACGGGTGGACCCTTCACGGCGCATACTGGCCATCAAAAGGTAGCGGTCATCATAATTATAGGTGACCCTGGAGAAGAACGCAATCAACTTGTCGGCATTCTTGTAGCTGCCCATGCCGCCTTCACCAAGCTGCAGTCCTTGTCCACTGCCCAGGTTATTATAGGTGAATCCATCGGTGGGAAACCTACGGTTGGTGGCCCAGAAACCTTCGTTCATGTTGTCCTCGTAGTTATACCCCACCAGTGCCGTTACCTTGTGGGCACCAAAACTGTTGTCGTAATCCACTGTGAACTGACCATAGTTCCCTACATAATTATCCGTACCCCTTGAGGCGAATCCCCCTTGTCCATTTTCCGTGGTGGACACGTGGTTCTTGGTCTGATAGAATCCCCTGATATTGGTCTCCCCTTTTCGGGTATACAGACCTTTTACGGTAAGATGATCGCCAAAATCATAGCTCATGGATAAATCTATCCTACTGGTTCGGTATCGGTTCTCCCCAAAGGTTTCCTCAATATAGGAAACCGGGTTGTCGTAGAAATATACGGCCCTTTCAAACCAGCTACCGTCCTCGTTTCGGATGGGCTCCGTTGGGTTATGGATAATGGCCTGACGGTAGATGTATGGGTTGAAACTATCCCCATCACCCAATGCATTGTATACCTGCTCACTCAAGATGACACCAACACTGGTCTTCAATTTGTTGTCGAACATGGCATGGTTCACATTGATCCTACCTGTATATTTTTCATTGTTGGATTTCAGGAATATTCCCTCAATATCCCTATAGTTGATAGAGGCGGTCATATTCGAAGTGGAATTCCCGCCCCGGAAGATAATGTTGTGCACTTGGCTGAAGGCATCCCTGGTGATTGCATCCACCCAATCCGTATCGTCTCCAAAATCCTGTAGGTTGGCACCGGTAAACGTGTATCCCTCATTGAATTTTTCCCTGAGCTCGGACGCGTTCAAAAAGTCCATTCTGTCCGCTATGGTGGCCAAAGAGGCATACCCGTTGTATTCAATGGTGGATTTCATGTCGGTGGTACCTTGCTTGGTGGTAATGATGATCACCCCATTGGTTCCCCTAGTACCATAGATCGCTGTGGCGGAACCATCCTTCAGTACATCGATGGATTCGATATCCTCAGGCGCAACTGTGTTCAAGCTGCCCGGAACGCCATCCACCAACACCAAGGGATTAGATCCTTCAGATGATAAAGTCGATATCCCCCTCAGATTGATCTGTGTGCCTTCGGTCGGGTCCCCTGAAGGTGCCGAAACGGACAGACCTGCCACCTTACCTTGGATAAGCTGTGCCGCATCCCTAACGTTGCCCTGCACAAAATCCTCGGCCTTTACCGTGGCCACCGAACTGGTCACGTCGGCACGCTTTTGCGTACCGTAACCGATCACCACCACTTCCGAAAGTTGCTGAAGGTCCTCTTTCAGCACTACATTTATTGTAGCTCCCCAAACAGGAATCTCCTGGGCCACAAAGCCCAAATAGGAAAACACCAGTACGGCATTGGATTCCGTGGTGGTGATCTCAAAATTCCCATCAAAATCCGTAGCGGTACCATTGCTGGTGTTCTTTTGCATAACCGCTGCCCCTGCAATGGGGATTCCCTGCTCATCGGTCACAGTACCCGAAACCCTCTGTTGGGAGAATCCGGCATGTACCGCAAAAAGGCCGAACATGGCAAACAAAACCAGTTTCTTGAAACGATTTGTTCCCTGACATTCTTTGAATAAAAAGCTAGCCAATTTCATAAATACATTTTTAGTTTGTTTAGTTAATTCCTCGCGCGAAAAACACCGTTCTTGATTTTCAAAATTCATCAAAAATTAATAAGCGTTGTTTTTACACTTGTAAATGTAGCTTTCTGAAATTGAAGATTTATGAAAATATTATCCTGTTTTGATACTATATTGATCTTTTAAGCTATTTTTTGAGGATTTGGTCAAAAAATCCTATCAAAAAGCAACTTACAAGTATATTTTTTACACTTTTTACGTGGTTGTGAAAATCCACATACTTACCTATCATTTTAAGGTCGACGAAACATTTACTAGAGGAAAAAACTAACTTTGGCCAATGAGCATCCTCTCCCTTTTCAAAAAGATCCTTCCTTTCATAAAACCATACAAGTGGTTGTTGATCGCCACATTGTGCCTAACACTGATTGGTTCGGTGATGGCTCAGGTGAATGCCTACATCTTGCGATATACCGTCGATGAACTTACTGTCATCACCCAAAACCCCGACCCCATGCAGCAAGGGGCACGCATCCTACTTATTATCAGCATAATACTTATAGTAAAGGAACTCATCTATGCAGCCATACAGTTTGGGCAAAAATTCTATGGTGAAAAACTGCGTATTTTTATTTCAAGGGACTTTGCACAATTGGTGGTCGATAAGATCCTATCTTACCGCATGGCCTTCTACACGGCTTCCAACAATGAAAGTGGGAAGCTACAGACCCGGATAGACATGGGCATATCCAGCCTTACCCGATTGGTCAGGAATTTTTTCATCGACATTCTCCCTCTTTTTGCCAATGCATTGCTCGCGCTCATTGCCATGTTCAATGCCAACGTTTGGGTGGGACTGGTGAGCCTCAGCATCATCCCCATCTACTTTTATGTGAGCAACCTACAGGCGAAGAGGTTGAGCGGTTTTCGGCGTTCCCTTCGCAACTATAGGGAAACCAAGAGCAATGCCATCATCAGCATCATCAATTCCATAACGGTCATCAAATCCTTTACCCGTGAGCCGCTTGAAGCGGACAAACATGAAAAGATCCAGTTTGACATGACCGAGAACCAGATGAAGACAAGGCACACCAGTTTCATGTTCGACAGCATCAAATCCATGTTGGAACAGGTCGGGGTCGTTGTCGTCATCATTCTCACCGCATTTTTTGTATTGAACGGCACCATGAGCATCGGTGCCATCATGTTCCACATCATGCTGTTTGGCAATGTCACCAGTCCCATCCGACAACTGCACCGGATCTATGACGAGATCAACGATGCGCTCATCTACTCCGAATCATTCTTTGAGATCATGGAAGCCGATGACGAAAAGGAGACTTCGGGGAGCTACATCCCCTCGGAACTGAAGGGCAACATCGAACTGAAAAATGTAGATTTCACGTATCCCAATGGCACCAAGGCACTGTACGACGTCTCCATGACCATTCCCGCCAATACCATCACGGCCCTGGTAGGACTCAGCGGGGCCGGGAAGAGCACGGTGGTGAACTTGTTGGACAAATTCTACCAGCCCCAGTCCGGCAAAATCCTCTTGGACAATGTGGACCTCATGGAATACGACACCAATTGGCTCAGGAACAATATCGGTTTGGTGCTCCAAAGAAACCATATTTTCAATGGGAGCATCAAGGAGAACATCCTGTACGGAAAACCCAACGCCACGGACGACGAAGTGTTCTTGGCCGCAAAAAAGGCGCACATACACGATCAGGTCATGGAACTGCCCAAAGGGTATGAATCCGAGGCCAACCTGCTTTCCGGCGGACAGCAGCAACGCATTTCTATAGCCCGAATGTTCCTAAAAAACCCTCTCATCATCTTTTTGGACGAGCCCACCGCCAGCTTGGATGCCATTGCCACCCAGGAGATCAAGAACAGTCTGGATGCCATCAAAAAAGACCGCACAGTCATCATCATCTCGCACAGCATCTCCCAGATCATTGATGCGGAAAACGTGGTCGTACTGGACAAGGGCCAGGTGATGGAGCAGGGTACGCATGAGCAACTTTATGCGCAGAACGGCAAATACCACGAAATCTTCAGTGCTATGGCCAGCAGTCTCAACCTCGACAAGATCACGGATACCTTGAACGATCAACAGTAATGGCCCATCCGTTTGGTCACTGTTTACTTTATATCTAATTTCAGGGTCGATTAGCACCTATCATTTTGTACACCATCATCGACATAGAGACCACGGGCAACGGTATCAAGGGCAACAAGATTACTGAAATCTCCATTTTCAAACACGATGGAAACCAGATTGTGGATGAGTTCACTTCCTTGGTGAACCCCCAATGCCCCATTCCGCATTTTATTACCGGCCTCACGGGCATCGATGACCAAATGGTGCAGGGTGCACCCACGTTTTCGGAAATAGCGGACAATGTTCTGAACCTAACGGAAAGCTGTGTCTTTGTGGCGCACTCCGTAAATTTTGACTATGGGGTGATCAAGGAAGAGTTCAGGCAGATTGGGATTGATTTTACAAGAAAAAAATTGTGTACGGTACGATTGTCCCGAAAACTCATCCCCGGATTGCGATCCTACAGCTTGGGAAAACTGTGCTCCGCCATCCAGATTCCGTTGGTGGACCGGCACAGGGCCCGGGGCGATGCCCATGCCACCGTGCTGCTCTTTCAAAAATTGAGGGCCCTTCCAGCTTCCGAAAGTGTCTTCAAACAATTTTTGAACGCCCGGAGCCAAGAGGCCACACTCCCTCCCCACCTGCCCAAATCCGTTTTTGAAAAGATCCCTGCCAAACCGGGCATCTATTATTTCAAAAACCAAGAAGGCAAGATCATTTACGTGGGAAAGGCCATCAACCTGAAAAAAAGGGTGCTCGGACACTTTTATGACAAAAGCGTGAAGGAAACCCAAATGTGCAGTGAAACGGCCGACATCGATTTTAAGCTTTCCGGCAACGAACTGGTCGCCCTGCTGATGGAATCCGCCGAGATCAAAAGACTCTTTCCCCCCTACAACCGTGCCCAAAAGCGCACAGTGCGGCAATATGCCATTTTTGCCTACGAGGACAGGAACGGTATTGTGCACTTGGCCTTCAATACCAGTAAAGGCGTTCCCAACCCGCTAAAGATTTTCTACAACCAGACCGATTGCAGGGCCTATTTGGAAGAACTGTGCAGAAATTTTGCGCTTTGCCCCAAGTATTGCCATTTGCAACAGACGAATGCCGCTTGCTCCCATCACCAGATCAACACCTGTGAAGGAATCTGCAGAGGGGAAGAAACCGTTGCATCCTACAATGAAAAAGTACAGGAAGCCATTGACCACATGAAGATGTTGGCTTCCGAAGTGAAGATCATCAAGGAAAAAGGCAGGGACGAAACTGAAAATGCCGTGGTGCTCATTTCGGACGGTCTGTATAAGGGGTATGGTTTTATCGACAGCGATGCGGACATCTCCTCTTTTGACGATATCGAGGCGTTCATCACCCCGCAAAAAAACACCGTCGAAACGGACAGCATCCTGGCCACCTATTTGTTGAAATATGCCAAGACCAACGTTTTGACCCCTTAAAATAAATCCTGTTACGCCTCTGGTTTCAAGCTGACTTTAAATGTTGCTGTTCCGTCCAAATGCAGGAAGCCTTCGTGCAGGCTCGATTGTTTCACGGTGTATGGATAAAACGAAATCGGTTCAATGCAGACCATATTGTCCACTTCGGTCCAGCACATAAAATGTCTAAAACCTTCGGTCTCCACGGTTATCTGCCTGCTATCCTGTAGTATGATGGAGCTACAGTCGGGCACCTGAAATGCTCTGTTTCCTACAGCGAGGACCTCATCCAAAGAGATTTCCCTACCCTTGGCCACGATCTTTGGGGAGCTGGAATGCAACTTGAAGGCGGGATGGTACCCCAACATGAAGGGCATTCCCTTTTCGCCCGATATCTGGAAGGCAATTTCCAACACATCGTCCTTCAATTGAAAGGATTTTTCAAAAACAAAATCGTAGGGCCAAGCCAATTGGGGCTCGGTGGATTTATCGGGGTACTTGGAATTGTTCACGGCCGTGCCTGCCTGGTATCGTTTTGCAAAGACTGCCGAAGTTTCGGTTTGTGATTCCAATCCGTAGGGCATTTGGCGCAATAATCCATGTTGATCCTGGACTGCCTCCCCTTTGGGTGTCCTTACCCTGAAATTGGCTTCGTTCACTGGGCCGATGATGGGGAACATCTCCGTATCGGAACTCCCCCAACCCGGACTCCCTTTTTGGTGGATGAACTCATGCCCATCGACCACAAAACTTACCAGTTCTCCTGCATCGATTCCGACTTTGACATGATTACTATTCAATGTGACCATTACTTCACTTCTATTTGGTTATTCAACAATTTTTTAATGACGAAAAAGTCATTTCGAGTGAAATTCCAGAGGAATTTTGTATCGAGAAATCAAAGATTTTGCACTTGAAATTCTGGTTCTCGATACAATTTTTCTTTCGAAAAATCACTCGAACTGACCAACTTCAATCGATATTCACTATTTCATGCATCGGTTCAAAACCGATAAACTTTTATTCAAACTGTATAGCCTTCACTGGAGTGATCTTGGTGATAATGTAGGACGGCACCAAGAGCATCAACAAACAAAGGAGCATCACCCCAACATTCAGTAGCAAAATGGTGGGCAGGTCGATGCTTATGGGGATGTATTCAATATAATATTCCTCGGGATTGGGGAACTTGAACAAACGATACCTGTCCTGAAGGAAAATGAACCCCAACCCTATGGCATTGCCCCAGAAAAGTCCAATGGCGATCAAATAGGCCGCATTGTAGAGGAACACCTTTCTGATGCTCCAATTTGCGGAACCCAACGCTTTTAGGATGCCGATCATTTGGGTACGTTCCAAGATCAGGACCAAAAGGGCCGTGATCATGTTGATGCCTCCCACGATGACCATGATCCCGATGATCAGGGCAATGTTGAAGTCGAAAAGGCCCAACCATTCAAAAATCCGATAGTATTTTGTTTGGATGTTCTGGGTGTCCAAGCTCGAAACCGTTTTGCCATAGATCTCGTTGCTCTTTTCCTCCAATTGGTCAAAATTCTCCAAAAAGACCTCAAAATTGCCAATCTGGTCCTCTTCCCACTTGTTCATACGTTGGATGTGGCGGATATCCACAAAGACATAGGTGGCATCGAACTCTTCAAAACCACTGTCATAGATCCCAACAATGCTAAACCTTCGGTTATTGGGTATCTGCGACGCATCGTCATCTTTCAGAAAAAAGGAAAAGAAGGTATCCCCTACGCCCAGTTGCAAGCGATTGGCCATTCTTTTGGAGACCAATACCTCATCGTTCAATTTTCCAGAATAGTCGGGCAATCTACCCTCCACAAGAAAATCCTGAAAGGCCGTCCAGTCATAATCGGTGCCCACTCCCTTGGCCAACATTCCCTCAAAAGTATCCTCGGTACGGATAATCCCACCTTTGGTGGCCACCGCTTGCACGTGGCTCACCCCTTCCACGTCCTTGAATGTGGGATAAAAATCCTGATGGATGGATATGGGCGAGACCGAAACCTCGGAAGTATTGTTGTCGTAGTTGGAAACTTGGATGTGCCCGTTGAAGGCTGCAATTTTCTCCCTGACCTTGTGTTTTAGGCCCACGCCGGTGGCAATGGCAATCAGCATCATGACCACGCCAATGGCAATCGCAGCGATTGCGATTTTTATAATAGGAGCGGAAATACTAATTTTATGTTCCTTCCCTGTAATCAGGCGCTTGGCAATAAACAATTCTAAATTCAACGAATGCCCATTTTATCTAAAGTCAAAAGTACAGTTTTATTATTGTTTTTGATCCTTTGCGCGTGCAAGGGCCAACAAAAACAGGACCCTATTGCTACAACCGAACCTATTTTGGAACCCGCACCGGAAATCATCGTGGCTGCCAACCGCACCGAGGCCTACCTTCCCTTGTTGCAAGGAAAGCGAGTGGGTGTCGTGGCCAACCCCACCAGCGTCGTGTTCCATGAAAATGGGCATACCCACTTGGTGGATTCCCTGCTTTCCCGTGATGTACAGGTGAAACAAGTATTTGCGCCCGAACATGGTTTTCGGGGCACCGCCGATGCCGGAGAGCATGTAAAGGACGGTGTGGATTCACAAACAGGTCTTCCCATTGTTTCATTGTACGGTAAAAACCGAAAGCCCTCCAAAACGCAATTGGAAGAATTGGATGTGGTGGTTTTCGATATCCAGGATGTGGGCGTGCGGTTCTACACCTATATTGCCACCTTGCAATTGGTGATGGAGGCCTGTGCGGAAAACGGAACCTCCATTATTGTTTTGGATAGGCCCAACCCGAACGGACATTACGTGGATGGCCCCACCATGATGAAAGAACACGCAGGCTATCTTGGCCTGAACCCGATACCGTTGGTGTATGGCATGACCATGGGTGAATATGCCCAGATGCTGAATGGCGAGGGGTGGTTGGAAAACGGCCTAAAGGCCGATCTGACTGTGGTTCATTTGGAGAACTATACCCATGCTTCCGAATACCATTTGCCCATTCGGCCCTCTCCCAACCTACCCAGCGATGCCTCCATCACCCTCTATCCCAGTCTGGGACTTTTTGAAGGCACCAACGTGAATGCAGGTCGCGGTACCGAATTTCAGTTCCAGCGTTATGGGGCCTCCTTTATGGATAGCACCCAGTATGATTTCAAATATGTACCGGAACCCAACTTCGGTTCCAAAACCCCGAAAGAGGAAGGCAAGACCTGTTATGGCAAGGACCTTTCCCAAACACCACGAATGAACGAAGTGACCATGGAATGGGTCATTGATGCTTACCAAAACACCGTGGATAAAACGAAATTCTTTTTAACGGATGGATTCACCAAACACGCAGGCACTCCCTTATTGCAAAAACAGATTGAACAAGGGATGACGAATGCAGAGATCAAGGCCACTTGGCAAGATGATCTGGAAAAATTCAAAAAAATCAGGGATAAGTATTTGATTTATAATTAATTATCAGAATTTCGATGGAGATAAATTAAATTTCCCAACAGCCTTTCCTCCTTCAAAACAAGTTCGTCGTGAGTGAGTTTTTTAATTGTATAAATAAAATGAGATATCCGAAGTGTATCCTGTTTTAGTGAATAAAGAGTATCTAATTCTTCAATCCAATTAATACGTTTTACTTTGCTATTTTTATAGAAGACCAAATCAAGTTTGACTTTAAACGGTTCACCACTCAACGTAATCGAGCTTCCATCATCTCCTTCTAGAGTTGTTTCTTTATAAGCCGTCCATGACCCTAAGATATTGCCTTCTAAATTTTTTTGCCCAAAGCTTTTAAAATAAAAGCAAACAGCTATGATAACTAGGTAAAAATCTTTTCGCATCTTGAAAACCTTCATCTTTTGAATTCTTCAGTAGTCGGTCTCCGATATTTATGAAATGGCTGTTTTAAAAGTCCTTTGATGCTGCTGTTCTCTTTTTCGTCCGGGAACGTATCCACTCCATAGACAATGTCCTTCACGTCCAACGTCATGTAGGTCCCAAAAAGTCGGTCCCAAATAGAGAAAATATTGCCATAATTGGAATCGGTGTAGGGCAACTGATAATGATGGTGCACTTTGTGCATGTCGGGACTCACCACAAACCAACTGATGGCATTGTCCACCTTTTTGGGCAAACGGATATTGGCGTGGTTAAACTGCGAGAACACCACGGAAAGACTCTGGTAGAGCATGATGATGCCGATGGGCGCACCGACGATCAAAACACCTGCCAAGGTAAAGGTATATCGGATCAGGCTTTCCAGCGGATGGTGCCGATTGGCCGTGGTGGTGTCCACATTATGATCGGAGTGGTGCACCAAATGGACCATCCAAAGCGGCTTTACCTTATGCTCTACCCAATGTGCGGCGTAGGCACCAATTAGGTCCAAGAGCATGACCCCCAAGACCACATAGAGCCACAAGGGCATTTCGGGCAACCAGTTGATGATCCCAAACTGGTTTTCCACCGCCCAATCCGAGGATTTCAGCAAGAGAAACGCCAACGGAAAGTTGACGATAATGGTGGTCAATGTGAAAAAGAAATTGGGAACGGAATGCCTCCATTTTTTATAGGGTACATTGAACAAGGGTACAATTCCTTCCAAAACCCAGAAAAAAATGATCCCACCCACCAGGATCAAGCTTCGGTGCGAGGATGGGATGGTCTCAAAATAGGATATGATCTGCTCCATACCCCCAAATATAAAAAATCGTCAAATTTTTATGCTTTTTTTCATCGCTTCCACAATGTTAAAAGCTGCAGGGCATATGGCAACGTTCTTCAGCGTGAGATTACTGATCTGCTGGAACTTTTTGCGGTCGGTATGTGGAAATTCGCGACAGGCCTTTGGCCTTACCTCATAAATGGAGCAGTAATTGTCCGCTCCCAAGAAAGTGCAGGGAACTTCTTGGAGCACATGGTCGTTCTCTTCGTCGATCCTCAAGTATCGATCTATGAACTGGGAGGGTTTCATCCGAAAATGCTTCGCAATGCGTTCAATATCGGCATTGGTGAACAATGGCCCTGTGGTTTTACAACAATTGGCACAAGTGAGGCAGTCCGTCCGCCTAAACTCTTCTTCATGCAGTTCCTGCATTACATAGTCAAGGTCCTTGGGCGGCTTTTTTTTCAGCTTCGCAAAAAACTTCTTGTTCTCTGCCTGCTTTTCCCTCGCTCTTTGGGGCAATTCTTCCAAAAATTCGTCCATAACACCACAAACTTATCCATTTTAAACCTTTCCAAACAATTAAAGTCAGACCTTTGCAGAAACTTTTCCGACCCATGGCAGATGTTTTTGGCAAGGCGTTGATGGACTTTCAACACGGCAAATACACCGAGGACATAAAAACCTATTCCTCTTTGGATGAAGAGGACGTGATTCCCATACCCTATCTGTTCCGCAATTTTGACGAGATGCCCAAAATGGAGCAAAAAGCCCTGCAAATGGCCCGTGGAAAGGTGCTGGACATTGGTTGCGGGACCGGGAGCCACTCCCTCTATCTCCAGGACAAAGGTCTGGACGTTACCGCTCTGGACAACTCGGAGGGGTGTATCTCGGTGTGCAGGGAACGTGGCATAACCAACACGGTGAAAAGCCCTATCTTGGAGTATGGCAACGATACGTTCGACACCATCCTTTTGCTGATGAACGGGATTGGATTGGCAGGCACTTTGGATCAATTGGATGTTTTTTTACCGCATTTGGCCTCATTATTGCGGCCCAATGGACAAATCCTATTGGACAGTAGCGACATCATCTATATGTTCGATCAAGATGAAGATGGGGGCTACTGGATTCCTGACAATGGTGGGTATTATGGCGAAGTTAACTTTACCATGGAATACAAGGGATTGAAAAGTGAGCCTTTTGACTGGGTCTATGTGGATTTCAACACCCTGCAAAATGCATGTTTGGCAAACCATATTACTTGTGAGCTCATCATGGAAGGTGAACATTATGATTACTTGGCCAAACTTACTGTGGCACCATAATAGTTTCCGCCAACGAACGTTTTAATCTTATATTCAAGATCATGAAAAAGAAAATTGCCCTTTATCCCATTCTCTCTTTGATGCTCTTTTTAGGCTGTTCCAAGGATTCCGGAAATGACTCAGATTCCAACCCGACCCCAAACAGGTCTGCCAACTTATTGGCGACCGGGGCTTCTGCCAATGATATTTTGGCCAATGGTTCGTTTGACAAACTTCTTATCGAAATAGGCTACGTCAGCGGTTTTCAACCCACTGTAGATGGCATCGACACTCTTGAGGAATTCATCAGGGCCAGGACTTTTAAGGAAGATGTGGAATTCAGGTACACCCCGCTCTCTTCACCTGGTGAGGAAACCCTTACCCTCAATGAGGTAGCTGAGCTGGAAAGGGACAATAGGACGGCCTATAACGATGGCAGTACTTTGGCCATTTATATTTATTTCGCCGATGCCCCTTCCGATTCAGACGATGAAAGTGAGGACTTGGTCACTTTGGGTGCCGTGTATCGCAATACGTCCATGATCATCTACGAATCCACCGTAAGGGATTTGGCCAACAGAAGTGTGTCCATTTCCGTTGCCGATTTGGAAGCGGCCACTCTCAACCATGAATTTGGGCATTTATTGGGCCTTGTCAACCTAGGCACCGACCCTGTCCACCCCGAACATGAGGATACCCAAATTGGTGACAATGACGAGGAAACGGGCAACAACCACTGCAATGTGGATGGTTGTCTGATGCTTGCCGAACTTCAATTTGGAGGTCCCATGGTCAAATCCATGCTGAGCAATGTTTCCCGAGGATTGGCCTCGGTGCCCCAATTGGATGCCGAATGCCTACTGGACCTTCAGAACAACGGGGGACGTTAAGCACTTCGTATTAAGGAATGTTCAGATACTTGTGGGTCTGTAGGGAAACCTTCCATTTGGGATTTTTCATGACGTAGTCCACAATCAAGGGAACCATCTTGTCCCGAACGCTCCATTCCGGCTGCAGATAGAGAATACAGTTTTCGCCCACTTCGGCCGCCTGTTCCTCCGCGAATATGAAATCGTGCTTGTTGTAGACAATCACTTTGAGTTCATCCGCTTTTTTGGAGATATCACCCACGGGCAATTTGTTCTTTTTTGGGGAAAGACAGATCCAATCCCAAACCCCGGTCAATGGGTAGGCCCCAGAAGTCTCAATATGGGTCTTCATTCCTTTTTCCTTAAGACCTTGGGTCAAAGGTCCCATATCCCAGGTCAAGGGCTCACCACCCGTTATGACAATGGTATCCGAGTGTTTTTTTGCATTGGCAATGATACTGTCAATGGAGGTCGGTGGATGTGTCTCCGCATCCCAGCTTTCCTTCACGTCACACCAATGGCAGCCTACATCGCAGCCACCAACCCGGATAAAATAAGCGGCCGTCCCTTTATGGAACCCTTCCCCTTGAATGGTATAAAATTCTTCCATCAAGGGAAGCATCAGCCCCTTGTCCACCAATACCATCACGTTTTCTTCTACCATGGCGCAAAGATAATGCTAAGTATTTGCAATATGGTGCAACTTGGCCATTATTGCTTCAAGGTAAAATGTCCTTGTTTTCGATGTACCGCTCCATGAACATCCAGCAGTTCCATAACGTACCAATAATCGGATGGCGGCAAAGGTTTACCGTCATATAACCCGTTCCAACCTTCGACCATTGGATCTCTTTGGGCAAGCAACTTTCCATAACGGTCATAAATGTAAAATGCCCCACTCTGATAAAATTCCTCCGTGACCCCCAAAACGTTCAACCGATCATTGACATTGTCATTGTTTGGGGTAAAGAATTTTGGCACGCCCGTGACCCCAACTCGGATCATATCGGAACCACAGCCATTCACATCCATGACATAGAGGGTATAAAGCCCAGGTTCCAAATCGGTAAAAACACCTTCCTGCTGCATGTCACCAAACGGGCCTTCCAATGAAAATACATAGGTTCCCAGACCCAGTTGCTCATCTTGGTGCAAAACGGTTATGGTGCCCGCTTCCCCATCATCCTCGACGCGCACATGTTGGGGCAATATGTTGGGAGGTCCAGATTCCTGGACTTCAAAATGTATAGGTTCCGATGCACATCCATGCTCTGAGATGGCCGTAATACTATAGGAACCTTGTTGTGAAATGGTATCGGCATTGTCATTTCCTATAGGTTGACCATTGGCATCATACCATTCGTATTGATACTCCCCATCCGCGCCAAAGGGTTGCACCGTTACACTATCACCTGTACAGAAAACATAGTTTTCTTCCATCTGAAAGAATGGGATTGGATGGACTGTCAACAACAAATGCTGCCCAACCCCATAACAGGTCCCCGACTGCTCATCCTCCACACGGACATACACAAGTTCGGAATATGGTGTTGTGTTGGAATGGGCACTCGTTGCGACGATTTTGTTTCGATTCAAATAGGCATCGTCCTCATTTTGGTAAAAGGAAATGGATAGATCTTGACCATTGGGAAACTGCGAAAGAATGGCTCCGGCCGCTTCCTCCAAATCGAATGAAGTTATGCCATCTACCATACCCTGGTCGCAGGATTCCAGTTCAAACTGATAGTCCTGGGGCAGTGAGGTCGTTGTCACATCCAAAAACAAACTGCCTACCGAATAGCAATAGTCGCCCGAACCTTCGCCCCTAAAATAAAGTGCATTGGCTGTGCTATTGTTGAAAAGCGTTGCGGTCTGTGGGTTCACATTGTTTTCGGCATCACTTTCGGACAAATGGAATGTGATGTCCAAATTGACATGGTCCGGTCCGATGAGATACACATATTGGGTAAGGTCGAAATCCATGAAGCCATCGAGCACTCCATCAGAATCACAATTGGTGATGGTAAAGCCATCATTGATGGACGGTCTCTGTTTCACAATCGCCTCCACGGCCACTCTTTCCCCTGTCAGGCATCCATCATAGGAAGCCAAGGCATAAAAAGTGGTGTTTTGGGTCAACCACGGGGTCTGGAATGTCGTGCCAGTTCCCAGGGGAACACCACCATCTTCCGTATCGAACCACAAAATGTCGCCCATGCTCGCTTCGGCCTGTAAAGTCAGTTCTCCCGGTCCACAAATAGTGTCGGGGGTGACTTCCAGTATTTTGGGCGTGCTTATTTTGGTGCTGGCCGAAAGTGTCAGGGTTGGGTCTCCCGGAAGTCCCCCATATTCCACAATATACCCCTTGGGCTGAAAGTCCCCCATAGTGTCCCCGGTAATGGCCAAATCGTTCCAAGAACCTGTTATGCCAACCCCAGGAGCTGTGATATGGGCATAATCCTCATCTCCCAAATTATTGGGCTCCATGGTGTTCCAAAAAGCAAAGTTGGGACTGCTCCCATTATAGTCCCCGTTCCAGAAAATCTGTCCTTGCTCAGGACCTGTCATCCACCTCCAGACTCCTTCTGTCTGCTCATCTGAACCTCCGATCCATCCTGTTCCCGCAGCTTGCTCCCCCGTAAGTTGGGCCTCTGCATCCGAGGTTATGGTGGCCAAATATCCCTGTAAACCAAAAAAAGTCCTGTTCCCTGCAGCAGTCCTGGCATCGTCCCATCGTATGCCCAGTGCGGGCACATACTCATAGTAATGTTCCGTTTCCGGCAAATAGTTGGCACTCCCAATGGTGAGCGAAAAATATTTTTCATCAACCGGTGCCTCCGCAGTGCTCACAAAAACGATGTCCTGCACAGCCGCTATCAAATCAGAATAGGAAACTGCCGCGCCAGAGGGTCCCCTTACGGTCAGTTTTCCTTCTTGGGCATCCCATGCCGTAGTGACCGACGGATGGTTGTTCGTGAGTTGCAGTTGATCGTACGCTCTCTCATAGCCCGTGGAAATTTGGACATAAAACGCATCGATTTCAGTATCATCCGGATCAATAATATTGAAAGAAGAGACAATTGGAATGGAGGTTTGCGGGCAATAGACCTGATCACCGGTCGCAGTTACTTCCGGGGCCACATTATTTTGAGCCTGCACCATGGAGAGCAATGGGAACAAGAAAGCAATGATGGCGAACAACCTTGCTTTTCGCATGTGCATCTTAAAAAAATGTATTCCTTGCATGGACCTCAGCTTCTGCCTTGAAGTTGACAAAGTAAGACAAAGGTTCCAATTTTACCAGTCAATTGCTCCATATCTTCGACCATACACCTCTAACAATCACTTTACTGCAATAACATCGATCTCAATTTTTCCATTGGCCGCAATACCACTTGCCGCAAAGGTGGTCCTTGCGGGTTTGTTCGTGAAATACTTGGCATAGACTTCATTGAAAGCTGCAAAATCATCCATACTGGCCAAGATTACGGTACATTTGACCACATTTTTCAGTCCCAATCCGTGTTGGGCCAATACAGCCTCAATGTTTTTAATGGTCTGTTCCGTTTCGGCCTGTATCCCTCCTTCGACCACGGTACGACTGGAATGGTCCATCCCAATCTGTCCTGCCAAAAAGAACAGGTTTCCGGCCTGTACCACATCACTGAAAGGAGCAGTCTGCTTTTTGGGTTCGTGCGATGGATGAAAAATGATCTCGGTGTTTTCCTGGGCATAGGTTGTACCCAATAATCCACTTCCTAAAACTACCAGCAGTATATGTTGAAAAGGTTTCATGATCTCACTTTTAGTTTTGCTTAAAATTACCCTATTTTTATCGGAAATTGAGCAGCATGGGCAACAAAGAAAAATTCTTTGCAGAGATAGAACAGGGCTATGCCATGAAAGGGGATTACATTACCCTAGGTGCTGGCATGCTGGATGGCGAGGCCATCACCAATGCCTTGATCAAGGTTCCCTTAAAAACCCTTAACCGACATGGCCTGATTGCCGGGGCCACGGGTACGGGAAAGACCAAGACCCTGCAGGTGTTGGCCGAAAATCTATCGGACAAGGGTATTCCCGTGCTGCTCATGGACCTCAAAGGAGATCTCAGCGGCATTGCCCAACCCGGTCCGGGACATCCTAAAATTGATGAGCGACACCAGAAAATCGGGATTCCTTTTGAGTCCAAAAGTTTTCCTGTGGAGATTTTGTCCCTTTCCGAACAAGGAGGCGTTCGCTTGAGGGCCACAGTTTCAGAATTTGGACCTGTACTCTTGTCCAGGATCCTAGATCTTTCAGAGACCCAAGAAGGCATAGTGGCCGTGGTGTTCAAATATTGTGATGACCACAAATTACCGTTACTGGACCTGAAAGATTTTAAAAAGGTGCTGCAATATGCGACCGAAGAGGGCAAGGACGAATTCCAATCGGCCTATGGGCGCATCTCCACCAGTTCCACAGGTACCATCCTGAGAAAAATCATTGAACTGGAACAGCAAGGAGCCGACCTGTTCTTTGGAGAAAAATCCTTTGAGGTAGACGACTTGGTCCGAATCGACGAAAAAGGAAGAGGATACATCAACATCATCCGATTGACGGACATTCAGGACCGTCCCAAACTGTTCTCTACGTTCATGTTGAGCCTATTGGCCGAAATTTATGCCACCTTTCCCGAACAAGGGGACAGTGACAGACCGGAACTGGTGCTTTTCATCGATGAGGCCCACCTCATATTCGACAATGCGTCCAAAGCGCTTTTGGACCAAATTGAAAGCATTGTAAAACTGATCCGTTCCAAAGGAATAGGGCTCTATTTTGTGACCCAGAACCCAACCGACGTTCCAGATGACGTATTGGCCCAATTGGGATTGAAGGTACAGCACGCGCTTCGTGCATTCACCGCCAAGGACCGAAAAGCCATCAAACTGACGGCACAGAACTATCCCATTACCGAGTTCTATGATACCGCAGAGGTACTCACCTCCCTTGGGACGGGGGAAGCCTTGGTCTCCGTATTGGACGAAAAGGGCAGGCCCACCCCGCTGGCCGCTACGCTAATGCGGGCTCCCATGAGCCGAATGGACATCTTGACCGATGATGAGCTCAAAAATGTGTTGGACCAATCCAGATTGATCAAAAAATACAATGAGGAAATAGACCGCGAAAGCGCCTACGAGATCCTCAATGAAAAAATTGAAAAGGCCGAAAAAGAAGCCGAAAAAGAAAAAGAACAACGTCCCACCAGCAGGTCTTCATCTACTAGACGAAGCACCCGAATGAACCCTGTGGTCAAAGTTTTGACCAGCGCCACTTTTATCAGGGGGGTTTTGGGCGTGTTAAAAAAAGTGATGCGATAATTTTTATGAAAAGAACAACAAAAGTACTGGTGTTGATGCTAGGTATGGCATCGATTCAATCCTGTCAAAAAGATACCACATTCCTCATTACCGAAAACAGTGTGGGGCCGTTGTCACAAACCACCAAAGTAAGTGAACTGGAATCGGTCTTTGCCCAAGATTCCATTGTTCAGGACACTACGGCCATAAAACTGGGCGACTCCAACAAGAAGATAGAGGTGTTTGAAAAAGGGGGCAAGCACCTTCTCACCCTGACCCCTAGTTCGGATAGCATCCCGACCATTGAAAATGTTCGGGTCATGGACCCTCGTTATGTTTCCGAAAACGGCATTGGCCTCCAGAGCACTTTCAAGGATATTGAAAAAGCATACAAGTTCAAGAAAATAGTGACCACTTTGAACAGCATCGTGATTTTCCCAAAGGGAAGCAACCTGTATTTTACCATCGACAAACAGGAACTGCCCTCTGGACTCAGGTACACTACCTCCACCATTGAAGCGGTGCAGATCCCTGATGATGCCAAGATCAAATATTTGATGTTGGGGTGGGAATAAAAACCTGGCCTTAGAGACTATTTATTCCAACCCATATCTCTTGCGATTCGCCAAGACTTTGGGACTGTTGTCATGCATCCATTCGGCCAGGTCCAAGAGTTTTTCCACATACGACCGTCCAAATTCGGTCAGGTTGTACTCGACCCTTATGGGCACTTCCGGATAGGCCTTTCGCTCGATATAACCATCGGCTTCCAGCACTTTCAAACGTTGGCTCAGCACCTTATTGGAGATGCCATATACATATTTCTTGAGCTTATTGAACCGGAGGACAGAAAAATAGCCCAGCCAAAGAAGTATCAAAATGCTCCACTGGTCCGATGCCACGGACATCACATCCCTTACCGGACAAAGTTCGGGCGGGTTTCTGTAATCGATGTGACCGAACATTTTTTCCAATTTTTTAACGGTCCTAACTTTCTGATTTTCAACAATAGTTTCCATTCCCATACCTAGTTTTGCAACAGTGACTTCTTTTTTGTTCAAAAATGAATCTGTACATTTAGTATCAAATACAGAGTAAGTTACAAAAAGAAACCTTAATGAAAAAACTGCTCAACAAGATAATGCCACTGGCCTACGGGCAATACTACAACACCTATTCCTTGGTCGCTCCCAAAAAAGTGGCCAACCATGCGTTCCATTTGTTCTGTACCGTACGGAAAGGTCGTGTGCTGCCCCAGCAGGCCGAATATCTGGAGAAGGCCAAGTTGACGGTGGAAAATGTGGCCGATCATGAACTACAGGTCTATCATTGGCCGGGAAAGAAGGAAACCGTTCTCCTCGTCCATGGTTGGGAGAGCAATACCTTCCGTTGGCGCAACCTCATCAAGAAACTTCAAGAGGCCGACTTTAACATTATTGCCTTCGATGCCCCTTCGCATGGTCACTCTTCGGGAAATTATCTGTATGTACCCCTGTATGAGGAAGCGGTGGACCACATGGTCAAAAAGTATGCTCCAAAACACCTCATCGGTCACTCTGTAGGAGGCATGACCATCATGTACAACCAATACAAAAATCCCTGTAGCAATGTAGAAAAAATGGTCACCATTGGTTCCCCCTCGGAGTTTTACGAGATCATGGAGCATTTCCAGAACATCTTGAAATTCAATGACCGGGTGATGGGCCACTTGGATGCGTATGTGATGGATCGGTTTGGTTTTAGGATCCGTGAATTTTCCACTTCCAATTTTGCGAAGTCCATCAACAAAAAAGGCCTGCTTTTCCATGATCGATTGGATGCGATTACCCCCTACCATGCCTCCGTTCAGGTAAATTCCAACTGGAAGGGCAGTTCGTTGGTGAGCACGGAAGGGCTGGGCCACTCCATGCACCAAGACGATGTGAACGATCAGATCATCTCTTTTTTGGAAGCCTGAAAAAGTTGTCCTACTTTTCAGAAAAATTTTCCATGCAGAACGTAACTCCTTTTCACGTGGCCATTCCCGTGCACAATCTGGATGAGTGCAGGACTTTTTATAGGGAAATCCTTGAATGCGAGGAAGGCCGGAGCAGTGACCATTGGGTAGATTTCAACTTGTTTGGGCACCAACTCGTCATCCACTACAAACCAAAATCCGAGGAGGAACTCCACACCAATCCCGTGGATGGGAAAAATGTGCCTGTTCCGCACTATGGTGTGGTCTTGCCTTGGGACGTTTTCCAATCCTTTTCCAAAAAACTGGAAAACAAGGGCATTGCCTTTGTGATTGAGCCTTACATTCGGTTCAAAGGGGAAGTTGGGGAGCAGGCCACCATGTTCTTTTTGGACCCCGCTGGGAATGCCTTGGAATTCAAGGCATTTAAAGATATGGGACAATTGTTTGCCAAATAATCAGGCCAAAGTGAGTCCTTTTCTACGCACCCAAAGATGGGCAAATACGATATTGGGCACCCAACAGAGCCAGGCCACAATTTTATAGGCCAACAAAAATTCCCCTAAAACAATGGTAAGCAAGGGCAACCAGATCCGAAGGGTAACCGCTGCAAAACATGCTGCATAGCTATAGACCATCATCCCTTGATGAAGGGAAATATCCTTTTTTCGTATGGCGAGATATGCCCTGATGGTCGTGAACAACCAAACGATTCCCAAACTGATAAACCCTAAGGATGGGACAAATCCGCCCGAGGCATAAAAACCTATATACACCCCACAAATCCCACTTATCACAGCGGACAGAACATAGATTTTTCCCAAATTTCTGTGGAGTTCCAGTTTTTTGGTCCTGAGTTTTCTGCTGAACTGGGACCAACCCGTCAAAAGGGCCATTCCACCAAATACAATATGCCCGTAAAAGCCGATTCTCCAGAGCATATTGGCCGATATTTCCTTGGATTTTCCCTGCAAAAGGCCAAATTCTTCTGCCGAAAAGAAGTACATCAACGGATAGAGCCCTATCCCTATGGCCAAAATGGCAAATACGGCCCAAGCTGTTTTGTTCCTGACGGATCCAGCCATAACGTTATGATTTATAGTGAGGTAAGTTATCGATTATTTGATAACAAAAACAAGATTCTGCAACGGAATTCGTTATCATGTACAGAACAGGCCACAATGCCATCCCAAATGTTACCTTTATGAAAACAATTCTACTTTTGATCACCGTGCTATTTTCTTCCATGGCACTATCCAGTTGCACCAACGATGAAGGTGAGACCGAATTTGACCGCATTACCCCAGAAGAGGAGCAACAGGCTGCCTTAGCGAAAACAGAACAAAAGGAACAGGTACATTAAGCCTGTTTGGACTTGTGCCTTTCCCTGGCCAATAGCGTGTTTTGGAGGAGCATGGCAATGGTCATGGGCCCCACTCCGCCCGGAACAGGGGTAATATAGGATGCTTTTTTGCTGACATTTTCAAAATCGACATCCCCGGTGATGTAGTATCCTTTTTCATGGGTATCATCGGGCACACGGGTAATGCCCACATCGATGATGGTGACCCCCTCCTTCACCATATCTTCCTTTAGGAAGTTGGGGACTCCCAATGCCGATACCACAATATCCGCCTGAAGAGTCAGTGCCTTGAGGTCCTTGGTTCTGCTGTGGGTAAGGGTGACCGTGGAGTCGGCCGCCTGTCCTTTTTGGCTCATCAAAATACTGATAGGTCTCCCCACAATATGGCTCCTACCGATCACCACAGTGTGCTTTCCCGAAGTTTCCACATTGTACCTACGCAATAGTTCCATAATACCGAAGGGCGTGGCAGGGATAAAGGATTCCATATCAAGGGCCATCTTACCAAAATTGGTGGGATGGAACCCATCCACATCCTTATCGGGATCTACGGCAAGCAGTACTTTTTGTTCATCGATGTGCTTGGGCAATGGCAATTGCACAATGTACCCATCAATGTCAGGATTGGCATTCAAGTCAGCCACTTGCTTCAGCAGGGCTTCTTCTGTAGTATCTTCTGGCAGATGGATCAGGGTGGATTCGAAACCTATCTTTTTGCAGGACCGCACCTTGCTGCCCACATAGGTGAGACTGGCCCCGTCGTTGCCGACAAGAACTGCGGCCAAGTGGGGAACCTTCTCCCCTCTTTCCTTCATTTGAGCTACCTCAACGGCAATCTCATCTTTGATTTGGTTGGATATTTTTTTTCCGTCAAGGATTTCCATACTGGTTATTTGGTTTTGATCATTTTCAACTTGAGCAACTTCTGACTTCTGACTAAAGTTATCTCATGTTCTGCATCATCTGCATCATCTTTTTGCCCCCACCGCCTTGCATCATCTTCATCATTTTGCTCATTTGATCGAACTGTTTTAGGAGCTGGTTCACTTCCTGGACGGAGGTACCACTACCGGCTGCGATGCGTTTTTTGCGGCTTGCGTCCAATTTGGAAGGTGTGGAACGCTCATCTGGGGTCATGGAATGGATGATGGCCTCAATGTGCTTGAAGGCATCGTCGTCTATATCGAGACCTTTCAGTGCTTTCCCAGCACCGGGAATCATCCCCATCAGGTCCTTCATGCTTCCCATTTTCTTGATCTGTTGTATCTGGCTCAAGAAATCGTCAAAGCCGAACTTGTTCTTGGCGATCTTCTTTTGGATCTTACGCGCCTGTTCTTCATCAAACTGTTCTTGGGCGCGCTCCACCAACGAGACCACGTCACCCATTCCCAATATCCGATCGGCCATCCTTGAAGGGTGGAAGACATCAATGGCCTCCATTTTCTCCCCTGTTCCGATGAACTTGATGGGCTTATCCACCACAGATTTGATGGAAATGGCCGCACCACCTCGGGTATCACCATCGAGCTTGGTCAAGATGACCCCGTCAAAATTGAGGACGTCGTTGAAGGCCTTGGCCGTGATCACGGCATCTTGACCTGTCATGGAATCCACCACAAAAAGGGTCTCTTGGGGCTGTATGGCCTTGTGGATGTTGGCAATCTCGGTCATCATCTGCTCATCCACGGCCAAACGACCTGCGGTATCGATGATCACCACATTGCAGCCCAAGCTTTTGGCCTGTGCCACACCTGCCTTGGTAATGGCCACGGGATCGTTGTTTTCCCTATCGGAATAGACCTCTACACCAATTTGTTCTCCGACCACGTGCAATTGGTCGATAGCCGCCGGACGGTACACGTCACAGGCAACCAAAAGAGGCTTTTTGTTTTTCTTGCTTTTAAGGTAATTGGCGAGTTTCCCGGAAAAGGTGGTCTTACCCGACCCTTGGAGACCGGACATCAGGATCACGGAGGGGTTTCCGGAGAGGTTCACATCCTCTGCATCGCCCCCCATCAGTTCGGTGAGTTCGTCCTTTACGATCTTCACCATGAGCTGACCGGGCTGTAACGTGGTCAACACGTTCTGTCCCAGTGCCTTTTCCTTTACTTTATTGGTAAAATCCTTTGCAATCTTGAAGTTGACGTCGGCATCCAAAAGGGCCCTTCGCACTTCCTTCAGGGTTTCCGCAACATTGATCTCGGTTATCTGCCCATGCCCTTTGAGGACGTGGAGCGCCTTGTCCAGTTTTTCGCTTAAATTATCGAACATAAGTTCTTGTGTTTTAAAGGAGCGACAAATTTAAGAATAATAAAAATGAAAAGGACGGCTTTGGGGATGGCCGTCCTCTAAAAAAAGAATTGGGGAAAAATTTTTAAGGTTTTTCGAACACCAAGGTCTTCAAATTACCTTCTTCACTATCATCTTTGAGTTCTATTCGAGTGGATGTGATGGAAACCACTTTCCAATCATCAGTCAGTTCCAACAAATCTCCATCGGTTTCAAAATTGAGGTAGCACTTCAGGCCCTCCTCTGAATCCCTGACCACCCTCCATAGTCCAGTTTCGATGGGATCTTGGTTCAAGGAGACCTCCACTTGGTACATCGAGGAGAAATCGAAATCCATTCCAGCAAACGATGTGGTCAAGTCCACTTCGGCTTCTTTGTAGAGTGCAATGTTCCATGGTCCATCCATGGCAATGTTCCTGATTTCGACCACATCGCCATCATCTGCATTGTCGTTGCAGACACGGAGCAGTGTCATTTCATGGTCAGTGCCAGGCACTTCAAATTTCAAGCGGGTATCCGTCAGTTCCCGCAGAGGCCATTCAAAACTGACCCCCGGCTCAGTACCCATAGTGATCATGAGGGCCAATTGGAGCTGACTGCTGAGGCCGATTTCCCAAGTTCCTTCTGATACTTCCACGCCATTGCTCAACGTCACGGTACCATCTGCCATAAACTGGAATCCATAGCCCAAAAGCCTTCTGACTTCCTCACCATCGTTCTTCACCTTTTTGATGACCCATTCACATTCGTTTAAAATGGCCCTGAGGGTGTTTGGGTCGATTTCTTCTACTGGATCTACATCACATCGTTTTTTGAGGATGATCCTGTTTCCTCCATCTTTGTATAATTTGATGACCCCAGGCTCCAATTCATATACATCCCATGTCATGGAAAAATCCACCAAGGCACTGAATTCCAATGTCAACTGCACACCGTTGTTCGTGCTTTGGGAAGTCCAGGTGCCTGTTAATGGTGCACTGACGCCTCCTCCGATCACCACGGTACCATCTTGGGAAAAGGTCATGATGGACTCAAAATACTGGTCCGTACTGTCCAGATTCTCCCGAAGTACTTCCCGCACTTCCAATTGACAGGCCAATAGAAAGGCATCGAGGATTTCCTTGTTGAGGGCATTGCGGTCACATTCATTACCGGCGATGCTGAGGGCCATGTGCAAATCTTCATTGTTCTCAACAATGATTTCGCTGCCATCACTTTTCTTTAGCGTGATGGGAAAACTGATGCTGACCAATTGGTCGTCCTCCAATTCCGAGAAGAACCTTCTCATTTGCAGATCACTTTCCACAACAACCTCTCCGGTCATTTGATTGTCGACATTGAAGGTAAAAAGCGCTATGGGGTATACAAAATCTATACATTTAATATGGTCCTCCACACTACTTTCCACACATTCCCCGGCAAGCTCTAGGAGTTGCTCCTGGTTTTCCACAACAATTTCGCTATGGTTGGAAAGGGTGATGGTGACCGGAAAACTGATTTCCAAAGCACCATTGTCCAGCCCTGCGAGGGTCACTTTGATGCTCTGAAGATCTTCCATGGAAGTAATGGTGATGGCCGCAGCACCGTTGATACTTACGGTATAGGGAAAATTTATGGCAAAACAGCTTGACTCATCCACAACATCGTCATAGGAGCCATCAAATGCAGTGGTCTTTTCAATCAAACTTGCTGTGGCGGAATTGGCTTGGATGGTCTGTTCCTCATTGCCTCCGTTGACATCCTCAAACTCGTCTTGACAAGATGAGAAAAGGGAAACAATCCCTATAAAGGCAACATACACTATCTTTTTCACAAAACTTTTCATAACTATTTGAACTTTGGGGTTATAATTCAACTTTAGAACAACTCTTCCTAAAAAAACCCTACTTTGGCTCCATAATTTTCAAATATATTTGAACCGAGAAACAATTCTTTCCCTATGGACAATGTTTGCGAAGATCGTATATTCAGTTCCATTTTCAAGACACATTCCAAAACGGTCTTCAACTATATCTATTATAAGTTCGGGAACGAGGAGAAGGCCAACGATGCCGTCCAAGAGGCTTTCGTAAAGTTATGGGAGAACTGTGCCAAGGTGAGTCCCGAAAAGGCAAAATCGTTTGTCTATACCGTGGCCAACAATCTCTATCTGAATGTGATCAAAGCCGAAAAGGTCCGGATTAAGTATGCGGATAAAGGAAATGACCGATCCCACGAGTCACCCGAATTTTTGATGGAGGAAAAACAATACAAGGAAAAACTGGAAAAAGCACTGGATGCCCTTCCGGAAAACCAACGTACCACCTTTCTGCTCAACCGGATAGATGGAAAAAAGTATGCGGAAATTGCCGAGATGGAAGGTGTCAGCGTAAAGGCCATTGAAAAGAGGATGCATTTGGCCCTGAAAAGCCTGCGGGAACAGATTGATGGAATTTGACCCCATGACCTGAAAACCAAAGAGAAGAGACCAAAAACAAAAGATTGGAATTTGGGATTTACTGTTTGGAAATTAAAAAGTAGGGTATTGTATAAGTTAGTTGTTGTAATAAGGTAAAGCATAGACCCATGCAAGAAAATTATTTGGCAAAATGGCTGAGCGGTGAACTATCCGCGGAAGAACTTGCGGAATTCAAAAAATCCGACGAGTATGCTTCCTATGTCAAATTGATGGAGGTTTCCGGCACCATGGAAGCCCCCGATTTTGATGTGGACGGCGCACTGCAACGCATCAAGGATGAGCGCATCGGGAATGCACCAAAGGTCATTGCCCTGAACCCTTTCAAGAAATTTCTACGGGTCGCCGCCGTTATCGCCGTGCTCATGGTGGGTTCTTATCTGTATTTGAACACCTTGGATGAATCCGTCACCACAGATTTTGCCGAACGTTCCGAAGTGATCCTTCCCGATAACTCGGAAATTTTCCTCAATGCCGGTTCCCAAGTATCCTTCAGCGAGAAGAAATGGGACCAAAAAAGGGATGTCTCCCTAAAGGGTGAGGCTTTCTTCAAAGTGGCCAAGGGAAAAAAATTCACCGTGTCCACCGAACATGGAACCGTTGCCGTTCTGGGCACCCAGTTCAATGTGGAAAACAGAAAGGGCTTTTTTGAAGTGACCTGTTATGAAGGTCTCGTGAGCGTCACCCACAACAACACAGAGACAAAATTGCCCGCAGGGACTTCCTTTGTGGTCATCGATGGAAAAATCATAGATTCCACAAAACCCAACGGAACCCGACCTGCGTGGATGGGCAACGAAAGTAGCTTTGAACGCATTCCATTGCAATATGTCCTGGCCGAATTGGAAAGACAGTTCAACATCAAGGTAAAGACCAAAAATGTAAACACTGAACTCTTGTTTACCGGCACTTTCAACAACACAAATCTAGAAATGGCGTTAAAAAGTATAAGTACCCCGTCTCAAATCCAATACAAAATAGAAGGCGACAACGTACTTTTTTATGCTGGGAACACTCTTCAATAAGCATTCGGGCCTCTTTCTTGCCCTTTTGTTTTTCCTGTTCCATTCCACACATGCGCAGGAAGAGCAACAATCTCTTATTGACCTTGTTTCCTATATCAAAAGTCTGGAAGGCCGTTTCAACATAAAGTTTTCGTACATCAATGAGGATATGGAAGGTCTATCCATCGACCCGCCTGAAAACCTTGGTGAACTTGATGACATCTTGGATTTCATCCAATCCCAATTCCAGATAAAAGCAGAAAAACTGAGCGACCGCTACTACACGCTCACCAAAAGTTCATTGGTGGATGTGTGCGGCACTGTACTGGACAATTTTGCCGAAAACACCATCCCTGGGGCCACCGTGGAAATCCTGGGAACGGACATCGCCCAAATATCGGATACCGATGGTGTGTTCAACCTGAGGCAGGTGCCCAGAAAAGCATCACTCAAGATCCGATATTTGGGATACCTCACCAAGTACATCAGTGTGGAAGAGCTCTTGCGCCAAGGCGAATGCCCCAAAATTCTTTTGGGCCAACACTATGAGGAACTGGATGAAGTGATTGTCTACAAGTTTCTTACCGCGGGCATCATCAAGGAAAAGGATGCAAGCATAAGCCTGAACACCTCAGAATTCGGCATCCTTCCCGGGCTTATCGAACCCGACGTACTACAAACCGTTCAGGCCCTTCCCGGGATCAAAAGTATAGACGAGACGGTCTCCGACATCAATGTAAGGGGCGGCACCAACGACCAGAACCTCATTCTCTGGAATGGCATCAAAATGTACCAATCCGGACATTTTTTTGGGTTGATTTCTGCCTTTAACCCCTACCTGACCGATAAAGTGACCATTTATAAAAATGGCACCCCTGCGGCTTTTGGGGACGGGGTCAGCAGCGTGATCCAAATGGAAACCAGCGACCACATAGCCAACACATGGACGGGCGGGGCCGGCTTCAACCTCATCAATGGCGACATGTATACCGAAGTTCCCATCAGCGAAAAACTGGGATTCCAATTTTCAGCAAGGCGCTCGATGACCGATTTCTTGAGCACCCCCGCCTACAAACAATTTTTTGACCGTGCCTTTCAGGACAGCGAGATCACGGACGGAAACAACAATACCGTGGACGATGAAATCACCCGCGAAGAGGACTTTTTCTTCTACGATTTTGGAGGCAAGCTCCTTTATGACATCAACGACAGGCACAAGGTCAGGTTGAGTTTGATCAACATCAAGAACAACCTAAAATATGTGGAGCGCAACGTGACCGACAATGAAAGGACCGTCAGCCTATTGAAACAGGACAACCTTTCGGTCGGCGGACAGTTTCAAAGCCAATGGTCCGACAGGTTTTCTTCCCATCTGAACATCTATTACTCCCGCTATAACCTGGATGCCCAAAACGTTTTTGGAAACCAAGTGCAATTGCTGTTCCAGAACAATCGGGTCACGGAAAACGCCTTGAAGCTGAGTACGGACTATGTGGTCAGTGAGCATTTGGATTGGAACAATGGCTACCAATATATAGAAACAGGGATCACCAATGCCACAGAGCTCAACGAGCCGGAGTTCAGTAGTAACATCAAAGGGGTTATCCGGATCCATGCCCCTTTTTCACAGTTGAACTATGCATCTTCCGACAATAGGTTCATGGCCAAAGTGGGCGCACGGTTCAATTTTATTGAAAACCTGAATACTTTTTCCAAGGTCTTGATAGAGCCAAGGGTCAACCTGAACGTTAAACTGGCCAACTACTTGAGAGCAGAGATTTTGGGGGAGTTCAAGAGCCAGACCACCAATCAGGTCGTGGATCTGGAGCAAAATTTTTTAGGAGTGGAAAAACGCAGATGGGTATTATCCAATGACACCACACTTCCCGTGACCAAGAGCAAGCAAGGCTCCGCCGGCATCAATTATGAAAAGAACAACTTTTATGTGGGTGTGGAAGGTTTCTACAAAAATGTGGACGGCATCAGCACCAACACACAAGGATTCCAGAATCCAAATCAATTTTCCGGGGAGATAGGCAGTTATCAGGTCAAAGGCATCGAATTCCTCATCAACAAGAAGAGTGATCGGTTCAGTACTTGGTTGAGTTATTCCTTCAACAAGAACGACTACACTTTTGATTCCATAGTGCCCCAAAAATTCCCCAACAATCTGGACATCCGCCACACGCTCACATTTGCCGGGGCCTATACCTATAAAAATCTGAAGTTGAGCGTAGGGGTGAACTATCGCACAGGCAAACCATTTACGGAACCCTTGGACGGCGACGATGCCCTCGACAATAATTTCTCTCCGGCACGCATCAATTACAAGCCACCGAACAGCAGCCGATTGCCGGAATATTTCAGGGCAGATGCCTCGGCTATTTATAGCTTTAAACTGGGTTCGGGCATCAATGCCAATGCCGGTCTCTCTTTATTGAACATGACCAACCGGAAGAACAGTCTGAACAAATACTATCGCGTGAACCAGAGTGATGAAATAGAGGCCGTGGAAAATCTTTCCTTGGGCATTACCCCTAATTTCAGTTTTCGGGTGAGTTTTTAATTTTCCCTATATTCAAGGTATCAATCTCCCCGGTTCAGTACCCTGAACCACCCCTCTTACGAAAGAGGGGAGCTTTTTAATTGAGATTGATGAAAAAAAGAATCCACAACCGGAAGGAACTCATCCAATTCCGAAAAAAATTAAGGAACAACGCCACTCCTGCTGAAGCATTCCTTTGGAGACACCTAAAGGCCAAAAAGTTATGTGGCAGACGTTTCAATAGGCAACATAGCATCAAAAACTACATTGTTGACTTCTATTGTGCAGCGGAAAAACTTGTCATTGAATTGGATGGGGCTGTCCATCAGTCGCCCAAAGCCCAAGAATATGACAAAAAGCGCACTGAAATTCTAAATGAACTGGGATATACCGTAATTCGGTTTGAGAACAAAATGGTATTTGAAAACTTGGAATCGGTACTCTCGGAAATTTCGGAACATTTTAAACAAACTCCATGAGCCTCTCCCTTTTTCAAAAAAGGGAGGTGTCCGTTGACTATTCGTCAATGGACGGAGGGATGTATGCTACATCCGCTCCGGCACATCGATGCCCAAAAGCAGGAACGCCGATTTGATCACTTCCCCCACTTTTTGGGACAACAACACCCTAAGCTGTTTCTTCTGCCCGTCGGGTTCGCCCAAAATGGACACCTGTTGGTAGAACGAGTTGAATTCCTTCACCAGATCATAGGTATAATTGGCGATAAGCGCCGGACTATAGTTTTCCGCAGCCAACTGTACCGTTTCCGGGAACAGTTGCACCTGCTTCAACAGCTCCTTTTCCTTTTCGTGGAGAACCAGTGAAGTCTCGACTGCGCTCGACCTGACATTGTCCGCCTTTCGGAGGATGGATTGGATCCTTGCATAGGTATATTGGATAAACGGCCCGGTATTGCCTTGAAAATCCACCGATTCCTCTGGGTTGAACAAAATCCGCTTTTTGGGGTCCACTTTTAGAATGTAGTATTTGAGGGCGCCAAGACCAATGGTGCGGTAGAGCTCCTTTTTTTCGGCATCGGAATAACCGTCCAATTTGCCCAGTTCCTCGGAAATGGCCTCGGCAGTATCCTCCATGCTCTGGATGAGGTCATCCGCATCCACAACGGTGCCTTCCCTACTCTTCATCTTACCGCTGGGCAGGTCCACCATGCCATAACTGAGGTGGTACAACTGTTCGGCCCAGGTGTAGCCCAATTTTTTCAGGATGAGGAACAGCACCTTGAAATGGTAGTCCTGTTCGTTCCCCACCGTATAGACCATTCCGTTGATGTCGGGAAAATCCGTCACCCGTTGGATGGCCGTACCGATATCTTGCGTCATATAGACCGCTGTACCATCGGAGCGCAGCACGATTTTTTCATCCAGGCCGTCCTCGGTAAGATCGATCCACACACTGCCGTCTTCTTTTTTAAAGAAGACCCCTTTTTCCAGACCGTCCTTGACCACATCACGACCCAACAGATAGGTATCACTTTCGTAGTACAATTGATCAAAGTCCACCCCAAGATTTTTATAGGTGATGTCAAAGCCTGCATATACCCAAGTATTCATCTTTTTCCAAAGGGCCACCACCGCTTCATCACCGGCCTCCCATTTGCGGAGCATTTCTTGGGCCTCCAACAAAATAGGGGCTTCCCGTTCCGCTTTTTCCTTCTCTGTTCCGGCAGCGATCAGTTCACCGACCTGCTCCTTGTAGGCCTTGTCAAACGCCACATAATATTTTCCCACCAAATGATCGCCCTTCAAGCCAGAGGATTCCGGGGTCTCCCCTTCTCCAAACTTCTGCCAAGCCAACATGCTCTTGCAGATGTGGATGCCCCTATCGTTGATGATCTGCGTCTTGTACACTTTGTTGCCCGATGCCTTTAAAATTTCGGCTACGGAATAGCCCAAAAGGTTGTTTCGAACATGCCCCAAATGCAGCGGCTTGTTGGTGTTGGGCGAAGAATATTCCACCATGATGGCATCATTGGACGTTGATTTCACGTATCCAAAATCCGCCTCATCTTTGATGGTGTTGAAAAAATTGAGGTAATAGCTGTCCGCGATCACAATGTTCAAAAAGCCCTGAACCACGTTGCACTTGGTCACCTCAGCCACATGTTCCTGAAGATAGTCCCCGATCTGGGCTGCAATCTGGGCCGGATTGCCCTTCACATAGCGCAACATGGGAAACACCACCACCGTGATGTCCCCTTCAAAATCCTTTCGGGTCGGTTGAAATTCCACCGAAGGCAGCTCAACTTGGTACAGTTGTTTTACCGCCTCGATCACTTTTTGGGTCAAATCGTTCTGTAAACTCATCTCATAGGCTTTCAGCCCGCAAAACTACATATTTTTTGCCCTTTTATGGCAATTCGGAGCAGTGTTGCCCCGATAGAAACCGTAATTTTATGCAAAACTCCCATATGGAACATTTACAACGTGCCGTGCCGGTACTCTTTGCCCTCAACGTTCGGAAAGCGGTCACTTTTTATCGTGAAAAATTTGGATTCGACAAACAAGGCTGGGTCGATGACCACTACGCCGTGATCGGTAGGGATAAGATTGAGCTCCATATTGCCAAATGCAATGACAAGATTTTTCCCGAGAACACCAGTTGCTATATCCATGTGGAAGGTGTGGACGAACTCTATGCGGAACTGAAAGAAACCGGGGTGGTCCACCCCAATGGCCCCTTGGGCGACAAACCATGGGGACTTCGTGAATTTTCGGCCCTGGACGGCGATGGCAATCTACTACGGTTCGGACAAAAATTGTGACCATGCTCCTGAACGTTTCCTATTCCGACAAGAACATCACCCAAAAAATAGACGAGGCCGTGGGCAAGCCCTTAACGCTAAAGGAACGTTTTGCCCTGGGCGGCATCGGTTCCCCAAAACTCCATATTACCCAGGCCAGTATGGAGATCAACAACCTGCTCCTTTTGGACAACAACCTCAACACCTGCAACATCGAGATCAGGCCCAAGGGCATCATCGTGCGGTTCCGTTCCCTGTTGGAGACCTACGGCCTCATCATCCCCTACTACAAATTGAACCTGTTCAAGGGGGATTTGGCGATCCATTCCATACACGTGGACAAGCATTTCATCAAGGTACGGTCGGACACAAAGGCCGTCCAAAAGTTTTTCAAAAAACTGCTGGATCATCGGACGGACAATTTGCCACCCTCTATCGATGATCTTTGAAGTATGCTGTCGGACTGAGCGTGGTCGAAATCTAGACAACGGACGAAGTACGAAGGTGGAAGTACAAACCAAACACTTTTGGAACACTCCACCAACCCATAGATTTCTCACATGCGTTCGAAATGACAGATGACTTTTACTGTCAGACTGAGCGCAGTCGAAGTCCATGTAAAAGAAGTACCCAAAAGCATTTCTAGACTGCTCCTTTGACTGCCCCTTCGACTGCGCTCAGGGTGACAGTTCAGGATGACATCTCGAAATGACAGATGGGCTATCAAGGAAAATTGTGTCAAAATCAACATCAGAAATAACAATCCTTTAAAACGCTTTGTTACAAAATTCGGCTAAGTTCGTCATATGACCGAAGCAACCTTGGCCGCTCCAATGGCGTCTTTATAGTAAAACACAAAACCATGGCATTCCACAAGATCCTGACCCTCTGTTCCCTTTTCATGTTGATGGCCCCTTCCCTCAGCGCCCAGACCATCAGTTCCCGTTTGGTGGATTCCAAGACCAAAAAGGGCATCCCCTACGCCACCGTGCAATATGGCGAACACCAAGGTGTGATCACCAACGACGAGGGCCGTTTCAGTTTTGTGCTGGAAGCCGGCACCATTCTACCCGACTCCATCCACATCTCCTCCATGGGGTACGAGAAAAAAGGTTTTGCCCCACAACAACTTCAGGACAGTGTGGTGATGCTCATCCCCAAGGCCATCGAGCTCAGCGGCGTGTACCTGTTTGACAAGGAACTGGAGGTGGACGACATCATCGAGAAAATGAAGGAACGCCTGCCCCAGAACATCAACAACGACCCCGTGAAACAACGGTTTTTCCTGCGGCGGTCCGAGTTCGCCACCATCACCAAGGTGGATTTCGGGTTTGAAAAGTCCACCATCAAGGAACTGGACAAGGAACTCATGGACAGCATTGCCCGCTCCGTGCCCAAAAATGCCCATCACTATACGGAGAGCCTGGGCGACCTCTACAAAAAGGGAACGGACTACAAACTGGCCATCGTCAAGGCCGCCGACCTGTACGACAAGAACAATGTGGGTTCTTTTGAGGACCTCGGCAAGCGCATGGAGGACATTTTCAAAAAGAACATCAAGCCGGATTCCTACCTGAAGATCAAGTCGGGTATTTTTAGCCAAAAAGTGCAGGTGGATTCCATTTTGGACGAAATGGACGAAGAACAGGCGCAGGAAGTGAAGCAGCGCATCCAAAAGGACAGCACTTCGGGGCTGTTGGACTCGCAGCGGCATACCATCAAGGACCTACTCGCGGAACTCTACTACCGGGAGGACAGCAAGCTGGACCTTATTGAAAAAACGAACCGCTACGACTTCAAACTGGCCGGCTATGCCGATATTGATGGTATGGGGGTGTATGTGGTGGACTTTTTCCCCAAGCGCAGCAGTGCCGATTTCAAGGGGCGGCTCTACATCAACATCGAGGATTTTGCCGTGATGCGGATGGATTTTGAGAACACCGACCGCCTGCGCAACTTCCGGTTGCTGGGCATTACCTACCGCGAGGTGCTCTACAAGGGTACGGCCCGCTTTGCCCAACTCCCCAATGGCCGGTACGACCTCAAGTTTATGGACCTTACCTTGGGGAACTACTTTGCTGTGGACCGTCCGCTGAAGGTGGTGGAAAAGAACAAACACGTAAAGGGCCGCCGCAAGCAGAACGAACTGGAGCTGAACATCGATTTTCGGATGAGCCCTACCGAAAAGTGGGAACTGGTGGTGTTTGGGCAGGACCTCGTGGACGAGCCGCAGTTTGCCAACTTCAAGGAGGACAAGACCGTGCGGGCCACCTATATGCCGCGCTACGACCCCGAGTTTTGGCAAGGCCACACCATCATGGAACCCAACCAGGCGATTAGGGGGTTTACCGTTGAGGAGGAGGATTAGTCCCTTTTGTTGGAATAGATACTACCTCTGTCGTTTCCATGTTGTAATAATATACCGCAATTCCTATGCTTACAAATATAATTTGAAGGAACAAAGAACCCAGTTCGACATTATCTCCTATGGTGAGATAAATAATTTTACTCAACAATGAAAACCCTGACCCAACCATTAATAGCATTGACCATATATTGATGGCCGATTTAGCATATTTATCTTTGGTGAGGACCAACACCAATACTGTTGCTTGAACAGCAAAAGGGAGCAGGGAAATATAACTTAAAGCAAAAATCGCATTAAATAGATTTACCGTCATCAAAATACCCAAAGCTGCCACTACTAATGCTTGGAAAGTTTGGTTATTAAAAACCGTTTTTTCTTGAATACTTGTCATATCCGACATTTAAAGTTGTCAATATAACCCTTTTCTTGTTTACCCAAAAGGCAGTAATAGTCCATTCATCCGATAGCTTATAATTTTGATTTTGTGCATGTTCGTATCAATCCATAAAACGAAGCACAAATCAATTTTACCTTGGCAAGCGGTCTCGATACATTCCAAACCCATTTGGAACACTCGACCTGACAACTACTTGCGGTATTGATAATTGGTTATTGTAAATTGTTCATTGCGATTTCCTTTACACCCCTAAAGTCCCCTTCCTTCGGCAGGCAGGCCTCAAGGGGACAATTCCTGGCAACCTATTGGAAATTGTTTATTGATCATTGGAAATTGTCCCCCTTCTGGGCTGCATCAATTTGCCCAAATAGAAAAGGGCGACCATGACCAACACCATCAAAGCACATACCACCGCAATGTTGAGCAAGGTGGGTGCCAGCCCCAATACTCCCACGTTCAGGAACGGATACGGGTAAAAACTGGAGAAATGCCCACGCACCATCACGAACAGCACATACCCTAAAGGGTATAGCAACCATCGGAAAAGCGGTTTCCACCCAACGGGCGTCCGCGCATGGAACATGACCCAGTAGATGTACACCAATACGGGGATGATGGTATGGAGCAGTTCGTCCACCACCATTTGCAATCCCGTGGGGTTCCAGAGTTTTCGCAGCACCACTTGGTATACCAGACCCACCACAATGATGAAGGCCGTGAGGGCCATCGGGGTTGCCTTTCCATGGAGCAGGGCCAATCGTTTTTGGTCTGCCCCAAATATTTTGATGGTAAAGAAAAGGGCCACCAAAGCGTTTGTCAAAATGGTGAAATAGCTGAAAAAGCGCACCAGGCTCTCGGCAACGCTCACTTCACGGTTTTGGAGCATCAGGTAGAGTTGGGCCATCACGGCGAACCAGCCCAAACAGAGCCCCAAGATCTCAAAATTTCTTCGCAAGGTCGGTTTTTGAACGTGAAGTTACAGATTTTTGGGGTTTTGTCAGGTAGCAAAAGCCTTTGGATAATTGATAGGCTTCAACTCATTTTGAGTTATAAATCTCAACAGAACGCTTTGGTTCACCAATATACTCCTTTTCAGGACCCCGTCAAAAACCCCTTAAATAAGTTATTACCGTTTGTCCAATAAATGGAGGTTTCAATACTTCAAAATCACCAATTGGAAATGCGATTTGATTTCCGTATTCTGATTTATCAGTATCATTTTTACATATATAAAGTCTACTTCTTATTGTTGAGATGTATGTTATAATCCTTACATGGCTCAATTTTTCATAATCAGATGAGTAACTATTCCCTACCAAGACCCTTTTTTCTTTTATCAAATTCCTTAGTTCTGCTAGATATCCATCATAATCAGGGATATTTTTTATTGGAAGAGAGATACTGTCCAAACAATACGTTTCCAATTGGCTACCATATGTGGATTCACTGTCCAAGTAAATTACAAATGGGTCATTTAGAAACTCATCTTCACCTGTATTCTCATTTTTTACAAGCTCAGCAGCCCAATACTTTGTTTTAATTTCTTTAGGTTCTGAAAACGTATCAGTTTCGTAAGTAAAAATCATCCATTCCTTTTCAGCAGTTTCTTGAGACTGTACATTATTGGTGGTAACAAACAAAAGCAGAAAATATATGCTTCCCCTCATAGTCAATACATTTTAATGTTCTAAAAAGAAGGGGAGCTTTTGATTAACCATTACAATATAAGTCTTTTATTAGAAAGCTTCCAATGAATAAACAGAGATAAATATGCGACAAAAAAGATACTTCAGGTCAATCACCATAATACATGTATCCCAAATATTCTTTTAACCTAGGATATCGTGAGACCCGATAAGTTTGGCAAAAACACTTCGGCCATCATACAACGGGCACTCCCGCCCCCGCAAGTCTCGATGGTGTCCAACGGACAGTGGATGATACCGCAATGCTTTTCCATGGCAGCGATCTGATCCTTCCGCAAACTATTGTAGGCCGCGGAACTCATCACCAGGTAACGTTGGTCGTCCGCACCTATAACTTGGAGCATGTTGCCCGCAAAGTGGTACATCTGGTCCACGGTAATGTCAATGATTTCCTTCCCGTCCTTTTTGAGGTGGTCCACCACGTTCTTGCGTTCTTTTTTATCGTCAATGGTGGCCAAACAGATCACGGCAAACGTCTCCGCCATGGCCATCATCACATTGGTGTGGTAAATGGGCAACCGCTGCCCGTCCACCGTCTGGTTGGCCGTAAAAATGACAGGGAAACAGTCAAAATCCTCACAGAACTCAATAAAAAGCTCCTCGTGCGCGCGCTCGGAAAGGGCGCAATAGGCTTTTTGGTTCACCCGGTCCAGCAGGATGCTGCCCGTACCCTCCAAAAAAACACCTTCCTCTTCCGCAGCGGTATAATCCATCACGTGGTCGATCACAAATCCCTGTTCCTCCAACAAGGCCAAAATATCCTCCCGGCGTTCCTTCCGACGGTTTTCGGCGAACATAGGATAGAGACAGACGGTCCCATCCTCATGAAAGGACACCCAATTGTTCGGAAAGATGGAATCGGGGGTGTCCCGCTCCTTGGTGTCGTCCACGGTGATCACGTTCACCCCATGGTCACGGAGCACCTGTACAAACTGGTCGAATTCCTGTTGGGCCTTGTGGTTGATCTCCGTGTTCCTCACATCCAGGTCTTCCTGGAAATAGTTGTTCACAGCGGTCTGTTCGTTCATCCTGAAATTCACGGGACGGACCATAAGAATGGTATCGGTAATCTGTTTTTTCACTCGTATGCTTTTTTAAATATGTGTAATGGTGGTGATTCTTCGACGGCGCTCAGAATGACATTCGTTCCCTGATCAAGGGCATGGTGCTGCAACGCAAAAGTCCCTCTTGCTTGGCAATCTCGGCATAGGGAATCTCCTCCACGGTCAGCCCCTGATCGCGGAGCCAGTGGTTCAAGCGGGTAAAGTTTTTCTCGGAGACCACCACCTCGGGTGAAATGGAGAACACGTTGCTGAACATCTGGTACATTTCGTCCTTATTGATTTCGAAAATGTTTTCCGGCCCAAAAAAATCCACCAAATACTGGTATTCCTCTTTCACTAAAAACCCATTCTTGTGCAAAATGGCCTTGTCCTTGCCCACGGGCTGAAAACAACAATCCAGATGTAGGGCATTTTCCCTAGGGTCGGTATTGGATTTTCGCAACTCGAAGGATTTCACCGTTTTGTGGGGAAATAGCTCCCGGATATATTCCACGGCTTCTTTATTGGTACGGGCGGTGATATAGCCTGCATAGTCCGGCCCGGTATAGGTTCCGATGAAAATATGATTGTTCCAAGGCATCACGTCCCCACCTTCGATGTGTACTTCCGCCGGAGGCCTGATGATGTTTTCCGAGGCGATCATGTCCAACACTTCGTGGATGGCCTCAAATTCCTGCTCCCGATCCGGCAGTATATTGGCATGAAAAAGCTTATCCTCTATCACAAAAGCTATGTCGCGGGCAAAAATCTGGTTACAATCTTCCAAAACTTCTGGCCGATAGACCTCCACTCCATATTTTTGGAACACTTGGACAAAGGCATCCATTTCACGTACCATATCCTCCTCTTTGGGATATGTGCCTGCCAAGATATGTTCCAACGATTTGGGGTCATAGGCTTCCTCTGGTTTCGGGGTGGGACCACAGCTTTTGGCCGTTCCCAACAGCACCGCCCTTAGTGGAGCCGTCTCATTTTCTATGTGCAATCGTATCATTTTGGTGGACCGTATTGACCGTTGAACGAATACCTTAAAATTTCTAGGGCAAATCTAGTGTTTTACTATTTATTTCCCTCTTACGAAAAAGGAAAAAACATAATAATCCCAATGGTTTACCCCATGCTTAAAAAGGAAAATCAAATTAAGCTAACACAATGTATATCAATTAGTTAATTTTTAATTTTTTGATACACTTTTCTTAAGATAAATGACCCGATACCATTTTTAATAATTACATTTGCTTCAAGATTTTTCCTACAAATGAAGAAAATACTATTATTGGCCTCACTCCTCACAGGTGCCTTTGCCGTGCTTGGGGGTATTGATGCGATTCATGGTGAACGAGGGGTTAATGACACTACTGTCTCCAATGACAGTACGCCAACTAACTATGCTGCAAAGTATAAGGATTGTATAGGTCAGGGAGATTTCCCTGAAAGCTATGTTCCCGATGCCGGTACTGACAATGATTGGGACATGAAAAAGGTGGACAATTCCTTGGCGAAGTACAAAATTTCCATGGAAACAGTGACCAAAAACCTGAACTACATCGATGCGCATAATTTCATCCATCAAGAGTTCCTGCGTTCCAAGGATTATCTCCAAAACAGGGAACTTTCGGAGATACAGAAACACTACCATGAGGAGGTCATGCGGATATGCTATGATACCGACAAGGCACTGAACTTAGGTTCCGCCAGTAGGCTATAACATGCAAAAAGGGCGATAAATCGCCCTTTCTATATAGTGGTTGTCCCAAATCTTACCTTTTTTCCAACGGCACAAAAGACCTTAGGTTTTCGCCGATATATACTTGGCGGGGTCTTCCAATGGGCTCTTTTCGCAATCGCATCTCTCTCCATTGCGCAATCCAACCGGGCAATCTTCCCAGTGCGAACATCACGGTGAACATTTCTGTAGGGATGCCGAGGGCTCGGTAAATGATCCCTGAATAAAAATCGACATTGGGGTACAGTTTTCTGTCCACGAAATAAGGGTCTTCCAGAGCTTCTTTCTCCAGTCCCTTCGCAATGTCAAGAATGGGATCTTGGATGCCCAGATTACCCAGGACATCGTCTGCCGCTTTCTTGATGATCTTGGCCCTTGGGTCAAAATTCTTATAGACTCGGTGCCCGAAGCCCATCAATCGGAACGGGTCGTCCTTGTCCTTGGCCTTCGCCATATATTTTTTGGTATCGCCACCATCAGCTTCGATAGCTTCCAACATTTCCAGAACGGCTTGGTTGGCCCCTCCATGTAGTGGCCCCCAAAGGGCGGAAATACCGGCGGACAACGAAGCGAACAGACCTGCATGTGAAGATCCCACGATACGCACGGTGGATGTGGAGCAGTTCTGCTCGTGGTCTGCGTGCAATATCAGCAACTTGTCCAATGCATCTATGGCAATCGGGTCTTTCTTGTAATCTTGGTTGGGTCTTTTGAACATCATTTTGTGGATGTTCTCCACATATCCCAATGAATCGTCTCCATAATCCAGTGGAAGCCCTTTCTTTTTGCGAAGGGTCCACGCCACCAAAACCGGGAACTTGGCCAGAATGCGCACAATGGAATTGTACATGGCCGTTTCCGAAGATACATCTACGGACGTAGGGTTAAAGGCGACCAAGGCACTGGTCAGGGAGGAAAGCACACCCATGGGATGGGCAGATTTTGGAAACCCGTCCAATATCTTCTTCATCTCCTCATCCACTTGGGATTCCTCTTTAATGTCGTTATGGAATTTTGCCAGCTGCGCCTTGTTGGGCAGCTCTCCAAAAATCAGCAGGTAAGCTACTTCCAAAAAGTCGGCTTTCTCGGCCAATTCTTCAATGGAGTAACCTCGGTACCTCAAAATCCCCTTTTCGCCATCGAGGAAGGTAACAGCACTTTCACAGGATCCCGTGTTCTTGTAACCCGGGTCTATGGTCACCATTCCCGTTTCGGCCCTCAACGCCTTTATATCTATAGCCAATTCATCTTCAGTACCTTTGATTACAGGGAATTCATACCGTTTACCCCCATATTCGAGTATAGCTTTATCCGACATTTATACAATTAAATAGATTAGTAAAAATAGAATGCGGAATTTACGAAAAAGCGGAACCATTAACAATTTACTGTTGTGATTTGTGCTGTTATTAACAATAAAATATCAATGGCAAGAAATCCTCAATTTGTTTTGTAAAGTTGCGTGTAATATTCGTCCACGGACTTTTGCCAAGTGAAGCGCATTTTTTTGGCGGAAGCTTGGATCTTTTTCCATTTGGGCTTGTCGTTTTGGAACACATCCAGTGCCTCGTCCAAGGCTTCCAACATGTTCTTGATCTTCTCATCGTAACTGTCGCCATCGAAACTGAAACCCGTCACCATATGCTCCACGGTGTCCTTCAACCCGCCGGTGTGATGGACAAGGCATGGGTTCCCATTGCGCATGGCCAACATCTGGCTGATGCCGCACGGCTCAAAAAGGCTTGGCATAAAATAAAGGTCGGATTCGAGATACATGGAATCGATCAATTTCTCCGATTGACCGTTGGTAAAGATGAGATTCTTGTGCTCGTAGCTCAGTTTTCTAAAAAGTTCTTCGTACTCGGGCGCCCCGGTTCCGAGGAGTATAAAAATCCCGTCCACTTTTTCCAAACGTTTCAAGATTTCCACAAAGGCTTCCGGGGAACGCATAAAAAAGTAGAATTTCTGTTCCGTCAAACGGGCCACGCTGGACGCAATGAACTTGGGCCTATTCTCCACGTACTCCATGATCTTTTCCCCCGTATGGGCCAGAAAATCGGCCTTGTACTTCTTGGATTCTTCCTGCAGCCATCGAAACAGTGCCTTGACGGTATTGCGGTAGATGTTTCCCTTTTTCTCCTTGTTGATGTTCTTGTAATTGCAGCCGTTCAAAATGCCAAAAAGTCTTCCTTCGGCATCGGCTTTTTGCAGGTCCCGTTCCAGACCTTCCCCCCCTATGAACTCGGGTGGGGAACTGGGCAAAAGCACATCTTCTTTGTAGGACGGGGAAACGGTGTGCACTGCATCCGCGAAGCGGATGCCCACGGCCATGAGGTTGATGCAGTCCCGGTACCTGGGATCCATCAAAGCCCTTTGGTCAATGGCTATGTCGGGAAACCAGTTCCTCACGGACGAATAGTTGTTTTCGAACGGTCGGATACCCTGTATGGCCAAATTGTGGATGCTGTACACGAACCGGATATCCTTCAAGTTGGTGTATTCGGGATGGAATTTTCGCAAGAACAGCAATAGACTGGAGTGCCAATCGTGCAAATGGACCACATCCAAACCCCCGAAAGCCCCCTTTTTGATGGCCTCGGCCACTGCCGTGCAAAAGATGAAATATTTTATGGCATCGGTATAGAAGGGTTCCTCCGGATCGTTGTGATAAATATGCGCAATGTCCCCGGCTTCGATTTCCGGGTGGTGCAGCACATAGTGGAAGATGTTCGGGAATTCCCTCTTCGGTTTTACTTCGTAGAGTTCCGCGGTATAGCCCAGTCCCCTTAGTGAGAAATTGAGCGTGGTCTTGGGCACTCCCCCATGATGGAGCCTTGAATAGGACGGCACAATGACATGCACTCTGTCCCCACGTTCTGAAATCTGTCTTGGAACATCCCTGACCACATCGCCCATGCCTCCTGCTTTGCAGTTTTCCAAGGCATCGTTTTCGGCCGCTACGAAAAGAAAATTCTTCATGAGGGAAAATTTAGATAGTATGTTTAGTTGAATATCAATTTAACCAAAGTTTGTTACTGTAACAAAAAAAAGCCCCTCCAAATTTGGAAGGGCTTTTATATTTAAAAAATCAATCTTTTTATTTGATCTTAAAGGCTTTTTCCTGTGGATAGTAGGCCACACTTCCCAACTCCTCCTCTATTCTGAGCAACTGGTTGTACTTCGCCATACGGTCGCTCCTCGAAGCCGAACCGGTCTTGATCTGACCTGTGTTCAATGCCACTGCGAGGTCCGCGATGGTATTGTCCTCGGTCTCTCCAGATCGGTGTGACATTACTGAGGTGTATCCTGCATTTTTTGCCATGTTCACGGCTGCGATGGTCTCGGTAAGGGTACCTATTTGGTTCACCTTGATCAAGATGGAGTTGGCGATACCATTCTCGATACCTCTGGACAAACGCTCCACATTGGTCACGAACAAATCGTCGCCTACCAATTGTACTTTGTCACCGATTTTTTCGGTCAACAGTTTCCATCCGTCCCAATCGTTCTCATCCATTCCATCTTCAATGGAAATGATGGGGTATTTTGCGCAAAGGTCAGCCAAATATTGTGCCTGTTCGGCAGAGGTCCTCACCATTCCCTTATCGCCTTCAAACTTGGTATAGTCGTATTTTCCGTCCACGTAGAATTCGGCAGAGGCACAATCCAAAGCGATCATGACATCATCTCCTAATTTGTAACCCGCTTTTTCCACAGCTTTTGCGATGGTGTCCAAGGCATCTTCCGTACCTCCGGCCAAGTTTGGTGCAAAACCTCCCTCATCCCCTACAGCGGTGCTCAATCCACGATCGTGCAACACTTTTTTAAGGTTGTGGAAAATCTCGGTACCCATCTGCATGGAATGGCTGAAATCTTTTGCTTTTACGGGCATCACCATAAATTCCTGAAACGCGATGGGCGCATCGGAGTGCGAACCTCCATTGATAATGTTCATCATGGGCACAGGAAGGGTGTTGGCACTTACCCCGCCCACATAGCGGTACAAGGGCATGCCCAACTCGTTCGCGGCCGCTTTGGCCACGGCAAGGGAAACGCCCAAAATAGCATTGGCGCCCAATTTGGATTTGTTGGGTGTGCCGTCCAGTTCGATCATGATCTGGTCTATCTGGTTCTGTTCAAAGACCGAAGTCCCCACCAATTCCTCAGCGATGATGGTATTGACGTTCTTGACGGCATTGGCCACGCCTTTTCCCATAAACGAGCTTCCTCCATCACGCAATTCAACAGCTTCGTGCTCTCCTGTAGAGGCTCCTGATGGCACTGCGGCCCTTCCCAAAATACCATTTTCGGTAACGACATCTACCTCTACTGTAGGATTACCTCTTGAATCTAATATCTGTCTTGCATGAATGTTGATGATAATGCTCATTGTAACGCTTATTAATGTTTTGATTTAATTGGGCTAAGATACAAAAGGAGCGGCTTTTTGATACTATGTAGCCCGCGATAAAACCCTCTTGATAACCTAAAAATAAAATTATAACGATTTAGTTTTTCCCTGTTTTGATCATATCAAAGAACTGATCGAACAAGTAGTCGGCATCGTGTGGTCCAGGGCTTGCCTCAGGGTGGTATTGCACCGAGAAAACGTCCTTGTCCTTCATCCGGATTCCAGCCACGGTCTGATCGTTCAGGTGCACGTGGGTGATCTCCAGCTGTGGGTGTGCCTCGGTCTCTTCCCTGTTCACGGCAAAGCCGTGGTTCTGGGAAGTGATCTCTCCCTTGCCTGTCACCAAGTTCAATATAGGGTGGTTGATCCCCCTGTGCCCATTGTGCATCTTGTAGGTGGACACCCCATTGGCCAAGGCCAGTACTTGATGTCCCAAACAGATACCGAACAAAGGCTTATCGGATTTTATCATTTCCTTGGCGGCTGCAATGGCATCCGTCAATGGTTCTGGGTCACCGGGTCCATTGGATATGAAATAGCCATCGGGGTTCCACGATTTCATTTCCTCAAAAGAAGTGTTGTAAGGGAACACCTTGATATAGGCTCCTCTTTTGGCCAAGTTTCTCAAGATGTTCTTTTTGATCCCGATGTCCAAAGCAGAGATACGATATGTTGAATTTTCGTCCCCGTAATAATAGGGCTCTTTGGTGGAAACCATGGAAGAAAGCTCCAATCCTTCCATACTGGGCACTTGCTTGAGCTCTTCTTTTAAGGCATCGATCTCATCGACCCTTGTGGAAATGAGGGCATTCATGGCCCCATTGTCCCGGATATAGCTTACCAGGGCACGCGTGTCCACATCGGAAATGGCAAAGAGGTTGTTCTTGTCCAAAAATTCCAAAAGGCTGGAATCTGCACTTGGCCTGGAATACTCGTAGCTGAAATTTTTACAGATAAGCCCTGCGATCTTGACGGTTTCGGATTCCACTTCATCTTCATGGGTGCCATAGTTGCCAATGTGGGCATTGGTGGTCACCATTAACTGTCCGAAATAGGAAGGGTCGGTAAAAATTTCCTGGTACCCGGTCATCCCTGTGTTGAAACAGACTTCCCCAACGGCGGTACCTTCCTTTCCCCCAACGGATTTACCATAGAAAATGGTTCCATCGGCCAACAAAATCAATGCGCTTTTCTTTGTGTGATACTTCATGCTGTGTTCTAATTTCTATTATGACAAAAAAACATAAAAAAAAGATAGGCTAGGTGCCTATCTTTTTTTCAATTGTATAAATACTTTAATGTAAACTTCATAGATCAATTATATCTTGAATAAGTGACTATTTTTTGTAAATCATCTTCTTCCTTAACTGAAAGTCCATTACTTTTTATAAACTTTTTGAGGTCTTTTGCTTCACTTTCATCAGCTTCCAACACTTTGACTATTGCATTTGTGGATAGCTTAAGTTCTGTCAACTTCTTTTCGTCTCCCACAAAGTAAAACACCTTGCTCTCTTGAACATACTTGTCTGATGTTTCCTTTACATGTGTCATAGGGTTAACTCTTCCCTCCTTCACACTTGCAGTATATCTTTTCAAGATGCTAAAATTATCGGACTCGGCGATAACCTCATAATAACTGTTCCTACCGAAATCAGGGTCTAAATATCTTTTGAACATTCTATTTTCAATTGAAAACTGTTCTATTATCCCTGGATTAAAAGAATAAATCGAATCTTTTGATACTTGAAGAATAAGCATATCCAACTTTGTATCATAATTGATTTTTTTTGTCTTATAAGTTTTTCCATTCGTTGTGGTAATGGAACCCGTCGTGTTCCATTCAGGAAATAAATATACAGACCCTTTTATTCTTTCATTTGAATAGGAAGTATTCCAAGTCCCTTTTCTCCAAAAATCATTCATTTGCTTTTCCAATACACCTTGTCCATCAATACCTCCAAATTGTCCAAAAGCACAAAAAAAGGATAAGAATGAAAGGAAAGGAAATAAAGCTTTAGTGAAAAATTGTTTGTGAAAAAACATCTTGGATAAATAAACGTCCTAATTTTTACTCTTCAGAATCGTCGGTTTTGGTTTCAGCAACCGGTGCAACCACCTCTGCTTTCTTAGTTCCTCCCCTTCGGCTTCTTCGGGTTGTTTTCTTAGCGGTCTTACCAGCGTTGTATAGCTCGTTGAAGTCCACCAACTCTATCATCGCCATATCAGCGTTGTCACCCAAACGGTTACCCAATTTGATGATACGGGTGTACCCTCCTGGTCTGTCGCCTACTTTCTCGGCCACTGTTCCAAAAAGTTCGGTCACCGCTTCCTTGCTCCTCAAGTTGCTGAAAACGATCCTTCTGTTGTGCGTGCCTTTTTCGGCAGTCTGGTTGTTCTCGGTCTTTGATTTGGTGATCAAAGGCTCAACGAACTGCTTCAAAGCTTTGGCCTTGGCAACAGTGGTGCTGATTCTCTTGTGCTCTATCAAGGAACAAGCCATATTGGCCAACATGGCCTTTCTGTGGGCCGATTTCCTTCCTAGGTGATTGATTTTTTTACCGTGTCTCATGTTTACAGTTTATCATCTTGCTACCAAATCCCATCTTCATAGGGAGAGCAAAATATGATTGATTAATCTTTATCTAATTTGTATTTGCCCAAATCCATTCCAAACTGAAGTCCTTTGTTGATCACCAACTCTTCCAATTCGGTCAAGGATTTTTTACCAAAGTTCCTAAATTTCATTAGGTCGTTCTTGTTGAAGGAAACCAAATCTCCCAAAGTATCCACTTCGGCAGCTTTCAGACAGTTCAATGCCCTTACGGACAGGTCCATGTCCACCAATTTGGTCTTCAACAGTTGACGCATGTGCAATGACTCCTCATCGTAGGTCTCTGTCTGTGCAATCTCATCAGCCTCTAGGGTGATGCGCTCATCGGAGAACAACATAAAGTGGTGGATCAAAACCTTGGCGGCTTCGGTCAATGCATCTTTTGGGTGGATGGAACCATCGGTGATGATCTCAAAAACCAATTTCTCATAATCGGTCTTTTGCTCTACCCTGTAGTTCTCGATGCTATATTTTACGTTCTTAACGGGAGTGTACACAGAATCCACTGCGATGCTACCAAGCGGTGCATTGGATTTCTTGTTCTCCTCGGCAGGAACGTACCCACGTCCTTTTTCGATGACGATCTCCATGTTGATACTCACTTTGGAGCCCATGTTACAGATCACCAAATCAGGATTGAGTACCTGATATCCTGAAATGAATTTCTGGAAATCACCGGCAGTCAATTGTTCTTTTCCGCTCACAGAGATGGAAACGGTCTCGCTCTCAACATCATCAATCTGTCTTTTGAACCTAACTTGTTTTAGGTTCAATATGATTTCGGTTACATCCTCAACAACGCCAGGGACGACAGAAAATTCATGTTCAACTCCATCTATGCGCACAGAAGTGATGGCAAAACCTTCCAAAGAGGAAAGCAAAACCCTTCTCAGCGCGTTCCCAACTGTCAAGCCATAACCAGGTTCCAAAGGGCGGAATTCAAATTTCCCTTCGAAATCTGTTGAATCTATCATTATAACTTTATCGGGCTTCTGAAAATTAAGTAATGCCATAATTGGATTAATGTTGAATTCTTATTTAGAGTATAATTCGACGATCAGCTGCTCCTTGATGTTTTCGGGAATCTGGATTCTTTGTGGAACAGATACGAAAGTACCTTCCTTCTTTTCAGAATTCCAAGTGATCCACTCATAAACGGAACTATTGGCAGCCAATGAATCTACGATGGATTCAACGGATTTTGATTTTTCCCTTACACCTACCACGTCACCTGCTTTCAACTTGTATGAAGGAATGTTCACTACGTCACCGTTTACAGTGATGTGCCTGTGGGAGACCAACTGGCGTGCGCCCCTTCTTGAAGGGGAGATTCCCATCCTGTAGACTACGTTGTCCAAGCGGGATTCGCACAACTGGAGCAATACCTCACCGGTAACTCCTTCTTTTCTCTTGGCCTCTGCAAACAGGTTACGGAACTGACGCTCTAAAATACCGTAGGTATATTTGGCCTTTTGCTTTTCCATCAACTGCACGGCATATTCTGATTTCTTGCCGCGACGTCTGTTGTTCCCGTGTTGTCCTGGAGGGTAATTTTTCTTTTCAAAGGATTTGTCATCCCCGAAAATCGCTTCTCCAAACTTTCTAGCGATCTTTGTTTTTGGTCCTGTGTATCTTGCCATCTTCTTTAATTTGGAAAGCGCGATTATGAATTAAGGCTTATCCTTCGATAATCTAACTGCGCCTTCGGTGAAGACCCTTTTGGGGCCATTATGATTATACTTGATTAAACTCTTCTTCTTTTGGGAGGTCTACAACCGTTGTGTGGTAGTGGGGTCACGTCGATGATCTCGGTAACCTCGATCCCTGAATTGTGGATGGAACGGATAGCGGATTCCCTACCGTTACCTGGTCCTTTTACATATACCTTCACTTTTCTCAATCCAGCTTCGTGGGCTACCTTGGAGCAATCCTCTGCTGCCACCTGAGCGGCATAGGGAGTGTTCTTTTTGGATCCGCGGAAACCCATTTTTCCTGCTGAGGACCAAGAGATCACATCGCCCTTCTTGTTGGTCAGGGAGATGATGATGTTGTTGAAAGATGCTACTACGTGCGCTTCTCCGGTAGATTCTACGATCACCTTGCGCTTTTTGGTAGCTGTTTTTGTATTTGCCTTTGCCATATCTTTTAGTTTCTAGTTGTTAGCTCTTAGTTATTGGAATCCTAGACTTTTACATTTCAAACAGATTCTTCTAACGTCTAAAGACTAATGACTATGTTTTATTATTTAGTTGCTTTTTTCTTGTTGGCAACTGTTTTACGTTTTCCTTTTCTGGTCCTAGAGTTGTTCTTGGTACGTTGTCCCCTAAGTGGCAGTCCAGCTCTGTGACGAATTCCACGGTAACAACCGATGTCCATCAAACGCTTGATGTTCATCTGTGTCTCTGAGCGGAGCTCTCCTTCGATGGTGAAAGTGGAAACGGCATCCCTGATCCTACCGATCTCGTCATCGTTCCAATCGGATACCTTGGTATCCTCACTTACTTGGGCCATCTTCAAAATCTCTTGCGCCCTGCTTTTACCTATTCCAAAAATATAGGTAAGTGAAATAACGCCACGCTTCTGTTTAGGTATATCTACACCTGCAATTCTTGCCATAACTACCCTTGTCTTTGTTTAAATCTAGGATTCTTTTTGTTGATTACGTACAATCTGCCTTTTCTGCGTACTATTATACACTCGGCACTCCTCTTCTTTATTGATGCTCTTACTTTCATCGTAATTAGTATCTATAAGTAATTCTTGCTTTTGTTAAATCGTATGGACTCATTTCCAACTTTACTTTGTCCCCTGGGAGCAATTTGATATAGTGCATCCTCATTTTTCCTGAGATATGCGCTGTAACGACATGCCCGTTTTCCAGTTCTACCCTGAACATTGCGTTTGACAATGCTTCAATGATAGTCCCGTCTTGTTCTATTGCTGACTGCTTTGCCATAGGGTTATGCTACTTTTCTATTTTTTCCGGTTTTCATCAAGCCATCATAATGTCTGTTCAACAAATAGGAATTGACTTGTTGTACCGTATCAATGGCCACACCAACCATGATCAACAGCGATGTTCCACCGTAAAACAGGGCCCAGCCTGCCTGCACATCCATCAACTTGACCACCAATGCGGGCAACACGGCCAACAACGCCAAGAAAATAGATCCTGGCAAGGTGATCAATGACATGATCTTGTCCAAATAATCCCCAGTTTCTTTCCCTGGTCTGATACCGGGTATGAAACCGCCACTTCTTTTTAGGTCATCTGCCATTTTATTGGTAGGCACGGTGATGGCCGTATAGAAATAGGTAAAGATGATGATCAATACAGCGAACAGGATGTTATAGGCCAATCCGAAGATATCTGCGAACTGGACTTCCATCCACTGTCCCACTGCGGTATTGTTGAACGTTCTTCCCAACAAACTTGGTGCGAACATGATCGCCTGGGCGAAAATGATGGGCATTACCCCGGAAGCGTTCAATTTCAATGGGATATACTGTCTAGCTCCCATGATGTTCTTTTCATAACCTCCAGAAGCAGTTCTTCTGGCATATTGTACAGGTATCTGTCTCACGGCCATGACCAATAGTACACTGGCCAAGATTACCAAGAACCATACGATCACCTCTATCAACATGAACATGATACCTCCGGTATTGTTCGTGGTCCTGGAGATGAACTCCTGTACGAAGGATTGTGGCATGGTGGCAATGATACCGACCATGATCAACAGAGAAATACCGTTTCCGATACCTTTGTCCGTGATCTTCTCACCCAACCACATGGCAAACACACATCCGGTCACCAAGATGATTACGGCAGGGATGATGAAATCCAATCCTTTACCCAATACAAAGGCACTGTCCGGCACTCCCAAAGCTCCAAGACCGTACAAATAGGCAGGTGCTTGTACAATACAGATACCGATGGTCAACCAACGTGTAATCTGGTTGATGGTCTTTCTGCCGCTTTCTCCCTCTTTCTGCAATTTTTGCAGATAAGGGATGGCGATTCCCATCAACTGTACCACGATGGATGCAGAAATGTAGGGCATGATCCCCAATGCAAATACGGAAGCATTGGCAAAAGCACCTCCTGTGAAAGCATTAAGAATCCCCAAAATACCCGAATCGGTTTGGGAGGCCAATTGGGCCAATTGGGCAGTATCAATACCGGGAAGCACGACCTGGGCACCAAAACGGTAAACCAACAATAGGCCGAGCGTAAGGATGATGCGCTGTCTCAGCTCATCAATTTTCCAGATATTTGATATGGTCTCGATAAATTTCTTCATGCTATACTTACTTATAAACTTATTGCCTCACCTCCGGCAGCCTCGATGGCAGCTTTTGCGGAAGCACTAAATTTATGTGCGGATACTTTTAGGGACGCTTTCAACTCTCCATTGCCCAAAATCTTGACCAAATCGTTCTTGTGCGCCAATCCGTTCGCGATCAACGTGTCCAATGTAACTTCGTTCTTCACACCGGCATTGTCCGCCAATTCCTGAAGTTTGGCCAAGTTGACTGCTTTGTATTCCTTTCTGTTGATGTTCTTGAAACCAAACTTGGGAACCCTTCTTTGCAAAGGCATCTGACCTCCTTCAAAACCAATTTTCTTGGAATATCCAGATCTAGCTTTGGCTCCTTTGTGTCCACGGGTGGAGGTCCCTCCTTTTCCAGAGCCCTCTCCTCTTCCTACACGTTTTCCTTCTTTGTGAACAGCGCCTTCCGCTGGTTTAAGATTATGTAAATCCATGTGCCGTTATATTTTTAGGCTTCCTCTGTGGAAACCAAGTGTTTTACCTTATTTATCATTCCAAGGATATTAGGCGTTGCATCGTGTTCAACAACATGCCCGATCTTGCGCAGTCCAAGGGCCTCCAAAGTCCTTTTTTGGTTCTGTGGCCTTTTGATGGCGCTCTTTACTTGTTTTACCTTAATCTTTGACATAATATCCTCTTGTTTATCCTTTAAAGACTTTTTCCAAAGAAATGCCTCTTTGTTTTGCCACGGTATCGGCGCTCCTCAATTGCAGTAGGGCATCAAAAGTTGCCTTTACCACGTTGTGGGGATTGGATGAACCTTGTGACTTTGACAATACATCGTGTACACCAACTGCTTCAAGTACGGCCCTAACCGCACCACCGGCGATCACTCCGGTACCATGGGAAGCTGGCTGGATATAAACCTTTGCACCTCCGTACTTCCCTTTTTGTTCGTGGGGAAGTGTGGCTTTGTTCAAAGGAATACGGACCAAGTTCTTTTTGGCGTCCTCGATTGCTTTTGCAATAGCGGTTGCAACTTCTTTAGATTTGCCAAGACCATGTCCAACAACTCCGTTTTCATCACCAACCACAACAATTGCAGAAAAACCGAAGGCCCTACCCCCTTTTGTTACCTTGGTAACCCTTTGTACTCCAACCAAACGGTCTTTCAACTCCAGTCCACCTGGCTTAACAATCTCTACGTTCTTATAATTTTGGTACATAGCTCTTATTAGAATTTTAGTCCTGCTTCCCTAGCTCCTTCAGCCAATGATTTTACTCTTCCGTGGTATAGGTTTCCTCCCCTATCAAAAGACACGGTGTCCACACCAAGCTTAAGGGCTTTTTCGGCAATGGCCTTACCAACGGCAGTGGCCACATCGGATTTTGATCCATTCGCGTCAACACCTTTGTCCCTGGACGATGCAGCTGCAAGGGTAACCCCTTTGTTGTCATCGATCAACTGGACATATATTTCCTTGTTGCTCCTGAAAACGGACAATCTTGGTCTTGTTTCAGTTCCGAAGGATACTTTGCGTATTCTTCTTCGGATGCGTAATTTTCTTTCAGTCTTAGATAATCCCATAGTCTTATATCATTAAGCTGATTTACCTGCTTTTCTTCTTAGTTGCTCACCTACAAACTTGATACCTTTTCCTTTGTAGGGCTCTGGCCTACGGAAACCTCTGATCTTGGCGGCTACTTGCCCTACCAATTGTTTGTCATGAGATGTTAGTTTCACAATGGGGTTCTTTCCTTTTTCGGAGATGGTCTCAATTTGCACCTCTGGAGCGATGTCCATGACGATGTTGTGTGAGAATCCTAGGGCAAGGTCCAATTTCTGTCCTTGGTTGCTGGCCCTATATCCAACCCCAACAAGTTCCAATTGCTTGGTCCATCCTTGAGAAACACCTTTGATCATATTGGCCACAAGAGCTCGGTATAGTCCGTGCTTTGCTTTGTGCTCTTTGGAATCTGATGGTCTTTCCACTACTACGGTTCCATCTTCCAACTTTACATCAACTTCCGAGAAATCCTGGGAAAGTTCTCCCAATTTTCCTTTTACAATCACCACGGCATCCTTCACCTCTACGGTGACGCCATCTGGAACTGTAATTGGATTGTTACCTATTCTTGACATTTTTTTTCTCTTTTCTCTATTAATATACGTAGCACAATACCTCGCCACCAACGTTCTCTTGCTTGGCTTGCTTGCTGGTCATCACTCCATGGGAAGTGGACACGATGGCAATACCCAAACCGTTCAAGACCCTTGGAAGCTCATCAGATGATGCATACTTTCGAAGACCGGGCCTACTCACCCTTTGCAACTTCTTGATGATGGGCTCCTTGGTGGATTTGTCATACTTAAGGGCTATTTTGATGTTCCCTTGTACTTGGTCCTCCTCGAACTTGTAGCTCAAAATATAGCCTTGATCGAACAATATTTTGGTAATCTGTTTCTTAAGATTGGAAGCGGGAATATCCACTACCCTATGACCTGCCTTGCTGGCATTTCTAATTCTGGTCAGATAATCTGAAATTGGATCTGTAAGCATTTCTTTTCTTTGTCTAAATTACCAACTTGCCTTTTTAACACCTGGTATAAGGCCTTGGTTGGCCATTTCCCTGAATGTAACCCTTGATATCCCGAAGGTTCTCATGTATCCCCTTGGTCTTCCGGTCAATTTGCAACGGTTGTGCATACGTACAGGAGATGCATTCTTTGGCAACTTCTGAAGTGCCTCATAATCTCCGGCCTCTTTCAGTGCCTTTCTTTTCTCGGCATACTTCTCAACCATTTTCGCCCTTTTTCTCTCACGGGCTTTCATTGATTCCTTGGCCATACTAGTTCTTTTTAAAGGGTATTCCCAATTGGGTTAACAATGATTTTGCTTCTTTATCAGTATCGGCAGAAGTAACGAAGGTGATATCCATTCCATTGATCCTGTTGATCCTGTCTATATTGATCTCTGGGAAGATGATCTGCTCGGTGATGCCCAAGTTGTAGTTGCCCCTACCATCAAAACCGGTAGCTTTCACTCCTTGGAAATCACGTACCCTTGGAAGGGCTGTGGTGATCAATCTATCCAAAAATTCGTACATGCGCTCTCCCCTTAGGGTCACTTTTGCCCCAATGGGCATTCCTTTTCTCAATTTAAAGGTAGCAACGTCCTTTTTGGAAATGGTGGCAACGGCTTTCTGACCTGTAATGTTGGTCAATTCGTCCACAGCATGGTCTATGAGCTTTTTGTCGGACACAGCGGCACCAACTCCTCGGCTCACAACTATCTTTTCCAACTTTGGAACCTGCATTACGTTCTTGTAACCAAACTCATCGGTCAGCGCTTTGATTACACGCTCCTTGTATTCTTGCTTTAATCTTGGGATGTAACTCATGACTAAATTACTTCATTGGATTTTTTGGAGACTCTTACTTTCTTGCCATCCCTTACTTCATAACCTACCCTTGTGGCTTCGCCAGACTTAGGGTCGATCAAGGAAAGGTTGGAAATGTGTATGGGAGCTTCCTTTTTTGTTATGCCTCCTTGAGGGTTCTTTGCACTTGGCTTTTCGTGTTTGGACACCATATTGATGCCTTCCACGATGGCCTTGTTCTTTTCGCGGTCCACTACGAGCACTTTGCCTTCGCTACCTTTGTGGTCGCCTGCCGTTACTCTTACCGTATCCCCTGTTTTGATTTTCAACTTCATCTCTCTGATATTTCTTTTATAGCACTTCGGGCGCCAATGAAACAATCTTCATGAACTGTCTGTCCCTAAGCTCTCTTGCAACAGGACCAAAAACACGGGTCCCCCTCATCTCGCCAGCAGCGTTCAACAATACACAGGCGTTGTCGTCGAAACGGATGTAAGAGCCGTCTGGTCTTCTTACTTCCTTTTTCGTCCGTACCACAACGGCCGTGGAAACAGAACCTTTCTTTACAGTACCGTTTGGAGTTGCCTCCTTGACGGACACAACAATCTTGTCACCTAGGGAAGCATACCTTCTTTTGGTTCCTCCCAGTACGCGGATGGTCAAAACTTCTTTTGCACCTGTGTTGTCCGCAACCTTTAATCTTGATTCTTGTTGTACCATAATTATTTAGCTCTTTCAAGGATTTCGACCAATCTCCAGCATTTTGTTTTGCTCAATGGTCTTGTTTCCATTATTTTAACGGTGTCACCTTCGTTGCAATCGTTCTTCTCATCGTGGGCTACATACTTCTTGGTCTTCAAAACGAATTTCCCGTACATGGGGTGCTTCACTCGTTTTACCTCAGAAACCACAATAGATTTCTCCATTTTGTTGCTGGTAACAACGCCTATTCTTTCTTTTCTTAAATTTCTGTTTTCCATAAGGCAGAACCAATTATTGTAATTCCCTTTTTGTTAATTCTGTCGCAAGTCTTGCCACCGTCCTTCTCGTCTTTCTGATCTGTAAAGGATTTTCCAAAGGAGTAATGGCATGTGCCATCTTAAGGTCGGCGTGTTGTTTTTTCAACTCGACCAACTTCTCCTTTAGCTCTTCAATTGAAAGTTCTTTTATTTCTGATTGTTTCATCTTTCTTCTCCAATTAAAAAATTAGGCGGAATAATCCCTTGCTACGATAAACTTGGTCTTTACCGGCAACTTTTGTGCCGCTAGCCTCATTGCTTCCTTGGCAACATCCAAAGGAACCCCGGCTACCTCGAACATGATCCTACCTGGCTTCACGATGGCCACCCAGTATTCTGGAGCACCTTTACCCTTACCCATACGAACCTCAAGAGGTTTTTTGGTGATGGGCTTGTCCGGGAATATCTTGATCCACAACTGGCCTTGTCTTTTCATGTACCTAGTTGCAGCAATACGCGCAGCCTCGATTTGACGGGAAGTAATGAAATGCGAATCCATGGATTTGATACCGAACATTCCATTGGAAAGTTGGTGCCCCCTTTGGGATATACCTTTCATACGTCCCTTCTGGGTCTTACGAAATTTTGTTCTTTTTGGCTGTAACATCTTACCTTACTTTATCTTATTACTTTCTACGGCGTGGTTTTTTGCCACCTTCTTGTTTACCGCCTTTTGTTCCTTGAGCCTTGGACAATCCTACCAATGGGGAAAGTTCTCTTTTTCCATAGACCTCTCCTTTCATGATCCACACTTTGATTCCCAATCTACCATAGGTAGTGTGGGCTTCCTGTAGTGAGTAATCCACATCGGCACGGAAAGTGGACAATGGAATCCTTCCTTCTTTGTAGGACTCGGAACGCGCCATCTCGGCACCGTTCAAACGTCCTGAGATTTGGATCTTGATTCCTTCGGCATTCATACGGATTGCAGCTGCAATCGCCATTTTGATGGCTCTTCTGTATGAAATCCTGCTCTCGATCTGTCTTGCCACACTGGCAGCGACCAAATTGGCATCAAGCTCCGGTCTCTTTATTTCATGGATATTGATCTGGACCTCTTTGTTGGTGATCTTCTTAAGCTCTTCCTTAAGTTTATCCACCTCTTGCCCACCTTTACCGATGATGATACCAGGTCTTGCCGTGGTAATGGTAATGGTGATCAGCTTCAAAGTCCTTTCAATGATCACTCTGGACACGCTGGCCTTGGCCAAACGCGCATGAACGTACTTTCTTATTTTATCATCCTCAGCCAGCTTATCGCCGTAATCGTTTCCTCCGTACCAGTTGGATTCCCATCCTCTGATAATTCCTAAGCGATTTCCTATTGGATTGGTCTTCTGTCCCATATTCTATTTTCTAGCTTTGAACGTTGTTATTGGATTCCACGATCATGGTCACATGGTTGGAACGTTTTCTGATTCTATGGGCCCTTCCTTGGGGAGCGGGTCTCAAACGTTTCAACATGGTTCCTCCATCCACTCGGATTTCCTTGATATAAAGATCCGCATCCTCGATGCTGGCGTCCTCATTCTTGGCTTCCCAGTTGGCGATGGCGGAAAGCAACAGCTTTTCCAGTTTCCTGGATGCCTCCTTAGAGTTGAACCTTAGAATGGCCAATGCCAATTCCACTTGTTTTCCCCTTACCAAGTCAGCTACCAAACGCATCTTTCTTGGAGATGTAGGGCAATTGTTAAGCTTTGCAATAGCAAGTTGCTTTTTTTCTTCCTTTAACCTTTCGGCCATTTGTCTTTTACGAACTCCCATAGCTTACTTACTTTTTACCTTTGTTTTTGGCTCCTGCGTGACCTCGGAAAGATCGCGTAGGTGAAAATTCTCCAAGCTTGTGTCCTACCATGTTCTCAGTAACATAAACCGGAACGAATTGTTTTCCGTTGTGTACCGCGATGGTCTGTCCCACAAAATCCGGGGTTATCATAGAGGCCCTAGACCATGTTTTGATAACTGTTTTCTTACCTGATTCTATATTAACCTGGACTTTCTTCTCCAAGCTATGATGAACGTATGGTCCTTTTTTTAATGAACGTGCCATTTCCTTTTTCTTTTATTTCTTTCTACGTTCGATGATATATCTATTGGTATCCTTGGTCTTGGAACGGGTCCTGTAACCTTTTGCAGGAATACCGTTTCTAGATCTTGGGTGACCTCCGGAAGCCCTTCCTTCACCACCACCCATTGGGTGATCGACAGGGTTCATGGCTACTGGTCTTGTTCTTGGTCTTCTACCCAACCATCTGCTTCTACCAGCTTTACCAGACACCAACAATTGGTGGTCGGAGTTGGAAACCGCTCCGATGGTGGCCAAACAAGTAGCCAAGATCATACGGGTCTCTCCAGAAGGAAGCTTAATGGTAACGAATTTACCGTCCTTCGCCATCAACTGGGCAAAAGTACCGGCACTACGCGCCATAATGGCTCCTTGACCTGGTCGAAGTTCAATACAGGAAATAATGGTACCCAATGGAATCTCACCCAAAGGCAAGGCATTTCCAATTTCGGGGGCAGAACCGGTACCAGAAGTTATCTTTTGGTCCACTTGCATCCCGTTTTGGGCAATCACATATCTTTTCTCACCATCAGCATATTCCACCAAGGCGATGAATGCAGTTCTGTTGGGATCGTACTGGATAGAGGCCACTGTGGCATCCACTCCCTGTTTGTCCCTTTTGAAATCGATAATACGATATCTTCTTTTATGACCTCCACCTCTATGGCGCATGGTCATTTTTCCTTGACTGTTCCTACCACCTGTCTTTTTTAACGGAGCAAGCAAGCTTTTCTCCGGCTTATCAGTAGTGATCGCGTCAAATCCGTTCACTACTCTAAAACGCTGACCAGGGGTTATCGGTTTTAATTTTCTAACTGACATTTCTCGTCTTTATAGATTACTGTAAAAATCAATGATATCTCCTTCAGCAACATCTACGATCGCTTTTTTCATGGCATTGGTCTTACCATGCTGGATACCTGTTTTTGTATAGCGGCTCTTACGTGTAGGACCATAGTTCATAGTCCTCACTTTTTCCACTGAAACACCATAAGTAGCCTCTACTGCTTCCTTGATTTCCAACTTGTTGGCCTTAGGCTCAACATAGAAACCATAGCGATTGAAAAGCTCGCTGTCAGCAGTCATTTTTTCCGTAATGATCGGTTTTATCAACACACTCATGATGCTCTTATTTCTTTAGATTCGATTCAATTCCTTCCAAAGCACTCTCTGTCAATACTAGACTCTTAGCGTTAACTATATTGTAAGTATTTAATTGTGAGCTAGTTACAACTTCGGAACGTTCCAAATTACGCGACGACAAATATACGTTATTATTTGTATCACCCAACACTATCAGGGACTTTTTATTGTCGATGCCCAAAGAAGTAAGGAAAGCAACAAAATCCTTGGTCTTAGGCGCTTCGAAGTTGAAGTCTTCCACAACCACCAAAGCGTTCTCCTTGGACTTGAGGCTAAGGGCAGATTTTCTGGCCAAACGCTTAAGCCCTTTGTTCAGTTTCTGGGTGTAGTCTTTTGGCCTAGGACCGAAGATTCTACCACCACCTCTGAAAACTGGGGATTTGATGCTACCAGCCCTTGCGGTACCGGTACCTTTTTGCTTTTTGATCTTACGTGTACTACCTGCAATCTCGGCCCTTTCCTTGGCTTTGTGCGTACCTTGTCTTTGATGGGCCAAATATTGCTTCACATCCAAATAGATGGCATGCTGATTGGGCTCTATCGCAAAAACGTCGTCAGAAAGGTCTACCTTTCTTCCGGTTTCTTTTCCGTTGATATCTAAAACTGCTACCTTCATTATTCCCACCTTTGAATAGTTACATATGCATTTTTGTGGCCAGGCACACATCCTTTTACAACCAAAAGGTTTTTCTCTGGGACCACTTTCAACACTCTCAAGTTTTGGACCGTTACTCGATCACCACCCATTCTACCGGCCATTTTCATTCCTTTGAAAACGCGGGCAGGATAGGATGCGGCACCGATGGAACCGGGAGCCCTCAACCTGTTGTGCTGACCGTGGGTCGCTTGACCTACCCCACCAAAACCATGGCGTTTAACAACACCTTGGAATCCTTTTCCTTTGGATGTGCCGACAACGTCAACAAACTCACCCTCCATGAAAATATCGACACCAACGGTATCGCCCAATTTGTATTCTCCTTCAAATCCTTGGAATTCGATGACTTTTTTCTTGGGAGAAGCACCTGCTTTTTTAAAGTGACCTGTTTCGGCCTTGTTAGCACGTTTTTCTGCCTTGTCATCGAAACCTAGTTGAAGGGCACTGTACCCGTCCACCTCTTCGGTTCTGACTTGGGTAACCACGCATGGTCCAGCTTCAAGAACGGTACATGGAATGTTCTTTCCATTCTCGTCGAAGATGCTGGTCATACCGATTTTTTTACCTATTAACCCAGACATATTTATTAATTATTAATTGATTACTCTTTTTATTTGCGCCAATTTCTCGGCAAAAAAATTGGGTCAAGAAAAGAATTCTGCTCTGACCCAGATTTTTTTCTTTCTCCGTTTTTCCCTGACCATCGTCAGAGACATGTACTTTGTAAGTCTTAAGTGTTAAGTTGAAAGCTATAATCACTTCACAACCTAAAACTCAATACTTAAAATTTATCAGACCTTGATCTCAACCTCAACACCACTGGGAAGCTCAAGCTTCATAAGGGCGTCGATGGTCTTTGATGAAGAGCTATAGATATCCAACAATCTCTTGTAAGAGCTCAGTTCGAACTGCTCCCTTGATTTTTTGTTCACGTGAGGTGAACGCAAAACGGTGAATATCTTCTTGTTGGTGGGCAACGGAATGGGTCCGGTTACCACAGCACCAGTTGTCTTTACTGTTTTCACGATCTTCTCAGCAGATTTGTCCACCAAATTGTGATCGTAAGACTTCAATTTTATTCTGATTTTTTGACTCATCTTGCTGAATTATTAAGCGGTTACTCCTTTAGCTGCTTTGATTACTTCCTCTGCAATATTGGAAGGAGTTTCTGCATAGTGTGAAAATTCCATGGTGGATGTTGCCCTACCTGAAGACAAGGTCCTCAACGAGGTCACATATCCGAACATTTCTGAAAGGGGAACCTCAGCTTTGATCACCTTGGCACCGGCCCTATCGTCCATGTTGTTCACTTGACCCCTTCTACGGTTCAAGTCACCCACGATATCACCCATGTTTTCCTCAGGCGTAAGAACCTCCAATTTCATGATAGGCTCCATCAACACCGCCCTAGCTGCTCTGGCCGCAACTTTGTAACCAAGTCTTGCTGCCAATTCGAACGACAATGAATCGGAATCCACAGGGTGAAAAGAACCATCCTTAAGGGTAATCTTCATACTGTCCATCTCAAATCCAGCCAAAGGTCCGTTCTTCATAGCTTCCCTGAAACCTTTTTCAACAGCAGGAACATATTCCTTAGGAATGTTACCACCTTTGATTTCATTGGAGAACTCAAGACCCACTTTTCCTTCTTCAGCAGGCTCCATGGAGAATACGATATCCGCAAACTTACCACGCCCACCGGTCTGTTTCTTATAAACCTCCCTGTGATCTGCCTTGGCAGTAAGGGCCTCTTTGTATTCCACTTGAGGTTGACCTTGGTTCACCTCTACTTTGAACTCACGACGAAGACGATCGACGATGATATCCAAGTGAAGCTCACCCATACCTGAAATGATGGTCTGTCCTGAAGCTTCGTCAGTTTTCACCTGGAAGGTTGGATCCTCTTCAGCCAATTTGGCCAAAGCCATACCCATTTTATCTACGTCAGCTTTTGTTTTGGGCTCAACAGCAATACCGATTACGGGATCGGGGAACTGCATGCTCTCCAATACGATCGGGTGCTTTTCATCAGAAAGGGTGTCACCCGTTTTGATGTCCTTGAACCCAACAGCAGCACCAATGTCACCTGCCTCGATAAACTCAATGGCATTTTGCTTGTTGGCGTGCATTTGATAGATCCTAGAGATACGCTCCTTGTTTCCTGAACGGTTGTTCAAGATATAAGAACCTGCATCCAAACGACCTGAGTATGCCCTGAAGAATGCCAAACGTCCCACAAACGGGTCAGTGGCAATCTTGAACGCCAAAGCTGCAAATGGCTCTTTGGGGTCCGGTCTTCTTTTTTCTTCTTTTTCCGTATCTGGATTGGTACCAATGATGGCCTCTTTATCCATTGGAGAAGGCAAGTAACGGCAAACAGCGTCCAAAAGGAACTGAACACCTTTGTTCTTGAAGGATGAACCACAGATCATCGGGATGATGGCCCTGTCCATAACAGCAGCACGCAAAGCGGCATGCACTTCCTCCTCGGTGATGGAATCTTCATCCTCGAAGAATTTCTCCATCAAGTTTTCATCATATTCAGCAACAGCCTCGATCAAAGCCGCCCTATATTCCTTCACCTCATCCTGCATATCTGCCGGGATGTCGATAACGTCAAATGTTGAACCGAAGTTGTCATCGTGCCACACAATGGCCCTGTTCTTCACCAAGTCAACGATCCCTTTAAAGTCAGCCTCGTCACCGATCGGCAATACGATCGGCACGGAGTTGGAACCCAACATTTCACGAACCTGTTTGCACACGTTCAAGAAATTGGAACCTTGACGGTCCATTTTGTTCACAAATCCAATACGTGGCACTTTATAGTTATCGGCCAACCTCCAGTTGGTTTCGGACTGTGGCTCAACACCATCAACGGCACTGAACAAGAATACCAATCCATCCAACACACGAAGGGAACGGTTTACCTCAACGGTAAAGTCAACGTGCCCGGGAGTATCGATGATATTAAAATGGTATCCTTTGGTATCAGGTGTAGGTTGTGCGTTTTCCAAAGGAAACTGCCAAGTACAGGTTGTAGCGGCAGAGGTAATGGTGATACCACGCTCCTGCTCCTGCTCCATCCAGTCCATAGTGGCCGCACCATCGTGCACCTCACCTATTTTATGACTCACACCTGTATAGAAAAGAATACGTTCTGTAGTAGTTGTTTTCCCAGCATCGATGTGAGCTGCAATACCTATATTCCTTGTATATTTTAAATCTCTTCCCATTGTACTGATTAGAATCTAAAGTGTGAGAATGCTTTATTGGCCTCGGCCATTTTGTGTGTATCTACTCTTTTCTTCACTGCCGCGCCTTCTTCTTTGGCTGCAGCCAAAATCTCAGAAGCCAATTTTTGGGCCATGGATTTCTCATTACGCTTTCTAGAGTAATTGATCAACCACTTCATGGCAGTGGATATCTTTCTGTCAGGACGGATCTGCATCGGAATCTGGAAGGTAGCACCTCCAACTCTTCTACTGCGAACCTCAACGTGGGGCATTACATTGGAAAGGGCATCTTTCCATAGCTCCAAAGCTGTTTTTTCCTCGTCCGTTTTCTTCTCGTCAACGATATCGATCGCATCATAGAAAATCTTGAATGCAATCGACTTTTTACCATCCCACATCATCATGTTCACAAAACGTGTCACAAGCTGATCGTTAAATCTTGGGTCTGGCAACAATGGTCTTTTCTTTGCCTGCTTTTTTCTCATCGCTTCTTCTTAAAGTTGATTACTTTTTAGGACGCTTAGCACCATACTTCGAGCGACGCTGTGTTCTACCGGCAACACCGGCAGTATCCAACGCACCGCGAACGATATGGTATCGAACACCAGGCAAATCCTTTACTCTTCCGCCCCTTACCAATACTATCGAGTGCTCTTGGAGGTTGTGACCTTCACCAGGGATGTAAGCGTTCACCTCTTTACCGTTGGTCAACCTTACCCTTGCAACTTTACGCATTGCAGAGTTTGGTTTCTTCGGTGTAGTGGTGTACACACGCGTACAAACCCCTCTTCGTTGAGGACACGAATCCAAAGCAGCCGATTTACTCTTCTTGGTAATCGTGGCCCTTCCTTTTCGTACTAATTGTGAAATTGTTGGCATTAAATTTCTTTTAAAAACTGAATAACCCTCATTTTGAGGGCTGCAAATGTAGTGATATTTCGGAATAATTCAAATCCTAACCAGTTAATTTTGACGGAACAGGAAAAAAAATATTCGGACCGACCTATATATCCATCCCATCGAAACATTCAACCCTGTTTTTTTACTATATATATATATATATATATATATATTAAAGGTATAACAGAAGGATTGATTTTGGTTTATGTTAAATTTAACTTAACAAGAATTAGAAGCAAATCTTCAAGAATGAACACCTAAAATTCATGCATTAAACAAAAAAATGAACCTTAACACCCTTTTTAGTGGGGCTATAGATACATATTTACATTTAAATTAACATCACCCCCTAAAAATTACAAAGTCAATAATCAATATCAAACATTTTGAGCTTATTGCATTTAGCTAAACTTTCTTAAATATTTTGTAAAATTAGTTTGGATTATTAACATGAAATTATGACTTTAGCCATCAGCTAATTCAAATAATTTAACAATGAGAACAAAACTTAATGGATTGTTAACGCTATTATTGGCGTTTATTGTGCAAATATCCTTTGCACAGGACAAAACGATCACGGGTACTGTCACGGATGCCAATGGCCTCCCGCTACCCGGGGTCAATATTGTTGTTGAAGGGACCTCCACTGGTACCCAAACAGATTTTGACGGAAACTATGTCATCAGTGCAAGTCAAGGTCAAATATTGCTCTATACTTATATAGGGCAAAAAACAGCGAAAAGAACTGTTGGCTCCACAAATGTGGTCAATGTTCAAATGGAAGAGGACACTCAAGCTCTGGATGAGGTCGTTGTCACCGCAGTAGGTATTAGCAGAAGTGAAAAACAACTGGGCTACAATGTACAAACTGTAAAAGCAGAGGCCATTGCCTCCAAACCTAATGCTGACTTGGTCAACTCTTTATCTGGTACTACGTCTGGTGTACAGATTGTGAATTCCTCAGGAGAAGCAGGAGCTTCAACTTTCATCACAATAAGGGGTTCCGCATCTATCACAGGTAACAACCAGCCTTTGTATGTAGTCAATGGTATGCCCATTCAAAGTGGAGGCGGAAATAGTGGTGTTGGGGGAGTAAATACATCCAACAGGTCTATTGATATCAACCCTGATGATATTGAATCCATCTCCATATTGAAAGGTGGTGCCGCCACGGCTCTTTATGGTGTACGTGCAGCCAATGGCGCCGTCATCATCACAACCAAGAGCGGTAAAAACCTATCCCAACGAAAAATTGAACTACACACTTCCATCGGCTTTGACAAAATAACCCAAGTGCCCGCCATGCAAAAAACCTTTGCACAAGGAAACAATGGTTCATGGGCGTCTGGAAATCAATTCACTTGGGGGCCTAAAATAGCAGATTTGGAATATGACGGAGACCCAACTTACATGTGGGACCCTAAAGGAAGATTAGTCCCTGTAGGTACTGGAAATGGCACTCCTGCTGAGTATTATGACCCTTACGACTTTTTTCAAACAGGAATAAACACCAATAACAGATTCAGCATTGCCAACGGGAACGAACAAGGCAACTACTATTTTTCCCTATCTAATCTAGAACAAGAAGGTGTTATCCCCAACAATGAATTCGGTAGAACAACACTGCGCTTGAACGCCACCACTAAAATATCAGATAAAATCACTTTTGGAGCTGATATGGCCTATACAAATTCACGCGCCACACAGATTCAAAAAGGTTCCAACGTTTCGGGTATCATGCTTGGTCTAGTCCGTACAGCATCAACTTTTGACAACAGTGCCGGTTATGAGTTCCCTGACGGCACACAAAGGAACTATAGGAATGGAGGAGGGTATGACAACCCATATTGGACTGCAAACAACATTGCCTTTGAAGAAGATGTTAATCGTTTTGTTGGAAACATTAACTTCAATATCGAGGTGGCAGATTACTTCAACATTAGCTACAATGGTGGTGTAGACTGGTACAATAGGAGATATACCGACAAATTCAAAATTGGATCAAGGGCTCAGCCTACAGGATACTTAGGAGAGTATCAAAACTATAGTGGGATTTTCAATTCTGACTTGTTGTTCAACTTTAACACTGATGTTTCCGACTCTTTCAATGTTCAGTTTACTGTAGGTAACAACTTGTACAAAACATTCAACCGTTTCCTTTTTGGAGATGCAACCGGACTGGAGATACCTGATTTTTATCAATTGAGCAATTCCAGCAACAATACTACAAGCACAGGTGAATCCAGCTATCGTACCATAGCCGTTTTTGGTGACTTACAGCTATCTTTCTGGGATATGCTTTTCCTTGGATTTACCGGTCGTAATGATTGGTCAACAACAATGCCACAACAAAACCAATCAGCTTTTTATCCTTCGGCCAGCTTAGGCTTTGTATTCACAGAATTGGAAGGACTTAAAAACAATTCCATCCTAAGCTATGGTAAATTAAGAGCTTCAGCTGCTCGTACTGCAAACATTGCAGGCCCATACAACACCTCTAATTATTTCTCTGCCGCTGGTACTGCTGATGGCTGGACAAATGGAGTGAACTTTCCATACCAAGGACAAACAGGTTTTGCAGTGCAAAATGGCCTAGGTAACCCCAACCTAAAACACGAAACCCAGGATACTTGGGAAGTTGGTGTCGACCTAAGGTTCCTAAACAATAGAATTGGTCTTGACTTCACTTATTTTGAAAACATAAACAAAGACCTGTTGATGTCTGTTCCAATCGCACCTTCTTCCGGTTTCACCTCTGTGTTCCAAAATGCAGCTAGCATGGAATCTAAAGGTATAGAGATCAGTTTGAATGCTACACCAATAAAAACAAATGATTTTTCATGGGATTTCTTGGCCAACTTCACACAGTTCACCAATGTCGTGACCGGTCTTGCAGATGGCGTAGATAACGTATTCTTGGGTGGTTTTACAGTACCACAGGTAAGAGCTGTTGTAGGCGCTGAATATCGAAGCATCTTTGGTTTTGACTGGTATAGAGATGCAAGTGGAAATGTATTGATTAACGACGATCCGTCTGACAGCTACAGAGATGGCTATCCAATGCCAGATGAGAGAGAGATGGTTCCCATTGGCGATTTTAATCCAGACTGGACTGCAAACATGACAAACAATATACGCTTTAAAAATGCATCTCTCTCCTTTTTGATTGATGTCAAAAAAGGTGGTATGATGTACAATGGAACCGCTTTCGCCATGAATTACTTTGGTACTTCAAAAGCGACAGAAAACAGAGAGGTATACTACACCCCCGAAGGTGCCATTGATTACTCCCAAACCCCCGCAGAAAACATAAAAGTGTTTGATGGGGTATATGGACATGTGGATTCTGATGGCAACCCTGTATCTTCTGGGGTAACCAATGTCACTCCCGTTGTTGAGGATGAAGCTTGGTTCAAAGGATTCGGAAGTAACTTTGGTGGCGGTCCTTCAGTGGCTGCAATGGAACCTGCCGATTGGGTAAGACTTAGAGACGTAACATTGGCCTATGACTTCCCTGAAATCATGAAGGGTATCGATAATCTCCAAATTTACGTTTCTGGTAGAAATTTGTGGATAGACACACCATACAAAGGTGTAGATCCTGAAACAAGTCTTAATGGGGCCTCAAATGCCCAAGGGATGGATTATTTTAACAGCCCTGGGATAAAATCCTATTTGATGGGCGTAAAACTCACATTTTAAATCTCTCCCCTATGAAACTTATTATAAGCAATATAATCATGAAAAGGAATAATATAAAAAATATAGCAAGAACTCTTTTGTTCTGTTCCCTTATTGTATTTCTTGCAGGATGCGAAAGAAATACAGATTGGATAGACGAAGGATTGAATGTCGACCCGGATTCTCCAGCCGATGTGCCAATGAAATTATTGTTACCTGCCATTCAACAAGAAATGGGATATAATCTAGTTGGAAACAATACGGCAAGGACCAACAATATATGGACCCAACACTTTGACGGGGTTTCTAGGCAAGCATATACTGAAGCTAGGTACCAATTAACCCCTGCTGACGTAAATAACGTATGGGGCTCAATTTATGCCTCAATGCTGATCAACTCTCAGTTGATTATTGAGAAATCAAAAACAGAAGGACAAGAGTCCCCTCATTATGCTGGCGTTGCTCAAGTACTTCAGGCAACCACCCTTGGCATAACTACTGACCTTTTTGGGGACATCCCTTATTCTGAGGCTTTAAAAGGTTCAGAGAATATCTTGAGGCCAATATATGATTCCCAGGAGTCTATTTACAACAATATTTTCGCTTTGTTGGATGACGCCTTGACCAATTTAAACAGCCCTACCAACGTTCTTGATGTAGAAGGAGATGTCTGTTTTGGAGGAGATATTGACAATTGGATAAAAGCCGCCAATTCAATAAAGGCTCGACACTACCTACAATTATCAAATCAATTGGGCAATCAGGCCTATACATTGGCACTAGCGGCTCTCCAAAACGGTTTCACATCCAATGCCGATGATTTTCTAGTTCCTTTTGAAGATGCCAACAGAAACCCACTGTTCCAATTCATGGAACAAAGGACAGATATTCGTATGGCATCAACATTTGTAGACCTTCTTATAGCTAGTGATGACCCTAGGCTACCATTCTATGTTGCAGAAAATGGTGATGGAGAATTTGTTGGAAGTGTCATTGGAAGTCAGAATGAGTCCGCTTCATGGCCTGGTGATTATATAGCAGGTCCATCTGCATCAGTTCCCATGATGACCTATTCCGAACTTAAATTCATTGAAGCAGAAGCTAGGTTTGTACTAGGACAGGCTGGCGCGCAAGAGGCATATGAAGATGCTGTTGCCGCTTCAGTTCTTAGAGTTACTGGTGAAGCCAACACTGCTTGGTTGGATGCAAACATTAATGGTGACCCAGTTACCCTTGAAAAAATTATCCAACAAAAATATATAGATGGTGTTGCAACAAACCAACCTTATGCCGATTGGAGAAGAACTGGGCTACCTGTTATAGCATTGCATCCTGATGCTGTCATTTCCAATATCCCAACAAGATTCCCCTATGCTCAGTCAGAAATTGACAACAACAGGGAAAATGTGCCTTCTGTCACGATTTCGGATAAACTTTGGTGGGATCAATAAAATATTAAAAAGACTATTATGAAAAAAAATATAAACAAAATAGGAGTATTGAGTTTATTCTCTTGCTTACTCCTCTTCATTTCATGTGATTGGGATGAGAGCAATTATGACAGTCTAACTAAAGAGTTAGACCCAAATGCCACCTATTACATCCAATTTAAAGATGCATCTCAAACTTTGGAATCAGGTTTTGATCCGTCAGGAGAAATCATTGATATCGAGTCCACAATAACAGTGGTATTGTTGGGTACACCCCGTGCACAAGATATATCAGTTGACCTTAGCCTTGACCCTGCAAGTACAATCGAGGCTTCAATGTATGAGATAGGAACAACATCTTTGACCATACCAGCAGGTGAAACGTCTGCCTCAACCACATTCAGAACCATTACTGAAAATATGGTAGAGGAGGAATTGGTCACCTTTATTTTAAATATCGATATGGGTGAAAACAATGCAACTTCTGGAACTACGCTCAACTACGAGCTAACAAGATTGGCTCCATGTCGTCCAGTACCCGGGACCTACACCATTGAGATGGCGGATTCTTATGGTGATGGATGGCAAACTGATGGAGGCAATGGAGGTAATGGCATTACCATAGATCTTGATGGCAATATCATCGAAGTAGGTCTCTGCTCACCTTATGAGGGTAGCGACTATGATTGCACCGGTTTTGATACTGTATTCGATTCTGATGTTCTAGACTGGACCAGTGGTACAGCTACATTTGAAATCCCCGAGGGAACCCAATCCGCCAAATGGTTCTTCCCTGGAGATGCTTATGGTGAAATTTCATTTAAAGTATATGGTCCAGAAGGCGAACTACTATACAGTGTAAGCACTGGAGAAGGCGTTGCCGGGCAATTACCTATCGAAAATTGTATATTATAATGATTTAGTTTTCTTACAAGAATTAAGTTTATTTTATTTCAAAGCTTTAAGGGACGGTGCTGAATATTCAGCACCGTCCTTTTTCGTACAACAAACCTTAAAAAATATTCATGGCTTCTATAGAAGTAATAGGTACCATAGTAAAAGGAAAGGTGGCATGTAAGTTCAATAGTGAAGGATTCTTTTGGAGAGCACATCACTATGCAAAAGACGATTCGGCAATTCTAGCTTTAGATTTATAAATTGATATTACATTTATAAAAGAAGCTATAAAAAGTTTTTTTAGATATTTGCAGACTTTATAAAAATGAGATGAGCGACCAAATCTACGGAATCAGAGCTATACTGGAGGCCATCAGTGCCGAACAACCCATCAATAAAATATTCCTTCAAAAGGGACTTAAGGGAGAGCTGTTCAAAGAACTGGAAACCTCTATTCGAAAAAATGGCATCAGTGCATCCTATGTGCCCATTGAGAAATTGAATCGCCTTACCCGCAACAACCATCAAGGGGTTGTGGCCCAGATTTCCCCAGTTTCCTTCAAAGATTTTGAACAACTTGTGGAAGAGGTCATTACCAAAGAAAAAAGTCCACTTCTTCTGCTCTTGGACCAAGTATCCGATGTCCGGAATTTTGGCGCCATCATCCGGACCGCCGAATGTTGTGGCGTACACGGCATCATTGTTCCAAAAAATGGAGCTGCGCCCATAACGAACGATACCGTAAAAACTTCTGCCGGGGCAGCTTTCAATGTCCCGATTGCCAAGGTAGACCACCTAAAGGATGCCGTGTTCTATTTGCAATCATCAGGGATATCCGTTACCGCGGCCACTGAAAAAACCGAAGATGAAATTTATGCCGTGGATTTTGACCAACCTTCGGCCATCATTATGGGGTCCGAAGAAAAAGGGATCTCCCCTTCCATCCTCGGTATTGTGGACCAAAAGGCAAAATTGCCCCTTTTGGGCAAAATAGGCTCATTGAACGTATCCGTGGCATGTGGGGTATTCCTATACGAAGTGGTCAGGCAACGAAGAAAATAGCGTCACTCCTTTTTATCCGGTCGATAGTGGTACCTGACCTCCATTATATCCTCCCCTTCTTCTTCCCGATTCTCTATGAAATTACCATTCTCATCAAAATGTTTGAGGAAAGGATCGTTGTCCTCACTATAATCTTCCCGCTCCCATTCATACTTTCTTTCCAAGGGCAGTTTGACCTTAATGGCCAATGCAAGCAATAACCCAGTAGCAAAACCTGCCAGATGTCCTTCCCATGAAATATCCTCTTTGATGGGGAAAATATACCAGATCATACTCCCATAAATGAAAACGACCACCAAAGAAAGGGCAACCAATCTGTAGTGCTTGGCAAAGATGCCCTTAAAAAATATAAAACTGGACAGTACGTAGATAAGTCCACTTGCGCCGATATGGTAAGATGGTCTGCCTATCAACCAAGTGATGAGGCCCGAAAGTACTACCCCCAACAACAAGACCCTAAAGGCTGTTTCGCGATAAAAATAGAACAGAAAAGACGATAGCACCGCCAAGGGAACCGTATTGTTATAAAGATGCTCCACCGACCCATGGATAAACGGACCCAACACTACACCCTTCAACCCAGAAACAGTTCTTGGGTATATGCCATATTCGTTCAGGTTGATGCCAAAGCGCACCTCCGCCCAAAACACGGTCCATATGGCCAGCACCGCCAAAAGAGGTGCCAGCACTACACTTTGGGAAAACTTATAAGGTTTGGACAATTCCATGGTTACTTCATTGCAATTATGTTACCAGAACCTTGAAAATACACAAATTGTCATATTCCTGAACATTAGATCGGAAAAGGAGGTCAAAATCACCATCAAAATTGTCTTATTTTTACACCTATGAATGAACCTTTGGCAGAACGGATACGCCCAAAAACACTGGAAGATTATATCAGCCAGCAACATTTGGTGGGCGAACATGGCGCATTGACCACTCAAATCAAAAATGGGGTCATTCCTTCTTTGATATTTTGGGGGCCTCCGGGAACCGGAAAGACCACCTTGGCAAACATCATTGCCACGGAAAGTCAAAGACCGTTCTACACCCTCAGCGCTATAAGCAGCGGTGTAAAGGATGTAAGGGAAGTCATTGACAAGGCCAAACAAAGTGGGGGCCTGTTCACCTCAAAAAATCCGATCCTTTTTATTGATGAGATCCATCGGTTCAGCAAATCCCAACAAGATTCCCTGCTGGGTGCCGTGGAAAAGGGATGGGTGACATTGATAGGTGCCACCACCGAAAATCCCAGCTTTGAAGTGATTCCCGCATTGCTGTCCAGGTGTCAGGTCTATGTCCTGAACCCTTTTGGCAAAGAGGACCTCGTGGCTTTGTTGGAAAGGGCCATCAAAACGGACAATGCTCTCAAAAACAAAAAAATATCCCTGAAAGAAACTGAGGCACTCCTGCGTTTGTCCGGCGGCGATGGCAGAAAACTGCTCAACATCTTTGAACTCATCATCAACTCGGAAGCCAGCGAGAGTATCACCATCACCAATGATCTAGTCCTTAGTAAAGTCCAAAAGAACACCGTACTTTATGACAAGACTGGGGAACAACATTATGATATCATTTCAGCATTCATCAAATCGGTCAGGGGAAGTGACCCCAATGCTGCGGTCTATTGGCTGGCCCGAATGATTGAAGGTGGCGAGGATGTGAAGTTCATTGCCCGCCGAATGATCATTTTGGCATCGGAGGACATAGGAAATGCCAACCCCACGGCACTGGTCATGGCCAATGCCACTTTTGAGGCCGTAAACATTATTGGATACCCGGAAGCGAGGATCATTTTGGGACAATGTGCCACTTATCTGGCCAGCTCACCAAAGAGCAACTCCAGTTACATGGCCATCAATGAAGCCCTACAAATGGTAAAGCAGACCGGAGACCTATCCGTCCCCATGGCCATTCGGAACGCCCCAACAAAGTTGATGAAGGACCTTGGCTATGGCAAAGGCTATGCATATGCCCATGACCACGAGAACAATTTTGCAGAATTTGAGTTCCTGCCCGATGAGATTTCGGGCACCACTTTTTACAAACCCGGAAACAACCCTAGGGAAAAGGGCATGAGGGATTTTTTAAAAAGTAGATGGAAGGACAAATATGATTTTTAGAACTTGATGTCGAGCTCCATCATTTTTTTCTCCCCATTATCGGAATATTCCAGAACCCACTTTTCGTCCTTTTTGAAAACCACGGCACTGTTTCCTGCATAATTTGTCAAGAAAACATTCTCCATAGAGGTCTCACCCAACTTCAATACAATTTTTGGGGTGCTGTCCACCAATTGATAGCCATTCTCAATCGGCTGCGCATAGAGCACGCCTGATGGCACTTGGACCTGAGGCTCGGAGGCAGTTGTGGGTCTTTGAATAGTGGAAGGACGTGGTTCCACGCTCTTATAGGTCTGTTCTTCCAAAGTGGCCTTTTGCTCCACAACATATTCCTTGGGCTTTTCCTCCAACGTTTTCACATCGTCCTTAAAGCTGATCGTCAAGGGCTTATCCTGTGAAACGACTTCCTGGGTCTTGGGCTCATACTGATAGTTCATCGTGGAGAAAGAAGCAAAGGCACGTTCCAAGGCCTCTTTGTAAGCGGCATCAAACTCTTTGGTCTTGCTCTTTCCCTCTTCAGTCCTGAACACTTCAACATTCTGGCAGTTCTTCAAGGTAAGGTGCAGTTTTGTGGAAAACATGGAAGAATTGTCCAAAAGGTCGGCCATAAGCCCCAAACACCTATTGGCCGCCAAGTCCGCCGGAAGGGCATCGTCATATACCGCCGTAAAACCATTTTCGCCAAAAAAATGTTTGACCAAGGTACTGGTCTGATATTGGTTCTCCGATTTAAAACTTCCAAACTTTTTGGGCACAATGATATATTTGTACTCATTCAATTGTGCACTTACGGAATAATTCAGCCCTAGGGCAAACAACAAAATATATAGCAATTTCGATTTCATGGTAACAATAACTCAATTATTGTTCCAAGATATGATATTAAATCCGAACTGTAAAGAAGCGTAGTGACTATCGGCTATGTTCCCGTAGCTTAAAACGTTGTCTCCCAGTACATAAAAATTTACAGGACCGGCCTGTAAATTCAACCCAAGACCGATGTTGGTGAAAGAATACTTATCCACAGTGTAGGTCGTCTTCAATGACAGTGTCCTTCCCAATCTTTTTTGATAGAATCCGGTCAGTGCAGCCTGAATGCCCCTTGGCCTTTTGATCATATAGAGCTGTCCCCCTACACTGTTCCTGTAGAAATCGCTATTGGAGCCGCCGCCTGTGTTTATGGCACAACCGCAGTTCTCTGACCAGCTTCTCCCTCCTTCCCCAAAATCATATCGAATGGAGCCATATGCCTTTACCGGTCTTAACGAAATATAGCCGGACTGGTTTTCCCCATGGGGCAGTGCCTCATCAATTTCATCCACAAGATCTTGCCAAAGGTCGTTGTTCACATTGTCGATATCCTCGGGTAGAAAAACCGTGATTCCCTCGGTACTTGTGGCACCCTCAAAGGTGTAGTTCCAGACATCGTTGGAATTATAGATGAACCCCACATCCAAAATACTTCCCGTTATGGAGGTCTGCGGATTCAACTGATGGGTAAACCCGGCATCGAAGCCCAGTCCCAAGCTTCCCCCGAGCAACACACGTTCCGTGAACAGGCTGGTCAGGTCCTTTCTGGTGGTTCCGGTATCCGCATCAATGATATCATAAAATCCTTTCACACCGGAAGTCTGCAATTGCATGTCGGCCACGATGATACTGTTGTACATATTGTTCTGTCCCTCCACGGTTCGGAAAGAGCCTGAATTTTTGATGGACTGGAACTGGAAAATGCTGGAATATAATTTTGCCCTGGCCCCAATGGTCAGGGTATTGCTGACTTTCCTATTGATGCCAAAATGGAACACATTCACCATCTCACCCCTTAAGCTCAAATCACCCAGGTCAAAACTCCTACCGATATTGTTCCCACCATTGCCCTCAAAAGCCAAAAGGGCCAAATCTTTGGGCCAGTAACTTATGATGTCCATTTCACCGTACATCCCGAAGGAATAGTAGTCATCTGGTCTATTCTTGCCCCGAAAACCAATATTGAACCCATCTATCTGACTCGTGGAACCAAAATCGTCCCTTCGGGTCATCACATCCAAAACACGCTCCTGTACCTTTGTGGTAAAATCCACCCCATCATTGGCAAAAAGGTCATTCACGGTGACCCCACTGGTCGAAGCTTGAAAAAACAGGCCCGATAGTACTGGGACCCCAACATGCCAGCGCTGCGAGGTCTTCATTCCCGGGTTGAGCATCAACGCCTGTGGGATTTCATTGAAATCGTAGAGCAATTGTCTATTTTGGGCATGAATGGAAGAAATCCCAAAAACAGCTATAAGTATAGTTTTGAGGAATCCTCTCATTTCAAACGGAATATAAATTCTGCGGCGGAACTCAACGAAATCTTGGGTTCCGGATGTGTAGATGTACTAGTGGCATCGCCCAAATTCCTACCCGTGACCCTAAAACTTGACGTATTGGTAAGAATGGAAAGGCTGAGACCTCCCGGGCCGTAAGTAACCTCCCGGGTAAACGTTTCCGTAGGGTTGGCTTCCACCGTAAATGTTTCTTGATATATGGGAGTTCCTGACTCATCCAAAAAATCGATGCTGATATCCGCTCGTTTGCTGGTCGTGTTCTCAATTTCGTAGATGATCACCCCTTCCAGTAAACGCTCTGCCACATAGGCTTCGTTGAATGCGTCAAAATTTACGGTTTGGGCATAGAATGTGCCAAACCCCCCAGCTGAATTGATGGTCTCCTCATCCGATTCCAAATAAAAAATACCTGAGGCCAGTGTTGGTGTCACACTGAGATCATCGATTTGGCTGAAATCCTGTTCTTCCGTACACGAAGAAAGCATCAAAATGAAGATTGAGGCAAAAAGCACCTGGAAAAACAATTTTTTCATAGCCAAAAGCATTTTCAAGAGTAGTGCAAAAGGGGTATGCCGTTCTTACTATATAACTCTATAAAATGCTTTTTATTTCAATAAGATCGTAGATAGTTTTGCAAACATCATGGCTGGCTTCATTATTGGAATTGAAGTGTACCACCTGCATTCCCATGGCCTTGGCCCCCAAAATATCCGCCTCCAGATTGTCCCCCACCATAAGCGTGTGCCTTGGTTCAACTTTGGCCCTACTCAGGGCCAGCTCAAAAATGTAGGGATCGGGTTTCTTTACCCCGGCCATTTCAGAATTGATGATCTGATCAAAGTAATGATGGATATTGCTCCCCTTGAGCTTACGTTCCTGCACTTTCTCAAACCCATTGGTAATGATGTGCAATCGGTATTTTGGGAAAAGGTATTCCAATACTTCGACAGTGTTGGGCAAAAGGTGTACGAACGAGGGCAAATGTTCTATGTATTCATGGGACAAGGCATGGATGGTCTCATCCGTGACCGACTCTTTCAAGGTGTCAAAAGTGCGCCGTAAACGTTGGTAGCGGAGTTCCGATTGGGAAATGCCATTTTCACGGTACAGTTTCCACATCTCAAGGTTGATCGGGGAATAGGTTTCCAAAAAACCACTCAGATCTACATTCACACGGTTACTTTCCAAAATTTTGGCAAAGGTGAGTGCCGAATTCCTTTCAAAGTCCCACAAAGTATGGTCAAGGTCAAAGAAAATGTCCGTTACCTTATGATCAAACATAGTACCGCTTTAAAAAAGATTGATAGAGCTCCATCCAGTCCAAGTGTTGCTTGCCGCCCAACAGTTCGTTGGAGAACACCACAATGAAATCCCCTTTCACCTGCTTGACCATGCGGTACATCTTATCCATTTTTTCGAAGATCTCCTCCTTGTCACGGTAGTTCAACAAGGCATAATCGTGTACGGCAAAAGGATGCACCCTGAGCGGTTGCTTCACTTCCATATTGATGTCATAAAAATGAAAGGGCGTGCAGGTCCCTGCCCTGAAACCGACTTCGTGGGTATAGCCCATGGAAAAATCGTCCGTAAACTCTGTTTCCACCAAATTACGATAGGTGGCGGGAACATTCACCCTATTGTACCGAAGCCTGGAGTAGGTAATGGGCCTGTTGATCAGATTGCCCAATTGATTTTTCTCTTGCTTCAACACGGTTTTGTCCGTAGACGACAAAAATGAGGTGCTGAGCGATACCTCACTGTAATCCGCCACTGATTTTATCAGATACCTGAACTTGTTATGGTTTGTGGAGACATTCTTATCATGGGCCGAATGTTTGGCAAACTGAAAGAAGAACATGGTCTTTATGGGAAACTTTTTGTGGATTTCGATAAGTTCATAAAAATTGTCAAACGGGTCTTTCTTCAAGCCCAACAGGACTGAGAAACGGTCCAGGACACTGCGAAACTTAAAATTCCCAAGGTCGATGAAAAAGCCCCCAAGGGTCCTGGCCAAACCTCGCATGGCAAAGGCATGCGAAGTGGTGACGTTGATGATGGACGTGAATCGATATGATTTTTCCTTGTGCTCAATATCGGGGAAACGTTGTTGGAGCGCATCCAAAAGTTTAAGAGCCCATAGATCCACCACGGGCAGTTCCAAAAAGTTGTTCTGGTAGGCAATGCTCTCCTTGACCGGAAACCGACCTACGCTGTCCTTCACATGGGGAAGGTATTCCTCATAACGGCTCAGAAGAAAAAAACTTGCCGAAAAAATATCGAAGGGTAACGTGCTCTTGTCCCCTGCAGAGAAAAAACAGGGCACGCCTTCCCAGTCCATCACCTTAATATCCAAATCATTGATACCTTGTTCAAACAAGAGGTCATTGCTTCGTATAAAAAATTCATTTTGCAGGGGCTGCTTGGAATAGGTCATCTTGGGACCGGTATGCTTGATAAAATCCTCTACCCTGGTGGTAAAGGTGATTTCCATCCCCAATATTTTTTCAAATAGCTGCCTTGCCGTGTAGGTGAGCCTGTTCGTGATCTTATGGGTGAATATCAGCAACATGGTTATAGGATTCCTTTGTCCGCGAAGCTCAGATATTGGTGCTGGGCCACGATCAAGTGGTCCAAAATTTTGATATCCAACGCTTCCGATGCTTTTTTGAGCTTTTCCGTGATCTGTTTGTCCGCCAAACTGGGTTTTAGTGTGCCAGACGGGTGGTTGTGTGCCAAAATGAGGCCCACGGCCCCTAGTTCCAGTGCCTGTTTCATCACCAACCGCACATCTACCAAAGTACCAGTGATGCCCCCCTTGCTCAACTGCGATTTGTGGATGACCTTGTTGGAGTTGTTCAGGTATAAGATCCAGAATTCTTCATGCGGCAACTCCCCTATCAATGGGTACAGCAACTCAAAGGCATCCTTGCTACTGGTTATGGCCGTGATCTTCTTGGTATCCTCCATTCTCCTTCGGCGGCCCATTTCGAGTGCCGCAGCTATGCTGACAGCCTTTGCTTCCCCAATACCCTTGAATCTCATCAATTGGCTAACGGAGAGCTTTCCCAGTTCATTGAGGTTGTGGTCCACTGAGGCCAAAATGCGTTTGGACAGCTCCACAGCACTTTCCTCACGGCTTCCGGAGCCTATCAAAATGGCGATCAGTTCGGCATCCGACAAGACAAAACAGCCCTTCTGCACCAATTTTTCCCTTGGCTTGTCATCATCGGCCCAATTCTTAATGGAAAAGGAAGCTAATTTTTCTTGCATGGTCTAAAGATAGGAGATTAATTTTATGTAATTTCCATAGATAAATTCCATCCCATGAAATCACTTTTTGACCCTTCCGCACATACCGAAATCTTATCCAGGGTAGACCAACTTTCCGAGGCTTCCGAAGGGCAATGGGGCAAAATGAAAGTGGGCCAGATGTTGTGCCATTGCCAGTATCCGCTAAAAATAGGTTTGGGGCGACACAACCCCAACAGCAAGCCTAGCCCAATGCTAAAGTTGATGGGCAAGCTTTTCAGGAAAAGCCTATATAATGATAAACCTTGGCGACAAAATCTGCCGACGGCAAAGGCTCTCAAAGTGGTAGAGGACAAGGATTTTGCAACAGAAAAGGAAAAACTGGTCACTTTGATCAACGATTTCCATCAACAAAAAGACAAGAAAGTCTGGGACCCCCATCCCGTCTTCGGTACTTTCACGCATGAACAATGGGGACAGATGCAGTACAAACACCTGGACCACCATTTAAGACAATTCGGCGTTTAGGCTATTTCAAAAAAATAGCCTCCAATTTTTCAAAATCGATGCCCCCATAGTTCCCGGAACTCATGAACAATAAGGTAGTGTCCTTATAATTCTGGGCGAACAGGTAGTCCTGAAAGGCCAAGGAATTCGTGAAAATTTGGACATCCATCCGATTCAGGGCCTCCATGATCTGCTCCTTGGTCACTTCCTGCAGCCCTTTCACCTTCACCGATTCCGGGGAATAAAAGACCACTGCTGTGTCTGCGGCATCCAAAGCCCCTCGGTATTGCTTCAGGAATTCGGGGTTCAGACTGCTGTAGGTGTGCAGCTCCAAACAGGCGATCAACCGGTGTTGCGGATATTGCTCCTTCACTGCTTTTGTGGTGGCACTGACCTTGCTCGGTGCGTGGGCAAAATCCTTGAAGGCTATCCTATCCTTTCCCTCGACCAGTTTTTCCAGACGCTTGGAAGCCCCTTTAAAAGTGGCCATGGCCTCATAAAAATCCATTTCGTCCACCCCCATTTGCTGGCAGATCCATTTGGCCCCTGCCAAATTGCCCAAATTATGTCTTCCAAAAATTTCAAGCGGCATTTCGCCATCTGGCGTATCCAGCAGGGTTTTCCCGTCTTCCACTCGGTACTGAGGCGTGCTGTACGGGAACTTTCGTATGGGATTTTCCGTGGTCTCCACTATTTTGCTCACTTCGGGATCTTCCGAATTGTAGGTGATGCTACCGCCCTTTACAATGCTGTCCACAAAAATGCGGAACTGTTCCACGTAGTTTTCAAAAGTGGGAAAAACGTTGATATGGTCCCATGCAATGCCGCTCAAGAGGGCAATGTTGGGCCTGTACAAATGGAACTTGGGCCTTCTGTCCGTTGGTGATGAAAGGTATTCGTCCCCCTCCAAGACCATAAAATCGTTTTCCTCGGTAAGATGCACCATTTTATCAAATCCGTCCAACTGGGCCCCCACCATATAGTCCACTTCAATGTCATGGTAGCGAAGCACATGCAGGATCATGGAGGTAATGGTGGTCTTGCCATGGCTCCCTCCAATAACCACCCGGGTTTTGTGTTTGGAATGTTCGTAGAGAAATTCGGGATAGGAAAATAGCTTCAATCCCAGCTCTTGGGCTTTCAAAAGTTCCGGGTTATCAGCCTTGGCATGCATGCCCAAGATCACGGCATCCAGGCCTCCGTGGATTTTTTCAGGGAACCAACCAAACTCTTGCGGCAACAGGCCATTGGCCTGCAACCTGCTCTTGGACGGTTCAAAAATGACATCGTCACTCCCTGTTATTCCGTGCCCCTGCTCCTGCAATGCCAGTGCCAGATTGTGCATGGCACTGCCCCCGATGGCTATAAAGTGTATGTGCATCAATACGGTTTATGGTTCAAAAATAGCCATTGGACCTACCAATACAAACAAAGAAACCATCTTATTAATTTCTATCTTGCCAAAAATTTTGTCACGATGAACCTATCCGAACTACAATCAAAGGAAATTATGCCGGGCTACCATGGAAAATTAATCCACGGGGAGCAGATGAGCTGGGTGTTCTGGGATGTGGAAAAAAACGCCGTAGTACCTGAGCATAGTCACATGCACGAACAAATCATGCACGTGGTGGAAGGGACTTTTGAATTTACCCTTGATGGAAAAACAGATACCTATGGCCCTGGGGATGTGGTGATCATCCCTTCGCATGCGCCACATAGTGGAAAAGCCATCACAACTTGTAAATTGATGGACATTTTTAGTCCCGTTCGGGAAGAATACAGATAGCCATGAACATTTCACTCAAAGGTAAGACTGCCCTCGTAGGCGGGAGCAGCAAAGGAATCGGCGAGGCCATAGCCAGGCAATTGGCATCCAGTGGGGCCAGTGTAACGCTTATGGCACGGAGCGAGGAACGCATGGAGGCCATCGTAAGGGAAATGGACACTTCCCAAGGACAGCAACATCAATATCTGGTGGTCGATTTCTCCAATTTTGAAGCGTTCAAAGCCAGCATTTCAGCATTTTTTGAACACAACACCATCGATATTTTGGTAAACAACACCCAAGGTCCACAAGCTGGTGGTGCCCTGGAAAAGAAGGTCGGGGATTACCAAGAAGCTTTTGACCTGTTGTTCAAATCCGTGGTTTTTACCACAGAACTTGCCTTGAGACACATGCAACAGAACCAATGGGGAAGAATCATCAACGTGGCCTCCATTTCGGTGAAGGAACCACTGAACTATTTGGCGCTCTCCAACTCCATAAGGGCGGCCGTGGTGACTTGGGCCAAAAGTCTGGCCTATGATGTGGCCAAGGACGGAATCACCATAAACAGCACCTTGACAGGTTATTTTGACACGGACCGCATTGCCCAACTCAATATGAAAAAAGCAGAAACCCTCGGCATATCAGCTGAAGATGTGCGCTCCAACATGGAAGAACAAGTTCCTATGAAGCGGATAGGAAAGCCTGAAGAATATGGTTTTTTGGTCACTTTCCTTGCTTCGGACCAAGCTGCTTTTATTACCGGGACCAACATCCCCATTGATGGAGGATTATTGAAATCCCTATAATCATTTTTTATTATAAATAAAAATATATTCCAAACAAATTAACATATGTTTATTTTTTGAATACATTTATTGGATAAACCATAAAATCCAACTCTATGAATTCAAAAGTTTTTTTGGTGGTCCGCATACTTTTGGGACTGTTTGTCCTGGTCTTCGGACTCAACAAGTTCTTAAATTTTATACCTGCTGGCGGTGAAATGCCCGAACCTGTAATGAACTATTTCGGTGCAATCTCTTCCACACACACCATAAGCTTGGTGGGCATTGTTGAGGTATTGGCGGGACTTGCCTTGATACTCAACAAGTATGGTGCCCTCATGTCGTTAATCTTGATGAGCGTATCTGTAAATGCCGTTATGTTCCACGCTACATTGGCTCCTGAGGGCATTGGTCCTGCCTTGGGCCTTTTGATATTGAACATTATCGTATTGATTGGGTATAAAGATCGGTACAAGGATCTTCTCCGTCCATAGGACTAAAAAGAGACTTTCTGTCAATTCGAGCGCAGTCGAGAATTTATTGGTTGCTGACAATCAAGAGGTTTCGACTGCGCTCAACCTGACAAAATCCAAACTTTAGCCTCCTGCCTTGTTATAAACTCATTCGATCTTTAAAAATATAGGACTGCCTTCGCGACACTTCCACTTCTTCCCCGTTCCTTAGGGTGAGTTTTAATTTACCATTGAACCAAGGGACCACGTTTTCGATGAAGTTGGTGTTGACAATTTGCTGGCGGTTGGCCCTAAAAAAAGTCTCCTCTGGGAGTTTTTCCTCCACTTGGTTGAGCGATTTGTACAGCAGCGGTTTTTTATCGTCAAAAAACACCTTGGTGTAATTGCCGACAATCTCGAACAGCGAAATGTCCCCAATTTTCACCAACCAGCAAGATTCCCCATCCTTGATGAATATTTGGCTGCCCTCCGTCAGTTTCTTGGTCTTGTCACTGTCCCTTTTCGCCGTTTCCATCTTGGCCCTTACTTTTTCCAGTGCCATGGCAAAACGCTTTTCGTTCACGGGTTTGAGCAGATAGTCGAGGGCATTGTATTCAAACGATTTGATGGCATACTCATCAAAGGCGGTGGTAAAAATAGTCATGGGCACTTCGTCCAACATCTCAAGAAGTTCAAAACCATCTTTCTCGGGCATATTGATGTCCAGGAACAAAAGATCGGGATTTTCGGCCTGTATCAACCCATACCCTTCATCCACGTTCTCCGCCTCTCCCACAAGCGTTATGTCATCATACTTTTTCAAGAGCTCTTTGAGCTCATTGCGTGCCAATCTGGAATCTTCTACTATGACTGCCCGGATATTCATGTGAGTGGAATGGTTATTTGGGCTACGACCTCATCGGCCACTTCCTCCAATTTAAACGATGCACGGTCGGCATACAACAATTTCAATCGTTGTTTTATATTTTTCAATCCCAATTGCGTGGAATCCTTGGATATGTTCAGTTGTCCCGTATTCCTGACCTCTATGAGCAAATGATCTTCTTTTTGGACGATTTTCAAAAGGATCCTGCCCCCGTTTTTCAGATTGGCGATCCCGTGCTTGGCGGCATTCTCCACCAGCAATTGAATCACCATGGGCGGGATTCTGAGGTCGAGGGTCTCGGCATCCACTTCTTTGACAAATTCCAACCTGTCCTCAAATTGGATCTTGGAGAGGTCGATGTAGTTGTCCACCACTTCCAGTTCCTCCCTCACCGCAATATCGTTGATGTTGTTCTTGGTCAATGAGTACCGCAAGATCTCTGATAGCTTTGTGAGCATTTCCCTGGATTTTTCCACATCTTCCAACATGAGTCCTCGGATATTGTTGAGACTATTGAACATAAAGTGTGGGTTGATCTGCCCCTTCAAGGTGTTCAGTTGCGCTTGTTTCAAATTCGTGTTCAGTTCCAAGCGTTCTATCCTGTCCTGATTGAGCTTGAGCAATAGGGTAATGACCAAATAGGTGACTATCCAAGCTCCCACCAAGAAAAGTGAGTTCAGTACTTGGATCCAGAAATTGTCATAGCTCTTGAACATGCGGAGCTCATTCTCCGTCAGTGGGGGGCCAAATTTGCCATATAGAAATCCAAAGAACATGTTCAGCAGACCAAACACCACGGATGTCAATACAAATGAAGCTAGGATTTTTAGAATATCCCTTGGCCCAAAGTTATCAAAATGCACATTCCGCTTTAGGTACCATCTCAATATGGACGTGGGGAGAATCCCGATAAAAGTACCTGCAATAACAGAATACAGGGTCAATTCCATAGTGATGCCCTTCGGCACAAACGCCGCTATGGAATTGATGAAACCCCAACCCAAAAATTGCAGGATCCAAAAGGTCTGGTTTCTTCTTTTATTGCTTAATTCCATATCACTTGGCTATACTGCCAAATATAATCCATTGTTTCCTTGAAATTTGTCCAATGTCCTTATGATTCTTGCGCCCTATTCCTTCTGAACAGCCCACAACAGGACTTACTGGAAGGCAAAAAAACAATCCAGACCATTGTCATACCGGTGTAGAAGAATGGAAAGTAGTCCGAGTACTCCCAACCATTGAACTTGCCATACATACCTATGATCCCTCCTAAAATTCCCATGGCCATGACCACTTTTTGGGATGTGTTGAATTTTCTCATTTTGTTGAATTTCAAACTAGTGATTTAAAGAAGAATGCTAACCAAAAGGGTGATGATCAATTTTGCCAGTGCTATCATGGTGGTTTGCTTTTTATGTTACGCAAGGCTAAAGTAGTGGATGATGGCCTGCCGCCAAATGGGTTTATGACCAATGGTCATATGGATCACCTGAACGGTAATGACACTCCGATATCCTTAAATAAAAGCTTTGGAAAAACTGTACTAGTTCTTCGGAGGGAATTTGGAAAACACTTTTTTCACCAGTACTTCGAGCCTGCGCTCCCTTTCACTGGGAGATGCATTTTCCCGATACCCGCTTTCCGCAGTGGCCTGCCAGAAAAGGGCATCCCTTTGGGCATCCACAAAATCGAACTGAATGTTGCGCTGGACACTTGGGCTTCCCAAGGGCAATCCCACGGATATGCCTCCACCCATGTTCCTTCCGCCTCCGCCAAGACCTACGCCCACGGAATTTTTGGGTGCCGCCTGGAACTCGTTGCTCAATATATTGACAAAGATTTCAGGTTCCTCGGCCAAGCGGTACCCTCTCGATTGAAGGGTGGAATCCAAAATGCGGACAAGCCGTTTTTCATCCAACTGGCTCAAACCAGAATTCATTTCGGGGAAATAATTGTAGGTGGTGTATCCTGAGAAATCGACTTCCTTATCGTAATCATAACTCACCCGAACGGAAGAACAGGACGCCAACAACAAGCTGAAAACCACAATCAAAGTATTGCGCATAACGGTCGTTTCTGGATTCCTTAAAAATAATCAATATATTGATTATGAGTGCAGAAGTAAAAGCATTATTCGTCCAAAAGCACCCAAAGCTTATCCTTGAGTTCCTGTATGCCCAAACCGCTTACCGATGAGATGAAGAGATAGGGAACATCCTTGAAATCTTCCTTCATGTCCTCCTTCATTTCTTCGATGAGTTCAGCATCCAGCATATCACATTTGGAAATGGCCACCAATCGGTTTTTGTCCAGCAGCTCTGGATTGTACCTGCGCAATTCGTCCAAAAGAATGGCATATTCCTGACTGATGTCCTTGCTATCGGCCGGAATCAGGAAAAGTAAAGTGGCATTCCGTTCAATATGGCGCAAGAAATAGTGTCCAAGTCCCTTGCCTTCGGCGGCCCCTTCAATGATTCCGGGGATGTCCGCCATCACAAAGCTCCTAAAGTCCCTATACTCCACAATGCCCAAATTGGGTTTGAGGGTGGTGAACTCATAATCTGCAATTTTGGGCTTTGCCGAAGTCATTGCGGAAAGCAGTGTCGATTTTCCTGCATTGGGAAAACCGACCAGACCAACGTCGGCCAATACTTTGAGCTCCAAGGTGATCTTGGTTTCTTGTCCGGGTATGCCCGGTTGCGCATAGCGCGGTGTCTGGTTGGTGGGACTCTTGAAATGCCAGTTGCCACGGCCTCCCATTCCCCCTTCCAAGACAATTTTTTCCTCTTGGTCCTCGGTAATCTCGAAAAGCACTTCGTTGGTTTCCGTATCCCTGATCACGGTGCCCAAGGGCACTTCCAGATACACGTCGGACCCATCGGCCCCGGTGCTCCGGTTTTTACTGCCATGCTCCCCGTGTTCCGCCTTAAAATGCTTTTTGAACTTGAAATGGACCAAGGTCCATAGGTTTTTGTTCCCTTTTATGATGACATGTCCGCCTCGGCCCCCATCACCTCCATCGGGGCCTCCCTTGGCCACATATTTTTCGCGGTGCAAATGCGCAGAGCCCTTGCCCCCGTTTCCGGAGGAGACAAACACTTTCACATAATCCACAAAATTCCCCTCGGTCATGTTCTTGGTATTGTTGGTAAATAAAACGGTAGCAGCCTAAAAACTGCTCTCCTATATTACAAGGTATCGATTATCTTGCTCAGTCGCCCTGTAATGTCATCGATGTTGCCTATCCCGTTCACGGAATGGAATTTCCCCTGTTTTTCGTAGTAGGCCTTTAACGGGGCCGTTTTCTCGTTGTATTCGTCAAAGCGGTTACGGATCTTGTCCTCATCCTGATCATCGGAACGACCACTGCTCTTACCGCGTTCCAGTAATCGCGCCACCAACACATCATCATCAGCCTCTAGGGCAATAGTGGCATCCACCTTCATGTTCTTGGATTCCAAAAAGTTGTCCAGTGCCTCTGCTTGGGCAGCCGTGCGTGGAAAACCATCAAAAATGAAACCTGCTGCATCCGGGCTTTTCTCCACCTCGTCCTTCAGCATGTCTATCGTTACCTCATCCGGCACCAAATCGCCCTTATCTATAAAGGACTTGGCCAATTTGCCCAGATCGGTCCCGTTTTTAATGTTGTAGCGGAAAACATCCCCTGTGGATATGTGTTTCAGGTTATACTTTTCCTTCAAGAACCCTGCTTGGGTCCCTTTTCCAGCTCCTGGCTTTCCAAAAAGCACTAGGTTGATCATATCTGATTCATTTAATTGGTAAACTTCCCTAAGATTTCTGCCCAATTCGTTGTAGTCCAGCCCATACCCCACAATAAAATTATCGGGAATCTCCAGGCCCACATAGTCGATGGCATACTCACCATTATATACTTCGGCCTTGTAAAAAAGGGCCGCTATCTTAAATTCCTTCACATTGGTATGGGAAAACAGGTGCACCAACTGTTTCAGGGTACGGCCCGTATCCACCACATCCTCCAAAATGATCACGCTCTTGCCCTCGATCTCTTCCGGCGCGTCCAACAAGGTTTCCACGATTCCCGTGGAAGTCAACCCTTGATAAGAGCTCAACCGCACAAAGGAAACCTCACAGGGATTCTGGTAGGCTTTCAAAAAATCGGACACGAACATAAAGGCCCCATTCAGCACACCCACAAAGAGAGGCGTCTCGTCCTTGTAGTCTTTGGCAATATCTTCGGCCATTTTCTTGATGGCGGCAAGGATTTCCTCTTCCTTTAAGTAGGGCTTAAAAAACTTGTCGTGAAGCTTGATCAATGTTCTGCTATTAATGGTCAGGTTGGCAAAGATAGTATTTTTGGGGTGGTATGTCCACCTATCTTTTATCCCTTCAAGGAATTCATGTATTTTTGCTTTCATTCCAATTCGCTGATCAATGCAATTTTTTTCATCCGATTTTAAACTGGGCATCTTGGGAGGAGGCCAATTGGGCAAAATGATGCTCTACGAAACCCGCAAATGGGACATCCGCACAAAGGTGATGGATGCCTCGCCCGAAGCCCCTTGCAAAATAGCCTGCAACGAATTTGTGCTGGGCGATTTGATGGATTTTGATGCCGTTTACCATTTTGGGAAGGATGTGGACGTACTCACCATCGAGATCGAAAACGTAAATGTGGACGCCCTTGAAAAACTGGAACATGAAGGCATCAAGGTCTACCCTCCCACCAAGACCCTTCGGACCATACAGAACAAGGCCACACAGAAGCTTTTTTATACGGACCACGGCATCCCGACGGCACCGTTCACCCGTTTTGCCTATACTTCGGAAATCGAGGACAGCATCCATAACGGAGGCCTCCAACTGCCCTTTGTGTGGAAAAGTGCGCAGTTTGGCTACGACGGCCAGGGCGTGAAAGTGGTGCGAAAACTGGAAGACCTCCAAGACCTACCCAATGTGGAATGCATTGCAGAGCAAATGATCGGTTTTAAAAACGAATTGGCCGTTATCGTGACAAGGAGCACCAAAGGTGAGGTGAAGACCTACCCCGTGGTGGAGATGGAATTTCACCCCGAGGCCAACCAAGTGGAATATGTGATCTGTCCCGCCCGAATCGATGCGACCGTTGCCCAAAAGGCGCAGGAAATTGCACTGAAGGTCTCGGAACAAATGAAACATATTGGCCTGCTTGCCGTGGAAATGTTCCAGACCCAGGACGATGAGATCTTGGTGAACGAAGTGGCTCCAAGACCGCACAACAGCGGACACTACAGCATAGAAGCCAGCTATACCAACCAGTTTGAACAACACATCCGTGCCATTTTGGGACTTCCCTTGGGAAAAACCGACAGCAAGGTGGCCGGCATCATGGTCAACTTGGTGGGGGCCGAAGGACATACGGGCGATGTGGTCTATGAAAACATGGCCGACATCTTGGAAATGGAGGGCGTGACCCCGCACATTTATGGAAAAAGAGAGACAAGACCCTTCCGGAAAATGGGACACGTCACCATTGTGGACGAGGATATGGCCAGGGCCCGAAAAGTGGCCCAAGAAGTAAAGGAAACCATCAAGGTAATCACCAACAAATAGCAAACTATCAAGTTCAGGTTTGGTATTTGGGATTTAAAGATTGAAATTTTATGAAAAAAGTAGCCGTGATCATGGGAAGCACCAGCGACCTTCCCGTTATGCAAGACGCCATTGATATATTGAAAGAATTTGGGATCACCGTTGACGTGGACATTGTTTCCGCGCACCGCACTCCTGAAAAATTGTTCGATTTTGGCAAAAATGCCCACACAAACGGATATTCGGTGATCATTGCCGGGGCCGGAGGGGCCGCCCACTTGCCCGGAATGGTAGCTTCATTGTCCCCATTGCCCGTGATAGGCGTGCCCGTAAAGAGCAGCAACTCCATAGATGGTTGGGATTCCGTCCTCTCCATTCTCCAGATGCCCGGCGGGGTGCCCGTGGCCACCGTAGCGCTGAATGGCGCCAAGAATGCGGGCATATTGGCCGCACAGATCATAGGCAGTTCCAATCCGGAGATCCTGAACAAGATCCAATCCTACAAGGAAGGACTGAAGGAGAAAGTCATCAAAGGAGCCGAAGAGGTGCGGAAAATGAAATAAACCGCCAATCACAACCTCTTTACTTTGTAAAGCCTCTGGCTATCATACACTATTATCGATTTACCCATGAACAACCCACTATTGGAGCCTTTTGACCAAGCTCCGTTTTCCAAAATAAAGAACGAACACTTCAAACCGGCTTTTCTTCAGGCCATCGATGATGCCAAAAAGGAAATCGACGACATCGTGGAAAACCCGGATGCCCCCACTTTCCAAAACACCTTGGAGGCCTTGGATTTTGCAGGGCAGCAGTTGGACCGTATTTCCAGTGTGTTTTTCAATCTGAATTCCGCGGAGACCAATGAGGACATTCAAAAGATAGCCCAAGAAGTGTCTCCCCTTTTGTCCGAATTCAGCAATGACATCACCCTGAACCAAGGCCTTTTTGAACGCATCAAGGCGGTCTATGAGCAGAGAGATGTTTTGAAACTCACTCCCGAGCAGCAAACCCTTTTGGAAAAGAAATACAAAAGCTTTAGCAGGAACGGGGCCAATTTGAACGATTCGGATAAAAAGCGATTACGGGAAATCGATGCCGAACTTTCCAAACTGAAATTAAAGTTTGGGGAAAACGTTTTGGCCGAGACCAACAAGTACGAAATGCACCTTACCGATGAGGAAGACCTCAAAGGTCTGCCCGAAGGCGAAAAAGAAGCCGCTGGGCAGTTGGCCGAATCCAAGGGGAAAGACGGCTGGCTCATCACGTTGGATTACCCCAGCTATATCCCCTTCATGAAATATGCAGAGAACAGGGAGTTGCGGAAGGAGCTTTCCATTGCGTTTGGCAGTAAGGGTTTTCATGGAGATGAACTGGACAACCAGGAAAATATCCTAAAAATAGTTTCATTGCGCCACGAACGTGCCAACCTTCTGGGCTATGCCACCCATGCCCATTTTGTTCTGGAAGAACGTATGGCTGAAACCCCGGAAAAAGTAATGGATTTTCTGAACGAGCTGCTCGAAAAGGCAAAACCCGCCGCAGAAAGGGAGTTTGGGGAACTGGAGGCATTTGCCAAAGATCTGGACCAAATAGACCGATTGGAAAAATGGGACAGTGCCTTCTATTCTGAAAAGTTGAAGCAAAAGCTCTTCAATCTGGATGATGAGAAGCTAAAACCGTATTTCAAACTGGAAAATGTGATCAACGGCGTTTTTAAAGTGGCCGAAAAACTCTTCGGACTTAGGTTCAACGAAGTCCAGACCATAGAAAAATACCATCCGGATGTAAAGACGTATGAAGTGTATGACGACAAAAACAACTTCATTTCACTCTTCTATGCCGACTTCCATCCCAGACCCGGAAAGCGTGGTGGAGCTTGGATGACCTCGTTCAAATCCCAGTACACGCTGAACGGAAAGAACAACAGGCCCCACATTTCCAACGTCTGCAATTTCACCAAGCCGACCAAATCCAAACCCTCACTGCTCACCTTCAATGAGGTGACCACACTTTTCCATGAATTCGGGCACGGGCTACACGGCATGTTGGCCGACACCACCTACCCTAGCCTTTCGGGCACTTCGGTGTATTGGGATTTTGTGGAACTGCCCAGTCAGGTCATGGAAAATTGGTGTTATGAGAAAGAGGCCCTGGAACTTTTTGCATTTCATTATGAGACCGGGGAGTTGATCCCCATGGAATTGGTGGAAAAAATAAAGGAATCCGCTACCTTTCAGGAAGGAATGGCCACGGTGCGCCAATTGAGCTTTGGCTTTTTGGACATGGCATGGCACAGCAACGATCCATCCAACATCAAAGATGTAAAAGCATACGAGGCCAAGGCGTTTGAAGGCACGGACTTGTTCCCCGATACCCCCCAAACCTGTATGAGCACATCGTTTTCCCATATTTTCCAAGGAGGCTATTCCTCTGGATACTACAGCTACAAATGGGCCGAAGTGCTGGATGCGGATGCTTTTGCCCATTTCAAAGAGAATGGCATTTTCAGCAAAGCGGTCGCCGATAAGTTCAAGGAAAATGTGCTCTCCAAAGGAGGAACGGAGAACCCGATGGAACTCTACAAACGTTTCAGGGGAGCGGAACCCAATATCGATGCGCTCTTGGAAAGGGCCGGACTCATCAAAAAAGCAAGCTAAATGCAGTAGCTGCGCAATGGACAGATGGTTTTGGACGAAAATTGGGACACATCTTACCCGCGACCATCCTTTGCAGCATAAAAACCACTATTTTTGCTACTTCTAAACTATGGGCAAGCACGAACTTCATCCGCAGAATTGGGTAGATCTCTATGCAGATTACCTTTTCAACTACGCCGTAGCCAGGGTCAGCGATGCAGAAATTGCCAAGGATCTGGTGCAGGAAACCTTTTTTGCCGGACTCAATTCTTCCAAAAACTACAAGGGTGATGCCGCCGAGCGTACCTGGCTGGTCTCCATATTGAAACGAAAGGTCATAGACCACTACCGCAAGAGCAATTCCAAAAAAGGAAAAGCTGAGGTTCGCATCAATTATAGTGCGGATTCCGAATCTGAAGGAGATTGGTTGGAAGAGCAAGTGGCCGACCCTTTTACCAGGGATGGGGACAATATATTGGAGAACGAGGAGCTGGGGCTGGCCTTGCAGGAGTGTTTGGACAAATTGCCCAAAAAGCAGGCCCAAGTCTTTAAGATGAAGACCATCCAAGGAATGGAAACTGAAGATATTTGTAATGAGTTGGACATTAATCCGTCCAATTTGTGGGTAATGATCCATAGGGCAAGGACCTCGCTTATGGGTTGTATGAACGAAAATTGGTTTTAGCTATGAAGATTTCATGCGAAGAGGCGTCACATATCTGTAACAAATCCCAATACAAGGAGGCAAGCTTTTGGGACATTGTAAAGCTTCGGTTCCATCTTTGGAACTGCAAGACCTGTAAAACGTATTCCAAAAAGAATTCCAAGTTGACTTCCCTTTGTGATCGCGCAGGTCTTTCCACGCTGTCCGAACACGATAAGGAATGTATGAAACGTGACCTTGAAAAAAGGCTCTAAAAAAACCGCTCCACCCACCAGAACATCCCAAACCAGAAGACCGGGATGGCCTCTACCCAAAACGATACAAAGTATCGGGATTTCATTCTTTTATTGGCGATAAGCACCAAAATCAAGACCAGCGTAAGGCCCAACCTCAGTTCCATCTCAACGTGATGGACCCCATCTTTCAAAAAAGTCAGCAGAAAAAAGACGACGGCCAGTGTAATCCCCAAATTTTGGGTCCGTCTTATCCCTAAAACCTGCGGCAAGGTCCTCAAATCTATATCGTCCCATTGCAAGTCCCTGATCTCAAAAGGGATGATCAGCACCAACACCAACAACACCCGTTGCAGAAAAAGCACCCAAAAATCCCAATCAATCGGTATCTGCGCATCCAGAACAGGCAAAAGCACCGTGAAACCGGCCCACACAAAGGCCACAATATAGATTTTCAACCCGCCCAGGCTCCTTAGGTTTTTTGCACTGGGCAGAAATGGAACGGCATACAATGCGGACAATAGGCCCAAAATCACCGTGGCCCACCAAATCTTGGCGTGCAGTTGCAACAAAAAATACAGTGCAAAGCCAAACGACACAAAACTGAAAATTTGGATGACTTTGTGATAGGCATTGGAAACGATCAAATATTTGTAGGCCTCCACCCCATATTTGATGAAATTGTAACAGACGATCACCCCAAAAAAAATGAATCCCATTAGGTTGATATCGGAAGAAATGCCCAACAAATGAAAGGTGACCCCGGCCAACGACAATACGGACAAGGCCACATGGATGCTGGCATCCAGATAAAAATCAAAAATGAACTTCAATGTCTTCATCTTCACGGGTTTTCCCTTCGTTCTTAAACGGTTGATCAGTGGTTAACAACTTTGACCCACTCACCTTCAAAATTGCCCATTTTCATTGAATTTATCCCTAATTTTGTGCACTTTATTGGATTGAACATGAATACAGAAGTGTTTGCCGCCAGACATATCGGCATATCAGAAAAAGACCTTCCCCAAATGCTTAAAACAATCGGGGTGGACACTGTGGAACAGCTCATCTACGAGACCATTCCCGATGATATCAAACTCAAAAAACAACTGGACCTTCCCGAAGGGATCAGTGAGCATGAGTTCCTGAACCATTTGCAGGGACTGGCCCAGAAGAACAAGGTTTTTAAGACTTATATTGGCCTGGGCTACCATGAATCGCTCACTCCTTCCCCCATTAAAAGAAACATTTTGGAAAATGCGGGATGGTATACTGCCTATACACCTTACCAGGCCGAGATTGCCCAAGGAAGGCTGGAGGCCCTGCTCAATTTCCAGACCATGGTGATTGACCTCACAGGAATGGAAATCGCAAATGCATCCCTTTTGGATGAAAGTACCGCTGCCGCCGAGGCCATGACCATGCTGTTTGAACTGCGCAGCAGACAACAAAAAAAGGATAACGCGTCCAAATTCTTTGTTTCGGAAGAAGTACTCCCACAAACGGTAAGCCTTCTCGAGACCCGTGCCATACCTTTAGGTATCGAATTGGTCATCGGCAATCATGAAAGTTTTGATTTCTCCTCCGAATACTACGGCGTTCTCTTGCAATATCCCGGAAAGCATGGCCAAGTACATGATTATGGGACCTTTGTGGAAAAAGCAAAAACCAACGAGATCAAAGTGGCCGTGGCCGCCGATATCCTGAGCCTTGTGCTATTGAAAGCCCCTGGTGAATGGGGTGTGGACGTAGTGGTGGGCACTACACAGCGATTTGGAATTCCATTGGGCTACGGAGGGCCCCACGCGGCATTTTTTGCCACCAAGGAAGAATACAAAAGAAGTATTCCCGGGAGGATCATTGGCGTGACCAAAGATACGGATGGCAACCGTGCGCTACGTATGGCGTTGCAAACAAGGGAACAGCACATCAAAAGGGACAAGGCCACATCCAACATCTGTACTGCACAGGTTTTGTTGGCCGTCATGGCAGGAATGTATGCCGTGTACCATGGCCCTGATGGGTTGAAATACATCGCCAACAAAGTACATAAGCACACCAGATCGTTGGCAAGCACACTGGAGTCCCATGGGTTCCAACAGACAAATACCGCTTACTTTGACACGATAACGGTCAAGGTAAAACAAGTTGAAAAACTAAAACAAGCCACTGAAGGAAAAGGGATCAACCTAAATTATGTTGACCCTGAAACCGTCTCCATTTCATTGAACGAAGCTGTTTCCGATCAAGATGTGCAAGTATTGGTTTCCTGCTTTTTGGAAGCCCATAACATCCAAAGAAAAGAAGCCAATGTTGCCAAAGAAGAGGCAATTCCAACTGCCTTGCAACGAAAAACGCCATTTTTGGAGCATGAGGTGTTCAATTCCTACCATTCCGAGACCGAGTTGATGCGCTACATCAAACGATTGGAACGCAAGGACCTTGCCCTCAACCATTCCATGATCTCCTTGGGCAGCTGCACCATGAAGTTGAACGCAGCTTCCGAAATGCTTCCCTTGAGCTGGCCCCATTGGGGCAACATCCACCCTTTTGTTCCTTTGGAACAGGCCCAGGGCTATCAAGAAGTATTGAAATCGTTGGAAGACCAATTGAATGTCATTACCGGGTTCTCGGCCACTTCCCTTCAGCCCAACTCTGGGGCACAGGGAGAGTATGCCGGTCTGATGGTCATTCGTGCCTATCATGAATCCAGGGGCGAAGGACATCGGAACATCTGCTTGATCCCAGCATCCGCGCATGGAACCAACCCAGCATCCGCCGTCATGGCAGGTATGAAGGTGGTGGTGACCAAAACGGATGAAAAAGGGAACATCGACGTGGCCGACTTGGAAGAAAAAGTACAGCTCCATGCTGAGAATCTATCCACTTTGATGGTGACCTACCCATCCACGCACGGTGTTTTCGAATCTTCCATCAAACAGATCACCCAATTGATCCACGATAACGGGGGACAAGTCTATATGGACGGTGCCAACATGAATGCCCAGGTAGGGTTGACCAACCCTGCCACCATTGGTGCGGACGTGTGCCACCTCAACCTGCACAAGACCTTTGCCATCCCTCACGGCGGTGGCGGTCCAGGGGTAGGACCTATTTGTGTGGCAGAGCAATTGAAACCGTTCCTCCCCTCCAATCCTGTGATCAAAACGGGAGGCAAAGAAGCCATTACGGCCATTTCCGCAGCCCCTTGGGGAAGTGCATTGGTCTGTTTGATCTCTTACGGATACATTAAGATGTTGGGTGCGGAAGGACTTACGAATGCCACAAAAGCGGCCATATTGAATGCCAACTATATCAAAGACCGCCTCAAAGGCAAATTTGATGTGCTCTACACCGGCGAAAGAGGCAGGGCTGCCCACGAAATGATCATCGATTGCCGACCTTTCAAGGCCAATGGGATTGAGGTAACGGACATAGCCAAACGTTTGATAGATTACGGCTTCCATGCCCCTACAGTATCTTTTCCTGTAGCTGGAACGCTGATGATAGAGCCCACCGAAAGTGAAAGTATTGCCGAACTTGACCGGTTCTGCAATGCGATGATTTCCATTCGGGAGGAAATTGATGAGGCGAGTGCCCACGAACCAAACAATGTCCTTAAAAATGCCCCACATACGTTGGGTATGATCACCAGCGATGTCTGGGAGCATCCGTATAGCAGACAAAAGGCCGCATTTCCGTTGCCCTATGTAGCGGAAAACAAGTTTTGGCCCAGCATCCGAAGAACCGATGAAGCATTTGGGGATCGTAATTTGATATGCTCCTGTGCTCCGATTGAAGCGTACGCAGAAGCATAGCAAACCCTTGCAGATACAAACAAAAAGCCTTGGCCTACAGTTTAGGTCGAGGCTTTTTTCATTATAAAATTCAATATGGGAGCAGTTGGACATTGTAAGATTTATTATGCATGCATAATATTTATTGTTATCAATGTGTATCTTCTATCAATTTTAAAAACCTCAACATGAAAATTGGGATTACGGGAACCGGGAGCTATATTCCCTCCATCATCACCAAAAATGAAGCTTTCTTGCAGCATCATTTTATGGAAACGGATGGCACCACTTTTGATCAGGACAATACCGTGATCATTGAAAAGTTCAAGGCCATCACGGGAATAGCAGAGCGACGTTACGCCAAACCCGAGTTCAAAACGTCCGATATGGGCTACTTGGCCGCCGAAAAGGCCATCTCCCACGCAGGTATTGACAAGGAAGAACTGGATTACATCATCTTTGCCCATAACTTTGGCGACCTTGTTCAAGGAAAAATTCAAGGAGACACCCTGCCCAGTCTGGCCACCCGCGTGAAGCACCTGTTACGAATAAAAAATCCAAATTGCGTGGCCTATGATCTTATTTTTGGTTGCCCGGGTTGGATCGAGGGCGTTGTTCAGGCAAAGGCCTTCATCAAAAGTGGAATGGCCAAAAAATGTTTGGTGATCGGTGGGGAGACCTTGTCCCGTGTCATTGACCAGCATGACCGTGATAGCATGATTTTTTCCGATGGGGCCGGGGCGACCATTTTGGAAGCCAATCCCTCCTCCGGAGAAATCCTATCCCATGCCACCCAAACTTTTGCCGAGGAAGAAGCCTACTATCTCTATTTTGACAAAACCAATAGCGCCGAGGGCTGCAAGGACACCCGATATATTAAAATGCAAGGGCGGAAAATCTACGAATTTGCCTGTATCCATGTACCCAAGGCCATGGCTAGCTGTTTGGACAAAAGTGGCGTAGGCATCGAAGCCGTGAAAAAGATATTCATCCACCAGGCCAATGAAAAAATGGACGAGGCCATTATCAAACGGTTTTACAAGATCTACGGAAAGGATGTTCCCGAAAACATCATGCCCATGAGCATCCATGAACTGGGCAACAGCTCCGTGGCCACCATCCCAACACTGTATGACCTAGTATTGAAAGGCGAGCTGCCCCAGCATGAACTCCAAAAAGGGGATGTGGTCATCTTTGCCAGCGTTGGTGCAGGAATGAATGTCAATGCGATTGTTTATCGATACTAAACAACAAATTCAAGGATCAAGTTCAAAAGGTTCGTGCAATTCCTTTCTGCGGCAGGTGGGCGTCTCAAACAAAGATGCAGGACTCAAGAAACAAGAATCCATTAACTCAATAACCAAATAACTCAATAACTTAATTGGGATTTGTGGTTTGTTTTTTGGAATTTTAGCGAATGTACGAGAACAACTTTCCCAACAAACGCTACAAGCACACCTTGGCGTTTTTGCAAAAGCATATTGGCACCTCAGAATCCATTTTGGACCTAGGGGTCGAAAATCCCTTTTCAGAAATCATGAAGGCCAACGGATACCAAGTGGAAAACACCAAAGGTGAGGATCTGGATGTGGATTTTGAAGCCGTTTCCCAATCCGATGCCAGTGTGGTGACCGCCTTTGAAATATTTGAACATATGGTGGCGCCCTACAATGTACTGAAAGAGATCAAGGCCAATAAATTGGTGGCCAGCATCCCCATGCGACTTTGGTTCTCCCCGGCTTATCGGAGCAAGACCGATCTTTGGGACAGGCATTACCACGAATTTGAGGACTGGCAATTCGATTGGTTGTTGGAAAAGGCCGGGTGGACCATAAAGGATTCGGCAAAATGGACCAATCCCGTTAAAAAGGTTGGGATCCGACCACTACTGCGGTATTTCACCAACCGATACTACATTGTTTACGCAGAAAGATAGTTTATCCCAATCTCCAAAGTACAAGTTCAAGTCCCAAGTTCAATTTTAAAGGGCTCATGGAGTTCCTGCCTTCGGCAGACGGGCGTATCATTTGAATACATTGGATACATGAAACAAGAACCAAATAACCGAACAACTAAATAACCCAATAACTTCTTTGGGATTTGTGGTTTGTTTTTTGGAATTTTAACACATGTGGATCAGCATTGTCATTCCAGCACACAACGAAGCAATTTATTTAAAGGATTGTCTGGATTCCTTTGTGGGACAGACCCATTTGCCCAATGAGGTGATTGTGGTGGACGACAACTCTTCAGATGCCACTTTTGCAATCGCCCAGGACTTTGCACAGAAATACCCTTGGGTCAAAGTGTTCCAACGAACCTCTTCGGATGAGCATATCCCCGGCAAGAAAGTGGTGGACACCTTCAATTTTGGCTTACAGCACACTGCTGAATTTGATCTTATCGGAAAGTTCGATGCGGACATCATCCTTCCTCCCCATTATTTTGAAAGCATGGTAAACTTGTTTCAGGCCAATTGGAAACTGGGCATGTGTTCCGGTTTGCTCTTTGTCCAAAAAGGAAGGGATTGGGTGTATGAGAACATTGCGGACAAAACGCATATCCGGGGGCCTATCAAACTGTACCACAAGGCCTGTTTCAACAAGATTGGAGGGTTGCGGCCCGGAGTGGGTTGGGACACTGTGGACACCCTCTTGGCCAAATACCATGGTTTCGAGACACAGACTGTTCCCGAACTGAAGGTCAAACATCTTCGCTCTACCGGACATGGTTACAGCTCCAAGAACTACCAGGCCAAGGGAACAGCACTCTACAAAATGCGCTACGGCATTGTCCTGACCAAGATCGCAGCACTCAAGATGGCCTTGCAGGCCAAAAGCCCAGGGCTCTATTTTCAAACCATTTTGGGATTCCTAAAAGCATACTTCCAACAAAAGGATTTTTATGTTTCCAAGGAAGAAGGAAAGTTTATCCGAGGGTACCGCTGGAAAGGGATTTGGTCCAAAATATAAGATTTCATACGCATTTACAGCTCTTATTGTATTGATTGTCTTACAGGATTTCAAACAAAAATCGATTCGTCAATTGAAAATGGACATCCATCAATTCGACCCCTACCCAAGTATCAAATCCTACTACCTTTAATCCAAGAATGGCATAACCCAAAAATGGCAACCGTACCTGACCTCCATGTCAGGAAAGGGCCACAAAACGGTTATGCATATGAAACCATACCCAGTTTTCCCTTCGGCACTGTTTCTCGTACTTGTCCTTTGTATACTATCCGGTCGGGTCTTCGCCCAACAACCCGGCCAAGCCTATTTTGACAATACAGGATTTGTGGAATACATCCACGGCAACCATCCCATTATCATTTCTGTTCCACATGATGGGGATATGAACCCCAATATGATACCCGATAGAAACTGCATAGACTGCATTACGGTCAATGACACTTATACCCAATCCATGGGGAGGGCCATTGCCCAGGCCTATTTCAATGAAACCGGTTTCTATCCCTATGTGATCATCAACAGGCTCTCCCGGGCGAAATTTGATGCGAACCGAGAAAAACCAGAAGCAGCAAATGGCAACCCAACTGTAGAATTGGCTTTTGACAACTACCATGCCTACATTGCATCAGCCAAAACAGATATCATCCAAAACTTTGGCAGAGGTCTTTTTCTGGACCTTCACGGACATGCACATGCCATTGAAAGAGTTGAACTGGGCTACACATTGACCGGGGATGAACTTCGACTTTCGGACGCCACCTTGAACACCAACGCCTATATCAGCAGAAATGGTATCCGAACCTTGATCAATGATAATCGAGGTGGACTGACGCATGTGGAACTTTTGAAGGGACCATATAGTTTTGGAACCTTGCTCCATGAAAAAGGTTACCCGACAGTTCCAAGTACGGCGGACCCCTATCCCAATCCAAACGAGGATTACTACAATGGCGGTTACAACGTTTGGATACATGGGTCCCGACTGAATGCCGGTGAAATTGATGGTATCCAGATTGAAGTCAATCAAGATGTTCGTTTTGACCAAGCGGATAGAGCGTTCTTTGCGGAATCCTTGGCACAATCCCTCATCCAATATTTGAGTTTACATTATGGTGTCGGCGTTATAGATTTTGACCAAGATGGGTTCACTTCCGATCAAGATTGTAATGATGACAATCCCAATATCAATCCAAATGCCGCCGAGATTCCATACAACGGTGTCGATGAGGACTGTGATCCCGCCACATTGGACGATGACCTTGACCAGGATGGGTTCAGCAATGGGAATGATTGTGATGACAGCAATGCCAGCATCAACCCAACTGCTTTGGAAATTCCATACAACGGAATTGATGACGACTGCAATCCTGCCACTTTGGACGATGACCTTGACCAAGATGGGTTCAACAATGCGGATGACTGTGATGACAGCAATGCCAACATCAACCCAACTGCTGTGGAAATTCCATACAACGGTATCGATGATGACTGCGACCCCGCCACTCTGGACGATGACCTTGACCAGGATGGTTTCAACAATTCGGATGACTGTGATGACAACAATCCCAACATCAACCCAACTGCTTTGGAAATCCCATACAATGGTATCGATGATGACTGCGACCCCGCCACTTTGGACGACGACCTCGATCAGGATGGTTTCAACAATGGGGATGACTGTGATGACAGCAATCCCAACATCAACCCAAGTATTGTGGAAATTCCATACAACGGTATCGATGATGACTGCGACCCCGCCACTCTGGACGATGACCTTGACCAGGATAGTTTCAACAATGGGGATGACTGTGATGACAGCGATGCCAGCATCAATCCAACTGCTTTGGAAATCCCATACAACGGTATTGATGATGACTGCGACCCTGCCACTTTGGATGATGACCTCGATCAGGATGGTTTCAACAATGGGGATGACTGTGATGACAGCAATGCCAACATCAATCCAACTGCTTTGGAAATTCCATACAACGGTATCGATGACGACTGTGATCCCTCCACTTTGGATGATGACCTTGACCAGGATGGTTTCAACAATGGGGATGACTGTGATGACAGTAATGCCAACATCAACCCCTTAGCCCATGAAATACCCGATAATCTAGTGGACGAAAACTGCGATGGACTATTGGAGGTAATACCAGAACCAGAACCAGAACCAGAACCAGAACCAGAACCAGAACCAGAACCAGAACCAGAACCAGAACCAGAACCAGAACCAGAACCAGAACCAGAACCAGAAATTAAAAATGGGGTGATCATTTATCCCAACCCAGCAAGAGATGAAATATTTATCAACAAAGATACTCCTTCGGATTTCGTGGTCCAAATTTTTGATGCCAACGGCAGATTGGTACTCCGAGAGAATAATCAGACTACGCTCCAGATTGACCACCTTTCCAGTGGCACCTATCTATTGATCTATGTAGACCCCTCTTCCAGACAGGTCATCAGAAAAAAAATGATTGTATTGAGGTAGAATGCCTTTACTCCAACACCTCCCCAATGGGCCTACCCGTGGTCCCACTTGGGAACGCAATGCCCAACAAAGCCGAAATGGTAGGGGCAATATCGGGAATTTCGGTTCGGTTCACGGTACTTCCCTGCTTTATGCCCTTTCCGTAGAGCAATAGAGGCACATGCGTATCGTAGACCTGTGGGGAGCCGTGCGTGGAACCTGTTCTTCCGCTTGAGTAAATGAATCCCGGATTGGGCACGATAAGCACATCTCCCGACCGTTTTTGGTTGTAACCATTCTGTAAAATGTAAGGAACACCCTTGGTATAATTGTTCGTCCACATTTGATACGCCGTATACACCTGACCGATACCTTCATAACCCAAAAGCTCCTTTGCAATATCCTCTTGCGCCTCTTTTAGGTCGATGTCCAAGTTGGCCAAAATCTTATGGTCCAGAAAAAGTTGATGGTTGGAAAGGTCCTTTACTACATCGGTAGTGCCATATTTATACTTTAGAAATTCCGCAAACTCAGCCTGCAGGCCTTTCATATCCAAATACCCAGCCGGTAGTTTTGAATCTTTCAAATAAGCAGGCACATCGATGGCCGCATGGTCCGCAGTCAGGAAAACCGTGTACTCGCCCTCACCCACTTTTTCGTCCAGAGCAGCAAAGAGACGGGCCAAATCTCGGTCCAACCGAATATAGGTATCCTCGATTTCCTTGGAATTTACCCCAAAAAAGTGGCCCACATAATCCGTACTGGAAAAACTGACCGCCAAAAAGTCGGTGATGGTATCCGTGCCCAAACCTTCCCCCTCAATGGCCGCCAAGGCAAAATCAGCGGTCAAACTGTTTCCATAAGGGGTGGTTCGCAACAGGCCCGACTGTCCATTGGCCTCCCACAAAGCAGGAAGGTCATGCGGAAAAGACGAAGTAGTCTCCCCTTTGAACATTCCTTCGTAGGTGTTGGCATCGGTGCCACTCTCCACATAGGTTTCTATGGGTTTCAGCGTGTTCCATGGTTTTTTATAGACTTCCACGGCATCTGAATCGTTAAAATCAACCACCCATTTTGGCAATGCGTCCATATAATAGGAACTGGTGATCCAGTTTCCTGCTGCGCCCCCTTCAAACCAATAGGCTGCATTTGCCGCATGGCCCGCAGGAAGTATAGCACCCCTGTCCTTCAAGGCCACTCCGATCACTTTGCCCCTTTTTTGGGTATGCATGCGCAACTCATCGGTAACGGTTGTGGTGAGCATACGGTGGGGTGACATTTGTCCTGCATTGGAAGTGGTCCCCACAGAGGTATAGCTGTCATCCCCGGCACAGTACACATCGGTGCCCGTTTCCTTGTTGTACCAATCATTGCCAATAATACCGTGTGTGGCCGGCGTTGTCCCAGTATAGACCGATGCATGGCCAGGACCGGTACTTGTAGGCGCATAGTTATAGTGATGGTTTTTGCAATTGAATCCTTCGTTCACCAACCTTTTGAAGCCTCCTTCACCATATTGGGCCCAGAAACGGGTAAGATAGTCGTAGCGCATTTGATCCACTACAATCCCGACCACCAATTTGGGGGATTGGGCTATGGGTTCGGGCTGTACTTCGGCAATGTCCTTCTTTTTGCGCTGTCCAAAGGACAAACTGGTCATCAAAACGACAAAAAGCAATAAAACGAGGTTGGTTTTTTTCATGGTAAGGATTTAATCAAACTAGCGCAAAGCTATTCAATTATCAACTTTAAAAAGTTTAAATGAAGGTTAAATGCCCAACAATATTCTTATTTTTATCACCTCAAGTCCATATCGAACACATGAAACACCTAGAAGCGATTGGAAAATACTTCATCATGGTTTGGGAAGTATTTAAAAAACCGACCAAATGGCCCATTATGAGATCCTTGATCTTAAAGGAAATCGATGAGCTGATCTATGGGTCCATGGGCATCATCATCTTTATTTCGTTTTTCATCGGGGGGGTGGTCACTATCCAAACGGCCCTCAACCTAAACAGCCCCCTATTGCCCAAAAGCCTTATCGGTTTTGCCACAAGACAGTCCGTGATCTTGGAATTTGCCCCTACCTTCACCTCCATCATCATGGCAGGAAAAGTGGGATCCTATATCACATCCAGCATCGGTACCATGCGCGTTACCGAACAGATAGACGCCCTTGAAGTGATGGGCGTGAACTCGCTCAATTATTTGGTTTTCCCTAAGATCATCGCCACTTTGATGTATCCTTTCGCCGTGGCCATTTCCATGTTTGTCGGGATATTGGGCGGATGGATTGCCGCTGTTTTTGGCGGATATGCTCCAAGTGGGGAGTTCATCAAGGGCCTTCAATTGGATTTTGACTCGTTCCATGTCACTTACGCCTTCATCAAATCGGTGGTGTTTGCCTTTGTAATCGCCACTGTGCCTTCCTACCACGGTTTCTACATGAGAGGCGGCGCCCTGGAGGTGGGCAAGGCCAGTACCACATCCTTTGTTTGGACCAGTGTGGTCATCATCATAACGAACTATATCCTAACGCAATTACTCCTAGGCTAATGATAGAAGTTGAAGACGTACATAAATCGTTTGGAAGCAACCATGTCCTGAAAGGCATCTCCACCGTTTTTGAAAAAGGAAAGACCAACCTCATCATCGGACAGAGTGGATCGGGAAAAACCGTTTTCCTCAAATGCCTCTTAGGTCTTTTTGAACCTGATGAGGGGCAAATTTGCTACAACGGCCAATACTATTCCGAGCTTTCCACCAACGAACGTCGCGATCTGCGACAAGAAATGGGTATGGTGTTCCAAGGGAGCGCCCTGTTCGATTCCATGACCGTGGAGGGCAATGTGATGTTCCCTCTGGATATGTTCACCAAACAATCCAAATCGGAAATGCAGGATCGGGTGGATTTTGTATTGAAACGCGTCAACTTGATCGATGCCCACAAAAGATACCCTTCGGAAATTTCGGGTGGGATGCAAAAGAGGGTCGCCATTGCCAGGGCCATTGTGATGAACCCAAAGTACCTGTTCTGTGACGAACCCAATTCCGGTCTTGATCCCAAGACCGCTATATTGATCGACAACCTGATCCAGGAAATCACCCAGGAGTACGACATCACCACAATCATCAATACCCACGATATGAACTCGGTGATGGAAATTGGTGAAAAGATCATCTTCCTAAAAAATGGCTATAAGGAATGGGAGGGCACCAACAAGGAAATCTTCAAGACGGACAACGAAGCGGTGACCGATTTTGTCTACTCCTCCGAGCTTTTCAAAAAAGTTCGGCAGATGTATATCGAAGAACGGAATTAGTGTTGTGTTATTTGGTTATTCAGTTGTTCTGTTATTGCCGATTGCATGTTCAAAACCTATGATTTAGCACTTAAACCTGTCACTTGAAACCAGAAACTTGCAAACTGACTTCTGACTTCTAAAAACACATCACTCCACTTCCTTCAACACAATGGTGGAATCCCGCAATCGTATTTTTAGCCAAGCGTGCATTTTTTTGATGTCGGCCTGTTTTTGGGCATTTTGGGCGCCTTGCTTCCATTTCACCTCGAAGACCGGCACCGTGTCCAATTTCTTAAAATCGGTCTGGATCTGATACGAAAATCCCAATCTCTCAATGTTGCCATAATTGGCCCTGGCCTCGGCACTGACATCCTTGAAAGGGACTTGTTTGCCCATGGTCTTTGTCAAAATGGACACTTCCTCTTCCAATAGCCTGATTTGTTCATCCTTGTTCAGCAGATCTACCTTGTTCCTTTCATAGAGTTCGCTCACAAAATTGAATTTCTCTTGAGAATCGTCCTTACCCCCTTGAATAACATGGAGTTCAGCATCCTTCAAACGGGAAAATTGGTTCTTTTGTCTGCGCCAAGTGTTTATCACATTTTCCGGGATAAGTTCATCTCCCATACAGACCACCTCGATGAGCGAAGATCCATCGTCCACATATTCAATCTTCGTGAGGTTGTCCACATACCTTCCCGCACCATTGAACTGATAGACTTCGATGGTATCGTCCAAAAATTGCTGTGCCTGTTTTCTAAAAAGAGATTCCTGAAAGACGTTATAAAAAGTGAAACCCGCAGGGATCATCACCAATATGCCCGTAATGGAAGCCAATCGGGCAATCATGCGCCTTCTTTGGGAATTGGCGTAGCGCACCATGGGGAACCGCAAAAACTTGATGACCAAAAAAGTGGCCAGACCAATAAAAATGGTGTTGATGGTGAACAGGTACATGGCGCCTGCCGCATACAAAGGTTTACCTATGGCCAGTCCAAAACCTACCGTACAGAGCGGCGGCATCAGTGCGGTGGCAATGGCCACTCCAAAGATCACACTGGCGATGGTCCCTTTCTTGGCTCGGGCGATCACCAATGCCAGACCACCAAAAAAAGCGATCAGCACATCACGGATATCCGGTTTGGTCCGTGCCAATAGTTCCGAGGATTCATCCCGAAGGGGAAAAAAGTAGAAGAACAGAAAGGCCGTAACCACGCTCAAGACCACCATTACCGTAAAATTCTTCAGGGATCGTCTCAGCGTATCTATATCGTTGATGGCCAAAGACAGTCCCATGCCCAAAATAGGCCCCATCAAAGGGGAGATCAACATCGCTCCGATGACCACCGCAGTGGAATTGGCATTCAAACCAATGGAAGCAATAAAAATGGAACAGATCAAGATCCAAGAGGTATGCCCCTTAAAGGTGATATCGGCAATAATGGATTCCTTGGTGGCCGCAGCATCCGTATTGGTACGTATCTCCAACAGTTCGGAAAGAAACTTCCGGACACTGCCCACAAGCCCCTTGAAATCCTTTTTTACCTCATCCCCACTATCCTGATTGGGGGCAGCCCCTTTTTCCAATTGATCTTCACTCATATATTATGCAAACTCGTCGCCAAATGTTTCCTTTACTTGGCCCAATACTTTTTTGATGTCCTGTTGTTTGGACTTGGGGTAGATCAGCAAGACCTCTTCCTTGTCCACGATGATATAATCCTCCAGGCCGTCCACCACGACAATTTTCCCCTTTGGGGAACGGATCATGTTGCCCTTGGCATTTTCCAGAACAACACTGGCGTTGACCACGGCATTGCCCGAGGGATCTTTGTCCAATTTGTCATACAATGCTCCCCATGTTCCCAAATCGTTCCAGTCAAAAGAAGCAGGAAGTGTGTAAATGGAACTGGACTGTTCCAAGATAGCATAATCTATTGATATGTTTTCCGCCTTGGCATAATTCTCTTGGATGAACCCCTTCTCTTCCCCCGTATTATAGCAGGAAATCCCCTTTCCAAAAAGTTCGTACTGGCTAGGTTGATAGCTTTTGAACGCATCCACTATGGTCTGTACGCTCCACATAAAAATACCAGCGTTCCAAAGGAAATTGCCCTGGGCCAAAAATTCCTTTGCCGTCTCATAATCAGGTTTTTCCCTAAACTGGGACACGGTTTTGAGCTTTTCGTCACTTCCTTTTTCAAATTCGATGTACCCGAAACCTGTATTGGGGAATGTGGGTTGGATGCCCAACGTACAAAGCACGCTTTCTTTCTCACATTTGTCAAAACATGCGGTCACATCCTTTTCAAAAGCCTCCTCATCCTCGATCCAGTGATCACTGGGTGCCACGATCATCACAGCATTGGGGTTCATCTTTTGTATTTTCAAGGATGCATAGAGAATGCAGGGGGCCGTGTTGCGCATGGCCGGTTCCAAAACCACCTGATCCGGTTTTACCTTTGGTAATTGTTCCAACACCAAGTCATTGTAGCGTTCATTGGTCAAAATCAATATGTTCTCTGTTGGGATGAACTTGTTCAACCTATCAAATGTCTTTTGGATCAATGTCTTTCCTGTTCCCAACATATCGTGGAACTGTTTGGGGTTGGCAGTAGTGCTTACAGGCCAAAATCGGGATCCTACTCCTCCTGCCATGAGAACGGCGTAATAATTCTTGTTCATTTGTCTTGTTGCTTTTACATTGATGGCCCTTCAGGTCTATCTCGGACCAACTCTACTTCCGCATTGGGTTGGAACAAATATAACCTGCCCGTGGACAATTCCACACATTCATATCGTTTCACTTTTTTGTCTCCTTTTTTGAACAACCTACCGTTGTAAAGCCTAAAAATACTACCCTTAGGCAATTCATAAACGTAGCTTCCCTTCCTTTCCTCCTCATCAAAGGCCTTCAGTGCAATGGACAAACGGGCATCCGTACTGCTGCTTGCCTTTGGGTTCTTGAAGTGGTTCGCAATGATAGGCAATAATTGGGACGGAAACACCTCTGGTCGGATGAACGGAACCATTAGATGTTGAAAGGTACGTTTCCACTCCACACCATGGGGCAAGATTCGGCGACCATATTGTTCAAAGGCCACCAAATGCGCAATTTCGTGAATGAGCGTGATCAGAAATCGGTATTTGTTCAATGATGCGTTCACCGTGATCATGTGCAGACCGTTGGGCAACCTACGGTAATCGCCATGGCGGGTGACCCTATGGTTCACGACCTTCAGGTGCACTCCATGGGTCTTGATAAGTTCAAAACATGGGGGCACTGCCCGTTCTGGCAAATATTTTTGAAGGGTGGTGTTCACTGTAACAAAGGTACATTTTAAGTCTGGACTACCACTTTCAGAATTATTGCTATGGCGTACTATTGCTCACCTGAAGCAACTTCCCGTTGTACAGCTTTTGCCCGGTCAAGGCAAACTCCTTGATATACGTGGCCATTTCCAGAGCGGTCACGGGTGCCTGATAGCCCGGAAAAGCTTCTTCCAACATTTCGGTCTGCACAGCGCCCAAGGCCAATACATTAAAACTGGGGCCGGTTTCCTTGAACTCCTCTGCCCAAAGCTCCGTCAAGGTGATGACCGCCCCTTTACTGGAACTGTAGGCCGATAGTCCTGGAAACTTAACACTCCCTTGCACGCCACCCATGGAACTGATGGTGACCACATGGCCCTTTTTGCCCATTTTGGGCAGGACGGTCTTGGTCATTTCCGCAACACCGAACACGTTTACTTTGTAAACGTCCTCAAATTCCTTGGGGGTAATCTCCAAAAAAGGTTTGTTGAGCAAGCGGCCCGCATTGTTGATGAGCACGTCCACAGTATCCCATTCCCCCAAAAAATCCTTTAGCTTTTCATAATCCTTGGTTTCCCCCAAGTCGAATGAAAAAGCATGGACATTGGGGAGTTTTAAGCCTTGGATAGGTATGGCATTTCGGGATAGGGACAACACCCTGTGGCCTTCTTCGGCAAAAAGTTGCACCAATTCAAAACCGATGCCCCTACTGGTCCCCGTTATAATAATGTTCGCCATGGCAGATGCTATTTGTTCATTTTGGGAACTGAAGATTCCCATCCACTTCTATGCGCCCCTCGGAGTGACAACGCTATATTATTTTTTCTGGATTTCCTGTGTTGGTGCATTCGCAATGCCTTCCAACACGGGTATGGTCTTGTTCACCAAGGTGGCCATGTGTGCAAAATCCATGATACTCGCCTCATCGCCCACTTTGTGGTAATGGTCAAAATTGGTAAAATCGAAGGTGCAGAAAGTGTGTGAGGGCACACCGAATTCTTGATAGAATGCATAATTGTCCGACCGCTGGAACAGGTTATATTCCTTGGCCGTTGGCAAAAATCCGACCAGGTTTTCCTTAGCATATTTGTTGCTCACTTCGGCCAGGTTGGACATATCGTATCCCGTGATGTACATAAAATAATCCTTTCCCTGCAAGGGTACCCCTGTCATTTCAAAATTGAGCATAGCATACAGGTTCAGCCCTTGCTCCTTGAGCTTTTTGGCCAAATGCTTGGACCCCAACAGTCCCTTTTCCTCAGCACTGAAAAGGGCAAAGATCAAAGTCCGCTTATTGGTTTTCCGGGTTCCAAAATATCGGGCAAACTCCATTACCGTGCTGGTACCTGAAGCATTGTCATTGGCCCCGTTGGCTATGTCGTCACCGTTCTCTGCTTTCACGACACCGATATGGTCATAATGTGCCCCGATAACGATATATTCATTCTTCAATGCAGGGTCACTGCCTTCCACAATTCCCACAACGTTAAAAGATGGTTTCTCAAAATTGGAAAGGGTATCCCTATATGTTTCAAAATAGGGCACCACTCCATTGGACTTGAAATGGTTCTCAATATATTTTGCGGCCATCTCTATTCCTTCACTACCAGAGTCCCGGCCCTTCAGTTCATCGGAAGCCAAATAGTTCATTATTTTCCCAACACGTTCCGCATTGGTAAATGTCCCTGCTGCTTCTTTTTTGGTCGCCGTTGCTCTTGATTTTTCACCCAAGGTTGTGGTCTGTTCAATTTTGCTCGAACCACAGGTCATCATCAATAGGGCAGTAAAGGCATATAGGATAGTCTTCATGTTTTTGTTTTTAGTATTTTCTAAAGATAAAAAAAGCATCCTTATAAGGATGCTTTTAAATCATATGTTCTCTGTTTCCCTTCGACTTCGCTCAGGAACCTTTAAGATCAGGCCAACATGGTCACTGGGTTTTCCAAATAGGCTCTCAATGTCTGCAGGAACTGTGCCCCTACTGCACCATCCACTGTCCTGTGATCACAGGCCAAGGTCACCTTCATGGTATTGCCCACGACGATCTGTCCATTCTTGACCACGGGTTTTTCCACGATGGCCCCTACGGACAATATGGCCGAGTTGGGTTTGTTGATGATGGATGTGAACTCCTGGATACCGAACATTCCCAAGTTGGAAACCGTAAAGGTACTTCCTTCCATTTCATCGAGCTTGATCTTCTTGGCCCTGGCCCTTCCTGCCAAATCCTTTACAGCTGCACCTAGTTGGGTCAGTGTAAGTTGGTCGGCAAACTTGATCACGGGCACTACAAGACCTTCATCCACTGCCACGGCCACTCCCATATGGATGTGACCCTTGTATATGGTGGCCTCATCGGTCCAAGTGGTGTTTACTTGCGGATGCTTTTTCAATGCCATGGCACATGCCTTCAACACCATATCGTTGAAAGACACTTTGGTATCAGGCAGATTGTTGATCTGCTCTCTTGATGCCTTGGCATTGTCCATATCCACCTCTATGGTCAAATAAAAGTGAGGTGCGGTAAATTTGGATGCGCTCAAGCTCTTGGTGATGGCCTTGCGCATTGGGGAATTTTTCACCTCCTCGAAGCTTTCCTCGCCAACTGGCAAATTGATAGGCGCCACTGGAGCCGCTTTTTCCGCTGTCTTTTCGACAGCTGGTGAAGTGGTTTGCGAAGGTGTAAAGTTCTCAATGTCCTTTTTCACGATTCGCCCATGGTCTCCACTACCTTTAACATCAGACAGGTTGATTCCTTTTTCACTGGCAATCTTCTTCGCCAAAGGCGATGCCAAGATACGGTTGCCATCCTGTGAAGTAGTTGTGGCCTCAACAGTCTCTGTTTTTTCGGCCTTTGGTTTCTCTTCTTCTGTTTTTTCAGCTTTAGGGGCACTGCCACCACCTGCTTGGGCTTTCAATACGGCATCCACATCGGTTCCTGCTGGGCCGATGATGGCCAAAAGCGAATCGACCGGGGCTCCTTGGCCTTCTTCGATGCCGATATACAATAAGGTACCTGAATAGAACGATTCAAATTCCATAGTGGCCTTATCGGTCTCTATCTCAGCCAATATATCGCCTTCCTCTACTTTGTCACCCACTTTTTTCAACCAGCTGGCCACGGTCCCTTCTTCCATGGTATCGCTCAAACGGGGCATGGTCACGATTTCCACACCTTCGGGCACAGCGCTTGGCGTGCTTGCCGGAGCTTCGCTTTTTTCAGCTTTGGTCTCGGGCTCGCTTTTTGTTTCTTCTTTGGCAGGGGCTGCACCACCGTTCAATAGAGCAGAAATGTCCTCCCCTTCTTCTCCGATGATGGCCAAAAGCGAATCGACCGGGGCTCCATCTCCCTCTTCGATGCCGATATGCAGGAGTGTTCCTTGGTGAAAGGATTCAAACTCCATGGTGGCCTTATCGGTCTCTATCTCGGCCAATATATCGCCTTCCTCTACTTTGTCCCCTACTTTTTTGAGCCATTTTGCCACGGTTCCTTCTTCCATGGTATCGCTCAATCTAGGCATGGTGATTACTTCTGCCATCTACTTAAAGTTTATGTTGTAAAAATGGATAGTCTTCCTGTTCGTACACGGTATCGTACATTTGCTCCTTTGGTGGGAAATCCGACTCTTCGGCAAACTGTTCGCACTCGCTCACCAAATCTTTTACCCTTTTGTCTATTTTCTTGATCTCGTCTTCAGTTGCATAGCCTTTTTCCAAGATGATGTCCTTCACTTGGGTGATCGGGTCAATTTTCTTGTACTCTTCCACCTCTTCCTTGGTCCTATAGTGTTGCGCATCCGACATGGAGTGACCACGGTAACGGTACGTTTTCATTTCCAAGAAAGTGGGTCCTCCTCCGGTACGGGCCCTTTCCACGGCCTTGTCCACTTCTTTGGCCACTATGGCCGGGTCCATTCCGTCCACAGGTCCACAGGGCATTTCATAGCCCAAGCCCAGTTTCCAGATCTCGGTGGAGTGCGAGGTACGGGCCACCGATGTTCCCATGGCATATCCGTTGTTCTCGCAGATGAAGACCACGGGCAATTGCCACAACATGGCCAAGTTGAAGGATTCGTGCAGGGAACCTTGTCTCACGGCCCCGTCGCCCATATAACAAAGAGTTACGGAATCCCTTTTGAAATACTTGTCGCCAAATGCCAATCCGGCACCTAGAGGAATCTGCCCCCCCACAATTCCGTGTCCACCATAAAAACGGTGCTCTTTGGAAAAGATGTGCATGGAGCCTCCCATCCCTTTTGAAGTACCTGTCACCTTACCATATAGTTCGGCCATCACCTTTCTGGGATCCACACCCATTCCGATAGGCTGGACGTGGTTACGGTAGGCGGTGATCATCCTGTCCTTGGTAAGGTCCATGGCATGGAGCGATCCTGCCAGAACGGCCTCTTGACCATTGTACAGGTGCAGAAAGCCCCTGACTTTTTGCTGAATATATACTGCGGCCAATTTGTCCTCGAACTTCCTCCAGAACAACATGTCCTCATACCATTTTAGGTAAACTTCTTTGGTGATTTTTTTCATCAACTGTAGTATTAATTGAAATCCCCCTTCGGGGCGAGGAGCAAAAATACATATATATCTCCTTTTGGAAAAAGAATTGATTTAAGAATCACCCAAAAATGAGCTATTGAAGGCCAAGGGTAAAATATCGGCCAACGAACTGCATTTATAAATAGGTCCTTTCTCCCCTTTCAGCACTATGGAAATGGGTGATTTTTGCTTTTGCTCGTACTCGATAATGGACTGTCTGCAATTGCCACATGGGGCTGCCGGAACGTCCACCTGATGGCCTTCCGAAGCTGCCGTTATGGCAATGGAAACAATGGCAACGCCCGGAAACCTTGCCCCCGCCTGAAACACGGCCACCCGCTCGGCACAGAGCCCAGAGGGATAGGAGGCGTTCTCCTGGTTGCTGCCCATGACCGTTTCCCCGTTTTCCAACAGAACGGCCGCACCTACCTTGAATCGCGAATAGGGTGCATAGGCACTTTCCCTTGCCTGCACTGCGGCGCTTAACAATTTTTGCTCCTTTTGTGACAACTCATCTTCATGCTGAAAAATGAGCAGGTCAAAGCCAATCCTTTTTTTCTCCATTCAAGTTTTAGGTGTATCCCAAAAATAAGAAAACCCATCCACGGGGATAGGTTTTTTGGTCAATATTATATGTTACCCGATCAGTCGTTGAAAAATTCCTCCCCAAAATTGAAGGTCAACGAAAAACGTAGGGTATTCTCCAAAGGGTTTCTGACCTGTGAGGTGGAAAATAGATAGGAAAGGTCTATTTGGGCAGTTTTGTACTTGAACCCTGCTCCCAAAGTGAAGAACTTTCTAGATCCTTTTTCCTCGCTCTCGTTAAAATAACCACCTCTCAACATGAAGGCTTCCCTGAACCGGTACTCGGCACCGAGGGCCCAAGTAACCTCTTTGAGCTCTTCGCTGAAACCGTCAGGGGCATCACCAAAAGATTCAAATATTCCATTAAAGAAACCTATGCTCTGGTATTGGTCGTTGTCCTCCGTATCGATATCCCCGTCCCCATCAAAATCCCGAGGGGTGGGCACCAACAATTTGTTGAACTCTGAATTGAGGGACAAAATATTGTCTTGGTCAAAGATAAAATCGAACCCTGCGCCAAACTTAAGGTTGGTGGGCAAAAAGTTTTGTTGGCCGCCTTCATCATATTGCAACGAACCTCCAATGTTGGAAATATTGAATCCCAATCTCCATCGTCCATTGTAATTGCTGTAGGCAATCTCGGGAGATCTGTAGAATCCGGCAACATCCACGGCAAAGGCGTTGGCCGCCTGTGAATCTTGGGTCCCGTCCTGGAACCTTAGATTGGAACTGATGAACCTTCCCACTACGGCCATGGAAAAACTCTGGCTCAATTTTAAGGAGTAGGACCCATCCAAAGCAAATTCATTGGGTTTCACCAAAGTTGCCTCTTGCTCAATGGTTTGACGAAGTTCTATATCCCCGAGACCGAAATAGCGCAGTCCGAAGGCAAAGGCACTTCTATCATTGAGCTTGTTGTAATAGTTGGCACTCAGCAGGGACACATCGTTCACAATGGTCTCCAAATAAGGGGTATAGCTCACCCCAACTCCAGATTTCTGGGTCGCAAAGGCATATTTGGCCGGGTTCCATTGCTGTGAATACGCATCAAAAGAAGTGGCAACACCCATATCCCCCATTCCAGATGCCCTGGCATCTGCGGCTATGGTCAAAAAAGGGACTGCCGTTGTGATCGCTCTTTCTTGCTGAGCACTTGTCTGTTCGGGTAAGGCTACAGTAAGAAGGACTGCCAATATCAGTAACTTTTTCATTCTATGATTTAAGCGTTTAGTAAAGTTAGGCTCCAAAAAAGCTTTGGATACATTACAACATAAACGGTGTTTTGCTCAAATTCTTGTAATGGAGTGTATTTTTTTTAATGCATTAATAGGTAAAGACATATTCACACCTCCGCCCTTAATTTCCATGGAACCGTTAAAAGCCGAACAGTCAATACTATTTCACATCCATTTGCGTTACAAATGTATAGCAAATGTTGGCGACGACATTGTGTCAATTATTTGACGAGCACAAAATATAATGGCAAAAACATCGTTCTAATGCCATCGAAAGGATTAAATAAGATCAAAACAAGTTGAATTGACTGGGGCGGAAACCCCAAGTTTTTTAAGTACTCAAGCCCAAATTATGAAAAAACACCTTATTAAAGTTGTACTTTCTTGCACCGTTGTTATGGGAAGTTTTTCCAGTTGTAAAAACTCCTCATCTTCCAAGGATGTTTCCAGAGCCACAGGGTGGAAAATAAATGCCAAAGAAGGCGGATTCCAATACAATTCGGACTTCAAGGAGCAGGAGACGCCTCCAGGAACTGTTTTCGTTGAGGGCGGAACCTTTACCAAAGGCCAGGTCCAGGATGACGTCATGCACGATTGGAACAACACACCTACGCAACAGCACGTGCAGTCCTTCTATATGGACGAGACCGAGGTAACCAATGTCATGTATCTGGAGTATTTGGATTACCTTAAGGCAGTCTACCCTCCTGACAACCCCAACTACGCAAACATTTATACCGGTGCCCTACCCGATACTTTGGTATGGAGAAACCGATTGGGCTTTAACGAGACCATGACCAACAACTACCTTAGGCACCCCGCCTATGCCGAGTATCCCGTAGTCGGTGTAAACTGGGTACAGGCCTCGCAGTATGCCGAGTGGAGAACGGACAGGGTCAACGAAGTGATGTTGGAAAGGGAAGGCTATTTGGCCGAAGACGCCAAATACAAAGTATTGAACGGCGATGTTACCGGAACTTTCAGCACCGAAGCCTACCTGAACAACCCAGAATCCGTTTATGGAGGACAGATAGATTCCCTTCAAGGAAAACAAAAGCGTGATTCCATCAATGCATTTGCGAAAAGGAGCAGTGGTGTCATCATGCCGGAATACAGGCTCCCAACCGAGACCGAATGGGAATATGCCGCACAAGCCCTTGTGGGTACCCGGGAGTACAACAACTACCGCGGTAGAAAAAAATATCCTTGGGAAGGTGACTATACCCGTAATGGACAACGTGTAGGACGTGGCGATCAATTGGCCAACTTCAAACAAGGTAAAGGTGATTACGGCGGTATTGCCGGATGGTCCGACGACGGTGCCGATATCACCGCACAAGTGAAATCATACAAGCCCAACGATTTTGGTCTATATGATATGGCCGGAAACGTGAGTGAGTGGGTTGCCGACGTATATCGCCCCATCGTGGATGACGAAATCAGCGATTTCAACTACTACAGAGGTAACGTATTCATGAAAAAGGCCATTGGAGAAGATGGCAAAGTGGAAATCCTACAGGACAAGATCGTGTATGACACATTGCCCAATGGAAAAATTGTGGCCATCAACCTGCCCGGCGAGATCAAAGAAGTTCCCGTTGGCGAGGAAGAAACCTACCTAAGGACCAACTTTGACAAAAGTGACAACCGTGGGTACAGGGACGGTGACCCAGGATCATCAAGGTTCTTTGAGAAGTTCAGCGATGATGCCGACAACAGAAAAATGTACGACTCACCTCAGTTCAATGCTGAACGTGATTCCACAGGAAAACTGGTTCGCCAGTACGATACTTCCAACTACAGGACCTCATTGATCAACGATGAAGTACGCGTGTACAAAGGAGGTTCTTGGAGGGATAGGGCCTTCTGGCTAGATCCCGCCCAACGCAGGTACCTGCCCCAATACATGGCAACCGACGATATTGGTTTCCGATGTGCCATGTCAAGGGTTGGATCCAAGTCCAAGACCAACAACAAAACGGTCAGACATAAAAAAGCCAAATAAGCATATACCCTAAAGTATTTTAAAAAAGCCCCGATCAAACATCGGGGCTTTTTTCTATCTTCGGTCCATGACTTTGGAACAGCTTCACGCTCTTTTCTTAGAGCACCCCACTATATGTACGGACACTAGGAAAATTACTCCCGGATGCCTTTTTTTCGCTTTAAAGGGCCCTAATTTCAACGGTAATGCCTTTGCCAAAGATGCCCTGGAAAAAGGTGCGGCCTATGCCATCATCGATGAGGAAGAACATAAGACTTCAGATCGGTCGGTGCTGTGCGAAGATGTCCTGAAAACCCTTCAAGACCTCGCCACATACCATAGGAACCAATGCAAAGCCAAAGTGGTTTCCCTTACCGGCAGCAACGGCAAAACAACCACCAAAGAGCTCATCCATGCCGTGATTTCCCAAAAGTACAGGACCATTGCCACCAAGGGCAATCTCAACAACCACATCGGCGTGCCGCTCACCCTGTTGTCCATAAAGGAAGATACCGAGATGGCCATTGTGGAGATGGGTGCCAATCATATGGGTGAAATTGCCCAACTGAGCAAAATTGCCCAGCCCGATTTTGGGTACATCACCAATTTTGGAAAGGCACATTTGGAAGGTTTTGGCAGTTTGGAAGGGGTCATCAAGGGAAAAAGTGAACTGTACGATTATTTGATGGCCCACGACAAGTTTGTTTTTATGAATGCCGACGATACGGTCCAGCAAGAAAAATTGGCCCCTTACCTCAAAAAAATCGGGTTCAGCACAACGGACCACCAATTCTACAACATTACATTCAAGGGGGCCAATCCCTATGTGGTGCTCGAAGCCGAAGGAATGGAGATCAAGACACAGCTTATCGGGAAATACAATTTCCCCAATTGTTGTGCCGCCATATTGATGGGAAAATATTTCAATGTTCCCTTGGATGACATCAAAACGGCGATAGCATCATACCAACCCCAGAACAACCGTTCGCAGATCATTTCCAAAAACGGCCACGAAATTGTATTGGACGCCTACAACGCCAACCCTACCAGTATGAAAGCCGCCCTGGAAAACTTCAGTTTGATGGACGCCACGAACAAAATCCTCATCATAGGGGACATGTTCGAACTGGGCGAAACCGCTGCAGAGGAACACCAAGTTTTGGCCGACCTGACCCAGAAATTGGGATTTGACAACGTGCTACTTGTGGGGGAAAACTTTTTCAGGACCCGGACCTCGGCCCCAAAGTTCAAAACCTTTGAAGACCTCAAGGAACATATGCTGAAAAATCCGGTGGAAAAAGGAACTTTCCTTATCAAAGGCTCCCGTGGCATGGCCTTGGAGCGGGTGTTGGATTTGCTGTAAATCCAACACTTTAGACAAAATTATTTCCTCTTTAAAAGTTGACTTTATAATTGCGAAATAGTTCTATTCCCTTTTCAATTAATTCAGTGCGCCATTTTCTTTTGCTTTTACTTTTAGACTTATTGATAGCCTTTCCTTCTTTTATATAGACCCTAATTAAATTCTCATCAAGAAATAATTCATTATTCATTTCTTCGACATAGATTAAATCACCATCCTTATAATAGAAATTACCTTCTGATTTAATTTCACCATTATTATGGTGAGAATACTTAATTCTCACTAGTTCACCACTATCTTTATAAATATAGTAGCAATATTCAAAACCAGCTTTGCCGTTACCCAGAACACCAACATAATCAATAGTTGAATTAAAACAATCGGGCTTCAATGCCGAATCAAGTCGGATGTTCCCCTGATAGTTCACTATATCTCTAATATTGTCAATCGGTCGAACATATGAAGCACATGCACCCAAAAAAAGAAATGCCAATAGTATAAATATGGTATTTATTGATTTCAAAATAACACCTTATCGTTTATTTAAACTTTATTTGGTCGAGACCAAAAGCTCCCGTACATCCACACCCAATGCATTGGCAATCTGAAACAAGGTTTCAACCCTTGGCTGCATATCATTCCGGCACCATTTTGAAATTGTAGTTCGATTCATATTCAATTCATCCGCCAACCAATTATTGGTTTTTCCTTTTTCAGCCAAAACTGCTTTAATACGATTGAATACTTCTTTTTCCATATGGGACGGTGTTTCATCTCAAAAATAGCCACTTGGACCCACATGAAATTCACTTAATTTTATGCTTTATTATATTCATTAAAATATTTTAAATATCTTTATATTGCTTTTAAAGATTCATTTTAGCACTTTAAAGTATTTTTTGAATATAAACGTTCACTATGAGTAAAACCTTCACCAAATCAGACCTGGAAGAAATCATTGGCCTACAACAAGAAAGCCTACAAGCTATACAAAAGGCGTTGGCCCGATTACGGCACCAAAACGAACGCTTGGAGCGCAGTAACCAAAAATTAATAAAAAAGGTAGCTAAATATGAGTAGAAAAGTGGGATATACTGGATTCGAACCAGTGACCTCTGCCCTGTCAAGGCAGCGCTCTAAACCAACTGAGCTAATATCCCATTGAAAAGCGGTGCAATATCGGAAAAAAGTTACCAATCTCCATACTCTGCCGAATTCTTTTGTGTTTCGTGCAGAATAATTTGCAGCAGTTGGCCTTTTTTCAACTTGGGTTTCAAAATGTCGTAGATGACCTTCACAAAATGTTCCGTGGTGGGCAGCAGGTCCTGGAACTCCGGACAGTCCTCATTGAGGTTTTTGTGGTCGAAACGCTCCTCCACCTCATCCCTTATCAAATCTCCCAACACGGCCAGATCCATCACAAAACCGGTATCTGGATCCACCTCCCCTTTGATGCGCACCTCAAGGTCGAAGTTATGGCCGTGATAGCTGGGGCTATTGCACTTACCAAAAACTTCGATGTTCTTTTCCTTGCTCCATTTGGGATTATGGAGCCTATGCGCTGCATTAAAATGGGCCTTTCTGCAAATTGTGGCAATCATAGTGCAAAGCAACTAAAAAAGTTGGGAACCATCATGGTCATGAACCCAAGAAATTTATCCATACCCCAATTAGGCACCGATCGCAACCATTCCTGTTTTTCATAAAGCAAGAAATCCAACCCATATATTTGGATTGGATTTCCCCTAACAAAAAACTAAACTAAACCACTCAAAATTTCATATGGCCAATGCATCCTTAGATGCCCAATTTCTTTTGGATGTCCTCAAGGGAAACCCCTTTGGTCTCGGGCATCATGAAGAGGGCAAACAGCAATTGGAACACCATCATGACCGCGAAAATCACAAAAATGGGCCAAGGGTTTTCTTTGAAAACAGCAATGACCACGGGGCCCAGCAAAGTGATCAAGGCCGCAAAGACCCAATGCGTCCCGGTACCCCACGAGGTGCCATATGCCCTGGCATGGTTCGGAAATATTTCGGCGATGAACACCCAAATGACCGCACCCTGGCCTATGGCATGTGATGCAATGAAAGCCATGATCGAAGCCAAGAGCACGCCTGCACCGAGATCTGCATAAAACGAAAGGGCTATCATCAACAGACTGGAAATGTAGCCAACAGAACCGATGATCAGAAGTTGCCGTCTTCCAATGCGATCGATGAGGCTGATCCCCACAAAAGTGAATATCAAGTTTATACCCCCAATTGCTATCGAATTGAAAAGGGATTCCTTTGTGGCAAGCCCGGCAATCTCCAAAATTTCCGGGGCGTAATACAACACAAAATTGATTCCGGAGAGTTGGTTGAAGAACGCGATAAGAAAGGCCAACAGCAAAGGTTTTCTGTATTTGATGAAAATGGTCCCTTCCTGTTTTTCCTCGATGGATTCCGCATCTTCTATCCTTTGAAGCTCTTCTTCCACATTATCGACCCCCATCTTTTCCAATACTTCCCGTGCACGATCTTTATCCTGTTTTTCCGTGACCAACCACCGTGGACTATTGGGTATGAAAAAGACCGACACAAAATAAATGGCCGCAGGAATCCCTTCCACGCCCATCATCCAACGCCAATCATTGTCCCCATCGAATCCCTTCAACAGGTAATTGGAAAAGAAAGCGATCAAAATACCCAGAACCAGGTTGAATTGATACAACGCCACCAACCTTCCCCTGTTCTTTGCCGTGGATATCTCGGATATGTACATCGGTCCTGCCACTGTGGATGCACCTACCCCCAATCCTCCAATGAACCTGAAAAATGAGAAGGAATAGGGGTCTGGGGCGAGCCCAGAGCCAATTGCGGAAATAAAATACAGTGCCCCGATCCATATGAGTGTTTTCTTTCGACCCAATCGTTGACTTGGGATTCCTCCCAACAAAGATCCCAATACCGTACCCCAAAGCGCCATGGACATGATGAAGGTACCGTGGAACCAAGGACTCGTGTCCCAAAGTTCTTTGATGGGCAGGTTGGCCCCGGAGATGACCACTGTGTCAAATCCGAATAAAAACCCTGCCAGTGAGGCCGTAAACGACCACATGCTTTGATTGCTTATTTTCAATGTGTTCCTTTTTAATTACTGGAATGATTTTTATGATTTGGTGGCTGAGGGGACATCTTGAGCTGTAGTGTACCCCCACGCACTAGCAGGTCATGGCTCAAGGTGAAGTCCTTCACTTTTTTTCCATTGAAACTTGCCGTTTTGATATAGGGATTTTGTTTTTCGTTGTTTTCTGCCTGAATCACGATTGATTTTCCTTCATAGTAGTCAGGATTCAGTTCAATCTCGACCCTGTCAAAGATGGGTCCAGTAATTTGATACATCGGTTCCATTTCCGTGCCCCCCGTCATTTGAAACAATCCTATTTTCATCAAAACCGCAAGGGAGCCCATCAATCCTTGGTCTTCATCACCATTGTAACCACGGGCAGGGGTCAATCCTTGGTACACCGTATTCGCGACCTCTTTCGCCCAATACTGTGTAAGATCAGGTCTCCCCAAATGCTGGAATATGAATGCCGTCTGTATGGAAGGCTGGTTCCCATAATTGATCGGGATTCGTGAATATTCGGGATGTAGCTCTTGGGCATGCGAGGTGCCAGAAGTGAACCCCAGTTTTTTGGCCTCCTCAAACTGTTGGTTGAGTTTGGCGACCGCCTTGGCCTTTCCCCCCATGAGTTCGGAGAGTCCCTCTAAGTCGTGAGGCACAAACCATGTGTTCTGTGCGCCATTGGCTTCAGAAAATCCGATTCCGTGGTTAAAGGGGTCATACGGTTCAAGCCATTCCCCAGTTTTGTTTTTGGGACGGACCCATCCAGTGGCTGTGTCAAATACGTTTTGATAGTTTTTGGACCGGGCCATAAAATACCCATGATCTTCCTTTTTGTCCAATGCCTTGGCAAACTGTGCAAGGCACCAATCCTGATAGGCATACTCCAAAGTCAGGGTCGGACCGTTCTGATGATAGCCAAAATCACCTTCCGGTATCGGATAGGGCACATAGCCATCCTTGATGTAATGGGCCAGACCGCCTCCCAGGGAGGTATTGTGCTCATAGCCGGCCTTGTCCATCATGCCACCGGGCATATGGTTCTTCTTGAGCGCTTCGTAGGCCAAATCGAAATCAAAACCTCGGATGCCTTTTTGATACGCCCCTACAATAAAAGGAGTGCTGCTCGCCCCGGTCATCACATAGGTGTAGTTTCCCCCTGCAGGGCCTCTCGGCACCAAACCTCCATCTTTATAATATTGAAGCAGGGAATTGACAAAGGATTCCGCAATTTCCGGATAGGCAAGTTGCCATAAGGTATTTATAGTCCATTGTGCACCCCAAAAGGAATCGGAGTTGAAATGGTCAAACAGCGGCTCTCCACTTTTGGAAAGGGGAAGCTGTCCGATCCTAAAGACATCCCCGGTATTGTCCGGATATTGGCCATTGGCATCGCTGATGGTACGGCGACCTTGAAGGGCATGCCATAAATCCGTATAAAATCTGCGCTGTTGCTCATCGGTACCCCCTTCTATCTTTATCCTTCCCAATAATTGGTTCCACTCCACTCGTGAATCTTGCACGATTTGTTCAAAATTCCAGTGCGGCAATTCGTGTTCAAGGTTGAATTTTGCATTTTCCTTCGAAGTGTAGGAAAGGGCTACTTTCATTTTTACCTTTCCTGTACCTCCCTTAAGTTTTAGGATGAATTTTCCATCGCCCCATGGATTCGATACTTCCTCGACATCCCTGTCCAAGACTATCCTAAAAAACACCTTTGTGGGTTTGGGCCTCCTAATGGTCGGCGCATTGGTGAGCTCCCCTTCAAAAATCCCTGGACCAACCTGTTCCAATGACCCTCCCTCAATCTTTGATGGCCCCAATTGACCACTCAGGTTGATGACGATTGCACCATTTTCCGTATTGAAATCGTACTGATGAAACCCGACCCTCTTGGTGCTGGTCAGTTCCACATCGATATCGTACCGATCCAAATGGAGTTTGTGGTAGCCTGGGGAGACTTCTTCTTTGGCGTGGTCAAAGGAAGAGGAATAATCCTTCTGCGTCGTTTCCATATCAATTTTCCCCAAATCGATGGGCATCACCGAAAGCCCGGAAAGCTGCCAAGCGTGGATATGACTGAATCCCCTTATGCTATCAACCTTGTAGCGATAGCCACTTCCCCAAGCACCATCCGTTTCCGTATCGGGGCTTAAATTGACCATTCCAAAAGGCCTGCATGCCGAAGAGAAGAAAAACCATCGGGAATTCTCGGTATCCAATTGTGGATACACCAAATCTACCGGCATCTTTTCCTTGCTGTTTTGCCCTTTCACAAGTTGAACGGAAACAAGGAATAGTACAATCAAAAAAAATCTGAAAAAGTGTTTTATGGGACCTAATTTGTTCATTCGTTGGAAATCTCTTTTCTGGTGCACTTCTTCAACCGATGAAGTCTGAAAATGCCAATTTGTTTGTGTTTAATCAAGCGATTCAATTCCTTCTAAACCGAGGGTGATCCCATAGACCGGTATTTTGGCAATGGATCTTCCATCTACCTTTACATTGGAAATCGAAATGTTTTTGGCATCCTTCAGCACCAATTGGTCTGTGGTGGATACAGGGACCACATCACTGTCCGTGATCGAAATATTTTGCACACTGTCAAAAACATAGGCAGGACGAAAATCCGCATTTCGGGCATTGATGGTCACATTTTTAAACGTCACCCCTTCTGCATGGCGAACATAGAATCCCCAAGCGGGCAATTCGCCAAACATGGAAAATTCAGGATAATCATCGATTTTCTCCGGCACTCGGTCCAAGTCGTTCAAAGGGATATAGCCCATAGCTTTTGAAGCCCGCCCTGGGTAACTGATATCGATATTCTCCAAGGTCACATCCTGGACATTGTGGCCTGGAATACCGACAATGGATGATGGAAATGGGTTGTGGAAAAAATCCACTTCAGGACCACGGAGATCATAATCGATATCCGGTCTTCCAAAGGGCATCTGCACCTTTACGTCCTTGATATACACATTCTTGATGGTCCCCGGCTTTTCTCCAGCACGGTGCCCAAGTCGTATAAAAATGGCATTCCCTGTATTCTCTGCAATGACGTTGGAAACTTTTATATTCTCAATATCCCCTCCATCCACGCTTTCAATGGCAATGGCCGAACGAAAGGTATCAAAGACCTTGATGTTCTCTATGGTGATGTTCTTGAATCCCCCATGTGATGCCGTACCAAATTTGACGGCACTGGCACTACTTCGTATGGTGCAGTTGGCCACATAGATGTTATCATTGAAATAGCCCGGCGTATGGGATTTCAAACAGATTCCATCGTCAGCGGTATCCAAGTCACAATTGGTGACCTTTACATTTTTACAGTCGGTGATGTCCATTCCATCATTGTTCCAAAACGCACGGTTGGTGACCTTGAGACTGTCCAGCACCATGTCCGAGCAGCGTTCAAAGAACAGACCCCAGCAGGCGCTATTTTTGAGATGTAGGCCCGTCACTGTGATTTCCTTGGATTCGGTAAATGCAAAGAGCATGGGCCGCGAACCTTCATTTGGACGCATTCTTCGGTAATTGTAATTATGGACCCTCCGAACGCCCAAGTGGTGCAGACTATCTATGGTCACGGCCAAAGCCATTCCCTGTCCATCGATGGTACCTTGGCCCGTTAACGCAATATTATTGACGTTATTTGCAACGATGAGGGCCATTCTTGAGGGAGTCACTTTGATTTTATCAAGATCTGGCCCGTTGGGATCACCCTGTCCATAATCATCGGGGTTGGTACTACCCAACAAGACCGATCCTTTTTGAAGATGCAATTCTATATTGCTCTTCAGGCTGATGGATCCGGAAAGGAATTCCCCGCTTGGAAAAATGATCTTTCCCCCTCCTTTTTTGCTGACTTTATCGATGGCCGATTGAATTGCCTTGGTGTTCAATGTGGTTCCATCGGGTTTGGCACCAAAATCGGTAATCATATACTCCTGTGCCGAAAGCAAGTTCACACTAAGGAACAGTACTACAAAAAAGGTGATTCCAACTCTATTCTTCATTGATTTCAATTGTTTATGGCTGATATGCCTCAGATTTCTTAATACCCCGGGTTATTGTCGATCCTGGGCACGGAACGATCTATCTCCGCCTGTGGAAATGGGCGCAGGTAGTGCTTTTCGTCCATGGTTGCCGACCGACGTGCAATGGGGTTTCTCAAGAGTGTATTCTCAATGAGTTTTCCGGTCCTTTTTAAATCGAACCATCTACAATATTCGCCCATCAGTTCCCTTGCTCTTTCATCCAAGATCATATCGATGGTCAGGTTGCCCGCTGCACGGTAAGAGACTGTTTCGAGTGAAGCAACATCTTCTGGGTGCAACGCTTGCAGGGGAGTCATGCCGCTATCGGTGCCCAATGCCCTGTCCACAATACTGTTGTAATAATTTTCGGCTCCTCCTAAATTTCCGTTGGATGCTCCTTTTAAGATGGCTTCCGCCGCAATGAGATAGGCTTCGGCCGAACGGAACAAAGCAAAATCGAAGGTTCCGAAGGCATCGCCATACTCAATGCCCGGCTGCCAAAACTTCCACATCATTGGTGTAATGTCCACCCCATGAAAAGGGGTTCGATCGTTGTCACCATATTCATCGGCATTCAGCACGGCATATGGTTTGGTTCCTCCAACATCCAACCCTTTATCTGAAAGCGAGGCTGGGTCGTTCCAAGGTCGAAAATAGAGCACGGAATCCCCTCTCATAATGTTGATGGTCTCTGATGGATTGGCTGGATCTGGCACAAAATTGTTCACGTTCACCAAAGCGTATTGAACATCCACGAAATTATGGTGATACCTTCTGTCAAGGGTTGGATCATAGAGTCGATACATGGTCGGTGTGGCCAAATGAATTTGCAGAAATCTGTTATAGGTACTGGTCCTTCCTTCAGAACCTACAATATCCGGTGATCCGCCGAATATGGAATGGTAGTCGTTCCCTTCCAATCGATCACTATTGGACGGGTCTCCAAAATTGGTGATGGGATCATCCACAAACTGCACGGCAAAAACAATTTCAGGATTTTGATCATCCTGTGCCGGAAATGTTTCGAACAAAGGGTTTTCCGATCTTTGTGGGAACAAATCGGAATACTCCGTTGCCAAAGGATACGCGGAAATGACCTGATCGGCATACTCCCGGGCCTTTTCAAAATCGGCAGGAGTACCTCCCAGTGCATTATTGAAGTTCCAACCTCTGGTCAAATGCACCCTGGCCAATAAAAATTGTGCGGCGCCTTTGGTTGCCCGGCCATAATCGAGGCTGCTCACAGGCAAAACCGATTCAGCTTCCTCCAGGTCGGAAATGATCTGGTCATAAACTTCGCTGGAGCTTATTTTGATCACTTCACGGGATGAGGTCACGACCTCTTCGATGGGCATGGGTATATCGCCCCATTGCTGTACCAAATAGAAATAACTGAAGGCCCGGAGAAATTTGGCTTCGGCTACACGTATGGACAAAATGCCCGGATCCATGCCCTCCACATTGCCTTGGCGGGAAATTACGGTATTGGTCCTGTATACCTCACGATATAACAAATCCCATAGGTCCTGGAGTTCGTCCACGGAGGAATTGAGTCTAACATCATAGGTATTGAAAGCATCCCCTGCGCCATCTATCCAATTTGCATTGGTGAAGATATCGGTACCGGGAAGTACCAATTCCCTTTGTTGGTGTATATCCCTTAATAAGGTATAGCACGATTTTACCAAATCTTCATACCCTTGTGGTGTGGTGTAATAGGTGTCGGTGGTTTGAATGGAAACCGTGTTTTCATTCAAAAAGTCTTCGCTACAACCGGACAATGTTATGATCAAAGAAAAAATACCGGCTACGAACAAACATTTGTTATTGCTAAACATGTCTTGTTTTTTAAAATTAAAAAGTACATTTTACCCCCAATAGTATCGTGGTCGAGGACACATCATCGTTATAGGCGCTGGAATTGAATTCAGGATCTATCCCATCAAAATCATGAAAAATGAATGGGTTGATCACTTGGGCATAAATCCTTAGGTTCTGAAGTCCAAGGACATCTGTAGCCAACTGTGATGGAATGGTATAGCCCAAAGTAATATCGGAAATACGTATAAAGCTAGCGTCTTGATACTGGATGGCCTGCCTATGAGGATTGGGTATTCCGGCCCCAAAATAGTCGTTGGTCGGGTTGTCGGGAGTCCAATAGTTCAAATTAAGGGCATTGTACCTGCCGTTACCCACTTCTCCCATAGTACCACTTAAAAAGTTGTTTCTAAATTGTACACCTTGTACGGTATAGGCCAAAAAGGAAAGGTCAATGTTACCAAAGGTAAATTTGTTGGTGACCCCCATGGTCCAGTCTGGCTGTTGGGAGCCCAAGATTACCCTGTCATCCTCCCCAGGGGCCGATGAGATTTTGCCGTCCTGGTTTTGGTCCACTACTTTGACAGAACCGGGAACCTGTCCATACACTGCGGCTTCCTCGGCTTCATCCAATTGCCAAATACCATCAAATTCATAGAAATAATTGGAATTTAAGGGTTGACCAACAAAAAGGTTGGACCCAATATCTTCAAGGGTTCCATTATTGCCAATGGACAACACCTCATTGATGTTCTTGGCGAAATTTACAGAGGTGGACCACGTAAATTTATCCTTCACAATGTTTCTGGTGTTCAATGCCACCTCTATTCCTTTATTGGAAACCGAACCAATATTGGTGATGAACTCCCCAAAACCTTGCGAGGTTGGGATGCGTTCCCTATAAATCAGGTCCACGGTCTCCCTGTCATAAACCTCTATGGTGGAAGATATCCGATTATTGAACAGAGCTAGATCAAGTCCTATGTTCAATTCCTTGCTTTTTTCCCATCCTAAATCCTTATCGACCAAAGCAGCAGGGGCAAAACCGTATGCCGGAGCTTCGCCAAAGGCGTATGGTGTCTGCAAAAGTCGGGTCAGGGTACTGTAGGGATCAACGGCACTGTTGCCCACGGTACCATAACTTACCCTAATTTTCATATTCGATATGGTCTCGCTGTCTTTTAGGAAGTTTTCATCACTGATTTTCCAGGCCAAGGCCGCGGATGGGAAAAAATCCCATTTGTTCCCGTCACCCAATTGCGAGGCACCGTCCCATCTTCCAGTTACGGTCAAGAGATACCTGTTATCGTTGAATCCATACACAAGCCTGCCCATATAGGAAGAAATGGTCCTTTCGGTCAAATTGGAATTCACCGAGTTGATGGTGCCTGCGGTATTGACGGCATACCATGATGAATCATAGGGTAGATTTTCCACATCGAGGCCCATTACCTCCACTCTTTCTTTGAAGGCACTTTGTGCCACGGTCGCATTTATACTGCTTTTTCCAAAAGTTTTCTGGTAGTTGATGATATTGTCAAACGTATAATTGGTCAATACTTGGTAGCTGCTGTTGGCCCTTGGAGGCAAACTCGCCCTTTGATCTTTTGTGAAAGTCCCACGGTACATTCCATCCCTGGCATCATACTTTCTTGCAGAAAGGGATGATTTTAGGCTCAATCCCTCAAATGGGGTCACCTCTACATATGCATTCCCCCTAAAATCGGAACTAAGGGTCTCCAACTGGAAATTTCTTCTATCGGCCTCTATGATCGGATTCAACACCTGTTTGTCGTTCATTCCCATCCATACCGCATATCCATCGTGCTCCACATCGTTGTTTTCACTGGGATTCAGAATCTCATCAAAATAGACCACTCCTGTGGGGCGTGCCCTATATGCACCACGAAGTGATTCACGGGAACCTAAATTGATCAAGGAATTGGTATAGTTCATGGTGAACCCAACCTTGACCTGCTCCGTAACGTTGCCATCCAACCCACCATTGATGGTATATCTTTTAAAATCAGTGTCTTTGAGTGTACCATCCTCATTCAAATAACCTAAGGAAAAGTAGTAGTTGACATTCTCTGCCCCTCCACTCAAAGAAACATTGTGGCTGGTCTGCAGCGCCGAACGGGTCACTTCGTCCACCCAATCCACGCCATTACCGGAGGCCAACACTTCCATCTCGGTTGATGTGAATGCTTTGGCATCATACCCATTCTGCACCCTAGCTTCGGTACTTGCCTTATAAAATTGTTGGGCATTTTGCATTTCTGGCAAATAGGACGGCATCTTAAGCCCGGAATATCCATTGTAGCTCAATGTCATTTTCCCTTTGGTACCACGTTTGGTGGTAACAATGACCACACCATTTGCGCCACGTGATCCATAGATCGCCGTGGAAGAAGCATCTTTTAGGATATCAATGGTTTCGATATCGGTGGGATTCACCGTGTTCAGATCGGCACCTTGTATCCCATCGATAACGATCAAAGGTTCATTGCTGAAATCGATGGAACTAAGCCCCCTGATCCTAATGTCGAGACCAGAACCGGGTCTATTGTTTCTTTTGATGATGTTGACCCCTGCCATCTGCCCTTGGATACCTTGGGCCGCGGAAACGGGATTGGCTCTTGCTATGTCTGAAGCTTTAAGGGATGCAACAGCTCCTGTGAGATCGCTCTTTTTGGCCTGACCATATCCTATGATCACCACCTCATCCAATAAGGCCGCGTCTTCCACCATCTGAATCCTCAAATTGGTTTGGGAGCCGCCCACTTCAATTTCCTGGGTCAGAAATCCAATGTACGAAAACACCAAAGTGGCGTCCTGTGCAGGTACATCAATGGAGAACTTTCCATCAAAATCGGTCACCACACCATTGGTGGTTGCTTTCTGAACCACATTTACGCCTGCCAGTGGCGTGTTGTTGTTGTCCAACACAACACCAGACACCACCGTGGATTGAGACCAAGATGTAAATGATAAAACCAGAAAGAAAGTCGATAAAACTAATTTAATCTTATTCATTTAAAGTTTGTTTGGTTAATTTTCTAGCAATTTTACAATTGTTTGCCCTCAAAGAAAATGTGATTTTCAATCAAAATCATGTAATATTTCATCCAACATGATGTGGACGAATAGAAATCTGGCGGAAATTCAGAACAAGAGATACGGGCAATTTTATGGGAGACTCTGCGGTGTGTCTGGATTTGGGGTCTATCATGCGCCTTTGATCAGCAACCTACCATGCCATGGAATTTTATGGTGTTTGTTGATCCCTAAAACCCATGTTGCAGAAGCTTATTTCCATGGATTTGGTTAAATATTCCATCTATTGGTCTGTCCAAACCAACCGAATACTTGCCAAAAGAAATATATTTGATTGACCACTTTTACAGTACCGAAGGGCCCGCAGATTACATCAGGATTCTTGAACATGGATACTCATTTGGGATGGGAAGTTGGGCCAAGTGACTCAAAACAAGTTGATCATTTCTAGTAGCCTATGGCAAATACTGCTTTTATGAAAATGTACGCCGCAATCCTACTTGTTTTTGTTCTCTGTTTCAATGTAGATGCGCAACATTTAAAATTCAACCATTATAATGATAAAAACGGGCTGTCCCATAATTCGGTACGGCATATCATACAGGACCAGCAAGGTTTTCTGTGGTTGGGCACTTTTTCTGGACTAAATCGATTTGATGGATACCAGTTCAAGCCCGATCTTTTATCGTCTTCCGTAGATAGTGACATTTACAAAGCGGATGTAACCGATATGCAACTCGACCCGACCACGAACAACATGTGGATCGGCACCAACAAAGGTCTTTTGCTTTTTAATACGGCAACCCACCAACTTGTTGATTTTTTGCACAACAAAGGCAGCCAGGATAGTTTCCCATATGAGGAGATCCGGGCGGTACATATCGACCGCCATAAAAGGGTATGGGTAGGCACCAAATACAATGGGCTTTTTACGTACGATGTTTCGGAGAAAGTCTTCACAAAGGTCAATCTTCCCAACTATGACTACATCAAGGAAATCTTCGAGGACAATGAAGGTAATATTTGGATCGGAAGCTATAATGGTGTTTCCATCGCCAAAATTATCTTGAATGCCCAAGGGATCATTTCGCAGTACACCAATTATACCTTGTCCGTACCCCATTCGGATGAAAAATACCCATACATCCATTTTATTTACCAAGACCATAAGTCGGACATCTTTGCAGGGACCCGAAAAGGACTCTATAAATTGGACAGGCAATCGGACACTTTTGAGAACCTGTATATAGAAGATGATGTGGTCCGGGAAGACCTTGGGCCTTATTTTCTATCGATCGCAAGGGCGCCTGATGGTAAGTTTTGGCTTGGCACACTGGGCGGACTTATTGTATGCAAGAACTTGGAGGACATTGCCAAAGGCGATTTTGAACGACACTTTTCCATATTGTCCGATGATACCTCTTTGGTCGACAACTTGATTTCCGCGCTTTACTTTGACGGTTCCGGGGTACTCTGGATCGGAACGGAAAATGGTCTGGACAAATATGATCCGTATGAAAACCAGTTCAAGATCAACAAGGACATTTCCTTATATATAGACAATAAGGCGCCGACCATTAAAGGATTTTCCAAAACCTATGATGGCCGCCTTGTTGTGGCCACCAAAAATAATGGATTGTTCATCTCCAAAGGTGAACGTTTTGTGCCCTTGCACTATAAAACGAACAACATTACCAGCATTTATTCCGACGACGGAAAAATCTTCTACTGTGGTCTCTGGAACGGGAAGGTCCTCATCTATGATTATGTGACCGATAGCTCAGCAATAAAGGACATCGGCTTTATAAGTTCTCCGGTGCTGGCCTTCTTGAAATATGACCCCAATACACTGATCGTTGGTTCCTTTGGTGAGGGTGTCCGATTTTTGGATGCCAAAACGATGGTGCCCATTGGACCAAAGGCCATACTGCCCGATGCCGAAATTGATAAAATCAAACGACAGGGAAATGCGCTTTGGCTATCCACCAAGGATGGGGTGATCCATTATGATGTGGAAACAAGGATGAGCAAACAATATAGAAGTGATGCCGAAAACAATGAGGGACTTCCCCACAATTACATCACCGATATCTTGGTGGATGATGAATCCCATGTTTGGGTATCCACTCGCAATGGAATTGCAAAATACGATGCAGAAAAAGACAAATTCGATAGGATTTCCCACCCAGCAGAACTATTGGGCAAGTGGATCACCGATATCGAAATTGACAGCTCAAGAACACTTTGGCTGAACATGAACAATAATGGTCTGGCCAGATACGAACCACATTCCGATGAGGTACATTTCTACCATATTGAAAGTGGAAACAGGTTGGATGTTTTTAGTAGGAACGGTTTTTTTGAATTTAACGATTCCCGGATCTATGTGGGCGCACAAAACGGGATCATCTACTTTGAGCCAAATACAATCAAAGAGAACACCTATGTGCCGCCTCCGGTGATCACGAGCTTTAAAATTCAGAACAAGGAAGTGTTTCCTGGATTGGACATCAACGGGCAGGTTCCCTTGGAAATGGACCTGAACTTTTCCAAACGTATGGTTTTGGACTATAAGAACAGAAACATATCCTTCCAATTCTCATCGCCCTCCTACACCAATGAAAGATTGAACAGGTTTCAATATAGGCTTTCAGGTTTCGATGAACATTGGATAGAGACCACCAGCGACTCAAGGACCGTACAATACACCAACCTGCCGTCAAAAGATTACACGTTTGAGGTACGCTCAAGGAACAGTGACGGCAACTGGAGTGAAACGTCAACTTATGAGATCACCGTTTTGCCTATTTTTTGGTTGACGGGCAAGGGTCTGGGATTGATAGCCCTGGTACTGGGATTGATCACCTTCTTTGCCAGAAAGCAGATCCGCTCCCGCCTCAAATTGAAACGGGAGCTTTTGATGGAAAAGGTACAGCGGGAACGGGATGAAAAATTGAACAATGAGAAACTGCGCTTTTTCACCAACATATCCCATGAACTGAGAACTCCCTTGACCTTGATCCTTGGACCGGTAAAACAGCTGTTGGAGCAGGAAGAACTCAGTCCCTATTCCAAAGGCCGGGGAAATCTTATTCAGCAAAACGCAGAGCGATTGTTGCGCTTGGTGAACCAGATCTTGGACTTTAGAAGGGCCGAAACAGGGGAATTGGCCCTAAAAGTCTTCAAAACAGACATTCTGGTCCGAACGGAGAACATATTGAACTCCTTCGTGGAAGTGGCCCATGCGAAAAACATCACCTTAAACCTGAATGTGGAGGAAAGTTCCATGAAATGTTGGATCGATATCGACAAATACAATAAGATCCTTTTCAACCTGTTGTCCAATGCCCTAAAATTTACCAACGAGTATGGAAATGTGGATCTGTTCATCGGATTCAAGGAAAACGAGACCCACAAAAAATTGGTCATTGAAGTAAGTGATGACGGTATCGGTATACCTCTGGAGAGCCAAGAGCGTATTTTTTCCAGGTTTTACCAAGTCCAGAACGGCACGGGCAACTCTACGGGCACCGGCATTGGCCTATCCCTGGTAAAATCGTTGGTGGAAATCCACAAGGGGGAAATAAAGGTAGAGAGCCAGCCCGGCAAAGGAAGTGTGTTCACAGTGGTACTTCCCGTTCACAAATCGGCCTTTTCCAAAAAAGAACTGGGCGATTTTCCTCCTAACAAGGACATTATTGATGATGCCTTGATTCCCATTAAAAAATTGGAGGCTTCGTTCAAAAGCGCTCCAACGAACAAGAACAATGTTGAGGTCAAGCAAAAGATATTGATCATTGAGGACAATGCGGAACTACGAAAATATGTAGTGGAATATCTTTCTGATTTTTATAAGGTATACGAGGCCGAAAACGGGAAAGAAGGCTTAAAGATCTGTAGAAAAATAAAGCCGACCCTCTGCGTGGCAGATGTAATGATGCCTAAAATGGATGGCTTTGAATTTGTAAAAGAACTGAAAAAGGACGAAAACCTCAGCCATATTCCCGTAGTGCTCCTCACGGCACTTGCAGAAAACGAGAACAGGATCAATGGCTATAAGATCGGTGTTGACGGATATTTGGTGAAACCTTTTGACCCTTCACTTTTAAAGACCCGCATTGACAATATCCTTAAGAACCATTTCGATCTAAAACAAAAATTTTCAGGTGAGGTAGAAAGTGATGTGTTGACTTTGGCGCACTCACAGATAGATATTGAATTGATCACCAAAATCAAAGATTTGATCGAGGAAAATATTGATGATTCGGAACTTTCCTCCAGCTTTATTTGCAAGGAATTGGGCTTAAGTTCCTCCAAACTCTATCGTAAAATAACGGAACTTACCGATCTTTCCCCAAATGAGTTCATCAAGACCATACGCCTAAAAAAATCTGCCCATCTGTTGCGTACCCGGAATTACAATGTTTCCGAAGTGGCGGACATGGTTGGCTTTAAAGACCCCTTTTACTTTAGCAAATGTTTCAAAAAACAATTTGGTCGCTCTCCCAGTGCCTTGATCAAGTAAATTTTGGGCTTCGTTATTTTTGTTTGGCTTGACAATCCCCAAAAAGGAGCCTTGGATTTCGGGCAAAAAAAAGCGGTCAAATCTTGTGATTTGACCGCTTTTGATGTTGTGGGCGCTGAGGGGTTCGAACCCCCGACCCCCTCGGTGTAAACGAGGTGCTCTGAACCAGCTGAGCTAAGCGCCCAATTATTTTCCTGAATTGGAGTGCAAATATAACACAGTTTTTGATTAAAAAAACAAAAAGAAAGAAAAAAATCAAACTACTTCAGCAACGACAAAAGTACTTCCACCCACATAGACCATATCTTCCGTTTCCGCAGCAGCAAGGGCCGCTTTCAATCCTTTCTTTACCGTCTTGTAGGTTTTGCCATCAAGGCCCTGTTGCGAGGCCAATGATGCCAATTCTTCCACAGCCATGCCCCGAGAAATATTCGGCTTCACGAAGTAGTATTTAGCTTCTTTGGGAAACATCTGCAATACCCCCTTCACATCTTTATCGCTCACAAAACCCAACACGATATGCAATTGTCTGTATTGTTGCCTTTTCACCTGTTGCAACACCCACAAAAGTCCTTCCTTGTTATGGGCCGTATCGCAGACCACCAATGGGTTTTCCTTCAAAATCTGCCATCTCCCCATCAGTCCCGTATTGGCCACTACCCTCTTCAAACCATTGAAAATATGATCTTCGGAAATCTCGAAACTTTCCAACTGTCGGATACAGGCCAAAACCCCTTTCATGTTTCGTTCTTGATAATCTCCCAACAAATCTGTCACATAGGTCGGATGGGAAAGTTCGTCCGCAAAAACGATCTTGGACTTCAATTGATGGGCAATCAAGTTGAAAATGGTCTCGGTCTCGGGTTGTCGTTCACTGATCACCACAGGCACATTGGGCTTGATGATTCCCGCCTTTTCCAAAGCGATTTTTTGTAGTGTGTCGCCCAAAATCTGGGTGTGGTCGAGTCCTATATTGGTAATGAGGGACACTTCAGGGGTTATGATATTGGTAGAGTCCAATCGTCCGCCCAGTCCCACTTCAACAACAGCAACATCCACCTCCTCCTTGGCAAAATAGCGAAAGGCCATCCCCACGGTCATTTCAAAAAAAGACAGTCTGTGATACTCCAAAAAGGTTTTGTTCCCATCGATAAATTCTTTCACGAACTTCTTCTCCACGGGTTTACCATTGATCTTGATGCGTTCCCTAAAATCCTTGAGATGTGGCGAGGTGTACAGCCCTACTTTGTAGCCTGCCTCTTGGAGTATCGAGGCCAACATATGACTACTGGACCCTTTTCCGTTGGTCCCGGCCACATGGATGGTCTTGAACTTGGTGTGGGGATTGCCCAAAACATCGGAAAAAAGGATGATGTTGTCCAACTTGGCGTTCAGGGCCGCGGCACCTTTTTGCTGGTACATGGGCAACTGGCCGAACATCCAGTCCAGAGTTTCCTTATAGGTCACTACTGCCCCAGTTTAAAGTTGACCACTACAAACCCGATCTGCTCATTTGGAGCTTTGGAATCGGCATTCCATTTGTGGAGCATTGCCGTTCTTTTAGCTGGCTCCAATAGGCATGGTGCATTATTGGTGGTTCCTTTGACACCGGGCTCAGCATTGATCACTCTACCTGATTTATCAACAGTAATCTTAACCCATACTACTCCCTCTTCATTGCAATCTTGCGGAACTTTTCCTTGATTCGATAAAGTTCTTCCTCTTAAACCATAACCAGAACCTCCATTTCCAACTCCTGGAGCACCATAATAAGTAGGCGCGTATGGATCACCATCAGGTTGGCCCTTGTCCCCCGCTTTATTGTCATCGCCCTCACTGCCTGTGGCGGTACCATCAGATTTTGCAACGCCTCCAATAAGGGCATCTAACTTGTCTTTCTTGGCCTGCTGTTCCTGCCGCTTTTTTTCTTCGGCATCCCTTTTCTCCTTGGCAATCCGATCGGCTTCAGCCTTGGCCTTTTCGGCTGCCTCATCGGTCTTGCGTTTGGCTTCTTGCTGCTGCTTTATCTTGATGCTCTCTTCATTGTCACTGGTCAGGACCTTTTCCACTGGAGCTTCTTCCACAGTTTCCTCCTGTGGCTGCACTTCTTGCACCTGCTGCACGGGTTCGCTAACCACTTCTTGCGGCTCGGACCTTATTTTTTCTTTGGGTTGGACTTCTCCACTGCCAAAATCCATGGTCCCAAAATTCACCGCAATCCCATTTTCAATGGGCGGGTCAAGATAGGTAAGGCCTATGTAAAAAAGCAATAGCAAAAGCCCGCTCAACAGCAATGTGGTAAGCGTGAAGGATTTTTTCTTGTGTCTCGTATCTAAAAATGACATTACTTTGGCCGCACAGCCAAGATCACCTTGTAATTGTTCCTATTGGCAATGTCCATAACGTTGACCGCTTCTTTGATGGCCACGCTTTCTTCTGCCCTTAGGATGATGGTAGGCTTGTCTTGACCTTCAAGTGCCTTTTTTAATTCAATTTCAATGTATTCTTTGTTGATCTGCTGATTGTTCACAAAATAGTTCAGGTCCTTGTTTATGGTCACCGAAACATTCTGTGTGTTGGTAGATTTTCCTTTCGCCTTCGGCAAAAGCAAATCCAGCGCGTTGGGTGCATTGGAGGTCAGCATGAAGAACACCAACAACAGGAACACAATGTCCGTCATGGATGACATGCTGAATTCCGGGCTTATCTTGTTCCTTCCCTTCAGTTTCATGGCAGAATGCTATATGGGTTCGTTCAATAGGTCCAAGAACTCCACTGCATTGGCCTCCATCTGATGGACTACTTTGTCCGTCCTGTTCACCAAGTGGTTGTACCCTATGTACGCAATGATTCCCACGACCAATCCGGCAACCGTTGTGGTCATCGCGGTATAGATACCCGATGCCAACGACCCCATTTCGGCCTGTCCGCCGCTACTTGCCATTTCGTGGAAGGCCAAGATCATCCCGATCACGGTTCCCAAGAACCCGATCATGGGTGCCGCTCCTGCCACAGTGGCCAGTACGCTCACGTTTTTCTCCAGTTTGTAAACTTCAAGCGTACCCGCATTCTCAATAGCGGTGTTGATGTCGTCCAAAGGTTTGCCTATTCTGGACACTCCTTTTTCCGTAAGCCGCGCCACGGGAGAATCGGTTTGGGCGCAAAGCAATTTGGCCGCCTCCAACTTTCCGTTCATGACGTGGTCACGAATCTGGTTCATGAAGTTTTTGTCGATTTTGGACGCTGCCTTTATGGCAAAAATGCGTTCAAAATAAATGTACATGGCCACAAAGAGCAGCACGAAAAGCACCATGATGATCACAATGCTCCCTGTACCTCCATTCACAATAAGGTCTATTACGGAAAGGGTCTTCTCTTCTGAAATAGAGGCCATTGCCTCGGTTCCTTCCGTTGCTTCCTGAAAAATAATCATATAAAATCCCCAATTTAAGTTGCAATTATAACGGAGATTTTTGGACTAAAGTATGATTTAGAACAAATATCGCATCACCATGAAGCATATTGCTCCACCTATAAAGCCCAAAAAGGCCAACCAAGATATCTTTTTGAGATACCAAAAGAAGTCTATTTTCTCCATTCCCATGGCCACAACACCTGCTGCGGAACCGATAATGAGCATACTGCCCCCCGTACCTGCAGAATAGGCGATGAAGTGCCACAACTGATCATCCAACGGCTCTGAGAACATCCCCAAACTGGCAGCCACCAAGGGCACGTTGTCAATAACAGCGGAACCAACACCCAAAAGCAACACCACCAAGTCAGAAACATGGGTGCTCGCCATTTCGGTACCGATCAACGGCATTCCTTGTTTTAAGCCCTCAGCAAAATTGAACAGAAGACCCAAGGATTCCAAAGCCGCCACCGCCATCAAAATACCCAAGAAAAAGAGGATACTGGGCAATTCGATCTTGGTAAGGGCGCTGTGTACCGGACTATGGTGCGATGCCGCATCACTGTCATGGTCAACAGAAGAAATTGCAATTTTTCGGTTACTGTAGATTTCAGCAAATGTGGCCACAATGGCCAAGGACAACATCATGCCCACATAGGGTGGCAAGTGGGTAATGGTCTTGAAGATGGGCACAAACACAATGGCCCCCAAGCCCAAGTAGAGCATAATGGAACTATATTTTGATTTTGACACTTCTTCATCCTCCACATCGATCTCCCCTTTGAAAGCAGGAAGGAAAGACGCAATGAACGAAGGAATCAACATACAGACCAACGATGGCACCAATAAGTGCTCTATCAACAAGGCCGTGGACACTTTGTTCCCGATCCACAACATGGTGGTGGTAACATCCCCAATGGGAGACCAGGCCCCACCTGCATTGGCCGCAATAATGATAAGACCCGCGTACCAGATCCTGATTTCCCTGTCCTTTACGATTTTCTGAAGAATGGAAATCAACACGATGGTCGCAGTAAGGTTGTCAATGATAGCGGAAAGGATGAAGGCCATAAAGGAAAATATCCATAGGATCTTCTTTTTGCTCCTGGTCTTCACAAAAGATTTGATGGTGGAGAAACCATCAAAATAGTCGATGATCTCCACTATGGTCATGGCCCCCAAAAGGAAAACCAAAATCTCCGAGGTCTTTCCTAAATGGTGCAGCAAGGTTTCTTCCAAAAGATGGGTCTTTTCTTCATGGCCAAAAGAGGAAAAGTTCTCCAAAAGCGCATGGTTACCAGAATCGAACCAAGTGGTGAACCCATCAAGGCCAAAGGCCATCATGGCCCAAAGGATGGCCATCATTGCCAAGGCCGGAATAAGTTTATCTATCTTTAGATTGTGTTCAAGCGTAATTGCCAAATATCCAATTACAAAAATGACAACTAAGAGGGTCTCCATGTTAAGTTTGGTTTAATTAAGGAATCGTTTTGTTGAGTAGTTATCTAAGCGTTAAAGATATTCAAAATGAGTTTTTCCGCATAATCTTATTCCCTTAAAATATTGTGAAAGCAAAAAAAATATCTCCTTAAGGTTTTCAGAAAAATTATATCATTCTCGTTTATATCAACATTTTTATGCGATATTATCACCGGAATACTATATTTGTACTCCGTTTTTAATTATTTTTCAGTATTATGGATTTCTCACTCACAGAAGAGCAATTGATGATTCAACAGGCGGCAAAGGATTTTGCCCAAAACGAACTTTTACCAGGCGTCATCGAACGGGACGATGCACAAAAGTTTCCCGATGAACTGGTCCGGAAAATGGGCGAACTTGGGTTCATGGGCATGATGGTCGATGAAAAATATGGCGGTAGTGGGCTGGGCACCCAAGCCTACGTGCTCGCCATGGAAGAGCTGTCCAAAGTGGACGCCTCTGCCTCTGTGATGGTTTCCGTGAACAACTCCCTGGTCTGCTGGGGCCTCGAAACCTATGGGTCTGAGGAGCAAAAGCAAAAATACCTGACCCGTTTGGCCTCTGGCGAGATCATCGGGGCATTCTGCCTGTCTGAGCCCGAGGCCGGAAGCGATGCCACCTCCCAGAAAACGACGGCCATAGACAAAGGGGACCACTATCTCCTCAACGGCACCAAAAACTGGATCACCAATGGCGGCAGGGCCGAAGTCTTTTTGGTCATCGCGCAAACCCATTTGGACAAAGGCCACCATGGTATCAACGCCCTTATTGTTGAAAAAGGAATGCCCGGTTTTGAAATAGGTCCCAAAGAAAACAAGCTGGGAATCAGAGGAAGTGATACCCACTCCCTGCTCTTCAACGATGTGAAGGTCCCCAAGGAAAACCGCATCGGTGCGGATGGCTTTGGATTCAAATTTGCCATGAAGACCTTGGCCGGTGGACGGATCGGCATAGCCGCACAAGCATTGGGCATTGCTGCTGGCGCCTATGATCTGGCACTACAATATTCCAAGCAACGAAAGGCTTTTGGCACTGAAATCGCAAACCATCAGGCCATAGCCTTCAAACTGGCCGAAATGCACACCAAAATACAGGCAGCTCGCCTACTGGTATACCAAGCAGCCACCGACAAGGACAATGGCAACGACTACACCCTCTCTGGGGCAATGGCCAAACTCTATGCATCGGATGTGGCGATGGAAACTACGGTCGAAGCCGTACAGATCCACGGTGGCAATGGCTTTGTCAAAGATTATCATGTGGAACGATTGATGCGCGATGCCAAGATCACCCAAATCTACGAAGGGACCTCTGAAATACAGAAAATAGTCATCTCCAGAAGTGTCATTAAAGATTGACCCCCTATCAATTTTAGGGGGTGAGCATCCGATGAAATGCATTTTATCGACAACACCCCCATACTTTCATAAGCAACCCGCCTGAAACCTACAGGAAACCAGCATTTATCCTGTCTTCCTTAAGGGATAAGGGGTCAAAAAGAGACTATTTTGAGATAATGATAATTTAACATTACTCCTATTTTCATTTTAAGCATTTTTTAACCTTTATGTGAATACGTTGATTATTCTCCTGATAATCAATTAAAACCTTATATTTTATTCATTAGAATTGATATTTTTGAGGAAATACGATAATGATGAAATTGAAAAAGCAAGGTCTATATCTGCCAGAATTTGAGCACGACAACTGTGGTGCAGGATTCATTTGCAGCCTAAAAGGAAGGAAATCCAACGATATCATACACAAGGCCCTAGAAATCCTTGACAAACTGGAGCACAGGGGAGCGGTGAGTTCGGATGGAAAAACAGGAGATGGAGCCGGAATCCTGATCGATATCCCACACGACTTTTTCAATGAAGTCTGCAAGTTCTCCCTACCTGAGGCCGGGGAGTATGCCGTGGGCAACGTGTTTCTTCCGCAAAAGGAAAACCAAAGGGACTTTTGCATAAAGGTCCTTGAGGAAAACATGAAAGCCCAAGGGCTTCATTTGTTGGGCTGGCGCGATGTGCCCGTCAACCGTTCCGTACCCGGAAGGATTGCCGCAGAGACCGAGCCCTATCTAAAGCAAGTATTTATAGCAAAGGGAGAGGCATTGGACGATTTCCAATTCAACCTCAAACTTTTCATCGCCCGGAAAATCACCGAGCATACCATCATAGAAAGCAAACTTTCCCAAAGCCAGTTTTTCTATTTGCCCAGCCTTTCCACCAAGATCATTATTTTCAAGGGACTTTTGGTCCCCAAGGACATCAGCAAATATTATGAAGACCTTTTGGACCCACGAGTGGTCACCCGTTTGGCCCTCGTCCACCAAAGGTTCTCCACCAACACCTTCCCCACTTGGGACCTTGCACAGCCTTTCCGCTACATGTGCCACAACGGGGAAATCAATACGTTAAGGGGCAATGTGTCTCGCATGCGTTCCCGGGAAGAATTGATGAAAAGTGACTGGTTCGGGGACGATATCAAAAAAATACTGCCCATAGTCCTTCCCGGAAAATCAGATTCCGCCAGCATGGACATGGTCGTGGAACTCCTATTGATGACAGGTCGTTCCCTTCCCGAAGTTATGATGATGTTGGTACCGGAAGCATGGGAAAAAAATCCCGAAATGTCCGAAACCAAAAAAGCGTTCTATGAATACAACTCCTGCTTGATGGAGCCTTGGGACGGACCCGCATCCATTCCCTTCACCGACGGGAATTATATTGGGGCGGTATTGGACCGAAACGGTCTGCGCCCATCCCGATATTCGGTCACCAAAAAAGGATACGTGATCATGTCCTCCGAGACCGGGGTGGTGGAACTGGAGCCAGAGGATATTGAATTCCACGGCCGATTGGAGCCAGGTAAAATGTTCTTGGTGAACATGGAAGAGGGACGCATCGTGAACGATGAGGAGATCAAGGAGTCCATCGCAAAAAAACATCCCTATCAAAAATGGCTAAAAGACAATCTGGTCCATTTGAGGGACATCCCTTATAATGATTGCCCCGTGTTTTTTGGGGAATTTCCACTAAAAACAAGACGGGCCGCTTTCGGCTATACCCACGAGGACATCAACACCATCATCATGCCCATGGCAGAGCATGGTAAGGAGCCCATTGGGTCCATGGGATCGGACACGCCCATTGCTGTACTTTCCGAAAGGCCCCAATTGATCTATAATTATTTCAAACAGCTGTTCGCCCAGGTAACCAATCCTCCTTTGGATGGTATCCGGGAAGAATTGATCACAGATATCAGCCTTACACTGGGAAGCGACCAAAATATCTTCGAGATTTCCGAACTGCACTGTAGAAAATTGAAGATCCAAAACCCCGTGATCTCCAAAGAGGATTTGGACAAGATCAAAAACTACGATGCCAGTCCGGATTATAAAGTGGTGTCCATTTCCATGCTCTACGAAATTGCCAAAGGGCACAACGGGCTGGAGGAAGCCTTGCAATCTTTATTGCAACAGGCTCTGGATGCCATTGGCCAAGGGGCCAACATCATTATCCTATCGGACAGGATGGTAAGTTCCGAAATGGCAGCCATACCTGCACTTTTGGCCTGTTCCTATGTGAACAGCGGCCTGAGCAAAATGGGCAGACGCTCCAAGTTGAGCATCATCATTGAATCTGCAGAACCACGGGAAGTGCACCATTTTGCATTGCTGTTCGGTTTTGGGGCAAGTGCCATCAACCCATATCTGGTAAACGAGATCATCGGCGAGCAACTGACCGAGAACAACATCACCGACTACACCTTTGAAGAAGCCATCAAAAATTACAACAAAGCAGTTGGCAAGGGCATCTTGAAGGTGATGAACAAAATTGGGATCTCCACATTGAACTCCTATCGAGGGTCCCAACTATTCGAATGCATTGGCATAAACACCAAAGTAGTGGACAAATATTTCCCCAATACCCCAACACGTATTCAGGGAATAGGTCTATATGAAATTGAGAAAGAGGTGGCCAAACGCCATAAAAAAGCATTCACAACACAGGAATTAGCAGCCAATCTCGACATTGAGGTTGGTGGAGAGTACCGATGGAGAAGGAATGGCGAGAAACACATGTTCAATCCATTGACTATCGCCAAACTTCAGAAATCGGTACGCAATAACGAGCCGGAAACCTATAAAGAGTATTCCGAACTGGTGAATGAGCAATCCAAAAACCTTATGACCATCCGTGGACTGTTCGATTTTTCGAACTATGACCCAATTCCCATCGAGGAAGTGGAGCCTTGGACCGAAATCGTAAAACGGTTCAAGACCGGGGCCATGTCCTACGGAAGTATCAGTAAGGAAGCACATGAAAACCTGGCGATTGCCATGAACCGGATCGGAGGAAAAAGCAATTCGGGTGAAGGAGGAGAAGATCCGGCTCGTTTTTATAGAAGTCAGACCGGCGACTGGAAGAACAGTGCCATAAAACAGGTAGCATCGGGCCGTTTTGGGGTTACCTCGAACTATCTGACCAATGCACAGGAGATACAGATCAAAATGGCACAAGGGGCCAAACCGGGTGAAGGCGGACAATTGCCTGGCCCAAAAGTGAACCCTGCCATAGCCAAGACCAGGAACTCGACACCTTATGTTGGGCTTATTTCCCCACCACCGCACCACGACATTTATTCCATTGAGGACCTTTCCCAATTGATCTACGATCTAAAATCGGCCAATAGGGAAGCCAGGATCAATGTGAAACTGGTATCGGAAGTAGGTGTGGGCACTGTGGCCGCCGGGGTATCCAAGGCAAAGGCCGACGTTATCCTTATCTCTGGGTTTGATGGCGGTACCGGGGCATCCCCGTTGACCTCATTGAAACATGCGGGACTACCTTGGGAACTTGGGGTTGCGGAAGCACAACAGACCTTGGTACTGAACGACCTTAGAAATAGGGTGGTACTGGAATGTGATGGACAATTGAAGACAGGAAGGGATGTGGCGATTGCCTGTCTTTTGGGCGCAGAGGAATTTGGTTTTGCAACCGCACCTTTGGTAGCCTCTGGCTGTATCATGATGCGGGTGTGCCACTTGAATACCTGTCCGGTAGGTATTGCTACCCAAAATCCGGAATTGCGCAAAAAGTTCCAAGGAAAACCGGAACATGTGGTCAACTACATGTACTTCGTGGCCCAAGAACTTCGCGAAATCATGGCCAAGTTGGGCTTCAGGACCGTGAACGAAATGGTGGGGCAAGTACAGAAACTGGATAGAAAGAAGGCCATAGAACATTACAAAGCCGCTGGAATAGACCTTACCCCGATATTGTACCAAGTGGATGTGCCCGAAGGGACCAAACTCTACAATACCGAAAAACAGGTGCATGACATCAGCAAATCCATTGAATTCGGCATCATTGCCAAGGCGCACCCAGCCCTTTTCAGAAAAGAGAAGACGAGTTTGGACTTCCCGATCTACAATACGGACAGGTCTGTCGGGGCCATCATCAGCAATGAAATATCCAAAATTTATGGTGCTGACGGGCTTCCAGACAATACCCTTAGATTGAATTTCACAGGATCTGCCGGACAAAGTTTTGGTGCCTTTGCCACGAAGGGTCTCACCATGGTCGTCAATGGAAACACCAACGATTACCTAGGAAAAGGACTTTCTGGAGCCAAATTGGTGGTCAAGGTTCCTTTTAAATCCACTTTTAAACCAGAGGAAAATGTGATCATCGGTAACGTGGCGCTTTATGGGGCCACTTCAGGAGAAGCCTATATCAACGGAAAAGCCGGAGAACGCTTCTGCGTGCGGAACTCTGGTGCCAAAGCTGTTGTGGAAGGCATCGGTGACCACGGTTGTGAATATATGACAGGAGGTGTTGCCGTGATCTTGGGAACCGTGGGAAGAAACTTCGGGGCCGGAATGAGCGGTGGTATTGCCTACGTCTATAACAAGGATGGCTCCTTTGAGCGGAATTGCAACGGTGAGGCACTGAACCTACTTCCCGTGAACGAGGACAATGACATCAAGGAACTAAGGGAATTGATCGAAAACCATTACAATGCCACGTTGAGCCCATTGGCCCAAGAAATTTTGGAACATTGGGAAGAATATTTGCCAAAATTCATCAAAGTATTCCCTGAAGAATACCGTCAGGCCCTCATACGATTGGAACAAGAAAAAATGCAAACCCTATAATTTTTGGACATGGGAAAGACTACAGGATTTATGGAATTTGACAGAAAGGATGAAAACTATGCCCCTGTCAAGGAACGTATCAAAAATTACAAGGAATTCACATTGCCCCTGCAAGAAGGTGAAGTTAGAAACCAAGGAGCCAGGTGCATGGATTGCGGCATTCCATTTTGCCATAGCGGATGTCCGCTAGGGAACCTGATCCCGGATTTCAACGATGCCGTGTATCAAGGAAAATGGGAAAAAGCGGCCAAGATCTTGCACTCCACCAACAATTTTCCAGAGTTTACAGGTCGATTGTGTCCAGCCCCTTGCGAGGAAGCATGTGTATTGGGCATCAATGAAGACCCTGTTTCCATAGAAAACATTGAAAAGAACATCGTGGAAACGGCATTTAAAAATGGCTGGATCAAACCGGAGCCACCCCTTAAACGGACCGAAAAAAAGGTGGCCGTGATAGGTTCTGGACCCGCAGGTTTGGCAGCCGCCCAACAACTTAACAGGGCCGGACACCATGTCACCGTTTTTGAGCGCGATGAAAAGGTAGGTGGATTGCTCCGATATGGCATACCTGACTTCAAAATGGAGAAGAACATCATCGATCGACGTATCGACGTGATGCGCAAGGAAGGTATTGAGTTCAAAACTGGAGTACATGTAGGTGCGGATATCGATGCGAACGATCTGAAGAAGGACTTTGATGCCGTGTTACTCTGTGGAGGGGCCACCGTACGAAGAAGCCTGCCGATACCAGGTTCAGACTTTAAAGGAGTGGTCCAGGCCATGGATTTTTTACCACAAAACAACAGAAAAGTGGATGGCATCCCATATAAAGGCGAGGAGATTTCGGCAAAAGGGAAAAAAGTCATCGTTATAGGCGGGGGCGACACGGGTTCCGATTGTATTGGGACTTCCATAAGACATGGGGCCGTATCCGTTACCAATTTTGAAATCATGCCCAAAGGCACACCTGACAGACCTGAAGATCAACCATGGCCATTCTGGCCGATGCGATTGCGCACCAGTACCTCACACAAGGAAGGTGCGGAAAGGGTGTTCAGCATTTCCACAAAGCATTTCAATGCAGATGCGGACGGCAATCTAAAAAGTCTCGTGACCTCAGAAGTGGTTTGGGAAAAAGCTCCTGGACAGCGGCCTGTATTGAAAGAAGTTGAAGGTTCAGAAAAAGAATGGGAATGTGACTTGGTATTATTGGCTCTAGGATTCACGGGATCTGAAACCACTATTGCCGACCAATTGGGGCTAAAAATGGACCCAAGGACCAATATCAATGCCTCTCCATTGAACTACAAGACCAATGTACCAGGTGTTTTTGTGGCAGGCGACCAGAGAAGGGGACAATCTTTGATTGTGTGGGCCATTTCTGAAGGCAGACAGGCTGCACACCATGTTGATAGCTTCTTGATGGGACAATCCAACCTTCCCCTGAAAGGCGAGGGTGATCTACCGAGGGTATAGGGTCCAACGATACATTTCACTTAACATACATCAACTCTCCAAAACAATTTTGGAGAGTTGATGTATGTCATAAATGGACAAACAAAACGAAGGTGATGTTGTTGGTTTGAGTATTGTTGTTCTGTGGGGATCTATGGAATAAAAAAAGCCCCTTCACTTTCGTAAAGGGGCTTGAGGAAGGCGGCGACCTACTCTCCCACCTGGTGTGGCAGTACCATCGGCGCTGACGGGCTTAACTTCC
>NZ_QBUK01000005.1 GCF_003058265.1 Flagellimonas amoyensis
GGGTTCAATTGTTTCTGTGATTCGTCCGCCACGTGCATGGCATAGTCGGCACCGGTCCTCTGCCAGTCCTGGAGCAGCTCGGGGTGCTCGGCACCAAATTGGGAGTTGTACCCGGTCAAATCGTGGATGTTCGCATAATTTTCATCATCTATGATCTGATATTCCGGGGCCACCACGGGCGGGCCGTCATAACCTTCTTTCACGTGATAAAAAATACCGCTGTTGGCCCCCTCGGGGATCTTCCACTCCAGATAGAGCTCGAAATTGTCGAACTCCTCGGCACCATATATGATGTCCTTTCCGCCTTTATAATCCTGTTCCATGCCCAGTTCGGTGTCAAAGGTCAATATGCTGTCCTTGATCGTCCATCCGGGGGGAAGGGAATCCATGTTGTATCCTCTCCAACCTTCCAGACTGGTACCATCAAAAAGATGGACCCATTCGGATTTCTTCTCCTCAGGTTGGGCGGTTGTTGTTTCTTCTGTTTGTTTCGATTGGTTTTTACAGGCCACAAGAAGGATGGATAGCAAGGCGAGCCTGAACAAATTTTGCATAGTACTAAGGTTTTTTTATCTGGAGGGTTAAAGTACGAAATATTGGAAAACTTTTTTTACAGCTTTTTGATTACATTTAAATGACTAACTGAACACCTTAAACAATGAAGACTCGCCTTTTTAAAATCGGTATGCTTTCACTTGCCGTCGTTTTCTGCATTACGCCCATTCATTCCCAAAGAAAAAAGAACAGCCAGACGGGACCGGAATACCCCAAGGAACTCTATTCCAGTTTGGAGTATCGATTGATAGGTCCGTTTCGGGGCGGTCGTTCCGCAGCGGTCACCGGAGTGCCGGGAGAACCCAATCTGTTTTATTTTGGAGCGACTGGCGGCGGGGTATGGAAAACCACTGATGGCGGGCGTAGTTGGGAAAACATTTCCGATGGTTATTTTGGAGGGAGTATCGGCTCGGTGGAGGTGGCCAAAAGTGACCCCAATGTGATCTATGTGGGCGGTGGAGAAAAAACGGTCCGTGGAAATGTTTCTTCGGGCTATGGGGTCTGGAAGACTGAGGATGCCGGAAAAACGTGGAAGTCTGTAGGGTTGGAAAACACAAGACATATCCCAAGATTGCGGGTTCATCCCACAGATCATAATATCGTGTATGCTGCTGTCATGGGCGATATCTACAAGCCAGCGAAAGACAGGGGAATCTATAAAAGCACAGATGGTGGAGCATCTTGGGAAAAAGTTCTTTTTGTGAACGATCAGTCCGGAGCAGTGGATCTTACCTTCGACCCCAACAATCCCCGGATTTTATACGCATCCACTTGGAGAGTCCAGCGCACCCCTTATAGTCTGAGCAGTGGCGGCGATGGTTCGGCGCTATGGAAGAGCACGGACAGTGGGGAAACTTGGACGGAGATTTCAAAAAATGAAGGCTTCCCGAAAGATACCTTGGGAATCATGGGCGTGACCGTTTCGCCACAAAATAGCGATAGGGTCTGGGCCATTGTGGAGAATAAGGAAAAGGGAGGGCTTTATCGTTCGGACGATGGAGGAAAAAAATGGACATTGGTCAACAGTGATCGTAGTTTACGGCAAAGGGCATGGTACTACACCCGGGTGTATGCCGATGCTGAGGATCTGGACAAAGTCTATGTGCTGAATGTAAGCTATCACAGAAGTACGGATGGCGGAAAGACCTTTGAGTCGTTCAATGCGCCGCATGGGGACCACCATGATCTTTGGATCGCTCCTGAAAATTCCCAACGTATGATCATTGGTGACGATGGAGGGGCCCAGATCAGTTATGATGGCGGTGAAACATGGAGCACCTATTACAACCAGCCCACGGCCCAGTTTTATAGGGTGGTCACGGACAATGCCTTTCCATACCGCATCTATGTGGCACAGCAGGACAATTCTACTTTGCGGATCAATTATCGAAGCGATGACAATTCCATTGGGGAAGATGATTGGGAGGAAACCGCTGGAGGTGAATCGGCCCATATCGCTGTTGATCCTGCGAACGACGACATTGTATATGGTGGCAGCTATGGTGGATTCCTGACCCGCGTCAACCACAAGAACAAGACCGTTAGGGGCATCAATGTCTGGCCTGATAACCCTATGGGTTATGGTGCCGAAGGCATGAAATATCGATTCCAATGGAACTTCCCCATTATTTTCAGCAAGCATGATCCCAAAAAACTATACACTTTCTCCAATCATGTGCATAGGACCACCAATGAAGGGCAAAGCTGGGAGTTGCTCAGTGGGGATTTGACACGGAACGATCCTGCAAAGATGGTCTCCAGTGGGGGACCCATCACCCAAGACAACACCAGTGTGGAATACTACTGTACCATTTTTGCCGCCAATGAAAGCCCGTTGAAAGAAGGATTGCTATGGGTGGGCAGTGATGACGGACTCATCCATGTGACCAAGGATGGTGGAAAGACATGGGAAAATGTCACCCCGTCGAACATGCCCGAGTGGAACATGATCAACAGTATAGAACCATCCGCTTTTGATGAGGGTACCTGCTATGTAGCGGCCACCCGATACAAATTGGGCGATTTTGCCCCCTACCTCTACAAGACCACCGACTACGGGAAAACGTGGACCAAGATCACCAATGGTATCGAGGCCGAGCATTTTACCCGTGTGGTCCGTGAAGATCCCAAAAGAAAGGGGTTGCTCTATGCTGGAACAGAAACCGGGATGTATATTTCGTTCAATGATGGCCAAAACTGGGAGAAATTCCAGTTGAACTTGCCCATTGTGCCCATCACGGACCTGACCATCAAAGATGACAACCTGATCGTGGCCACTCAGGGAAGAAGCCTTTGGGTAATCGATGACCTTACGGTATTGCATCAGTTGAACGATGCGAAGAAATCCGCCAGTGCCATCCTGTATCATCCCAAGGACAGTTATCGAACCAAGGGCAATGCAGCAAGAAGGCCTTCCAAAACAGAAGGGCAAAACCTCGCCAATGGGGTAATCACCCACTTCTACCTAAAAGATGTTCAGGAAAAAGACAGTATAGCCCTTAGCTATACACAAATGAATGGGGACACCTTGGCTTCCTTTAGCACTTATGCCAAAGAAAGGGACAAAAAACTGGAAGTGAAGAAAGGGGGCAACATCCACGTTTGGGACACTAGGGGCAAAGGGGCCGAAAGGCTGCAGGGCATGATTCTCTGGTGGGCCAACCTGAACGGGGCAAAGGCAGTTCCGGGTTCCTACAAGGTGCATTTGAACGTCAATGGAGAGGAACAATCCCAAGAATTCAAGATCTTGCCCGATCCAAGGTCGGAGGCCAGCGTGGCAGAAATGCAGGAACAGTACGATTTTATCTCCGATGTGAACGCGACTGTGGACAGGGCACACCAATCCATCAAAAAGATCAGGAACATCAACGGCAAACTGGATGAGTTCGTTAAGCAATACAAGGACAACGAAGCTACCAAGGCCTTGGTGGAAAAAGCAAAAAAAATGAAGGAAGGCTTTGGGGAAATTGAAAAAGCACTGTACCAAACAAAGAACCAAAGTAACCAAGACCCCCTGAACTTCCCGATCAGGCTCACGAACAAATTGGGCCATTTGAACAGTTTGGTCGCTTTGGACGATTTTCCGCCCACCGAGCAGGACATTGCCGTGAAAAATGAACTCTCCGCCAAAATAAAAGAGCAGTTGACCGCTTTTGATGCTTTGGTGGACAAAGAGATAGCAGCATTCAATGAAGAGTTCAACAATTTAAAACTGAACTATCTGTCCGTAGAGGAATAAGACAAGAAGTACAAAAGGTAAAGGGCGAAGGTTGTTTCATATCTGCCATCTTCCCTTTACCTTTGACTCCTATTACATCGGGCCAAGCAAATGGAAATCTATAATTACATCAAATCACTTCACTTGATCTTTGTGGTCACCTGGTTCGCGGGACTGTTCTATATCCCGAGACTTTTCATTTACCACATTGAGGCATGGCAAAAACCATCACCGGAAAAAGAAATCCTCAGTGATCAGCTCAAGTTGATGACCAAACGGTTGTGGTATATCATCACATGGCCATCTGCCATTCTGTGCACCCTCTTTGCCATTTGGCTTTTGGTTTTGATGCCGGGTTGGTTGCAACAATCGTGGATGCACGTGAAACTGGCCTTTGTCGCACTGCTCTTCGTTTACCACCTAAAGTGCCATCAAATATTCAAACAACTGCAACGCGATGAAGTGAAATACACCTCAAAGTTTATGCGTGTTTGGAACGAAGGGGCCACCCTTATCCTTTTTGCCGTGGTGTTCTTGGTCATTTTGAAAAACGCTTTCAATTGGATCTATGGGGTGATCGGCATTTTTGTTTTGGCCATACTGCTCATGTTGGGCATTCGACTGTACAAGCGTATTCGGGATAAAAATCCTGATGCTTAAAAAGGTTCAAACATCAAGAACAAGTATCAAGCTCAAATGGACAAGATTCGAATTTAGTTGACCTTGAGTTTGTCACTTGAAACTTGAATGTGCTCTTCTACCTCATTTGGCTTGATAATTGTTTAAATTTATCGCAAATCAGCCAAGTTTGTTGAAGAAGCTATCCTTAAGGTCCCGTATTTTTTTCGCCATGATCATGTTGGTGGTCATCGCTTCCGTATTGATTGTGGCCGTCACCATCTATCAATACAGGGAAGAGGGGAAGGACTATCACAACGATAGGTTGGAACGAAAGGAAGAACAGGTGTTGCAGAGCATTTCCTATGCCTTAAAAGAGACCACCTACCCGGTCACCACCGAAAACTTGGGACATATTTTCAGGGACGAGATCTATAAGATCGCGGACGTGCAGAACGTAAACTTCAACATCTATGACCTGGAGGGCAATCTCATCAAAAGTTCCCGTCCCAGCTTTGAAGAGGATTCCATTGCCAGCTGCTTGGATGCCAAAATCCTGAATTACCTTCGGGATAGTGGCAATAAAAGATATGTGGAGGAAAAACGTGCGGCGGGCGATAACTATCAGGCCACCTATTCCTATATCAACGACCCCAAGTTCAAGCCCATCGGCATCATGAGCCTTCCTTATTTTGAGGATAACACGTTCAACAACAAAGAGTTGAGGGAGTTTCTTTTTCGGTTGGGCGGAGTGTATCTGTTGATGCTGATTTCGGCCATAGTACTGGCCTATTTCATTTCAAAATACATTACGAGATCACTCCAGACCATATCCGATAAAATGTACCGGACCAACCTCACCCGAAGGAACGAGAAGATCTATTTGGAGAGTCCTGGGGAAGAAATCGGCAAACTGGTGGATTCCTATAACCGGATGATCGATGAATTGGAAGAGAGTGCCGTGAAATTGGCACGTAGTGAAAGGGAGCAGGCCTGGCGGGAAATGGCCAAGCAGGTGGCACACGAGATCAAGAACCCCCTGACCCCATTGCGGCTTACCGTCCAGAGTTTTGAGCGCAAGTTCGACCCCAACGACCCCGATATCCAAAAAAAGGTAAAGGAGTTTTCCAAGACCTTGGTGCAACAGATAGATACGATGAGCAACATAGCCACGGCCTTCTCCAGTTTTGCAGATATGCCCGCGCAGCAGAACGAGACGTTGAATGTGGTGAATATCGTGAAACTGGCCTTGGAGATCTTCAATGAGGACTACATCCATTTCATTGCGGATGAAGAAGAGATCATTGCCAAACTGGACCGTACCCAACTCATCCGGGTCATCACCAACTTGGTGAAAAATGCCATACAGGCCGTTCCCGAAGTTGAATCGCCCCGGATATTGGTCACGGTGGCCACCGAAGACCAGTACGTGAAAATTTCCGTTGCCGACAATGGTGTGGGCATTCCAGATGACCTGAGGTACCGTGTATTTGAGCCTAAATTTACGACCAAGTCAAGCGGTACTGGCCTTGGCCTGGGGATGGTCAAGAATATTGTGGAAAACTATAAGGGAACCATTACCTTTACTTCAAAAGAGGGCAAGGGAACGGTCTTTACCATCAAATTCCCCAAACAACGCAAATAAATTCAAGTACAGGTCCGTCATGGACCATTCCTAAACGATTGCACATGGACTACGAAAACATCTACATCGAAGAAGAGAACAATTTGGCCATCATCACCATCAACAGGCCCAATAAATTGAATGCGCTCAACCAAAGGACCATTGAGGAACTCCATGTCGCTTTCAAGGAGTTGGACGAGGACAGTGAGATCAAGGTCATCATCATCACAGGAAGTGGTGAAAAGGCCTTTGTGGCCGGTGCGGATATTTCGGAATTTGCCAATTTTTCGGTCAAGGAAGGCCGTCAATTGGCAGCCATGGGGCAGAAAAATTTGTTCAACCTAGTGGAGAACCTGTCCACGCCCGTCATAGCGGCCATCAACGGTTTTGCGCTTGGCGGCGGATTGGAGCTCGCCATGGCCAGCCATTTCAGGGTGGCCAGCAGCAATGCCCGCATGGGACTTCCAGAAGTTTCCCTTGGCGTGATCCCAGGCTACGGGGGCACACAGCGCTTGCCACAGCTCATTGGGAAGGGAAGGGCGATGGAACTCATCATGACCGCAGGGATGATAGATGCGGACAAGGCTTTTGCCTTTGGATTGGTGAATCATGTGGTGTCGCAGGAAGAACTGTTGCCCCTTTGTGTTAAAATAGCGGGCAGGATATCGAAAAATTCCACAGTGGCCATCAAGCATGCAATAAAAGCGGTAAATGCTGGTTTTGGGTATGACGCCGATGGCTATGCCACGGAGATAGATGCCTTTGGCCATTGTTTTGGCACCGACGATTTCAAGGAGGGGACATCCGCCTTTTTGGAAAAGCGTCAGGCAGATTTTCCGGGGTCGTGACCGTTGGCCTGAACTCAGCCAAACCATGATCAGAAACCACTTTTTCCTACTTTGTTCTTTGTTGTTTGCCATGGTGACCATGGCCCAAAAAATGCCGGTCACTTACGACTTTGGTGAAAAATACAACGATCGATACCGATACTCTAATCTAATGACCATCGATGAAGATGGGACAGGTGGGTATCTTTTGGTCCGCGCCTATTACCAAGGTCTCATTCTGAAGCCAAAGGGATATCTGATTGAACATTATAACAGTGCCCTGGAACTGGTGAACGAATACAACTACAAGCTGAAGGATCAGGAATTTGTGGAAGGATTCTTCAAAAATGGGCAACTGAACCTATTGTTCCTCAACTATAACGGGGCAAGGGGCCAATACGAATATTGGGTGCATACCAGTCCCATCATCGATTTTAATTTTAGCACAAAACAGCTACTTTCCATAGCATCGGAACAGGTGGGCGATCCGGTCGGGAAAAATTTCTACAACCGTAATTTTTCCAGTGGGTTCTCCACGGCCATCCTGTTCAATGAGGAAAAAACGGGGTTCATCATAAGTACCCACCACAAAAAGGGGAAGGACAACAAGCATATCATCCATTTGTTCGACACTGCCCTGAACAAGCGGTTTGAGCATGATTTTTCGGCAGAGATAGAGGAAAAGAACTATGCTTTTGAGAGCGTGGCCATTTCCTCCGACCTGCAAACGGCCTATATCATTGGCAAGGCCTATTTCAAACGGAACCGTTTTCAGGTGGATGAGCGCAAGTTCCAGTATGAACTCGTGAAAGTATCACAAAATAGTAGTCAGACGCAATCTTTTGTGGATCCCGGCAAATATCCCGAAGGTCTGTACCCCATCATCCTAAAGAACAAACTAGTCTGCGTTGGTTTCTATGCCGACCGAAAGGACAATCGCTACAATGGCATCGCTTATTTTGATGTGGACCCCTCCACCCTCGCCATACGGACCAATAGGTACAATGCCTTTTCGGAGCAGTTCATGGACGACAAATTTGGCCGAGAAGGGGACAAGGTCATCAAGAACTTGGTGTTCAAAGGGGTCGAGGTTACCCAGAACAACGAAATCTTCTTCAATGCAGAGGAATATTTTGTCACATCGGGAATGGAAGTTACCGGAGCTGGGCAAAGGGTAAAGATTGAGCGGTACCATCACAACGACATCGTGAGCGTGAAGTTGGGGGCCGATGGGAATATGGAATGGGCCAGAAACATCAACAAGACCGAGGTGACACAGGGCGATGGTGCCTATGCATCCTACAGCTCGTATTGCAAGGATGGGAAGACCTACTTCTTTATCTGTACCGCGGCGGAAAACCCGCAACTCATCAACAACGAACGCCTAATCTTCAAACAAGGCCTGAGCCGCAACCGGAACGTCTTCTTGATCTCTTTGGATGAGAACGGGACCATGGACTACGAAAAGATCATTGACCAGCAGGAGGCCAGACTTCCCCTCATGGTTTCCAAACCCTTGAAGGACGAAGTGGACAGCAATATGCTCTTCTACGCCAAAAGAGGCGGCAAAAAGCAATTGGTGAAAGTGGGTTTCAATTAAGGGTACTTGGTTGTTTGATGCTCGAAGTCCGAAGTTCGAAGCTTCACATTGAGTGCAGTCGAAACGCTGGAACTCGGTAGGGCTTCAAATCTCTTGTTTCAGGTTTTTCCTTGTTCATGCTTGCTGGCCGAACGTGTGAACTTGAACTGGCATATTGCCAACTATCCACTGTTAACCGAGTCGTTGGTTATTGCAATCTGATGTTGTGTTCATGATTGTTCTTATTTAAAGTTGAACTGCCTACTGCCCATTGCTTACTGTTTACTGAGAGTTGAAATTTCAAGAAAGAATATCCCTACAAACTTTTTCATCCGTCAATTCCAAAGGCACATGGGTCAATTAGTATTGGGCATCCGTTAGTTGGCCCCAATTCCTAAAAGGCACTGCGCTACTTTTGGTTGGTATAAACTTTCAAATTGATTTTATGAAAACAGTTAAGTTGTTCAGTATGGCCATGCTCTGTATGGCAATGGTTTTAATGTCCTGTTCTGGTGAGGACGGGGAACGTGGCCTTCAGGGACCAGCAGGTGTTCAAGGGCCGGCAGGAGCTGATGGCGAGGATGGAACTAATGGAACCAACGGCACCAATGGAACGAATGGTGTGGACGGCAATGCCAATGTGCAATCGGTCAAAATAAACATGGAGGCATGGAATGGAGGGGAGTTCTTTGAATTCGATATGCCGATTGTAGCGGAAAAGAGATCCAATTTTGCCTTCCTTTTTTACATGGAATATTTTATTGAAGCTGAAGTTGCAGTACATTCGGTTCCAGGCGGGCCTGTTTTTGACCTTTTCACGACAGATGTGAGTTTTTTGGCCAATTCCGATGAAAGTCCGAATGGGATTATTGTGTTCAAGGATAGCCAAGGAGCTCTTTTTAATGTACCTCCCGGTTTTTACCTTAACCTTGTCATTGTTGCCATAGAGGTTAATACCATGCAAGGCAAAGCCGGTACTGGAGATATGATGGCCGAACTCAAAGCCGCAGGAGTGGACACCAACGATTATCATGCGGTGGCAGCCTATTTTGGTCTGCACTAAAAAAGGAAATTACCCCTTTTGGGGCACATCCCAACCATTAAGCGGAAAGCCGGACACTGTCCGGCTTTTATTTTTCTGATTGAGTTTTAACAATACATAAAATCAATTATAGGAAATATTCCATAAATTTGGAATAAATCCTATTTTTATGTCTTCCGATAATTTCCTAAAGGGCAGGGGTGCACAAAAAAACACGCCCAATCAATTTTTACAGCATGTATATGAGATGCGGGAGGACTTTTTGGAATTTTGTAGGATAGAGGGTGAGGAAGCCGAAAGCAATAAGACCCAATATATCCCCATTTTCCCAAAGACCATAGTGAACAAAGTGGACAGCCCGGATGTGGGGATGATGTTCTCCATGAACCCATACCAAGGCTGTGAACATGGCTGTATCTATTGCTATGCAAGAAATGCCCACGAATATTGGGGATATAGTGCCGGATTGGATTTTGAACGAAAGATCTTGGTGAAGAAATCGGCCCCAGAGCTGTTGGAGGCCAAGATAAAACACAAAAATTGGAAGGCACAGACCATCGTCCTGTCGGGCAACACGGATTGCTACCAACCAGCTGAGCAAAAATTCGAGATCACCCGAAAATGTTTGGAGGTGTTCTTAAAATACAGGCATCCCGTGGGCATCATCACTAAAAATGCCTTGGTATTGCGTGATCTGGATGTTTTAAAAGAACTGAATGCCCACAGATTGCTGGCCGTGAACATATCCGTTACCTCACTTTCCGAGGCGACGAGAAGAAAACTAGAACCCCGCACGGCATCCATCCAGAAAAGATTGAAGACCATCCAAGTCCTGTCAGAGAACAATATTCCTGTGAACGCCATGTTGGCTCCCATGATTCCCGGAATCAACAGCCATGAACTGTTGCCGTTGGCAAAAACGGTATCCGAGCATGGGGCGCTTTCTTTTGGGTTCACCGTGGTTAGGCTGAACGGGGCCATTGGACAGATTTTTACGGATTGGATCAAAAAGGCCATGCCGGACCGCGCCGAAAAAGTACTCCACCAGATCCAGGACTGCCATGGCGGCACCATAAACGACAGTCGGTTTGGGTTAAGGAACAGGGGAGAGGGAAAGATAGCTTCTCAAATACATGATATGGCCCGATTGGCGAGGAAAAAGTATTTCATGGGCAAAGAGTTCCCCATTCTGAACAAGGAACTCCATGAGCAATACAAAGATGGCCAGATGAGGTTGTTCTGAAGTAAAATGGCAATGAACAACCATTACTTGTATTTACAAAATATGGGTGCAGATTGCGGAATATGTCAAGTTGAGCGCAGTCGAAACCTATTGAAATTCTCGACTGCGCTCGAATTGACAGAGGGTAACCTTTTAGGACACCTCTTTTACTTCTAATATGCGAGGCTTACTTCAGTTCCCACCCTTTGCGATAGTCGCGGGTCACCCATTCATTGGCCTTGTCATAGTTGGTGATCTTCATGTTCTCCCCATCCCAAAGTAGTTTTCTTCTACCGGGGGAATCGAAAGGTTCCCAGTCCCGTGCAGTTTTTCCGGGTTTCAGTTCCTTGTATTGATAGGCTTTCACGGCCAAGTTCCCCATAAGTACGGTTTCTGTCAACCTACCTGCCTTATCAAAGTTGGATGATGTGGCGGCACCGTTGAGGCAACCATCAACAAAGTTGGCAATGTGTCCGTCCATACCTCCGGGGATCCTTGGGTATTTTGGAGCGGGCGATTTGTATAGGTCCATCATATCGGAAGGCAACAAACGGGCATTTCTGGAATAGGTATCGCATACCAAAGTACCCTTATCCCCATACATGATGGTACCTCCACCAGTATCGCCAATAGTTTCACCGTCTTTTAGTTCATCCGGAAGATCGGGCTTAAGGCCTCCATCATACCAGTTAAGGGCGATATCACCATGTTCCTCATGCTCAAATTTCAAGTGGATCTTGGAGGAAGGCGGACAGGATTGGCTGTAATCGGCTTCCACAAAATCATCTACCCAAACCGTGGTGCAACTGGCTTCTGCTTCGGTGGGATACCCAAGGTCCAGCACACTGAAAGGGGTTTCCATGATGTGGCAGCCCATATCACCCAACGCACCTGTTCCAAAATCCCAGAACCCTCTCCATTTGAAGGGAAGATAAGCATCGTTGTAATCTCTCATAGCTGCAGGGCCCAACCAAAGGTCCCAGTCCAATTCTTTGGGAATACGGTCTTTTTGGGTAGGCGTAGGCACGCCTTGTGGCCACACGGGACGGTTGGTCCAACAGTCAATGGTGTGTATTTTTCCGATGACACCGGACTCCACCCATTCCCGGGCGATACGGCTGTCATCGCTGGAAGCTCCTTGGTTGCCCATTTGGGTCACAATGCCCTTCTCTTTGGCCACTTGGGTCATCAAGCGGGCCTCGTGGATGTTATGGGTCAATGGTTTTTCAACATAGGCATGTTTTTTCTCCCGCATAAAGGGAAGCGCTATGGTGGCATGGGTATGGTCTGGGGTTGCGACCATTACGGCATCAATGTCTTTCAATTGTTCATCATAGACCTTTCTGAAATCCTTATATCGTTTTACGTCAGGGAAAAGATCGTAGGTAGGTTTTGCCCTTCGGTCGTCCACATCACAGAAGGATACAAATTTGACTCTGCCGGTGGCGTTCAATCCTTTGACCACACCATTCCCCCTACCACCTACACCAAAAGCGGCAACATAAAGGGTATCACTTGGTGGAACATGCATTTTGCCCAAAACATGGCTTGGTACAATGGAAAACGCGGCCGAGGCAGCCGCGGCATTTTTTAGGAACTTTCTTCTTTGCATTTTGTTTAGTTTGATTAAATGTCCATCACAAGATACAAAAAAGTGTAGGAGAAGGAAGATTATTCCTTTCCATTCCACTCGCTATAAAACCGTTCCAGATAGTCCAGCATGAATAGGTGTCTCTCTTGGGCCATTTTTTTTCCAGTTTCGGTGTTGATGCCGTCTTTCAGCAACAATAGCTTTTCATAAAAGTGGTTGATGGTCGGGGCTTGGGAGGCCTTGTATTCCTCCTTCGTCATGTTGGGGCTGGGGGGGATGTTCGGGTCGTAGAGTGCCCTGTTTTTGAAACCGCCATAGTTGAAGGCCCGGGCAATGCCAATGGCACCCATGGCATCCAATCGGTCCGCATCTTGCATGATTTCCAGTTCTTTGGAGGTGAATTTTTGCCCCTCCCCATCCAGACTGTTTTTAAAGGACATGTGTTGGACGATCAGCACCACATGCTCGATGGTATTTTCATCCACGCCTTCGGATTCCAGAAACCCCCGGGCTATTTTCGGACCAATGGATTCATCACCCTGATGGAACTTGGGGTCGGCAATGTCGTGTAAAAGTGCTGCCAATTGCACGGTCAGCGCATCTGCACTTTCATGCTGTAAGAGCATTTTGGAGGTGTTGAACACCCGCTCAATATGGAACCAATCATGTCCGCCTTCCGCATCATGGAGCGTTTCCTTGACAAATTGGATAGTTTTTTCTAGGAGAGCTTCGTTGTTCATTTGGAAGTATGTATTCCTGATACAATCTGTGCTTCGGCACGGGCAATGAGTTCGTCGGCATTCCCTTTGTTCTCAAATGGGGCATGTACTTGAAACTGGACATGCGAGCCCAGCCCCATCGGAAATTTTCCATAGCGGAGCAGTTTCCAGGAATTGTTGATGCTGATGGGAACGATCAGGGCCGATGGGGCCTGCTTCATCAAGACCTTTAGCCCAGTGGTCCTGAAAGGTTTTGGATCTCCTGTGCGACTGCGGGTGCCCTCAGGGAAAATGACCGCGCTGCGTTGGTGTGTTTCAATATACTTTCCCAATTTTTGAAGCTCGGTGATGGATTGTTTGGGATCTTTCCTGTCGATAAGTGCCGATCCACCATGCCTTAGGTTGAAGGACACACTCGGGATGCCCTTGCCCAGTTCTATTTTGCTCACAAATTTGGGATGGTGTTTCCGCATGTAACAGATCAGAGGGGGAATGTCGTACATGCTCTGGTGGTTGGTCACAATGATCAGTGGCCTGTCCGTTGGAATGTTATGGGGATTTTCAAAACTGTAGCGTGTGCCCAGCACGTTGGTACATCGCATAATGAACCAGTTCAGTACGGTCACGCTCCTTTTGTGCGCATCGTAGCCGAACACCTTCAAACAGAACCATTGGATAGGATGGAACAGCACCAGTACCAATCCAAATAAAAGGAAGAAAAGGACGGTCAGGGGATAGGATAGCAATTTTATCACGGCAAAAACTTACATATAGTTGATGGTAAAAATAAAAAAACCACCCTTTAGGGTGGCATGGAATTTAAGTCATGGAAGGAATCAACAAAACTCGTTGTAGGCTTCCATCAAATTTTCGGCGATGAGTTCCGCTGGTCTTCCCTCAATGTGGTGCCTTTCTATCATGTGTACCAATTCACCGTCCCTGAAAAGGGCCATACTGGGTGAAGATGGGGGGAAAGGGACCATGTGGTTTCTTGCAGTGTTCACCGCTTCGGTGTCCACCCCGGCAAAAACGGTCACCAAATGGTTCGGTTTCTTGCTGTTCTGTAGGCTCAATTTGGCAGCTGGCCTGGCGTTGGCCGCGGCACAACCACAAACGGAATTGACCACGACAAGGGTGGTTCCATCCTTCTTCAGGGCGTTTTCAACGGCCTCACTTGTATATAGTTCTTCAAACCCGGCTGTGGCCAAGTCTGCTCGCATGGGTTTTACCAATTCTTCGGGATACATAGGCTTCTTTTTTAATGAAGTACAAAGATACGGCATTGTCGGGTTTTTTTCATCACCCTTAACATAGCTTAAGACTTTGTTTCTTGGGTAAAGCCCTATATTTGGGGTTTAAAATTTGTAGGATGGTCAAATGGGTGGCCGCCGTTCTCGGCTTTTTTTTGTTTCGGTTTCCTGGTGCAGTGTTGGGCTTTTTTTTGGGAAGCCTTATGGACAGTCTTGGAAAATCTGACAGTGGGGCAAAAAGTTTTACCCGACAGACGGTCTCCCCCGCTGATTTTGAACTGAACCTACTTTCCCTTTGTTCCATCATCATCAAGGCCGATGGACAGGTGAGCCAAAAGGAGCTCGACTATGTGCGACAGTACTTTTTGAGCACCTATGGCAAGGAAAAGGCCAATGCCATTTTTAGGACCTTCAACGAGGTCATCAAAAAAAGGGAGATATCGGCACAGCGCATTTGCTCCTATCTGTCGCAGCGTACCCGATATGAGGTCCGGTTGCAGTTGTTGCACTTTCTGTTCGGGATAGCACAGGCCGATGGACAGGTGAGCCAGGCCGAAATCAACAAGTTGAGGGAGATTGCGGGCTATCTGAAAGTGGGCCAATACGATTTTGAGAGTATCATGGCAATGTTCATCAAGTCTGCGGACAATGCCTACAAGATTTTGGAGGTGAACAAGGATGCTACGGACGAAGAAATAAAAAAAGCCTATCGGAGCATGGCCAAAAAATACCATCCTGACCGTGTAGTGACTGAGGATGAGGCCATCAAGAAAGGGGCTGAGGAGAAGTTCAAAGAGGTGCAGAAAGCCTATGAGACCATACAAAAGGAACGGGGCATCGCTTAATTTTTAGGAATTTGTGGATAGTGCGTTTCAGCTTGAACTAAAAACCCCTAAACTTTATCAAACCTGAAACTTGAAACAACAACAGAATATTTGACACCAAGCACCGAGTATCTAACTCCAAATAACCTAATAACAGAATCAACAATACCATGCAAGATTTTATATTTTACATCCAACTGGGGCTGAACCATGTATTGGATTTTGGGGCTTATGACCACATCCTCTTCTTATCTGCATTGGCCGTGCCCTTTACGTTCAAGCAATGGAAACGGGTGTTGATCCTGGCCACGGTGTTCACCATCACCCACTGTATTTCCTTGGCGTTTTCCGTTTATGAGGTCGTTACCGTGGATGTGGGCCTTATCGAGTTTCTGATTCCGGTGACGATTTTGCTGACGGCTCTTTTCAACTTCACCTACGTGTTCAAGGAGGCCATGGATGTTGGGCTTTTTCTGCACATTTTGGCCACTTCTTTTTTTGGTTTGGTGCATGGATTTGGGTTTTCCAACTATTTTAAAATGTTGATGGCAGAAGAGGAGGACAAGATTACCCCTTTGTTGGGTTTCGCAACGGGCATTGAGCTTTCGCAGGTGACTATCATCTTGGTAGTGCTCACCATTGCCTATGTGGTATTGGACCTTTTGAAGGTCAAAAGGCGTATTTTTATCACGGTGGCCTCCATTTTGATCATCGCCATCACAATACCCCTGCTCATTGCCACGTTTCCCATGTAGGGCCCCGTTAAATTTAACCGAATAAGGTTGTAAGGGTCTTGCAAAGCAGGTATATTTATTTCAGCATCAGCATTTTTGATATTGACCTATGACGGAGAGCAAACAAGAAAAATATGACAAGGCCTACCTGCGGATGGCCCAGGAATGGGGAAAACTCTCCTACTGCAAAAGAAGACAGGTAGGGGCCATCATTGTCAAGGACCGTATGATCATATCCGATGGATACAACGGAACGCCCACTGGTTTTGAGAACATTTGCGAGGACGATGAAGGATATACCAAATGGTATGTGCTCCATGCCGAGGCAAACGCCATACTCAAAGTAGCTTCCTCCACCCAGTCCTGTGAAGGGGCCACATTGTACATCACATTGTCCCCATGCAGGGAATGCAGTAAACTGGTGCACCAGTCTGGCATAAAACGTGTGGTGTACCAGCAGGCATACAAAGATGATTCTGGGTTGAAATTCCTGGAGAAGGCCGGTGTAGAGATTTTACATTTGCCCGTTGTGGAGGAAATGGTTTGAACCTCAATTGCTATTATGAAAAAGATCAAAGGGTATTTATGGCCAACGTTGCTTGCCTTTGCGGTAGCCGCTGGTATTTTTATAGGAGGAAAGCTCCATTTCAACGACAGTCCTGAAAAACTCTTCTCCACCAATTCCAAAAAGGACAAGCTCAACCGTCTTATCGACTACATTGACTATGAATATGTGGATGAAATCGACACGGACAGTATCGTGGATGTTACCGTGAACAATATCTTGGGCAAATTGGATCCCCATTCCGTCTATATTCCAAAAAGCGAGATGAACGAGGTCTCCGAGAACATGAAAGGGGATTTTGCGGGCATAGGCGTGAGCTTTTATATGTTCCGTGATACGATCACCGTCATCAGGACCATAAAGAACGGGCCCAGTTACATCAGTGGCATCAGACCGGGCGATCGCATATTGATGGCCGACAAGGACACCCTGTTTGGGAGAAGGATACCCAACGATGACGTGGTGGCCACCCTAAAAGGTAAAGTAGGTACCAAGGTGAACCTAAAGGTGTACAGGAAGTCGGAGAACAGGATGATGGATTTGGCGGTTACGCGTGATAGAGTGCCCATCAGGAGTGTGGATGGATATTACATGCTCACCAAGGACATTGGCTACATCAAGATCAACCGTTTTGCCGAATCCACATTTGGGGAATTCAAGGATGCCCTAAAAAAATTGAAACTGAGAGGTGCAGAAAAACTGGTCTTGGACCTAAGGGACAATCCCGGGGGATATTTGGGCATTGCCGAGAAATTGGCCGATGAATTTTTGAGTGAGGACAAGCTCATCCTCTTTACCAAGAACAAAAAAGGGCGCATCAAAAAAGCCTTTGCCACCGATAAAGGGGATTTTGAGGACAAACCCGTGTATGTCTTGATCAATGAACGCTCTGCGTCGGCCAGTGAGATTATTGCCGGAGCATTGCAGGACAATGACATAGGCACCATAGTGGGCAGGCGTTCCTTTGGAAAGGGACTCGTGCAGCGGGAAATGGACCTCGGCGACGGCTCAGCGGTCCGCCTTACGGTTTCCAGGTACTACACGCCCACGGGACGTTCCATACAAAGGTCTTATAAGGATGGAAATAAGGATTATTACCACAAATTCATGGAGCGCTATAGCAGTGGAGAACTGGTTTCCGCGGACAGTATCAAAGTGGCGGATTCGTTGCGGTTTGTGACACCCAAAGGAAAAGTGGTGTATGGAGGAGGGGGCATTATCCCCGATGTCTTCGTGCCCATCGGCAGCAATGAGGAAGAGGCCATTGAGAGTATGGATGATACCTATCAGTTCTTCTCCCGATTTGTTTTCGAACATTTGGAAGAAGACCGGACCCGGTATTCGGGATACGACCAAAACCAGTTTTTGGATGAGTTCACTGTGGACGATATCCTTTTTGACCAGTTCATCCAATTCGTTTTGGACAGAAAGGTGAAACTGGACTTCTATGCCTACGAAGAAAAAATAAAGGCCTATTTGAAGGCCAATATTGCGGAGCAACTTTTTTCACCCAACCTTTCCGCGCAGATCAAGGGCGATTTTGATGCCATGTTGATCAAGATCAAGGAACTGGATGTAGAGGCCTTTGAAAAGTCACAGGTCGGTGCGGTAAACCTTGACCGATAATTTATCAAAGCAATAGACAAGAATTAGACTATTTGAGTGGTCCTGATTCTAATTTAGGCTAGGAGATTCTGCTCAGTTCTTGTTTTTCAGCTTGTTCTCCACCTTCTTGGAGGTAATGTAGATCAACAGCAGCACTACGGCACACAAAGAGGCCATGATACCAATCAGGGCAATGGTACTGTCTCCTTGGAAAGGTTCTTCAAAATCCACCAAGGTCACATTGTACGCAATAAGGCCCAAGGCCAAAATAATGAGGATTACACTGAATGTTCTGTTCATGACAAATCTTTAAAGCCCGTGCTCAAAGAGCTGGTTGATGTTGGTGGCAAACAATTTCACGGCAATGGCCAATAGCACCACCCCAAAAACTTTCCGGATGATACTGAGTCCGTTCTTTCCCAATACCCGTTCAATCTTGGCACTGGACTTCAGAACGGCATATACAAAGATAACGTTTAGAACAATGGCAACAATAATGTTCTCCACATGATATTCTGCCCGTAGCGCCAAGAGGGAGGTCATGGTCCCGGCCCCGGCAATAAGGGGGAAGGCGATGGGTACAATGGAGGCGGTCTCGGGCACATCGTCCCTGTAGAGTGTGATGCCCAAGATCATTTCAATGGCCAGGAAAAAAATGATGAACGATCCCGCGACCGCGAAGGAGTTCACATCTATCCCGATCAAGGACAAGATCCTTTCCCCAACAAACAGAAAGGAGACCATGATGCAGGCGGCCACAATGGAAGCCTTTTCGGATTGGATGTGGCCCACCTTGTTCCGCAATGAGATAATGATCGGGATACTTCCCAAGATGTCTATCACGGCAAACAAGATCATTCCAGCGGTGGCTATCTCCTTAAAATTGAAATTCATGGCGTTATTTTTTTCGGACTGCAAATTTACGAGTAAAAAAACCTTTTGGACCATATAAAAAGGTTTAGAAAATGTCAAATTTTAGGTTTTGGACTACCTTTGCCGCAAAAGTGATTAGCCCATTATGTTCCAGATAGGAAAAACCATTGTGTCCGAAGAGATATTGGAGAACGACTTTGTCTGCAACCTGAATGCCTGCAAAGGTGCTTGTTGTGTTGGGGGTGAGTATGGTGCACCATTGGAAGATTCGGAAACGGACAAGCTCGTCAATATTTTTGAAGAGGTAAAGCCTTTTTTGAGACCAGAGGGCGTGAAGGCCATTGAGGAGCAAGGCGCCTTTGTGGAAGGCGAGGACGGTGAATGGGAAACTCCTTTGGTAAACAATAATGAATGTGCCTACGTGATCTTCTCGGATTCAGGGGTGGCCAAATGTGGCATAGAGGCAGCCTACGAGGCCGGTGCCACGAAATGGAAAAAACCCGTTTCCTGCCATTTGTACCCCGTTCGCACACGTGAATATTCGGAGTTCACGGCGGTCAATTACCACAAATGGGAAATATGCGATCCCGCATGCAGCTTGGGAAGAGAATTGAAAGTGCCCATTTACAAGTTCGTGAAGGACGCCTTGATACGAAAGTTTGGAAAGGCATGGTACCGAGAGCTGGAAGAGGTAGCTGAGGGGAAACCTAAATCGTAGGGATGTCCAGCACCACCTTGGTGCCGTTCGGAATCCCATTTTCGTCAAAAAGATCCACCAAGGACACATCAAACTTATTCTGATAGTCCTTGGAAAAATTGGCCAAGCGTTCCTTGGTGATGTGGATGCCCACGGATTTTCTCTTGAGCACCCTATTTTCTTTGTTGGCCTCGGCGGCCAGACGGCCCACACCATTATCGATGATCTCTATGGTCACATGGCCCTTGTCCTTCTTGCGTACATTGACGTGGATCTTCTTCTCACCATCCTTTGGGGAAAGCCCATGCCATAGCGAGTTTTCAAGAAAGGGTTGCAAGGTCAGTGAAGGAATCTTGATGTTGTCTATGAATATCTCCTTGTCCACATCGATTCGGAAATCGATCTCATTGGAGAACCGTATGTTTTCAATGTTCATGTATAGTTCCACGGTTTCCAATTCTTCTGCCAAGGAAATTTCTTTTTGTGAAGAGGCTTCCAGAATTTTCCGCACCAGTTTCGAAAACTTGTTCAGGTAGTGTACCGCATTTTTTTGCTCGTTGTTGATGATGTACAACTTGATGGAATTCAACGAGTTGAACAAAAAGTGTGGATTCATCTGGCTACGGAGCATTTTTTGCTCCAGCGTAAGCACCCTTTTCTCATTCTTGCTCTGGTACTGGCGGTACAGGATGTAGAGAATGGAGGAGATGAGCCCCACGATCAGTGCACTCACCAAAAGCGTGGTCTGGTTTTTTTTCAGCCGCAGCCGCACGATTTCGTTTTCCTTGGCCAGAACAGAAATCTGGTTGTTCTTCTTTTCAGCTTCGTACCGGACGATGATGTCGTTCATGTACCTCAAGTTGGTGGCACTGGAGATCTCCGCTTCATATTCATCTGCCTTTTTGTAGAACTCATAGGCTTTTTTGAAATCGCCCCTGATGCTTTCCAACTCCGACAATTTTTGGTAGGCATAAAGAATACTGCTGGGCAAGTTGTGGCTTTGGGCCATACCAAGACCTTCTTCGATGAACTCCCTTGCCTTTTCATAGTTGCCCAATTTGGTGTGTGCCCACCCGGTATTGATGAATATCGAAGGGGTGATGAAAAAGTCCCCGATTCTTTGTGAAGCTTCCAACAAGGGCTCCAACAACACCAAAGCGGCATAGGGCATTTCTTGCTTCAGATAGATCTGTGCCAGACTGTTCTTGCAGATGATGCTTCCGTATTCCGAATTGATCTCCTCGTTGTAGGCAAGGGACTTTCGGTAGTTTTCCAGTGCGCCTTCCAGGTCTCCCTTTTCTTCCATACAGTGGCCAATGTTCTGATGGTTGATGGCCAGCCCCAATTTATTGCCCAGTTCCTCTTCCAATTTCAGTGCCCTTCGGAACTGTATGATGGCCAGATCGTACTGTTCCAAGGTCTGGTATAGGTTCCCGATACCGTTCAAGGCCACATTGATGCTCCTTTTGATATGGTTGGAAGGGTTTTCCACCGTTTCGGCCAGTTCCAAGGCCTTTTGGTTATAGTCCAATGCCGTTTTTATGGCATCGGTCCTTCTATAGACCACCCCGAGCATATTCAGGCTGAGTACCCGGAGTTCGGTGTTATTGGCCTCTTCGGAAGCGGCAAGTGCCTGTTCGTGCAGGTCGGCGGCTTTTTTGTACTGAGAGATGTTCCGGTACTTGGATCCCAATTGGTTCAGGGCATAGGCCTGGCCTTCCGGATAGTTGTTTTCTTTGCTCAATTGGGCAAAATAGCGCAACAGGAGAGTGTCGTTTTTGTCCGCGTCCAAATCTTCATCCAAGGATTCGTAGGTCTTGGGCTGTAATTGGATAATGGCCTTGGCCTTTTCCACAAAGTCGGCAGGCACTTTTTGTGCTTTCGAGACTTGGGATAGGAATAGGAACAATGCCAATGCCAGAGTAGTTCTTTGTACTCGATGTAGGTTTTCGATTTGTTTGAACTTTAGCTTAGGCACGTATATAGGGGAGGGTTACAGCATATCCAAAAAGTCGGATTTCTTTTGCCGGGATACGGGAATTTTGTGATTGGACTCCAAAACCACATAGCCATCGGTCTTCAAGAACTCCTTTATCTTATTGAGGTTGATGATGTATGAATTATGGATCCGGAAGAAACTACTTTCAGGTAAGAGCGAGTTCACTTCCTTTAATTTTTTGGTGAGCAATATCTTTTGGCCATCCTTTAGGAAGATGGTGCTGTAATTTCCATCGGATTCGGCATATAGGATTTCATCGCTGTTGAGGAAGAGCAATTTACCGTCCGTGTTGATGGTGATTTTTTTGCTGTGCGATTCCGAATTGAAATTCAATAGAATTTTCTCCAGTCTATTTACGGTGAGGTTCTTGGAGTTGTACCGCTTTATTTTGGCAATGGTGATTTCTAGGTCGTCCGAGTCAATGGGTTTCAAGAGGTAATCAATGGCCTCGTTCTTGAGTGCCTGAAGGGCATATTGGTTGTACGCGGTGGTGATGACCACTGGAAAATCCTTGTTCTTGAGGTTTTTGATGAACTGGAACCCATCCATGGCAGGCATCTCTATGTCCAGAAAAAGGCAGTCCGGGGTATTGCGCTCCAGATATTCCAATGCCTCGTTCGCATCGGTAAAAGAAGCAACAATGTCCACTTCGTCGCTCAAGTTGGTCAGTTCCCAGCTCAAACTCTGTAGGGCCTTTATTTCATCGTCCACAATTACAGCTTCTAGCATAGTACACGTATAGGTCTTACCAAATTTAGGATTATTCTTCAAACACCACTAAAATTATGTGCTAATGGATGGCTAACACGTATAACTGGCACAAAATGCCAATTTAGGGGGTGAAAACCCCATTTTTGGCTACATGACTTGCATTTTGGGAGGGCATCCGGAGGGAGAAAAACCAGTTATACACAAAAAAGGACCGTTTATACATCCTCCAAAGGAGACGCATTTTTGTTCTTTATCTTGGCCGTGTCAAAAAATAAAAGTTTGACAAAAAGCAGCTAGAGATGAAAAAATGTGCAGTTTTATTTGTGATTTTGATCGTTGCTTTGATCATTGCCGCAGTATCTGAACGCGAACCGATTAAGATACGGACAGAATGGGACAAGGTCATTGCCAAGAAATGACAGTCCCGGCAAAAATACGCTCTTAAACAATTTTGTATTACCAAACATACGTACGGCCGCAGCAATCAAACTCTTGATTATAGAAACCGCTTGCAAGAAAAAATCTCCGGTTTGGCCAAGATCTGGATTTGGAAATAGGTTTCGGGGGAACTACCTGTTACAAAAAAAGATCACAAAACAGTCGGACGGGGACAGGCCGTACCTTTGGTAATATATAGAGGGAGATATGTTTCTTCCGTAAAAAAACAAGACCAATCAGTATAGAAACCAATATACTTTTTGGTCTTTTTTTATTGTGGCCCAGAATGGAAAAAATCTTTCCACATCGGCGTCTTTCCTAAGCCCAAGAAACATCACTGGCCATCCAAGATTTCAACATTTGGTGTTAAAAACTTTGCCCCTGTTTCAAATAAGTGCCCTTTACATTCTAACAACATTTTTAAATCTTTGTTAACCTTTTGAACCCTTCCGAACTATAAACTTTTATAACGAGCTATTATGTCCGCAGCAACAGAGCCCATTTTGCAGGAAAACAAAGACAGGTTTGTCATCTTCCCCATTCAGCACCATGATCTGTGGGAGTGGTACAAAAAATGTGAGGCCTGTTTTTGGACCGCGGAAGAAATAGATCTGCACCAGGACCTCACGGACTGGAACACCAAATTGAATGAAGACGAGCAATATTTCATCAAGCACATCCTCGCGTTTTTTGCAGCTTCGGATGGGATTGTGAACGAGAACCTTGCGGAAAACTTCGTGAACGAGGTCCAGTATTCCGAGGCCAAGTTCTTCTATGGCTTCCAGATCATGATGGAGAACATCCACTCCGAGACCTATTCCCTGCTCATTGACACCTATGTGAAGGACGAAAAGGAGAAAAACGTGCTCTTTAAGGCCATCGAAAACTTCCCGGCCATCAAGAAAAAAGCGGATTGGGCCCTCAAATGGATAGAATCACCCAGCTTTGCCGAGCGTCTCATCGCCTTTGCAGCCGTTGAGGGGATTTTCTTCTCAGGTGCCTTCTGTTCCATCTTTTGGTTGAAGAAAAGAGGCTTGATGCCAGGGCTCACCTTTTCCAATGAGCTTATCTCCAGGGACGAGGGCATGCACTGCGACTATGCCGTTCACTTGCACAACAGGCACCTGGTGAACAAAGTGCCAAAAGAGCGCATCTCGGAGATCATCGTGGATGCACTCAACATAGAAAGAGAGTTCATCACGGAATCGCTCCCCGTGAGCCTTATCGGGATGAACGCCAAATTGATGACCCAGTACTTGGAGTTTGTCACGGACAGATTGTTGGTGGAACTGGAATGCGAGAAAGTATATAACGCCACCAATCCGTTCGATTTTATGGACATGATCTCGCTCCAAGGCAAGACCAATTTCTTTGAAAAACGCGTATCCGAATACCAAAAAGCGGGCGTGTTGAACAAGGAAAGTGACTCCGATTCGCAGAAAATCAGTTTCGACGCGGACTTTTAAGGAACAAAAAGAACCATGACCCCAAGAATGCCCCTTTCTTGAGGGTCTTATAGGCCTTAACCTAAAAATGTTAATTTTTTTAACAGGGCTGTGGAAGAACCAACAGTATCAACAAAAATATTCGTAGCGACATGTATGTAGTAAAAAGAGACGGTAGAAAAGAGCCGATAATGTTCGATAAGATCACGGCCAGGGTCAGAAAACTTTGTTATGGACTCAACAATCTGGTAGATCCCGTAAAAGTGGCCATGAGGGTCATCGAGGGACTGTATGATGGTGTCACCACCTCCGAGCTGGACAACCTGGCGGCGGAAATAGCGGCGACCATGACCACCACGCATCCGGATTATGCAAAACTGGCTGCGCGGATATCCGTTTCCAACCTGCACAAAAACACCAAAAAGTCCTTCTCCGAGACCATGAAGGACCTCTACGAATATGTCAACCCCAGAACCGGAAAAAAGGCGCCCCTGCTTTCCGATGAAGTGTATCAGGTGATTGCCGAACATGCGGAACAGTTGGACTCCACCATTATCTATAACCGTGACTTTGGCTATGACTATTTTGGGTTCAAGACCTTGGAACGTTCCTACCTGTTAAAAATCAATGGAAAGATAGCGGAACGCCCCCAACAGATGCTCATGAGGGTTGCTGTGGGAATCCATTTGGACGATATGGATGCCGTGGTGGAAACCTACGAGCTGATGTCCAAAAAGTATTTCACCCATGCCACGCCCACCCTGTTCAATTCTGGGACCCCAAAACCTCAGATGTCCTCTTGCTTCCTTTTGGCGATGAAGGACGATAGCATTGACGGGATCTATGACACCTTGAAACAAACGGCAAAGATTTCACAGTCTGCAGGAGGAATTGGCCTTTCCATCCACAATATCAGGGCTACGGGATCATACATCGCAGGGACCAATGGAACCTCCAATGGGATTGTGCCCATGCTCCGTGTGTACAACGACACGGCTCGCTATGTGGACCAAGGCGGCGGAAAACGGAAAGGGAGCTTCGCTATTTATGTGGAGCCTTGGCATGCCGATATTTTCGACTTTTTGGAGCTTAAAAAGAACCACGGTAAAGAAGAGATGCGGGCACGCGATCTGTTCTATGCCATGTGGATTCCCGATCTGTTCATGAAGCGAGTGGAGGCCGACGGGGAGTGGACCTTGATGTGTCCCAACGAATGCCCTGGGCTTTTCAGTACCCACAGCGAAGAATTTGAGGCACTCTACACCAAATATGAGGCCGAAGGAAAAGGCCGCAAAAAGATAAGGGCGAGGGACCTTTGGGAGAAGATATTGGAATCCCAAATAGAGACAGGCACCCCCTATATGCTCTACAAGGATGCAGCGAACAGGAAGAGCAACCAGAAAAATTTGGGGACCATACGTTCCTCCAACCTCTGCACGGAGATTTTGGAATATACCTCACCTGATGAAGTTGCGGTATGCAACTTGGCATCCATAGCATTGCCCATGTTCGTGAAAAATGGTGAGTTTGACCATAAGGAACTCTTTAAGGTCACCAAGCGCGTCACCAGAAACCTGAACAAGGTCATTGATAGGAACTTCTACCCAGTGGAGGAAGCCAGAAACTCCAACATGAGGCACAGACCCATAGGGTTGGGTGTGCAGGGCTTGGCAGATGCCTTCATCATGTTGCGGATGCCCTTTACCAGCGACGAGGCCAAAAAACTGAACCAAGAGATTTTTGAGACACTGTACTTTGCCGCGGTAAGCGCTTCCATGGAAATGGCCCAGGAAGAAGGAGCCTATTCCACATACAAAGGTTCCCCAATGTCCAAGGGCGAGTTTCAGTTCAACCTATGGGGTATCAAGGATGAGGAACTGTCCGGCCGATGGGATTGGGACAAACTTAGAAAGGAAGTGCTACAGTATGGTGTCAGGAACTCCTTGTTGGTGGCTCCGATGCCCACAGCGTCCACATCGCAGATATTGGGCAACAATGAGTGCTTTGAACCCTATACCTCCAACATATACACCCGTAGGGTACTTTCCGGGGAGTTCATTGTGGTGAACAAGCACTTATTGGAAGATTTGGTGAAGCTCGGCCTATGGAACGAGAATCTAAAGCAAGAGCTCATGAGGGCCAATGGTTCCGTTCAGGGCATAGATGCCATCCCAGAGGATATCAAGGAGCTGTACAAGACCGTTTGGGAGCTCAGCATGAAGGACATCATCGATATGAGCAGACAACGCGGTTATTTCATTGATCAAAGCCAATCGCTGAACCTGTTCATGGAGAACGCCAATTACGCCAAGCTTACCTCGATGCATTTCTATGCTTGGAAGAGCGGCCTGAAAACGGGGATGTACTACCTCCGTACCAAAGCAGCGGTGGATGCCATCAAGTTTACGTTGGACAATACCAAGAAGCAAGAAGTCCCCGTTGAGGTAGAGGCAGAAGCAGCGTCGGCAGCAGTGGCGCAAGAGATCACTGTGGAGGCTATTTCTGCAGAGCAGCAGCAAGAAGTGGACATACAGCCCATGACCCCTGAAGAAATGAGGGAAATGATTGCACGGGCCAAGGAAGGCCAGGCAGACGACGACTGCCTCATGTGCGGTTCATAACATAGTCGGCACTGGACTTTATCAGTGCATGTGATAGTGTTTATTGACCAAATGCCCCGGAACGTTCACCCCACTTGGGACAATTCCGGGGTATTTTTTTGAACAGATTCGGACACAAAAAAACCTCCAATTTTATTGGAGGTTTTTATATCTCAAAAAGAGATTGAACTTATAAGGACCAGGCTTTTCCACCGGTCAGCGTGTTGACATCTTCACAGGCGATGTACTCTCCTGGTATAGGCAAATAGGCCAAGACCTCTTCGCCTACATATTCGGATGATTTGTAGGCCCAAGTGCCCAGATCTCTCAGATCGTTGGCAAAGGAGAAGCGGGAAATATCATCGTCCAGAGTGGCCTGGCCTCCCTGCATGATGGCTTCCATGTAGCTGTTGATGGCTTCAAAATGCGCTATCTCTTCCTCGTCCGAACGCTTCTTGAGGTATGTTTGAAGAGCAGGCTCAATGTCCGCGGCTTCAATGTCCATCAAGGTCTCCTTGCCAGAATCTGCCAAGACTTTGTCGTAGAATTTGTTCATCTTCATCAGAACAAAATCCCTTTGCTCCAAGGGCATTACCTCATCCAAGTATTTGTCGATGAAAACGTGTACGTTCATTTCTGTTGCGGATGGGGTATCTGTTTTCGGAAGAATCACGTCCAGTGTCTGGGCGAGTGCATATCCTTTTTCTTTGTCCAGAAAACTTGGTACCCACTCGGCATAGGCCGGTTTGTCCTTGCAGCTCTGGAGCAGTCCCAAAAGGGTCGGTGTGGCCACGGCATAACCAAAGGCCAATCCCATATTCTTAAGTGCAGATCTTCTTTCCATTATATGTTTCCTTTTTTGAGTTCTTGGGCGGCATGGTTCGCGGCCCTTGCTGTAAATGCCATATAGGTCAAAGAGGGGTTCACGCAACTTGCAGAGGCCATAAAGGCCCCATCGGTCACATAAACGTTCTTACAGGCGTGGACTTGGTTGTATCCGTTCACCACAGAGGTCTTTGGATCAAGGCCCATTCGGGCAGTACCCATTTCGTGGATACCCAATCCAAGGGCATAAGGGTTGTCATAGGGCGTGATGTCCTTGGCACCGGCCTTTTCAAGCATCTGTACCGCTTGGTCCTGCATGTCCTTGCGCATGTTCAGCTCGTTCTGTCTGATTTCCGCATCGAAGGTAACCGTGGGTAGTCCCCATTTGTCCTTTTTGTCGTAATCCAAGATCATTCTGTTGTCTTCATACGGAAGGATTTCCCCGAAGGCCAACATGTTCATCGTCCATCCACCGGGTGTCAGGATCGCATCCTTGTAGCCTTTTCCGAAGGAGGCCTCAGCGACCAATTCCTCATAATTGCCCCGACTGGCTCCACCTTGGTAGCCATAGCCACGGGTAAAGTCCTTCATGTCGGAATCCCCACCAAGGTTCCGGAACCTTGGGATATAGGTTCCGTTGGGCTTTCGTCCCTTATAGTATTTGTCATCAAAACCTTCAAACTTGCCACTGGCACCAACCAAGAAATGGTGGTCCATGACGTTTCGGCCCAATTGGTCGGAGTCGTTCCCCAATCCGTTAGGGAACCTGTCCGATTTGGATTGCATCAAAATGGAAGTGGTGGCAATTGCCGAGGCACAAAGGAAAATGACCTTGGCCTTGAACTCGAACACTTCTTTGGTTTCCCTATCGATCACCTTGACACCGGTCGCTTTTTTGGTATTGGGATCATAAATGATCTCGTGCACGATGGAATCCGGTCTAAGGGTCATGTTCCCGGTCCTTTCCGCAGCGGGCAATGTGGATGACACACTGCTGAAATAGGCCCCAAATGGACACCCTCTCACACAACGGTTACGGAATTGGCAACGTACCCTTCCGTCTCCTTCGAATTTTTTATCACTGTTGATGTGGGCCACCCTTCCAGCGGTGATCACACGGCCGTTGAAGTGCTCGGCCACTTTTCCTTTTACGTGTTCTTCCACACAGTTGAGCTCCATCATGGGCTCAAATTGCCCATCAGGCAGTTGGGGAAGGCCCAGGCTTTCGCCCGATACACCGATATAACTTTCAACCTTATCGTACCAAGGGGCAATGTCCTTGTAGCGCACGGGCCAATCCACGGCAATGCCTTCGTTCTTATTGGCGGCAAAATCGATGTCGCTCCAGCGGTAACTGTGACGGCCCCACATAATGGAACGGCCACCCACATGGTAGCCCCTCATCCAGTCAAAACGCTTTACCTCATTGTAAGGATGTTCCAGATCGTTCACGAACCAATGTTTGGATTCGGCCCTTACAGTATATCCGGTTCTGGCCTGCTTTTCTTGTTGCTTTAGTTCCTCCCTGGTGGGTTGTCCCGCATTTGGAAAATCCCAAGGGTCTAGGTTGGCTGTGGGGTAATCCTCACGGTGTTTCACCATTGGACCACGTTCCAAGACCAAGGTCTTGAGCCCATTTTCGCATAGTTCCTTGGCAGCCCAACCACCACTGATGCCCGTTCCTACCACGATGGCATCATAGGATTCTTGCTCTTGGTTGTAATAAAATTTACTCATTTATTCGGATTGTTTATTTGCTAAATGTATCAATTATTAAATTAATTTTCTACATTTAATCCCTATGTTTATTGAGAATTCACTACTATAACGTTGTAGTTTTTGGATTCTACATCAAATTTTCAACTTAAAAATATGAACAGGAGTAGTTTAGCCCAAAAAGGTATTTTATCGGTATTTGCAGTTGTATTGTTCGGGATTATTTCCTGCAAACAGAATCCAAAAAAGGAAGTTACCGAAGTAGAGACGGCCCAAGAGATGACCGTTGAGCAAACCGAATCGGACATCAAACTTTCGTTGGCCCAGTGGTCCATGCACAAAATGATATTGGAAGAAGGGATGGACCCTTACACCTTTGCCGAGAAGGCCAAAGGATGGGGTTTTGAAGGTCTGGAATATGTGAGCGGACTTTATTACAAGGAACTCCAGGCGGCCAATTTCTCTGAAGAGGCCATGAACAACTGGGTGGAAAAGAGCAAGGCGGAAAGTGAGAAGCACGGTATGAAAAACCTGCTCATCATGGTGGACGGTCAGGGCGACTTGGCGGCCACTGATGCAAAGGAGAGGAAAGCGGCCGTGGAGAACCATTACAAGTGGGTAGATGCCGCTGCTGCATTGGGATGCCATTCCATCCGTGTCAACCTGAACGGAACACAGGATCCTGAACCATGGGTGCCCGCATCGGTGGACGGACTTACCCAATTGGCCACCTATGCCAAGGACAAGAACATCAACATCATTGTGGAGAACCATGGTGGACCTTCCTCAAATGCAGCCTTGTTGGTCGAGGTGATGAAAAAAGTGGGAATGGACAATTGCGGCACACTACCCGACTTTGGAAATTTCTGTATCAAAAGAGAGGCAGGCGACTACTATGAGTCCAAATGCCTTGAGGAATATGACAGATATAAAGGAGTTGAAGAGTTGATGCCCTACGCCAAGGCCGTAAGTGCCAAATCCTACAGTTTTGATGCCGAAGGCAACGAGACCCGTGTGGATTATGAAAAAATAATGGGCATTGTGGAAGAAGCGGGCTATTCAGGCTTTGTGGGTGTTGAATATGAAGGAAGCGAGCTCAGCGAAGAGGAAGGTATTTTGGCCACTAAAAAGTTATTGGAAAAAGTGCTTAATTTACCCGAATAATTCTAGGGCCCATGAAGGGATTTTTACAACAGCTCTTCGATTACAATTTCCATTGTAACAAAAAAATCATTCAACAGTGTGGCAGTCTGGATACAGTCCCTGACAATTGCCAAAGGCTTTTCAGCCATATTTTGAACGCCCATCATATCTGGAACCACAGATTGTTGGGCAAGCCCAGTGAGTTTGGGGTGTGGGATGCACAACCTTTTGAAAAGTGGGAAGAGGTCCATTATGAAAACCAGCGCACCTCTTTTGAAATTGTGACCAACACCGACGATTTTATGAAACGGGTGGAATATGAGAATAGCCAAGGCAGGACCTTTTCCAATGAGGTCAAGGATATGCTTTTCCATATCATCAATCATTCCACGCACCATAGGGGCCAGATCATGATGGAACTGCGTGCCTCTGGAACAGTGCCAGAACCGTTGGATTACGTACATTACAAACGATGATTACCTACTAAATATCTAGCATGAACAGTAAAACCAAATTCCAACTTTCCTTTATGATGTTCCTCGAATTTTTTATTTGGGGAGGTTGGTTCGTGTCCTTGGGCACATTTTTAGGAAACAATTTGCAAGCAACGGACGCACAGCTTGCCATGGCTTTTTCCACACAATCCTGGGGTGCCATCATAGCCCCGTTCATCATTGGTCTGATTGCGGACCGCTATTTTAACGCAGAACGGATTTTAGGGGTCTTGCACCTCATGGGTGCCGTATTGATGTACCTGATGTATCAAAGTACCGATTTTGCCACCTTCTATCCGTATGTCCTGATTTATATGATTCTGTACATGCCCACACTGGCCTTGGTGAACTCGGTCTCTTTCAACCAAATGTCGGATCCGGCCAAACAATTTTCATTTGTACGGGTTTTTGGTACCATCGGATGGATCGTTGCCGGGCTTTTGATCAGTTATGTTTTTTTCTGGGATTCGCCCGAAGGTAGGGAGGCAGGTCTGTTGAAGAACACCTTTTTAATGACGGGAATCGCTTCGGCACTTTTGGGCCTTTTTAGCTTCACACTGCCAAAGACTCCACCAAAAGTAAATCGAAATGAAAAAGTGGACATTTCTGAGATATTGGGCTTGGATGCCCTGAAACTTTTGAAGGACAAAAACTTCCTTCTGTTCTTTATATCTTCAGTATTGATATGCATTCCTCTGGCATTTTATTACCAAAACGCAAACCCGTTCCTTGCCGAGATCGGCGTGGAAAACCCAACGGGGCTGATGACCATTGGGCAGGGTTCAGAGGTGTTGTTCATGTTGTTGCTCCCTTATTTCTTCAAGAAATTTGGATTCAAGAAAACCATATTGGCAGGGATGCTGGCCTGGACCGTGAGATATTTGCTTTTTGCATATGGGGATACAGGAGAACTTTTGTTCATGCTTATCATTGGGATCGCGCTCCACGGAATCTGTTATGACTTCTTCTTTGTTTCAGGACAGATCTACACCGATTCAAAAGCAGGAGAGAAATATAAAAGTTCTGCACAGGGACTGATTACCTTGGCCACCTATGGTGTAGGTATGCTTATTGGGTTCTGGGTCGCTGGAAAAATAGCAGATTATTTTAAAATAGAAGGTGTGCACGAATGGCAGAATATATGGATGTACCCAGCGGGCTTTGCCTTACTGGTGGCCATATTGTTCGTACTGTTCTTCAAAAATGAAGAAGTAGCCTATAAATCATAAAAGCAAACGACCATATATAAGTAGGGACACATAAATAACAAAAGCAAACCATGAAAAACGTAAATAAGAACCAGCTATTTTTGGCGGCCTGCATATCCTTGGTCGTCACTTCCATGACCTTTGCCATCAGGGCAGGGATATTGACCCAATTGGGACTGGAATTCGGGATTTCCAACCAACAACTGGGCTGGATAAACAGTATGGCCTTTTTAGGCTTTCCTCTAGCGATGATTCTTGGAGGGCTGCTTTATAACAAAGTAGGGGCGCGAAAACTTATGGTGGCCGCTTTTGTCTGCCACCTGCTTGGATTGGTGCTTACCATAATGGCAGGAGGTTTCTGGACCTTGATCATCTCCACATTCTTTATTGGCTTTGCCAACGGATCTGTTGAGGCGGCCTGTAACCCTATGATTGCGGATATGTACACCAAAAACCGTACAGCAATGCTCAATAAATTCCATGTTTGGTTTCCTGGAGGTATTGTGATAGGTTCTTTGATCTCAAAGTTCATGACCGATTTTGGAATGGGATGGCAGTTGCAGATTGGGGTGATGCTGATACCAACCCTGATTTATGGCTACATGTTCTTCAAGCAAGAATTTCCAGAAAGCGAGCATATCGAAACGGATACGGCCAAGAACATCAAATCACTTGCCGATCCCTTGTTCATTTTCATTTTGGCATGCATGACCCTTACCGCCATTTCAGAATTTGGGCCACAACAATGGGTAGAACGTATTTTGGGGAACTCTGGGGCCAGTCCAATGCTTGTTTTGGCCATGGTAACGGGAATCATGGCAATAGGGAGGTACTTTGCTGGTCCAATTGTGCACAGGTTGAATCCAATAGGCGTACTTTTGTTGTCCGCGATCATAACCACCGCAGCCGTGTATAGCATGAGCATCGCCGAAGGGTCCATGATCTATTTGGCAGCTGTTCTTTTTGCCTTGGGCGTTTGTTACTTCTGGCCGACCATGATCGGTTTCACCTCGGAATACCTCCCCAAGACCGGGGCATTGGGAATGTCCTTGGTGGGAGGGGCCGGAATGTTTGCTACCTCGATCTGGCAACCTGTCATAGGTACATGGTTGGATGACGCCAAGGAAGCTGCAGTTGCCTCAGGGATAACGGAACAAGTTGCTGAGCTTACTGCAGGCAAGGCCACCTTAGGAAAGATGATGTTTTTCCCCTTGGCTGTTGCCGTCTTGTTCGCATTATTGTTCTTGTTCCGAAAGAAACTCGAGGAAAGAAGAGTGCCACAAGGCCATGTTTCAGAGGAAATTGTTTAATTAAATAGTAAAAAATAGAAAATGCCAAAAAAAATAAGACTTGGAATTCTTGGAGGAGGCGGTGATTCCCTCATCGGGGTGTTGCACAGAGTGGCCTCTTTCATTAATGACAACTATGAAATCGTAGGAGCGGTATTCAATCCAGACTACGAGCAAAGTTTAGATTTCGCAAAGGAAATAGATATCCCTACCAACCGTATCTACAAGGATTTTGATACGTTGATCGAAGAGGAAATGAAATTGCCCGAGGACGAACGCATACAAGTATGTTCCATCCTTACGCCCAATTTCCTGCATTTTCCAATGGCCAAGAAGCTCTTGGAAAACGGGTTCCATGTCATCTGTGAAAAGCCGATGACCACAACCTATGATGAGGCCAAGATTTTGCAGGACACCTTGGAAAAAGCGGGTACCGTTTTTGCCGTGACACATACCTACACAGGCTATCCCATGGTCCGCCAGATGCGGGAGATGATCAAAGATGGTGTGATAGGGAAAGTCCACAAAGTGGATGCACAATACTACCAAGGCTGGATGAACCCCATAATCCACGACAAGGAAAAGCGTGGAACGGTTTGGAGACTCGACCCCAAAAAGGCGGGCATCAGTTCCTGTATGGGGGATATAGGCGTGCATGCCTTCAACATGATCGAATTTACCACAGGATTGCAAATACAGTCGCTTTTATGCGATTTCAACTACCTCTACGATGACAATGTGATGGACATGGACGGAACCGTGCTCATCCGAATGGGCAAGAACGTAAAGGGCGTCATTAGGGCGAGCCAAGTGGCCACTGGTGAGGAAAACAATATTACCATTGCCATCTATGGTCAAAAAGGAGGGTTGAAATGGGAACAGGAAAACCCAAATTACCTCTACAAGTTGAACGACCCCGAACCATTGCAGGTCTACAAACCGGGCCATGCATACAATTCCGAACTATCGCTGGACGGAACCAAACTGCCCCCCGGACATCCGGAAGGTATTTTTGATGCCATGGCCAATATCTATTTGGGTGTGGCAAGGGCCATCCGTGGAGAGCAATACAATAGTGGGGAATTCCCCACCTTGTTGGACGGCGTGCGCGGTCTCAATTTTATTGAGAATACCGTGGCCTCCCACAAACAGGGAAATATTTGGGTGGATATGGATTGATGTTTGCCCTAAAACATTGAAAATAATGTCCGCTTTTGGCGGACATTATTTTTTATATAACATTTCAAACGTTTCAAAGACCACGATCATACTTTCCGTAGGTTGGGTGCCAAATTTGGCAAGCTCTCGGGTGTAAAAGTCCCAATGGACCTTTTTCCAATGGGCGAGGCTCTTGTCTCCTTCACCTTCAATACGGGCATGTTCTTCTCGAATGGCAAAATAGGGGACCAACTTCACCGAGGTGGTCCGAATGACACATTTGGCAGTTCCTTTCCAGTCCGTGACCACATAAAAGTCACCTATTTTGGGCAATTTTTCGTTCCGTAGCTGGATTCCCTTCAAAGAAGGGGAAGTGGCCCTCTTGATTTCCTTGCAGACAAGGTCGGCACAGGTATCGGCATCCTTTTCATTGTCACCGAAATAAATGACTTTGGGGGCATCTTCGGAGGCAAATTCCAAATGGGCATCCAAAAAATCGCCCCAAAGATTTCGGGCAGAGGCATTTTCCATAAGCAGGGTTTAAGAAAATTTATGTTGTTTGAATTGTTGTGCGGCATGGTTTGCGGCCCTTGCAGTAAAGGCCATATAGGTCAACGATGGGTTTACACAGTTGGCCGAGGTCATGAATGCCCCGTCGGTAACATATACGTTGGGAACATCATGCAATTGGTTATGTTTGTTCAGGATGGATGTTTTTGGGTCGTGTCCCATTCTTGCCCCTCCCATTTCGTGAATGCCAAGACCGGGACCTGTTTCCCTATCGTAGGCGGTGACGTTCCTAAAGCCAGCGGCTTTAAGCATGGCAGTGGCTTCTTCCTTAATGGCCTCCCTCATTTTATATTCATTCTCCTTGAATTCCACATCAAAGTCCAATTGGGGCAATCCCCATTGGTCTTTTTTGTCCTGGCTCAGGGTCACGCGATTGTCGTGGTATGGGAGCATTTCACCAAAACCGGTCATCCCGATTTCCCATCCTCCCGGTTCTAAAATGGCTTCTTTGAGATTGGCACCATAACCCAGTTCGGCCACAGTTTCGGCCCAATTGCCCCTACTGGCACTGCCTTGGTAGCCAAAACCACGTAGAAAATCCTTTTGTTTGGTTTTTTCATCAAGGTTGACAAACCGAGGGATATAGAACCCATTGGGCCTTCTTCCCTTGTAATAGTTGTCCAAATGGCCATCTACCTTGGCAGAAGCACCCAATTGGTAGTGATGGTCCATGATGTTCCGACCGAGCTGGTCATGGTTATTGCCCATGCCGTTGGGGAACACCTTCGATTTGGATTGCAATAAAATGCCCACAGAGGCCATGGCCGAGGCACAGAGAAAAACAATTTTTGCCTTGAACTCTATTTTTTCATGGGTTTCGGCATCCACGATCTTTACCCCGGTGGCCCTTTTTTGATTTTCATCATACACCACCTCATACACAATGGAATTGGGGCGCAGGGTCAGATTTCCGGTGCGCTCTGCAGCGGGCAGGGTAGAGGAATTACTGCTGAAATATCCTCCGAACGGACATCCTCTCCAACACCGGTTTCTGTATTGGCAAGGACCCCGGCCTTCAATATTGGGTTCTTTATCAGTAATGTGGGCCACCCGGCCAATGGTCAAGAGCCGATCATCATCGAATTTTGAGCCCAAGGTTTGTTGCAGCTCTTTTTCCACACAGTTCAGTTCCATGGCAGGCTGAAATTGTCCATCGGGCAACTGTTTCAGGCCCAATTTTTCGCCGCTTATCCCAATGTAGGTTTCCACTTTATCGTACCAAGGGGCTATGTCTTCATAACGTACCGGCCAATCTACGGCAATGCCCTCATTTTTATTGGCTTCAAAATCAATATCGCTCCATCGGTAGCTTTGTCGGCCCCAGGTCAGGGAGCGTCCACCCACTTGGTATCCCCTGATCCAATCGAACCTTTTGGTTTCTTGGTAGGGATGTTCCAGGTCGTTCACAAAAAAATGCTTTACATCGTCTCGGGGAGCCCAACCAACGCGTAATTGTTTATGGTACTTTTCTTGGTCCTCCCGGCTCAGGTTTCCCTTATAGGGAAAATCCCATGTGTCCTTGTTCATGGTCTTGTAGTCCTCCACATGTTTTACCATCGGACCACGTTCCAGTACCAAGGTCGTAAGACCATTTTCACACAGTTCCTTGGCGGCCCAGCCCCCACTTATACCTGTGCCAACAACAATAGCATCATAAACTTTGTTTTCGTACACCTTAGTATTGTTTTAATTGTTATTGAATCCCTATATTTATGTTTTACTTCATGAGATGTAAAATTAACACAGTTTTTTTCTTAAATATAGAAGATAAATCCCAAATGGATGCGGATTTATAAATTCTTAAAATCAATTTTAAATGAAGACAATCAAAGGACCGGCTGTATTCTTAGCGCAATTTGTGGACAGTCAACCTCCGTTCAACTCCTTGGACGGACTTTGCAAATGGGCATCGAGTTTGGGGTACAAAGGTATCCAGATACCCACTTGGGTATCGTTCCTCATCGATTTGGACAAGGCAGCCGAAAGCCAGGATTATTGTGACGAACTGAAAGGAAAGGTCAATTCCTACGGATTGGAGATCACAGAGCTTTCCACCCACTTGCAAGGACAATTGGTAGCGGTGCATCCAGCCTATGACATCATGTTCGATAACTTTGCGCCCGATGCCCTTAAGGGCAAGCCCAAAGAGCGTACCCAGTGGGCCATTGAAACCGTAAAAAAAGCAGCTATCGCAAGCAGAAGGTTGGGTCTTAATGCACATGCCACTTTTTCAGGGGCATTGCTTTGGCACACGGCCCATCCTTGGCCACAACGCCCTGCCGGATTGGTGGAAATGGGTTTTGAGGAGCTTGCCAACAGATGGCTGCCCATCCTGAACCATTTTGATGAACAGGGAGTGGATGTCTGCTATGAGATCCATCCTGGGGAAGACCTACATGATGGGGACACCTTTGAACGCTTTTTGGCCGCAACGGGCAACCATAAGCGGGTGAACATTCTGTACGACCCAAGCCATTTTGTATTGCAGCAGTTGGACTATATTGCATACATAGATCATTACCATGAGTTCATCAAAGCATTCCATGTGAAGGATTCGGAATTTAATCCTACGGGCAAGAAAGGTGCCTTTGGAGGGTACAATGATTGGGGTGATAGGGCCGGTAGGTACCGTTCCTTGGGAGATGGCCAAATCGATTTTAAGACCATCTTCTCCAAACTCACCCAATACGGATGCGATGTTTGGGCCGTAATGGAATGGGAATGCTGTATCAAGAGCCCCGAACAGGGAGCTCGTGAGGGGGCCAAATTCATACAAGATCACATCATTGAGGCAACCACCAAAACCTTTGATGATTTTGCTGGAGCAGAAATAGATAAAAATCAACTAAAACGAATATTAGGATTATGAAAAAACCAATTGTTTTGGTCGCATTGGCCCTGACCTTTGCCTGCAAGGAAAAACCAAAGGAAGAAACCGCGGTAACGGAAGAAATCATTGAGGTAGTGGAAGAAACTGAATGGACCACACTATTTGACGGCACATCCTTTGAAGGATGGCACTTTTACAATGGAGGGGAAGTAGGTGCACCTTGGAAGATAGAGGATGGCAGCATGGTGCTCTATCCACCGGAAACAAGGCCCGAAGGATCCAATTACAATCTGGTCACGGACAAGGAATTCACCGATTTTGTGCTCACCTTGGAATGGAACATAGCCGAAGGAGGGAACAGCGGCATTTTCTGGGGGGTCAATGAAAGTGAAGAATATGGACAACCCTATGTGACCGGTCCTGAAATCCAAGTGCTGGATGATGAGAGGCACCCCGATGCCAAGAACGGTACCGATCGTTTGGCCGGCGCATTGTATGATATGGTATCCCCATCGGCAAATGTGGTCAAACCTGCGGGGGAATGGAATGCCGTTGAAGTCATGATCAACCACAAGACGAATGAAGGCTACATCATGCTCAATGGGACCAAGGTTGTTGAATTTCCTGTTGAAGGTGAAGGATGGGATGCATTGGTCGCCGATTCAAAGTTTGCGGATTGGGAAGCTTTTGGAGCTTTCAAAACAGGTAAAATAGGACTACAGGACCACGGCAATGTGGTGTCTTTTAGAAATATCAAGATCAAAGAACTATAGCATGTCAACATTCAGAAACATCTTCGTGGCCCTGGCCATACTGATGGGCCTATACGTGTCCGCCCAAGAAGTGGAACCTGCCAAACCAGAGGAAACCGAAAGCTATCAGCCCGTACCACCAAAGGTGGTGCCCGGCGAACAGGGCGCCCCTCCCAGTGATGCCATTGTGCTTTTTGACGGCACCAACTTGGACCAATGGATCAGTTCCGTGGATAGCACTGCGGCCAAATGGACCCTCAACAAGGACGGTAGCGTCACCGTGAAGAACAGGACAGGGGATATCCAGACTAAGCAGAATTTTGGCAGTGTCCAGCTCCATATCGAATGGAGATCACCTGCTGAGGTGCAGGGCAAGGGCCAGAGCAGGGGAAATAGTGGGGTGTTCCTTTCCAACCTCTACGAAGTGCAGGTTCTGGACAACAATGATAATGATACCTATGTGAACGGTCAGGTGGCGTCCATATACAAACAACATATCCCTCTGGCCATGGCTTCCGTGCCCACAGGCGAGTGGAATGTGTATGACATCATCTACCATGCCCCTGTTTTTGAAAAGGGACAAAAAGTGACCTCAGGGACATTGACGGTCATCCACAATGGTGTTTTGGTACAGGACCATGCCGAGATCAAGGGTACGACCCCCTATATTGGGTGGCCCAAAAACCCGCCACACGGCAAGGGTCCCATCAGGCTGCAAGACCATGGGGACAATAGCAGGGTGAGCTATAGAAACATTTGGTTGAGGGAGCTATAACAGTTCCATAGCCACTCCCATACCTAACATTTTCAGAAGGCAAAGAGGCCAAAAGCTATTTTGGTTACCTTTGGCAAAATTTTCATGTATATATGATCCAATCCATGACCGGCTTTGGGAAGCACATCGTGCAGCTCCCTTCAAAGAAGATTACCGTTGAGCTAAAATCGCTCAACAGCAAGAACTTGGACATCAATGCAAGGATCCCGCAAACCTATAGGGAAAAAGAACTGGAACTCCGAAAGATGATCGCCGACGTCCTGATCCGCGGAAAAGTGGACCTTGCCCTTTATGTGGAGATCACCGGGGAGGAGACCACTGCGGAAGTGAACCAGGGTATGGTAAAGAAATACATGGAACAGTTGGCGAACATTGCCAAAGGCGATGATATCAAACTATTGGAACTGGCATTGCGCATGCCGGATACCTTGAAGACCGAGAGGGACGATATCAATGAAGCGGAATACGAGGCCATAACAGGGGCCATGGAAGAGGCACTTTCCGAGATCGTTTCCTTTAGGAACGAAGAAGGAAAAGTGTTGGAGAAGGATTTTGACGAGCGCCTCGACAACCTGAACACCTTGTTGGCACAGATCAAGGTGATGGACCCGGAGCGACTGGCAACGGTAAGGGAGCGTTTGGAAAAGGCCGTGGCGGACCTCAAGGTGGAACTGGACGCCAACCGATTTGAGCAGGAACTCATCTATTACCTTGAAAAATACGACATCACCGAGGAAAAAGTACGCTTGGCCAACCACTTGGACTATTTCAAAACTACCTTGAAATCCCATGATTCCAATGGAAAAAAACTGGGGTTCATCGCACAGGAAATCGGTAGGGAGATCAATACCATTGGTTCCAAGGCCAACTATGCGCCCATGCAGCAATTGGTGGTGCAGATGAAGGACGAACTGGAAAAGATAAAGGAACAAATGCTCAACGTATTATGACAGAAGGAGGAAAACTCATCATTTTTTCGGCACCGTCCGGTAGTGGAAAGACCACTATTGTCCAACATTTGTTGAAACAACCCGAACTGAACTTGGCTTTTTCCGTATCCGCAACCTCAAGACCGCGAAGAGGGAAAGAAAAGCACGGTGTCAATTATTACTTCATGTCGGTGTCGGAATTTAAGCGACACATCAAGAACGAGGATTTTTTGGAGTGGGAGGAAGTGTACCGCGACAATTTCTATGGAACGCTGAAGAGTGAAGTGGAACGTCTATGGGCCGAAGGTAAAAATGTGATCTTTGATATTGATGTGGTAGGCGGCCTTCGGATCAAGAAGAAATTTCCGGAAGCAACATTGGCCGTTTTTGTGAAACCGCCCAGTGTGGACGAGTTGAAGATCAGACTGAAGAAAAGGAGTACCGAAAGCGACGACAAGATCAATATGCGGATTGCCAAAGCCTCTGTGGAACTGGCCACGGCCCCACAGTTTGATAAGATCATAAAGAATTACGATTTGGATGTGGCACTCAACGAGGCACACCAGCTGGTCGCCGAATATGTCGGTGCCAAGGTGCCCGGTCCAAAAGAAGAATAAGTATGAAAAAGGTAGGGCTCTTTTTTGGGACCTTCAACCCGATACATATAGGCCATTTGATCATAGCCAACCATTTGGTGGAGTTTTCGGACCTGGATGAGGTTTGGTTCGTCATTACCCCCCAAAGTCCGTTCAAGACCAAGCAATCGCTTTTGGAGGACCACCACAGGTACCAAATGGTGTACGAGGCCGTACAGGATTATGACAAGCTGAAACCGAGCAAGATCGAATTTGATCTGCCGCAGCCCAATTACACCATCAACACCTTGGTCCATTTGGGGGAAAAATATGGAGAGGGACATCAGTTTTCGCTCATCATGGGGGAGGACAACCTGAAAAGCCTCCACAAGTGGAAAAACTATGAGACCATTTTGGAACTCCATTTCATCTACGTGTATCCCAGAATTTCCGAAGGAACTGTGGACCATCAGTTTCAGGGAAACCCCAAGATCAAAAAAGTGGATGCCCCCATAGTGGAAATCTCATCTACCTTCATCCGTAAGGCCCATAAATTGGGAAAAAACATTAAACCATTGCTTCCTTCTGCCGTATGGAAATATATGGATGAAATGAATTTTTACAGATAGCAGGTCATTGCTTGGCCTTCACTACTCCCACCATGCTATCGGCCGTGCCGTAGTACAAGTGCCAAGTCCCATTGAACAGTACAAGTCCTTCCAAAAAAGTGGTGCCATCTACGTACTGTCCCGATTTTTCAAAAGGCAGTTCGGGCTTGATAAAGGGCACATCGGTGCGGTCCAGTAGTTTCCAGGGCTCGTTTGGGTCAAAAAGTGCCTGTCCACCCGTGTAAATTCGATTGCCCAGTTCCTTTACGCCGATGTTCTGCGAGTTTCCTGCATTGTAGAGCACCACAATACCATTTTCCGTGAGCAAGGGAGGTGGTCCTGCCTCCACCAGCCAAGAATCAAAATAACCGGGTCTAGGGCTTAAAACTGGGGCAAGTTTACCTTCGTAGGTTTCCACGGGAGCCCAGTCTTTCAGATTTGTTGAACTGGCCAGCCAAATGTGTGGAACTCCATAGTACATCCAATATTTTCCATTGATCTTTGCTGCGACCAACTTCCCATTTTTGAGCTCGGTCACGATGGCCCCAGATTTGGTCTCGCTTGTGTGGTAGATCTCTTCCTTATACTTTTTGAAAACAGGGCCATGCTTTTCCCAATGCAGCAGATCTTTGGAAGTGGCCACTGCAAGGTGAGGTACTTCGCGGTTCCATTGGGTATAGGTCAGCACGTAGGTTCCATCTTCCATTTCCACGATCCTTGGGTCTTCCGTACCGCCAGGCCATTCATTCTGCTTTTGATGGTCTTCATTGGGATAAAAAACGGGCACAGGCTGTTTGGTATAGATGGTCCCATCTTCGGAAACGGCCATCCCGATTCGGGAGCGGTGCCCTCCAATTTCCTTTTCCCCTAATTTCTCTTCGGCTCTATAAAGCACATATATCCTCCCTTCCTTAACAATGGCGGCCGGATTGAAAGTGGCCATGGATTCCCAATGCGAAATTTGATGGGTTATCGGGTCTTTAAACTCGGATTCCGAATTCTGCTGAAGAATGGGTCGTGCATCTTGATCGCGTTCAAAGGGCCCCAACATCCATTCCTTTTCCTTGGTTTGTGCCAAAGCAGAGAAAGAGTAGAACATGAGAAACACATGGACGAACCCACGAAGCATCATTAGGCCATTTTTAGAGGGAGCCGTAATGTTAAAAGCGAAGAAATTTTGCATCATTATTCAGCCGGATTTGCTGGAAAAGATACGTTTTTTTATTTCTTCTCCGTGATCTTGGCCGGTGTTACGGAGCTGTCATGCTGTTGGTAATACTGCTCCAACAGATCCATCATGGCCGTCATCAAATCACGAGTTTCCAACAAAAGGGAGAAATAGAGGGTAGTGTTCTTGGGGCTGGACTCTTCCGTTCTTGTCCTAGAAACCTGCCTGTCTATTTTTTGCGAAACCATATCGTATAGATCCTGCTTGGAATTCAGAATGGCCCCGATCTGTTCAAAGGATTTGGCCTCAAAGGCATTTTGGGTCCTGTCAAAAAGTTCCTCCAGCTTTTGGTCTATTTCCTTTAGTTCCTTGATCTGGTTATACTTTAGTTTCTTGTGGTTGTTGTGCACGTGGTTGTAGCTCACCTTCCCTATATATTCAAGGGATTGGGAAACATCCGTCAGGTGACCCATGGCATTGATGTAAAAATTACTGGCGCCAATATGGGCTTCCTCAAGATTTTTGATGAAGTAAAAGGTATGTTCCCGAAGGTCTTCGATTTCCCCGGCCAACTTATTTCCCTGTTTTTTGTTCTTCTTCAAAAAGTTGAGGTCCTGTTTGGCCAACCCGTTTATGGAATTGGAATAGATCTTTTTGCTACGTTTCACCACATTGGCAATGTTCGCGGCACTTTCTTCGATCACACCCTGTATGGAGCTGCTCTCGGCCCTTCTTAGACGATCTTCCACCTTGATCTCCTTTGTCTTTTTGTTGTAGGAGATGTAGTTCCTCACCAATAGGAGTACGGAGGCGAACAGCAAAATGGCGATGGCCGCACCCTTACCAAAACTGATCAGTGCCAAGATGGTCCCAGACGCTATAAACGCAATGATGGCGGTACTGAACCATCCAGCGATCACGTTCAATACCCCGGCCACACGGTAAACGGCACTTTCAGCGCCCCAGGCCCTATCGGCCAAAGAGGTACCCATGGCAACCATGAAGGTCACATATGTAGTGGAAAGCGGCAATTTGTAGGATGTGGCCACGGAGATCAGGATACCGGCCACCATAAGGTTCACAGAGGCCCTGATCATATCGAAGGCGGGCAAATGGTGCACTTTGTCCTTGGATAGACTGATAACAGGTTTTTGGAACCTTTTGTCAACCGCTGTTTTTACATTGGAAGGCACCATGGACGATACCCATTCCGAGACGGCGATGGAATACCGGACCAAGCTTCTGGACAAATAGTTGGGCTGGAACCTTTCGTTCGCCTCTCCTTCACGGGAAAGGTTGATTTCGGTATCGGCTACATATCGTGCCTTTTTGGACAGCCACAAAGTGGCCACCATCACCATGCCTGAAATGAACAGCAGCAGGGTAGGGGTTTCCACTTTGGTGGAAAGTACTTCCATACTGAACTCGGAGGCGGGGATTCCCGAAGCGGCCCAAGCCTGATAGGACTGTAGCCCCGCTATGGGCACCCCGATGAAGTTCACAAGGTCGTTGCCCGCAAAGGCAAGGGCAAGGGAAAAAGTTCCCACGCCGATGATGAGTTTATAGATATTCGTGTTGGCGAACATAATAAGGACATACGAAATAATGGCCCAAGCCAAAAAGTTGACGACCATGACCTGATAGACACTGGTTTCGATGTATTCCTTGATGGTCATGTCCCCAATGAAACCGTAGGTGCGGTCCGCAAATGGAGTGCCGCTGATCCCTTTGATCAAAATGAAATAGGTGATGGCCGAAAGGGCAAGTCCCCCAAAAATGGCACCGGTCCATTTGGGTTTTTTCAGGAAATCATAGGACAATAAAAGCCTAGAGACCCATTGCACCACAGCTCCAATGGTAAAAGCGATCACGACCGAGGACAGGATCCCCATGATGATCTCAACGGCCTTTTCAGTATTGATATAGTTGATGACATCGGAAAAATTTCCGTTTGCCGCCCCTATTTTGATCAAGGCCATGGCCACCGCTGCCCCCAAAAGGTTGAATACAATGGAGACCGTGGTAGAGGTGGGCATTCCCAAAGTGTTGAAAAAGTCGAGCAAGAGAATGTCCGTGATCATCACGGCCATAAAGATGAACATGATCTCATCAAAATAGAATTCCCCGGGGTTAAAGATCCCTTTTCGGGCAACTTCCATAAGTCCACTGGAAAAAATGGCGCCACAGGCAATGCCTATGCTCGCCACGATCATGACGGTCTTGAAGGAAAGGGCCTTGGATCCAATGGCTGAGTTCAGGAAGTTCACGGCATCATTGCTCACACCAACTACAAGATCGGCAATGGCCAGTACCGCAAGCGCAACCATTATGAGGAAGTAAATATTGTCCATAGTTAAAAATCAAAAAAATTTTTCAAATATCAAGAGATTGACCTACGATTAAGTTATGTTAAGGTTATTTTTTATAGGTGTACGTCCAATTGCAACCGGAACATCACCTCATCCGTCCCGTTGTCCACATCCAAATAACTGAGGTCTGTCTGCACCTTCAGTTTGTGTCCCACAATATACTTTGAAAGTCCCAGTGTATATTGATCTTCTGGATTTTTTCCAGTGATGTCCCAATCCAATTCAAGGTGGGTGTACCTTGCGGAAACTTCCCAATTGGTCTTGAAAAGATAGCCTGTCTGAAGGTTCAGGGCATTCCCCACCTGCACAATGTCCCCCGTTTCCGTACCGTCCAGATTAAGGGCCACCGGTTCGTCCGCATCGCGATGGGCATATTCGCCCATGAGGGAAAACCCACTGTATTTGAACATGAAGTCCATAAAAAGTGTCGAAATGTCCGTTTCGTGCAATCCAACATCGGTCTGCATGAATGTTCCCATGTTGCTTCTGGTCCTTACGGCATCTTTGTTGATGTCATAGGTGGCCCCGAGCATCAGTTTTGGAGTCTGTTCCCGGCTCAGGTCGGCTCCTTTGTAGTCCCCTTTGGAAACGAACGTGCCAAACGGGAGGAATTCCAATCGAGAGGTGTATTGATGTCCTCCCTGATTGCCTACGGTAACGTTCCGTCCTTCACCTTGGGAAAAAGCAAACTTTTCCCGTAGCAATGTTTTTTTTCCCAACTTGAAATGGTGCCTTAGCTGAATGCCCATGTCACGGTCTATGTTGAATTTGCCGTTGAGCAACGATCTGTCCACCAGTTGGAGGTCTGCCGATGAGATGACCCGCTCTATGTTCCCGGGAAGTTTGGTCTGCCCGAACCAGAGTTCAAAATTTTGGTAAAAGTTCCACATTACCACAGCATCCATAACATATCTGGGGGTATTCCCCGTATATTCCGAACCGCCTGAAACATCACGGTTGGATAGCCCAAGTTCCAATTTGTACCTGAGTTTTGGGGTGTGAACGAATCCATCAAACTTCAATCGGGCCCTACGGACCAAAAAATTCTGGTCAGGGTTTCCAAACCCTCCATTTTGGGTTTCTTCCCAAGATGAAATGGCCAAGATCTGCATTCGTGCCCCCACTTTTGCGGTCCAACTACTGTCCTTACCGACAATATTGAGCAATCCATTGCCAAATGTGGTTTGGGACTGGTATTGCGAATAGGAAAAATGAATGCATAGGAAAAGAAAGTAAGACCCCAAAAGGGCCAACTTTTTGAAATCCATTACAGTACTAGTTTTTGTCGCTGCAAAGAACCGTACCTTATGTTAAATTAATGTTTCCTGTATGTTATGATAAGAATGTATTATACAAAAAGGGCCACCTTATTGAAAAAGGCAGCCCTAGGATTTCGAAGAATAGTCGACAAAAACTAATATCCGTAACGAAAACCTTATTGTAAACTCTACAAAATAGCTCCTTCTAGATGTCCTAAGTGTAATGCTAAAATGAAGAAATCATTAAAATTCAAAATACTGGGGAAAACAAGCCTACTTTCAGGTTGGCTTGGCGCATATGGAAGCTTAGGCGTATATTGCACCAATAGTAAACTATGGACTGGGAACAGCTACTCTCATTACGGAGATTCGGGGACAAGGGAAAAAGATTGCGCAAAGAGCAAAACGAGACCCGTTTGGGTTTTGAAGTGGATTATGACCGTATCATTTTCTCTTCAGCCTTCAGGAGCCTTCAGGATAAGACACAGGTCATCCCGATGCCCATCAGCGTTGGGTCCAAAAAGGATTTTGTACATACCCGCCTCACCCACAGTTTGGAGGTTTCCGTAGTGGGAAGAAGCCTTGGTCGAATCGCAGGACAGCAGATCTTGTCCAAATATCCCTTTCTGTCCGAAGTGCACGGCTATCAGTTCAATGATTTTGGGGCCATTGTGGCCGCCGCGGCCCTAGCTCACGACATCGGCAATCCGCCCTTTGGGCACAGTGGGGAAAAGGCGATTGGGAACTACTTTGCCCAAGGCGCCGGCCAAAAATATAGGGATATCCTTTCTGATTTGGAGTATCAGGATTTGATTGATTTTGAAGGAAACGCAAATGGCTTCAAATTGCTGACCGAATCCAGGGAAGGGGTTCCCGGGGGGCTTCGGTTGAGCTATGCCACTTTGGGCACTTTTATGAAATACCCCAAGGCCTCGTTGCCCAAAAAGCCTTCCCGGCATATTGCGGACAAAAAGTTTGGGTATTTCCAATCGGAAAAGGACTTCTTTTTGGAAGTTGCCGATGAAATTGGACTCGTGCCCAACCCCAATGCACTTGGGACAGCTTTCTATCGGCACCCATTGACCTATCTGGTGGAGGCTGCCGATGATATCTGCTATACCATCATCGACTTTGAGGATGGTATCAACCTTGGGCTTGTTCCGGAAGAATACGCCTTGGAATACCTGATCAATCTGGTGAAAGGGAACATCAATACGCAAAAATATAATGCCATGACCAGTTCCAGTGACCGATTGAGCTATTTGAGGGCCTTGGCCATCAATACCCTTATCGGTGATGCCGTTGAAACTTTTGTGGCGAACGAGGACAAGATCTTGGAAGGCAATTTTGATGCTGCGCTTTTGGACAAGGGAAAATACAAGGCCCAAGTAGACGACATCATAAAATTGAGCGTGGAGCGGATCTATCAGTCCACCGAAGTAATCGACAAGGAACTGGCGGGCTATCGCATCATATCCGACCTTTTGGAAATATATACCACGGCATTGGTCAACATCAAGGAAGGGAGTGACACCAACTATGACCGACTTCTTGTGAAAAGTCTGCCCGAAATGTATCGGAAAACAGACGTTGACATCTATTCGATATTATTGGGCACCAGTTGCTTCGTGGCCAGTCTATCGGATAGTGCGGCAGTGCACATCCACGATAAATTGACCGGGAGAACGTTCTAAAAATTATATAGGATACCCACGCCCAACAGTTGCTTGAACTGGATTCGGGAGATGCCGGGGTCCACTATGGTGCCGTCATCCGCAACCACCTCGTCAAACTTGATGTCATCGTCAAAAATGAGATGGGTGCCTATGTTCGCATTGATGTACTGATTGACCTTGAGGTTGAAATTCATCTCCCAATCCACATCAACATTGCCAAAACTCCGCACATAATCGGTGTAAAGATTTATCCGGTGTTTCATATGTACATTTTTCAGCACTTCTTTCTCCCAGGTATTGGTAATGAGAAATCCCATTTCCATGAAAACGTTGTCCCCTGCTTCCACACCGAAGGATCCTAGATCGGAAAGCGCCTCATCCAGAACAAAGGTGGATTTCATGGTAGCGGGAGAGATGTAGAGGTTGAACTTGTCATTGGGTGGTATATAGGAAGTACCAATACCCACGAAAAGGTAACCGGGGGCCATGAACCTGGAAATGGGGGTTACCCTGTCCGGATATTTGAAGCCGTTCGAGAATTGGGTGTTGAAATTGGCCTTCACGGAATAATACCAGTTGGTTATGGTGTCCTTCCTGAAACTTATGGTGGTCGAAAGCCTTAGCTGATCATCCGTCTTTCGGAGCTTTCTGCCTTCTTGGGCATTCATCCCATACCGGAGCTGTGCCTCATTGTCCCAGTTCAGATAACGGAACTTATAGTTCCGAGCAAAACGGAAGCTTGCCAGAGCGGAGACGGAATTGTCCCCACCCGCGTTCCAGTTCACAAAGGAGACTTCATTGACGTTAAGGCCAAATTCGTTCACTTTTTTCCAAAAGGAAGTAGGTTTGAAGCGTTTGTACCATCTTTTCAACGGCTTTACCCGGTTCAGCACGGTCCGCGGATCGGTGAGCTTTGCCTCCCGGGTAAGATATCTGAGTTTGGTGTCCTTGATGCGGACAATCTTGAAACCCGTTTCCGTACTATCGGGTTCGAAGACTTTTAAACGATTGATCTGTGCATGTGACGAAAGGAAAACAGTAAAGAATAAAATCAGAAAACAAATTATCCGCATTGGTCCAAGGTTGATTGTATGTTCGAAAAAAGCGTATCAAAATCTATACCAGCCATCTTGTGGGTCTCTTCCATTGTGCCATGATCCACAAACTTGTCCGGAATGCCGAGAATGGTAACAGGTTTGGACAGTTTTTCCCCATTTGCAAATTCCAGTACGGCCGAACCAAATCCACCCATTTTGCATCCATCTTCCACAGTGATGATATGGTCATACTTTTCAAAAATAGCACGTAGCATCTTTTGGTCCAAGGGTTTGGCAAATCGCATATCGTAGTGGCCAATCCCTTCCGGCCTGTCCACGGTTGCTATGGCCCGTTCCACTTCATTTCCGATGTGGCCAATGGAGAGTACGGCTACTTTGGCTCCCTCCTTCATACATCTGGCCGTACCGATTTCAATCGGTTCAAATTCATTTTTCCAATCCAAGGTGGTGCCCTGTCCTCGAGGGTATCGGATGGCAATGGGTCCATTTAGCCCCAATTGGGCAGTGTACATGATGTTCCTCAGCTCCATCTCGTTCATCGGGGCAAAAACAACAAGGTTGGGGATGCACCTCAAATAGGCAAGGTCAAACACCCCATGATGCGTTGGCCCATCTTGTCCCACCAGTCCGGCTCGGTCCAAACAAAAGATCACTGGAATCTTCTGAAGGGCCACATCGTGGATGATCTGGTCATAGGCCCGTTGTAAAAAAGTGGAATAGATATTACAAAAAGGAACAAGGCCCTGTGTGGCCATTCCTGCCGCCAAGGTGACTGCGTGCTGCTCGGCAATCCCCACATCAAATGCACGATGGGGCATTTTGTCCATCATGAATTTTAGGGAGCTGCCAGTGGGCATGGCAGGGGTGATTCCCACTATCTTATCGTTCCTCTCGGCCAATTCCACCAAAGTATGCCCAAAGACATCTTGATATTTGGGAGGTTCGTTTCCTTTGGATTTTTTCAGCCGTTCCCCGGTCACTTTATCAAATTTTCCAGGCGCATGATAGACCACTTGATCCTCCTCGGCTTTTTTCAAACCTCTTCCCTTGGTGGTTATGATGTGCAGTAATTTTGGTCCATCCAATTGCTTCAATCGCTCCAGTTCGTTTACGAGGGTCTGAATGTCATGTCCATCAATAGGTCCGGAATAGTTCAGGTTGAGGCATTCGAAGATGTTCTCGTCCTTCGCGGTCCCTTTTTTGACATTGGTGAGGTATTTTTTGAGCGCCCCCACACTTGGGTCTATGCCAATGGCATTGTCGTTCAGGATGATGAGTGCGTTCACATCGGCAACACCCAAATGGTTCAGCCCCTCAAAGGCCATCCCGCTGGCTATGGAAGCATCGCCTACCACGGCAATGTGTTGTCTGGTATGGTCGCCGTTCAATCTTGAGGCCATGGCCATGCCCAAAATAGCGGAAATGGCGGTGGAGCTGTGGCCCGTGCCAAAATCGTCGTACACGCTCTCACTCCGCTTGGGAAATCCGCTGATGCCGCCAAGTTGCCTGTTGGTCCCAAAAATTTCCTTTCTCCCTGTCAGTATCTTGTGTCCGTAGGCCTGGTGGCCTACATCCCAAATGAGTTTGTCCTTTGGAGAGTCAAACACATAGTGAAGGGCAATGGTGAGTTCCACGACACCCAAACTGGCGCCTAGGTGACCTTCTTTGGTAGAAACAATATCAATGATGAAATCCCTCAGTTCTTGCGCAAGCCTAGGGAGTTCGTCCAAGGCCAGTTTTTTGAGGTCTTCAGGGGAATTGATATGTGTTAAAAGTGTTTTCAAGGCGCAAAAAACAAAAGTACCGATTATCGACTAACTTTTTTTATACGTAGCTTAGCCCTTCAATGAATTTTTTCAACTTTTTTTTCGAATGAACCTGTTTGATGACCAGTATTTCATGAAAAAGGCCCTGCAACAGGCCGAAACCGCCTTCGAGATCGGCGAAGTGCCGGTCGGTGCCGTGGTGGTGGTGAACAACAGGATCATAGGCAGTGCCCATAACCTCACCGAGCGTCTAAGGGATGTCACGGCACATGCTGAAATGCAAGCCATCACGGCCGCATCCAATTTTCTTGGGGGCAAATACCTACACGGGTGCACACTCTATGTGACCTTGGAACCTTGCCAAATGTGTGCCGGGGCACTCTATTGGAGCCAGATTTCCAAAGTGGTCTATGGGGCGGCCGATCTGGAGCGTGGGTTCAATGTGGTAGGCGGGAACCTGCATCCAAAGACCGAGATTCTTGGAGGGGTCATGGAAAATGAGGCCTCCGAACTGCTCAAAAGGTTCTTTATCCAGCGAAGGAACTTGAATTAAATAAAAAACCCTGACACTGCCAGGGTTCTACAAAAAATCAAAATAAAATATTGTTGTTATCCGATTACTTGCACACGTGCAGCAACCACTCCTTTTCTTCCGTCTTCTTCTTGGTATTCTACTTTGTCACCTTCGTTCAATTCCACCCCGTTCAAAGCTGTAACGTGAACAAAGATGTCCTTTCCTGTGTCGTCGTTGGTAATGAACCCATAACCTTTGGATCCATTAAAAAATTTTACTGTACCAGTCATTAATGTAAATATTTGTTAAAACACGAAAGTAGAGTTTTTTGGGTAGCGATGGATGAATTGAATATTAAATCTTAAGAAAATTATTGATTTTCAGTCTTTTTTCGCTCCTTTTCCTGCATTTTCATAATGTTTTCCTTTGTCAACATATAATCTTTCATGTTTTTCCCTTTACTCTCTTTGAACAAGAAGAGGGGCATGGCCACAAAAAAGAGGGACACAGTGCCCAGGCCTATGCATTTATGCCCCCAGTTCGGGTTGTCTTCCTTGATGGAAAAGCCATAGATGATGGAAGCAATGGAGGCCAAAGTGACCAGAAGGACGATATATTTCAATTTGATTTTCATTGCGTGTAATTGATCAATTCCCTGCGATAGGCCGTCAAGAGTTTTGACTTTGAGATGAAGCCCACGTATTTCCCATCTTTGATGACAGGAAGGTTCCAAGCACCACTGTCCTGGAATTTTTGCATCACGTCCGCCATCTTGTCGCTTTCCAAAGTTATGGTGCTGGGTGGGGTGTGCATCACATCCCGGGCCAGTATTTTATCGTAAAGGGATTGGTCGAACATAATGGGCCGTATGTCGTCCAAAAGAATGATGCCCAAAAGTGTACCGTCCTTTTCGCTTATCACGGGAAAGATGTTCCGGTTGGATTTGGTAACAATGTTGTGTAACAGGTCCCGAAGGGTCATAGAGGGAAAAACGGGCAAAAAGTTTTTTTCAATGACCTTTTCTATTTCCATGAGCATCAGCACAGTATGGTCCTTATTGTGGGTGAGTAGCTCCCCTTTCCGAGCCAATTGTACCGCATATACCGAGTGAGGATGGGCATATCGTGCCAAAGCATAGGATATGGCAGCGGTCAGCATCAATGGAATGAAGAGTTCGTAACCTCCCGTTACTTCCGCGATCAGAAAAATGGCAGTAAGGGGGGCATGGAGTACACCTGCCATGAGCCCGGTCATGCCCACCAATGTAAAGTTGCTTTCCGAGACCGCATCTTTGAAAATCCCCACATGGTTTATGATTTTGGCCACACAATTCCCCATAAGGCTCCCCATAAAAAGAGTAGGGGCAAAGATGCCACCAACCCCTCCTGCACCAAAGGTCATGGCACTGGCGATTATCTTGAAGATAACGAGACCTGCTAACAGAAATATAACGACCCAGGCATTGTCAAGATTCAAATTTAGGATGTTGTTTTCCAGTACGGCATTGGTATTTCCTTGCACAAGATTGTTCATGGCATCAAAGCCTTCACCATATAGTGGCGGGACCAAGAACAAAAGTATGCCGATGCCGACACCACCCAACAACAATTTAGAAATGGGGGACGACAGTTTGTCGAACATGTTCTGTATCCGGGTGTATGCTTCATAAAAATATATGGAAGTGATGCCACCAATGATCCCTAGGACAACATAATACGGAACATCGGATATACTAAAACCATCCACGATATCGAATGCAAGGAGGGCATCGTCGCCAAAAAAGAAATAAGAGGTGATGATGGCCGAAAGCGATGCGAGCAACAAGGGCAAAAGGGAAACCAAGGTCAGATCCAGACTGAAGACCTCAATGGCAAACACAATAGCGGCAATGGGAGCTTTGAATATCGAGGACAATGCCCCTGCCGAGGCACAACTGATGAGCAGGATGCGGGTGGCATGGTTCAGGTGCAATGCCCTGGCAATGTTGGAACTAATGGCGGTCCCAGTGGCCACCGTAGGTCCTTCCAGCCCTACCGATCCCCCAAAACCTACAGTGACCGGTGCGGTCAACAGGGAGCCGAACATCTGGTAACGTGGGATGACCCCCTTTCTTTTCGAAATGGCATAGAGTGTGGACGGGATTCCATGGCTTACTTTCTTTCGGATGATGTATTTGATGATGAGGTACACCAAGGTCAAGCCTATGATGGGAAAAACAAAATAAAAGGCATGGTGGTAATCCTGCACCAATTTGCCCTTCATCAAGTGTTGAAAAAAATGGGTAAGGTTTTTCAGGAGCACGGCACCCAATCCCGAAGTAAACCCCACCAATATGCTCAATATGGCAACAAATTGAGTATGGGTGATGTGTTTGGCACGCCATACCAAAAATTTTGTCAACCAAGATTTTTTATGTGCCATCTGTCAAAGTTTCAAAAAGCCCCCACGGTATTAATTTACTTATTATTGGCCAAACAAATGCTCAATTCATCCAATTGGGCCTTGTCTATGGTTGCAGGGGCATCTATCATCACATCCCTTCCGCTGTTGTTCTTGGGGAATGCGATAAAATCCCTGATGGTCTCCTGTCCACCCAAAATGGAAACCAAACGGTCCAGACCGAAGGCAATTCCACCGTGGGGCGGGGCACCATACTGGAAGGCATCCATCAAAAAGCCGAACTGGGCTTTTGCCTCTTCGGGGGTAAAGCCCAAATGTTTGAACATGGTGGCTTGGGTTTCCTTGTCATGGATACGGATGGATCCCCCACCAATTTCATTCCCGTTCAGCACCAGGTCATAGGCATTGGCCTTGACCGCGCCGGGATTGGTTTCCAAAAGCTCCAATTGACCGGGTTTGGGCGAGGTAAAGGGATGGTGCATGGCATGATAGGTGCCTGTTTCCTCATCCAGTTCCAACAGTGGGAAGTCCACTACCCAAAGTGGGGCAAATTCATTCGGTTTTCGGAGTCCGAGCCTAGTGGCCAGTTCCATGCGGAGCGCACTGAGTTGTGCACGGGTAACGTTGGCATCGCCCGACAGCACAAAGATGAGGTCGCCCGGTTTGGCCCCGGTGACTTCGGCCCATTTGGCCAAATCTTGTTCGTCGTAGAATTTGTCCACTGAGGATTTGTAGGAGCCATCTTCGTTACATTTTACATAGACCATGCCCTTGGCGCCGACCTGTGGGCGTTTTACCCAATCGATCAAAGCGTCAATTTCCTTTCGGGTATATTCCGATGCACCGGGAACTGCAATGCCCACTACCAATTCGGCAGTGTTGAACACATTGAAATCCTTGTGCTGAGCCACGGCGTTCAGTTCACCGAACTGCATCCCGAAACGGATGTCCGGCTTGTCGTTGCCATAAAGGCGCATGGCATCGTCATAGGTCATTCTTGGAAATTCCTGAATATCTACACCTTTGATTTCCTTCAAAAGGTGTTTGGTGAGTCCCTCGAAGGTGTTGAGGATGTCCTCCTGTTCCACAAAGGCCATTTCACAATCGATTTGGGTGAATTCCGGCTGCCTGTCCGCACGGAGGTCTTCGTCCCTGAAGCATTTTACGATCTGGAAATATTTGTCCATGCCGCCCACCATCAACAACTGTTTGAAGGTCTGGGGGGATTGTGGAAGGGCATAGAATTGTCCTTCGTTCATTCGGCTTGGTACCAAAAAGTCACGGGCACCCTCTGGGGTGGATTTGATCAAATATGGGGTCTCCACATCGATAAAGCCTTGGTCCGAAAGGTATTTTCGGACTTCCATGCTCACCTTGTGCCTGAAAATGAGATTATTTTTTACCGGATTCCGGCGAATATCCAAATAACGGTACTTCATGCGAATGTCCTCACCACCATCGGTATCATCCTCAATGGTGAAGGGGGGCAGGAGGGAGGTGTTCAGGATGGTCAGTTCGGTCACCAATACCTCAATCTCGCCTGTGGGGATGTTGGGGTTTTTGGAGGCCCGTTCTATGACCTGTCCCTTGGCCTGGATAACGGTCTCCCGTCCCAGTTCCCTGGCCTGTTCCAAAAGTTCTTTTGAAGTGCGCTCCTCATCAAATACCAATTGCGTGATGCCGTAACGGTCGCGCAGATCCACCCAGGCCACAAAACCCTTGTCCCGTAGCTTGTGTACCCAACCACTTAAAATAACCTCTGAACCTATGTGTGACGCCCTTAGTTCGCCACAAGAATTGCTTCTATACATGATGTTTGTTAATGAGAGGGCAAATTTAATAGGAAACCACATATTTATAGCGAGATAAACCGATTTTCTGTCCATGACCCTTCATTTCTGGACCATACGGCATAATGGGTGCTTCAGGTGTTTTAGGTTGTTTTTTGATCTATTTCTTAACATTAAATTTACATTGGAACATCCTTTTTGGGGATAAAAACCCTTTTAATACGATAACCTGAATTATCTTTTATTATATAAATAACTGCAAATCAACTATATATAACTTTAAAGTTAACTTAATGTAAATTAATTGTTGTTTAAATGTTATTATGAAATCTATTTTAGATAACTTTGTGTAGTTACCCTTTGGTAATGAAGAATTTATAAAACCCATATACTATGAAGAAAGCTGTATTTTTTTTAGCGGTCATGTTTTCGGTCTGTATGTTTTCACAGGAGACAAAACCGACTTTGGAAAAAGTGGGGAAAATGGTGAAGGCCACATATTTTCACGAAAACGGGGAAGTTTCCCAGACAGGTTATATGCTGAAAGGAAAGTTACATGGGGATTGGCTTATGTTTGATACCAATGGCAAAAAGATGGCCGCTGGAAAGTATGACAATGGCAAGAAGACCGGAAAGTGGTTCTTTTGGAAAGAAGATGTTTTGCGCGAAGTTGATTTTTCCGATAACCGCATTGTCAACGTAAAGGATTGGAGCCAGTCCGAAGTTGTTTCCGTGAACAAATAACTTGGACTTAAGATGAACAAAAAAGCCCCGACGAAAGGTCGGGGCTTTTTTTATATGCCTACTTTGCTGCACTAAGCAGTGGCGGTATCCAATTTTTCATTCTTGCGTTCTTCCCTTCTTGTCTTGGCCCTTTGGATCCTTATTTTCAGTTTGTACACCAAACTGAACAGGATGGGCACCACGATCAACGTAAGGAACGTGGCCACGAACAGTCCGTAGATAACGGTCCATGCCAAGGGCCCCCAGAAGATCACGTTGTCCCCCCCAATGTAAATGTTCGGGTTAAAATCCGCCATCAGGGTAAAGAAGTTGATGTTGAAACCAGTGGCCAAGGGAATCAATCCCAAAATGGTGGTAATGGCTGTGAGCAGTACTGGTCGTAGCCTTGCCTTGCCTCCTTTTACCACGGCTTCCGTGAAGTCTTCAATGGGCAACAGTTCATCCTCGTCCATGTCCAACTTGTCCTTTTTCCTATCGATCAACAACTGGGTGTAATCCAACAAGACCACCCCATTGTTCACTACGATTCCCGCCAAGGAAATGATGCCCATCATCGTCATCATGATCACGAAGGCACTACCTGTGGCGACCAATCCACCAAAAACCCCGATCAAGCTCAAGAAAATGGCAAGCATGATGATGCCCGGTTTTGAAATGGAGTTGAATTGGAAGATCAATATGAAAAAGATAAGCCCCAGACCTGTGAAAAAGGCACCCATCAAAAAGGCCATTTGTTTGTTCTGCTCCTCGATCTGTCCTGTATAATCGATTTTGATGCCCGAAGGAAGCCCCTCAAAATCGTTCATTTCTTCTTGGATTTTCCCCACAATGGCTCCCGCATCGGTGTATCCGGGGGCCAGGGCCGAATAGACGGTAACCACCCGACGGGCGTCACGGTGCTTGATGGCACTGAACCCTGTACTGTTCACCTGATTGGCCACGGCCGAAATGGGCACTTCCTTGATCTGGCCAGAGGAGGCATCCCTAAAGGTGATCCTTTGGTTGAAAAGGGCACTGGTGTTGTACCGATCTTCCTCCTTAAAGCGAACGTAAATGTCATAATCCTCCCCGCCTTCTTTATAGATGCCTGCTTTTGCCCCAAAAATGGAATTCCGGAGCTGTTGGCCCACTTGTCCAGTGGCCACGCCCAGTTCGCCGGATTTCTTTCGGTCCACGGCAACGACCATGGAAGGCTTGGATTTGTTCACATCTATCTTGAGCTCATCCACTCCTGGAATGTTCCTGGAATTGATGAAGTTCCGCATGTTTTCGGCGGTAACGATCAGCTCGGTATAGTCATCCCCTTCAATCTCAATGTTGATAGGGTATCCGGCAGGAGGGCCAACGGCATCTTTTTCCACAGAAATGGCCACTCCGGGATAAATATCCTTCAGGTCTTCCTGCACTTTGCGCAAAAGTTCTTGACTGTCCGCACCTTCCCGGTATTTGAATTCACGCATGGTGGCGGTAATCTTTCCGCGGTGAGGCATTTCGGCAGCAGAGCCCCCATCTGTTTGTGGGTTTCCGGCACCTTCGCCCACTTGGGAGACCGCACTTTCGGTGAGGAAGTTATAGTCACCGTTCATATAGGCTTCCGAATTGATGATGGCGTACACCCGATCTTCTATATCCTTGGTGATGGCATTGGTCTTTTCAATGTCCGTTCCTTCCGGGTATTCAATATAGACAATGACCTGGTTCGGGGTATTGTCCGGGAAGAACTCGACTTTGGTTCTTTGGCTGCCTACGGATGCCCCAAATCCCATGAAGGCGATCACGAGCAATACCAAGGTGGTTATGGCGATGAAAATGGGTCTTCTTTTGGCCAGCGCCCATCGCAAAGTCCTTTCGTAAAAACGTTCCCATCTGGGCAGGATATTGAATTGGAAGCTGTTGGCCCACCCCCTCAAAAAGAGGCGATATACCCATAGCATGATGGCCGTCAGCACCATCACCGTGCCAAGTCCTCTATAGGTTCCACCAAAGAGGATGATAAGCAGACCGATGGCCGAAATGATGACCGTTGTGCGCACAATCTGTCTCAAGGGCATTTCCTTGTCCTCCGTGGTCATGTACCTGGATACCAGCACGGAGTTGAAGAATATGGCCACAAAGAGGGAGGAGCCCAGTACCACGGACAGGGTAATCGGGAAGTACATCATGAACTGCCCCATAATACCTGGCCATAACCCTAGTGGCACGAATGCAGCTACGGTGGTCAATGTGGAAATGATGATGGGGAAGGCAATCTCCCCGATTCCTTTTTTGGCGGCCTCGGTCCTGGACATCCCTTCCTCATCCATGAGTCGGTACACATTTTCCACGACCACGATACCGTTGTCCACCAGCATTCCCAATCCCATGATGAGCCCGAAAAGGATCATGGTGTTCATGGTATAGCCCAATGCATTCAAGATCATCAGGGACATGAACATGGACATAGGGATGGCAAACCCAACAAAAAGGGCGTTCTTGAACCCTAGGAAGAACATCAGTACGGTGACCACGAGGATGATACCAAAGATGATGTTGTTCACCAAATCGTCCACTTGCCCGATGGTCATGGAAGATTGGTCATTGGCAATGGTCACTGTCAAATCTTGTGGGAACACATTTTTTACGGCATCGTCAACGATTACCTGGATCTGTTCCGCTGCTGCCACCATGTTCTTGCCCGAGCGTTTTTTGACGTCCAACATCACTACGGGGTGACCGAACTCACGTGCATAGGTGGTCCTGTCCTCTTCCTTGAAAGTGATCTTGGCAATGTCCCTCAAGTAAGTGGGGTTGCCGTTTTCTGACTTTACCACGAAATTCTCCAAGTCTTTGGGTTCATCGATTTCCCCCACGATCCGGATGGTCCTTCGCTGTCCGCTGGTAATGAGGTTACCTGCGGAAGTGGTCATGTTCTCATTGTTGATGGTGTTGATGATGTCGCTGAAACTGATCTTGGCGGCCATCATTTTGTAGATGTCCACGGCCACTTCCACTTCCTTTTCCTGTGCACCACGGATGTCCACCTGTTTGATTTCCATCAGGCTTTCGATCTCATCTTCCAGATATTCCCCATATTCCTTGAGTTTGTCCACGGGATAATCCCCAGAAATGTTGATGTTGAGAATGGGCATTTCCTCGGAAAGGCTCAGGTCGAACACATTGGGTTCCACCTTGGCTCCGTTGAAGGTGGGCCAATCCTCGCCTGCGGTCTCGGAATCCACCTCGTCCTTTACCTTTTGCAAGGCTCCCTCCACGGAAATGTTCTCGTCAAACTCCACAATGATCATGGAGTAGTCTTCCTGGGAGGTAGAGGTGATCTCCACCACATTGCTCACGGTCTTCAATTGGTCTTCGAGGGGGTCCGTGATGAGTTTTTCTATATCCTCGGCCGTATTGCCCGGATAGAGCGAGCTGATGTATATCTTGGTCTCCTTGACCTCGGGAAAGCTTTCCCTGGGCATACTGAAGTAGGCCATGCCGCCAAGGATAAGGATGACGAACATCAGCACATACATCGTCGTCTTATTGTCGATGGCCCAAGAGGAAAAGCCAAATTCCTTATCTACTTGTTTTTTTTGTTTGCTCATAATGATGGATTGCTTTGGCTATCTAATTTTTTATCTTGACTTTCTGTCCTTCCTTCACGCTTCTGGCCCCTTCGTCAATAATGGCATCGCCGTCATTGATTCCGGAAAGCACCTCAACAAAATCACCTTGGGTCTTCCCTGTTTTGATGACCACTTTTTTGGCCACGGGCTCGGAGGAAATGGAGTCGGCATCCACCAAGAACACATATTGCTCTCCTTCGGCATTTTCAGATAGGATGCTCTGGGGGATAAGGATGGCATTCTCACTGGTGTAGTCATTGATCATTACCCTTGCCGTTAGATTAGGCTTGATTTTGCCGCCTAGGCTGGGTACAGGGATTTCGGCCGTGTACGAACGGTTGCTCGGGTTGATGAAGTTCCCGGTCTGCCTGATCTTGGTGGTGACACTGTCGCCCAATACGGGGAAATACACCTTGACGTCCTTTCCTGGGGTAACGTTGGGCAAATGGCTTTCGGGAACCTCCACGTTGATGTACATGTTGGTAAGGTTCACGATGCGGAACACTTCGGATCCTGCACCTGGGGCCACCACATTGCCCTGATCTTTGATCACGTCATCAATGATGCCATCAAAAGGGGCCCTGATGGACGATTTGCCCACTTGGCTCTCCATTTGTTTCACAGCGCTTTCCTGGGCCTCATAGTTGGTCTTGGCCTGAAGGTACTGGATCTCGGAACCGATATTCTGCTCCCAAAGCCTTTTTTGGCGTTCAAAAGTGGTTCGGCTCAATTCAGCCTGGGTCTTCAATTGGGCCAATTGGCTGGAAAGTCCCCCATCGTCAATGGTGGCCAATAGTTGCCCTTTGGACACCTTCTGTCCTTCCTTCACATACACCCGTTGCAGTGTGCCTGCCATTTCTGGGTAGATGAGCACGTTCTGTTTGGTGGTGACATCGCCCTGTAGCTCCAAATAGTGGTCAAATTGCCGTGGCTTGGCCTCAAAAGCCGTGACCAAGGGCAGCTTTGCGCTGTCGTCCAGAAGGGCTATGGCGGAGTCAAGTGACTTCAACTGTGTTTCGAGTGCTTTGTGCTGTTGGGAAATTTCAGCATGTTTGGCACGGATGGCAGCCATGTCCTTACTGGCAAGGACATTTTCGAATGACTTGTTGCCTCCGCCCCCACAGGAGGCAAGAACCGCAGCTGTAAATGTTATATATATTGCTTTTTTCATGATGGAATGGTTTTCTCTTTTGTGTTTATTGATTCAATATGTTTTCCAGTTCGATTTTCTTGTTGATGACATCTACCATGGATTGCAGGTATTCCTGCTGGGTGGAGTACAATTGGGTCTGGGCCTGTCTCAGGTCGAAACTGGTGGCCAATCCTTCCTCATACTTGATTTGGTTCTTCCTTTCGATACGTTCGGCGAGATCCAGATTTTCCTTTGAGGTGCCATATTGCTCTATGGAAAGGATGTAATCGCTCTTGGCACTCTCCAACTGAAGGCGGATCTGTGCCTGGGCCTCGGTGAACTGGGTCTTTGCCTTTTCCAGGGCTATCTTGGCCCGCTGGGTGGTGGCACTTCTTCCCAAAGAACTGAAGATGGGAATGTTCAGGTCCACGCCCAAAATGGACGACCCGAACCATTGTTGTCCACTGCTCAAAAAGTTGAAATCGTTGCTGAAGGAATTTCCCCCGTAGTTCACAAAAGCATTGAGGGTGGGCAATGCGTAGCTTTTTGCCAACTTCAGTTCCAATGCCCGCTGCTCGTTCAGGTTCAATGCCAATTTGTAATCGATGTTGTTCGCTATATTGAATTCGCTATCCAATAACCCTAGGTCTATCTGCTTTTGGGTAAGGTCGTCCAAATTTTCGGTCAGGACCGTTGGCGCGTCGATGGGGATTCCCAACATCAGGTTCAACATCTGCAAGGTGATTTTTTCCAACCGTCTGGCATTCTTCAACTGGTTGTCAACAGAGGAGAGCGTTATCTGCAATTGGTCCACACTCTCTTCGTCCCCAAGACCATTTTCGAAGATGCGCTTGGTCTCATAGAGGTTTTTTTCCAAAGTGGCCTTGTTCCTTTCGGAGATCAGGACGCTTTCTTGGGCCAACAGCACATTGCCATAGGCCTCCACTACGGATTTCCGCACTTCCAGTTCCGTTTTTTCCTTGTTGTTCTGGCTGTAGTCCAAAAAAGTCTTGGTGGCCTGTACGCCCACAATGTAGGATCCGTCAAAGATCTTTTGGCGTAATGTGGCCGTGGCGGACATGGATTGTGCCTGTCCGAATACCACTTCCTGGTAGGTTCCCGGTTCGCCGCCAAAGAATTCCGCAGGAATCTGGGAAACGGGCTGCTTCAACTGGTTCTGATAGCTCACCGCTCCCGATATCTGGGGTAGTCCCGTCGCAATGGTCTCCCATTTTTGCTTTTGGGCGTCCTCAATGTCCCGAGAGGCATTGATGGCACTGTAGTTGTGCTCCAAGGCATAGGCAATGGCCTCATCCATGTTGAAACTGTGGATGGTATCTTGGGCCGATGCAAGCCAGGGCAATAGTAATAAAAGGGTGATTAGGGTTGTTCGCATTTATTCTTGATTTGAATTGATGATTGAGTTCAGAATTTTTCTTCCTTTCGGGGTCACGATGCCACGGAGATGGTACTCCAGATAATAGTCCAAAATCTGCGCCTTGCTGAAAATTTCTGTGGGAAACAGCCGGTTGTCCTTGATGCTGGTCACCCCCGAAAAATAGATCCGGGACACAAACTCCACGTTGAGGTTGTCCCGATAGATCCCCATTTCCATGCCCCGTCTTACATTTTCGGCAACACAGCCATGCATGGAATCGTATTGCTTTTGTTTCAAGGCTTCGTGGATCTTGGGATAATATTTCTGCAATTGGTACACTGGGGACGATTTTTCATCCTTTAGGTGCACCATGACAAATTTTTTGATCTCATAAAGTTCCTCAATAGGGTCTTTTTGGTGCGAAACGATGTGGTCTATCCCACTGGTGATGATATCGCACATGGTCATGGTTGCCTCTTCCACCAGTTCGGTCTTGTTCCTGAAATGGGAGTAGATGGTCTTCTTTGAAATGCCCATATCATTGGCAAGATCGTCCATGGTCACGCTCTTAAAACCTAGGTTGATGAACAGCTCCGTTGCTTTGTGTATGATTTTTTCCCGCATAATGAGGGGCAAAAGTAGTCTAGGAAACTTTAAAAACAAAAAAAGTTTCCTAGGTTTTACAATTTTTTAACCGGGGCTTTGTTCTTGGCTATCAATTGGAAACCTTCAGGACAGACTGTTCAGACAGTTCGTCCGGGTCGGGCGTGTCGGAGCTTTTCGGCCCTAAGTTCCAGAAAAAGGGCCTGTACCTTAGAAAGTACTTTTGTTTGATGTTGTTCTTTTTACTCGGTATCATGATTTTCGTTTTTGATTCTTTCTACATAAGCCTTATAGGCTTCTTCGCCCTCTTCTTTCCAGAATTGGTCGTAATGTTTCCATTCGTCAAAGTCCCTTCGAAGTGAAACACATCTGTTTGACGATTTTATTTTCGATTTGTGACGCGGACCGCCCCCTTTTTTTCCTCCACCGCCAAATCCAAAAAGGAGTTTGGCCAGGACGAAGATGCCCAAGGATTGCCAGTAGGTGATGGTGGACAGTCCAAAAAGGTCGGGCATGAGCCAGTTCCACAATCGCATCAGAAGGTAGTTTGCCAAGAGGAACATTGCCACTCCGAAGAGCACCATGGCCATTACCTTTACGATTTTCTTCACCTTGTGTTCCACCTTTTTTTCGACACTTCTTCCGAAGTCATTTTTACGTTCCATAATTTGATTCTTTTATGTTTTCCAAGCTTTTTGATAATTCCGACATGGCCCGGTGCCTTCGGGACATCAATGTCCCTGAGGGTATGCCGGTGCGTTCGGCCAATTCTTTATAGGTAAATCCTTCAAAATCAATGGCAATGACAATATCCCTGTACACCGGCTTCAAGTCCGTTATGGCCTTTTTAAGGGCCGCTTCCATTTCAGGGGAATAGCTATTGTCCGCATCGCCATAGAACAGTTCTGCAAATTCCTGCCACTGTTGGTCTATGTCCTCACTGGGGAGCTTTCTTTCCTTTTTGCCCCTCATGATGTCTATGATCCTGTTGCGTATGGCGTTGTACACAAACCCACCGATGTTGTTGATGGGGATGGCATCGTCCGCACGCGAGAAAATCCGAAGGGCAACGTCCTGTACAATATCCTCCGCATCCCTTTCCGAGGTGTCCCGGATCTTGGATTGCACATACGACCTCAACGAACTGTATTCCTCGTTGAAAAAGGTACTAAGGTTATTATGGTTTTCTGTCTGGCCAGCCACTCAAGTATGATTCATTGCTCTCTTCAATGATAGAGACGAAGGATTTCAAATCTATTGCAATTTTTAAGCAATTTTTTTCCATTGATGTGTTTTTTTGCTTTTGGTTGCCCTGCTTGGGGTTGAAAATCAGATAAATGACAAATTTCAAGTTCAAGGATTAAGTTCAAACTCAAATCCATCAACCCAATATTCGATCAATCCTATCATTCCATATTCCATAAATGCCCAAACAACAAGAACTCGGCGTGATCCATTTTCTTTTCGAATTTTTGAATGTATTTTTGGCCCTATGTCTGAAACTCAATTCATCGATACCTACAGGGATGGTTTTGTTGCCCATTTGGAGGCCCGCACCCCTAAGACGGAACCCCAAAACCTGTATGCTCCCATACAGTATATCCTAGGGCTGGGCGGAAAGCGGTTGCGCCCCATCCTCACTTTGATGACCACGGAACTTTTTGGGGGAAAAGTAGCGGAGGCCATGGATGCCGCTTTGGCCGTGGAAATGTTCCATAATTTTTCACTGGTGCACGATGATATCATGGACGATGCTCCGCTCCGCAGGGGTAATATCACCGTCCATGAAAAATGGGACCTGAACACGGGAATCCTTTCCGGGGATGCCATGTTGATTCTTTCCTATCAGTTTTTTGAGAGCTACCCGCCCGAAACGTACAAGGAACTGACCTCGCTTTTCAGCAAAACGGCCATTGAGGTCTGCGAAGGACAGCAATATGATGTGGATTTTGAGACCCGGGACGATGTCACCATTCCCGAATACTTGAAAATGATCGAGTACAAGACTTCCGTTTTGGTAGCCGCCGCCATGAAAATGGGAGCCCTAGTGGCCAAAGCTCCCCAAAAGGATGCAGACGCCATTTACGAATTCGGGAGAAACCTGGGCATAGCCTTTCAGCTGCAGGACGATTACTTGGATGCTTTTGGAGACCCGGAGACCTTTGGCAAGCAGGTCGGCGGTGACATTTTGGAGAACAAGAAGACCTTTTTGTACCTAAAAGCATTGGAAAAGGCGAACAAACAGGACAAAGAAAGCCTTTTGCACCTCTATTCCATTAAGCCCGAAGATTCCACGGCCAAAGTGGAAGCGGTAAAGTCTATTTTTATGGAAAGCGATGCCGTTGGGGAGACCAAGGCTGCCATCAGTGAGTTTACCCAAAAAGCTTTTGGGGAGTTGGAAAAAATCGATTTGCCAAAGGAAAGCAAAGCTTTGCTCAAAAAGTTTGGTGAGGGCCTGATGCAGCGTACCGTTTAAAACATCCTTTTGAACAGGGCCTTAATGAACGGAAGTGGTTTTGGGGCCGTGACAATTTTCAATTCTTCCCACAGATTGGTCTCGTTTTCGAGGAATTTTAGGATGAGTGATGCCTTTCTTTTATTGAACATCGACTCGAATATGTCGTGACCCAAGTGGTTGTTCTCGTGCAAAATGTCGAGCAGGAGCATATCATAGAACATAAACCTGCTTTTTTGATGGAACTCGGACAACCGTTTTCCCTTTTTTAGGTATTCCACCAATTTTGGGACTTGCCGACTGGTATTGTAAAAGGTATATCCCGTGCTCGGTTTGGCCCATCCGCCCGCAATACCGATATGGAAAACACGGTCCGTATTGTGTTGGTGAAAAGGATAGCAGGTCATGGGAATGCTGCCGAATTCAGTTTCTTCGATGGTGTATTTGATGTCGCCAAAATTTGTTGTGATATAGGTTTTAATGGCTTCTTCGTATTCACTTTTTTCCAATAGGTGCTCTGAAAACAAGGTGTATTCCACCAAGGCCTCATTTTCCGAAAAGGGGAGTACGTACATGAACCGCGTGTTGCCTTTTTGAGGCACGGAAAAGTCCATAAAGGTCACCTCATCCACGTTAAATACCAACTGGTCGGTTTTTATTTTCCATCCTAGGAAATGTTGCTGTAAAACGGGAAACTCCTTTTGTTTTAAAGGGGTGGAAGGGTCATAGCCACTGGAAAATACCGTTCGTCCTGAGTGTTTTTGGTTGGCTGTGGATACCAACACCTCATTTTCCCCCTCTTGAATGTCGAGCACTTCTTCTTGTGCCCAAGTGATGTTCGGATGGACTTTTACCTTTGGTAAAAAGTGATTGTAGAAATCGATCCCGCGAAGCATTTTGTAGGTGTAAGGCAGAATGGAAGTTGATTTTTGAGACTGTTGCCCCCCCACATAAATATTGTCCCAGTTTTTGTGGACCAAATCATCAAACGGGCCTTTGCCCCGTTCCCAAAAACACCAGGTACGATCGTTTTTGGTTTTGTTGTCCTTGTCCAGCACCAAAATGGATTTGGAGGCAAAGAACTCGTCCCCGCCCAAAGCATCGGCCAACAATAGACCTGCAGCTCCAGCTCCTATAATGATGTAATCGTAATGGGACATAGGTTCAAAGATAGGATAACGGAAGTAAAGAAGGCCAACGCTGGATGGGCTGCTATAGCCATTTTTGTTCTCGTTCGGTGGCATCAAGAATATCAATCCCTAATGCCAATTTAAAATGCTGGGCCACTTTAAAAGCATCTTCTTTATCAAAGGTTCTATAAAAGGTCAGATGTTTGTTTTTATTGTAGAATAAATTGATGAGAAATACTACATCCGTAAAAGAAGTTGACGCTCCCAACGAATTTACACGTTGCTTTTGTTTTCCTTTAAAAACCGAAATGTATTCAAATTCGGGGTTTGGCTTCCATTTTCCAAAGTGAATTGCAAAAATGGACCAAATGTTTCGATATGTATTATTGTCCAGATTTATCTGTGTTCCTTCGGAAGAAATCAAGTAAACGGAAAAGGAAATCATGAAAAAACCAAAAAGGAGACTTTGATAAACTATCACATAAAAGGCGAATATAAATATGGTGGTGCCAAAGGCTTTTTTCAAGATTGAAACTGGTTTTAAGTAAGTTACAATATGTTGCATTTGTTTGACTGGTTTTCTTTTTGACTTTCCAATATAACCAATCTTTCAACACCTCTAAAAAACCGTATACCTTACCCCGAAGAACCCACGGATGCCCTGATTGGGCCCGTACACATAAGCGGGATCAAAGGTAAGCGCATAAGGGTTGTTCGATGTGGACACGGCATTGCCATTGCTGTCAAAGGTGACTTCTTTGTCGAACGGATCATTGGCCCGAGCAATGATGAAGGGATTGCCACGGTTCGGGGTCCAGTCCAATAGGTTTTTGACGCCCCCATATACCTCAAAATTGTGCAGTCCCTTATACGTAAACTGAATGTTCTGGATGCTCCAAGTGGGGGAGTATTCCCGTCTTGGATCAAGCTCACCCAAAAGGGGCAACCGCATGGGTCCATAGAGATTCCCTGTGTAATCGGCCGTAAGTTTGAGGGAGTGAAAGGTATAGGAAAGGTTCCAAGTTGCGGTGATGCTCTCGGTCAAAATCTGCTGCTGGGTCACCCCATTTTCTGTATTGCTCACATCCTGCCACGTAGCCCCCACCATAATCTTCAAACTGCTGGGAAAGGCAATGTCCAAATTCGCACTGACACCTTGGGATACCGATTTGCCATCCAGATTGTCATAAATGATCTGGTTGGGATCGGTCTCATAATCGGGGAGGATCACGTTGGAGAACCGGGTGTAGAATGCTGAGGCATCTATCCCGATAAAAGTGCCATTGTCGCTGTAAATCTTCTTCAAATAATTGAGGTTGACATTCACGGAGCGTTCCGGTTTCAGCTCTTCGGCAATTACGACCTCTCGCGCACCCGTGAGGGCAGCATGTTCTTCGGTAAAAAGATTGACCACCCGAAAACCGGTCCCGGCATTCACTCGAAAGATATCATGGTCCGAAATCTTCCATTTGTAGGCTGCACGTGGCGTTAAAATGTTGCCATGTCTTTGGTCATGATCATACCGCAAGCCACCCAAAAATGAATGTTTGGGGGCAAACGAGTATTCATCTTGGGCAAAGACACTCGGAATCCAAATTTGGTCCGCTTCGCCGGTCGCCGGGGTGTTGTCATCGTAATAATTGTACCGGACCGCACTTCCGAACAATAGGTCGTGATGCCCCAAGGTTTTGTCCCACGTGAGCTGAGCAAAGCCGATGCGCTGGTCCGCTAAATATTCCGTGTCTCCATACACTGAATTTTGGCTATGGTCATTATACGAAACGGAAAGCAGCAATTTTTCTTCAAGCGGCAATTGGTATTTTCCCAACACCTCCCAACGCCGGGTATAGATGCTTTCCCCATAGATTTCATCCCCACCGCGGAACTCAGGGGTCCATTGCATTTCACCGCCCCATCGGTCTTCATAGAAAAAGCGTCCAGCCAAAGAGAGCAAACGGCTGTTTTTCCGTTCAACATCCCACTTTTGGAAAATCGAGATACGGTCTTGGAGGGTCAGGTCGGTAAAATTGTCGCCGTTATTGTCCACTGGGTTCTCGTAATTGAAATAGTTGACCCCGAGCAGCAGGTCCGTTTTTTGTCCGATGGAAATTTTACTGCCCACATCCAGATTGTACTCGCCCCAACCTGTGGCAAAGCCATCCGCAAAAAATTCAGGGGCGCTGAGGGCATTTTTGGTGATGATGTTGATGAGCCCACCCACCGCTTCGCTGCCGTAAAGTGAAGAGGCAGGACCCTTCACGATCTCGATCTGTTCGATGAGGGAGTTCGGAATGCCCGTGAGGCCGTACACCGTGCCCAGACCGCTTACAATGGGCATCCCGTCGATGAGGACGAGAGTATAAGGGCCTTCCAGTCCGTTGATGTGGATGTCCCCCGTGTTGCACACATTGCAATTGATCTGTGGCCGCACCCCGTTCACGTTCTGGAGCGCATCAAAAACACTGGCGGTGGGGTTTTTTTTGAGAAAGGTAGGCGAATAGACCTCGACAGGGACCGGACTTTCCAAACGGCTGACCGGTTTTAAGGTGCCCGTCACCACGGTTTCGTCCAGACTTTCTGCGGAGGCTTCAAGCGATATATTGATGGTTTTGGACTCGCCCGGACCCAATATGATTTTGGTTTGATAGGGCAGGAACCCCAAGGAGGATATCAGCAACACATGATTGCCCGGAGGAATGTTCTTCAGCTCAAAGAGGCCATCCATATCCGTGGCGGCGCCCATTTCGGTTCCTTTCAATAAAACACTGGCCAAAGGTAAGGGCTCACCATTGTCGGTGACCTTCCCCTTCAAGCTGGTTGTCTGGGATAAGCAACAATGGCTTACCAAGACAATCCACAACAGGACGATATATTTGCAAATTGAATTCAGTTGTATAAAAATTAAAATTTAGACAAATCTAAAAATAGGTTTTGATAAATAAAAATGTATTTTTGGAAAAATTTTTTTCATGACCCGATCGGAGGAGAATTATTTGAAGGCCATTTTTCACCTGGGCAACGGGGAAGCGGGTTCCATCAGTACCAATGCCATTGCGGAACAGATGGAGACCAAACCCTCGTCCGTTACCGATATGGCCAAGAAACTGGCTGAAAAGGGCTTGGTGCATTATAAGAAGTACCAAGGAATTTCCCTGACCGATGCCGGTACTCGGACGGCACTCTCCATTATCAGGAAACATAGGCTCTGGGAAGTGTTCTTGGTGAAAAAACTGGATTTTACCTGGGATGAGGTGCATGAAGTGGCCGAGCAGTTGGAACACATCAAAAGCGAAAAATTGATCGATAAGATCGATGCGTTGTTGGATTTTCCCAAATACGATCCGCACGGGGATCCCATTCCCACCAAGGACGGAAAGTTCATGGAGCGGGACAAGCAATTGCTCAGTGAGATGCCCATACATGCCCAAGGTGTGTGTGTCGGGGTCAAGGATTCCTCCGCTCCGTTCCTGAAATTTTTGGACAAGAACAAAATAGCTTTGGGAAACACGATCAAGATTTTGGATAAAGAAGATTTTGACCAATCCCTGCAGATACAAATGGAAGGCAGGGAACTTCGGATTTCCCACCAGATAGCATCCAACCTTTACGTTAAAAAGAATGACTGATGGAACAAGTAATACAGTATTTTGAGGAAATAGATCCCGTTTTGGCGGCTTTTTATGCCACATTGTTCACTTGGGGACTCACCGCATTGGGAGCCGGACTGGTGTTCTTCTTTAAAACGGCCAACCGTGCCGTGCTGGATGGCATGTTGGGGTTCACGGGTGGAGTGATGGTGGCCGCAAGTTTCTGGAGCCTCTTGGCACCGGGGATCGAGATGAGCGAAGGCGAAGGTTTTGTTAAAGTAATCCCTGCGGCAGTGGGCTTCTTGTTGGGAGCCGGGTTTATTTTTGGTCTGGACAAAGTATTGCCCCACCTCCACATCAATTTTAAAATGAGCGAGGCCGAAGGGATAAAGACCCCTTGGCACCGCACCATCTTGCTCACCTTGGCCATTACGCTGCACAATATTCCCGAAGGATTGGCCGTGGGCGTCCTTTTTGGAGGGGTGGCTGCCGGTTTTGAAGGAGCCTCCATCGGGGGTGCCGTTGCACTGGCCATTGGTATTGGACTACAGAACTTTCCCGAAGGCTTTGCCGTGGCCATGCCGCTCAGGCGACATGGATTGAGCAGATGGAAAAGTTGGGTCTATGGACAGGCCTCTGCCATCGTGGAGCCCATAGCAGGTGTGCTTGGAGCTTGGGCCGTACTCACTTTTGAGCCCATTTTGCCCTATGCCCTTTCTTTTGCTGCCGGGGCCATGATCTTTGTAGTGGTCGAGGAGGTGATTCCTGAAACGCAACAGGACAAATACACCGATATCGCCACCATGGGTTTTATCGGTGGATTTATCATTATGATGACTTTGGATGTGGGACTGGGATAATAAATTATCCCCCGATCAGATCAAAGACACCCTTGGTCAAAAATTGGTCCGTTTCTGACCATTCCGTGCCGATGATTTCGGTATGGCCATCAAACGTGTTCCCTTGTTTTACGGCCACACGCTCAAAAGTGTAACCTCCGTCTTCCTGGCCCACCAATTTGAGCACGAAATGATTCCCCTCGGACTCGATCACCGCTTCTTCTGGCAATGACCAGGTTTTGATGGTATCCGTCATGATCATGGCATCCACGAACATACCCGGCAGAAAATTCCCGTCCTCGCGTTCCAAATGGCCATGGACCTGTATGGAACGTTTGGCCCCGTCAATGGAGGCTCCCACTAAATGGACCTCTGCGTTGAAGGTTTCTTCGGATGCCTCAGGAATTTTAAACTGGATCTTTTGTCCTTTCTTCACTTTGAGGATGTCCTTTTCAAAAACAGTGAGTTCCAAATGTACATGACTGTTGTCCACAATCTCCAAAATCTCGGTGGCAGGGGAGACATAGCTTCCTCTGCCCACGTTCATTTGGATGATGCTTCCCGAGATAGGGGCATAAATTGCTGTCTCAGGTGAAATCTGCCCTTGCTCCACCTTGCTGGGTGAAATGTTGAGCATCTGCAATTGTTCCCTCAAACCTTGGTAGCGGGCCTTCGCCATTTCATAATTGCTCTTCGCTTGTAGGAAATTCTTTTGTGAGGCTATTTTTTCATCAAAAAGGGTCTGGTTGCGTTCAAATTCGGACTTCAAAAAATCCAATTGGTTGAAAACCTCAAGGTATTCCTGTTGCATCTGTACAAATTCCTGGTTTTCCAAGGTCACCAACAATTGTCCCTTTTGGACTCGGTCACCAATCAATAGGGTGGTCTTTTTTACGAAACCGCCCATAAAGGCCGTGACACTGGCCCGATTTTCGGGCGGAACGTCAATCATTCCCGAGGTTTCCACCATTTTGGGGAACGTTCTCCTTTCCATGGTTCCCAATGTCAGGGAATTGGCGTCAAATTGGTCTTGTGTCACCACGATTCCCTTTTCTTCCGTCTGTTCCTCGGAAGTGGATTTTTCATTGTTTGTATTGCCGCAGCCCGTCAACAAAAGGAAAACTGTGGCAAATTGGATGATATGTTTCATTGTTATAATGTTATGGTCAAGTAATTAATGGCGATTACAGTCTGATTGTATTGGTGGAGGACATCCAGATAATTGAGTTGGATGTCGTAGGCGTTCTCCAGACTTTGGATGTATTGGAAAAAGTCGATTTCCCCATTTTGAAAATTTCCGGAGGCCGCCTTCAAGATCTGATCGGAAAGCTGACCGCCCTCGTCCTCATAATAGGAGAGTTCTTGGGCCTGTTGCTCCAATTGTCCCAACAAGGTTTTGTAGCGTTGGTTCATGGCAACGGTAATCTCTGTGTTTTCCATCTCCGTGATCTTGGTCTGTATCTTGGACGATTTCACCTTGCTGCTATGGCCGAAAAAGAAAATCGGGATGCGAACCCCCAGCTGGATTCCGTACAGTGATGTCCCAAGACCTTTATTGGTCCCTTGAAAATACTCCAGGTTCAGGTCAGGCAATAAACGGTTTTCCTCCAAGCTTTTTTGGGCATTGCTGAGCTCTTGGCGATGGTCCAAAAAGGAGGTTTCCGTTTCCAACATTCCCTGGGCGTTCAGTACCGTGAGTTTTTCGGGTTGCTCTTCCAGAATATCCAGGGTATTCCCGCTTTGCACCAAGCTCACGATCTTACCATAGGTGGTCAGGATCTGCTGTTTTATTTTGGAATAGGTGTTCGTGATCTGGCGTTGCTTGGCCGTGGCCGTCACTTTTTCCAGATAATTGGTCTCCCCAAGTTCAAAACGCCTGTTGGCCGCGTGGGCAAAATTGCTGTAAATGCTGTCCAGTGTCCCATAGAGCTTTGCCTTTTGGGTCAAGGTCTGGTATTGGTAATAGGCATTGCTCAGCGATTGGTACAGTTGCTTCTTTTGAATTTCAAATGATGATTTTTGAAACTCGTGATTGGATTTTTGAAGCCTGCTCTTCGCCCCATATACGGTGGGAAACTCAAACTGTTGCTGTGCCCCAAAAACCTTCAAGGGCTCTCCGTTCAACGCAAGGTTGTTTTCATCATATTGGTAATAGATGTCCGTTTTGTCAAACTCAAAGGCGGTTCCCTTGAGCGTTTCCGCTTGATCTACCATCAACGAACCGGCCTGAATCCCCTTGTTGTTTTTCAATGAAAGCGTCATAAGGGCTTCGAGGTCCAACTTTTCTTGGGAAAATCCGGAAGCTGCCATCAAAAGAAGCAGGATGGTCAATCCGTTCCTGTTCAATTTTCGTTCTTTTCTTCTTTTTCTCATTCCTCGGAATTTGATGTTATGGGAATAGGCATACAAAACTGGTAGGATCACCAGGGTGAGTATGGTCGCCGTTACCAATCCGCCGATCACCACCGTGGCCAACGGTCTTTGCACCTCTGCCCCGGCATTGGTGGACACGGCCATGGGCAAGAATCCCAATGCCGCAGCCGATGCGGTCAACAGAACGGCACGGAGCCTGTCCTTGGTACCCTGTTTGATGAGGTCTTCCATGGAATCAAAGTCTTTGCCCTTGAGTTCCTTGAAATGCTCTATCAGCACGATCCCGTTCAGTACCGCAATACCAAAAAGCGCAATAAAACCTACCCCCGCCGATATGCTGAAGGGCATGCCCCGTAGCCAGAGCAAAAGCACACCTCCCACAGCAGATAGCGGAATGGCCGAGAAGATGAGAAGGGCTTCCTTGACCGAACCGAACGCAAAGTAGAGCATGATGAAAATGAGCAACAATGCAATGGGTACGGCAATCGTCAACCTGGCTTTGGCATTCTGAAGATTTTCGAACTGGCCTCCATAGGTGACAATATATCCAGGGGGCAATGTTATGTTTTGATCGATCAGGAACTGCACATCGTCTACAACGGATTGGAGGTCCCTGTTCCTGACGTTGATGCCGACCACGATACGCCGTTGGGTATTGTCCCTCGAGATTTTGGCGGCCCCTTTTTGATAGCTGATCTCCGCAAGTTCGCTCATCGGGATCTTTCCGCCGTTGGGAATGTCCACATAAAGGTTTTTCAGGTTGGAAATATCCTTTCGGTTTTCCGAATCCAACCGAACGGCCATATCAAATTGGCGTTCCCCTTCGAACACACTTCCCACCACTTTGCCTGCAAAACCCATGGCAATCATCTCGTTCAGGTCGGCGATGTTGAGTCCATGCCGAGCAATTTTGGCACGGTCAAAAGATACGTTCATTTGGGGGAGACCTTCCACTTTTTCCACAATGATGTCCGAGGCCCCTTCCACATTTTGGATAAGGTCCTTGATCTCGTTGGCCTTCTTGTTCAGGATTTCCAGGTCCTGCCCAAAAATTTTGATGGCGATGTCGGCCCGTACCCCTGTGATCAATTCATTGAAACGCATTTCAATGGGCTGGGTAAACTCCAGTTCTATTCCCGGAATGACCGCCAAGGCCTCCTTGAACTTGTCGGCGAGTTCATCCTTGGTTTCGGCAGAGACCCATTCACTCTTTGGTTTCAGGGAAATGATCACATCACTTTCTTCCATGGACATCGGGTCCGTGGGCACTTCTGCGGCCCCGATACGGCTCACCACCTGTTTTACCTCAGGGAACTTTTCCAATAGGATCTGTTCCATTTTGGTCGTTGTTTCGATGGTCTTGGCCAAAGTGGTACCTGTTTTCAAAACAGGCTGGATCACAAAATCCCCTTCGTCCAGTGTGGGAACGAATTCGCCTCCCATCGAGGAAAAGAGCAAAATGGCTCCCACCAACAGTGCCGCTGCAACGGAAAGGACCAGTTTCTTGCTTTTCATGGCCCATTCGATGACCGGTTCATACCGACGGTTGATCCAGTTGACCAAACGGGTGGATATGCTCTTGGGCGATTCTTTCGAGGGTTTTAGGAACAATGCTGAGGCCACGGGCACATAAGTGAAACACAACAGGATGGCACCCAAGAGGGCAAAACTGAAGGTCAGGGCCATGGGTTTGAACATTTTGCCCTCCACACCGCTCAACGAAAGAATGGGGATGAAGACAATGAGAATGATAAGCTGCCCAAAGACGGCGGAATTCATCATTTTTGTGGCTCCTTTCAAAGTGACGTCATCTTTGACGGACTGTGTTTTCGCCTTGTCCAAATGGGCCAGATCGGCTTTCTTTTGTGTAATCTGGAAAGCGATGTATTCCACGATGATCACTGCCCCGTCTATGATGATCCCAAAATCGATGGCCCCAAGGCTCAACAGGTTGGCATCCACCCCAAAGATGTTCATCAGCGTCAGCGCGAATAGCAAACAGAGAGGGATCACCGATGCCACCACAAGCCCGGACCGCCAATTGCCCAAGAGCAGGACCACAACGAATATAACGATAAGGCAACCGAGCACTAGATTTTCCGTTACGGTGAAGGTGGTCCGTCCAATAAGTTCACTTCGATCCAAGAATGGATTGATATAGACCCCTTCGGGCAAGGATTTGGAAATGGCCGTGACCCTTTCTTTTACGGCTTCGATCACACGTTTGGAATCGGCATCTTTCAGCATCATGATCTGACCAAGGACTTTTTCGCCCTCTCCATTGCCAGTGATCGCCCCAAACCGGGGAGCACTTCCAAAACCGACCTTGGCCACGTCCTTGACATAGATGGGAATGCCATTTCTGGTGGTCACCACAATGTTTTCGATATCCTTGAGGCTTCCGACCAAGCCTTCCCCGCGGATAAAATAGGCTTGGTTCACTTTTTCGATATAGCCACCGCCGGTAACACTGTTGTTCATTTCCAAGGCGGTGAAGATTTCTTTTGCGGTAATATTGAAGGCGTTCAGTTTTTGGGTCTGGATGGCTACCTCATATTGTTTGAGGTGTCCGCCCCAGGTGTTGACCTCCACCACCCCGGGAATACCGGAGAGTTGGCGTTTTACGATCCAGTCCTGTATGGTCCTGAGTTCTGTGGAGCTGTAAAGGTCCTTGTAGGCAGGTTCCACATCCAGTACATATTGGTAGATCTCGCCCAACCCCGTGGTTATGGGGCCCATTTCCGGGTTTCCGAACCCATCTGGGATACGGCTGGTCGCGGACTTTATCTTTTCGGCGATAAGTTGCCTAGGGAGGTAGGTCCCCATATTGTCCTCAAAAACAATGGTGACCACGGAGAGGCCGAACTTGGAAACCGAACGGATTTCCTTGACCCCCGGAAGGTTTGCCATCTCCAGTTCCACCGGATAGGTGACAAACTTTTCCATGTCCTGGGTGGACAGACTATTTGATGTGGTCAAGACCTGAACCTGGTTGTTGGTGATATCGGGAACGGCCCCGATGGGTATTTGTGACAGCGAATAGAGCCCCACCAAGGCAATGCCCGCCGTAAAGAGAAGAACAATGAACTTGTTCCTTATGCTAAAGGATATAATGTTTGAAAACATAATTCATAGAGAAATGTATAGCGTTATAAATTCGATAAGGCTTACGGAAATAGGTCCAGCAAAGCTGGCATACTATGAATTAGGCTTGTTTTGGGGGCTGAAAAGGCCCATCGCCCCAAATGGGGGAATACGATACTTGGTAATGGAAATTACTAGCACTGTCGAGCGGAACCTCAGAGTTGGATTGGAAATAGGGTTCCGGTTCAATTACGAAGGCCATAAGCTGCGAGCATTGGGATTGATGCTGAAAGGGCAATTGCTCGTGCTCTTGCTGTTCCTCTTGGTGTTTTTCGCTATGGGAGGCCTTTAGGTTGCCATAGTGTTTGGACACAAAAACGGAAAGGTCATCGCCATATTCATCGATATGGAACTGGTAGTGCTCAAAAAAGTTGCCCATCTCAATCAAATCGTTGAAATGGATATTGACGCTCTGTAGAAAAAAGAGCAAGGCCGTTCCTATGGTGAAAATCTTTTTCATGCCAGTCCCACAAAATTACGAATTCTATGAATCATCCAAATGCTTGGAAATAATTTAGAATGAATCTGATTTTGTATGGGATCCAATGTCTCTCCAAGCTTTCCCGTAGGCAACATTTTTGTACTTACGGTTTTAATTCTTGCAGGACCAGGCCATAATCATGCTGCAGGTCTTCGTGGAGCAACGGGATTTTTTTCTCGATGTATTCCAGTTGCCTTTGGTAAAGGTTGAGCAGGGTAGTGTTGCGGCGGATGGAGGGCCTGAAATCCTTCAATTTTTCGCAGAAGTACAGCAATAGTTCCACTTCAGTGGCCTTTTCGCCCGAATAACGGATGTATTTTTTGAGGTTCCTGAGGATCTTCCGGACGCTTTTCTTGATGTAGAAAAAGCTATTGACATTGATTTCCGAGAACATTTCGTCCATTTCCTGTTTTACGGCTTCGATATAGCCTTCCTCACTGTCCGCTTCAAAGAGCAGATAGGTGAGCAGTTCCTTGTTTTCCTTTTTGAAACGGGCCAGCCGCAAACAGAGCTGCATCACCTCGTCCTGCGATCGGAACTGGAGTTCTTTTTTCAATTGTGCAATGGTGGCGGCTTTCATAAGCTGGACTTGATCCTTCAAATATACTAGGAATGCATCTTCTTGACCCTTAAAATGAATTGCACTACCTTTAAAGTCGGCAATTCCTTTAAGTTTTACCTTGGTATGACAACAAAAAAAAGACATTGGTTATGGAACGTGTTGATCGTTCTCACGTTGGGCCTGTGCATTTTCGCCTTTGTGGAACACTACAAAAATTGGTGCAAGATCGAGGAGGGGAACCTAAAGGTTCTTTCCGGGATCTATTATCAAAAAATCCCTTTGATGGAAATAGACAGTGTGGTTTTCGTGGACAAGCTCCCCGAAATGGAGCGTTCCAATGGCTTTTCGTGGATGGCCAAGGAAAAAGGGGTGTTCAAGGACTCCATTACCCAGAGCAAGGTCTATGTTTTTGTGGATGACCTAAGGCAACAAAAGATCAAAGTGGTGCACCACGACTCCCTTAAATTATACTTAAACCTTCAGGATAGCATAGAAACCCAGGGAATATATACTATTTTGCACGCCGAATTGATGGAACGCACCAAGCAGCCTCAATGATCGAACTGAAACAGTCCCAAGTTTCCCATGAGAAAAATGCTCTTTTTTACTGTACTGGCACCCTTATGGGTTTTTTCGCAGAACACCATTTCGGTACACATCAACAATGTGGAGTCCAATGAAGGGCAGATCAAGGTGGCCATTTATGATTCCGATGATTCTTTTTTGTCATTTGAGCAGGTATATCGGGGCAGTAATGTGAAGGCCCAAAAAGGGCAGGTGATTTTGAGAATGGAGAACATCCCTTCAGGTGAATATGCCTTGGCGGTGTTCCACGATGAAAATGGAAATGGAAAGCTGGACACCAACTGGTTGGGCATTCCAAAGGAAAGGGTTGCATTTTCACATGGCAAGATGAAAACTTTTGGCCCCCCGAAATACAAGGAATGTGCCTTTAAGGTAACCGCTGACCATGAAATCAGCATAGATCTGTAAATAATATGGGAACAATTTTGATGGCCCAAGTGATGGGCGCGGTATTTGGACTTTTGGCCGTGGTTTTTGGCGCTTTTGGTGCCCATGCCCTCAAAAAGAAACTGACCCCTGAGTTGCTCCATAGTTTTGAGACAGGGGTCAAGTATCAAATGTACCATGCCATTGTGCTGTTGGTCTTGGGTTTCAACCTCAGTTTTGACGGACCGTTGGATTCGGCCATCGTCAACTGTTTTATTTTTGGTACGCTATTGTTTTCTTTCAGCATCTACGCCCTTTGCTTGGGTGCGGCCAAAGGGGACAAGCCCCGTTGGTTGGGGCCGGTCACTCCCATTGGCGGATTGTTGCTGGTCGTGGGATGGGCCTTGTTGCTCTATTCCTTTGTTGCCAATTTGATTTAGAGCCGTAGGTACATATTCCCGTTGATGGTGTTCAGCTTGAGGCGATGGGTGGCCTTGTCAAAGCTTCCCTCCACCTTTTGGCCCACATACCGATCGGTGACCTTGAGGTTCAGTTTTTCATCGGCATAAATGTTCCCATGAATCGTCTCGGCGACCAACTTGGAATTTTTCATCACCAGATCAATTTCTCCGTTAATGGTCTGCAGATCCATATCCCCATCATACGTTTTGATGTCGATATTGCCGTTGATCAATTCTGCGGTAAAGTTCCCTTGGATGACCTCTGCCTTTAGGTCGCCATTGATGCTGCTCACCTTGAAGCGGGCATTTTTTGGGACATAGAGTACATAGTTGAATTCATAGGTGTCCCCCGTGGTATAGTAGCGCTTCTTTTTATCGGGGTTGTTTTTGTTCCATTCGTCATAAAAGGCTTCGAAAATGGGTTTTGCATCGGATGCAATGGTAATGGAACTGCTGCTCTCATCAATATTGAGCTTGTACAGATCCAGGAACTTTCCATCTTTTGTGGTAATGTCCGCTTTGAAATAGACAGTGGACTTGTCCCAGGTCTTGACTTCGATGTCAGAAGCAAACTTTACATCAAGGTCAATGAACTGACCGGAGTAGTTGATGTTCTTTTCAATGATTTTTTGGGCAGATAGGGACAGGGTGGCCAATCCCACAAATGCAGCGACGATTAATTTTTTCATGACGTTTCGTTTTTTGATTTTAGTGTTTGATTGATGTTTTGTCCTCTTGAGCGCAGTCGAAAGATGGACAACACCTCTCGACTACGCTCGATGTGACAAGGGTGAGCTTATTTTTTTCTGAGATACATGTTTCCATTGGTGGATTTCAGTGTGATGTCCACTCCACCATTGTTGATGGTTGCGCTTATTTTTCGTCCCAAAACCGACTTGAGGCCATCTTTTTCGTTCAACTTTACGTCAAAATCGGTATAGACGTTGCCGTTGATGGTGCTCATGGACAGGTTGGCCGGGGTATTGCCGGGAAGGCTCACATCCACGGCCCCATTGGTGGAATATAGGGAAATAGGGGACCCTTGTTTTACGGTGCCAAACTCCACCGTAAGCTCACCGTTCAAGGTGTTGGCGGTAACGGGACCGTTCACGTTCAGGATCTTGACGCTGCCATTGAGTTGGGCGTCTGCTTCGATCTCACCCGCAAACCCATCAATTTCGATGTCACCGTTCCAAGTGCTCTTGGCAGAAATGTTCTGGTTTTTGGGAAGGTAGATCTCGGCCCCTTCGGACTTTCTAAGGTTGGTCACGATAAGGGTGTTCCCGTCTTGGATGACGGAGAAGCCGACACTGGTGTTGTCCGTTCCTCCTTCGCCCACCAATTTTAGGCCTTTTGCCCTTTCTGGGGTTTCTACCGATGGCCCTGATTTGATGAGCAGCTCATTGGAACTGTGTGTCCTTACCGTGATGTCGGATTTGGATTCGATCTTGACCCATTGGACCCCATTTAAGGATTTGGTATAATCGGATTGCGCCTTGGCTAGGGTACCCACCAAAAGGGCGGTTAGTAAAAATTTGAATTTTCTCATGATTTTCGTTTTTTGATGTTTATGTTATACTTGGTAATACAGCTTTGATCTGTTCTTTAATAAAGGGTTGGGTATCTTCCTGTTCCAGCAGTTTTTTCATGGGCTCCGCGGCCTTTTTCTCCTGGATCTCCACCAGAACTTGGATAATGGCCACTTGGATACTCGGGTTCTTTTCTTTTTCGAGCGCTTCGATCAGCAGGTTTTTTACAGTTTCCGATGAAGTGAACTTGGACAGTGCCTCGAAGGCGGTCAAGCGGACGTTGTCGTTTTCATCATACAAGAGCCTGTTGCCCAAAGCCTCAATGATGGCTTCATCGGGCTGCTCAAATTCTTCGATATAGTTCACCCCTTGGATGCGCTTGCTGGCCGATTGGTTTTCCATGAGGGAAAGCATGGCGGTCTGTTTCATCTGCAAGGTCTCGTCCCGCAGCAGGGCAATGTCCCCATCTACCTTGTGCTGTTGGAACAGGGATCCCATTTGAAATGAGACTGCCAAAAGTGCCACACTGGCCGCAATTTTGAGCAGGTTGCCCCCCCAGTTTGTTTTCTTTTCGGGGGAGGATAGGGGAACCACTTTGCCCCGGCTTTCCTTTTCGGCTTCCAGGGCCATTTCAAAGGAAGCCCTCAGCCTTTCCGAAGGAACTGGGATGTCTTGGCTGTCAAAGGCATGGAACAGGGCCTTCATTTCTTCGAGGTCTTGTTGGCATTCGTTGCATTTGCCCAGATGCTGTTCCACTTTTCTCCTAGTCTCCATGTCCAAAGTACCGTCCAGATAGTCTGGGATGAGGTCTGAAATGTGATTGTTTTCCATGGTCATATGCTTTGTAGGTATATTGTTTTCAATTTTTTCAAGACCCGGCAAACTTTGGTCTTTACCGCGCCGGGGGTACTTCCGATCATTTCTGCCAACTCTTCGTAGCGTATTTCCTTGTATCGGCTCAAGATAACCAGCTCCCGGTCGGCCGGGTCCAGTTGGTTCAGGGCGTTCTGCAAGTGGGTATTGTTATCCATTATTTCATCTTCTTCCTCCACCGCTTTGTAGGCCAACACCTTGATGTCCTCATGGGGCTTGTGGTCCCTTGTGAAATGTGTCTTCAAGTTGTTTCGGGCGATGGTAAAGAGCCAAGCCTTGAACGATCCGTTCTTGTACGAGCTCCTGTACTTGATCAATTTATAAAAGACATCCTGTGTCAGATCTTCGCTCAACATATGGTCACCGCACATTTTATATAGAAAATGATAGACGTGCTTGTGATATCTGTCGAAAAGGATCTTGAGCAGATCAAGGTTGCCCTCAGCAACTTTTTGCATTATGATCTCATCTGAAAGCGCTTCCAAACAATGTTTTTTAGTTGGTGTTCAACTTATATAGTCTGGAAATTAAAAAAGGTTACACAGAGGGGATGAAAAAAGTCAAAAAAAATCGCTTTGTGGAGAAAGCGATTGGAATTCGAAGTATTATATGCTCAACTACAGCCACAATTGTCCTGACCGCAGGACTTGGAACCTTTCTTTTTACCGAAGACCGACTTGGGTAAAAGGAACTTCCAGACCAAATAGCCAACTGCCAAGGCCAAGGTGATATAGACTAAAATCTGTTGTACTTCCATGACTATGCCAGAATTTGATAAGCGGCCAATGCCACAACATAGGCCAAAACACTCATGAAGCCCAGTTGGATCATGGGCCATTTCCAGGAATTTGTCTCTCGTTTAACAATGGCCAGCGTGCTCATACATTGCATGGCCAAGGCATAGAACAGCATCAACGATACGCCTGTTGCCAAATTGAACAGGGGTTTTCCATCATCATCCAGTTCTGCGGCCATCCTGTTCTGAATGGTCTCTTCCTCATCGCTTCCCACACTGTAAATGGTGGCAAGGGTGCCCACAAACACTTCCCGGGCTGCAAAGGAGGTCAATACGGCGATCCCGATCTTCCAGTCATAGCCCAAGGGCTTCACAATGGGTTCAAAGGCCTTTCCGGCCTGACCGATATAGGAATGCTCCAACTTGTAGCTGGCAATTTCCTGTGCCTTGGCACTTTCGGTGAGTTCCGCGGTCAGGGTTTGGACCGAATCCTGCACAGCGCTTGGCGCAAGTCCTTCCGATTTCACTTCTTCCAAATAGGAATCAATGTTGGTCTGGATATAGTTATTGCTGTAGGTGCTCAAGCCTTCGTTGGTGATTCGTTCACTGACGATCTCTTCGGCATTTTGAAAATCGTCCGAGTATCCATTGGACCCCAAGAACCAAAGCACGATGGAGAGGGCCAAAATGATCTTCCCTGCCCCGAATACAAAACTCTTGGTCTTTTCCAGAACGGTATAGCCCACATTTTTGATCAAGGGCATGCGGTAGGTGGGCATTTCCACCATGAAGAGCGACCTACTTTTGATTTTTAAGATCTTGTCCAGTACCATGGCGGAAAAGAGGGCCATCCCAAACCCTAGAAGATACAGCAGCATAAGGGTCAATGCTTGGTAGCTAAGACCCAATACGCTTCCTTCGGGAATTACAAGGGCAATCAATATGAGGTACACGGGCAGTCTGGCAGAACACGTGGTAAAGGGCGTCACCAAAATGGTGATGAGGCGTTCCTTCCAGTTTTCTATGGTACGGGTGGCCATAATGGCGGGAATGGCACATGCATTGCCCGAGATCAAGGGCACCACACTTTTTCCGCTCAAACCAAAGGGGCGCATCAAACGGTCCATCAGGAAAACGACCCGGCTCATATAGCCCGATTCTTCCAAAAGGGAAATGAAAAGGAACAGAAAGGCAATCTGCGGGATAAAAATGACCACCCCTCCGATACCGGCCAGGATCCCTTCGGCCAACAGATCGGTAAACAATCCGGCGGGTAGTGTGTTCTTGATCCATTCGCTTGCCGCGGCAAACTGTTCGTCAATAAAATCCATCGGATAGCTGCTCCACTCAAAGATGGTCTGAAAAATAAGCAGAAGGATGGCAAAGAAAATAAGGTAACCGAACACTTTGTGAGTCAGGATCTTATCGATAGAGGCCCTTAGCCCCTTCGCGGCCAACTGGTCCACTTTGTAGGTCGACTTGAGCGTATCGTTGATGAACTGATAGCGTAGTACTGTTTCGCGGTGCTGTAGTTTTTTCAGTTCTTCCTTTGATTTGGTAAAAAAGGAAGTGGCATCCTGGATCTGTTTTTTTTCGATCGGCATGAAGTTCACGTCCTGCGTGATGACCAACCAAAGTTTGTAGGGATCCTCATTGGGGAAGGCTTTTTGGAGATTCTTGAAATAATCCGGGGAAATGCGTGATGCATCAAGGTTGGGAGCAGTGGACAAAGATCTGTAATCGGCAATCAACTCTTTGATGCGGTCGATGCCCTCACCTTTGCGGGTACTCACCAGGGCAATCTTGGTGTCCAGTTGTTTTTCCATGGCCTCGATATCCAAGGAAATGCCTTTGCGGGACATCCGGTCTGCCATGTTGATGACAAGGATGGCGGGAATCTTCAGATCTTTGATCTGGGTAAACAGGAACAGGTTCCTTTTGAGGTTTTCCACATCGGTGATCACTACGGCCACATCCGGAAAATCCTTGTCGTTTTTGTTGAGCAATAGTTCCACCACCAAACTTTCGTCCAAGGAGGTGGTGTTGAGGCTATAGGTGCCGGGAAGGTCTAGAATATGTGCCTTTACGCCCCTTGGCAGCTTGCAGATCCCTTCCTTTTTTTCCACAGTGATGCCGGGATAGTTGCCCACTTTTTGCTTGAGGCCTGTAAGTTGGTTGAAAATGGAGGTCTTTCCGGTATTGGGATTACCGATCAGGGCAACATTGATGCTTTTACTCATGGGGCTTGGGTTTCTTCAACTATATCAAGCTCAATGAGCTGGGCCAATGAGCGCCTTATGGCGATGTGGCTTCCATTAAGGTTGATGTATATGGGGTCGTTCAAAGGGGCAATCTGGACCAGTTCCACGCTGTTGCCGGGCAGGCACCCCAATTCCAAAAGCTTGATGGGAAGCACATGTTCGGAAAAATCCTTGATGATTCCCTTTTGCCCATATGCCAAATCTATAACGCTAGCCACAATACTTATTTAGATTGAATTTAATTAAGGGCAAAAATAAGTAAAAATGTATAAAAAGGGGTCAAATCCACGGTAAAGGTTTAGGTGTTATTCTTTGTAGCTCTCCTTGAGTACGTTGAGGTCTTCGAGCAGTTTGTTGATCTCTTCCCGATTGGTGCCATCATAAAAGCCCCTGATGCGGCGTTCCTTGTCCACCAAGATGAAATTTTCGGTGTGGATCATGTCGTATGGGCCTCCGTCCCCGTCGGTCTTTACGGCCAGATAGGATTTTCGGGCCAGCTCGTAGATCTGTTTTTTTTCACCCGTCACCAAGTTCCATTTGCTGTCCACCACGCCTTTTTCCAAGGCATATTTTTTCAGTTGGGGTACGGAGTCGATCACCGGGGTGACCGAATGCGAGAGCAACATCACCTCGGGATCGTCCAGGACCGCGTTTTGGATCTCGGCCATGTTCTTGGTCATGATGGGGCAAATGGTGGGGCAGGTGGTGAAAAAGAAATCCGCCACGTAGATCTTGTCCTTGTAATTTTCTTGGGTGATGGTCTCCCCGTTTTGGTTGGTCAGGGAAAAGTCGGCAATGGTGTGGTATTTTTTCTTGTAGTGCAAGGTGCTGTCCACCAACGAGGGGTCCACCATGGACGGCTGGTACACCGGGAGCAATTTTTGGGGTTGCAGTGCATTGTAGAACAAATAGACGATCACTGCGGAAAGCCCCAACAAAACCAAGCCGAAAAACTTGTATTTGGCAAAGAATGAACCCATGTTGCAAAATTACGACCCGAAGCATGATTCTTCAAGCCTTGAGGCTGTTTTTGTTACTAAATCTTTCTTAAATCAAGAACTTATCCAAAACTGCTGTTTTTTTATCACTTCGTAAAAGTTTACTTTTGTGCGTTTTAACAAAAGACGAACGATGACCCCTATACTGATAAAGACCATACAATTCTTTCTAAGTCTTTCCCTGCTCATTGTACTCCATGAGCTTGGGCACTTTATCCCGGCGAAGATATTCAAGACGCGGGTGGAGAAGTTCTATCTGTTCTTTGATGTGAAATTTTCGCTCTTCAAGAAGAAAATAGGGGAGACCGTTTATGGTATCGGTTGGTTGCCCTTGGGAGGCTATGTGAAGATCTCGGGCATGATCGATGAGAGCATGGACACCGAACAGATGAAGGAAGAGCCTAAACCTTGGGAATTCCGAAGCAAACCGGCCTGGCAGCGTTTGATCATCATGTTGGGCGGGGTTACGGTGAACTTTGTACTGGCTGTGGTCATTTTTATTGGGTTGGTTTTTGCCTACGGAGAACAATACATTGCTGCAGATAGTCTTAAAGATGGTATTTGGGTGACCGATAAGGCCTTGGGGGATGAATTGGGTATACAGACCGGGGATAAGATTTTGACGATTGATGGCAAGAAAGTTGAAGCTTTATCGGAGATAATCCCTGGATTTGCTTTGGGGAATCAATATACTATGGAGCGAAATGGTGAAGTGATAGAGAAAGAAGTCCCAGTGGATGTCATTGAAACCTTATCGCAAGAAGAAGACAGGGATAAAATCAGATCTCTGATCACATATCGGGTGCCTTTTGTTGTAAGTCAGGTTCCGGATAATTCCATCAATAAAAGCAGCGGCCTTGAGTCTGGTGATTTTGTAGTAGAAATGAATGGGCAGCCTGTGGAATACAAGGATCAGATAGTCCCTATTTTGGAGAAGAACAAAGGAAAGACTATCCTAGCTGTTGTAGATCGAGGGGGAGAACGAATCGATTTGAAAGTTAAGGTGGCGGACGAAGGTACCTTGGGCGTTTATGTGGGGATGACCCCTGAGGAATACAAAGAGGCGGGTTACGTTGAGTGGAAAACCTTGAGGTACAATTTTCTTGAATCCATTCCGGCAGGTTGGAACAGGGGTGTCAGGACGCTCTCCGACTATATCAAGGGGATGAAAAAGATTTTTAACCCCGACACGGGGGCGTATAAAGAAGTAGGAGGTTTTGCAGCGATTGGGGGCATGTTCCCCGATACGTGGAACTGGCCAGCATTTTGGGCCACTACGGCTTTTATATCCATCATACTGGCCTTTATGAACATTTTGCCCATACCGGCATTGGATGGTGGGCATGTGATGTTCCTGCTCTATGAAATGGTGACTGGACGCAAGCCCAGCGACAAGTTTTTGGAGTATGCACAGATGGTCGGTTTTTTCCTATTGATTGGTTTGCTGCTGTTTGCCAACGGAAATGACCTATACAAATGGCTTTTTAAATAGAAAAGCGATTTTTTTGTTTGTGGTGTAATAAAGAATCTGCTATATTTGCACCCGCTTACGATAAAATTCCTCCTTACCTGCCTGCCGGCAGGCAGGGCTCAGAACTGAGCTTTGAGAAAACCCGGCAGAAGGTTAGGTTAAAAGTCAACAAAAGACTTAAAAATTAGTTTAATGACATTCCTCCTTAGCTCAGTTGGTTAGAGCATCTGACTGTTAATCAGAGGGTCCTTGGTTCGAGCCCAAGAGGGGGAGCAGCAATAGCAAGGCTTCAGAGAAATTCAAACTCTGGAGCCTTTTTCATTTGCACGCAATTTGCACGCAGATTGAAAAAAATAAAATTTGAACCCAAATTTTAACATTTCAGTTTAAAGTTTTCCAAAATAAATTGAGATTTGTCCCAAATACTTACCCTAAAACTTTTGCACAGGATCTTGTTTCAATTTTATAGTGTTCAGGAAGAAAAACGTGCAATAAAAATTGAAATAGGGTACAACCTACCTTTGTATTAATGTTCCGGCTAAATCTTATTTGAGTTGGTCCTGTTTTATGGGGGATGGATACAGTTTTGGCCCGTACGGTGGTTTTTGAGTGACTTGGCAATTTGTATGACTTTTAGGGCAGGCTGTATTCCTTTTTTAGTTTAATTTTGGTGTGCTTGAGTCTGGTTTGATATTAGGTTCGTCAAACTTCATTATGATTGGCATAGGAAAATCTACGCCTGTTAAAATGGCCTCTCCTTCTCCAAGAATTGGTAAAAAATCCAATGTGTTTTTATTGGCGGTACTACAAGCATTACTTACTGCTTCTTTGTCAAAATGATTAATTAGTCGGTGTGCTATAAATGTTCCCATTTGACTTAGTGTGCCTTGTGGAATATCTCTTGGCATTTGGGTTGCTATACAGAGGAACAGCCCATGTTTTCTACATTCTTTGGCTATGGAATCGAAAGCATCTAACGGTTTACTATCAAAATACTCGTCTTTAATAGACTTATTTAGAAACTGATGCGCTTCATCAATAAAAACCACAACTGGGATATCTTTGAATGAACCACCTCTTGCTTTGGCTAAAAGAAATTTCCCAATTGCATTTACTAATGTTTCTCTAACTTGAAAATCATATTTTACGTTTTCTAAGTTTAGGCGCAATAATTTGTCATCAGTATTTTCGATGGATATAAATTGATTGAGTACATCAGTTAAGTCATATTCGTCCTTTGTCTTTGTAAAACCAAAGATTTCATCAAACTCAGAAGTGTTTATAAGGTTGTTTATACGAGAGACTAAACTCACGCAATACGCAAAATCAGTATTATAAATGTTTTCCCAATGTGTCCCTTTGTCGTATGCACATTCTTGTGCTATTTGAAGGTTTAATTTTGTAAAATCAAAATCCGCTTTGTTGTTCTCTATAGAAGTAACATTATCAAAATAAAACTTGTTGTAAGGAGATTTTTTGGAGTTTTCTTTTTTTAGAATTCCCTCCGTTATTTCAATAGTTTCACCTTTATAATTTAATTCATTCGAATTAGCGAGCCTTACTATTTTCAATGACCGAATTGCTTCCATTAATTTTGGAGCTTGCGTTTTTACAGAAGGTTTTAGCAATACAAATAAATCATCAATTGTAAGTTGTGAATAATGAAACATATGAGTCCCATCACCAACGGAAATAGTTTTAGATTGGTCGTATTTCCCACTATACTCTCCAGTCGCATCAATCAAAATTGTTTTATTACCTATTGCTACTAATGATTCTACCAATTTACTTACCGTATAACTTTTTCCTCCTCCTGTAGTACCAACAATAGCACAATGGCGTCCAAAAATGGATTGCAAATTTATTTTGACATTGGTATTTGGACTTGAAACTAAACCTCCTATTGCAATTGTTTTTGCGATTTCGCCACTTCTTACTCCAAACCTTGACATATATTCTTGCACCAATTCTCCTGAACTTACAAATACTTTTGCTCCAATGTTTGGATAGGCTGTTAATCCCTTTTTAACATCAAACGGATTGTATAGATCAAAAGATAAAAGAATTTCAATTTTTCCTGTGGGATGAAAATCACTGGTTTGAAATGCTTTCTCATTCAAAGAAAGTCGTTCTGATTCTGGTAATGATAATTCTGTAATTCTACCTAAAAAACCAAATTTATCGCCTTCAATCACGACAAAACTACCCACCAAGCCGCCGTTAAATTCTTTACCAAAATGAGTGAATCCATTCAATAACACCGATGAAGGAAAATGAACTTTCACAAATTGCGGTAAAACCTGATTGATATAACCTAGAAAATATTCGTGCTTGAAAGGATTTATCTTTTGGTTACTCATTTTTGAGGCTTATTGTGACTTGTTGGGGGTTTTCATATGTTTTTATCTCCGGAAAATAATTGGCAAAGTCCGTAAATGTTTCTGAAACCATTAAAATTCTTTCGGTTTGCAATGCAGCATCCTTTATGGTTTTTAGTGATTTTGAAGCGACATCACTGTCAAATCCAGGGTCAATTATTGCCAATCTAAAACCTGGGTTTTGATTCAATGCTTCCTCTATTGCTGCATTAATATGCTTATCATTAAAACTGTAACCTATACAAACCAATAAAGTATCACCATTTAACCTAAGGTTTTTTTGAAACCGGGCCATCATTTCAAAAAATGGTTGCTCGTATGAATCTTCATATTTGGCTTCTCTAGGATAAACCATCAAAGCTCTTTTAGGCTTTTCTTTAATTACTACACTGCCAGTTTCTTCAATTCTTTCCCAGTTGATAGAACCGTGTAATTTGTGTAAATGAAAAACACGCTGTACAAAATTATCTTCTTCTTTGAGTTTGCTTCCTTCTCTTTGTACAAAATCATAATCAAAATATCTACCGCTGAATGTTCTTGGAAATGTATATGAAAAACCATCAATGACAATTGCGTTTACAGCTGTTGCGGCATCTTCAAAAAGTAAGTCATAATTTAAAGTAAATACTTTAACTCGTGGGCTGGTTTGCTTACGTTGCAACACTTTTTCAAGTAAAACTTTATGTGGAAATGCATCATTTTTTGGCGTTGGAATGGTACATTTTGCTTGTATGAGATTGAAAAGTAAATCCTTTAACTCGGATAGTTTTTTCTTTTCATCTTTAAAAACAATCTCTGAATCTTCTGAAAATTTTATGAAGCCTTCAACTTGGCTCAATAAGGATTCAATATCCTTTTTTTCTTTTTTCTCGTTAGGAAATTTTACAGCCTTAATGATGTTGCCTAAACCATCAACCTTATCTGTTTTAAATTCTTTAACTGCTTCGTCCCACAATTGAGCCATTGAAAGACCCTTTACATCCATTGAAGAACCCGCTCCAGTAAGAAGTACTAAATTCTTAAATGGCTTTTGGAAAAATGCAGTGTAAACTTTGCGTTTTTCACTATTTGCGAGTTCAACACTAGGTTCTAGGTTCCTACCTTCTGCATCTTTATTATTAAAAGGTCGGATACCTGAAAGTTTTATAAGTTTTCCCTTATCAAATTCTGAATCTTTAACCTCTATAGTTTTAGATTTTCCATTGATTAAAATGTATTTCCATTCCTCTTTTTCTTCTTTTGCCATATTTAAAAAGCATTAAACTTATCTCCCATCGCCTGTTTCAGATTCCATTTTTGTGGTGTCTAAGGTACTTTCAAGCACAATCAATTTTTGGTCGGTATGGGTTTTGAAATGTTCTGCCGTTTCATTTGCAAAGGTTACATCCAAACAAATAAATTGCTTTTTGTCGCCATCTGTAGCTGTATGCAATTTTTAATTCAACAAGTTATTAATGTTTTCTTCCCAACCTTCTCTGTGAATTATTCTTTCCTCGTATAAATCGTTATCCAATATTTCCTTTTTTGAAAGTTGAGAAAGTTCTTGCCAATTTCTATCAAAAACATAAGTAGCATTTCCTGTTCTAATACTTTCTAAAACGTAGATGTTTTTATTAGGGAAACCAAAAACCAAATAATCATTGAAACCACCTTGTCCTACTGCAACAAAATTCGGTGTATGGTCAGATATAGTTTCAATTCTGTAATTAGCTACTGGTCTATTGCCTTCCGGTTGTCTCTGAATAATATCAGTAACTTCATTTTGAACGACTTCCCAAGGGTATTCTCCTGGTGGTAATATCCTCCAATTTAATCTGATGACATTTGGTGATAATGGTGGTGCCATTTCTGCTGTTAAGACATCACATTCGCCAAATAATTCTAAATATAAATTGATAATGTGCCTAATTTCATCTGCATTATCGGCTTTGTTTAATTGTTTAGAAATAAGAAGCTTTGAACCGTCTTTGATTGCGATTTTAAACTCTTCACTCGGTGGCGGAACAAATTCTCTTGGGTAACGCTCACGAGCTATGTAAACAATTTTTGAATGTTCATATCCACTCCAATCTTTCCAAGTCCATTCACGTGTTTGATAATAAGTTTCTTTCTCCAAATCTTTCCTAATGTTATACTTTCCTTCGCTATTATATTCAGAAATAGGGCCAATTGAAGTTGGGAGAACTTGCTCGTTCACATTTAGTTCATTTGTGAAACCGATCTCAATTAATCTTTCATGATGATTTTGTAAATCAGTAAGACCAATGAAAAAATCTGCATTTGCAGGTATTAATCTCAAATATGGATTAATATTTCTTACTCTCGATTTCCCTATTTTCATTTTTTAAATTTTTATCATTTATCTAGGTTTACTCGAACATTTTCCGAGTTTATAAGCGTTGTTTAAATTCCATACAACGTTTTGGCTAAAGCTAGTGCGGCTATTCGTAAATTCCTTAAGAACCGGAATCGTCATCGTCAACCGAGCCTGTGTCTGTCGAAGATGAAATGCCCGCATTAGCTTTAGGTGTTGTTGTTGTGCGTTTTTTTAGTTGATCTATTTCCTTTTTAAGACTATCTATCTTAGTGTTGAAATTATCAATTCTGTTCAGACTTTTTCGCTGATTCACAATTATACTGTCTTTCGTTTCAATCATTTTAATCAAGCTGTCATTGGTAGAACTTGTTGAGCAGGAATGAATTCCAAAAATTATCCCTGTCAAAACACCTAGAATTGCTATAGCCTTATCTGCGATTTTTAAAAAAGTACTTTGTTTAGTCTTGCGGAATTCCTTGTAGTAGCTTGAATTTCGGATTAGGATTTCTCCATTTTGAGTCAAGCCATATTTTAAAATGTCTCCCTTGTACTCAGGGGGAAAAACGGCTAAGTTGCCATCTCTTTCCATCTCAAGAATAGCAAACTCAATTTCATTCTGTTCGAACTTGATATTTTCTAATAGTTCATTCCTGGGAGCAATAGGAACTTCCTTGTCAACTAAATATCTAAGGATTGTATCTTTTACGTTCTTCTCTTTCATTTCTTAAATGCACCACAACTTGGATATATACCCAACTTTTATCAGCATATTTTACTATTTTGTTGGCTATGCCCAAAAAATTACTGGACGAACATTGAATTTGGGGGAGATTATGCTAAATGTAAGAAATTTCATTTAATTGTTAAATGTGGAATTCCGTATAAGGTTTAATAATCTATACGAATCAATGATTTAGATTCCAGAATTAGATTGCTTTCGTTTTTGTTTTGCTTCGCAAAAGAAAAATGTAAAGCAAGAGGATAACAGGCTGGCGCACTGTTATTGATTCATTTTCCTTCGGAAAAGCCCATTTTTAGTATGTTCTTCGAAAATATAGATTAATGACTTTTATAGCATTTTTTACTAAAAAGAGGCTTCAGCTTAATAAAATCAATAGATTTTTTACTAAAAAATGATTTTTTGAAGTAGGGCTTAATTCAAGAATGAAGACTTTATTTATCCATATAATTTTATGGCTAATCTCTTATTTTTCACGGAAAAAGGTGTTCAGCCCAATAAAATCAAGGAATTTTTCACGGAAAAATCAAAATAAGTTGATTTTTTAAGGCAAGAATGCTTTCTTCGTTACTAAATCCTCTTCTTGGTATTTCTTTTCCTGCCTGTAATACTGCAATATGGGTTCTTGCCCATCATTGATCCATATCCAACTGGCATCTGGTTACAGCCAGATGGATGAATTCCTCCTCGTTATTTTCCATAGCTCATTATTTGGCTTTGGTCTATGTAATCATTGCATTTTAAGTTAATTGTATTCTAATTTTTATATCTTTGGCACACTTTTTTCGTCTATAATGCGTATATTATATAGATGAATGCTACAAGTAACCATATGGCCTACTCAAAATCCGAAATCGATAAACTCGGGAACACTCTTATTTATTTGTGCAAGAATATTGGAGAGCCTATTTCTAAAACCAAGGCTATAAAGCTCTTATATTTTATAGAAGAGTTTTCCATTAAAAAATATGGAAAACCTTTTCTAGGATTGGAATGGGAAGTATGGCATCTTGGCCCGGTGGCCGAAGACCTCTATGCAGAGATAAATGACCCTTTTATGTTGTCTGATTTTATTGAGACCACTGCACTAAAGGGTTATGAGGGTAATTTCATATGTGCTAAAGGTGAGTTTAATGATGATGAGTTTTCAAATTCTGATATTGAGTTGTTGAATTTGTTAATTGAAAAACTTGGAAGTAAAACTGCTAGTGAACTTATTGAGTTAACACACAGGCCTCACACACTTTGGTATAAACTTTCAAAGGAGAATAATCTATTAGAAAGTTTCAGTAAAAAAACAATGACAACTACGGATATAAAGATTGATTTATCCAACTTATTGTCAGATGATAAAAAGGAAATCTTCTTAAATTACTTGGAACAAAGGGATATTAAACGGATTTATGGCTATTAATCCATTTTCTCTCCTATATTTTCCTACTTTCTATTTCAAAAATGGAGGTTCTAAGCCTAAATACTTTATACCCTTATATTTGGATGGGAGTAAATTGATTATTGCAAGTTTACCTAGTTCTCAGGATTTCGTTCCAGATGATATAAAAAAATATGGTTGCATAGAATACCCTGATAAATGTATTAGTTGCTTTCATTTTCCTAGTGGGAAAATTATCTGTGATGATTCGGGTTTTGCATTTCCTCTTGACACTTTTATTTATCTGGATCAAATAGATGATTATGATAAAGATATATTCGAGTCAGTATACCCTGTAGAAGGAATAGATTATCATACTAAGGGGAGTCTTTCCAAATCAATCAAAGAAGATCTTTTAAAATGTATTTTGAATAGTTCTAGGGTTAAGAATAAAATAAAGAGATACCTCTCGGTTTAATTCACATATTACTCGTTAATATCGTGGTTATTGAAAGTGTTGAAATCAGGTGCGGATTTCTTTTGATTAAGTTGGCTTTCTAATATTTTTGGATTCACCCCTTCTTTAAAGAAAAAATGTGTTCAGCTCAATTAAATCAAGGAATTTCTAACGGAAAATTAAGTATAGGGTGCTTTCTTGGGGTTAAGAAGGATTTGATTCATTCCTCTTCTTTGGCTTTCTTTTCTTGCCTGTAAAATTGGTTCAAATGGTCCATCAAGGCCTCTTCTCCGACTGGCATCAATCGGTTTGCAATGGTCATGGCTTGATGGATGAATTCCTCCTCGTTTCTGTCCATTACATCATCCGAACCCAATTCTGGGTTGATTGCTCTCATGGAAAGGTATAGCAATGCACGAACGGTCAACAAGAGATCGGCATGACCGTCAAGGTAAAAGAAGGTTGGTTGGAACTTGTCCTTGAACCACGGATGTGGAGCCAGGGTCGGGGTATAATCATTCGCATGATGTCTTAAATCCTTTATAAGCTTTTCTTCGTTCGGGTTCATGGCAATTTGTTGTTTGCTTTTTGAATAGACTTTTTTAGCTTATGTGTAATATGGACATTATTCCGTTGATTGCGTCGTATGGATAAAATCTCTACTATTGGTCAAAAACTCTTTGATACGATGAATTAGCATATCCGCTTTGATTTCCTCTATTTCTTCATCCCTGATTTGAAAACGTAATTTTGACCTCGCATTTCTCAATAGTTGGAACAGGTCCCGGTCAAGTTCCGTTTTCGTGGGGAAATAGTTATGGATATTAGGATAAAAATAGGCACACAAATTTATCAGATGCGACAGGGAATAGTTTTTGGGCCTATACTTTAAGATACCATAGATCAACCCAAGACAGGTTTGTTCAACCGCCAAGGAAATAAAATGAACGGCCATCAATGGGTCATCTATTGGGGATTCAGCCACCAATAAATAGTTTCTTGCCCTCCTGTACCTGCTACTGATTGTCTGTCTTGTTTTTTTAGTTTTTGTTATAGGAGAATCGTCCTTGGTCATAATATCCAAGACGCCTTCACCTTGAAACAGGAGCTTGGCCTTAGAAACAATCGTCTTAAAAAAGAGGTTGTCTTTATTGAGTTTTTTGGAGAATACTTCTGGAGTTTCCATGCACAAACAAAGGCTTATCCTCTGAAATTTTTGTTGGATGGTATCAACTATTCTATGAATAGAATCAATGTTGCCATTCTCTGAAACAATAAATAACCAATAATGGATGCAGTCAGTTGAACCATCAAATGCATCAAGAAAATGGTTTTCATCATGGGTTTGAAAAGTTCTTTTTTTCACAAGATAGATATGGGTGGGGGCCATTCTCTTTTTAATTAACGATACAATTTCATGTAGAATCGCATCAACTGGTTTATCTAGGACTGTTGTGAGTTCCTCAATACAGTTTTCATCTTTATTGAAAACTTGGGAAGAATAACCCTCATCATCTCCATGGATTCTTTCCCTACAAAGTTCCAGATGCCCATTGAAGATGTCTTCAACTTGTTTGACAAAGGATTGGAATTCAGACTGGATAATTTGGGACTGTCTTTTGTTGATCTCGAATTCATTTCCATAACGAGCTGCACTATATGAATGCTCCAAAAGGAGCAACAGTTCATTATTGTCCATTTCAGATGTCTTTGGAAACGGACGTAACTTTGGAAAGTATTCTTTGCAAAAGTTGATATGGCTGATGATGCTATGGGTCACTTTGCTCTGGCCGATGCACATTTGTTCCAGGAAACGGAAAGCAAGTTCAAAGGCTTGGTGAAGGTTGAAAGTGGCAATAGTATGGTCACCTTCCTTTATCAATATGTCCGCAGTATTTGCAAATGCTTTGACCTTTTTCATCTCTGAATCGAAATAACGTTCAGCTCTTTTAAGGATGTTCCCAAGGGCCAATTCGGGGTAATCCAAAAGGTTTGTTCCCTCTGGGTGGGCATATACCATTTCTCCAAGGCAGCAATGCTCCAAGAAATAGAGCGAACCACGTAAGATTCCAATCTCGGATTGCTCCTCTGTATATATTTTGATTCGGAAATCGGTGTGTTCCTTTCCCATCTTTGATACTAAGTCCAGTATTTCATTTGGAATGGGATTGTTGTTGACATCAACAAAAAGAGTAAGGATATGATAATAGGAGTTACCCTCCTTTTGTTCCATTGATAGAAATATGGCATCAATGGTGATGACGTTCAGAATGTTGTCAACCAGACTGGAGAGTTCCTCCTTCTTTTCAAAGTTTTTCGCAATGTCTATATAATGATCCATGTGTTGGTACTTTAAAGGGTTTGAGAATCGAAGGCCATATTAAGTCTACATTCCCAAGTACCCCACTATGGACACTTGTATTTTATTGAACCTGTTTTGTATATTACAATCGGATTATTGTGGGAAACACCCTATATTTGAGATATGCAGACAAAGACCAAGAATAACCATATAGGCAGAAAGATCAGTAGGATCAGGGAACTCCGTGGAATGAAACAAGAAACCCTTGCCGAAGAACTGGGCATTAGCCAACAGGCCGTTTCCAACATTGAGAACAGCGAGAAGGTGGATGATGTGAAACTTGAAGAGATTGCCAAGGCTTTGGGGGTCACCAAAGAAGGTATTGAAAATTTTTCGGAGGAAGCTATTTTGAATATCATTGGTAATACTTACCATGTAGATAATTCTTCTGCTGTTAATTATGGTTGTACGTTCAATCCTTTGGATAAATTAATAGATGCTTATGAAGAAAATAAGAAGCTTTATGAGCGTTTATTGCAAGCGGAAAAGGACAAGGTTGCCTATTTGGAAAAGCTAATCAAATAGGCTGTTTTCAATTTGTAATTTCTTTATATCATAGAACGATAATATATAGACAAATGCAAGTTCAATTTCGTACCAAGGATGAGGCCAATATGGAACAGGAAAGGGATTTCTTGGCACTTTCCCCTATTGAGCGTGTTTACCGTTTCTTGGAACTAATGCAACGCATCAACCGATTTCCCACCAAGGCCAAACATGATGAGAATAAATTCGTCATACAGATCACTACAGGGAAATGAGGCAATGGAAGGAGGTTATCCAACTTTTTTGGAAATGACCAACAATAAAAACAGGTTAAAAAGTCTATCTCTTCTAATGGTCATGCGTTAGTGTCTCTCTCAAAAAGGTTTTATAAGAACTTTTTAAAACTTAACTGATTTTGCCTCGCTCAGTAAATTAGTTTGGCAAGATTTGGGGCTTGCAGCACTTCACTTCGTTCCGTTCGCTTTTATTTCAGTTCCCTTTTGCGACCTTCGGGAGCAAAAGCAAGATTTGTCATGACAATGACACATCTTGAATTAACCTCCGAACAACAGAAAAAGCATTAAGATTATTCAACATAATTGTTTATAAATTCTGTGTGATAAATAAAAAATAATTTTTATTAAGTCTAATTAAAATATTAATTGTAAATTAAACCCTGTATTTGTGTAAGTAAATACACTATTTTTTCGTATCCCCCGCAGCTAGAATTAATCAAAACCGACTTTGTCGGTTAACCAAACATATCGATATGAAAAAACTATTTCACCATTACATGATTTTGTTTTCTGTTTTATCATTGGTATTGGCTTGCCAAAAAAATGATGAATATATTTCCTTGAATGCCGAAGAAAAAGCCTTATCGGACCAAATCCAAAAATGGTTGACCGAAAGTAATATTGTATTTGAAGGTCTAGAAGATGCTAATTGGGAGGAAATTCAATTTAGATATAGAAATAATGGAGAAGTGGCTATAGCTTCGATTCCAATAGGGAATGTTTCGAAAGAAGAACTTAAGTTTTTAAATGTCACCTTTGAGGAAGGTATATTTTATGGTATAGTTTATAATTTTGGAATAGAAGGGCTTAAAGGAAAGGAAAGGGGTGTTTTGGTGTCATTAAATACCCATGACCTAATAAATGGTTATACAGGTAAAATGGAGATGATTAATTTAAACAATAATACTGTTAAGAAAATTAATCTTATTGATGGCTTACCTGTAAAATCGAAAAACGATAAATTGACCAATAGCGGGATAGTAGAAAATGAATATTGTTATGTATGTCATCAAGCAAATTACTGCCCGCCTAGTGTTTGTGGTATTGAATTGGATGGTGTAGTAGTTACTGCCCCTGCCGTTCCGAATGAGCCTATTGGTCTTGATTGGTATATCAACTTTATTGAACCTAATGTAATTGTTGGATCCTTTACAGTAACGAACCCAACTAATCCAGGCAATTTGGATTATAACATTATCAATAATTTATATCCATGTATGAAAGGTATCATGACCGATCTCACAGGTTCCAATACTGGAATTGGTTATATGATAAATAAATTCGCCGGGACGGACCCAGGTTATAATTGGAATGTACAGGATGGGAGTTTGGGTGGGCCAACTGCTCAAACCAGTGTTGCCTATAATAGTGCTACAGGAACAGTAACGACTACCTTCGATTCCCAAGCATGGCCAAACGCAACTGATCTTTCTTGGGCAAGGACAATATTGCATGAATCCATCCATGCTTATGTCATAGCTGTAAACTATAATACAACAACTGTAGCCGGAAGACAAACATTACTTGGGCCAAATTGGGCCTCGGCTTATCTTAATTATGGACATAATTATATTGCGGACAATTATATTGGTCCCATGGCAAATTCATTAGAAGAATTTGGGAATTCAATGGGATATAATCTAAGTAGGCAGTTTTATGAAGATATGGCATGGGCTGGACTTCATAATACCCCTGCTTTTCAATCACTTTCCGCTTCTGAACAGCAAAGGATACTTGACACAATTGCAACTGAATTGACAAAAAAAGATACAAATGGAAATACAAAACCACAAAAGGGCAATAATGCAGGGTGCTAGGGTTCTCATACTTTTCCAAATAGTATGCCTCTTATCAATTAATAGTTGTGCTGCTCAACAAAAATTGTCTGGAAGTTTCAAGAGGGTTGATCCGACCATTGCATCAAAAGAAATAAGCGTTGAATATCGATTTAGTCCAAATGGAGAATTCGAACAAATTACAAATCTACACTTAGGGTCAAAAGAATTTTCCAAAGGAAGATTTTTCATTAAAAATGATACTTTGACGCTAAATTTTGTTCCATATGATACTTCGGATACTTCAAATATGGCTTTTCAAAAAACCAAAATTCAAGTTCCTCCTATTTTTAAAGAAACAGAAAGCTCTTTGATCGCTAAAATAGTTGTTCTTGGTGAAGATATGAAGCCAATCAAAGGGGCTAATCTTTTAATGCAAGACAAAGAGGGGAAGCAATTAATGGTATTTATTTCTGATGGAACTGGAGAATTTCCCACGCTCAATATACAAAGCGATTTATTCCACAAGATAATTGTTTCTTCCTTAGGACAACAAGAGGTTGAGATTCCTACGGCATCACTTTTTGGGTTCGATTCTCATATCGAGATTATTATGAAATCCACCGATAGCATCTATAGTAAAAGTAATAAAATAGAAAAGTATCATTTTAAACAACAGAACAAGAAGGAGATACGGATGACTAAGCTTCCAGATGGTGAAAAGATAATATTGCTTAGGATATAATTCTGCTCAAGTAGCCTTTGGTCTAAATTGATTATCAGTATCTAACTAATGTTGTTCTTGAAATGCAAATAATAGGATTGATTTATAACGAGTTCAGTTCCAGTTGATAGGAGTCAAGAACGTTACTTGGCAACGACTTCAAGTAGATTTGGGTAGTACTGAGTTTATTATGTCCCATCATTGCGGAAATGGCTTCCAGCGGAACTTTTTTGAACATGGCATGAGTCGCAAAACTATGCCTTGAAACATAGGAGGTCAAACGTTCTTCAATCTTACACTCTTTTGCAATTTCTTTTAATCCAATATTGTAACGTCTAAGCTCCCATTGGGCATCTTTGTACTGCAATTCCAATGTGTCCCGATAAATTATGGGTAATAAAAAACCAGAAGGGTTAGGATTGTCCAGATAGTATTGAATGATGGGTTTAATCTGATCTGTTATAATTATGTCGTAGCGCTTTCCAGTTTTACGTCTTTGAAATTTTACGCGGCCATCGATGATATTATCTCTTTTCAGAAATGCCATATCAATAAAGGACATGCCCAACATCAGATAGGAAAGAATAAAATAATTGCGATAGTGAAAATGATTGGAACCTATCTTGGTTTCCATTTCAAGTATTTTCTTGATGCTTTCAATCTTAATGGCTCTTTTCTCAGTGGGCTTTGTTTTTATGGTGTAGTATTTAAAAGGGTATAATGCTTCATCCACCATGCCCTCCTTGATTCCTTTGTTGTAGATGGCCTTTATCGTTCTCATATAAGATGCAATTCCATTAATGGTATTGCCTGGTTTTGATAAATGGTGCCTTTCAAACCGTTTTAGGAATTCAAGATTGAGTTCATTGAATTTTAAATCCTTATTGTTGGTAAATACCTTAAGCCTTCCAATAATCCCCGAATAGTTTCTGGCTGTGCCAATCCGTTTTTCTCTTATAAGCTCTTCTGCTTTTTGAAGACCGAACTCATAGAATGAGTTCAACCGTTTTCTGTTGACAATTTTATCAGCAATATCTTTGGCTGTTAATCTATCCAATTGATCATTGTCGGCCAGTCTATTGATTACTTCTTGTGCCTTGAGTTGTTTTTTTAATAAAAGGGTATTCATCAAGTGAACCGAATCAACATCTGGAAAATTTCTTTTTACTTTGCACCTGTGGTGATCCCAGTATTCTTCTGGGACATAATGCCCTGTTTTGATTGAAGTGGTTTTTCTAAAATGGGTCAGCCTCAAAATGATTGGAAAACATCCATTTTGGGTCATTCTGCGGGTGTCCAAACTTAGCTTTATACTCGTGTTCATGAACATAAGTTATAAAAAAATTTGCACGCAATTTGCACGCAAAAGCTTGGATTCATTTGATGTTATTTGATAACAGAATTTATTAAAATACTGATAATCAATAAAATATAAGATTTTTAACAGTTGCTTATACCCCATTCGGCGACGCTGTTAATCAGAGGGTCCTTGGTTCGAGCCCAAGAGGGGGAGCAGAAATGAAAGCCCATTCCGAAAGGAGTGGGCTTTTTTTGTTTTTTATGATTTCGATTTTATTAAACCATAGCTGTGGAAAAGCTGATAAGAAGTTTTTTTATAAATTACACATCTCCAGTAAGATATGTATGGCTAAGATTGAATCCTTTTTCATGTCGATTCCTTGCTTCATTTCGATGGGAACCTGTCTTTTGGGTGTCCAGGGCCATGGGCAGGTGAAGGACTCCATTTCAGTCATTTCCTATGATGATAAACTAACGTTCGGCATCGATTTGAGTACCGATTTTGATGAATTCATGGTGGACAGTCCCGATGTCGGCAACTTTCATTTGGTGACCAACAACGAGGTCAAACTCACCCTAAGGCTCAACTATAAGATTTTTGGTGTCAGTGCCGGTTTCACACCAGGATTCCTGCCCGGTAATGACGATGATGGGCAGCGCGGCGAGAGTTCTTTTCAGAGTTATCAAGTCAATGTGTTCCCGGGAAGGCTGGTGCAGAATGTGTTTTTTAGAAGGATGAAAGGCTTTTATGTGGAGAACACTTCAGATTTTTTGCCGACATGGAACGTGGGTGGCCCCTATCTGCAGTTTCCCGACCTAAAAAGCATTACTTGGGGAGGCAGTACGGGTTTTGTGCTGAACAGGGACTTTTCCCTAAGGGCATTGTTGAACCGTCAAGAATGGCAATTGGAGAGCAGGGGAAGCCTTGTGCCGATGATACGGTATGAATTCACCAAAATGACCAACAATTTTGAGGACGATACCTATGGAAAGGAAAATATTGTTGACCTCAGGGCAGGGATGGGCTATTATTACAATTGGGTGGTGGCGCCCAAGCTGAACATCGCCCCATCGCTACGTGCAGGCATAGGCCCCAAGTTTTCCAAATATACCTTGGCGGGCCAAGTGGAAAAGAACAATTATCTAGTGGCGGAATATGGTGCCGGACTTCAGTTGGGTTATAACACAGACCGTTTTTACATGGGCATCATCGGGGAATTGAACGGTACATCCTACCGGGATTCCGACTCCAATGACATTTCCAATAACCTATGGCATGCCGTGTTTTATGTAGGCTATCGATTGGAGCCACCAAAAAAGTTAAAAGACTTTTTTGACAGGAACAAACCTGTAATCGGAAAACACAGATAAGAATGGCTTTCCTTTAAACCAACAACAATACAACCGTCAAAAGAAATCCTGCTACGGCAAAATAGAGGCCCTTTTTGTAGATTGGGGCACTGGGCCGGAACATAAAAAAAGCCGAAACCGCAAAGAACAATAAAGCGATTCCAAAGAAAATTCCCAGCCAGAACAAGGGGTGGCCCGAATGCATTTTGTGCAGCTTGTTCATATTGTCCAGGATCTTTGGCAAACGTTTTTCGGTATAGGAAGCCTCCCCGGTCTCAAAATTGTACGTACCTCCCTCAAAGTACATGAGATTGCCCTCTGTTCTGTCCACTTTGAAGCCACGTTTCCGCAATGCGGTACCCAAGGTCTCTTCGCCAAGATTGGGTTCCAGGGTGGTGATCATCTGCACTTCGCTTTTCATGTAATCCGTATTTCGGAACGTCAGTACAATGCCGCTGATGGCATATACGGCCATGATTCCTGCCAAAAAGAACCCCAGATAGCGATGGAACTCCCTAAAAGTGTTTTCGGATTTTCTTCCCATATGTATAAAAATAAATGAAGAAAGGTGGCCATGGGCCAACCTCTCTCCATGATGGTATTGTGTTTTATTATTGTTGCGCCATTTCCAAGTTGATGGTCAGCTCAACCTCGTTGCCCAAGGAAGCAGTCTCTCCGCCAACGCCAAAATCCAATCGGTTGATGGTGCCGGTGAGTTTAAGCCCCGCTTTTAGTTTTTGGCTGCGCTGATCGGTGATCACCCCGTTCACCTTGCCTTCGAGGGTAATTGGTTTGGTGACCCCGTGCATGGTGAGGTCCCCTGTCAATTTAAAGGTCTTGTCCCCTGTTTTTTCATAGCCGGTGCTCTGGAAGGTGATGGATGGATACTTTTCGGCATCAAAAAAGTCCGCACTCCTCAGGTGATTGTCCCGTCTTTCATTATCGGTGTTGATGCTGGTGGTCTTGATGTCCACTGTGAATTCGGCATCCCCAAACGTATCGGATGCGGTTGCCATGATGTCAAAATCGCTAAAATGTCCCTCTACTTCCGAAATCATCAAGTGGGTGATGGCAAAACCTACCTTGGAATGTGATTTGTCCAATTTCCATGTAGATTGTGCCGTGGCGAACAGGCCTGTCATAAGGGCAAATGCAATGATCCTTTTCTTCATAGTTGTAAAATTAAGTGTTTATAGTTATTGTTCAATTGCTCCGAAAAATAATGATATTTGGAATACGTCCCATGGGCCATTGAAAAAACCCTAACCAATTTGGACAATTAATTTGGAAGGGACGTACTATTTTCCGTGAACAACAAAGCGCTTCCCATGACCGACCGATCCGTAGTGAAAAACAGGCCTAAATTGTCGTTGGGGGGAGTAATAGTGCTGTTCATAAACCTGCTTTTTTTTTAAATGGGTTTAATCCATAGTTTTGATTTTGAATTAATTGAAAGGTATTGATTTCCAAGAAGGAACTTCTTTTTCAGATAGTGCTCCATGTTCTTGTCCTGCTGTTTTTTTCTTTTGACAGGAACCAGGGAGGTATTATTGTACACAAGGCCATTTTTCTGCTGTTCTATAGTGTTGCCACTATTGCGGTCACCTATTTCCTGATGCCAAGATTTCTCTACAGAAAAAAATACTGGCAGTTTTTTCTCGGGTTCATTTTGGTGGTTGTGGCTGTCATCGCCATAGAAGAGCTGATATTGGAACCCATCATGTTCCCAAACACAAAACGGGGAAACTCATTTCCGGGGATCTATATATCCCTGTTGGGGGTGCTGCCGGTCATGTTTATCCTTTCTGGCTGTAAATTTGGATGGGATGCCTTGCAGAAGCAAGACCAAATAGATGAGTTGCAAAGTACCATCCAGGAGAGCGAACTTCAGTTTTTGAGGTCACAGATCAATCCCCATTTTTTGTTCAACAATTTGAACAACCTATATTCCTACGCATTGCAGAATTCCCCAAAGACCCCAGAGATCATCTTGGAGATGAGCGGTGTTTTGCGATATATGCTGTACGAATCCAAGGAACAGTTCGTACCTTTAAAAAAGGAACTGGAGCAGTTGGGCAACTTTATCCGTTTGTACCGATTGCAGATAGAGGATAGGGGCATTGTCCGTTTCGAAGTGGGTGATATGCAAGAGGAATATCGAATAGCCCCTTTGATATTGATCGTGTTCATTGAAAATGCGTTCAAGCATAGTCAATCCGGACTGTCATCCAATATCGTGATAGATATTTCGGTACAAATGGAAGGTGCTGTACTGGAGTTTCACTGCAACAACAATTTCGAAACGGTGCCCAGTCTGGATACCGTGGCCAAAGGAATTGGCTTGAAAAATGTACAGAAACGTTTGGAGCTGTTGTATCCCAATAAGCATCAGTTGGAAATCAAAGAGAAGGATAACAGTTACCAAGTGTACTTAAAACTGGAACTGGAAAAAATATAGCCATATGAGATGTATCATTGTTGAGGACCAACCGCCAGCACAGCGGATCCTTAAGAAGTTCATTGATGAAGTACCAGCCTTGGATCTTGTTGGCGTGTTTTCCGATGGTATTCAGGCCATGGCGTTTTTGAATGCCGAACCTGTCCACCTCATGTTTTTGGATATCCATTTGCCCAAGATCAACGGATTGGACTTTCTAAAAAGTATTCCCGAGCCTCCACAGGTGATATTGACCACCGCTTTTTCGGAATATGCACTGGAAGGGTATGACCTCAATGTGGTGGACTATTTGTTGAAACCTTTTTCTTTCCAGCGATTTTTGCAGGCGGTGAACAAAGTGATTGCAAAGCAAGAGAGCATTGCAACGGGTAACGAAAAGGTGCAGATCAGTGAAATCTATGTCAAATCCAGTCACGAGCACATTAAGGTGCTGGTGAAGGACATCTATACCATTTCCTCGGATTCCGATTACACCGAGATCCACCTAAAGAACAAAAAGATCCTTTCCAATGAACCCCTACGCCATTGGTTGGACATTCTGGGGGCAGGTCAGTTTTACCAAGTACACAAATCCCATATCATCAACACCCAAAAGATAGACCGGATATCCGGCAACCAAGTTTTGATGAGCGATGGTTCAAAAATCCCGCTCGGACGGGCATACAAGGAACATTTCCTGAAAAGTATCCTACAGCAATAAAAAAAGGCTGTCTTAAAAGTGATTAAATTGTCATTTTTGGCTGTCACCCTGAGCGAAGTCGAAGGGACAGTCTAAAAAATCTTTATTGGGTTATTGTCAAATAGTTGAATTCCAAAAAGATTCTTCATTTCATTCAGAATGACACTTTTAAGACAGCTTTTTTGTTTCAACAGATTACTTAGCAAAGTACACGTAGATCGCTATCACGACCACACAGATGAAGGCACTAGCCAATTTGACGTGTTTCCAAGGCTCTATCGATACTTGCTTGGTATATTCCAGTTCAAAAGCTTCTTTCCTAGGATATATCTTACCAATGATCAGCATGATGACAATGTTGGTGATGAACAATATCGCCATCACGTGGAGGTAATGCGGATAGGCACCCGCTTCCACCATGTGCAGTGCTTCCGGGTCCGTAATGCCGTTTGCCTTGGCTTCGGCCAGTGCATTGGCCACCATTCTTGGGCCTACGATGAACTGGCTGATGATGTATAAAATGGAACCTGAGAGGATGCCGATTTTGGCCGCAATGGCAGGAACCCTTTTGGTGAGATACCCCACTACAATGATGGTGAAGATGGGGATGCTATAAATTCCGTTGATTTCCTGTAAATAATTGAAAAGGCTTCCGGCATTGGCAATCAGCGGCGCAATGAACATGGCGGCCAGTGCCAAACAGATACCGAAGATCTTTCCGTATTTCACGATGGTCATTTCGGAAGCCTCCTTGTTGATGTGCTGCTTGTAGATGTCGATGCCAAATAGCGTCACCGAACTGTTGAGTACACTATTGAAGGAGCTCAGGATGGCCCCAAAGAGCACGGCGGCAAAAAAGCCCATCAAGGGTTTTGGCAATACGGCCCTTACCAGTTCGGGGTAGGCTAGGTCGCTGCTGGACAATCCGCCTTCAAAATAATAGTAAGCGATCATTCCGGGCAAGACCAAGATAATGGGTCCCAAAATCTTCAAAAAGGCGGCCAATAGCAGACCTTTTTGTCCTTCAGCCAAGTTTTTGGCGCCCAATCCCCTTTGAATGATCTGCTGGTTGGTTCCCCAATAAAACAATTGGACCAGCATCATGCCCGTAAAAATGGTCGAGAAGGGGACTTCCTGCCCCGGATTTCCCGTAGAATCGAAACGTTCCGGGTTTGCTGCCATCAACATATCCAAACCGTTCAAAACACTGCCATCACCAATGGCCATCAATCCAAATACGGGAATGAGCAATCCTCCTATAATAAGTCCAATCGCATTGATACTATCAGAAACGGCCACGGCCTTCAGTCCTCCAAAAACCGCATAAATGGAACCCACGATACCGATGCCCCAAATGCAGAGGAGCAATGCCGTGGAATCCGAAACACCAAGCAATTGGGGGACATCGAACATTCCACTGATGGCAACGGAGCCTGAATACAAAATCACCGGCAGAAGCACCACAACATAACCCGTCAAGAACAGTCCCGAGGTAATGGTTTTGGTAGTGGTGTCGAACCTTTTGGCCAAGAATTGCGGAACAGTGGTCAGGCCACCTTTCAAATAGCGGGGCAACAGGAACATGGCCGTTACCACAATGGCCAAGGCGGCCAAGGTTTCCCATGCCATTACCGAAAGTCCATCCTTGTAGGCACTACCGTTGAGGCCCACAATTTGTTCGGTCGAAAGGTTGGTCAATAGCAATGAGCCGGCAATGACGCCAGCGGTGAGGCTCCTTCCTCCCAAGAAGTAACCGTCAGAAGATGTTTCGTCCGTTTTGCGGACGGACCACCAAGAAATAAATGCTACCAGGAGCGTAAAACCCAAAAATGATATGAGTGACATGTGTTACATTTTGATTGTTCGGCCCAAGGTAAAGGACCAAATGGATTAGTTTGTTCTGTTAAATAAATTGGTCATTGGTATTTTTCCGATAACCGTTACCCTCTTTTTTAGGTGTAAACCGATTCAAAATTCAAAAGGGGCATGACGGTCTCTTGCCCTGCTAATATAATCGGAATTTTCCAAAATACGGTTGACCGTCAGCAATCACTTGCGGAATGTTTCCATAACAGAATTGGATCTACTCTTTAAAGTTATAGGCCATTTTTTATAAAAATGGAAGTGGGAGGGACAAATTGTTTTTGCTAACCTTTTTTTAATCTTAAAGAGAAGATGGGTTTATACTAATTTGAGTTATTTGAAAAATAAATTTAGTATTTGTAAACTTTTTTCAACGAAAACATGCCCAAAAAACACTCCAGCTTGGTCTTTGTGCTACATGCGTCGCTCGCGGCTTTTGGGGCTTATTTCTGCATGTACGCTTTCAGGAAGCCGTTTTCGGTCGCCACTTTTGAGGGGATGGCCTTTATGGGAATCAACTACAAAATTTTGTTGGTGATTGCCCAGGTTTTAGGTTATGCCCTCTCCAAATTTGTGGGGATAAAGATCATATCGGAACTCAAATCCAACAAAAGACTGTTTTTTTTCATTACATTGATCCTGTTGGCCGAACTGTCACTGGTATTGTTCGCCTTTGTCCCTGCACCCTATAATCTCGTTTTCATGTTCCTGAACGGCCTGCCCTTGGGGATGATCTGGGGCATTGTGTTCTCCTATATCGAAGGAAGAAAGTTTACCGATGTCTTGGGCGTTGTGCTATGTGCCAGTTTTATCGTGTCCAGTGGCGTGGTGAAGTCAGTAGGGCTTTCTGTGATGGATTTTTGGGGCGTGAGCGAGTTTTGGATGCCCTCCGTCACCGGTGCCCTGTTCTTTTTGCCCCTGCTTTTGTGCGCTTACCTGTTGCAAAAAGTACCACCGCCTACGGCAGAGGACATCGAATCACGAACAGAACGTGTGCCCATGACGGGAGCGGATAGGAAACTTTTGGTCAAGCAATTCTTCTTTCCCCTGCTGTTGGTGGTCGTGTTTTATACCTTTCTTACCGCTTTCAGGGACTTTAGGGACAACTTTGCCCGCGAGCTTTGGGACAGCATCGGGTACCAAGGGGACATTTCGGTATTTTCCACATCGGAGATCATCATCGCCATAGTGGTGCTCGTGATCATAGGGTCCATTTTTTACATCAAGGACAATTATCGGGCCTTGTTGACCTATCACTTGTTGCTCTTGTTGGGGGCATTGGTGCTTGGCATCTCCACGGTGATGTTCCAAACGGGGGTCTTGGATTCCTTTCTATGGATGGTCTGTACGGGTTTTGGGCTCTACATCTGTTATGTGCCCTTCAACTGCCTCTTTTTTGACCGATTCATCGCCACTTTTAAAATCAAGGGAAACTCAGGTTTTCTGATCTATATTGCCGATGCCTTCGGGTATATGGGCAGTGTGCTGGTATTGTTGTACAAAAACTTTGGACAGGCCAAACTGTCCTGGCTCAATTTCTTTGTGTATGGCACTTATGCCGTGGCAGTTATCGGTATAGGGATCACCATTGTACTGTTCCTTCATTTTGGGGCAAGACGAAAATCTGAACAGACCAACAAACAATTGGATTATGGACAATAGATATGACGTTGCGATAGTGGGCGGGGGCATTTTGGGCACTTTTCATGCTTATCACGCACTGGAACTGGGCCTTAAGGTCTGTTTACTGGAAAAAGATGCCTATCCGCAAGGGGCGACCACCCAAAATTTTGGGCAGGTGGTGCCATCCGGGATGAACTCCAAATGGCAAAAATTGGGTAGGGAGAGCCTCCGCATCTATACGAACATCCAATCCCAGTTTGACATTGGCATTCGCCAAAACGGAACCGTCTATCTGGCCTCCAATGAAGAAGAGGAACAGCTTTTGGTAGAACTCAGGGCCATCAACAACAACAATGACTATGCTTCCCGAATGCTCACCAAAGGTGAATGTCTGGAACGGTATCCAGGACTGCGAAAGGAATATGTGAAGGCCGGACTCTTTTTTCCCGATGAGGTCACAGTGGAACCAAGGACCATGATCCATAGACTCCAAGAGTATTTGACCACCCAAAAGGGGTTGAGCTTAAAGACACATTTCACTGCGGTGTCCTGTGAAAGAAATGGGGATTGGACAACGGTGAGGAGCACCGGAAATGAAGCCGTGTTGGCCAAAAAGGTAATCATTTGTAATGGCAGTGATTTCAAAAATCTATATCCAGAGGTGTTTACCCAGAGCGATCTGGAAGTGTCCAAATTGCAGATGATGCAGACCAAACCGCAGAAAAACTATTCCTTGAAAGGGTCCATCTTGACCGGTTGGTCCATCAGAAGGTACGAGGCGTTCCATGAATGCCCATCATTTGCCCAGGTCAAACAGCATGAGCCGGCGGACAGCCTTCAAAAAAAATGGGGCGTGCACATCCTTTTCAAGCAGGCGGTGGACGGTTCGGTGATCTTGGGCGATTCGCATCAATATGCCGATGTGGACAACATGGAAGACCTTGGGTATGATCTGGATATGGACATAGACCATTTTATGTTGGAAGAGGCCAAAAAAATAATGGAACTCCCCACTTACGAGATACACAGAAGATGGTATGGGATGTATTCGCAGTGCAAAACAAAAGATATTTTTCAAACGACCATTGACGAACATATCCACATTGTCACCGGAATTGGCGGTAAGGGCATGACGGGAAGTGCGGGTTTTTCAAAAAAGAATATTGCAACTATTTTTAATAAAGAGAGAATCAACCTATGAAGGAAATAAAACTTGCGGTTTTTGATATGGCCGGCACCACGGTGAACGAGGATAATGTAGTGTACAAAACCGTCAGGAAGGCATTGGCCCGATCAGGAGTGGAGGTCACGTTGGACACCGTTTTGGAATTTGGCGCCGGAAAGGAAAAGTTCAAGGCCATATCCGATATCCTGGAAGAGAAGCAAACCAATGGAGTGGATGCCAAGGCCGTGTTTGAAGATTTCAAAGTGCTGCTGAAAGAGGCCTATGAACATCTTGAAGTGACCTCCTACGACGGAGTGGAGGACCTGTTCGGGGTTTTAAAGGCCCATGGGGTGAAGGTCGTGCTCAACACGGGCTACGATAGGAAAACAGCACAGTCCCTTTTGGATAAATTGGGATGGGTCGTTGGGCTTCAGATTGATGGCCTCATCACGGCCGATGATGTGGAGCAGGGAAGGCCTTCTTCGGAAATGATAGACAAGGCCATGGAAATGTTCCGCATAACAGATTCAGGACAGGTGCTCAAAGCCGGAGATTCCGTGATCGATATTGAAGAGGGCAAGAACGCCAATTGCGGCATCACCGTGGGAGTGCTCACGGGAGCGCAGACCCGAGGACAATTGGAGACCGCAGATCCGACCATGATACTCGATTCCTTGAGCGAACTGGCCAAGGTTTTGTTCCCTTGATCAAATAAAGAAGTAGACCACTAACATCTTCGAGGCGACCTTGCCCCGATTTATGGGAACATGGGGGATTCTGCCATCAAAGAAAATGGAATCCCCTTCTTGGAGCAGCACCTCTTGGTCCCCTACCTCGTAATAGCATTCCCCGCTCAGCACATATTTGAACTCAAACGCATCCGTGACCACCTTCTCACGTTTGGAATTGGGTTTTACCTCCAGCAATACACTTTCAAACCCTACCGAGTTCAATTGCTTGCCAAAAATGTAACTGTAGCTGAACCCTATCGCCTCATCCTCCTTTTCAATAAGGGTGTGGTCGTCCTTTCGGGAAACCAGAAAATTTTGCCCATTTACCTTGGGCATACCATCAAAAAAAGCGGTCAATTCCGTACCCAGTGCGCCAACGATCTTCAGGAACACGGGCAGGGAGGGGATGGTCCTTCCATTTTCGATGCGGGAAATGAGCCCAGCGGTCACTCCGGCATCGATCGCAACTTCACTGATGGTCCTTTTATTGTCCTTACGGATTTCCTTGATCCGCTTGCCTATACCAATAAGATAGTCTTCCATATAATGGGGTTAATGCCGATGGCTATTTTTCAAAGGTCATAAATACTAAAAAAACTCCGTAAACCCTGTAATACGCTCCACGAACATTGAAAAGTACTGTTTTTGAAGCAGTTTAAAAAGTGAATATTTGTAAATAATATTTACCTAACATTCAATGGATTATTTTAACCATTCCATATCTTTTTTTTAATCTGTACAACGGCATGTCTTAACTCTTGTGTTGGATATTTGTTGATAAATAATTAACCAATATTTACAAATATTCAACAAATGAAAAAATCAATCGTAGCGTTTTTACTTGCCTTTACCGTAAGTATCATAGGCTATTCACAAGGCACCTTTTCTGGAAAGGTGGTGGATGAGAACAATGTGCCCTTGCCTGGGGCATCCGTGGTTGTTAAAGGAGGCACCATAGGTGTGGCCACGGATTTTGATGGGAATTTCGAGATTCAGCTTTCACAGGGAGGCGAGATCTTGGAGGTATCCTATATAGGATATGTGTCCCAAGATTTTGACACAGCGGGAAAGACGACGGCAACCATTATGCTACAGCCCGATTCGCAACAATTGGACGAGGTGGTGGTAACGGCCTTGGGCATCCAAAGGGAGACCAAAAAGCTGGCCTATGCCGTACAGAAAGTTTCCGGGGAGGAAATATCTGAGGCAAAGGAGACCAATGTAGTGAACTCGCTGGCCGGTAAAATGGCAGGGGTGCAGGTCACGGGTGGAAACTCGGGCGTTGGGTCCACTTCACAGATCATCATCAGGGGTGAAAATTCATTGAACCCCAGTCCCAATGCCAACTCCCCGCTATTTGTGGTCGATGGAATCCCCGTGAACAACAATGTGAACAACACTGGAAGCGAGGGTAACATGGGCGTTGATTATGGTAACGGTGCCATGGACATCAACCCGGACGATGTGGAGGACATGACCGTGCTGAAAGGGCCCAATGCCACTGCACTTTACGGTTCCAGAGGTGCCAATGGGGTCATCTTGATCACCACCAAATCGGGTAAGGGTTCCAAAGGAATCGGGGTTTCATATACCAACAACACCACATTTGAAGATCTGTTGACCTTGCCCAAATACCAAAACCGCTACGGACAGGGGTCTAGCGGCCAGTTCGCCTTCAATGATGGTGGACAGAACCGTTCCTTGACGGGTGGTATCAACGACCATGTGGATGAGAGCTGGGGTCCTGCCTTGAACGGACAGTTGATCCCACAGCACGATAGCCCTACCACAAGTGGTCTGCGTGCAGGAGATGTGCATGTAAGGCCAAGGAATTCTGATGGTACTTTTGCCGATGAGATCATTGCCACGCCATTTTCACCGCAGCCAAGCAATATTGACGATTTCTTCAGGACCGGTTTTACACTGAGCAATAATATTGCCTTGACCGGTGGCAATGAGGATGGAAATTTCAGGGTTTCTTTTACCGATCTTCAGAGCGAGAGTGTGATCCCAAACTCCAACTTTAAAAGAAGGGCCTATCAGGTGAACGGATCCTATAACCTAACGGATTGGTTAAAGGTGACCGGTTCCATGAACTATATCAATTCCAATTCGCGCAACCGTCCGAACAACTCCTACGGTACCGAGAACGTAATGTACCTCTGGATCTGGTTTGGACGTCACATCAACATGAACAATTTAAGGGATTACTGGCAGCCCGGACTGGAAGGGGTGCAGCAATTCAACTACAACTACAACTATCACGACAACCCGTTCTTCACGGTTTTCGAAAACACCAATGCCTTTAACAAGGACCGTTTGATCACCAACCTCAGGGCGGATATCCAGTTGGCCAAAGGCCTTAGTTTCATGTTCCGTTCCGGTTTCGATTATTCTAACGAATTGGACAAGCGCAAAAGGGCCTATTCCACCCAGCGTTTCCCCAATGGACAGTATCGGGAGGATTTCACGTATGCCTACGAGCAGAATACGGATTTCTTGTTGGCCTACAACACGGAGATCAATCAAGATTTTGATTTCGGCGTTTCGTTTGGTGGCAACCACCGTTCCTCAAAGAACAGGTACCAGCGGATTAGTGCCAACTCACTGTCCATCCCTGGCATCTATAATTTTGGTAATGCAGCCGAACCATTGACGCAGAGCGATTATGATGGCAAGTTTACCGTGAACAGTCTCTATGCCTTTTCGAACGTTTCCTATAAAGACTATGCATTTTTGGATGTGACCGCACGTAATGATTGGTCCTCCACTTTGCCTGATGGGAACAACAGTTACTTCTACCCATCCGTGGGATTGAGCTTTATCCTTTCTGATATGTTCACCATGCCCCAAGCCATCAGCTTTGCAAAACTTAGGGGAGGTTGGGCCAGTGTCGGTAACGATACCAATCCATACAATTTGGCCGCCACTTATGGTTTTGGAAACACGTTTAATGGTTTCTCAAGGGTATATTCACCTTCTGAGCTAAAATTGGCCGACCTGAAACCTGAGCGTACCAACTCCTTTGAGGTAGGTGCCGATGTGAGGTTCTTTGGCAGTAGATTGGGCTTGGACGTAGCGGCCTATACATCGGTGACCAACAACCAGATTCTTTCCCTTCCTGTTTCCAATACATCAGGTTACAGCAGCAGGGTCATCAATGCTGGGGAAGTGGAGAACAAAGGTTTGGAGATTACGTTGAACGCCACCCCGGTTCAGACCAATAACTTTAGCTGGAACACCAATATCAATTTTACCGCCAACCGAGGAGAGGTCAAGGAACTTACCGATGGATTGGATAGCTATTTGGTGAAATCCAACTACCTGCAAGTGGTAGCGGAAGTAGGTGGCCGTATGGGAGATTTGTACGGAACTGGTTTTGAACAGGTAACCGATAAAAGCAGCCCATATTACGGACAATGGATCATCGACCCCAATTCCGGTCTTCCCATCAGAAGCAATGAACTCAGAAACCTAGGGAACTACAATCCAGATTTTATGGTCGGTTTCCAGAACAGCTTTAGCTACAAGAACTTCAAGTTCGGATTCTTGTTCGATTGGAGACAGGGAGGGGTTTACCATTCCAGAACAGTGGCCATTGGAGGAACAACAGGGATGCTCGACTTTACGGTACCCGGACGTGAATCAGGAATCGTTGCCCAAGGTGTGGTCGACAATGGAAATGGGTCATATACCCCCAACACCACCAGTGTAAATGCATCCAATTACTATTCCCACGTGTATGATCGCGGAAATGAGCAAAGCTCCATGTTCGATGCCACCTATGTAAAACTGAGAGAAGTGAAACTGGGCTATACCTTCCCAAGAAAATTATTGGAAAAGACCCCGTTGAGGTCGGCATCCGTTGCTTTGGTCGGTCGTAACCTGGCCTTGTGGACGGAGAACGACCATGTGGATCCCGAGACCATTTCCCTATCCGGTGGTACCATCGTGCCAGGGGTTGAGGATATGGCCCTGCCAAGCACCAGAAGCTTCGGTCTGAATCTAAACGTAGAATTTTAATACCCAAGAATCAAGAAGATGAAAACATCAAACGTCATAACATCACTATTGTTCGCAGGAAGCGTTTTGGTTTCCTGTACGGAAAATTTTGAGGAAATCAACTCCAACCCCAACGCCCCCGAACAAGTAAGCGCCAACTTGTTGTTGTCCACCGTGACTTCCGAACTTACCCGGCAGCTTACCCAAGAGGGTTACAGCGATGGAAATACCATCACCCAGCTGATGGCCAAGAACAACTTCCCCGGTTTCAGCCAGTTTGACTGGGGAGATCAAGGGATGTGGAACCTGTTTTACAGCTATTTGCCCGAAATCAATGATATTTTGGAAATTTCAAGGGCCCAAGGCACACAGAATGCAACGTATGAAGGAATTGCCCTGACCATGCGCGCTTTGAGTTTTGCCAATCTTACGGACCTTTATGGCTATGTGCCCTATACAGAGGCAATGTCCGGAGAGAGTTCAGGTATTTTTACCCCAAAATACGATGATCAGGAAACCGTATACAACGGTGTGCTACAGGATTTGGCAGATGCCGATGCCGCATTGGCGAAAGGGGAGGCCATTCCAGGGTCATCCGGCGATGTCATCTATGATGGCGATGCTGCGCAATGGAGAAAATTGGCCAATTCACTTCGTCTTCGCTATTTGATGCGAATTTCGAAAAGAAGGGATGTTTCGGCAGAAATGCAGGCCATCGTGAATGCTGGCAATTACATCGGCTCCAATGACGATAATGCCACACTGATATATAGCGGTACGTCCAACACGGACTCTTGGCCCGAAAGCACCGGTCGTATCGGTGGGTTCGATGAAAAGAGCTTGTGTACCACGCTATTGGGCTATTTTGAAAACTTCAACGATCCAAGATTGGATATCTGGTTCGACCGAAACAGTGATGGCGAATGGGTGGGAATTCCCATCGGTCTCAATCAGGACAATGCCCGTGCCTATGACGACCAATACAGCCCAAGCCGCTTGGATGTGGAACTGTTCTATTTTTCCAGAACGGCTGCCCAGGCATACATCATGAAAAATTCAGAAGTACAGTTCATTTTGGCCGAAGCTGCAGAAAGAGGTTTTATCGCAGGGAATGCCGAAACCTATTACAATGAAGGCATAAGGGCTAGTCTGTCCTACTGGGGAGTTCCAGATGCGGACATCGACACCTATTTGGCAGGGCCAACGGTACAATACGATGGCACTTTGGAACTATTGTTGACCCAAAAGACCATTGCCCTTTGGAATGTGGATTATCAAGGTTGGATGGATTACAGAAGGACCGGAATGCCCGCTTTGGAAACCGGTCAAGATGACTTGAACGGAGGGCGCTATCCCGTCCGCTTTCTGTACCCTTCCTCGGAGCAGACCCTGAACAAGGCCAATTACGATGCAGCGGTCCAAGCCATGGGCGGTGAAGGTGACGACATCAATACCCCCGGTTGGTGGGAAACTGGAAACAGGTATTAAAAAGAGTTGACCATTAAATAACCGACAAATGGTTGCCCCGGAAACGGGGCAGCCATTGTTGTTAAAATAAAATCACATGACAAAGAATGTATTTTTTGCGATTGGTTTGGTCACGATTTTTTTATCGGCCTGTACTCAAAACACAGATAAAAACACTGATATACAACATATTGTGATCATTGGAGTGGATGGGATGAGTCCCAATGGCATCCAGAAGGCACATACACCTATGATGGATTCCATGATCCAAAACGGGGCGGCCACCATGCATGCCCGTTCGGTTTTACCCTCAAGTTCCAGCCCCAATTGGGCCAGCATGATCATGGGTACCGATACCGAGCAGCACGGCATCACCTCGAATGGGTGGGAAAAGTTCGACCACCAGTTGCCTCCCGTAGTGGCGACCAAAAATGGAACCTTTCCTACCATTTTCACCTTGTTCCATGACCAACAACCCGATGCCCATGTAGGGGCCATTTACGATTGGGACGGATTTGGACGGTTGTTCGAAAAAGAAGATGTGGATTTTGACATTGACGGGGACCACGAGGACAATACCACACAACAGGCGGTAAAGTATATCAAAGAACACACCCCAAAATTCACTTTTGTGCATTTGGACCATGTAGATCATGCAGGTCACTCCTTGGGCCATGGCACTCCTGAGTATTTCAAAGCGGTGGAAAAGGCCGACTCCTTGATCATGGAGATTGTCAATGCCACCAAAGAAGCGGGCATTTTCGAAAAGACCCTGTTCATCGTTTCTGCCGATCACGGAGGAATCGGTTTGGGACATGGAGGAGAAAGTTTGGCCGAAATGGAGATTCCCTTCATTCTTTTTGGGGCCGGCATCAAAAAAGGGTACGAAATTGAAGAGACCGTTTACCAATACGACAATGCACCGACCGTGGCCTATGCCATGGGACTGCAAACACCCCAATCTTGGATCGGGAGACCTGTAAAAGGAGCTTTTATCGGCAACGAAAAACCCAATTTGATCTATAAACGAAAAGAACGGATCGCCCAACCCAAGATTCTTCCCGATGCAGGCCATTTTGAACCAGCAGGAGGTATTTTCAAATCAGATTCGGTTGCCGTGGTGATGCAAAACCCCAACAATATAGGTGAAATTAGGTATGCCATTGGCAATGCTGTTCCGACCCTAGAAAACAGCAAAACATATCAAGATACCTTCTATTTGAAGCAAACCGAGATTGTCAAAGCCGGGATTTTTCAAGAAGGGCAATTGGTGAGCACCATTGCGGAGGCCAATTTCCGATTGGTTTCTGAAATCAAAGAAGGCCCTGTTGCCTATACCATGTATTATGGCGAAGGGATGGACAAATTACCCGATTTCTCTACCTTGAAACCTGTAAAAAGGGGTTTTGTGACAGAATTCTCCCCTAAAGCGATATTGACGGAAGGTGTCCAACAAGAACAGGTGGCCTTGGTGCTGGAAAGTTATTTGGACATCCCTGAAGAAGGGAAATATGGATTTTTTACCAACAGCGATGATGGTAGCAAACTCTATGTGGATGGAAAATTAGTGGTGGACAACGACGGCGACCATGGTGTTATGGAGCGTGGAGAGGGTGTGGAATTGACCAAGGGCAAACATTTGGTCAGGGTAGAATTTTTTAATGGAGGGGGAGGCTACCACTTGGATGTGAAGTACCAAGGGGCCACTATTCCCAAACAGATCATTCCCGCCAACCATTTGTACAGGGAAAAATAGCATAAAATCAACCATATGAAGCACGATAGGCACAACGCAGAATCTGTTGTGGAAGGCGACATCAACCTTACCTCTGCAAGGGGCGAATGGTTAAAGGAAGAAGTGAACGACCAGACCAAGGAACTGTTGGCAAAAGATGCCCAATACTTTTTGCACCAATCCATGTCCACCCCGTGTTTGGACGTTTTGAAAAATTGCGAAGGCTCTTATTTGGAGAGTATCTCTGGGAAACGATATCTGGATTTTCATGGCAACAACGTGCACCAAGTGGGATTTTCCCATCCAAAAATGGTGAGTGCGCTCATGGGACAACTTCAGGAACTCACGTTTTCAACCCGAAGATATACCAATGAAAAGGCCATCCGGTTTGCCGAGAAATTGACGTCCTACACCCCAAAAGGCCTGAACCGTATTTTGCTTACCCCGAATGGCAGCTCTTCCATCAGTATTGCTTTAAAATTGGCCCGTGCGGTGACTGGAAAACATAAGGTGGTTTCCTTTTGGGATTCGTTCCATGGCGCAAACTTGGATGCCATCAGCGTAGGAGGCGAATCCATTTTTCAGGAACATATGGGGCCGTTGATGCCGGGCGTGGAACGCATTCCGCCACCCATTACCTATCGCGGTATTTTTGAAGGGAACGAGGAGAAGGCATTGGAGTATTTGGAGCATGTGTTGTCCAAGGATGATGAGATCGGTGCCTTTTTGGCCGAGACCATACGCAACACCGATGTGCAGATTCCTTCCGCCAAATATTGGCAAGGAGCCCGTGAACTTTGTGACAAATATGGGGTACTGTTGATTTTGGATGAAATCCCGATTGCTTTTGGGCGCACCGGAAAAATGTTCGCCTACGAACTGTTCGGAATTGAACCGGACATTCTTTGTTTGGGCAAGGGCTTGGGCGGGGGTATTGTTCCCCAAGCGGCCATCGTCACCCGTGAAGAGTACAATCGATTCGGGCATATCTCCTTGGGGCACTACACCCACGAAAAAAGCCCGTTGGGTTCTGTCGCCGGATTGACCCTTTTGGAAATCATCGAAGAAGAAAATCTATTGCAAAAAGTAAAGGCTGATGAGGAATTCATGAAAAAGGCCCTTTACAAAATGCATCGAAAATACTCTCTAATTGGAGATGTAAGAGGAGTCGGGCTGTTATGGGGCATCGAATTGGTGACCAATCGGACCACCAAGGAAAAAGCGAGTTCCGAAGCTGAGGAAATCATGTACGAATGCCTTAAGAATGGGTTGAGTTTCAAAGTTTCCAAAGGAAACGTACTGCAACTCTCCCCGCCTTTGACCATATCCAGGGAAGAACTGGAAAAAGCCCTGGAAATATTGAACGAAGCCTTTTTAAAAACCAACGCTATAGCTTAATGAAAAAAATCAACCAACTACTGATCTGCCTATTTGTGGGCATCGCCCCGATGATGGCCCAAACGGAGCCAAAGATGTTGATACAACCCTATCTACAGGATGCCGAGCCCCATTCCATCACCATCATGTGGGAGACCTCCCATGGAGAGGAAAGCATTGTGGAATATGGGACTTCGCCAAAATTGGGCAAAAAGGCCCAAGGCAAGGCCGAGGGCATCAATTTTTCAGCATCCAGGGTACATACTGTAAAGTTGACAGGCTTGGACCGCTTTACCGAATACTACTATCGTGTGAAAACGGGCAAGGCGCAATCGGAAATCTTTCAATTCAAGACACCGCCGTTTGCCAGTGATGAGGAATCGTTCAACATTGTTGCCATGAGCGACATGCAATACGACCATCAAAACCCGAATAAATTTTCAGAAGTGGTGAACGAGGGCATCATTCAATATTTAAAAAAGGAATATGGCGGCAAATTGCCCGATAATTTGGCCATGGTGATGATTCCGGGAGACTTGGTGGCCAGTGGGAGCGAATACTACCAGTGGAAGGAACACTTTTTTGACCCCGCCCAAAAATTATTTGCCGAGGTGCCCGTATATCCAGTTTTGGGCAACCATGAACGCAACTCCATTTTTTACTTCAAATATTTCAGTCTGCCCGAAAACGGTACCCCCGCCTTTGCGGAACATTGGTGGTACAAGGATTACGGCAATACCCGTGTGATCGGACTCAACTCCAATGAAGGGTATCGGGATTTGAAAGATCAATACCAGTGGCTGGAAAAGGTCTTGGCCGAAACGGAAAAGGACAACAATATCGATTTTGTCTTTGCCCAGCTCCACCATCCCCACAAATCGGAGCTTTGGATTCCCGGGGAAGAGGAATCTACAGGAAAAGTGGTCAAAATGCTGGAGGAATTCTCCACAAAGACCGGAAAACCAAGCGTTCATTTTTTTGGACATACACACGGATATTCCCGTGGACAGTCCAAGGACCATAAACATTTATGGATCAATGTGGCTTCAGCAGGGGGCTCCCTAGACAATTGGGGCGAATTCGAAGGCAGGGATTACGATGAGTTTACCGTTTCCCAGGATGAATATGGTTTTGTGATGGTGGAAGTGGATGGCAACCGAAACGACCCCAAATTTACCATCAAACGGATCAGTCGTGGCAATGAATCCAAGTTTAGGGAGAATGAGCTCCGCGATAGCATCACTATTTGGAGACTCGAAAAGAAACCCGATGCGCCCAAAACCATTTCCCCTTCAATCGATGCGGAGGTTGAAGGTGAGTTTGCTATGTTAAAGGCTGGGGAATTTTCAAGTCCGATCAACGGAGCTTTTCATGCCGCCGCCCATTGGCAGGTTTCTGAAACCGAGGGTTTTGAAAAATTGGCTTTGGACAGTTGGAAACAATTCGAAAACTGGTACTATGAGGAAGACCGTCAAAAAAATGACGATCTTACCGATGAAAAGACCAAACGCTTGAAATCGGGGACCACTTATTATTGGAGGGTCCGCTACCGGGATCAAAACCTCAATTGGAGTGATTGGTCTGAAACCGCATCATTCAAAACCAAACAGAAATGAAAAAGAAGATATTGCTTTTTGTTGCCCTGACAGCTTTTCTAAAGATCAATGCACAAGATTCCGACACCAAGATCATTTTGATCACTTTGGACGGCTACCGTTGGCAAGAGCTCTTCACGGGTGCCGATTCCCTATTGATCGGCAATAAAACCTATGTTCACGAAATAGACGCATTGAAGGAGGCTTTTTGGAAAGAAACCCCCCAAGAGCGAAGAGAAGTTTTGATGCCCTTTTTCTGGACCCAAGTGTCCAAAATGGGCCAATTGCACGGCAACAGAGACTTGGGCAGCAAAGTGGACCTGACCAATACCCTATGGTTTTCCTATCCGGGTTACAACGAAATCCTGACCGGGACCGCCGATGACAAGAATATCCGCAGCAATGACAAGGTACCCAACCCCAACACCACCATTTTGGAGCGTTACAACAATACTCCGGAAGGGAAAGGCAAAGTGGCCGCCTTTGGCAGTTGGGATGTATTCCCGTCCATCATCAATGCGGAGCGTTCCGGGGTTCCTGTGAATGCCGGTTTTGAAACGGCCGCCGATAATCTCACCGAAAGGGAAAAATTCCTGAACCAACTTCAGGATCAAATTCCAAGCCCTTGGGGGAGCGTTCGTTTGGATGCCTTTACGCACCATTATGCCTTGGAACACATGAAAAAGGCGCATCCGAAGCTGGTATTTGTCTCTTATGGGGAAACGGATGACTTTGCCCACGATGGCGATTATCAAGCGTATCTGAAATCGGCCCACAATACCGATGCCTTGATCAAAGAGCTTTGGGACTTTACCCAACAGGATGATTTTTATAAGGACCAAACCGTTTTTATCATCACTACCGACCACGGTAGGGGAACCGAACCTTTGGATACTTGGAGAGGACACGGGAGTGATATCAAAGGGGCCAATGAGGTCTGGATGGTCACTTTTGGAAAAGGGGTCAAAGCCTTGGGCGAGGTAAAACAAGAAGAACAGTTGCATTCCAACCAGATTGCACCCACAATATTGAATCTATTGGACGTCCCTGTACCCAAAGAAATGGAAGGGTCGCTCCTAAAGCTTTAGTTTAAGTAGGTTTTATTTCAGTTAATTAGTATGTTCAAGGCCCATACCTTAAGGTATGGGCCTTGCAATTGATGGGAATGCGAAAACAGGGCATCTTTTTTTCAAAATGGTTACCTTAGGAGGGCGATTTCTACAACATGAAAGAAGAACTTTTAGAGACGTTCCGGGGACATTTTGAAAAACCGCTGATGGAGGAGATCCTTGAGGTTGGCAAACTAGTTGAAGTACCTGCGGGAGAGACCATCATGGATATCGGTCAGTACATCAGGAGTATACCCCTACTGTTGTCCGGGGCCATAAAGGTCCTTAGGGAAGATGAGGAAGGCGACGAACTGCTTTTGTACTATCTGGAACAAGGGGAGACCTGTTCGGTCACTATGGCCTGCTGTATGGGGCATACCAAGAGCGAGATCAGGGCCATTGCAGAGACCGATACCAGCATTGTGATGATTCCCGTGCAGAAAATGGAAGAATGGATGGGCAAGTACAAAGGATGGCGCAACTACGTTTTCGAAAGCTACCACAACCGCCTGAACGAGTTGTTGCAGACCGTGGACAGTATTGCGTTCAAGAACTTGGACCAACGTTTGGTGGACTACCTCAAAAAGAAGGTGGAAGTCACCAACGACAACAAGATCCAGAGTACCCATCAGGAGATTGCCTATGACCTGCATACCTCTAGGGTCGTGGTTTCCAGATTGTTGAAAAAGCTCGAAAAAATGAAAAAACTGGTGCTACACAGAAGTTACATCCAAGTGGTGGACCTGTAACTTTGTGCCCTAAGTTACCGTGGGTTGCCCTTGGGCTCCCTATTTTTGCATAAAACCTACCGCATGATCAAGAGGTTCTTTCCATTTTTAGCATGGATGGCCACATACAACAAGGCATTGCTGCGCGGGGACCTCACTGCGGGCCTTACCGTTGGAATCATGTTGGTGCCCCAGGGAATGGCCTATGCCATGATAGCGGGAATGCCCCCTATTTATGGACTATATGCCGCTTTGGTGCCCCAGTTGGTGTATGCCCTTATGGGAACGTCCCGACAGTTGGCCGTGGGCCCTGTGGCCATGGATTCCTTGTTGGTCGCAACCGGCGTAGGTGCCCTGCGTTTGCTCAATGAAGAGGACTATGTGGCAGCCGTACTTTTCTTGACGCTGCTCATTGGGGGGCTGCAACTTTTGATGGGCTTCTTCAGGATGGGTTTCTTTGTCAACTTTTTGTCCAAACCGGTCATCAGTGGGTTTACATCGGCCGCCGCTATTTTGATCAGCTTGGGACAATTGAACCATATATTGGGCACCAACTTTGCACAGACCAGCAGGGTACATGAACTGATCCCCAATATCATCGGAAGTTTGGGGTATATCCACTGGCTTACCTTTGGACTTGGCGTGGGGTCCATCGCATTGATATTCCTGTTGAACAAGTTCAACAAAAAACTGCCAGTTCCCTTGCTGATGGTGGTGCTTGGTATCTTGGCCGTGGTGATTTTTGGTTTGGAGACCAAGGGAATCCACATTGTGGGCGATATTCCAAAAGGGCTTCCCGGTTTTCAGGCGCCCGAGTTCCAATGGGACAAGATGGGCCAACTGATGCCCATTGCCATCACCGTGGCATTGTTCGGGTTCATGGAGTCCGTCTCCATCGCCAAGACCATCGAGGAAAAACATCCGGAATACGAACTGGATCCCGATCAGGAACTTCGGGCACTGGGCCTTTCCAATGTTTTGGGGTCGTTTTTCCAGTCTTTTTCGGTCTCCGGAAGTTTCTCTAGGACAGCAGTGAACGATCAAGCCGGGGCCAAGACGGGAATGTCCCTGATCATTAGTACCCTGATTATTGCAGGGGTACTGCTCTTCCTGACCCCTTTGTTCTATAACCTGCCCGCGGTGATCTTGGGTGCCATCATCATCGTTTCCGTGATAGGACTTATCGATGTCCAATACCCATTGGCCCTCTGGAAAAACAGGAAGGACGAGTTCCTGCTGCTGGCCGCCACTTTTTTGATGACGCTCTTTATCGGGTTGATGGAGGGAATCCTGTTCGGGGTATTGCTGTCCCTGATGCTGGTGGTGTATCGAATATCCAAACCGCACATGGCGGTCTTGGGAAGGATCAAGGGCACCAACTATTTCAAGAATATCGACCGTTTCTCGGGGGATGTTGAAGTGGATGCCGACAAACTGGTCATACGGTTCGATGCCCAATTGTATTTCGGGAACAAGGATTATTTCAAAAAGCAACTCTATCGGCAAATGGCGAAAAAGGGCCCCGTTCTGAAGTATATCATCCTGAATGCCGAACCCATCAATTATATAGACAGTAGTGCCTCGGCCATGTTGGAACGCATCATATTGGATTTTAGGCAAAGGGGTATCCATTTCATGATCGCTGCGGCCATAGGCCCCACAAGGGACATTCTGTACAGTAGTGGAATCGTCGACATACTTGGGGAGGAAAACCTGTTTGTCCAGACCTTTGACGCGGTGGCTTCCTGTTCCGAAAAGAAGGAAAGGAGTGACATGCAAAAAAAGATAACATTGCAGTCCAAGACAAAGAGTTTGTAACTTTGGTGACTGTGCAGTACGCTGCACCCTATTAATTTTGATGAAAAAATCAGAGGAGATGAAAATAGAACAGATATATACCGGATGTTTGGCGCAAGGCGCCTATTATATTGAAAGTGAAGGGGAAGCTGCCATTATAGATCCGCTTCGCGAAGTGGAACCCTATCTAAAAAGGGCCAAGGACGAAGGAGCCGTCATCAAGTATATTTTTGAGACCCATTTCCATGCCGATTTTGTGAGCGGTCACGTCACCCTTTCCAAGGAGACGGGCGCACCGATCATTTATGGCCCAACGGCCCAACCCGCTTTTGAGGCCATTATTGCCAAGGATGGACAGGAGTTCCCTTTGGGAAAATTGACCATCAAGGTGTTGCACACCCCAGGGCACACCATGGAAAGCACTACTTTTTTGCTGAAGGACGAATCAGGAAAGGACCATGCCATTTTTAGTGGGGATACCTTGTTTTTAGGAGATGTAGGCCGTCCGGACCTGGCCCAGAAAGCGGCCCACATGACCCAAGAGGAGCTGGCCGGAACCCTGTTCGACAGCCTTCGTAGCAAGATTATGCCGTTGGCCGACGATGTGATCGTATATCCGGCCCACGGAGCCGGTTCCGCCTGCGGAAAGAACATGATGAAGGAAACGGTGGATACCTTGGGCAACCAGAAAAAGATGAATTATGCCCTTAGGGCAGATATGACCCGAGAAGAATTCATCAAGGAAGTGACAGATGGCCTTTTGCCCCCCCCACAATACTTCCCCTTGAACGTAAAAATGAACAAGGAGGGCTACGAAGATATCGACACCGTTCTGGAAAGAGGAACGCAGGCCCTGACACCAGAGGCTTTTGAAGCTGCTGCCAACGAAACAGGGGCCATAGTGCTGGATGTTCGCCATCAAGATGATTTTGCCAAAGGCCATGTGCCCCGCTCCATATTCATCGGCCTGGATGGAAGCTTTGCACCTTGGGTGGGCGCATTGATCGCCGATGTGAAGCAACCCATACTCCTCGTGACTCCTGAAGGCAGGGAGGAAGAGACCGTTACCCGACTTTCAAGGGTCGGTTTTGACCATACCTTGGGCTATCTGAAAGGAGGCATTTCGGCTTGGAAAGAAGCGGGCAAGGAAATCGATACGGTGGACAGCCTGAATGCTGGGCAGTTGAAAACCCTTATGGAAAAAGGGGTGCCCGTATACGATGTGAGAAAGGAGTCCGAGTACATTGCAGAGCATGTGGAAGATGCCCATCTGACCCCGTTGGACTTCATCAACGACCATTTGGCGGAATTTCCAGAGAAGGAAACCTTTTATGTGCATTGCGCAGGAGGCTATAGGAGCATGATCGCTTCTTCCATCCTCAAGAGTAGGGGCATCCATAACCTGGTCGATGTGGCAGGAGGTTTTGCCGACATCAAAAAGGCCGGTATTCCCGTAACGGACTATGTGTGTCCCACTACGTTGAAATAAGGCCCGGACAACGCCGAAAAAATTCTAGAAAAGTTGGCTTTGTGTAACCATCGTTACTGACCCCGATGGGTTGGGTGGGGTATTTTTGACCCTCAAAACAACGATACGATGTCAATATTCAGTTTTTTGTTCAAAGGACAAAACCTTCCCGATGAAATTCAGATCATGGATAGGGAAGTATACAAAGAAGCCATTTCCAAGGGCAAGGTCCAATTGGTGGATGTCAGGACCAAGGCGGAATTCATGTCGGGCCACATCAAAGGCGCCAAAAACATTGATTTTTTTCAAGGACCTGCATTTGAGGCCGCCTTTTCCACATTAAAAAAAGATGCTCCCGTGTACATTTATTGTCAATCTGGGAGCAGGAGCCAAAGGGCGGCCAAGAGACTCGTGGATCTTGGATTTACAAAAGTGTACGACCTTAGGGGCGGATACAGGTCCTGGAGCTATTGAGCAAGTTGTTTGGAGGTTGCCGTCGAGGTTTCTAAATGGGGTTGGTCACACTTTCCCCTTGTTTCTTTTGAAACCATAGGTCAATTGGCTCCAAAATCCTTTCGGGAGTTGATCATCGCCAGGAAAACCGAGTTCAATTTTCCCACTGCTCTCCGGAATGTAATTTGTTTTGAACAGATAGTCCCAAATACTCAGGCTGATCCCAAAGTTCACACCATAAGAACCTTCGGGGATGGTGTAGGCATGATGGTACAGGTGCATCACGGGATTGTTCAGGATATACTTCAACGGACCATAGGTCAGTTTGATGTTGGAGTGGTTGAAATGCCCAATGGCAATGGCGGCAAAATGCACAATATAGGCCTGTTCAGGTTCAAATCCACCGAGCACCATCACCCCTAAAGTCTTTAAAGGTTTGTACAGGATGTTTTCCATCCAATGGTAACGCAAATGGGCGGCAAAGCCCATCTCTTTTACGCTGTGGTGCACTTTATGGAATTCCCAAAGCGCTGGGTATTTGTGCAAAAGCACATGGGTGAACCATTGCACAAAATCCAAAATGATAAAAAACACAACCAGCTGCACCCATTGTGGCCAATGGGCAATATCAACAATGGCCAAGGTCTTGGAAGTAATCCCAATGTCTCCGAACAAAACCCCCAACATTTTGTAGATCCCGTTGATGACAATGGCGAATAGGAAGAAATTGAAGAACATGTAAAATCCGTCAAGCCAAAAATCTTTCCTGATGATGGATTGTTCCTTACGCCAAGGGAAGAGGATTTCCAAGCCCCAAACCAAAAGGGAAATCAAGATAAGGCCCCAGAAATAGTTGGTGTACCAAGGCACCTCGAACAACATGGATTTCCAGGTCCAGTTGATGGTCCCCCAGAAACCGTTCATAAAGGCATCTACATAAGCTTCCATAAATCACTTTAGTTCATACCAATCAATATCTTCCAAGTTTTGCCTTCTTCCCTGCTCTTTTGGGGCATAGTTTTTTGACAAATAGGATAAAATCAGTGTTTCATTCGCTCCCAAGTCCCATAGGTTTTGGGTTTCCTGCATCCATTTGATGGTGGCTTTCCATCCCTCCAGATCCATTCTGTTCTGGGTCACCAATTTGGCGGAATGACAACCGGTACAATTCTGAATGGTTGCCTCCATCCCTTCATCCACCACAAAACCGGTGGCCACATGGACACCGTTTTCAATTTGGTCGAAATCGGTAGTGGTTTCTTTCATCGGGATTTCTTCATAAGTAGGGGGAGGTGTATAGTTAACCCAATAAAAAAGTCCTGCGAAAAGGACCACTATCAATCCCAAAAATGCCCAAAGTGCTTTGGACAGTGCACCGACCTGTTTTCGAAAGTCCTCCATCTTAAACGATTTTGACCGCTATGCGATGACAGGCATTGTTGAGGTAGCCTTTGGGGTTCCAGCCCGGCAAAACCATAGGTTGCCCCTTTCCATTGGAGTCCGTGGCCTTGGCCCAAATTTCATAATATCCCTTTTGTGGAAAGGAAATTGTGGTCTTAAAATGTTGCCAGGCCAATCGGTTTGCGGGTTTTTCAAGCGAGCATGGATGCCAAGTGCTTCCAAAATCAATGGAATATTCCATTTTTGAAACTTCAAGCTCGCCGGCCCATGCGTGTCCGTTGATGGTCAAGGATTTTCCATTTTTGATCAATGCACCACTTTTGGGTGATGTGATCAACGATTTTATGGGCATGGATTCGATGATGCACATGTTGGCATCGTCCACTTCACTGCCGGGAGCGACATTCTCGCAGGGTACCCGGTACGAACTGCCGCCCATCTTCTCACCATCGTGTTCCTTGTTCCGGACGCTGATGCGGGTGAGCCATTTGCCCGATGTGGAAGCGGGCCAACCGCCACAGACCAATCGCAAGGGATGACCATGTGCCAAGGGAATGTCCTCGCCGTTCATGGCAAAAGCGAGCAGGGTTTCATCTTGCAATGCCTTGGCAATGGGAACGCCCCGGGAGATGGGTTCTTTTTTCAGATCTCCGCTCAAATGGGTGTCCGCAGCATGGTAGCCAATGTACACGGCATCGGATGTGATTCCGACATCTTCCAACACATCACGCAAACGAACCCCGGTCCATTCGGCACACGAAATTGCCCCAACGGTCCATTGGTTTCCCTTGGCCGGTGGATTGAACTCGCTTCGGCCATTTCCACCACATTCCAAGGCCAATTGATAGGTATGATGCCCAAACTTGGATTTTAGTTCGGAGAGGGAGTAAGTTTTTTTGTTTTTGACGGATTCTCCATCGATGGTGAGGGTCCATTTGGACACATCAATGCCCTCAGGGATGTTTCCGTTGTTTCGAATGAACATGTATTGGTTCGGCGTCACCCTATCGTTCAATAGATGGGCTTTCGCCTCCATGTTCCAGGGGCGATCGTTCAAAACGACCATTTCCTTGTCCTTGTGGAACATTTTAAAAGGGTCCGGGTCCTGAAGGCCCAAAGGGCGGTATCCTTCCGGCATGAGACCTCCATATACAATCTCAACACCCAAGATACTGGCCATGCTGGCCAATGACATTCCCAAAGTGAATTCCCTTCTGTTCATAAAATATGAGAATTAAATGTACCGTAAAAATAAGGAAAGCTATGTAACCAATGTTACCATTTGCTTTTGGATGAATCCCTACATTTGGAGTAATGTTCTGATAATCAAAAAGTGGGAAGGGAATCTGTTCCAATTTTTGGTACCTTGTAGGAAAGAACCATAAACTGAAGATCATGAAAAAAAACATGGGCGGTGCAGACCGCACGATTCGGATCATTCTGGCACTTGCAGTAGTTGCACTGTACTACTTCAATGTGATTTCAGGAACGTTGGCATATGTGTTGCTGGCTTTGGCGGCCATATTTGTCCTAACAAGCTTTGTGAGCTTTTGCCCTTTGTATACCCTTTTGGGGATCAATACGTGCAAGGTCAAAAACTAGTTTTTTGGTTGGTTGATATAAGGCCGCTCCAAAGAGAGCGGCCTTGTTTTTTGACGGAGCATCATTGGTCTTTTCACAGGCCATGAAATCATTAAAAGGGACCGAATATGAGAATTGTCATGATTTAGGAGTCAGATTACTTTTACTTTTAGCCCTGTAAAAACCATACTTATGAAAACTTTTCTATCCTTTTCCTTGGTCTCATGGGACAATGGCATCGTTATGATCGCCGTATTTGGTGCTGTTGCCGTTGCTTTGGTTCTTGCCGTTCTTCTTATGATGAACAGCGGCGAAAAATAAAGACATTCTTCATTCCACTATTCACATTTCTTTTTTTCTCCTGATGGTATACCGACCGTTGGGAAACACGTTGGTATTATAGGTTTCGACTACTTTCGTCCCATTTTACTTTTAAGGTAACCAATGTTACTGTGGAGGTGGTTTTGCGCTTTTAATTTTGTCTCAAATTCTATGATTTATGAGGCAATTTTTAGTTTTTATAGCATTCATTTTACTCCAGGGAACCCTGTTGGCCCAAGACCATGTGAAGATTTCCTTGGAGGATGTCTTGGAAAGGGTGCAGGAGTCCAATGCCAGTATCAAAGTGTCCGAACAGGAGGCAAAGATGGCGAAATACGATTACCAGTTTTCAAGCTCCATTTTTTTGCCACAGATATCGGTTTCCCATACCGGAATCACGACCACCAACCCTTTGATGGCCTTCGGTTCCAAACTGAACCAAGAGATATTGACCCAGGCAGATTTTAACCCTGCCCTATTGAACGATCCCGATCATATAGAAAACTTTGCGACCAAGATAGCTGTGGAGCAGCCACTCATCAATATGGACGGTTTCTACCAGCGCAAAGCAGCTAAAACCACTATGGAAGCCAAAGACCTTCAAGCGCTTCGCACTAGGGATTATTTGGATTTTGAGGCCCAAAAGGCTTTTGGACAATTGCAATTGGCCCATAGGGCGGTAAAGGTATTGGAAAAAGCCTTCGAAGCGACCAATGCCAACCTGAACACGGCCCAGAACAGCTTCAATCAAGGATTGCTCCAAAAAGCGGACTTGTTGGAAGTGAAAGTTCGGGTCACCGAAGTGGAGAACCAATTGAACTCGGCCAAAAGCAACGTAAAAAATGCATCCGATTATTTGGCTTTTTTGATGAACGAACAAGGTAATGTGGTGTATGAACCTTCAGAGGAACTGATGCCGAACGACCTTGGTGGAACTCCTGGGGCAACCTTGGAAAACCGTGCCGATGTGCGGGCGATGGACTTGGTTTCCGAAGCATACAAGGCTAACATGAGAGCGGAGAACATGACCTTTTTGCCACGGTTGAATGCCTTTGCCAGTTACGAAATGTACGATGATCAAATTTTCCGTGCAGATGCCAAGGGATATATCATCGGAGCCAGTTTAAGCTGGGATGTTTTTAAAGGAGCCCAACGCTTTGCAAAAGTGGGCAAGAGCAAAACCAATTACGAGAAAGCAAAACAGGAATACGAACAGTACGTTGCCAAAAGTTCTATGGAGCTACAACGCACCAGAAGGATGGTCGAAGATGCGCACAACAGACTCCAGACCTCAAAATTGGCTATGGATCAATCCGAAGAATCCTTGAGAATACGTACAAACCGCTTTAAGGAAGGCTTGGAAAAAACAACCGATCTATTGATGGCAGAGGCCATGTATGCCGAAAAGCAATTGGCTTATTACCAGACCATTTTCGAGTATAACCAAGCACAATCCCTACTAACATTTTTAACCAAAGAATAATTGCGATATGAAAAACACTACGATATATAAAAATGCCTTCATTGCCCTTACGTTGGGCATCACCCTTGCAAGCTGTGGCGGCGACAAGGAACAGAAACAGGACGGTGGACCAGTTGTTCCCGTGACCGTTGCCGAAGTGGAAACAGGTGACAGTAATACCATTTTGGCCGGTAGCGGACAGATAACCGCTTTGAACAATGCCACCCTCAGTACTCGAATGATGGGCTACGTGGAATCGTTGCCAGTGAAAATTGGCCAAAAAGTAAACAAAGGAGATTTGTTGATTTCCATCAACAATGTGGATTTGCGTGCCAAAAAAGCACAAGTGGAGGCGTCAATCGCTGAGGCAACAGTAGCTTTCAACAATGCCAAAAAAGATTACGAAAGGTTCCAGAATCTTTTCAGGGAAAGCAGTGCTTCCCAAAAGGAACTGGATGATATGACTGCCCGCTACGAAATGGCCAAGGCCCGATTGGAATCGGCCAACCAAATGAAGAATGAGGTCAATTCTCAATTTGCTTATGCCAACATTCGTGCTCCATTCAGCGGGGTGGTGACCAATACATATATCGAAGAAGGTGATATGGCAAATCCAGGGGTGCCATTGGTTTCCGTGGAATCTCCAGGCGGATTTGAAGTAGTGGCCAAAGTGGCTGAGAACAATATCACCGGGATCCAAGTGGGAACCAAAGCCTTGGTTCAAGTGAAAGCCTTGGATACCATCATTACAGGAAAAGTGACCGAATTGAGTGCTTCCGCCCAAAATACAGGTGGGCAGTATTTGATGAAAGTACAATTGGATCAAACGGATGCCAAAATTTTGTCAGGTATGTATGCAACCGTAAGGCTGGAGACAGACAAAGCTAGCAATGAAAAAACCATGGTTACGGTTCCGTCCAAAGCCTTGATCCAAAAAGGCCAGTTGAGCGGAATCTATACCTTGGGTCAAGACAATGTGGCCCTATTGCGTTGGTTGCGTTTGGGTGAGACCTATGGCGATGAGGTGGAAGTATTGTCCGGTCTGTCGCAAGGAGAAACATACATCGTTTCTGCTGAAGGCAAACTGTTCAATGGAGCTAAAGTGACCATTCAATAACCTAAAAAAGGAACAATGAAAGACGGACTTGCAGGCAAAATAGCGAGAGGGTTCATCAGCTCCAAGTTAACGGTACTCTTGATGATCGTGTTTATGGTCATTGGGGTATACAGTTCCTTCCTGATTCCAAGGGAAGAAGAGCCGCAGATCGATGTGCCCATGGCGGACATTTTCGTGGGATATCCCGGGGCCAGCCCAACCGAGGTGGAATCCAGGATCACCAAACCGCTTGAAAAGATCATATCCAACATAAAAGGGGTAGAGTACGTGTACACCACTTCCATGCAGGAGCAGGGAATGGCCATTGTACAGTTTTATGTGGGTGAGGATATTGAACGTTCCTTGGTGCGGTTGTACGATGAGATCAACAAGCACATGGACCAAATGCCAGATGGTGTCACCATGCCTTTGGTGAAAACCCGTGCCATTGACGATGTGCCCATGTTAGCATTGACCCTTTGGAGCGATGAATACAACGATTTCCAATTGCGCGAAATCTCGGGGGAACTCATCAACGAGATAGAGAAAGTGAACGGGGTTTCTATCACTAAAAAGATAGGAGGTCGTAGCCGTCAACTTCGCATTGTGATGGAAAAGGATAAAATGGCCGAGTCCGGAATTGACCTTTTGGCGGTTGCCCAAATGATCAAGGCCAACAACCAACAAATGGATTCCGGTAACTTTTTGAACAACGATACCGAGTTCCATATTGCCACTGGGAGATTCTTGGAGACCAAAGAAGATTTGGAAAACTTGATCGTGGGAACCAAACAAGGTCAACCCATCTACTTAAAACAGTTGGCGAACGTTTTGGATGGACCTGAGTTGCCCAAAAACTATGTTTCCCTTGGATTTGGAGCTGCCAGTGAGAAATCATCGGAATACAAATCCGAATACCCAGCGGTGACCCTTTCCATTGCCAAAAGAAAAGGGGCCGATGCCATGAAGATTTCCGATGTGGTATTGGAGAAGGTGGAACATTTGAAAAAGAATTTGATTCCAGATGACGTTCATGTGGAAGTGACCCGAAACTATGGGGAGACGGCCTCCCAAAAAGTTTCAGAGTTGTTGATGCACTTGATCGGGGCCATCATTGCGGTAACCTTTGTAGTAATGTTGGCCATGGGATGGCGAGGTGGATTGGTGGTTTTCCTGTCCGTGCCCATCACGTTTGCTTTGACACTTTTGAGCTACTATATGCTGGATTACACCCTTAACCGAATCACCTTGTTCGCTTTGGTTTTCGTAACGGGTATTGTGGTGGATGACTCTATCATTATTGCGGAAAATATGCACCGCCATTTTAAAATGAAACGGTTGCCCTTCAAAGATGCGGCCATCTATGCCATCAATGAGGTTGGAAACCCTACCATTTTGGCCACTTTTACTGTAATCGCATCCGTATTGCCCATGGCCTTTGTATCTGGTTTAATGGGGCCCTATATGTCACCCATGCCCATTGGTGCATCCATTGCCATGTTGTTGTCCTTGTTCGTGGCCTTGACCATAACCCCATATTTGGGATACATCTTCCTCAGGGAAAAGGACAAAAAGAAGAAAAAGGAAAAAGAAGCAATTGAAATTCAGGATACGTTTATTTACAAAGCTTACGAGCGATTCGAAAAACCCTTGATTGAGAGCGGCAAGAAAAGATGGTTGTTCTTGGGCATTACGGTGGTCTTGTTGTTGGCTTCTATCGCCATGTTCTTTACCAAATCGGTAGCCGTAAAAATGCTTCCTTTTGATAACAAGAATGAGTTCCAAGTAGTGATCGACCTTCCCGAAGGGACCACTTTGGAACGAACATCAGCCGTGGCCAAGGAAATAGGGGCATATCTCTCCACAAGACCCGAAGTGGTGAATTATCAGAGTTATGTGGGTACCTCCGCACCAATAACCTTCAATGGCTTGGTAAGGCATTACGACTTGCGTGGAGGCAGCAATATGGCCGATATTCAGGTCAACCTTGTTGATAAGCACGATCGCAGCGAGCAGAGCCATGATATTGCCAAATTGCTTAGACCCAAAATGCAAGAGCTGGGCAAAAAGTACAATGCCAATGTAAAGATTGTTGAGGTGCCACCGGGCCCACCCGTGTTGTCTACCATTGTGGCCGAAGTCTACGGACCTGATTATAAAGAGCAGATTGCCGTTGCAGACAAGGTAAAAGGCATTTTGAACAACACTACAGATGTGGTAGATGTAGATTGGATGGTGGAAGACGACCAAGTGGAATACAATTTTGAAGTGGACAAGGAAAAGGCCATGCTTTACGGAGTTACGCCTCAACAGATCGTTCAAGTCATGGGAATGGCTTTTAGGGAAATGCCGGTTTCCCATGTGTATGACGAAAATTCCTTTGATCAGATTGGGATTGTGCTTTCCATCAGCGAAAAGGATAAATCCACCTTGGATGCCATCAAACAACTAAAAGTAGCCTCCCAACAAGGCAATATGATTGCTGTGGGTGACTTGGTGACCATCAACGAAGGAATCAAAGCGAAGAGTATCTACAGAAAAAACCAAAAACGAGTAGTGTATGTAATGTCCGATATGGCGGGTGAATTGGAAAGCCCTGTGTATGCCATTTTGGGAATGACCGACAAGTTGAACCAATTGGAATTGCCCGAAGGTTATAACATGAACGAACTCTACATGGAACAGCCCCAGTTTGAGGATGACTATACCGTGAAATGGGATGGGGAATGGCAAATTACGTTGGAAGTGTTCCGTGATTTGGGCATTGCTTTCTTGGGTGTCATTGTGATCATTTATATGTTGATCGTGGGTTGGTTCCAAAACTTTAAGGCACCTATGGTGATGATGGTGGCCATTCCATTGTCCTTGATCGGGATTGTGCTGGGTCACTGGTTCTTGGGAGCTTTTTTCACCGCTACTTCTTTCATCGGTATGATTGCCTTGGCAGGAATCATGGTGCGGAACTCGGTATTGCTTATCGACTTCATCAACCTAAGGTTGAACGAAGGAGTTCCCCTTAAGCAAGCCGTTATTGAAGCCGGAGCGGTCCGTACGACACCTATTTTGTTAACAGCAGGAACTGTTGTGATTGGAGCTTTTGTGATATTGTTCGACCCCATTTTCCAGGGATTGGCCATTTCACTGATGGGCGGAACCATAGTGTCTACCATTTTGACCCTATTGGTGGTGCCGTTGGTGTATTATATGATTGAACGTAAAAATTATGATTGATATGAAAATGATCATTGTTACCACCGTTGAAGAATACGAAAACGAAGTGTTCAACTTATTCAAAAAAGCAGGGATAGAAAATTTCAGCGGGTCCGATATAGATGGGTACAAGAACACACCTCCGTTGTTCTACACCAATAGTTGGTTTCCCAGTGAGAAGGGAGGGGCGGCCTCCAACTTATTTTTTTCCTTTACCGAAGAAGAGAAAGTCACTGAATTTTTCAAGTTACTGAAAGAGTTCAACGCGAAGAGTGGAACCACCAACCCCATCAGGGCCGTTGAAGTTCCCATTGAAAGAACCGTTTAAAAAAATCAAAAATGAGAAATAGAATCGTAAGAGGAGTCGCTGGCACCTTTATCTTGATAAGTTTGGCCTTGGCCATTTATGTGAACATCAATTGGTTGTGGTTTACGGCCTTTGTGGGGGCCAATTTGTTGCAATCTTCCTTGACCAAATGGTGCCTCTTGGAAGACATCCTGAAAAAATTCGGGGTTTCCGATCCCGATAAGAAGTGTTGTTAAGGGTAACGAAGTTTGAAAATCAAAGCATTTTCTCCATTTTTGTCTAAAATCCGAGAAAATGCTTTATCAACCTTGGCCTTGGTATATCGCCGGGCCCCTTATTGCCTTGGTCATGGCCGTTTTGATTCTGATGGGCAAACGCTTTGGCATGTCCTCCAATTTAGAGACCTTTTGTTCTATTGGTGGTGCCGGCAAGTTTACAGACTATTTTAAAGTGGATCTTAAATCCAAACGTTGGAACCTTTTGGTGGTATTGGGTTCGGTCATTGGCGGATTTTTAGGCGCCCGTGTGCTTTCCCCCAATCCTGCTGTTGAAATTTCCGAAAAGACAGTTGCCAAACTTAACGAGCTTGGTTTTGATAGTGCAGGAACTGCCTATTTGCCGACAGAATTGTTCAGTATGGAAGCTTTGGCAAATCCAATCGTTTGGGTTTTGCTCCTGGTTGCCGGATTTTTGGTCGGTTTCGGAACCAGATATGCCGGAGGCTGCACATCGGGCCATGCCATTTCGGGCTTGAGCAATCTACAAAGACCTTCGTTGATTGCCGTGATCGGCTTTTTCATAGGTGGGCTGATTATGGTCCATATTGTTTTCCCCTTAATCTTTGGAGCATGAAAAGTGTATTGTACATCATCGTAGGCACCTTTTTTGGGGTTATCCTGTACAAGTCGGAAGCTGCCTCTTGGTTCCGTATTTATGAAATGTTCCAGTTCGATTCGTTCCACATGTACGGCATCATTGGTTCTGCATTGGCTCTGGGAATCCTTCTGGTACAATGGATCAAAAGAACCAAGGTCAAGTCATTTTTCGGGGAGAACATCAACATTCAGGATAAGGAAAGATCGTTTACCCGTTATATTGTGGGCGGCACCCTTTTTGGTTTGGGCTGGGCCTTGGGAGGTGCGTGTCCCGGACCCATGTATGTTTTGGCCGGGGCTGGGTATTGGCCTATTTTCATTGTCTTGGTGGGAGCGGTACTCGGAGCCTTTGTGTATGGGATTTTGAGGAACAAACTGCCCCATTAAGGTTTTCTCAACGGGATTTTGGGCAAAACAACGATTTTGGATGGCTTGGGATGGGCAAGGGTTTAGCTTTGCGGACAACCCAAATCTACTTAAATCCGGAATGAAGCTTACCGCCTGTATCATAGATGATGATTTGGTGTCGCAATTTGCGACCCGATACTGTATTCAACAATCCAATGGGGATTTTGATATCATCACCTGCTCCAGTGGGGAGGAAGGGCTAAAATCCTGTTTTGAGCTATTGGAGAACAGCAATAAACTACCGGACATCATTTTTTTGGACCTAGTGATGGGTGGAATGAGCGGTTGGGATTTTCTGCACAACCTGCAAAACCTGTTCAAGGATTGTGAGTTGCCCAGCGTCTATGTGCTTTCCGCCTTTGTGAACACAAGCGACCGTAGCATAGCCAAGGACCACAAGCTTATATCGGGCTATATCGACAAACCATTGTCCCGATCCTTTTTGGATAAGATATTGAAGGAAGAAGGGAAAAAACGCAATGCCTTTTAGTGGAAGTCCCTTTTTTGAGCTGAATTTTCAAATTTCTGGTTGATGGAGGCATTGTTTGATGGAAAGTTTTCCAAAAAAACATATTTTTGCACTCCATTATGGAAACGGCCTCGTAGTTCAATGGATAGAATAGAAGTTTCCTAAACTTTAGATGCAAGTTCGATTCTTGCCGAGGCTACTTTTTGACTTCCGAATGATTCAATAAATCATTAAATAAATGAAAATCAATTACTTAATATTTTTTGATTTTAATTGAATTCCTTTGATTTCGGCTTTTAGAGTTCACAAATCGTCAACATTTTTTAAGTTACTGTTATGTGTTAAGCAATTAAAATTCAGTAATTTAGTTGATATACTCGATTTGATTTGACTTTCGTCTTCGCCAACATTTCACTTAAAGAAGACAATTATGAGGTCAAATTCCACATTTTCCGTCCTGTTTTGGCTTTATTCCAGTAGGTCAAAAAATGGTAATGCTCCCATTTATGCCCGGATTTCTGTAAATGGAAAAAAGCTTAACATCAGTCTAAAGAGAAGAATCCAAATCAATGAATGGGATTCAAACAAGCAGCGTGTAAAGAGCTCTTCCATCCATGCCAAATCCACCAACCAATATCTTGATGAGTTCTATTCTGGTCTGTTCCATTCATTCCAACAATTACGAATAGAGGGAAAACACATCACTCCTCAAAATATAAAAGCCAGATTTATGGATGAGGAATTGGACAATCCACATTTTACAATGAAGGAGTTGGTGGCCTATCATAATTCCAACATGTTTCCCAAGTTACACGGTAATACCTCAAGACTATATCTAACAAGCCAAAAATATATTTTTTTGTTCTTGAAGATGAAGCTGAAAAAAGACGACATCCGACTTGATGAATTGAACTATAAGTTCATTCTCGACTTTGAAAATTTTCTCCGTAGACATAAACCCAATCACTACCAAAAACAAATAGGTAACAATGCCGTAATGAAACATATTCAAAGATTAAGGAAGATGGTTTCTTTGGCATATCGATTGGAATGGATAGATAAGGATCCCTTCAGGCAGTTTAAACAGAGATTGACCCCCACCCATAGAGGGTATTTAGGTTCCGAGGAACTTCAAGCCATTGAAGAACTTGAGCTTCAAAGTAAGCGATTAAAAACCGTCCGAGATCTTTTTGTCTTCAGTTGTTATACTGGGATATGCTATACTGATTTGATGTTGCTCACGGAGGATAATGTGGTCATGGGGTTGGATAAGAAATATTGGATCATAACTAAAAGACAGAAAACACATAATCCGGTTAAAATACCGCTGTTAAAAAAGGCTCTTGATTTGATAGAAAGATATAAGCGAGACCCAGGGGCCATTATAAACAATACGTTGTTTCCTAGAATTTCTAATCAAAAGATGAACGCATACTTGAAAGAGATTGCTAGTGGAGCAAAAATTAAAAAGAACCTGACATTTCATATGGCAAGGCACACTTTTGCGACTACAGTTACCTTGACCAATGGTGTACCTATTGAAACCATTTCAAAAATGTTGGGTCATCGAAAACTTACCACTACACAGATTTATGCAAAGGTTTTGGAAAGAAAAGTGGGTGAGGATATGGAAGTGTTAAGAAGCAAATTGGAAATGCCTATGGAATCTGACCTAAAAAAGAAATTGAACAGAGGGTAACGGAGTGCTATAAGTTCCAAACCTTACCCAAACTTTTGCGCAAGGATCCTGATTCAATTTTATAGTGTTCGGGAAGATAAGCGTGTAGAAAAATTGAAATAGGGGCAACCAACAATGTGCTTTGGTAAAAGTTTTCTGTTTAGGGTCGCTTTTCGACACTAAATGGAAAAGCAAGAGGGTAGCACGCTAAAGCGATGCTACTAATTCATTTTCCTTCGGAAAAGCCCTGTTTATGAGGGTTTTTGGAAATGGATGGTTTCAGGAACTTTAAAATTTATTGTTACAATAACGCTGGGATTTCCTGTAAAGACTGAACGGAATTGTAACAATTGTACCCCTTAAAACTTGAAATATGGATGATTTTAGAGCAGTTAGGATAAAGAAAAGGACTTTATCAAGATTTAAGGTCTTTTCTAGAAAGGTGGGCAAGAGTTATTCCCATACCTTGGATATGGTCATGGACTTTTTTGAGTGGCATGGGTTTTTGCCGTCAGAAAGATTTGAGAAGAGCATTGGCCAAGAGATTATCAAGAACAGAAAGCGTACGGATGCGGTCATTGCCATCATCAGGGACATTGAAAAGAACCAGACACTTCCTACCATTGGTATGATGCAGGCCTTGTTCAATCAAGAATTGGACCATGAAGAGGAAGGGGATGATTTTCTTGAGGATATGATCGAAAAGAATCCTCCAAAGCCTTATCCGGTATTTGAGGGGGAGGTGATGGTTCCCAGGATCAAATATGATCGTTTGGAGGAAAGGGCGGCTTCAATGCAAACAGATTTAAAGGATATCCTTGATAAGGTCAAGGTGGTCAAGAGTAATTTTGGGAAGAGCTATCTGAAGCTTGAAATAACGGAAGGTAGGTTGGAACGATATAAACTGGATTCAAACAAACCTTTGGATTACCTCAAAGGATGAGAGGAATGTTTAGATGGATAGAATTACCTCGCTCAGTAGTATTAGTTAAGGGTAAGATTTGGGGCTTGCAGCACTCCACTTCGTTACGTTCGCCTTTGTCCAGATTTCCAAATGGGACCAAGAGATTTTAAGGCACCGTTAAATTGAACTTTCACTCTTAAACAAGTTTACTGATTCTAAGTGGTTTACTTTTTCGGTACACTTAAATAGTTTACCTTATATACCCTTTTTTACACCTAAGATGAAGTTCGGTTATGCAAGAGTGAGCACAAAATCACAGAAACACGATTTGCAGGTTGATGCCTTTTTGAAAGAAGGAATCAAACCTAAGAACATCTATGCCGATATTTCATCAGGGGCAAAAGCGGAACGAAAAGGACTCGATGAGCTGTTATCCATTTTGAGGGAAGGTGACACCCTTGTGGTTTGGAAACTGGACCGAATTGCCAGAAGCCTTTCACACTTGACCAAACTCATCGAGGACTTCGAGAAAAAGGGAATTCACTTCAAAAGCATTCAGGAGAATTTCATTGATACGACATCCCCACACGGCAGGTTTATCTTCAACTTGTTTGCTTCGGTTGCCCAATTGGAACGGGACATCATTATGGAACGGACAAGAGCTGGATTGGAAAGTTCAAGAAGGCGTGGCTTGAAAATCGGAAGAAAACCTGGGCTCAGTAAACAGGCTTTGAATAAAGCAATGTTGGCAGAACGATACTACAGGGATAACAAGTTGAGTATAGAGGAAATCATGAAACTTATTGATGTTGGATCAAAAAAGACCCTCTATAAATATCTGGCTTACCAAGGCAGGAGAAAGTGCCTTGAATGCGGTACACTCTTCTGGGACAAGAAACAAGCATTGGACAAAGCTTATTGCAAAAAGCACAAGAAGAAAATCAAACCCAATTGACTGTTTTACTCCCCTTTCACCGAAAACCCAATTTATGATTAATGGAAATTTCCTACATTTAAACAAATCATACAACTAACCAATGACCAAAACCGACCTATTCAGAGCCATCATTAAAACATTTGGGATTTATTGTTTTATTGAAGCTCTCTTTCGTTTGATTCCAAATATTTCATTTTCAGGTGGTTTTTATTCCTTCAGTTTGATGGTAAGTTTGGTTTACTTGTTAATTACTGGAGTTATTGCTTTCCTCTTATTGTTTGGAACGGACAGGATCATAAAATTGTTTCGCCTTGATAAAGGTTTTGATACCAACAATATTGATTCCTCCAATTTAAACGAAGAGGGACTTTTAAAACTTGGGTTGATATTAATTGGACTGTTAATGATTGCTGATAACATTGCCCAATTTTTAAACAACTGTTATTTGCTATTCAAAAAGCAGATTTCGGCAAACGGACTTGATGAAATTGATGGTCTGATGCTCGACCAACAATTGGATTATAATTGGTGGGTGATTTCTGGATTAAACGTTTTAATAGGGTTTATAATATTAACCAACTATAAAAGGATTTCGAGCTTGTTTGTCACTAAAGAAAATAAGTTCGAGGATTCTCAGAATTAAATAAAGGTTCAAAAAAACAATAAATTACAACAAATAAATTCCTTTGATGATTCTGAGAGATGTATCTTACAAACTAAAGTACATACCCACATCAAACAGAGAATTAAATCTTGAAAAGACTGAAAACAAATATGCACAAAAAAATTACTCTATTTGTTTTTCTGATTTCCATTCAATTTGGGCTAGCACAAATAACATTGACACATAATTCAGGGAATACATCTGTTCCCTCTAACATGTATTCCTGTGATTACGAAGAGATATGGGCCCGAACCTTTAAACTATCCGATTTCGGGATAACGGTCAATGAACAATTCATCATAAACTCTGGACAAGTAGCAATCAGCAATTCTTACGACGGAGCGATGCTAGTCTTTAATATTTATAGTATAGATGCTAATTTTCCTAGTTCAGAACCAACGAGACTCAGTTACGGCAACGTAGTAACCGCTCCAGAGATAGGTGACACACCAGAAATTGTACAAATTGAATTTGCAAATCCTGTTGTTGTTCCTGCCAACGTGGAAAGGATTTTGGTGGAGGTTTCCCAGATGGAGGACATCTATAATGATGATTTCAAAAAAGTTAAGATTGCAGGCAACCAATTTGATGATGGTAGTCCCTCTTATTTTCGAGGTTGTAGAGAATATTACTCCTTCGTGTCCACGGTAGATTTAGCTACACCAGTACCCAACGCCAACTTTTTCATCAATGTTACCGGTGAAACCTTACATGCACAAAGCACAGGAAGTACCACTGTGCTTACGCATAGTATTTGTGAGGACTTTATTGACGCCCATATTTTTGGATGTAGTTCAGGGGGTATGAGCTGGTCAAGGGATTTTTGGTTGGAAGATTTCGGTATTTCCACTGAAGAGGAATTCATATTGGAGCGAGGACAAGTAGGTATCAATTATGCGGGATGGGGTGTTGAAATACAATTTAGGGTGTATGCCATCGACAATAATTTCCCATCTTCATTCTCTGATACTGATTTGCTTGGAAGCAGTGAACTCATTCGAATACCCAATTTTGGTACGTCCAATCAAAATACACCAAGAATTTTTGATGTGGAATTTACCACTCCCATTGTTGTTCCGGCAAATGTGGAAAGGATACTGGTGGAAGTTTTTCAAACAAACAATGGGTCTTTTCCTACCAGTACCACAGAAGATGACGGGGCTGTTTCATGGATCAGATCATATCATGGTGGGTGCTACCCTTTGGGAGAGTTTGTGGATGTGAAGGATTTGGGGTATCCAGATGCTAAATTCTTTATAAATGTAACCGGAGATGTCGATCACGTAACCAACAATTTTGCTATGGATATTTCGAACATCTGTTCGGAGTTCTTAAAGGAATTTGGCGTTGTTCCAAATACCAATGTTGCATCCGTGACGTGGGATTTCGGGGACCCTGCTTCGGGAACCGACAATACTTCTACCGACATATCTCCTTTCCACGATTTTTCTGTGGACGGCGTCTATACTGTAAGTGCTACAGTGATGGACACCAATGGCAATATTGAGGTTATTACCGAAACCATTGATGTCAAAGAACCACCCAATGCTTATGGCATCAATGATATATACGCATGTGAGGACAATTTTAATACTGGTATTTCTTCTACTTTTGATGTTTCTAATGTGCAACAACAGGTCTTAGGAGGACAAAACAATAAAGTGGTCACCTTTATCGATGGAGCAGGTAAAGAATATGATGTATTGCCCAATCCTTTTACCAATACCGTTGCAAACAGGGAAACTATAACCGTACGGGTGGCCCATGACGATAATCCCTGCTGCTTTTCAGAAACCACCTTTGATTTAATTACAAACCCTATACCCGATTTGACCTCGGTCACAGACCTGTTTGTTTGTAGCAATGAGACAAATGGCTTTGCAATTTTTGATTTACAGCAAGTGTATGATGAGATTCAGGTGGACAATGGTACAATTGCTATCTCCTTTTATCATGAAAGTGGAACTCAAATACAAGGCCCGCTGAATGCCATTGAAAATTTGGTTGTAAATGAAGAAGAAATCACCGTCCGTGTGATTGAACCGGTCAATAATTGTTACAATGAGACCACCTTTAAAATTATGGCGAACCCATTGCCTGTGGCAAATACCTTAAATGTCCTAATTGGTTGTGATGATAATAATGATGGTATTTCCGAATATTTTGATACCTCGAATATAGAATCCGAGGTTGTCGGAAATCAAGCTAACATAGAGGTATCCTATTTTGATGCCAGTGGAACACCATTACCAAGCCCTCTACCCAACCCTTATACCAATATATTGCCCAATGAAGAAACCATTACGGTCAGGGTTACGAACTCTCTCACCAATTGTTATGAAGAAACACCATTGTTGCTCAGAACTGCAACACAGCCACAAATCAGTTCCCCGCAGCACATATATGCTTGTGACCAGGGCAGTGGTTTTGCCCAATTTGATACTGCTGGAATCGAGGCTCAAATAATAGGTAATCAAACTGGTTTGACAATCAAGTTCTACAATGATGATGGGGAGCAATTGCCTAGCCCTTTACCTGACATGTTTCAAAATACGGAGCCTTGGCGCCAAACCATTTACGTTCGTGTGGAAAACCAATTGAACAGTTTGTGCTATACCGAAAGGAGTTTTGACCTTATAGTTCAGGAACTACCAACGGTATCAATTGAGACTTCTTATTTTTTGTGCAATTTGGAGCCTTTCTTACCTGTGAATGTAGCTTCTGGATGGGAAAATTATAATTGGATCTATGAAGATGGCACTATCATTTCGACAACTCAAGAAGCGAATCTTGCAAAAGCTGGGAAGTATAACTTGTTAGTGGGCGCATTGGAGAATAACGTCTATTGTGAGAATAATTATGAATTCGAATTAATTCGTTCGATGCCCCCAACCATAATCGATGTAGCCTACCAACAGTTATCCCACAATAATTCCATCGAGATCACTGCTTCCGGCGATGGGGACTTTGAATATTCGATAGACGGTGTAAACTTTAAGGACTCCCACATATTTACCAATCTTATTGGCGGTAAGTATACGGTTTTTGTTAGGGACAAAAATGGCTGTGGAGAAGATTCCGAAGAAATTGTCGTAATTGATTATCCTAAATTCTTCACTCCCAATCATGATGGTCACAATGATTTTTGGCATATTCTTGGGATTGATGCATATCCAAATGCAGATGTTTTCATATTTGACCGATATGGTAAGTTATTGAAGCAACTTTCGTCAAGTGATACAGGTTGGGACGGCACTTACAATGGTGATGAAATGATGTCCAGTGATTATTGGTTCAAATCGGACTTAGGTAATGGAACTGTATTTTCAGGTCATTTCACATTGAAAAGATAAAGTGCCATTGTGTGAGTTGCTTGTAACCAAACACGGGAAGTTTAAATTAATGATTAAGATAGCTTGGAGATAGTCATATACCTATTTGTTGCAGTTTTTATCCTTTTATTGATAGGACTTGCATATATATTGGTAAAAGACTTCAAAGAGATTGTCCTTGGTTTGGTTAATATGTGTAAACCAGATTTGTTTCATCCAATAAGTTGGTTTCTTAGCCCAATTTGGTTGATTGGATATGCATTAGAAAAGGGCTTTGGATGGGACATCATTGATAAATATGGCAACAGTGATGGTCTTGAAAAATACTCCTTCACAGAGAAATTGCAATTAGACTTTTCAATGGGTGAAAAGTATATTGTTTCAAAGACATCCAATAAGAAAGCAAAATTTATGATTGAAGACTTTCTGGGTTTTTGTGATGGAAAACTGAGACTGGAAAATTTCCAGATAAAAAACACCGAACCTATTATTATTCAATGTCCACACCAAATTACTTTTTATGATTTCAGTATATTAACACAACACTTTTGTAATGATATAAAGGACAGTTGGGGGGTTTTTAAATCTGGCAGGATGAATTATTACTCCTATTCAGATAAAAATACAGGGCATAATATCATTGGTCGGACAGGAAATGGACAAAAGTTTTCTATATATACACTCGATGACTTATACCAAGACCAGACTTTAAAATTAAATGCAGAGTTAAAGGTGAAAAATTTTGACCGGGATTTAGTCAACAATGGACCTATATTAAAGTTCAAATAAACCATTGCTCTTACTCATCAAAAATAACCTTACACTCATTTGGACTTTGATTTAGAGGATGCAAACAATATTTTGGATTCCAATAAAAGATGATATATACATCTCTATAAACAAGTTGTGCAGTAATCACTCAAAAAATTGAATAGAAAGCATCTGATATTAGCCTTGTTTTTAGTTCCAATTTTGAGTTGGAGTCAATTCAAAGTATCTGGGGTTGTAATATCTAAAGCCGATAATGATTCAATCCCTGGTGTAATCGTAAAAGAAAAGGGCACTGAAAATGGAGCTCAAACAGACTTTGACGGTCAATTTTCGATTGAAGTTTCAGAGCCTAATGCAATCTTGGTTTTTTCATTTGTTGGAATGGTAACCAAAGAATATAGCCTTAAAGGAGAAAATAAAATTATAGTAACAACGAAATGGGATTGCAACAAAGATTTTTTTGATTCAAACAGGATTAGAATTTATGGGCAGTCTGGACTAATAAACAATCCAATTGGTGGACAAATTGATATTGCCTCCCCATACATTTATTTTGGAGGGGTATTGGAAGCCAGTTACAGCTATCAGACAAATTCGAAAGAAAATGTTTTCCAAGAAGGTAGCTTAGAGTTCAAACATTCAATATCAAATTGCGAATTTGATATTGATTTCAGGGCTAGCTACCGAGATTTTAAATTTGACCATGAATTTAACAACAACTCTTTTTCAATTGAAGCAGACTTTAATCTTTCCAGAATAAGTTTTATCGCGGGGTATAGCCATCTAGATTATAATAACATAAATGCTTCAAGAAAGTATAATTCTTCAGGGTTGTTAATTGGATTTGGCACTTCATTTGGAAGACCATTATATCCAGAATTAGTGGGAAAAATTTCGATTTATGAAGATAATATTGTGTATCAAGGTAAAATTCAAGGAAGTTTTAAACGATTTTTGATATTCCTAAAATATTATAAATTAAGTTCTTTTAATGAGTTAAGTCTGGGAATCGGTTATAATCTATTTTATTAATTCATTTAACTAAGTTCAAATAAATGATTGGGCATTAAATCAATTTTAAACAAAATTGAAAGTCGTTGGATAAGTCAAATATCCCAATGAAGAAGTTGAATTCAAGTTTGAAAATGGAAAGTGAAATCAAAAAATATTTACTCGTCCAAAATGGTGAAATACCAGTGGATTACTTAATTGAATTACGCCAGTATGCTTGGGAATTCAGAAAATATTCTTGCCCTGATGCATTGATAGCCATCAATGGTGGTTCAACTTGGCTTTATACTGGTCAAAAATATGACGAATCCAAAGTGACACTTATAAAGGGTGGGTGGGCTCATGACCATTGTGAAATATGTTATGCAACTATTTCAGAAGGGGAAGCCACCTCGGAATATGAAGTAGAGGGATATCACTCGGAGTTTGAATGGATTTGTAAAAACTGCTTTACGGATTTTATACAACCAATGGATTTAAACTCAATATTGAAAAATCATAGAATAATTGAAAAGTCACTTTAAATAGAAACGCTGAAAAAATTTAGTTGTGATTTTAGAGTGATAAGAAATTAAAAGTTTAAATAAACGATTAAGGCAAAACCCTATTAATCAAGTTGTTCCAGTAAGAAAATGACCAAAGAAGAAATTTACCTTAAAGCGAATAGCGTAGTCGGAATTGAAGGAATGACGGGAAATGAACGTCTTTGGGAAAGTGGTCTTATGGATGAATTTGATATAGCCAAAAAATCGGACAAAGACAAAGCTCGAACGATTCTTCAGGCATTAAAGTTTGACGAACTTTCAATTGGTAGAATTGTTGGGTTCACTATGGAATCATTAAAATACCCTAATCCTTGGGATTTTCCGATTGAGAACCCAAACGGAAAAGAAAATGAAAATAAGGCTACATTGATCTATTCCGATCTTAAAGAAATTGGAATGGGTTCACCTTTAAGCGGAAAATGTAAGGTCATAATAAATGACGCTAAGGAAATTCTAATTACAGAAAATTGCGGTGGACCTGCAATCTGGACTCGCAATGGACTAAAGGTGGCAATGCCGATTTGGGACAAGTCCTTTTTTGGAGGGACTCATCAAAAAATAGGAATAGTGGATTTGGAAAAACTTACTATTTCTAAGTACAAAAGGAAATTTCAGGTTTTGGATTTAAGGTCATTTGGCGGAAAAAATATTATTGGGTTTGACAGTCCAATACACAAAATGAAAAAGCTAGGTTTTAATTATATCAACGAACCGATTGAACAAACCATCGTATTAAAATAACTATTATTAATAATTAAAGTTCAAATAAACGATGAGTGATTACTGGGAAAAGTACGAGTCATTTGGTTTTATGTTTAAGGAATCAGGAAGAACTGAAATTTCCAAGAGGTTAGAAGGTGCAAGAAAGCATGTAAATGGTATGACGGATGGCTGGCATGAGCTTTTGACCGAACTAAAAGATATTCAAGCTTTATATTCACGTGATATGTCTTCAGAAGAAAAAGATAAGCTAATAATGATGGTTGCAGAATTAGAGAATAATTTGAGAAGATAGAATGTTTAATTTCTAAAGTTCAAAAAAACAACTATCCCCTTATGCTAAATAATATGATTAGAGCAGTTATCATAATCCTTCTTTTTCAAGTTCCAATTTTAATGATTGGACAGAATAACGGCACATTTGAAATCCAAGGAGAAAAGCTTGATTCAACATCCAACTCCGAACTACATGCTTTTACCAGTAAATTTAATAGCTGGGTTGATTCTTTGAAGAACGATCCTCTATCCTTGGGTTTAAAACCCGAGAGAATGGTTAATAATTTCATATTGTTTTCTGAAGATGGGCTTATGATGAAAGACCTAAAATTTCACACCGTGGCCTCTTGCAAAAATGAAATCATGGCAAACCTCCCATTCACGGAAAATAAACCTGGGGAGAATAATTGGATTTTTGTAACTCTTGAAAGTCAAATAAACAGAAACCAGCTTATTGAGATATTGGAGTTTTTGAAAGAAATGAAAATCGATTATCAATTTGGAAAAGAAGATGTGTTCATTCCAAAAATAATAGGAAAACAGTAGCCACTAAAGACAAGAAAGTTCAAATAAACGATTAAGATAAGTTTGATTCAATCTAACCCAGTGAAATATAAGTTGCTAATTATATGTATTCTAAGTTTAGGGATTTGTACTGGACAAGAATCCAAAGTTGACCTAAACGAATATTTTTCTGATACCGAGGTCAAGGACTTGAATACTATGGCAGATTTTGTGCAGAGAGAACTTTGTGGCAGTGTGGATGAGACCAAATTCGGGAATTGTTTTAAATTTTCTTTGCCTGACTTAGCAGATTGGAAACAATCTTATGTGCAAGACAAAATAAGTTGGCGAAGGCAGAAAAGATTATATTCTGAAATATCTGATTCAACATTTGATAAAATATGGGGTCTTTGCAAGACTTGGAGGACAATAGAACCGAAGTATGAATATAAAAGCATTTGTTTCAGCCAAAATGAAAATTTCATCAGGTTCTTAAAAAAAATGGGGGAATCAAATCCGTATCTAGAAGGTTATGCTGAAAAATTAGAAAACGTTGGATCTTTTGATTCTGGAAATTTTCTGGTCTGGAATATAATAGAATATCCTCAAAATTGGGATCTGGAAGACCGAAATGTACAAATTGTTCTTGCTATTCATTTTCTGACCCAAAATGATAAACAAAAAAGGGATAAAAAGGCCATAAGGCTTGAAAAGAGGGATATTAGAAAAATGAATAGAAAAGCTAAACGGAAAAACAAATAAAACTGAGTCAATACAAAGTTCAAATAAACGATTGTGCATTTAAATTCCTTAAATGAAGAAATTAATTATTCTGATTTTAATAATTCTAATGGCACCTTTAATTGGTGGAATCTACGGCATTCTGCACGACCAACTAACCTATACAATTTCCCCAGAATACTATACAAAATTTAAATTTTATCAATTTGGACTGGTCGATTCCGGAAGCGAGGCAATATTTTCCAATCCAAGATTTGAAGTTTCCATTGTTGGATTTATGGCAACTTGGTGGGTGGGATTACCAGTTGGTATGATACTTGGCTTAGTTGGATTGATACATCAAAACCAAAAATTGATGTTCAGAATTACAATGAAAGCAATATTAATAACTATGATGGTCGCTTTTTTGACGGGATTAATCGGATTGGTGTATGGTCAACTCTATCTGGCCAAAACAGGGGTTAATTGGTGGTTACCTCAAAACTTAATTGACAACAAAAATTTTATTGCAGTTGGTACTATGCATAATTTCAGTTATATAGGTGGTCTGTTGGGACTAGTTACTGGAATAATCTATAGCTTAAAACAAAAAAATAGAAAGTTCAAATAAACGATGCAGAAGTATAAACACCTTGGCCTTGCAATAGTAATCATCGTTATTGGTTATAATGTATATGACTACTTTAGAGTAAAAAGGAATGTTCAAGAAAATGTTATTGTAGAATGCAGTAAGAAATTCAGAAATACCAATCCAGAAATTGACAAAAAAATAGCAGATGAATACTGTGAATGTGTCTTTGAAAATCTTGGAGGAAAATATAAAAACTCGAATGTAGGAGCGAAAACAATTCTAGAGTACGAACAATCAATAACGCAGGACTGCTTTGATAAGGCAAAACAATGAATAAAAAGTTCAAACGAACGATAGTCTTTGACTTCAAAGTCAATCATTTAAACCAGTTTGATTATCTTTGAAATGACGCAAGACAAATCAATCACAAAAGTTCACAAATCGTCAACATTTTGAATTCAAAAAGTGGAAACCCCAGTAAATATGGGAGTCCGGGCATAAAGTTCGATTCTTGCCGAGGCTACTTTTCTCCAACCGATCGAAAGCAATAAAATACTGTTTTCGGAATTGGTGACCAGCACCCTAATTATTATATACCAAAAGGAATTTCCGTTCCTATCTTCATCGGCTTTTTGGTCATGGGATGCATAAATGCTACCTGTTGCGCATGTAAATAAAGTCGCTCAGACGGAGTGCCATATAAATTATCCCCAACAATTGGCGCATGTAGTCCCGATTTATGCGCACAGTGCACCCGCAATTGATGCGAACGTCCCGTTACAGGATTCAATTTGATCAAAGTTTGGGTGGCTGTCTTTTGTATCACCTCATAAAGTGTCAATGCAGGTCGGCCATGCTCATAATGTACCATTTGCATGGGCCTGTTGTGAATATCCAAAACAAGGGGAAGCTCAATTTTTCCAGACGTTTCTTCAACAGATTTTTCCAGTATTGCAAAATAGGTTTTGTGAATGGTCCGCTCCAAGAATTGCTGTTGGAGCAGTTTGTGCGCTTTTTTGGAAAGGGCAACGATCATGATCCCCGAGGTGTCTTGATCCAGCCGGTGTACAATCATTGGGCCGTTGGCATTGGCATATTTTTCCTGAATACGGGTCTTGACCGAGTCCTTTATATGCCTTCCCGGCACGGACAACATGCCGGCAGGTTTGTTCACGACCACCAAATGTTCGTCCTCAAAAAGAATTTCCAGTTTCTTTCCTGCTCCAAAATTTTCCAATAAGGGATTTGGTTTTACAGGAATTCCTTTGAGCATATGCGCCAAAATAGGGCGGCATTTCCCTTTACAGGCTGGGTAAAACTTGCCATGTTCCCGTATCTCCGAATTGGGAGCAGGCCCCCACCAAAACTCAGCCAGTGCCACGGGTTTCATTCCTTGTTGAAAAGCGTACTGAAACAGTTTTGGAGCCGCACATTCCCCAGCTCCGGCTGGTGGCACGTCAACCCCAAAATCGGTAAAGACCGTCTTGACATCTTTGCCTTCTCCGAGACTGTTCAAAAAAATGTAGGATTTAAAAATGGAGTCCTGTAGCTCCATGGACTTGGCTTTACGCTGGGTTTTTAGCGCTTCAATCCGTTCATGGAACTTCCCATATGCGGATATTGTCTTTTCTAGCCGCAAGTTCTCCGAACGGGTAAAACGCCTCAGGTCCATTCCTTCATTGGCCCCTTGATTTGCCAAATCTTCCAGGAGTTTCTGGCGTTCTTTTTCAGGAAGGTGCATTGACTCTTTCCTGAGCCTGTCGCGTTCCGTTTTGCCCTTTTTTGCTGCTTTCTTGGCGGCCAATATATTTTCTTTGGTCTCTTCGGTGATTTTTTTTAATTGCTGCTCGGCACTGATGAACCCATCACTTTCTTCCAACTCCATTACTTCTTTGTTAATGGCATTGATGACGGCCATTTCTGGAAAATCCTCCCCTTTTGGCAATTGATGGACAGGAGGTACAAAAGGCAAGATTTCCAGTTCAGGCTGTAGCTCCCCCGAATAGGCACTGAGATATCCAAGTCCACCGTCTTTGGTTTGCACCACAAGCACGCCCAACATACGTCCGGTTGGTTGATCCACCAATTTCGGTAGACTTTGTTTCAATCTATGTTGAAGGTCTTGTGCCGCTTTTTTGGCAATGGCAATCGGTGTATAAAAATGGGGATATTCAAAGGAATCAGGTAGTGGGTCCTGTTCAATTGTTGTCAAATAAACTATTTTGGATTCTTCTAAAGGTGAACCAGTTGCCACTACCCGTTAATTTTCTAGCTGATTACTCGTCCTGTATGGACTCGATCATTCTTGCAAATTTACAGTTCTTCTCTGGATAAGCCATTTTAGGGTTTAAAAGTGAGGGTTGACTTTTGCCGGGGTATCATTTCTGACATAAAGTAGGTCGGTAATTCAAACTAATTTTGGAAATGTACCGAAATGGCAAGATGGAACTTGAATGACATTTTCTGATGTGAATTGAATATATTTACTACACCGAACCCTACTCAAAACGTGATTGCTATGAAACGTTTGTATAGAATTGTATTATTCTTTTTAATCCTATTCCCCATTTCAAATCAGGCCCAAAAAGTGCCGCCGAAGGATATTGCTTTGCTTGTGAATAAGTTTAAAAACGATATTCGAGGACCCTACAAGGACATCCGTTGGTTCTGTACCGATGGGAGCATCCGCGCACCGAAGGATCCCTGCCCGGATGAGATAGGGCCAGGGGTGCAGCACGCTCGATATAAAGATGAAGTGGTGGCCTTGGGGAAATCCAACCATATTTATTTGGGCCAGATATTGGCCTACACCGATCAAGAACCTTTTTGGGATGCTGAAAACGACCATTCCCGACTGAAGCAGTACCAACTCGACAAATATTTGAAGAGTGTAGATGATGGTTGGATCAATCAAAAAGGACAATTTTATAGAGGTGCCATCCAGGCTGAGGATGAGCAAGCGTGGGGCATCGAATTTTACAAATGGCTTTTGGCGAAGGATGCCGTTTTGAAGGACGAATACTTCTTGGTCCGCCAATCTTTAAAAGATATTCCCCACAACGGGGACGACAACGTGGCCCAAAAGATGCGGAGCGAATCCAAAGTGATATCAGATCTGTATCTGCCATTTATGGATTTACGGGTGAAGATCCACAGCCAACCCGAAGAAGGTGATATTCAAAAAGTGGTACGCTTCAAGCAGGCCCACAGTGCCAAGATGACCTCGGATATTTCCAAAAAATTGGATGAGCTGTTGGTCACCATGAAGGAATTCCATAAACCCGTGGACATTTCGGCACTTCCCAAAATGGCTCCCTTGACCAAAGGAACCGCATTGGGGAATTCCATTCAGGCTTTCGCTTCCAATACGACATTGATGGACAGTCCAAAATTGTTGTTGGAGCAAGCTTCCCAACTTCTGTTCGATATCCGAAACGGTCTTATGGAAGAAAAAAGACCCGAAGCTCGCCTCCAATTACTGGATGTTTCCCTAAAACTCGAAGAAATCGTTTTCAAAGGTTCGTCCGACTATCAACCTGAAAACGTAAATGAACTCCTGCATAAAATCTGCTATTTGGGTATGGCTGTTACCGGGTCGGGCTATTTGGAGCAATGGGAATGGGACCAACTGGCCAGTGATCTCACCAAGTATGAAACCCAGGAACGCTCCCTCGGCGAATTGACCGAAGTATTGAACCGGGCAAGGTCCGCGGTGGAGTGGAGCGCGGCCATGGTCAAGGCCAATTATGACGGCATTGTAAAAGAATATGTTGCCTTTGAACCGCTTACCGCCAGTTTTGTGGATGATAAGATCCGTGGTTCCGTGGCGCTACATTTAGGGCAGAGCGTAGGGGAATTGGGCGATCTGATTTCAACGGAATCCCAATTGGCGAACAAGGTGATGGACCTACGGAACCAAAGTACCATCCGCGGACTCAATCCAGGCTATGCTTTTGGGGAGTTGGTCGTCGTGGGAGGCAGTTCGGATGATATTGAAGTTTCCTCGGACAAAATCTATGTGTTCCAACGCCCGCCTTCCGATTTAAAACCGGTTGCCGGTATCGCCACGGTTGCTGAAGGGAATATGGTGTCCCACGTGCAATTGTTGGCCCGCAACTTGGGGATTCCCAATGCGGCACTATCGGATGAAAACTTGCAAAACCTTCAAAAATATGATGGTACCCGGGTGTTCTACGCGGTTTCCAACAAAGGGAACGTGATCTTGAAACCCGAAAACCAAATGACCAAAGAGGAATTGGCGCTTTTTGCGAAAGTGGAACGGAAAGAAGAACGTATTGAGGTTCCTGTAGGGCAAATACGGTTGGACGAAAACAAAGTATTGGACATGCGGAACGTGGATGCCGATGACTCGGGTAAACTGTGTGGTCCCAAAGCTGCCAATTTGGGTCAGCTCAAAAAAATGTTTCCCGAAAAAGTAGTGGAAGGTTTGGTGATTCCCTTCGGGATTTTCAGAACACATATGGATCAAAAAATGACAGATCAAGAAGGGTCGTATTGGCAATTTCTGACCAAAATGTTCGAAGAGGCCAACCGGATGTCGGCTTCGGGCATATCCGAAATGGAGGTGGAGAATTACCAACTGCGCCAATTGGAAATTTTGAGGGCGGCCATTAAAAAAATGCCATTACAGGATAATTTTATCGATCAACTGGAAACCGGATTCAAGGAAATTTTGGGTTCTGAATTGGGAACCCTTCCCGTTTTTCTGCGCAGCGATACCAATATGGAAGATTTGAAGGAATTCACGGGAGCAGGATTGAACCTCACCATCTTCAATTCCGTGGATAAGGAAAAAATATTGGAAGGCATCAAGGATGTTTGGGCATCACCCTATACCGAACGAAGCTTTAAATGGCGTCAAAAATACCTGCTGAACCCTGAGAATGTGTTCCCTTCCATTTTGGTGATTCCCAGTGTGGATGTGGACTATTCCGGTGTTTTGATCACCAAGGGAATCAGTTCGGGTACGGACAAGGACCTTACCGTGGCATTCAGCAGAGGTGCTGGTGGCGCCGTTGATGGTCAGGCCGCGGAACAATACCTCATCAAAGATGAAGGAGGTTACACTTTATTGGCACCTGCTCGGGAACGTTTTTATAACGGTCTGCCCAAAACGGGTGGAACCGAAAAGAAGAAGGCCACTTTTCAAGATCGTGTCCTGAACGAACGGAACATCAAGGAAATCCATGATTTGGCGCGCACCATTCGGGAGCGGGTCCCCAAAGAGACCCATTCCGATTACGAAGGGGCCTATGATGTGGAGCTGGGCTTTACGGACAATAAGCTTTGGTTGTTCCAGATCCGTCCTTTTGTGGAGAACAAAAAGGCATTGGGATCCACCTATTTGGAATCCATCACCCCCAAGATTGACCTTGCCAAACGCATTTCACTTTCCAAAAAACTGTAGATGAAAAAGATACTTGCTTTAGCATTTTTAGGTTTGATAGGATTGGGATTCACCGAATTTGTGGAATATCCCATTGACGGTTATGAGCGTACGGGAATAAAGCGACTTAAACGTCTTGAAATGATCAAGAATGGGGAATTGAAGGAGACATCTTCCCCATTGCCCGAAGGTGCTAAGAAATCTTGGGAAGACATCCATCTGAACTTGTTGTCCAGAAAGGAGGATAGTTTGGGAAGCTTTTTTGTGGTGGATGAAGCCTTTCAAAAGGATGTTGGTGCGTTGTTCCGTGGTTTGGACAAGAGTTATTCCTTGACCATTTTGGATATTTCAGACCCTGACAGTGTTCGCTATGCCGAACGGAACAAAACCTTGGGTTATCAGCCGGGAAGTGTGGGCAAATTGGCAGTGCTTACGGCGCTTTTTGAACAACTGGCCAAAATTTACCCTGATTCTTTCGAGCTGCGCACACAATTACTGAAAAACAAGGTGGTCAAAGCAGGAGTTTGGGGCCTGACCGATGAGCATACCATCCCAATTTTCAACGTGGAGAAAAATACCTTGGTGAAACGCCAAGTGATTGCCAGCGATATGTTCAGTTTATACGAATGGGTCGACCACATGCTTTCGGTGAGCAATAACGGGGCGGCCAGTATTGTTTGGCGCGAAGCACTTTTGATGGCCGCTTTTGGTGAAAAATATCCTGAACTCACAGAAGAAGAGGCCATGGCCTATTTTAAGGAAACGCCCAAAAAGGATTTGACCGATTTGGCCAATGATGTGGTGAACGTTCCGCTTCGCGATTTGGGCATTACTTCGGATGAATGGCGACTGGGCAGTTTCTTTACTTCCGGGGCCAACACCTATGTGGGCGATAAGGGCGGAAGCATTGGTACACCCTATGGCCTGATGAAATTTTTGGTGCAGTTGGAACAGGGAAAAGTGATAGACGAAGCAAGCAGCTTGGAGATGAAACGCTTGATGTACATGACCGACAGGCGTATTCGCTATGCGCAATCCCCAGCTTTGAAAGAGGCTGCGGTTTATTTTAAATCTGGGAGTCTCTATAAATGCGACCGAAGTAAGGGTGAAGAGTGCGGAAAATACATGGGTAATGTGCAAAACTTCATGAACTCCGTCATCATTGTGGAGCACCCGGACAACTGCAGATATATGGTGGTGTTGATGACCAACGTGCTTCGGAAAAACTCAGCTTCGGACCACATGTATTTGGCCTCTGCCATTGACAAAATTGTTAGGAAAGGCTGATTTCTTCCAAGGCTTTTTGGGCGAAATCTTTGAGTTTTGGGTTGTCATCGGTCTCAAACCGCTCCAAAAGGGGTTTGAATCGACTGTCTTTTTGCTTGCCGATAAGGTAGATCACGGCCAACCTCAAATTCACATCCGGAACTTGCAACAATTGCTCAAAACACTCCATTTCACTGGGAATAGCGTGTTTGATTTTCTGTATGGATTCTTCGGAAGAGAAATCCATCGTGGCTTCCTCAATGATGGGCAATAACTTTTGTTTCAGATTGCCCGTAAGCAGGTTGTCCAAAAACTCAATGGCCTTGTTCCGCGATTCCTCTTTTGGACTCAAAAGCCCCAAATAGGCATTCTGTACATCTTCCTGCACATATTTCAATCCCAAAAGTTTGAATATACGTTCCAAACCGGAATCCAGTCTTCGTTCCAAAAGTTCCAAAAGTGAAGCACGGGCTTCTCTTTCTTCGGAATTGACAGTTGCCCCTGATTTTTTCCGGTTTCGGTACGAGATGATGATCTGCGTGTGCATGGCCGAAAGCGTCTGATGGTACAGTTTGCATTCCTCAAAGATCTTGGCCACGATCTTAAACCGATTGAAGCGTAAGGTAGGGCGTTCTTTTCGAATATCGCTCAGGGCACGCACCACTTCCAAGCGAATGCTGAGATCTACATCATCAAACAATAGAAACAGCGAATGGACCGCTTCTTTGGACATGAACGATTTTATCACCACCGGAACAAAACGGCAGATGTCAAGGCTCACCGTCCGGTTTTTTACATGGGAGACCAAAATGGGCAGAATCCCAGGCCCATAGTTGTTCAGGGCCTCAACAACCAGTGGTCGCGTAGCTTTCTGGGGAAGCAAGTGCAATAATTTGTTGATGAACATGGGCCGCATGCTGATGCCGGCGGCGATGATGGCAGCTTGCTTCAGTGTTTCATTTTTGCTTTCAAGGCTTTCCATGATCACGGGATAATAGTGCGAATATCCCGCTGTGCCAATGGTCTTCAGCACCAGTGGATTTAGTGGAGTTTCTTTTTGGGCCAGACGTTTTTCCAATCTTCCGGCCAAATCGTGTCTTGATTTTAGGGTCATGTTCCCCGCACTTTCCAATGCCAAACAGTACAGTGCCGTATCCCGAATCAGCGGGCTTTCCGCATCCAGAAATTGGTCAAAAATATATTCCTCATTTTGGTCTGAATGCAGTAATAGATACTCAAAAGTGGCCAAAGTCAATTCCTCATCCCCATACCCCAAAAGTTCATTGATGTTGACCACCATGGTGGCACTGTTCAAAAAGTAGAGGTTGCGCATGGCGGCTGCTTTCACTTTTAGTGAAGGATGGTCCAATAATCGGATGACATCATCCAAAAACCTCCTATCATTGATTTCCATCAACTTGTTGAGCATAAAAAGGAGCTGCTCTTCGGTTCCACTTGAAAAAACACTTTTCATTCCCTCGACTACAGAAACCTTTTTCACCTTTTCGGCAGAATTACCGGTGGTTTTGTCTGAAGCGTTTTCCAGATTTTTCCTGAAAGTGGCATAATATTCTTTGCGCAAAACCCCCACAAAGAAAATCCACACCAAGACCAAGCCAATGATCAAGAGGGTAATGCTGGTGGTCCCGAGGTCAAGCGCACTGACAAAGAAGATGAGCAACAAACCTGCGAAACCGGTGGCAATACTGTCCACCACCACATCAATAAAGGATTTGGTCCGGCTCTTCAGTTCGAAGGGCAAGGGAAGCACCAATAATTCTGATGCACTTTTGTTGATGGATTGTTTCAATACCCCATCCATCGCCTTGATGGCGACGATTGCGGAGAGTTCGGGAAGTATCAAGAAAAAAACTGCGCCAAAAAGGATGCCCAATGGCAATAGGAGCAAGGAGAAGCCAACCCCCCAAATACCCACTATGCGATGCGTGAGAAAGAGCTGTACCGCAAGCGACAATAAATTGAAGGAGGAAAACCAAAAGGCCAAAAATGAGGTCAGTTCCTCGGGGTCTTCTATGGATTTGGCGGCAAAATCACTGAACAGGTAATCCACCAATTTGGCCACCAAGACCCCAACGGCCACGGTGAGGGCCATGTAAGTAAGGTGTCGGGATTTTTTGATCAATTTATAGGGATGGCCATCGGTCAGGGAGATGCGCTTTTTCTGTTTGAACTCATCCAATTTGTTCACCCGAAGCCTCCAAATGAACCGAAGCAAGGGAAAACACCCCATCAGCAACAGGGCCGCAATAAAAATCATGATCTCATTGCCAAAAAGAGGGGCAAAAATGGACGTAAGGTATCCTCCAAAAATTCCACCTAAGATGGCTCCGGAACCAATAAATCCGAAAAGCCGTTTTGCATCCCTGACGTTGAAGACCAAATTGGCCAAGACCCAAAACTGGGAAGCGGACAACACGGCATAAATGGCCACCCAGATGTAGAAAAAGAAGAGCAAATAGGTGTTCATCAATCCCAATTTCAACAGGCTTCCCAAGGCCACTAACACGATAATTGATGTTGTGAGTGTGGTTTTTATGATATGGTTCAGGCCAAATTTGGCCAGTACCCGGGTGTAGAACAAGGAACTGAGAACGGCGGTGAGGGCAACCAGTACGTAAGCTATGGAAAGTTTTTCGGCACCAAGCTCTGAAAGGAACAGGGCATTGATGGTCGGCTTAATGATCAACAGTACGGAGATAATCAGAAAGATGTAAAAAAACATATAAAGGGAGATTTTGTATTCCCCTTTTCTAATGTCAAAAAAGTTGTTTGCCAGTCTATAGATCATTGGTCGTGGGACTATCCAATGACTAAATTTCGGGTTTTTTCAATACTTTTTCGATGGGTTTGACCAAATTTCGAATGATTTGCTCCCCATCGGGGTCATCCACCAAGGCCACTAGGATATACCTTCGGTTGGATTCTTTGCCCCAGACCAAAATGGAATCGGAATGGTAGGTTTTCCAAGATCCAGATTTGCGAAAGAGACGTGCGGTTGGCGCGATGATGTCCAAGGTGTTCACGAATTTGTGATGGAGCTCTGGGTTCTCCATAATGCTCAACATCTGTTTGGACCTCTTTTCATTGACCAGCCTGCCATTGGCGAGTAAGTAGTAAAAGCGGCAAACTTGGGTCACTGAAGCGGCATGGCTGAGTTGTTTTAAGGGTTCCCTGTTGGTGTCACCTCCACCTCCGTAGCGTTTGCCGACCCATAGGCCCCCTCCATTGTCCTCATCATAAAATTCATAATTGGGATCGGTCATCACAGATTCTATTTTGGCATATCCGATCCGGTCGATCATACGGGTGGAAGCGGCATTGTCCGATTTACTGATCATCAGCCGCATGTCTTTTTTTACCTCTGGCGTCTCCACAAGTTCCCCTTTTTCCAGGGCATCCATGGCGGATAGCAGAATCGCGATTTTAGGGAGACTGGCGGCATACATCATGTAGTTTCCGTTGATTCGGGCAAACCTGACATTTTCCGGGTTGCTCAGATCCACAATGCCAATGGCCATTTTCTTCTGTGAAATTAAATGGGACCATACCTCATTGCCCATCATTTCCTCTTCCAAGCTGGCTTGGAGGGAAGTGTCCACCAATTTTGTCAGGGGTTTGATGTTTTCCTTCCCCAGTTTCAACGGCAAGGCTTGCTGTCCTGAAATGGATGAACATAGGGCAAAAACGAAAATGATAAGCAGGATGTTCCTCATTAAAATACACCGTATTAAAAACTAGCCAAAAGTATATAATCCAATAACGCACAACATGTTAAAAATATTTTTTTAGACGAAATGAAATGATAAGCATTGGTGCGGTTTACCAAATTACACTGGTGTGAAATGTGTTAAAAATAAGCACTAATGGCACTCATTCAACGATTGAAACCGTGTCATTTCCTTTAAAGATCTTATGGCTTTTCAAGGCGCATCTGGGTCAGGATACTGTATTTTGTGATTTTGATAGTTGTATTATGATTAAATTGGGACGTATTTGAAAAGCATTAAAACAACAATGGCAGATTGATGATATTGAAGCAAAATTTCAAGTTTTTATTACTGGCGACTTTTTTGTTGGCTTTCACCAATTGTAAAGATAAAGACCAGAAGCACCACCAAAGCGTTGATGGGGAAAGGCAGCTGGAACCAGTAAGGCAAAAGACGGAACCACCGTCGACGCAAACGCCAGAAGGGATGGTCTGGATACCGGGAGGAGAGTTTGTTCAAGGGGCCGTATCTCAGGACAAAATGGCGATGATGCATGAAAAACCGGCCCATAAGATAGCTTTGGACGGTTTTTTTATGGACATCCATGAAGTGACCAATGGCCAATTTTCAAGATTTGTTGAAGAGACAGGATATGTGACGGTCGCAGAGCGGGAAATCGATTGGGACGAAATGAAAAAGCAATTGCCACAAGGCACACCAAAACCCCATGACTCCATTTTACAACCAGGTTCGCTAGTGTTCAAAAAGACCAAGTCAAGTGTCCCGAACCTGTATGACTATTCGCAATGGTGGGAATGGAAGATCGGGGCCAGCTGGAAACACCCCAATGGACCGGGAACCGACATTATGGGAAAAGAGAACGAACCTGTGGTGCACATCGCATTTGAGGATGCCGAGGCCTATTGTAAATGGGCAGGAAGAAGGTTGCCGACCGAGGCCGAATGGGAATACGCTGCCCGGGCCGATCAAAGCAACGAACTGTTTTTTTGGGGAAGTGATCTGGATCAATTGAGCTCCCATGCCAATACATGGGAAGGAGAGTTTCCCGTGAACAATACCAAGACGGATGGTTTTGAGCGTAGGGCCCCCGTGATGAGCTATCCCAAAAATGGTTTTGGGCTGTACGATATGGCAGGCAATGTATGGGAGTGGACCAGCGATTGGTACAACACGGATTACTACAAGGAATTGTCGCTGAAACAGGCTGTTACAAAAAATCCAAAAGGAGCATCAAGGGCATTCAATGCTTCCAATCCATATGTCCAGGAAAAAGTCATCAAAGGCGGTTCGTTCCTTTGCAGTGCCTCGTACTGTGCAAGCTACCGCATCAGTGCCCGAATGGCCACCAGTCCCGATTCGGGGATGGAACATTTGGGTTTCAGGACGGTATATGATCCTAGCGTGGCAATGAATCTTGAAAATCAGCCATAAAACAAAAAGCAAGATGCATACAGGAAGCCATTACCGAATCAAGGAATTTTTGCTGTGGACCCGAAGGAATATTATCTGGTTGTTGGTGTTGTCCATTGTCCCCACGGTCCTATACGAAATTTTTGATCTAAAATGGTTGGCGATCCCGTGGCTGCCCGTGGCCCTTGTGGGCACAGCCGCCGCATTCATAGCAGGGTTCAAGAATACCCAGACGTACAACCGTTTGTGGGAGGCCCGAATGATCTGGGGTGCCATTGTGAACGATAGTCGCACTTGGGGCATCATGGCCAAAGATTTTGTCATTGACCCAACTGCAAAAGAGGAAGAACTCTATGCTGTCCACAAAAGGCTCATATACAGACATATTGCATGGCTAACGGCCCTTAGGTTCCAATTGCGTCAACCCAGACCTTGGGAGAACTTGACGAAGGCCTACGCCAAGGAATACCGAAAGAACTATAGTGTGCCCGAATGGGAAACCCAGTTGGAGGAACAGTTGCAGCCCTACCTGTCCGGTGAGGAAATGGAGTATATCCTCAAAAAGAAGAACAGGGCCACACAGCTTCTTTCTCTCCAATCAGCAGACCTGAGGGAGCTGCGACAAAAAGGGATGGTGGACGCCTATCCCTATGTGGCCATGGAATCGGTGCTCAAAGATTTCTTCACCCATCAAGGTAAGGCAGAACGCATCAAGAATTTTCCATATCCGCGCCAGTTTGCCAGTATCAATATGTTCTTTATTGTGCTGTTCTCCATTTTGGTGCCGTTTGGCATGTTGGATGAGTTTGCAAAAGTGGGCATCTACGGGGTTTGGCTCACCATTCCCTTCAGTGTGGTCGTGGGGTGGGTGTTCACCTCCTTGGAACAGGTCGGGGAAAGTACCGAAAACCCTTTTGAAGGTGGTGCCAATGATATTCCCATGGCCGCATTGTCACGTACCATAGAGATCGATCTAAGGGAAATGCTCGAAGAGACGGAACTCCCCCCAGCAGTAGAGCCAGTGAACAACATATTGATGTAAGCATATCCCCACAAAAACAGCAAATACAAGGGGTCAAACAAATTTCTACATAAAAAATTTGGGCTTTGGCTGTTATCGGAAACAACTTGGGAGTAACTTTGTGGATAGCCAAATGAACAACCAAACAAATGTACTTTCAACTAGAACCACTCTTTGAGCAATCCACTGATTGTCTTTGCATTGCCGATTATGATGGATATTTTGTAAAAACCAATCCTGCCTTCGTGAAACTTTTGGGGTATTCCGAAGAGGAATTGGGCTCCAAACCGATTTCCGAGTTCATTTATGAAGAAGACAAGAAACTCACTGCAGGGCATAGGGCAAAATTGAAACAGAATGTCCCCTTGGTCAATTTTGAGAACAGATATGTGTGCAAAAATGGGGAACTGGTCTGGTTGCACTGGACATCCATCCCTGTGGAAAAAGAACAATTGATCTATGCCATAGCCAAGGATGTCACGTACAAAAAGGAACTTGAAAATGAGCGCGTTTCACGCCTGAGCCAGCTTTCCGAAGTGAATGAGAAGCTGAAGCGGTTGAACTATACCACCTCCCATGACCTCAGATCTCCACTGAACAATCTCATATCCATGGTCGATTTGATTGATCCATCCAACATAGAAGATACGGAGACATTGGAGATCCTCAGTTACATAAGACTGTCTGCGGAAGGATTAAAGACCTCCCTGAACTCCTTGGTGGAAAACAACATCTTGGCCGAGAAAAAAGAAGTAGTGGGGTTTTATGCAACGCTACTGAAAGTGCAGAAAACCATTGGCACGTTGATCCAGAATGCCGGGGCAATGTTTGAGGTGGATTTTTCTGCATTGGAAGGGGTGGAGTTTGTCCCTTCATATATGGAAAGTGTTTTTCTCAACCTGATCACCAATTCCATCAAGTACGCACGTCCCGGTGTCCCTCCCGTCATTTCCATCAGGTCTGTTTGGGAAGATGGCGGGCAAACATTGATCTATTCGGACAATGGAATGGGTTTCGACATGGATAAGGTTGGGCATTTGGTCTTCAGCTTGGACCAGAAATTCCATGGAAACAAAGACAGTAAGGGTGTGGGACTCTATTTGGTGCATAGCCACATCACCAGTCTGGGGGGAAGCATCGCTGTGGATAGCAAAGTCAATGAAGGAACCACTTTTACGATCAACTTTGAGCCTAAAATGCTTTTGGTTGCCAAGCAGTAGACATCAGTCTTCAGGATGGCCTATTTTCCCACAAGATGAGACTCCAGAAGAAGACAGGCCTAGGGCGGGATAAGGACAACCTATAATTTTTTTCATATTTTTTTTTCGTGCAATTACTTTTATTCTAATTTTAGCTCGATTCTGAACAAATCTTATTGCTATGGATAACCTCAAACGTGTTATTGTCGATTATAAAAAGTTGACCCCGGAAGTACTCAAACTTTTGGTGGAAAAATATCCGGATGGGTACGGGGACAACGACGTCATCAATTTTAGAAATCTGAAGGGAGAGTTGATAGAGGCCGTTGAGGTTTCTACGGAAGATACCAAGTACCTGGTCAAGATAAGCTCCAAACTGGAACGCAGCATGGCCAATTTTGACGATGAGGATGACGATGATGGACTGGATACCGACGATTTGGGCAAACTTCCAGGAGACGACGATGACTTTTCGGATTCCGATTCAGATTCGGACGATGACAGCGACGACAATGACAACGACGATGTCGAGGATTCCGAGGATATGGATGATGACGAAGAGGAATAAACTTCGCCTATTTACTTCAAATTGTTTAGCATTTCAAGGGTAGTCTGGTCCAAGTTGAACTTGGGCTCCCAACCCCATTGCGCCTTGGCAGCGGAATCATCGATACTGCTTGGCCAGGAATCCGCAATCTGTTGCCTGAAATCCGGCGCATAGCTGATCGTAAAATCTGGAATATGATTTTGGATGCTCTCTGCAATCTCTTCTGGCGTAAAACTCATGCTTGCCAAATTGTAGGACGATCGTACCTTGATCTTTTCTGATGGACTTTCCATCAGATCGATGGTAGCTCTGATGGCATCGTCCATGTACATCATGGGAAGTTTGGTGCCTTTGGCCAAAAAGCTCTCGTAGTGCCCTTTCTTGAGCGCCTCGTGGTAGATCTCCACGGCATAGTCCGTGGTGCCGCCCCCTGGCATGGTCTTCCAGCTGATGAGCCCCGGGTAACGGACACTCCGCACATCCACCCCATATTTTTTGAAATAGTACTCGCACCAACGTTCCCCGGACTGTTTGCTGATGCCGTACACCGTACTGGGTTCCATAATGGTGCTTTGGGCAGTGTCTTCCTTGGGTGTGTTCGGTCCAAAGACGGCAATGCTCGAAGGCCAAAAAATCTTTGAGATCTTACTTTCCTTGGCCAAATTGAGCACATTGAACAGCGAGCTCATGTTCAGGTTCCAGGCACGCATCGGAAACTTTTCCGCAGTGGCGCTCAGCATGGCAGCCATCAAATAGATCTCATCGATCTCATAGTGCATCACCACGTCCTCGATGGCAGCATAGTTGGTGGCGTCCAAAAGTTCAAATGGGCCAGAGCCCATCAAGGTATCACCACCCTCCCGGATATCACTGGCGATTACCCTTTCATTGCCATATTTTTCCCGGAGTTCCATAGTGAGTTCCGTGCCTATTTGGCCACATGCGCCGATGATGAGAATGGGTCTGTGCATTAAAAATGAAGTTAATTCCGATTCGCGACAAAGATACCCTTTATTAAAATTTGTACATTCGCCTATGCGAAAATTGTTGGGCATACTGCTTCTTTTTTCAGTTTTGTTGGGCTGCAAAAAAACTGGGACTGCCACGGAGGAAACTGCCGGTGAGGAACTTGCGTTCAATTACCAAAAACTGCCCCAGAAGGCCGTCATCAACGAAAAGGCGACCGCCATTGTGGAAACATGGGATGAATTCAAGGCGCTGAACACCAGCATGGATGTGCTGTACAAGGCGACCAACAACGAAGACCTGTCCCTTGCCATAGACGATCTCATCGAAAAGGAGAAGGCGATGGAAGCGGGACAGTACCCCGAACTCTTCGACACCTTTCAAGTAAAGAGCAGACAGATGGTGCTGCGCACCTATCTCTACAAAACCAAGGCGGCTATCCTTGAAAAGCAGCCTACCACTGAACCCGCCGTTCAAATGCTGGATGCCTACAATGCCATACGCAAACAGTTCAACGTAATCATGAACAGTCAATTTGACGTAAAATTGATATTGGATGAAGAATAAGGTTTTATGCTGTTTCTTTATGGTCGTGACATTGATTCTCAATGCGCAGATGACCGAAAAACAAAAAATAGATGAAGTCTTGGACAGTTGGCACCTCGCCGCTGCCAATGCTGATTTTGAAGGCTATTTTGGTAAAATGACCAAGGATGGTGTCTTTATCGGTACAGATGCCATGGAAAATTGGCAAAATGCGGATTTCAGGGCATTCTCCAAACCTTATTTTGATAGGGGAAAGGCCTGGAACTTCACCGCGGTGCAACGAAATATTTACGTGGACGAGGCCAAGAATTTTGCTTGGTTCGATGAATTGCTGGACACCCAGATGAAGATCTGTCGTGGTTCCGGGGTGCTCAAAAAAGAAAATGGGCAATGGAAGATTGCCCATTATGTACTTTCCATAGCCGTCCCCAATGAAGATGTGGACGAACTGGTCCAGATCAAGGAAAAAAAGGACGACAAATTGCTGCTGGAGCTAAAAAAAAACCAATAACGTTCTAGTTTCCTTCTGCGGCGGCCTCTTCCTTTCGGGATAGGAGTGCCTGCTTGCTCAAACTAGCCAAATTAAAGTTTGGTGCTATCTTCAAAGCCTCGTCAAAAGAAACTATGGCGGCATCGATATTGTTTTTGTCCTGGTTGAAATCCGTCAACCCCTTCAGATGATAAAAAGCAGCTTTCAACGGCACCTCATAAGGCTGTTGACGCTCATAAAAGGCATATTGCATCTCATCGGTGGCATTGGCTATACCATATTCGATATTGGTAAGGGCCCCACTGATGTCCCCGGTCTGTATTTTAAGATCGGCCAATTCATAGGCAATATAGGGGGAAGGATTCTTGCTGAACAATGCCTCAAAATGCTCCAAGGCCCTTTTGGGTTGGTTCAACGCCTTCAATGAAACAGCTTTGATCTGGATGGCAAGCTCGGAATCATCTGCATTCTTCTCGATACCAATGGTGTTCAGGGCCTGAATGTGCTGGCCATCGTTCATATACACAAATGCCAAGGTGTCCCTTCTTTCTTTGGATGGGGAAAGCACGTTCATGTGGGTCAGTGCCCCGATCACTCCGTTGACATCACCTTGTAGGCGCATTTCTTGGTAGAAAGCTTTGTAATGTTCCAGAAGTTCGTTCTTGGTCTGTGAGGTACCGGCAAAGCCCACGAGCAAGAGGAGTAGCAATACGGTCTTTTTCATTCATTTTCAATTTAGTGGGCCAAAACTAAAAAAATTATCCATACCATCCTGTTAAGAATGCCATAAGTAATGATTGGGCTAAGATTCAATGGACATTTTGAAAACGGGATGCCCTTGGTCAAAATACAAGCTGGTCACCGTTTTTCCCTTTTTTGTGGCGGTTTCAGGTTTGTATGAGGGTGGGGGAATACCCCTTTTTTTCGCTTCGGAACCATAGTATTCCCTTTTGGTGGGGTGCAGCGGATATACCCCATTAAAGGTTTTGCCCCATAGCTTTTCATCGATGATGTTGATCACCATGCGGATGCAGTCATCCTGATGGATCAGGTTTACAGGGTCATCGCCATTGGAGAGGTCTTCCCTGCCCGATAGCATGGTCACAGGGTGCCTTTTGGGCCCGATGAGCCCTCCAAACCGTAGGATGGTGGCCTGTATGGTGTCCAAATTTTTAAAAAGCTCCTCGCTGGCCAAGAGTTGCCTTCCTGATTCTGTGGTGGGGCTTGGAAGGCTTTCTTCCGTTACCTCTCCATCAATTTCACCATATACGGCAGTGCTGCTGATGAACAAAATTTTGGTGACGGGGCTTTTTTTGATGGTATTCAACAGCAGTTCCATCTTTTCAATAAAACTTTCCGCATGGTTGCCCCGTAATTTCGGGGGCACATTGATGATCAAAATATCGATATGGGACAGAAAACCTTCGATGTCCCCATAGATCTCTTCGGGAGATAATGAAATAACATAAGGGATGATCCCTTCTTTCTCCAATACGTCCAATTTGTCCGACGAGGTTGTGGTCCCGTAAACCTCGTGGGATTTCCCGACCAGTTGCCTTGCCAAGGGCAATCCCAACCAACCACAGCCCAAAACCCCTATTTTTTTAGTCAAATCGTAAGGTTTTGATGGTCAGTATGGCATCGTTCAGCACAAAGGGCATTGGAATGCTGTTGCTGGGCCGCTTGGGGATACTGAACTCCCCATGGCTCAAAAGATCGTTGGATGCTTCATAAAAGGTAAGCTCCAGAATGGAATCTTTGGGGAAGCTCAACTCCAACTCGGTAAAATCGTTGTTGGAGACATAATGCGTGATCAAACGGTTGCCCCTATTTTCCAGAAAATAAGGGGAAAGTACAATTTGGTTCGCCTTGGCCGATTTCAACGGTATGGGATTGGTGTAGATGTCCAGGCGGTTCACGTTCCTTTTTGGGGTAACGCAGAGTTCGACCAGTCTTTCCTCGCCGATAACGGTGTCCCTTAGGGTCTCAATATAGGGGAGTGCAATGTTTTTTTTAGGGGCATCGGCAATATAGCTCAGCTTGGTCCTATACTTGCTAAACAAGGTTTCCGCCTCTGGTTTTCTTTTGGTGTTTCCTAGAAACTGGCTGTTCCACCCAATGAGTTTTTGGTCATAGGTGGCCCAAACAGCAGAATCCTTTTCGGCATTGTAAACATAGAGCAGGCTGCTGGGTTTTGGTTGTTTATCGTTGAAATCGGATTGGATATGACTGGTCACCCCAAAAGCGAAAAAGAGGAACAGGAACAGATAGGCCACACGGCCCATACTCTTCAGTTGCCCAAAAAAGGGCAGTATCAAGAAAAACAACAAGGTGGTGAGCAGGGTGGAGGCCACCATCATTTTCAAGCCAAGGCCCACAGGGAACATTTTGATGAACGGGGCATAGATGATCACCGCTGGAAGGGCCAAGAAGACCAACAAGAAAGGGCTGGGCTCCTCTTGGTTGATGGTCACCATAAAAGCGGCCAACATTCCGATCAAGGGCACAATGAAAAAGCTGGCGCCTTGCAGATAGGCAGCTACCAATCCACAAATGGCCAACCAGAGGATAATGGGGGCGACCAAAAGATTGGGGGTGCCGGTCTTGCGGAATTTGTGGTAGGTGTAAAAACAGATGGCGAGGGACAGGGCCACATAGACCAAGATGTAGGTGTAGCCGTTATAGGTGAACCCATGGAGCATGTCCTTAAAGCCGGGATACCACCATGTGATCACCGTCCAACAGAAATAACCGACAACCCCGTTGACGGCCAAAGTGATGAGCAGGGGCAAAAAGCCTTTTAAGATGCCCACGGCATGTAATTTTTTCTTCTTGAACCCAAGCACAAGCAGGACCACAAAGGCCAGGGCCGCAATAACGAACATGGGCCAGATCCAGTCAAAGGGATAGGAAACAAACTTAAAAAAGGGCAGGTTGAAATAGACGTCATCGTTCAGACTCTTGAGATTGCCCAGATCGGCATTGCTGAAATAGTGCAAAAGCGGCATCAAATAACTGCCTTGGTGCGCCAAGGTGTTCTTGTCCAACCGGTCAGCCCTGTCCAAGGCCGTGTGGTAATCAAAATGATCATCGATAAAGGCAAAATTGAAGCCCTCGATGTCCCCGTCCTCCCGAAATACCGTAAGATCGGTATCGTTGGGTAACATCTTGTAAATGCTATAGACCAAAGAGTTGGCCACAGGGTATTGGGGATTGGCCTTGGTAAATTCCTTGATCAATGTGCTATTGCCACGATTGGTCTCGATGAGCATATAACTGGGGCCGCCGCTTCCCCTTGCCTCAAAGTTCAGGACAAGGCCCACGTCTTTTGCCCAAGGATGGTTGTTCACAAAGAGATCCGCCCCGTTGAGGCCCAGTTCCTCGGCGTCGGTGATCAGGACAATGATGTCGTTTTCCGGCGTCTTTCCTTCGGCCAAAAAAGCCCTGACTCCTTCCAAAATAGTGGCAACACCACTTCCGGCGTCACTTGCGCCCAAGGACGAATGCGGGCTACTGTCATAATGGGACAACAACAAAAGTGCATTGCCATTGCCAGAGCCCTCTATCCGGGCCAAAATATTCGTCGCCTTGCTCAAGTTGGCCCAGTCCCCGGCAGTGTAGCCTTCTTGGGTGATGGTCTCCAACCCCATTTTTTTGAGTTCGGAAATAATGTAGGCCCGCGTGCGCTCGTGCCCGGGAAACCCCACGGCATGTGGTTCTAAAGAAAGGTTCCTCACATGGGACAATGCGTTGTCGGTGGAAAATGAGGTGGGTGCTGCGTCTGCATCTGGTCTGTAATCAGGGGTCAAAGATCTGAAGCTCCAATATGCTGCTAGAAAAAGGAGGAAAAGGGCAATTGTCCGGGAAAGTTTCATGGCTTGGTGATGTTGTCGCATAAAAATATGAAAATATGAAGGGTTCACATATTTGGATCTAAAAAATTAGGTTTTTCGCTAAAAAAAGCTATATTTAATGTTCAACTTCAAATTCTAACCACATGGCAATCAAAAGTTTTCAAGGAGTACGTTCGAAGGAGGAATCCAAGAAGAAGTACAATGCCCCAATTTTGGTGGAGGACTACATGACCAAAAAATTGATCACCTTTTCTCCCGACCAGTCCATTTTGGAGGTGATGGAGACTTTTGCCAAATACCACATCTCGGGTGGACCCGTGGTGGACAACAGTGGATTTTTGGTGGGAATCATTTCCGAGGCGGACTGTATGAAGCAGATTTCCGAAAGTAGGTATTTCAACCAGCCCATATTGGACAAGAGCGTGGAGCGCTTCATGACCAAAAATGTGGAGACCGTTCCACACGACATGAGCATCTTTGACGCTGCGGGTGTTTTTGACAGGCACAACAGGCGCAGGCTGCCCGTCATGAAAAACGACATCCTTGTGGGCCAGATCAGTCGAAAGGACATTGTGGTCGCGGCCCTTAAATTGACCGCCCATAGCTGGAAATAGAACAAACCCAAGAACCTTCTTTTAACGAACCATGGTTTTGAATCGATTTTTGTTTCAAACGGCAATGAATGCTTTTTCCACCCACTTTCTTCTTAAGGGTGTTAAGGTTTTGTTGGTAATCAGGAATTTTTTTTGATTTTTTTTAAAAAATCCCCAAGAAAAAAATCAATATATATTTTAACAATTCTTTAAGGAGACGCTATGTCCCTGAAGAGGTAATTTATAAGTAACATTACAAAGATTTTGTGTTGAAGCATATTTCGATGTGCATTTTTGAAATCAAAATCAAAGAAACGGGAGTTTTGTTTGAGCGTAACCTTTGACTACCCCTTTTCATTATTGAAGCAAATGACCTGCTTTGATGAAGTTATTTGCTGAGACAGGCTTTATGGGTAACAGGAGATGATATTCTGACCACTACAAAAGCCGCTCGAAAAACTGGGTTGACGTAGAGCACCAACGCTGTTTTTGATCAAACTTTGGACAAGGAACAAGAAATGTAGAACAATCGACCTCATTGAGAGAGGGGATGGGTTGGCTGCATTTTTGAATTTGATTCTGCCTGTCTTCCATGGGAGCCAGGTAAAATAAAGGTAGAAATTAAACAGAACAGTCAAGGAGCATGGACCAGTTGAGACTCCCCCGCATTGGTAGGCTATATTCACATTTCATTTTTTTCAGAAGGCTCATCGTGGTCTTTTTGGTCGGGTTCGCCCTTACTGCATCGGGTCAGGACCTTAGATTGCCGGAAGCTGTGGAAATGGGCATTGCCAACTATGGAAACGTAGTGGCCAAGGGCAAATATGCCTTGGCGGCCAACGAGCGTACCTCTGAGGTGGTCCGTACCTACCTCCCCAGCGTAAGCATGGCCGCGCAGCAGAGCTATGGCACCATAAACGGCCAGTTTGGCCCCCTTTTCGGACTGAACGGCTTTGCCGGATCATCCGGCCCATACCGTGAGGAACAAAGTTGGAATGCTGCATTTGGAGCCCTTTACTTTGTGAATGTCAATTGGGAGGTCTTTTCATTTGGCCGAAGAAAAAGGGACATAGAAACTGCCAATGCGCAGGCAAGGGAACTTCAAGAAGATTATGAACAGGAACTTTTTCAGCACAAGGTAAAGATCAGTAGTGCCTATCTGAACCTTCTGGCAAGTCAACGGCTTTTGGTGTCCCAACAGAAAAACCTGTCCCGCGCGAAGATATTCTACGACAATGTTTCCGCAAGGGTTCGGAACGGGCTGATGCCGGGAGTGGATTCCGCACTGGCCAGGGCAGAGGTTTCCAGGGCAAGGATCACGTTGAACCAAGTCAAGGAACAGGTGAAGACCCAGAACAACAGGCTTATCGAATTTATGGGGGGCGAACTCCAAAACTATTTGGCGGACACCACCTTCATCACAACAGTGCCCAAGAGCATGATACAGGAAATTGCAGAGATGGCCCCCTCCGAGGAACATCCGGCCAAGACCTTTATGCAGAGTAGGATCAATACGAGTGAACAATTGGAAGGTGCGGCAAGGTCCCGTTACTTTCCTTCCATTACGGCTTTGGGCGTATATCAGGCAAGGGCTTCGGGGGTCAACCCTGATTATGCCACAGACCCTACCTCATTTTCAAACGATTATTTGGATGGGATAAATCCTTCCCGCCAAAACTATCTCATAGGATTGGGTTTTGTATGGAACCTGACCAATATATCGGTGGCCAGCAAAAGACTTGCGGCCCAGGAATTGATCACCGAAGGATTACAGGAGGAGAGCCGAGCACTTGATTTGGAAATAGAAACCATGGACGATGCGGCCAATGCCCGATTATTATATGCCCTGGACACCTATAAAGAAGCACCAAGACAAGTGGATGCGGCCCAAGCGGCATATAGACAGCGTATTGCGCTTTATGAGAACGGGCTGACCACCCTGACCGATGTTACCACGGCACTGTACACCTTGAACCGTGCAGAGACCGATAGGGACATCGCCTTTACCAACTTATGGCAGGCACTTTTAATGAAAGCTGCGGCTACTGGGGATTTCGACCTGTTTTTAAATGAATTTAAATAAACGACCTTGCGGAACTTAATAAAATTTGCACTGGCCAAACCTATTTCGATCCTAGTGTTCGTTGGGGCCCTTTTCTTTTTTGGGATACAGGCCATCAGGGACATCAAAGTGGACATTTTGCCCACTATGGACATGCCGGTAATCTATGTGGCACAACCCTTTGGAGGATATACACCAGACCAAATGGAGGCCTATTTTGCCAAGGGCTATGTCCGTTTGCTGGTCTTCAACAATGGATTGAAGTCCATTGAGACCAAGAACATCCAAGGGTTGACCCTCATCAAGCTATCGTATTATGAAGGGACCAATATGGCACAGGCGGCGGCCGAGCTCACCGCATTGTGCAATAGGGCGCAGGCCATATTCCCCCCGGGGACCCAACCTCCCTTTATCATCCGTTTTGATTCCTCTACCATTCCTGTTGGACAGTTGGTCTTAAGCAGCGAGACCAGAACAAACAACGAATTGGCAGACCTTGCCAACGAATATGTGAGGTCTTCCTTTACATCGGTTCCCGGACTGATGTCGCCGGCCCCGGCAGGAGGGAGCCCCAGGGCCATCACCGTGAATGTGGACCCTGCGAAGATGAGGAGCCACAACCTGACCACTGACCAAATTGTGGCCGCGTTGATGGAGAACAACAGGACGGCCCCTTCCGGAAATGTAAGGATTGGCGATAAGGACTATATCACCCCGACCAACAACACCCTTAGAAACTTGGCGGATTTTGAAAAAATTCCATTGTTCAAGGGCAGTGTGGAAAACTTGACCATTGGGGATGTGGCCACCGTGGGCAATGAGGCCGACATTGTTAGGGGATATGCATTGGTAAATGGTAGGCGTTCCGTTTTCTTGAGTATAGCAAAATCTGCGGATGCCTCTACCTGGGATGTGGTGAAAAAGCTCAAAGCGGCCATGCCGGGCATTCAGAACAACCTTCCAGAGGACGTTACCCTCACTTATGAATTTGACCAGTCCGTTTACATCATCAACTCCATGAAGAGTTTGATCACGGAGGGAGCCATAGGGGCCATCCTCACGGGACTGATGGTGGTCTTGTTCCTCGGGGACAGAAGGGCGGCCCTCATCGTTATCCTCACCATACCCATTTCCATCATATCGGGAGTGCTGTTTCTTAACCTCTTCGGGTTTACCATCAACCTGATGACGCTGAGTGGTCTTGCACTCGCCATTGGCATTTTGGTGGATGAAAGTACCGTTACCATTGAGAACATCCACCAACATTTGGATATGGGGAAACCCAAGGCCAAGGCCATTTTGGATGCCTGTATGGAAATAGCCTTCCCAAAATTATTGATCCTTCTGTGTATCCTGGCCATTTTTGCGCCTGCCTTCACCATGGCCGGTATTCCAGGATCACTGTTCCTGCCCTTGTCCCTCGCCATCGGTTTTTCCATGACCACCTCTTATTTGTTGTCGCAGACCTTTGTGCCCGTAATGGCCAATTGGATCATGAAAAAGAACACACATGGACATCAGGATGGAGCGGCTAAGGTATCCCGTTTTGATAGATTTCGAAATTCGTTCAATAGGTTGATCGAGAAACTGATGCCACAACGAAAAATCATATCCGTCATCTATCTGGTGGGGATATCGGGCATTGCCATTTTGTTGATCAATATCATTGGAAGGGATGTTTTTCCAAAGGTCAATTCAAGCCAGTTCCAGATGAGGTTGCGCGCCCCGGAAGGCACTCGGGTGGAACTTACCGAACAGCTTGCCCTGAAAGCCTTGGATGAAATAGAGGATATCGTGGGCCCAGAGCATGTCGGGATCTCTTCGGTCTATGCTGGGATGCACCCTTCCCAATATTCGGTCTCGGCGCTGTACCTGTTCATGGCCCAACCGCATGAAATATTGTACCAAGTGGCGTTGAAGGACTATCATACCGATATGGATGCCTTCAAGGATTCCCTTCGGGTACGGATCCATAAAAAATTGCCCAGTTTGAAAGTGTCCTTTGAACCCATTGAAATGACCGAAAAAATCCTCAGTCAAGGGTCGCCCACTCCAATTGAGATACGGTTTTCGGGCGTGGACAAGATCAACAATGTGGAGTATGCCAAAAAGATGATTGCCAAATTGGAGGAAATCCCCTATTTCCGGGATGCCCAAATTGCCCAGTCCACAAACTACCCCGCCCTGAACATAGACATCAATCGTTCCAAGGCTGCACAACTCGGTGTGGACGTCAGTGAGATCACCAATTCCCTGATAGCCACCACATCCTCATCAAGGTACACCGCCAAAAATGTCTGGGTGGACGAAAAAAGAGGCCAAACGGTAAGTGTGCAGGTGCAGGTACCCATCAGTGAGGTGAGCAGCATCCCGCAATTGGGACAGACCCCCATACGGACCAATACGGCAAGACCGGTACTGGGCGATGTTGCCACCATTACCCCCGGGACCACTTATGGGGAGAACGACAATCTTGGAGCCCTTCCCTATGTGTCGGTGACGGCAAATATAGACCACACCGATCTGGGCACGGCCGCAGATGAGGTGAAACGGGTGATTGCAGATTTTGGCGATTTGCCCAGGGGTTTGAGTGTGGAACTCATCGGGCTGAGCCAAGTATTGGAGGAAACGCTCTCCAGTCTGCAAGCCGGCCTCTTTGTTGCGATGGTGGTGATCTTTTTGATGTTGGCGGCAAACTTCCAATCGTTCAATGTGTCGTTTGTGGTACTCACAGCCGCACCCGCGGTGGTGATGGGTTCTTTGATCCTGTTGCTTGCCACAGGTTCCACCTTGAACCTACAATCCTACATGGGCATTATCTTGGCCGTTGGGGTCTCCATTGCAAATGCGGTCCTCTTGGTCTCCAATGCGGAAGAACTCAGGGTGAAGAATGGAGGGGACGCACTGGCAGCTGCCCGTGATGCGGCATCCATAAGGTTAAGGCCCATCATCATGACCAGTATTGCGATGATCGCAGGGATGCTGCCCATGGCTATTGGGCATGGGGAAAGTGGCGAACAGGCTGCTCCTTTGGGCAGGGCGGTGATCGGAGGACTTATTTTTTCCACATTTGCGGTGTTGGTGATCATCCCGATCGTCTTTTATTGGGTGAGGAAAAATGCCACTGTGGACTCGGTGTCCCTGGATCCGGAAGACAAGAACAGTAAGTTTTATATTGAAACCGAATAATACCATGAGCAAGAAGTTTTATACCATTGTTTTGGCCTCGTCGGCACTATTGTTGGCCATGGGGTGTGGGGAGGGTGCCAAAAAAGCACCAAAGGAGAGTGCGGTGAGCCAAGTGGAGACCTTGAGCCTGCAAAAACAGAAATTGGATTCCGAGATCATACTGCCAGGAGAGTTATCGGGATTCAGGCAGGTGGATGTGCACGCCAAAGTGGACAGCTATGTGAAAACACTAAAAGTGGATATTGGAGATCAGGTAAGGACGGGCCAATTGTTGGTGGAACTTGATGCGCCGGAGATCATTGCACAATTGGCTGCGGCCAAGTCCCGGTTCCATTCGCAGGAAGCCAAATATTTGGCCAGCAACAGCAATTATGAGCGCATCCTGAAGACCAGCAAGGTGGAGGGGACCATCTCCCAAAACGATCTAGATCAGGCCTTGGCCAGAAAGAATGGGGACAATGCCGATCTGGAGGCGGCTAGGGCGGCTTATCAAGAGCTCCAATCCATGCGTGGCTATTTAACGATACATGCCCCTTTTGATGGTACAGTGGCTGCCCGGAACGTGAACATCGGCACCTTTGTGGGACAAAGGGAAGAGCCACTGCTGTCCATCATTGAGCAGAAAAAATTGCGTTTGGCCGTTTCCATTCCGGAGGCCTATACCGGATATTTGAACTTGGGCGATGAACTCAGTTTTAGGGTGAATTCGCTTCCCGGGGAAATCTTCACGGCAAAAATTTCCAGAATGTCGGGCGCATTGGACCTGCGTTTGCGTTCGGAGCGGGTGGAACTGGACATTGACAATGAAAATAAGCGCTTGTTGCCCGGAATGATCACCGAGATCATTTTGCCCATCAACAGTAGGAGCGACAATTTCATTGTGCCGATATCCAGCATCATGAACACCACAGAGGGCATCTATGTGATCAAGATCGATAAAGAGAACAGGGCTGTTTGGGTGCCGGTCAGTACAGGACTTTCCAACAGCAATTCCATAGAAATTTTTAGTAATGATCTGCAGGTGAACGATAATCTGGTCTCTGTGGCCGCCGAAGAGATACGAAACGGCTCCAAAACCAACCCAATACCTGTGAAACCCACGGGTCAATCGGCGGGATTTTAGAAATGGGTTGGCTTGCTATTCCCTTTTGACGATCATGTAATAATCGTTGTCCAGGGGCAAATACCCCATGTCGTACACAAAATAGTAGGTGCTGCCCTTTTTGGTGGTGTATAGGTTGGTGATGAGTTCAAAATCGAAGCCCTTGTCCAGCAATCGCATTTTTGTGGTCTTGGCCTTTCCTTCCTTCAAGGCGAAACTGCCCAGGATACGGTAGTTCTTTCGGAGCTTGTTGTTGATGTTCCGCAGCAGGTTCTTGCTGTCCCGGTTCAGACGGTTGTTGTAGGCATTGCGACAGTGGTCGGAGCAGTACTTTTGGTCTATGCGGCCAAGCAGTTTTGTGCCACATTCCAAGCATTCTCTTTGGGTCATGGGATAAGATTAGGTGACCACAATATCATACTTTTTCAGCAAACCGATCAATCCTTCTTTGCTGAACTTGCACTTTTTCAATGTGTTGATGGATGGGTCTATGTCAAAACCAAGGGCAGATGAAAGGTCGGCCCCTTCCAGATTGGTGGTGTGGAACAGGGTATTTTCCATGGTGCAGCCGGGAAAAGTGGATCGGGAAAGGTCTGCGCCGGTGAAGTCCGTCTGGGTCAAGGTACAATCGATAAATGGGGTTTCCTTCAACGAAAGGTCGTTAAAAGAGGCCAGCGTGAGGTTGCAACCTTCAAACCGGACCGACATCAAAAAATCGTTGCAATCCTCAAAGCGGAGCCCTACCAATTTACACCCTTTAAAAAAGGTTTCCTTGAAAATGGTGTGCGTTATGTTGGCATTGGTAAGGTCACATTCCTCAAAAGTACACTCCATGAAATTTTGGTTGTCCAAAAAGGCATCGGAAAAACGGCATCCCCTAAAAATGCAGTTTTCATATTCGCCCTTGGCAAGTGGAACGGTGCAGAAATCCTGTTTTTCAAACAGTTGATCAAAAATAAAAGGCTTATCCATGGAATCAGGAAATATGATGTCCCAAGATAAGCCTTAATTGGAAAAATGTCCGTGCTGCGATAGCCTATTTCACCCTTTTGTAGGCAAAAAGGACCTCCTCGGCACTACCTTCCTCTTCAATGAGTACGGTCACGTTCATTTGGTCGGGACCTACCTTTTCCATGGTCAGTCCTTCAAAATACACCTTGTCCTTTTCAATTTTGACCAACCTGAAGTCAACGGTTTGGTCCTTTTCTTCCCATCCACGTAGGTTGCCGTCAAAGTGCTTCAACTGTAGGATCAGGGTGTGGTCCAATTTCTGGATGTGACCGACCTCATAAAAAGAGATTGCGTTGTCCTTCGCCAGTTTGAACACGAACATCATGGAGCCCCCAAGCGGGGGACTCCAGATTTCTTCTGCTGTACCACCAAAAGCCTCACCTTTCCAATGACCTGCTATCCAATTCACTTCGTGTAAGGAGGCCGCAGGAGATGCCTGCCCTTTGGGGAGTTGCATGGTCTGCTGTGCGGAGACAAGGCCCACGCAGCAAAAAAAGAGGATCAATGTTGTTTTCATGTGTTAGGTTTTTGGGGTTTGGTAAATGAATGTTAATTGGTGAGGGCAAACTTGACGTTCACCATGGTTTCCACCCGTATTTTTTCAAAATCGATGTCCAACGGTTGCGCTCCCATATCGGCGGAAACTGCTTTCATTTCCATCATTGGGGCTTGGTTGTATCTGGGGTAGTAGGGTTGCGAGTTGTCCACAATGTGAAGGGCGGCACCCAACTTCTGTCCAAGCGGTTTGGTGAGGGCATCGGCCTTGAGCTTGGCCTTTTTGATGGCCCTGGTCTTCAGTTCCAGTTCCAGTTCGTCCATTTTGGAATATTCCGTTTTTTCCACATAGGCATTGGCAATGTCCAACTGCTCCAAAGCGACCATCACCTCACCGGCCTGCTTTCCTGAATAGACGACAAGGGAATATTCCTTGCTCTTCAGCACTTCTTTTTCGCGGAGAAAGTATTTTTTGAAATTGCTGCTCATGTCCTTGATCACCAATTGTTCGTCCAAATCTATCCCAAGGGCCTTTAGGCGTTGTGCCATTTTGTTCTCCTGCTCTTCAACGGATACTTTTCCTTTGGAATCCTTTTCCTGGATGGTGATGTTGAGGTGGATCTTGTCCGGGGTCACCAAGGTGTCCACTTGGGCCGAAGTTTCCAGATAAGGGGTGTCCAAAAAGTTTTTGGATTGGGCAAAGATTGAAGTCGAAAGCAACAAAGTTGCCAAGGGTAAAATCATTTTTTTCATAGTAGAGATTTTTTTGTTTAAAGGTATATACTTCACCCCAATGAGCAAAACCTGTGCCGTTTTTAAGCCAAAATGATCGGAAATACATGGGCACTCCATTTATCTTGATTACATTGTGTGTATGAAATTTGTTCTCGCACCCGATAAATACAAAGGCTCCTTGACGGGAAAGGAATTCTGCGATACGGTGGAAAAAGGTCTCAAAAAAGTGTTTCCCAAAGCTGAAGTGGTGAAAACGCCCTTGGCCGATGGGGGCGACGGTACCATTGAGGTGGTTGGGAACTATCTGGAAGCATCCTCTGTATCGGTACAGGTGAAGGATCCCCTGTTCAGGAACATGGAGGCCCGCTATCTACTTTCCGGGGATGGGCTCACAGCCTATATCGAAATGTCCGAAGCTTCCGGTTACAAATTGCTCAGAAAGAGAGAAATGAACTGCATGCACACCACCTCTCTCGGTACAGGGGAACTCATTTTGGATGCGCTGGAGAAAGGCGCACGCAAAATTGTCCTGGGTATTGGGGGAAGCGCCACCAACGATGGGGGTATGGGCATGGCACAGGCATTGGGCCACACTTTTTTGGACAAGAACGGCAAGGTGTTGGAGCCAATGGGGAAGAATCTCGTCCATGTGGATCAAATAATCAATAAAGATGTTCACCCAAAATTGTCACAGGCGGTTATCCAAGTGGCCTGCGATGTGAACAACCCCTTCCATGGCGAAAATGGTGCGGCCAAAGTATATGGTCCCCAAAAAGGGGCTTCCGCCGAAGAAATTGAGTTCTTGGATCAGGGGTTGGCCCATTTTTCGAAAGTACTTCACAGTGTTTTCGGGGTAGATGTGCAAACAATTCCGGGTGCTGGTGCGGCCGGTGGCGTGGGTGGCGGTGCCGTTGTCTTTCTGAATGCCAATTTGGTGTCGGGGGTGGATCTGGTGATGCAGATGGCCAATTTTGAGGAAGTGTTGGCGGATGCGGATTGGGTGATCACCGGGGAAGGCCAATTGGATGGGCAAACGTTTTCCGGGAAAACCATCAATGGGGTGATCCATGCCGCGCAGCAAAAGGGGATTCCCGTGGCCGCTTTTTGCGGATCGGTGAACCTTTCCATTGACGATATGCAACAAATGGGGCTGGCCTATGCGGTCTCTATCCTGAATGAAGTAGGAAATTTGGACGAAGCCAAAACCAAAAGTCGTCCCAATCTGGAATTGGCGAGCTACAACTTCGCCCATCTTTTGAAGATAAGCAAATTTTGAACCTAGAAAGGGCTATTTTGAAGCGCCTTGCTTCATCTTGAATTCCAAGGAAGTCTTTACCGTTTTCCATTCACTGTCCAAGATGGAAAAAACAACCGTATCCCTTAGATTTCCGTTTGTATCAACCTTGTGGTTTCTCAAGATTCCGTCCTGTTTGGCGCCCAAACGCAAAATGGCATTTCGGGACGGGTGGTTGTGGAAGTGGGTCCGAAATTCCACGGCAATGCACTTTAAGGTCTCAAAGGCATGTTTCAGCAATAAATATTTGCATTCCGTGTTGAGTCCGGTGCGCTGTACACGTTTGGCATACCAGGTGTGACCGATTTCCAGCCGTTTGTTTGCGGCATCCACATTCATGTACCGAGTGGTCCCCACCACGGCATTGGTCCTTTTGTCCACGATGGTAAAGGGGAGCGATTTGCCTGCCCCCAATTCCAACAAGGCGGTGTTAATGAAGGCATCCGTGGTGGCAGGGGTGGGGACAGAGGTGTACCACAGTTCCCAAAGGTTGCCATCGGATGCTGCAAATGCAAGGTCCACTTTATGGGATTTTTCCAAAGGAACGAGCTTCACCAGCGCTCCTTCCAGCACAACGGGTTGTAACCAAGACTCCATAGGTTGGATTTTTGCCCAAATATAGGCGTTAATCGGGCCATAATGGCAAACAAAAAGGCCGGGAGTTTATCCCCGACCCTCTTGTCAATCAAAAAAACAAAATTAGAAATCACCCGATTTCCTTGAATTCCTCCACAGTGAAGAAGTCTTGGTCCTTGTTGTCAATAAAGTAAATGCCTTCCTTGACAAAGTATTTCATGGTACGGTCTTTCACCTTTACGGCAAATCCCTTATCGGTGGCCACCACGGAAAAATCGTCCGTGACCGACCTTCTGTATTTCAGCACCATGTAGTGCTCGTATTCCTTGTCGTTGTTGGAATCCACTGCGATGAGTTTGGTCACCAGCGCAGGTTTGGAATCGCGGTCACGACTTTCTGCTTTTTGGTCGCTTTTGTCGAAGGCCATGGGGTAGTTTCTGTGCTCCATGACCTTGATGTTATAGGCCTTTTTCACCCCGTTTTCCTCCACGGAGAAGGTTTTGTGGATCGTGGCGTTCATCAGCCCTGGGTTAGTGCTTTGGCCATAACTGCTGAAGCCGGCCAGCAAAAGCATTGGTATGTATAAAAGTGTTGTGAGTGTTTTCATGGGTATGTTTTTTTTATAGTTTTCGAATCTTTTTTGGGATGTTCGTTGCCTATTTCAGGTATGAGGTGAACATCCAGTTCCTCTTTTCCAGATGGGTGAGAAAATCGGTAAGGATCTGTTCCGTTACCACATCGCCACTGTCCAAGGCGGCATTTACGCCATCCAGCATGTTGTTGTGCAAGATTTCATAGTCCTTGAGCAGTTCCCTTACCATTTCAATGGCGGTCAGCTCCTTGGTGGGTTCTTTGATCTGGGAAAGCTCCATGGTCTTTTTCAGGGTGAACTTGGTCTTTACTCCAAATGCGCGGATACGCTCGGCCACGATGTCTATGTTTTCCTTGGTGGTGTTATATTCGTTTTCGAACTCCTCGTGCAGTTCAAAAAATTCCGGCCCCTCAATGTTCCAGTGAAAGTTTCTCAACTTGTTGTAGAACACTTGGTAGTTGGCCAAAAGAGTGTTCAACGTCACCACGATCTCAGCGGTTTCCAGATAGGTGAATCCTAATTTTTTGAAAGTCTTGTTTTTACTGCTTACAGTTTCCATTTTGTTTTAATTTTTGATTTGACATTAATAGTAATTGTGTCCGTGTTGAACCCAAGTGTCACATCGAGCGCAGTCGAGATGTTTTTGTCAGTCTTTCGACTGCGCTCAAGAGGACAAAAACAGGATTTAAAAGAATTGTTGACCCAAACATGAATTTGACATTTTGTGGTACGCAACAAAGTGTGGGAGATGACATCAACCTAAATATGCGTTTGCTTGGGAGATGGGAAAAAGAGTTTCCCATAAGGGTTTTTGGGTCAGTGTACTGACCTAGAACACAAATTTCTTGAAGTGGTTTCTTGTGCAACCCATACTAACAATATAGAGATATTTGTCAGAAAATCAAGTATTTAACAGGATTTAACATTTCTCGGAAAATGTCCAGATCAAGCGTTTTCCGCATTCTGGACAATGAACCCCTTGCAGAGGGACAGGTACATATCCGCCGAGATATCGGTCACATATTCCTTATCGGCACTGAAGACTTTTTGGGGCTCCCGGTTCATGGAGTCGTGCTCTTGGATATAGATGACGTCCAGTTTGTCGTACATCCGCTTTCCGAGACTGAACCTTTTTACCACAGTATATTTATTGATGCTGCGAATGGGCATACGGTTGTTGTTTGGGTCACTTTGTAGGACACCAAAAAAAGGGGAGGGGTCACATTCTGGGCACCTCTTCTTACTTCCAATCATTTACATCCGTTTACAAACGAAAGCAAACAATTCAATACCGATTGGCCCATCTCCCTGTCCCTAAGTTTGCCTCGTCGGACAATGAAGTTCGATGGTATTGACTGTTTAACGCTTAAATCACATCAAAATGAATTCACTGAAAAACAAAGTACAGTTGATTGGACACTTGGGCAGCGACCCGGAAATCATCACCCTGGAGAATGGGGGCAAATTGGCCAAGTTTTCACTGGCCACCAACGAGACCTATAAAAATGCGGAGGGCGAAAAGGTGACGGACACCCAATGGCACAATATCGTGGCCTGGGGCAAAATGGCAGAGATTGCCGAAAATTACCTTGCCAAGGGCAAGGAGATTATGGTAGAAGGCAAGCTCATGTCCCGCTCCTATGAAACCAAGGAAGGGGAGAAGAGGTACATCACCGAGATCAAGTGCAACGAGCTCTTGATGTTGGGGAAATAATACCTGCCACAATCAATAACGAAGGGGCATTTTTGCCCCTTTTTTTATGGACCCAATTAGGGTAAATCCATTTTTGGTTGTTATAGAACTGAATGCCCACTTATCCCGTATATAAGATAAGGACACGGATTAAAACTTTTTACGCTATGAAACACATCGAATTTTTTATAATGATTTTGGCCCTGACATTTTCCACCGCAATGGCCGCCCAAGAAAATGGAACGCCGGAAACGGAACAGGATAGGGATTCCTACTATGAGCAACGGGCCAAGGAAGACGCCGAATACGAACAGGGATTGGCGATGCGCAATGAGGAGGATGAAAAGGATTTTTGGAAAGACCAGGACAAATACGAGAAAGACCTCAGAAAGCGAGACAAAAAAGCCTACAAGGCCTATATGAAAGGAAAAAGGGACGCTTATGCAGAACACGCTGCCCATTGTGACAGCCAATGCCACCACAGTGGTCACTACCACCGTCAGGCCCAAATATACTATACCTATCACGAGTACCACTACCCCCGAAGGAGCACTGTTGTGCAGACCGGGGTCAGAGTGGCCACCCCAAGAGTTGGACTTAGTATTTTCTAAGGTTGAATTAGTTGGTTAATAAAAGAAACGCCCCAATTTATTGGGGCGTTTTTTGTTATTGGGGTTGGGTTTTAGTCCAAACCTCCTTTTCGTTGTGGTGAACGTGGAGTGGGCCATTCCAACTGTTCCCCTGTTCGGTTGCTGATGGGAAGCACTGCCTTTGTGCGTGGGGTTTTCTCTGGGTGCTCGCTGGCCATATACGCAAGGATGGCCGTAAGGATAGCGTTGTTCCTCACATCATCAAAAATGATCTTGTCATAGGTGTCACGGTTGGTATGCCAAGTGTAGTTCCAGTAAGACCAGTTCAGTGAACTCAAGCTAAAGGCAGGGGCTCCTGCGGCTTGGAACGAGGCATAATCGGAACCGCCCCGAGCGGGTGTGCCCGGGAACGAAGTCTCTATTTCATCCGTGATTTCCTGTGGAACGGGGTGTAGCCATTTGCCCAAATAGTCATAGGCATCCAAGAATCCACCTCCTGAAATGCTCACTACCCTTCCGGTACCGTTATCTTGGTTGAAAAGTGCCTGTACACCATCCACAATCTCGGGATGGTCCTCCACAAAGGCTCTGGAGCCGTTGAGTCCCTGTTCCTCACTGCCCCAATGTCCGACCAAGATGGTACGTTTGGGATTGGGATAGGCTTTTTTGAGGATGCGCATGGCCTCCATCATCACCAAAGTTCCTGTTCCGTTGTCGGTGGCACCAGTACCTCCGTCCCAAGAATCAAAGTGGGCGGATAGGATCACATACTCGTCCGGTTTTTCGGAACCTTTGATCTCGGCAATGGTGTTGAATGTGGGCATGGCACCCAAATCCTTGGATTCGGCCACAATGTGCAACTGTGGTTTTTGTCCGGACTCCACCAAACGGTAGAGCATGCCGTAATCTTCCAGTTCCAGGTCCACGGTGGGGATGGCCTTAGTGTTGGCACCAAAGATCTTGTTCACTCCAAAACCTTGTGACCAGTAGGAGGCCACAATGCCCGCAGCACCTGCTTCTTCCAATGTGCCGGGCAATGATCTGGTGTTATGGCCCATGTTTTTCATGTTCTGGTTCCAAGCTTTGGTCTGCTCTTCACGCTCTTCTTTCATGCTGGCAAAGGACTTTTCGGTGGCAAATTCCTCCCAGTTATAATCGGGCCTACCTGTGGGTTGCATCATGGATACCATGACCAGTTTTCCCTTTACATTGGGCAACCATTTTACAAATTCCATGGAATCCTTCACCATGGGCAATACCACCAACTCGGCAGTGACACCTTTTTTGGGTGTGGCAGGGCTCCAGGCCAATTGTGTGCCGCGGAGGCTCTGTACCCTTGGGGATACCATATCGATATGGGAAATTCCGCGTTCCCAACCTTTCCATTCGCCCCATTGTTCGTTGCGGGCCGTGATTCCCCAACCGGCATATTTGGCGACCGCCCAATCGTGGGCCTTTTTCATTTGGGGCGTTCCCACCAAACGGGGACCGATACCATCCATAAGTTCGTGGCCAAGTGCCTCGAGCTGTGAGTTTTCATTGGCCTCTTTGATGATGGCCTGGACAACAGGATCTTGTTCCTGGGCCAAAAGGAATAGGCTGTTGGCCAGCAGCAATGCACTGAGTAGCGTTATTTTTCGTATCATAGTTGATTTAATTTGTCCTAAAAATAGAACAATAAAAGCAGGTTTGGAAATACGAACTGCAAGCTAGGAGGACAAATGGGAAAAAATGGCTAGGCCACCTTTTTCAAAAGGTCAAAACAAGGGCATTTGGAGCAGCGCTTGCTTTCTTTTTTCTTGTATTTCTCACAGCATTTTGACTTCAGATTGCCATGGGAGGACAATTCTTTGAGCAATGCCTTTTTGAGTTTCTTTTTTTCCTTCTTCTTTCCCATGATGAGTATAGAGAAGGCAAAACTAATTATTTTAATTCAATCTAAATAAGAAATTAACACTAAAGTGTTAAGGGTGAATCAGAAGTGGAGGGAGACCCCCAAGGTGTTTGGACCAAATGAAAGGTTCCAACTCACTTGTTTCGGATTGTCGTTGTACTTTTCGTCATACTTGGAATCCAAGTATCGGTCGATGGATTCCACAATGAATATGCTCAGCACCGTACTGAAGGCCACATCGGAGACCCAATGGAAATCATCCATCACCCGCACTAAACCGGGCACCAGACCGATGGCATAGAGACCTCCCTTGACCCAAGGGTTTTTGAACTGTTTGGCAATGGCATAGGCGTTGCTGAAGGCCAACATGGCATGTCCGGAGGGGAAGGAGTCGTAATCATAGACGCGATCCAGATGCAGGGGGTCAAAAGTATCCGAACTCTCCCCACTTTTGGGTCTGGCCCGACCAATGATCCGTTTGCTCACTTGCTGAAGAAAGCCACCCGCGGTTGCAGATGAAATCAACAAAACCCCGGTCCGTCTCAATTTTTCATTTTGGGTGAACAGTCCCGCCAAATAAACCCCGCCGGTCAGCATATAATTGTTTTCAGGGCTGCCGTACTCGTGTCCATAGTCCATCACCACATCGGGAATATCCTGTCTGAAACCATTTTTCCAGTCGTTCAGTTCATCGTCCACCGTAAATAGAAGCAGGGTGCCCGCGGTCAAATAACCAAAGTTGGCCCAGTCGTTCCCTTTCCAATGTACCGGACGGGAATAGGCATAACCCACACCCCCGAACATGTTGCCCACGTCATAGGTGAAGTGGTTCCACATATTCTTCTCTTTTTCCGGGGTCTCTTCCTGTCCAAAAACAGGGTAAATCAGTAGGGCTACAAATAGGAGAACAGCTGCTTTCATGAGGTTAAATAAAAGGAACAGTCGGTAAAATTACGCATAAATATCCTGCGCCAAACGAAATGTGTTCGCATGGGCCTCCACAATGGTTTTGATGTCGGGCGAATACCCACCTCCCATGCTACATTGAACCGGGATGTTGGCGTCGTGACAGGTTTGGAGCACAAAACGGTCCCGTTCCCGGCAACCTTCCAAGGTCATAGCCAAGGTGCCCAGTTTGTCCGTTTCCAAAACATCCACCCCGCAGAGGTAAAAGATGAACTGTGGACTAACTTTTTCCAACAATGCCGGGAGCGTTTTTTTTAGGATGGATAGGTACTCCTTGTCCGTAGTTCCTTTCTCCAAAGGGATATCCAGATTTGAAACTTCCTTTTTAAAAGGATAATTTCCCTTTCCGTGCATGGAAAATGTAAAAACAGAACGGTCAGTCTGAAAAATCTCCGCAGTCCCGTTCCCTTGGTGTACATCCAGATCCACGATCAAGATGTTGCTGGCCAGATGGTTGTCCAAAAGATAACGGGCGCCAATGGCATGGTCGTTCAGCATGCAAAAAGCCTCTCCTCGATTGGAATAGGCATGGTGGGTGCCTCCTGCAATGTTCATGGCGATGCCGTGTTCCAGGGCAAACGCACACCCTTTGATGGTACCATCGGCAATGATGCGTTCCCGAGTGACCAATGCATCGCTCAACGGAAAACCGATTTTCCGTACCGCACTTTTGGAGAGCTCCAATCCTACCAAATCCCGATAATAACGTTCATCGTGGGCCGCCAAAATGTATTTATCATCAGGAATGGAAGGCTCAAAGAAATTTTCTTCGGAACAAGTGCCTTCATGGAGCAATTGTTGGGGCAGCAGCTCATACTTGATCATCGGGAAACGGTGCCCCTCCGGCAATGGATGTTTGTAGATGGGATGATAGGCAATCTTGAGCATGTAAAAGTTATTTGTGCAGGGCCAACTGTATCCGTTTTCGTGGCACATCCACATCCAAGACCTTCACGATCACTTGTTGGTGAAGGCTCACATGTTCGTTGACATCCTTTACAAAGGTATCGGACAGATTGGAAATATGGATGAGGCCACTTTCCTTGATCCCAACATCCACAAAGCACCCAAAGTTGGTAATGTTGTTCACAATGCCGGGCAGCAATTGCCCTTGCCTCAGGTCGGTGATTTCCCGGATATTCTGGTCAAACGTGAACACCTTGGCTTTTTCCCTCAGGTCCAGACCCGGTTTTTCCAATTCTTTTACAATGTCCTCCAAAGTGGGCATCCCAATGGTTTCCGTGCAATAGGATTTCAGGTCGATGCGCTGCAGGGCAGCTTTGTTACCGACAATTTCTTCAAGCGGAATTTTTTGATCCTTGGCCATTTTGGCCACCAGACTATAACTTTCAGGGTGCACTGAGGAGTCATCCAAAGGATTGTCTCCATTTTTGATGCGCAAAAAGCCGGCACTTTGCTCAAACGCCTTTCCTCCCAAACGGGCCACTTTTTTGATTTCTTCCCGGTTCTTGAACGCCCCATTTTCATTGCGATGGGTCACAATGTTTTCGGCCAGTTTGGGTCCTATGCCCGAAACATAACTGAGCAGGGGAACACTGGCCGTGTTGATGTTGACGCCTACGGCATTCACACAACTTTCCACCACGGTGTCCAAAGAGGTTTTCAATTGGGTTTGGTCCACATCGTGCTGGTATTGCCCCACCCCGATGGATTTCGCATCGATCTTGACCAGTTCGGCCAACGGATCGGCCAGCCTACGACCAATGGAAACCGCTCCCCGCACCGTAACATCATAATTAGGAAACTCATCCCTAGCAATTTTGGAAGCCGAATAGATGGAGGCCCCTGCTTCGCTCACTACAAATACTTCAATCGGCTTTTTAAAAGGAATGCGTTTGATCAATTGCTCGGTTTCGCGCGATGCAGTACCATTTCCTATGGCAATCGCCTCGATTTTATAGGCGTCCACCAAAGAACTTATTTTCTTGATGGCCCCGTTTCTGTCATTCTGTGGCGCGTGGGGATAAATGGTTTCGTTGTGTTTCAAATCGCCCTGTTCATCCAAACACACTACTTTACACCCCGTGCGGAACCCAGGGTCGATGGCCAAAATGCGTTTTTCGCCCAAGGGTGCACCCAAGAGTAACTGTTTTAAGTTTTTGGAGAACACCTGTATGGCGGCCAAATCCGCTTTTTCCTTCGCAATGTTCAACAATTCGTTGGAAAGCGAAGGGAACAATAGTCTTTTATAGGCATCGGCGATGGCCATTTCGATATGTTCGGTACAGGCATTGTTCGATTTGATCAAACGGCGTTCCATGTTCTGAAGGGCACGTTCCTCGTCAATTTCGATTTTCACTCGGATGAACCCTTCTTTTTCTGCCCTCATGATGGCCAAAAAACGGTGCGATGGGCAACGGTCCAACGGTTCGGTCCAATCAAAATAATCCTGGAATTTTTGGGCCTTTTCGTCCTCTTTTTTGGTCTTGATCACTTGTGTGGTGATGATGGCATGGCGTTCCAATTGGCCGCGGAGCTGGTTTCGGATATCGCCCCGTTCGTTGATCCATTCAGCAATGATGTGGCGGGCACCTTCCAAGGCTTCATCCTCGTTTTGGACTTCCTTGTTGAGGTATTTGGAGGCGATGAATTCAATTTCATCCGCGTTTTGCGCCATGATGATCTTCGCTAGTGGTTCCAACCCATTTTTACGGGCGGTCTCTGCTTTTGTCTTTTTGCTCTTCTTGAAAGGTAAATACAAGTCTTCCAAGCTGGTCAGGTCCATACAGCCCAAGAATTTGGCCTTGAGGTCTGGGGTGAGCGCTCCTTGTTCTTCCACCGCCTTGATGATGGCCACCTTTCTTTTTTCGAGGGCCTCAAATTGGGTCTTGTACTGTACAATGGCCCCGATTTGGACTTCATCCAAATTTCCCGTGCGTTCCTTGCGGTATCGGGAAATAAAGGGAATGGTACAATCCTCGTTCAAAAGGGCCACGGTATTCTCCACACTTTTTTCCGATAATTGGGTGTGCTGAACGATATAGGGGATGAGTTGCATTTTCTTTTTTTGTAAAGTAGGTTTTTTAAAAAAAATCAGAGTATTTTGATCAAGTCATTTTACTCTCGATATCATCAATTTCAATTCAAACTTTAGAATTTGAAAAGGGTGTATTGATTGAGTTTTTTGCTGTAAACTCCCCAGATATAGTAATCATTCAACTTAAAAACAGTTTCCGCGTCCTTTTTGGGAAACGTATCAGCGGATTCTGTAATTATATCAAATACATTTTTGGGGATATCACCGGATTTATGCTTAAAATCCTGATCAAACAAACATTCAATACGTGTTGCCTTTGTGGAAGTGTAGCTTCCATAGGCATAAAAAGTTGGGTTGAAAGTAACAGTAAATCCACCAATGGCACCCATAGGCATTCCAAAACCAGGCATCATCATAGGAGCGCCCCCTCTTACCATTTCTTTCTTGGAGCCCATGGTAATGACATAGTCATTGTTTGACTTTATGACAGCGACGCCAATATCTTCTTTACTGAGCCTTCTCAGAAATTTACTGCTCTTTTCCATCTCCCTATAGTCTTTGTATGTGCCACCCTCTTGAATTATGGGAGTGTTTTTGAAAGTGATTTCCTCATCTTTTTTTACTTGGAGGTTCTTCAGTTCTTGACCAGTTTCCAGGGATTTTATTGAGAAGACCATTTCTTCATCGGATGAGGAGATAAGATAAATCGCATCATCCAAAATGAAGGAATTGGAATTGACCATAGGGGCCGAAATGGAAGGTTTTTCAATAGTGGAAAGTGTATAGTTCAATTCTTCAGTGGAAACATCAACGATATAGGTGAGCATTTGAGTGTCAATGGTCAATTTAAACCCATGCTTTCCAGGATACATCTTCAAAATTTCACTAGTGGTTTCAATGGAATTAGGGGAATGGGAATCAATCTTGTCAATTTTAAATGAATTCAAATTTCCAAATCTTGTTTCAGAACCTCCCGTAGCCATGATGGTATAAAGATGTTGGACAGCTCCCTGATTATCATAAAATGACTCTTTCGACAAGTCCAAAGACCGCTTCTTGTACTCACTACCTTCTTCAAAGACATAAAAATTCAGGATACTAGATTCCTTGTTTATGGTCACTAGATGAAATTTGGAGGCATCGCTATAACCTTCTACGTAAACCTCATTTTTGAGTTTGAAATCATAAAGGGTTTCTTCTGTAGACTTATTTTCAAAATTGAAGAGAATACTTCCAAAAGTTTTATCCTTCCTATCTTTTAAGAATAACCGGATTTTTTGACCATTCACAGAATAGCCTATAATTTGCTCGTATTTCTTTGGGAGGCCCTCTGAAGCAAATTCACCGATTAAACCAAGTGCAGCGGAATATAAAAATCCATAGATATTATTATCATCGTCCAAGAAAATCGCAAAATTGCCAGTTGCTTCATCTACAACAGGAAATGCAGTGTGTACTTTTCTGGTTCCTTCTTTGAAATTGTTGTTTATTTCAAGAAATTTTTCCTGGGAAAAGACGGACAATGATAGCACAAGAATGAGTAACTGGACTGTTTTCTTCATTGGTTAAGTTAGATTAGGATATATTTTCACCATTCCCAACCCCATCTTCATCAGGATTCATGAAAACGAGTTTTCCCTCTTGGTTTTCGGTCATCAAGATCATGCCCTCGCTTTCCACACCGCGTAGTTTTCTTGGGGCCAAGTTTACGAGAACGGTCACTTTTTTACCGATGATGTCCTCTGGTTTAAAGCTTTCGGCAATTCCGGAAACAATGGTTCGGGTGTCGAGACCTGTATCGATTTTCAACACCAAGAGCTTGTCGGCCTTCGGCATTTTTTCCGCTTCCAAAATGGTGCCTACCCGCATGTCCAATTTTGCAAAGTCCTCGTAGGTGATGGTTTCTTTTTGTGGCATGATTTCTTTTTCAGTTTCACCTGCGCTGAGCGAAGTCGAAGCGTTGGTTTTTTTAGTGGCTTCCAGTTTGTCCAATTGTTTTTGGACCTCGTCATCTTCGATTTTTCGGAAGAGCAATTCACTTGGGTTGAGCTGGTGGCCAGCCGGGAGTAAAATGTCTTCAGAGGCAACATCGTCCCATTGAGATGCTGAATCAAGTTCAGCATGACGTAAAATTCCTTTCAATTTTGAAGAGGTAAACGGCAGAAACGGCTCGCTCAATAGGGCAAGCGCGGTTGCGATCTGCAATGCCACATACATGATGGTGTTTACACGCTCTTCATCCGTTTTGATGAGTTTCCAAGGCTCTTCGTCGGCCAAATATTTATTGCCCAAACGGGCGAGGTTCATCAATTCCTGACTGCCTTCACGGAAACGGTAACGCTCCAAGGAGTTGGACAGGATTTCAGGAAAGCCTTTCAGGGCCTCCAAAGTCTCTTTGTCTACTTCTGAAAAAGCACCGGGAGAGGGGACCACTCCGTTGTAATATTTTTGGGTGAGCACTGCGACCCGGTTCACGAAATTGCCAAAAATGGCCACCAGTTCGTTGTTGTTGCGTGCCTGAAAATCCTTCCAAGTAAAGTCGTTGTCCTTGGTCTCTGGCGCATTGGCCGTCAAGGCATAACGTAGCACGTCCTGCATATCGGGGAATTCTTCCAAATACTCGTGCAACCAAACGGCCCAATTCTTTGAGGTGGACAGCTTGTTCCCTTCCAGGTTCAAAAACTCGTTGGCGGGCACGTTTTCGGGTAGAATGAAATCGCCATGGGCCTTCAGCATGCTGGGGAACACAATGCAGTGGAACACAATGTTGTCCTTACCGATAAAGTGAACCAATTTGGTGCTTTGGTCCATCCAGTAGGGTTTCCAGTCCTTGCCTTCACGTTCGGCCCATTCCTTGGTGGATGAAATATACCCAATCGGCGCATCGAACCACACATAGAGCACCTTGCCTCCGCCCCCTTTCACGGGTACCGGGATGCCCCAATCGAGGTCGCGGGTCACCGCTCGCGGTTTTAGGCCATCATCGATCCAGGATTTACACTGGCCATACACGTTGGGTTTCCAATCGGGCTTGTGGCCCACCAAGATCCATTCTTTTAAAAATTCTTCATACCTGTCCAAAGGCAAAAACCAGTGTTTGGTAGTCTTCAGAATGGGAACAGCACCGGTAATGGTCGATTTTGGGTTGATGAGGTCGGTGGCGTTCAGGGAAGAGCCACAGCGCTCACATTGGTCGCCATAGGCCTCTTCGTTGCCGCATTTGGGGCAGGTACCGATCACAAATCGGTCTGCCAGAAATTGTTTGGCCTCATCGTCGTACAATTGTTCGGTCTCCTCTTCAATAAAGTCGCCCTGGTCATACATTTTTTGGAAAAAATCGGAAGCCGTTTTATGATGAACTTCTGCCGAGGTCCTGGAATAGTTGTCAAAAGAAATCCCGAAATCCGCGAAAGACTTTTTGATGATCCCGTGGTATTTGTCAATGATTTCCTTGGGGCTGACCCCTTCCTTCTTGGCCTTCATCGGTATGGCCACCCCATGCTCGTCGCTACCGCAAATGAACGCCACATCGTTGCCCTTGAGCCTTAAATAGCGTGAGTAGATGTCCGCGGGAACATAAACGCCGGCCAAATGCCCAATGTGGATAGGACCGTTGGTATAGGGGAGTGCCGCGGTAATGGTATATCTTGAAGGATGCGTATTCTGGGTCATGAAAAATCTAAATTAAGCCCCAAAAATACTGATTTTAACGGGATCGGTCATAAAAAAGGAAACCCCCGAAGATGCGACCCAATTTGGGGTGTGGGGTACATCATCGAGGGAATCCCGAAATAAATGATAGCGTAAGGTTTCTTAGGAAATCATAATTGATTTACTCATTTTTTTACCTCCGACCGAAATCCTATATATGTATTTTCCTGTGGAAAGGCTGTCCCGCATACGTTCACGGATGTTGATTTCCATAGGGCCTTCCTGCATAATTTGATTCAAGAGCGTCCCGACACGTTGTCCCAAAATATTGAACAATTCAATGTCCACATGGGCCGAAACGGGCATTTCCAAATGGATGTGGGGTGCGCTGGAATTGGGGTAGTAGGGCGAGTGCACGATGCCATCCAGAATATCCGGGCTCGGATTGTTCGGATCTTGGCCAGGGGGTGTCTCTGGCAAAACAGGCGGATCGTTGTCCATGGCAATGTCCTCCAAGGTCTCCCCACTACAGTTAAAGCCTAGGTCTATGGCCCGGTAGGGATGGCCCAAAAGGTGCTGTTCCACGGAAGCCCTGGGCACGCACAACCATTCCGCCAAAACGGTGCCATAAAGGTCCCTAAAGTCCATGGTGTACTCCAGATTGCCCCTATTGTTCGGTTCATCAAGGGAGGGATGTTCGCCCACAAAGGCACTTCCGCTCAGCCCGGATCCAAAGAACAGGGTTGGGGCGGCCTTACCGTGATCGGTACCGTTGGATCCGTTTTCAAAGATCCTACGGCCAAATTCGGAAAAGGTCATACTCAATACCTTATCATCCTGTTGGGTAAAGGCAATATCCTCATAAAAATTGTTGATGGCAATGGACAGATTGGACATCAATCGCTCGTGGACCAAAGGCTGGTTGCCATGGGTATCGAATCCGCCCATGGAGATCATATAGACCTTGGTGCCCAAATTTCCTTTGATCAATCGAGCCAAAAGAGCCAATTGCCTGGCAAAGCCGTTGTCCTGATATTCCACTTGGTTCTGCCCGCGCATGTATGCCTCATGGATTGTCCCTGCATATTCGTAGGTGGTATTGGCCACGCCGCGAAGGAAGCGGAGCTGATCGCCATACATACAATTGTCGAAAGGAGCGTTCTCAATATCATAGAAGGCACCCGTTTGGGCAATCTGTTCCAATTGGTCCACATTGTTGGTTACAAACGCATAGTTGGTCTCTTCCCCTTGGAAGACCAAGTTGGCCAAGTTCCCGATTTGGATGGCCGCAGGGGCCGGAGGTGGAGTGATGAGGTAATCAGGGTAGAGTTCTTCAAAATGTCTGCCCATCCAACCTGTGTTTTCCCCAGAAAATCCAGTGGTGGTGAGGTCGGTGTTGGCAAAAATGTCGGATCCCGTAAAGTGGGAGAGGCTTTGGTTCTGATAGCCTACGCCATGTACCGCTTTGAACTGTCCATCGCCCCAAAGGGATTCCAGGGCACTCATATAGGTGGGCACACCAAAATCGTCGGTAAGCTTCAGCACCTTGCTCTCAGGGATATAGATATTGGGCCTGGCATTGGCATAGGTGTCGTATTGTTGGATGGGAATCACGGTGCTAAGACCGTCATTTCCACCTGATAATCTGATCAATATCAGAATATTGTCCGTTTCAGCTGCCGCAACGGCCGCAGTCAAAGGTGATGGGGCGGAAGCCGAGATCAAATGGCTTCCTAGGAACATGGACCCGGAACCGGCTATACCTAGTGCCTGGATGAACGAGCGTCTGCTCCATTTGGTGTGCTCCAGGTCATGGCCCTCATGCTCAAGACCTTTGTATGGAGATGTATCGTGGGTGTGGTGGGTATCGCACATGGCTGTTGGGGTTATTTAAGTTGAAATTCGGGTTGTCGGACAATATTCAGTAGCAATAAATACACCTGATAGTCAGCATCTTCTAAAGTCATGTTCCAACTGTTTGTTTCATAAACGTTGTTGTCTCTATAGGGTTCACGAAAAACAGTGAATGCTGCTGAATAATCATCTTCCGTCAATAATCCTTTGGGCAACATAAAGTCAATTATTGCCCTTGCAACTACATCGGGGTCACTGACAGTGGCCCCATTGGCGCCAGTGGCAGCGATTCCAAAATCTCGAAATTGTTCGGAGTCTGCTTGGAAGAAGCGCTCCAAAAATACCTCAGCGGTCAACCAACGACCGATCATAAAATTGGTGTTGATCCACTGTCGGTCACGTTGCCAACCTTCCACTTCCGGTGGATTGAAGAGTTCTTGACCAATGAGCGCTGCCGAATCGATCATATTCAACACCGTGGAGTCGTCATAGCTGAACCCGGTTTCTTTCAACAGATTGAAATATAGATCAAAAGGACTTTTTATGATGACGCCAATGGCGGTCTCATCAAAAAAGTGCTGACTTTTTAAAAGTTGTCGGATTACCGGGGCTATTTCAAAATTGTTGGAGATGAAGGTCTGTGCCATCCCATCGATGATCTGTGGGGCAATGCCATTGCCTTCTTCATCCGTTGAATCTGGATGCACAAAAAACTCGTACAGTTTCTTGCAGATGAACCAAGCTGTTTCGTTGGCCCTTTCATTGAAGAGGATATTGATCACATCATCATAATCCCAATTCCCGGTCTGTCCAAAGATGGTCTTGTTCTCAGTGTTGAACTCGGTGGGGTCAAAAGTGACTTGGGTACAACCTTCCTCACCTCTTTCGGTATATCCTGAAAGGGCTTTGGCCGTCTCAATAATATCCTGTTCAGTATAATTGTTCCCTTCGCCCATGGTAAAAAGTTCATAGAGCTCTCGGGCATAGTTTTCGTTGGGATTGTTTCCCCTGTTTCTGGCACCGTCCAAATAATACAGCATGGCACTGGTGAGGCCTACCTCGCTGGTCAGTGTCTTGAAATTGCCCAACGCATTTCTTTGTAGGCAATTGATGTAATAATACAAGAACTGGTTACAGTTATAAACTTCCAATTGGGTCACGAAGTGATTGCTCCAGAAAAAGCTCATTCGGTCCAAGAGATTGTTGTCCAATAGTGCATTCCCGTATGAGGTAGAATATTCCCTTAGTTGTGTCCTGCGCATCTGACCGGCCTGCTCATCGTCGGCAGGATAATTGGCATCGGTCCAATCCGCCCATTCGGGTGGAGGGATCAAAGGTGCGGCCATGGCCTGGTCCACAAGATTATCCACGAGGGAAATAGCTGATTGCCCGATTCCTGCATTGACGGTCTGCACAGAAGCACTGAAACCGAGCCTGCGGTACAAATGGGCTACGCGAACCTCATCCAATGGGGTATTATAGGGCGCCAAAGTTGAGGTATTGCAATTGACGAAGTACTCCATAGCAATGTTTGGGGTTATTTTAGTACATAGTTCGGGGTCAACTATATGTTTAAGCTAATGTTGGGTGTGGTTCAATAGAGCCAGCAAATTACAATGATAACGTCATTTTGTCCATGAACCGCCAATTTTTTCGATGAACTGCACATATTTTTTTAATATTTTTCCAACCATATGGAATCTAACAACGATTTTGGAAAGTTGGGAGAGCAAATGGCCGTGGAACATTTGCAGGAAAAGGGATACGCCATCCTAGAGCGGAACTACCGTTACCTCAAGGCGGAGGTGGACATCATTGCCCGAGATGGGAACACCTTGGCCATTGTGGAGGTAAAGTCAAGAAACACGGGCTTTTTGGAAGATATTCACGATACGGTGAATGCCAAGAAAATAAAACTTTTGACCTTGGCGGCCGACCACTATGTACAGGAAAATGACCTCGATATTGAGGTGAGGTTCGATGTGATCACCGTCATCAAAATGGGCCGTGAAATCCAATTGGAACATCTTGAAAACGCATTCTTTCATTTTTAACCATTTGTTTGTTTTGTAACAATATGTTATTTTTGTGCCAAACCAACTGTAGAAATGAAAACAATATCCGCTGTAGTTGAGCACTACATCAAGAAAAAACCGTTTTTGCAAACCGCATTGGCACAGGGTATTATCAACTTGACTTCGCTTTCAAGGCAGATAAAGCCAGAGATTGCCGACGAACTGGGCAAAGATGTAAAGGATGGTGCCATTGTGATGGCGCTCAAGCGCCTTTCGGACGATCTGGAGTTCAGGGCCACCCACAAAATTGTGAAAGTGCTGAAGAACATTGGTGAGATCACCGTACGGTCCAACCTCTCCGACTATACCTTCTTGGCTTCGGACACCATCTTGCAGCAACAGGCCAAATTGCTCGAGGAAGTGAATGTGAACCAGGATGTGTTCTATACCTCGTCCCGCGGGGTGAACGAGATCAATATCGTGATCAGCAACATCATGGACAAAGTAGTGGAAAAGTGTTTCAAACACGAACGTTGCACCCAAAAGGCGGAGGGTCTGTCTTCCATCACCGTAAAGCTGCCCGCCGAGAACGTCTCCGTGCCCGGTATCTATTACTTTATCTTTCAACGCTTGGCCTGGGAGGGAATAGTACTCTATGAGGTAATCTCCACGACCAACGAGTTTACCATTTTGGTGAACGACGAGCAGGTGGATGTGGCCTTCAAGACCATCAAGGATCTTAAATTGCTATAAAATCGCAGCTCTTTTGTGGGGTCTAAACTAAAATGCGTACTCTTTCGTTTTAGAAGGAGACACTTTTCAGTAGAATGACCAAAAAAAGGATTCTTTACGGATTATTGGCCCTTTTTGCGCTCTATCTGTGCTACTTGGCCTATATTTTTCTGCTTTCTCCCAAAACCAATCTGCAATCCATTTATCTGATTCCCAAAGATGCTGTTTTCATTGTGGAATCGGAACGGCCTGTGGAGAGCTGGAAAAAGGTGAGCGAGAGCAATGCTTGGCACCACCTCAGGAAGAACGATTACTTTTCCGAACTCACGGAGAACATTCAAAAGGTGGATACGGTCTTTAACAACAACCACAAGTTGTTCGAATTTTTTGATGGACGTTCGCTGTTCATCTCCGTCCATATGATCTCGCCCAAGGACTATGGCATTTTTTATGTGCTGGACCTTAAGCGCATCGCCAAACTGCAATTGCTGAAAACCTATTTGAACACCTTGCTGAATGATGATTATGTGATGAGCAAGCGCACCTACCACAACCATGAGATCTTGGAGGTGCACGATCGCGAGAGCAAGGAAACCATGTATCTGGCCTTTATCAAAAACCAACTGGTGGCCTCCTATACCCATACCTTGGTGGAAGCCTCCATCGATCAATATCAGGAACCTGTTTTGGGAAGGAATCTCAATTTTTTACAGATCAACCAAAAAGTGGGGCATGAGGACCTCTTCCGGATGTATGTCCAGTATAATTATTTTGATGATTACATAAAACGGTTTACCGATACCCCATCGGATTGGGTACGAAGGGTGAGCGAGAATTTTTTGTTTTCGGGCTTTTATTTTGACCTTGACAAGAACAGTACCTTGACGGCCAATGGGTTCACCAACATCAGCGGGACCAACGAGTACTATTTGGAGGCCCTACAAAAATCGGGAACTGCGGAAAGGACCATACCCACCATTGTGCCCAAACGCACCGCGCTCTACATCAGCTATGGGTTCGATAGTTTCTCCGAGTTCTATAAAAATTTTGAAAAGGTACAGCAGAACGACCCCCAGCAGTTTGAAAGCTATCAAAATGGCATCGAAAAAGTGGAAAAGTTCCTGAAGATCGATGTGAAGGAAAACTTTGTGAGCTGGATCGATGATGAAATAGCTGTGCTGCAGATCCAGTCGCGCATTTCCAAAGGAAAAAATGATATGGCACTGGTGCTCAAGGCCAATGATGCGGAAAAGGCGAGGACCAATCTCGATTTTGTCCTGGAGCAGATCCGGAGGAAGACCCCGGTCAAGTTCAAGACAGTGGAATACAAGAAATACGATATCAATTTCCTTTCCATCAAAGGATTTTTCAAGATGTTGCTGGGCGGTAGGTTCGATGAATTTGACAAGCCCTATTTTACGCAGATCGATGAGTTTGTGATTTTTAGTGACAACCCCAACACACTCAAAAGTATCATTGATGATGCTTTGGAAGGGGAAACGCTGGCGACTTCAAAAGAGTTCCGTGATTTTGATGCTAAGTTTGAATCCGAATCCACCGTCTTCGTCTACAGCAATGTGCCCCTGTTTTTTGACAATATGTATGCGTTGGCCGATGCGCCTACCCAACAAAAAATGCTCAAAAACAAGGACTTCATCATCTGTTTTCCCCAGTTTGGACTGCAATTGACCCCCGAGGACGACCTTTTCGAGAGTAGGTTGGTGATCAACTATCAAGACGTGCAAGAGGTGAAAAAAAATACAATGTTGGAGGTAAAGGTCCCGAGTGCCAAACCCCAAAGTGCCGATCCGGTCGAGATCACGGATGCCGTTTTTGACCTAAGGGCCATTTATCCCACAGATCTCAATGCAGATACCTTCAGCGTAAAATATGCCAATGGAATCACCAAGTTTGAGGTGGAATTGAAGGATGGCCTCAAGCACGGGCGCTACACCGAATACTATCCAAATGGTACCGAAAAAATGACGGGCCGTTTCCGAAAGGACGAACAAGTGGGCACTTGGCGATTCTACAATGAAGAAGGGGAACAAGTACATAAAAAGCGATTTTAGCCACAAAATGACATTTCGTACTTGGTGCTGAACTTTCGAAGAAGCCGCCGGGAATCTTAAATTATGTGGATGTGATTTGGGAAGGGACTGATTTCAAAGGCCCCAAAACCTTCAAGGCCTTTTCCACGCTGTTGATCTTTTCAAAAACCAACAATAAGCGCAATCCGCTACGGGTCTGTTTTTCCTTGAGGCGGGCCTGTTGGGAATGGCTCTGCACGTACTGCAAAACTTGGGTGAACACAGGGGTTTGGTAAAAATTGGATTGCTGGTCGGCAATAAAATAGCCCATGAACTTGCCCTGTTTCATCACCACTTTTTCCAAGCCAATATGGGTCGCGATCCATTTGATGCGGACGGAATTCAACAAGTCCTGTGCCTGATTGGGCAATTCCCCAAAACGGTCCACAAGATCCGCTTCAAATTTTTGAAGTCCCTGTTCATCCTTTATCTCATTGAGTTGGGTGTACAGGTTCAACCGTTCCGTAATGTTGTTGATGTAGTCATCTGGGAAGAGCAGTTCAAAATCGGTATCCAGTTGAATGTCCTTCACATAGACCTTCTCTTTGTGGCCCTCCACTTCTTCATACAGTTCCTTGAACTCATTTTCCTTGAGTTCGTCAATGGCCTCCGTCAATATTTTCTGGTAGGTCTCAAACCCGATCTCGTTGATGAAACCACTCTGTTCGCCACCCAATAAATCCCCGGCACCACGGATTTCAAGGTCTTTCATGGCAATGTTGAAACCGCTTCCCAAATCGGTGAATTGTTCCAGAGCTTCGATACGTTTCCGGGCATCGGGGGTCATTACTTCATAAGGTGGCGTAATGAAAAAGCAGAATGCCTTTTTATTGCTTCGTCCCACACGGCCACGCATCTGGTGGAGGTCGCTTAATCCAAAATTATTCGCATTGTTGATGAAAATGGTGTTCGCATTGGTCACATCCAACCCGCTTTCCACAATGGTGGTGGAGACCAACACATCAAACTCCCCGTTCATAAAGGCAAGCATGAGCTGTTCCAGTTTTTTGCCCTCCATCTGTCCATGGCCGATCCCTATTTTGGCATCGGGTACCAAGCGTTGGATCATGCCGGCCACTTCCTTGATGTTCTCGATGCGGTTATGGATAAAGAACACCTGTCCGCCCCTTTGGATTTCATAGGAAACGGCATCCCTAATAATCTCTTCATTGAATCGGATGACCTGACTGTCGATGGGGTATCGGTTGGGTGGTGGGGTATTGATGACCGAGAGGTCTCGGGCGGCCATCAAACTGAATTGCAGTGTTCTTGGGATAGGTGTGGCAGTCAAAGTAAGTACATCTACATTTTGTTTGATGGAACGCAGTTTTTCCTTCACGGAAACCCCAAATTTCTGTTCCTCGTCCACAATCAACAGTCCCAAATCCTTGAACTGTACATTTTTGTTCACAAGCTGATGCGTGCCGATGATGATATCGATTTTACCGGCGGCCAATCGCTCCAAAACATCCTTTTTTTCCTTCGCCGATCTGAAACGGTTTAGGTAATCCACTGTAACGGGCATATCCTTCAAGCGTTCCCTGAACGTTCGGCTATGTTGAAAGGCCAAAATGGTGGTTGGGACCAAAACGGCCACTTGTTTGCCGTTGTCCACTGCTTTAAAGGCAGCACGGACGGCCACTTCGGTCTTTCCAAAACCAACGTCTCCACAGATGAGTCGGTCCATGGGGCGTTCGCTTTCCATGTCCATTTTTACATCTTGGGTCGATTTTTCCTGATCGGGGGTGTCCTCGTACAGGAAAGATGCCTCCAATTCATACTGTAAATAGCTGTCGGGGGCATATTGAAAGCCTTTTTCCAGACGTCGCTTCGCATATACTTGGATGAGATTGAAAGCGATCTGTTTGACGCGGCTCTTCGTCTTTTGTTTCAGGGTCTTCCAAGCTGCGGAACCGAGCTTGTAGATTTTGGGCGGAGCCCCGTCCTTGCCGTTGTATTTGGAGATTTTATGTAGCGAATGGATGCTGACGTACAAAATATCCCGATCGCCATAGATCAATTTGATGGCTTCCTGTTTTTTGCCCTCCACATCAATTTTTTGGAGCCCTCCGAATTTGCCAATCCCGTGGTCGATATGGGTCACATAGTCCCCAATCTCCAATTTGTTGAGTTCCTTAAGGGTAATGGCCTGTTTCTTGGCATAGCCATTTTTAAGGGAGAACTTGTGGTAGCGTTCAAAAATCTGATGGTCGGTATAGCAGGCCAGTTTCAGGTCATCATCAATAAAACCTTGGAACAATGGCAAAACTATGGTCTGGTAATGCACCGTATGGTCCACTTCCGAGAAAATGTCGTGAAAGCGTTTGGCCTGTTGTTCGGTGGAGCAAAAAATATAGTTGGTGTACCCTGCTTCCCGGTTCTCGTTCAGGTTCTCGATGAGCAGGTCAAATTTTTTATTGAAGGAGGGTTGGGGTTTGGTGTGGAACTGCATCATATCACTTCGACTTCGCTCAGTGACCGTTTCGTCTAAATTTTGGGGGCTGAGCGGAGTCGAAGCCCCAATCTCAACACATAAAAAATCCTCCAATTGCTGCCTCAACGAAGCAGCATCCAAAAAGAGTTCTTTGGGTTCTGCATGCTTGATTTCTTTGCCCAATTTGGCAAAACTTTCTTCGGCCTTGGCAAAAAAGGAATCGATGCGATCATAGATCAATGCCGGATTCTTGGCAAAGACCACTGTTTTTGGGGCGATGTATTTGAGGAAACTCTCCCGGGATTCCTGCATAAACTTGTTCTCCACATTCGGGATGATGGTGATCTTCTTCACCTTGTCCGTGGAGAGTTGGGTCTCCACATCAAACGTTCGGATGCTGTCCACTTCGTCACCAAAAAATTCGATGCGATAAGGTTGGTCGTGTGAAAAGGAAAACACGTCCACAATGCCCCCGCGCACCGAAAACTCCCCGGGCTCGGTCACAAAATCCACTCGTTTGAACTGGTATTCAAAGAGCACCTCGTTCAAAAAGTCGAGGGAAAGGGTGTCTTCCAGTTTTATTTTCAGGGTGTTCTTGTCCAGTTCCTTTCGGGTGACCACCTTTTCAAAAAGGGCATCGGGGTAGGTGACGATCACCGCTGGTTTTTTCCGTGAGTTGATGCGGTTGAGCACTTCCGCACGCAGCAACACATTGGCATTGTCGGTCTCTTCAATCTGGTAAGGCCTACGATAACTTCCAGGATAGAAAAGCACATCGTTTTCACCGATCAACTGCTCCAGATCGTTCAGGTAATAAGCGGCTTCCTCCTTGTCATTGAGAATCAACAAAAAGGGTCTTTCCACCGGACCGAATGTTTCAGCGACCACAAAGGAAAGTGATGATCCCACCAATCCTTTCAGATTAATCTTGAGAGGGTCATTTTGGGATTGGGCAATGGCATCCTGCAGTTTCCCGAGTGTGGGAGACTGTGCAAAGCGTTGGGAAATGGGGGTTTTGGTCAATCCAAAAACTTTGCGGCAAAGATAACCTGAAATGTTTTTATGAAAAATGTTTTTTTGGGTTTCTAAATCCGATTATTGTATAGCCTTTTGCATTTGAACTTAAACTTGTTCTTTTTAGATAGGGATTCTTCAAACACTCTGTGTCTTCAGAATGACATCGTAGTATGGCTCAATTAGGCTAAACTTTTACGACCATGTCCTCCACAATGGCAAAAACCTCATCGGTTTTGGAAGGTTTTAGGGTATGGGTTCCCGTGAATTCCCCAAAAGCAGGTAAGACCATCTGGTGCTCTGATTTAAAAAAACAGGGGATCCGCAACTGTTGTCTTCCTAAGCCCTTCAGTTTTACTGCGGGGTGAATGTGTCCACAAAAAGTGAAGAACCCCTCGCGCTCTTCTGGGTGATGGGTCAGTAAAAAATGGTCCATGATGAGTTCTGGAAAGATCTTGACGTCCAATTTTTCGAATTTTTCTGGGGCGATGATATCGTGGTTGCCTGTTACCAAAATGATTTCGGCTGGCGTTTTGGCCACCCAGTTTTCAAAAAGCTCCCATTCTTTGTTCAATGACGAATGGAAGAGGTCGCCCAAAAAACATATTTGAAAAGGTTGGAAATCGGCCACAATCCTGTCCAACAACACAAAATTTTGATGGATGGCCTTTCGAGGAACAGCCGCCCCAAATTTTCGGAAATGGTTCACTTTCCCTAAATGCACATCACTGATGAGCAACAGGGATTTCTCTTCCCAAAAAAGACCACCCAAAGGGTGCAGAGTAAAGTTTTGGTTTTTTATTTGGATGGTTTGGCTCACAGATGACTTGTTGTTGCAAATTTAAAGTAGTTTGTTTTCATTATTAACTTTAAATGGATTGTCATTTTGTGAGATGCTGAATCAAGTTCAGCATGACATTGTCATCGGGTCAGCTTTGCGGTCATGCGTTTGATGCGATCCGCCAATTTTTCGTTGGACAACTTTTCCCGTAACCGATCGGTGATAATGGGAAAGGAAAAAGGAGTGGGGTTTTTGCATTGTTTCCACACGATCTCTTGTTGGGCAATGCGTTCCAATGCCAATCGTAATCGGCCTTCCTCCAATTGATGTTCAAAGGTTTCGGTATAGGCTTGTTGGTATAATAGGTTGTCATCCTCAAAATCTTTGAACACATCGAACAACAGTTCGGAACTGCTTTGCAGGTGTTTCATTTTTACCCCTTTTTCCGGATACCCCGTGAATACCATTCCACTGATGACGGCAATATCCCGAAATTTTCGTCTTGCCATTTCGTTGGAATTCAGACTTTTTTGAAGGTCGGACAGCATGTATTCCGGAGTGAAGAGGTCATTGTCCAAAATGGCTTGAATATCGATTTTTTTGTCCGACAGCAATTCAAACCCACAATCATTAAAGGCAAGGGAACAGGTGATGGGGGTCAATAAACTGATGCGATAGGCCAGTAGGCTGCTCATTCCCTCGTGAATGGCACGCCCCTCGAACGGATAAAAAATATGATGATAACCGTCCGAAGTTTTAAAGGTCTCTATCAAAAATTGATGAGGTTGGGGCACCATACTTTCCTCCCTTTGCTTGGTGAACATGGGGGCAAGGGATTGGATTTCTGGCGATTGTTCGTTTTGGGGCAATTCGGCAGTGTACAATTCCTCGCGAAGCAGTTCCGACATTTTAGCTGAGAAACTTAACCTACCGCCCATCCAACTGGGCACTTTATTGGTACGTTTGGTGGAGTTGACCACATGGGCCGACATACCCTTGATCCGAATGAATTCCAGATTTCGCCCAGCAAACGTGAAGACATCCCCAGGACTCAACTTGGAAATGAAATATTCCTCAATGCTTCCGATATATCCTCCCTTTTGGTAGCGCACATGGATGGTGGCATCGCCCACAATGGTCCCAATCTGGAACCGGTGCCGCATAGCAACCGCCCTGCTGTTCACGATGAATTTACCATCATCCTCAACCTCCACTTTTTTGTATTCGTCATAACTCTTCAAACTTTGACTGCCCATCACCAAGAAATTGAGCAGCCATTGCCATTGTGCTTCGGAAAGGGCCTGATAGCAAAAGGTCTGCTTCACTTCCTCATAAATTTCATCAGGATAAAACCCATCGGAAACCGCCAAAGTGGTCAAATATTGCAGCAGCACATCAAAACTGTTCAAGTACGGAATCCGATCTTCCACAGCATGGTGGCGAACGGCTTTTTGCATGGCCGAAGCTTCGATAAGTTCCATGGCATGGGTGGGCAAAAAATAGATGACGCTCTCCTTTCCGGGTCGGTGACCGCTTCGCCCTGCACGCTGTAGAAATCGCGCCACCCCTTTGGGGCCGCCGATCTGAATCACGGTTTCCACGGGGGCGAAATCCACACCAAGGTCCAAACTGGAGGTGCAGACCACTGCCCTCAAGCTTTCATTTCGGATGGCCTGTTCCACCCAAAGTCGAGTTTCTTTATTGATGCTGCCGTGGTGCATGGCCAGTTCCCCGGCATATTCGGGGTGTTGTTCCAAGATTTTTTGAAACCAGATTTCGCACTGGCTCCGGGTGTTGGTAAAAAGTAGGGTGGTCTTGCTATTATTGATGATGGGGATAACGTCTTCCAAAAGATGCAACCCCAAATGACCTCGCCATGGAAACGTTTCCATTTCCTCGGGGATGATGCTCTTGACGGTGATTTTCTTGTTGATTTCTGCCTTGATCAACACCGAGTTTTCCAGTTCTTTGGAAGTTGGACCTAACAGCACTTCCCGCGCCTGCTCCAGATTGCCAATGGTGGCCGAAATGCCCCAAATACGAAGGTTTTTGCACACGGTTTTCAATCGGGAGAGGCCCAACTCCATCTGAACACCCCGTTTGGTGCCCAAAAGTTCGTGCCACTCGTCCACTACTATAGCGGTGCAATCCTTAAAAAGTTTTGCATAGCCTTTGGAGGATAACAACAAATGCAGGCTTTCCGGAGTAGTGATCAAAAGATCCGGCATGGCCGTCCGCTGTTTGGATCGCTCCTTGGTGGAGGTGTCCCCGGTCCGAATACCTACCGTCATTTGGGTGCCCAAATCTTGGGTTATACGCTCTGCAGATTGTTTGATTTCCTGGGAAAGGGCACGGAGGGGAGTGATCCAAACCGCTTTCAATCCCTTTTTGTGTTTGGTTTGGTAATCCGGATGGTTGTGGATGTAGTTCAGCACAATGGGAAACCACAGCGCATAGGTCTTGCCACTGCCGGTGGGGGCATTCAATAGGCCGTGCTTACCTTCCAAAAAAGCGGTCCAGGTCTGCTTTTGGAACGGAAAAGGCTTCCAACTTTGTTGCTGGAACCAACTTTCGGCAATATGGAACAATTCAGGATTTTTCAGGGATTGGATGTTGACCGTTGTACGTGGATTGAAAATTACGAATTTCTTTTATGGGGATTTATCCTCCTTTTTTACGATAAGATTTATATTTGTGCCACAAAATTTGAGATATGCCCATTTTAGACCTTTACGAGCACGGAGACCATAGAAAAAACTTGGCCCATTTTGCCACTCTGGCCAGTTTGGCTGCCATTGATGGAGAAATCAACTCCGAAGAGCGGGCAATTTTGGAAAAGTTTGCGTTCAAACTCGACATTACTGAGGATGAGATTAAAGAGGTGATGAAAAAAGAGAACAAATACCCTATTGAGACACCTCATAGTGGAGAGAAAAGGTATCAGCGACTGTTCGATTTTTTCCAGATCATCTTTTCAGACCATGATATAGACGATCAGGAGCGCAGAATGGTTGAAAAATATGCCATTGGACTTGGATTCTCACCCAAAAAGGCTTCTCATATCATTGATAAATCCATAGCCATCTTCAAGGGCAAGATTGCCTTTGAGGATTACCACGAGATTGTTAAAAGACAAGACTAGGCCTTTGAGATAAACTCCTCGGCCTTTTCCACCATTTTTCTGCTCCCACAGAAAAAGGGCACCCGTTCGTGGAGTTCTGTGGGCTGTATGTCCAGAATGCGCCTAAACCCATCACTGGCCTTGCCATTGGCTTGCTCCGCCAAAAAGGCCATGGGATTGCACTCGTAGAGCAAACGCAACTTCCCGTTCTGCACTTTGCTGCTCTTGGGATACATGTAGATGCCCCCCTTGATCATGTTCCGGTGAAAATCCGACACCAAGGACCCGATATATCGGGACGTATAGGGGCGATCGCCTTCCTCCATTTGGCAATATTTGATATAGTCTTTCACCCCTTGTGGAAAATGGATATAGTTCCCTTCGTTCACGGAATAGATCTTGCCTGTTTCCGGAAACTGCATGTTGGGATGGGATAGGTAAAAAGTGCCTAGGGCAGGGTTCAGCGTAAAGCCGTTCACCCCGTGCCCAGTGGTATAGACCAGCATGGTAGAGGTTCCATAAATGATATAGCCCGCAGCGATCTGGTTTTTTCCGGGCTGCAAAAAGTCCTCAAGGGTCACCGGGGTACCTACCGGGGTAACCCTTCGGTAAATGGAAAAAATGGTGCCTACGGAAACGTTCACGTCAATGTTCGAGGAGCCATCCAAAGGATCGATGAGCACCACATATTTGTTTTGGTGCTGTTTGTCAAAACTGTTGATGCTGATAAAATCATCCTCTTCCTCCGAGGCGATCCCGCACACAATTTCACGGTTTTTCAGTGTCTGTATGAACTTTTCATTGGCCAGCACATCCAATTTTTGTTGGTCTTCACCTTGAATGTTGGTGTCCCCGGCCGTTCCGATGATATCCACAAGACCGGCCTTGTTCACTTCATGGTTCACCACTTTGGCGGCCAAACGGATGCCGTTCAACAAGCGGGAAAGTTCCCCTGAAGTATACTGAAATGAATTTTGATTGGCGATAATGAACTCGCCCAAGGTGCGGTGTTGTTTTTCAAACATGGAAGGTTGTTTTATTTGTGGACAAATATCGTGCATTTTGTGAAACTACAACGATTTCGCCAATGTCAATTTTTGTAATTTTATAACTTTGAGTTTTATTTGTAACAATTATGGAATACACGATCAGAGATGCCAAGCCCGATGACATGGCGCAAGTATTTGCCCTTGTCCAGGAACTGGCCCATTTTGAAAAGGAACCCGATGCCGTTGAAATCACCAAGGAGGATTTGGTGAAGGATGGTTTTGGGGAAACCAAGTTGTTCCATTGCTTTGTGGCCGAGACAAATGAAGGTATTGCCGGCATCGCCTTGGTGTATCCCAGATATTCCACATGGAAGGGTCCTGCCATCCATTTGGAGGATTTGATCGTTTCCAAAAAGATGAGGGGGAGCGGTCTGGGAACTGCCTTGCTGGATGAGGTGGTGCGGTATGGGCATGGTCTTGGCGTGAAGCGCATATGCTGGGAGGTTTTGGATTGGAACGAACCGGCCATCGAATTTTATGAGAAAAAAGGGGCCAATGTACTGCGGGATTGGGATGTGGTACAGTTGGACGAGAACGGAATCAAAAAATATATGGAAAGCCTGAACTGATCTTTCCTGACTAAAAAATACCATAAATGAGAGTTTTTAAATTCGGGGGTGCCTCTGTGAAGGATGCTGAAGGGGTGCAGAATGTAGTGAATGTGTTGAAAGAGGTGGGTTACCAGGATACCTTGGTCGTGATCTCTGCGATGGGGAAGACCACCAACGCCATGGAAAAAGTGGTAGAGGCCTATTTTAATGATAAGAGCGCACTTCCCGCGGCCATTCAGGAAGTGATCGAGTATCATAACGGGATATTGTCCGACCTGTTCAAAAACCCCAAGCACCCCATCCACGAAAAAGTAAAACTGCTGTTTGAAGAAGTCAAGGGTTTTCTGGCTTGGAACAAATCACCAAAATACGCTTTCGTATATGATCAAGTGGTAGGGTATGGGGAACTCTTCTCCACGACCATCATGAGTGCCTACTTGAACGAGGTGGGCCTTTCCAATACCTGGTTGGATGTGCGGACCATGATCAAGACGGACAACAATTACCGGGATGCCCAGATCAATTGGGAACGGACCCAAACCGAGGTGTCGGCTAGGGTGGATATGTCCAAATTGAACATCACCCAGGGCTTTTTGGGGAGTGACGACAACAACTTTACCACAACTCTGGGGAGGGAGGGATCGGACTATACCGCCGCTATCTTGGCCTATTGCCTGAATGCGGAATCCGTGACCATCTGGAAGGATGTGCCAGGGGTCCTGAACGCCGATCCAAGGAACTTTCAGGAGACAACCCTTTTGGACCTGATTTCTTACAGGGAGGCCATAGAGTTGGCCTTTTACGGTGCCTCTGTGATCCACCCCAAAACATTACAGCCCTTACAACGAAAGGAAATCCCACTTCATGTGAAATCCTTCATCAACCCTAAGGACAAAGGGACCACAGTGGGCAAAGGAGTCGGGATCGTTCCAAAAGTTCCCTGTTTCATTGTGAAAAAGAACCAAGTCCTACTCAAACTTTCCACCTTGGATTTTTCATTTATCGTGGAGGACAATATCAGCGAAATCTTCAAACTGTTCCATGACCATAGGTTGAAAGTGGACATGATCCAGAATTCGGCCATCAGCTTTTCAGTTTGTCTGGACAATAAGTTCAATGGCCTTAACCCAATGTTGGAAGAATTGAAGCGAAAGTTCAAGGTGGTCTGCCACGAAGACGTATCGCTCTATACCATTCGCCATTTTGATGACGATGCGGTCAAATCCCTACAGAACGGCAAATCCGTATTGGTGGAGCAACGTGGCAAGGAAACGGTGCAACTTGTTGTGAAATAAGGACTTCCGATCAGATGTAGGACCTGAAAACACAATGGCCGTAATTTTTTATCTTTACCCCTACCTAAATACACACATGCATGGGGTTGGTTACTGCGAAAGAAGTGGCAAAAGTGGTCCATCTGGACAAATATGGCTTTTTGGGAACTTTTGTGGGATGGCTTTTGATGGTTGCCACCAAGATTACCACCATTAATCGATTCTACAACAAGAACAAGGAACTTCCGGGGCCGGAATTTCTGGATGCCATCCTTGAACATTATGAAATTGATTTTGAGATTCCGGAGGAAGATCTGAAGAGACTTCCCAAGTCCGGGCCCTATATCACCATAAGCAACCATCCCCTTGGGGGAATAGATGGGGTGCTGCTCCTTAAGCTGTTGTCCAACGAGCGTCCCGATTTCAAGATCATCGCCAATTTTCTGCTACATCGGATAGAGCCCCTTCGGCCCTACATCATGCCCGTTAACCCATTTGAGAGCCACAAGGATGCCAAGAGCAGTATCACTGGTTTCAAAAGTGCACTCAACCATTTGAGGGAAGGCCACCCACTGGGGATTTTCCCGGCGGGGGAGGTGTCCACTTACAAAGATGGCAAATTAGTGGTGGACAGGCCTTGGGAGGAAGCGGCCATCAAACTGATCCGAAAAGCGGAAGTGCCCGTAGTACCCATCTATTTCCATGCGAGGAACAGTCGTCTTTTCTATGCGCTTTCCAAAATGAACGATGTGTTCCGGACGGCCAAACTACCGTCAGAGCTGACCTCACAGCGGATGCGTCCCATTAAGGTGCGTATTGGGCAGCCCATATCGGTGGCCACACAGAACGAGGAGGAGACTTTGGAATCCTTTACCGAACTGCTCAGAAAGAAGACCTATCTGCTGGCCAATGCCTTTGAAAAGGAACGTTTGATAGACAAGGTACCGACCTCTTTGAAGATCCCGAAACCGCCCCAGAAAATCGCAACGCCCATCAATGCCAAAGTGCTTGCCGAAGAAATAGAGCGGTTGCGCGAAAAGGATTGTCGCGTGCTCCAGAGCAAAAATTATGAAGTGTTCCTGGCCAAGCAAGAGGATATGCCCTTTTGCCTGAACGAAATTGGGAGGCAACGCGAAGTGACCTTCAGGGAAGTGGGAGAGGGGACCAACAATGCCATCGACCTGGACAAATTCGATTCCTATTACCACCATCTTTTTCTTTGGGACGATGACGACAAGGCCATTGTCGGGGCCTACCGAATGGGATTGGGCTCCGAAATATTTGAGAAATATGGGATAGATGGGTTCTATCTGCAAGATCTTTTTCGATTTGAGCCAGAACTGTATGGGATGATGGCCAAGTCCATAGAAATGGGAAGGGCCTACATCATCAAGGAATACCAACAAAAACCCATGCCCTTGTTCTTGTTGTGGAAGGGGATTGTTCATACCACATTGAGGCATCCGGAGCATAAATACCTGATCGGGGGGGTGAGCATCAGCAACCAGTTCTCCAATTTTTCAAAATCCCTGATGATCGAGTTCATGAAGTCCAACTATTGGGATCCTTATGTGGCCCAATATATCCGTCCCAAAAAGGAATTCAAGGTAAAACTCAAGGATGCTGACAAGGAGTTTGTATTTGATGAGACCCAGGCCGACCTGAACAAGTTCGATAAGCTCATCAGCGAGGTGGAGCCAGGGAACTTAAGATTGCCGGTATTGATCAAAAAGTACATCAAGCAGAATGCGAAAGTGGTGGCCTTCAATGTGGACCCTCTTTTCAACAATTCTGTGGATGGGCTTATGTACATCAAGATTGCCGATCTACCCGAAAGCACGGTAAAACCTGTGATGGAGGAGTTCCAGGCCGAGTTGGAGCGAAAGATGGCCGAAGGCAATGGTCCAGTGGTCAGCTAGATCAGTCCATCCCTACGGTACTGCTACGCCTTTCAAACAACAGATTGTCTTTCCATACTCCATAGATCTTGCCTATCCGCTCGCGTTTGCCAATATATCGGAAGCCCATCTTTTCATGGAGTTTGATGCTGTCCGAATTTTCAGGGAAGATTCCAGATTGTATGGTCCAAAAACCGGCTTTTTCACTTTCTTCGATCAAGCGTTCCATCAACAATCGGCCTATTCCCTTGCCGCGACTCTGGGCGGAAATATAGATGCTGACTTCACCGACACCTCCATATACACAACGGCTGGATACCGGTGAGAGGGCCGCCCACCCCAAAAGGGTACCGTTTTCCTCAACAACCAATCTGGAATGCGTGGTGTGGGAGATGTCCCATTGGTCATAACCAGGGGCACTGGTCTCAAATGTAGCAAATCCTGTAGCTATTCCTTCGGAATAGATGTTGGAAACCTGCTCCCAATCGGAAGCAATCATCTGTCGGACTATCATATCACTCTGGATTAACAACAGCCTGATCCTGGGGTACAACATGCTTTTTCGGCAACTGGATCTTCCACAACAACGCCGCAGGTCTCCTTGGCCTTGCAATCCGTTTTTTCAACGGATAGTTTCATGATGAGGGCCTTGTTGTCCAAAACATAATCACTCACATAAAGTTGGGCGGTATGGAATTGAGGATTGCTGTATTCAAATTTGATCTCGGCATCTTGGACCATGGGTTTGATGCGGTCCACCTTGTTCAGGATACCCAACGCTTTATAGGCCGACATAAACTCGGTCTTGCCTTTCTCCTTTGGACTTTCCCAAAGCTGGATAATGGTCTCTTTCCAAAAATCGGTATTGGCACCACAGTCAACAGCGTCAATGGTGATGTTCTTCACTTCGGTGATGTGGTAGTTGGCCCCAACGAACCGTTCCGGTGCATATTCAAAGTGTAAACTTTTGTCTTGATGTTGTTTTAAAAGGGATAGGAATTCGGATGTTTTCATGGTTAACAGCAATTACGGTTAATATTGGAAAAGAACAGATGGAAGGACTGTTGCAGTTCTTCCCAACGTTCTTGGTTGATGCAGTAGCAGAGGTTCTTTCCTTCGAAGGTGCCTTTGAGGAGACCTATCTTCTTGATTTCGTTCAAATGTTGCGATATGGTGGGCTGAGACAGGCCAATTACATCCACAAGGTCGTTGCAGATGCAGTTTTCCTGTTTGCTGATATACTCCAATATGGCGACCCGTGCAGGATGCGCCATGACCTTGGCAATTTTTGCCAGCTCATTGTGGGTTGCGGAAAACATATGTGTTTTGGAGGCTCCCATGAAAATGCCTATGAATGAAAATTTAATATTGCAATATTACGATGATATATCGAAATAAAAAAGCCGAACAGAAAAATATTCGGCTTTGGGTACTATCAATTATAGACTTTTGAACCAGTTTTGGAAATGCTCACCCACCAAAAATACAGGCTTTTGATTTCCGTTGATGGCTCCGATCAAACTCATGATCCATAAGATGAACGGGAAAATCCATGCGATCAAATTCACAATAGGAATGATTCCCAAGACAAATCCCAAAAGGAAGATGCCAAGAATCTGTCTGATGTAAAAAGAACCAATAGCGGTTTTGTTGCTACTGTTCATGATGATGGCTATGATCCATCCGATCAAGGTCAAATGGGCAATAATCGCCACAGTTTTCCCACTATCAGGATTTTTGGGATCAAAGGTATCCTTTACATCTTCTTTGAATTCTTTGGCAGCTTCTTCAGCTTTGTCTCCTAAGTCTTTTTTTTCTTCGGACATTGTTTTAAATGTGTTGGTTAATGAAAGCTAAATGTAGGAAATAAATCAATATCTAAAGGAATGCTTTATCAACAGGTTCCCATAGTTCCAGTTTGTTGCCTTCGGGATCCATGATCCAACCAAATTTTCCATACTCATATTCTTTAATCTCCCCGATGACCTGGACCCCTTCCTTTTTGAGGGCTTCCAATAGTTCCACAAGGTTTTCTACCCTAAAGTTCATCATAAACTGTTTTTCGCTGGGTTGGAAATGGGATGAATGTTCGTCCATTGGGCTCCATTGCGTCATGCAATCCTTGCCCTCTTGGTCCTTCCACCAAAAGGAACAGCCGTAAGGGTCCGTGTTGAGGCCCAAATGCTCCTTGTACCATTCCTTGATTTTGTCCGGGTCTTTGGTCTTGAAGAAAAAACCGCCCAATCCCGTTACTCTATTTTTCATGATTTTTTGATGTTTTGTTCATAGATCTTGATCCATTCCTGAGGCGTCATCTTTTGGCACAATTCCCCGATGAGTTGATAGGGAATGTTCTGGATGTTCTTGAAACGGATGCAGCTTTTGCCCATGTCCAGTTTGGTGCTCACATGTTTGGGATATTCGCCCACGAACCAATCATGAATTTTTTTATCGGCATAGATGGCCGAATGGTACAAGGCCACAAAATTTTTCTGTGAGGCAATGTTGGCAAAGGGCAGGGGAAGCTTTGGGTCGCAATGGTAGCCGTCCGGATAGAGGGAGTGGGGCACCACAAAACCGATCATCCCATAATTGATGCATTCCTCAAAACCCTTGGGAAGGTTGTTTTTTACGGTCTCTCGCAATTTTGAAATGGCATCTTTGCGCTCTTCGGGTACTTTGCTGATGTATTCTTCCGGTGTTTTGGCGTCTATGGTCATATTGGAATTATTTTCGATGTAAGATCAATGAAGAAAGCAGACTGATGATGAACCCAATGATGAAAACCGTAAGGGCCATAAAGGTGAAGGACATCAGAGGATTGGAAAATTGTTCACGCTCCGCTTCCAGTCGGGCCAACTGTGCCTCCAACTCATCCGCAGGGAGGGATGCCCTTAAATTATCGGAGGCATTTTCATAGTAATCGGCCATGAAATCAGGGTTCAGCACCTCGGTGTAAAAGACATCCAAAAGCCCAAATACAAGGGCAGTGATAAGGCTGATCAGGATACCGATGATCAACGCATCCTTGAAACTTAGCTTGCCTGCGTTTTCCTTGTCCCTATACTGTTTGATCCCAAAATAGACAAAACTGAGGGAAAGCACAATGGACACATAGCCCAACACTTCCTGAACCGATAAGGAGAGGCCATCCAAGGCAAACCAACTGATCAGAAAGAGGACACAAATGGTGATGGCACCATACGCTCCAAATTTCACTACTGTTTTTTTCATGGTTTTCAATTTAAAAGATTGGACCAAAAGTAGGGGTGCGGTACAGTTGAGGGCTCATACTAAAGTACCAAAATCGGGGAAAACTCCTTTGAAAAAGTCTAGATGGATAAAATTTGCAGGTCTATGGCCTTTTGTATGGCCTGGGTTCTCCGCTTGGCATCGAGCTTTAGGAGGAGGTTGGAAACGTGCGTTTTGATGGTGCTTTCGGAAACAAAAAGGGTATTCGCGATTTCCTTATTGGACAATCCCTTGGAAATATGGACCAGTACTTCATATTCCCTTTTGCTTATGCCGAGCTGCTCCACTTTTTTTAGGTCGATGGGACCACTGGGGTCTGCGGATGGGCGAATGGTCTTTCTGTTGATGTATAACCCTACGAAGAAAAAAACAAGGGCTATTCCGGAAAGGATGATCTCAATGGAAGTATCCCCGGAAAAGTAGGCATAGGAACTCAACTTGAAGAGCGCCAACAAGGCAATGATCAATGCAGAGAACACAAGAATAGTCTTTTTCACCCCATAAAATTAGCAAAATTTGGCCTTGACCTTGTCCACAATGGTCTGAGCCAGCTTTTCCTTGCTTTCCACGGTCCATCCGGCCACATGGGGGGTCAGCAGAACGTTCTTTGCCTTTCGGAGGTATTTGAAGGCCTTGGGTTTTTGGACGAACATGTTCTCAAAGGATTTTTTCTCATACTCCAACACATCCAGCCCAGCGCCCAATACCTTCCCGGATTTCAATGCTGTGACGAGGTCCTCGGTCACCACACATTTGCCCCGGGCAGTATTCAACAGCCAAAAAGGTTTGTGGAATGCATTGATGAACTCGGAATTTACTATGCCTTGGGTAAGTTCCGTTTGGGGAACGTGAAGGCTCACCACATCGGATTTTTGCTGGAACTCCATGATCCCTACTTGACGGGCATTCTCGTCGTCCACGCCGCCCACGATGTCATAACAGATCACCTCTACATCAAAGCCCCTTAGTTTTTTGGCAAATGCCTTGCCCATGTTCCCATAACCGATGATCCCCACGGTCTTGCCGTCCAGTTCCACACCGCGGTTACCCTCACGGTCCCATTTGCCCTTTTTCACCTCGCGGTTGGCCTTGCACATATGGTTCATCAGGGAGAGCAACATGCCCAAAGCGTGTTCGCCAACAGCGTTGCGGTTGCCCTCGGGTGCAGAAGCGAGGTATATGCCCCTGTGTTTGGCATAACGGACATCGATGTTTTCCAATCCGGCCCCGACCCTGCCAATAAACTTCAGGTTGGTTGCCTTTTCCAAAAATTGCTGGTCCAGCGTGAACCGGCTCCTGATGATCACTCCATCGTACAAGTGGATTTTTTTTTCCACTTCTTCTTTGGTAGAGGTATAGTCTTCGTGGTTTTCAAATCCCAATTGGGCAAATTGCTCCAAGAGCAATGGGTGGTTGGTGTCAACGTGGAGAATTTTCATGGGATCAAAGATACGATTCCTAGATTTTTGGATAGTGGGTCTGGGTTTTTTCGTGTTGGACCTTGCCGGTATGCGAAGTGGACAGTTTTTCAAAGAGCAGCACATGCACCTCTTCCCCGTTCTTGGTCATCGGGTTGTGCTCCACCCCTTTGGGCACTACAATGATCTCACCTTCACGGACCACTTCGGTCCTGTCCCTAAATTGCATATAGAGGGTCCCTTTGATCACTTGGAACAGTTCATCCTCGTTTTCGTGGGAATGCCAGACAAATTCGCCCTGTAGTTTGGCAAGAAGTACCTGCATATCGTCCACAACGGCTATTTGGTGCGGATGCCATTGCTTCGTGAATTCGGCATGTTTTTGTTTTAGGTTGATGGGTTTCATCGGCAGAAATTTAAATCCCCAAGATCAGTTTGGCGATGGAGAAATAGATCAAGATTCCAAAAATATCGTTGCTTGTGGTGATGAATGGCCCTGTGGCAATGGCGGGGTCAATGCCTCGCCTGTCCAAGAACACGGGGATAAAGGTCCCGATAAGGGCCGCGATGATGATGACGAGGATGACGGCAATCCCAATGGTAATGGAAACCACGTAGGGGGTGTTGAACAAAAAGTGACTGACCAATAATACCACTGCAGCAATGGCGAGGCCATTGATGAGACCAATGGCAAATTCTTTCAAAAGTCGTTTCATGACCTCTCCCTTTACCGTGTCGTTGGCCAATCCCTGTACCATGATGGCCGAAGATTGGACCCCAACGTTCCCGGCTGTGGCCTGGATCAAGGGTACAAAAATGAGCAATATGGGAAAGTCTCCCATCAAAGGTTGGAAACTGTTGATGATGCTTGCTGCACCGATGCCTCCGAACATGCCTATGAGTAGCCAGGGTAGGCGTGCGCGGGTGATTTCCCAGATGCTGTCGTCGGCCTCCACCTCCCTGGAGATACCGGCGGCCAATTGATAATCCTTGTCGGCCTCTTCCCGGATCACGTCCACAATGTCATCAATGGTGATGCGCCCCACCAGTCTACCGATCTCGTCCACTACAGGAATGGCCTCCAAGTCGTACTTGGACATGATCTTGGCCACATCCTCAGCGTTTTCGTTCACATTGACATAGTCCACTTTGGGAATGTACACATCTTTGATGTTCGTTTTGGTGGATGTGGTGAGCAGGTCTTTCAAGGAGAGCCTTCCTTTGAGTATTCCCTCGTCGTCCACTACATAAATGGAGTGCACACGGGTCACATTTTCGGCTTGGGCCCGCATTTCCTTCACGCAGGTGAGCACGTTCCAGTTTTCGTTCACTTTCACAAGCTCTTTGGCCATCAAACCCCCAGCGGTGTCCTCGTCATAGCGCAACAGGTCCACAATGTGCTTGGCGTGCTCCCTGTCCTCGATTTCGGAGATCACCTCTTGGATGATTTCCTTTGGCAGCTCGTTGATGATGTCCGCTGCGTCGTCGGTATCCAGTTCCTCCAACTCGCTCGCGATCTCTTTGGCGGTAAGGTTGTTCAATACCGCTTCCCGGATGTCCTCGTGCATTTCCGCAAGGATATCGGAGGTCTTCTCACTGTCCAGCAGCTTGATGAGATAGGTGGCCTCGTCCACATCCAGTTCATCGGCAATCTCTGCGATGTCGGCATAGTGGAATTCCTGCATCATCAACTGGAGCTCGGCGTTCTTCTGCTCCGCGATCAGTTGCTGGATCTCTTCTAAAAGCTCGTCTGTAAGTTTAAACGGGGTCATTGGCTATCTTTTGGGTCAACGTTACAAAATCTGCCACACTGAGCTGTTCCGGGCGTTGGTCAAAGATAGTATCTTCTTTGAGATTATTGGATAGGCCGAAGGTTTTAAGACTGTTGCGGATGGTCTTCCGCCGTTGGTTGAAGGCCGTTTTCACCACTTTGAAAAAAAGGCGTTCGTCGCAGGCCAATTTCTGTTCGTCCCTTCGGATCAGGCGCAATACACCGGAATCCACCTTTGGTGGCGGGTCAAAAACGGTGGGTGGCACGGTGAACAGGTATTCAGCCTCATAGAAGGCCTGTACCAGCACGGACAGGATGCCATAAGTCTTGCTCCCTGGTTTTTCACAGATGCGCTGGGCCACTTCTTTTTGGAACATCCCTGAAAATTCTGGGATCTGTTCCCGCATTTCCAACATTTTGAAAACAATCTGACTGGAAATGTTGTAGGGGAAGTTGCCTGTGATGGCAAATGGCTCATCGCCATAGAGTTCCGTCAGGTCGAACTTTAAAAAATCGGCCTCGATGACGTTCAGACGATTGTTTTTTTGAAGGATTTCCGAATGTTCCAAGGGAAAACTGTGGTTCAGGTACACGATGGATTCCGCATCGAGGTCCATGGCCACGAGATCTAGATCACGCTTGAGCAGATGTTTGGTGAGCACACCCATTCCGGGGCCGATCTCCAGCACGTTTTTGTACCCTTTTAGCGTAAGGGTCCCTGCTATCTGTTCGGCAATGGTCTCATCCGTGAGAAAATGCTGTCCCAAATGCTTCTTGGCCCGAACGGCACCTTCTTCCTGTTTTTTGGCTCCGCCTTGGGCAGACCATTTTTTCTTCTTTTTGGACACGGCCGGTTTTTTTGCAAGTTACTGGGAATTTTCGATATAGACCCATGCCTCCAGACCAGATTCCAAAGGGAATTTTTCCCGTTTGTAGGCATCGGTCTCATAGGCATCTGCCTTTTCCAGATCGGTGATGGAGACTTGGTACACGGTCCCTTTCACCTTGTCCTTCGTGTCTTCAGTTGGGATGACCACAGGATACTGGCCATAAACGGCATTTTCCATCTTTTTGAAACCCAAAAGTGCATCGGGATGGCCTTGCACGAGACGCCCAAAGACATCTTGCTGTACCTGCCCTTCTTGCAGGGTGCCATAGGTGAAAAGGTGTTCCAAGGTGCTAGGGAATTTGTTGGCTGATGACTTCCAATTCTGTCCTGAAGGCCACAAATTTGTTGGGAAAGTTTTTTTGTGCCTCGGCCCGCAGGCGGCTTGCATCTTCCCGATAATAGGCCTCGAGGGTCTGCCTGTCCTGTGTGGTGTATTGGATGGAATAGGTGACCCCGCCCATATCATCCTCCACCAGGACCTTGACCATTTTGGCATGGGAGAATTTGCCGGTTTCCAACATATCGGGAATGTGTTTGTCCCTCATCCATACCAACCATTTGTCATGGACACTTTCATCAATATTGATGGTGACGTTGTAAATGAGCATTTGTCGTTTTAAATTTCGATAGAGGTGAAAATTAGTCTATTTTTTTTGGGAATCCAATAGTTTCGGACGTCATGGAACAAATGTAGGTAGTGAACAGTTGAAAAATCTTTATGATGAGATTCCTGCCTTCGTGGGAATTGCAAAAAATCAATTAATAGCATCCCCGCGGAGCTTTCTAAAATTGGTCCGGGCCTGTGGGAAATAATAACTGTCCTGATAGTTGTAGATGATCTTTTCAAAATGGGCCTTTGCCTTTTCTGGATCGTTCAGGATGTTTTGGTAGAGTTCCCCAAGGGCAAAATGGGCATCATCGGCTAAAATGCCATCCGCATAGAACTCCACGATTTTTTTATAGTTGAACTCGGCACTCTCATACTCCTTTTGTTCCACCAAAAGTTGGGCCTGTTTCAGCAGGGCCTCGTCCTCGATCTTTTCCCCTTTGTGGTTTTGCAAAATGTCCTCCAAGGTCTCAATCGCCTCTTTGTTCTTGTTCTGGTAGGCGAGCAAATCTGCCCGGGCATATTTTTTCAATGCGGTCTGGGTGGAATCTTCCAGGGAATTGTCGGATATCAAAAGGCTCAGTTGCATGGCGTCGTTGGCGATGAGCTGGGAGGTGGAGCCTCTGAGCACCTTCAATTGGGTAAGTGCCCAATCAAAATCCCCTTTGTAGAAACTGGTCTGTGCCACCTTGAAGCGCGCATCTTGTCCGAGTACATCGTTCTTGAGGCTTTTTTGCACTTGGGTATAGAGGATGAGGGCCTCATTGAACCGCTGGTCGTACACCAGAATATCTCCAAGGGCCAATTTTACATAGGCCATGGCCAGCCTTCCCATGGGCAGTTCCAGACTTTCCTTGAGCATGCCAATGGCAGGTTCGGGCCTTTCCCGTTTGAAGGTGAGAAAATTGGCGTAGGCTATCTGCAGCTGTAACGTTTGGCCTTGATTCCCATACTCGGCCACGAGGTCCTTGAACTGTTTTTCCACATCGTCCAGTGTTTTTTGCGTGGGATTTTCCAGCACAATATCAATGAGTTGGAGTTGGGCATTCAGTTTGACCCTTGGGTCGTCACTGCTGTCCACGATGTACTGGAAAATGGAGGTGGCAGTTTCAAGGTCTTTGTCCTCCAGGGCAATGTCCCCCAGATTTTCCAAGCGGTCCATGTTGCTTCCTTCGGCACGCTTATAAATGGCCTTTTCCTGTCCAAAGGCACTGTTGTATTGTTTTTGTTGCACAAAGAGCCAGCTCAGAAGTTCGTTCCAGAGCACATCGGGATTTTGTTGCGCATTTCTGAGGAGTACCTTTCTGAGTAGGGCGTTGTTTTCGTCCGTGGCGTCTTCGGAAATAAAATCATCGATGTTCCGAAGCACATTGGAGCGCGATGTCTTTCCTTCCCAGATCAGGTTGAGATAGGATTGGTACATTTTCTCGATATCACCTTGTTCCCCGTAGATGCGCGCCAGTTGAAAGTCGTAGTTCAAGTCTGGCTTGAGCTCCATGGCCCTGGAGTAGCCTCGTATGGCATAGTCGAGCAGGTTGTATTTTTGGAAACGATAGCCCACACTGTATCCATAATTGGGGTTTTCGTCTATTTTTTGGATGGCCTGTTCATAGTGTACGGCTGCTTTTTCAGATTGGTCCTGAAGGGTGTAATTATAGCCCAGTTCAATATAAAAAGTGGGAAAGGCGTAGGGGTCGGTTATCTTCTCCTGCAAAAAGGCCTCGGCCTCATCGTAGCGTTCCAATTGTTGGTAACAGGCCACCAGTCCCTCGGCATAATCGGTGCGTCTGGGATTGTTCTCAGCCAACTTTTCGTAGAAGACCACCGCTTTCTCATAGTCCCCATCATTGAAATATTGTTTGGCCAAAAAGTCCTCTTGGGCCATGGCCGAGATGTGGAGCACGCAGAATGATATGAGAAACAAAAAGTGCCGCAATCGCTTGTTTTTATTTCAAATATAACGTAGAAATACCTGGGATTCTGTTAAGCGAATCCAAATAAATATTGGAATTGCGCTGACAGATATTAGGAGCTTGTCATCAAATTGAAATGATGGGGTCGATCAGGGTTGCCCCAAAAGTCCAAATGGCAGGGTCGGCAGTTCTTCCACCCAAGAGTTACCATGTTCTTTTTTGAGTAGATTGGCAATCAATAAATTATTGGCCTTGGAGAGTTGATATGTCTGCGGGTCGATCATACAATTTCCGAACTCAAAAGTTACCCCATACTCATCGGTGAAGTTTTTGAACCTTTCATCTCCTTGATTCGTTATACCGTGCATCAAGAAGGCCAAATCGGAAAAATTCACTTTTTCCTTATAAATAAGGAAAATCCCTTTTTTTGGTAATGCTGGTATATTTGAGGATTTTGACATGATGGGTTTAATTTTCAGGATTATGACTGATTGGTCAAATACCACTTTCGGGGCCATAAAATCAGCCTGAAAATCGGGAGAACTGAACTGGAAAATATACTTTCCTTGTTGTGGAATTGAAATTTTTAGATCATCCAAAGAATTTATCTCGACAACATCAAGATAGTTTCCACTTTCAACAGTTATGAATCCGCGAGTGAGCTCTTCATTTGGAGGATTGTCGAACTTTATAACAACATCGACGCCCTTTGGACCCTGCGCATGAGAAAAATGCATTAAACCGATCAATAGGAGAATGATCTTCATGGATCTATCTTTTTGCAATGACTTGCGATAAACCAAAAAGTTGCAAACTATGCCTATCCAAAGTTGGATATCAACTGGAAAATGGGATAGGGAAAAACCCTAGTCGATCATATCGAACCCGCAATAGGGGACCAACACTTCAGGAATTTGGATGCCGTTTTCGGTCTGGTAATTTTCCAAAATGCCCGCCAATACCCTGGGCAATGCCAAAGAACTGCCGTTCAAGGTGTGGGCCAACTGGCTCTTCCCGGTCTCGTCCTTGTAGCGTAGCTTGAGGCGATTGGCCTGAAAGGTCTCGAAATTGGAAACGGAACTGATTTCCAACCAGCGGTCCTGCGCGGTGGAAAAGACTTCAAAATCGTAGGTTAGGGCAGAGGTGAACCCCAGATCACCCCCACAAAGGCGAAGGATACGGTAGGGTAATTTCAGTTCCCTAAGAATGTTTTTCACATGCTCCACCATTTCGTCCAAGGCCTTGTAGGAATTGTCGGGATGTTCCAGACGCACAATTTCCACCTTATCGAACTGGTGCAAGCGGTTAAGTCCGCGCACATGGGCGCCATAGCTTCCGGCCTCCCTTCTGAAACAAGGGGTGTAGCCCGTGTATTTGATGGGGAAATCGCTTTCGGCCAACAAATCGTCCCGGTGCAGGTTGGTCACGGGGACCTCGGCGGTCGGGATAAGGTACAGGTCATCGGCCTGCACGTGGTACATTTGCCCTTCCTTGTCGGGCAATTGTCCCGTGCCGTAACCAGAGGCTTCGTTGACCAAATGTGGCACTTGCATTTCGGTATATCCTGCTTCGGTGTTCTTATCCAGGAAATAGGAAATCAGGGCGCGTTGCAATCGGGCACCCTTGCCTTTATAGACGGGAAACCCGGCCCCGGTGATCTTGACCCCTAGTTCAAAATCAATGATGTCGTATTTTTTGGCCAGCTCCCAGTGTGGTAATGCTCCTTCGGATAGTTTGGGAACGTCACCCTCGCTGAAAACCTCCTCATTGTCCGCTTCGGAACTTCCGGCGGGTACCAAGGCATGGGGCATGTTGGGAATCAGGTACAATTGGTCCTGCAAAGCGGTCGCAGTGGCATTCAGGTCGTCGCCCAATTGTTTTGACGCTTCCTTCAGGCCAGCGGTCTTTTCCTTCAGTTCATTGGCCTCTTGTGCTTTTCCAGATTTGAAGAGCATTCCAATTTCCTTGGAAAGTTTGTTGGATTCGGCCAATGTGTTGTCCAATTGGGTCTGTATGGCACGTCGTTTTTCATCGAGTTCCAAAACCTTGAACACCATGGGTTCTGCATCGATATTGCGCTTTTTTAAAGCAGTGATGACATTTTCCTTGTTTTCCCTGAGAATCTGTAATTGAAGCATGGCCTTATTTTGAGCCGCAAATTTAATCGAATATTAAGAAGTCCCCAACTTATTATTCCTTGGGTGAAGGTAGAATCCATTCGTTGTGGGAGAAATGCTTCCATGGCACGCTGGCTAGATCTACCTCAGGGTCGATGAACTCGTGGTACGACCCTTGGTTCACCTTTACCTTGTTGTCCACAAAAACTTGCACATCTTCCCCTTTGTCAGCAAACTCCTTTTTGAGCCGTTGGGCAAACTGCCATGAAAAATCGGGATAGCAGGCCACCCGATTTCGTTGTTTGGTGGTCAGATAATCTTGCAGGGAGATATAGGTCACCTTTTCGGTCTCTTTGTTCACCACCCGGTAGCGGATGGTCCCGGAGCGGCTGCGCAGCATCATGCGCCAGCTCAATCGATGCCCTTCCTCGGTCCAGAGCACATCATCCACAAAAAAATGGTGCCTCAGCGGCAACGCGATCTGGATCACAAAGTAAATCCCTAAAATGACCAGAATGCGGTTTTTATTTTTTGGAAGGACATGGGCCCCGTCCATTTCAACGGTCTTGGTCTTGAGAAAAATGTTCCGGATGGTCTGTGGTTCAAAAAAGAACAGGCTAAAGGCAAGGGACAGATAGGGGAAGATTCCGATCTGGAACACAATACTATTGAAAAGATGGAAGAAAATGGACAACACAAAGGCAATTTTCCGTGTGGGCCTCCACAAAAGTGCGGGAACGATGAGCAGGTCAAAGAGAATGCCGAAGATGGCCACAATTTTGTGCACCCACTTCTGTTGGAGCAACTCACCGATCAGGGCGTAATCCTTTTTGGACTGCATCAACACTTCTATCATACTGAAATCCAGCCAATCGGCATATAGTTTGGCGACGGACGCATAGGTGTAGACAATGAACAATTGTAGGATGATGGTCCACCGAATCCAGTTGGACATGCTGTGTGACCGCAGCCTGGGATAGAGCCTTGCATCCAGCGAAGCATCTTTGTGGGCAGGGAAAAAGGCCATGATGAAGGCCAGCAGCATCAACAGGTAATAGTGGTTGTTATAGGAGGTCTTTTGCATGAGATAGACCCCGGTCCACATTAGGGCGAAGGTGAGTGCCGCAAAGCGGTACCGATAGCCCAAGGCGATCATAAGTCCCAAAGTGCCCATAATCGCGAAATAGATGTACATGCCGTTGCCCGGAAGGGGTTGTAGCCATTCAAAACCGATAAAGGAGAAGGTGAACTTGGGTTCCACCAAGGTTCTCCGTACCCAACCAGTGGCTATGGCGCCATAGCATTCCGCACTCACCAAAAGCCCGTAGAAAATGCGAAAGACGATGAGCTGGGCGTTGTCTATCTTTTTGAACAGGAAATGGGCGAGCATCTATTTCGCGATTAGTTCCAACGAGTAATCTTTGTCCTTTTTCAGTTGCGCCTTGAGTTCTTCAATGGAACCGAATTTTTGTTCGTCACGGATCCGATGGAGGAGGGATACCTGTATCTTTTGGTCATAGAGGTTGCCTTCAAAATCGAAGAAATTGACCTCGATGCTCTTTTCGGTGCCATCCACCGTGGGGTTGTATCCTATGTTCATCATCCCAAAATACACTTTCCCGTTGATGGTGCTGCTGACCACGTAGGCCCCTGTTTTTGGAATGAGTTTATACGTTTCGGCAATGTGCAGGTTCGCGGTCGGGAACCCAAAGTCCCTGCCCATTCCCTTTCCTTTTTTTACGGTTCCTGTGAGCATATAGGCATAGCTCAGATAATTGTTGGCCGTGGTGATGTCGCCTTCCAAAAGTGCCTTTCTGATTTTTGTGGAGCTCACCGAAATGTCGTCCACTTCCTGGGCGGGGATTTCTTCCACTTCAAAGTCCAGGGTTTCACCAAAGGCAATGAGATCTTGGATGTTCGCATTTCTGTTGCGCCCAAATCTATGGTCATAACCGATGATGATTTTTTTGGTCTTTAGGCCGTTCACCAAAACATCGTTCACAAAATCAGTGGCGGACAACCTTGAAAATTCCATCGTAAATGGATGCACGATCAAGTAATCCAGGCCCAAGGTCTCCAATATCTGGGTCTTTTCTTCCAAGGTATTCAACAGTTTGATGTCCACATCTTTCTGCAGTACCATTCGCGGATGGGGGAAAAAAGTGAGCACTGTGGATTTCAGTCCTGTTTTTTTGGCATTGTTTGTGAGGCGTTCCAATATCTTTCGGTGACCTAGGTGCACACCATCAAAGGTACCGATGGTGGTTACCGTTTGGAATGAATTGTCGTTGAAGTGAGAAATGTTATGGATTGTTTCCAACTGATCAAGAAATAAAAAAGGCTTACATTTGAATTAATACTACGCCCTGAATCGGTATGAGAGCTAAATTACACCTTGTTTTTTCAATAACCATAATTTTTAGCTGCTTTTACGTTCATGGGCAGCAGGGGTATTGGAAATCCATCCCTAAACAATCCCATCTAAAAAGTGTGTCCATCAAGGATATGGGAAAGGCCAAAAAAGTCCTTGCCTTGGACAGGGCCCTTTTTTCCAAAGAGGTGGGGTCGATGTCCTCTTCCAAAGGAAAACAAGTGGTCTATCTGCCAGGTCCCGATGGGGAGGTCCTACCTTTCTATTTGGAAGAAACCCCGGTACTCCACCCCGATCTCGCAAAAAAATACCCAAATATCAAATCCTACACTGGGGTAAGCCCCGATGGAAAATATAAGATCAAACTCAGTAGTTCGCCCAAGGGTCTTGAGGGCATGGTGGTGGACCTGGGCACTCATAGAAAGACCTTTATGGAGCCGGTGTCCAATGCAACGGACACTTATGTGGTGTATGAAGAAGGTGACGGGGCAGCTGAAAAAGATGGCTTTATCTGCGAGACCGAAAAATCCGTAATGGCCACGGCAAAGACCATTGTCCCCTTGGTGGACGATCAGGTGTTGCGAAAGTTCAGGATTGCCGTTTCGACCACTGGGGAGTATACCACTTTTCATGGAGGCACTGTTGCAGGGGCCTTGGCGGCCATCAATGCCACGATCACTAGGGTGAACGAGGTTTTTGAGACCGATTTGGGCGTTACCTTGGAACTGGTTGCCAATAACGATTTGATCATTTTCACCGATTCCGCAACCGACCCTTATGGGAGCAGTTTCAACTCGCAGGTGCAATCTACGCTCACTTCGGTCATTGGAGAGGCGAATTACGATGTGGGCCATTTGTTCCACAAAGTGCAGTTGGCTTCACAGAACAATGGCAATGCGGGTTTTATCGGTTCGGTTTGTATCGATAATAGAAAGGGGAGTGCCTTTTCTTCTGCATCCATCCCTCAAGGAGATGTCTTCGACCTCGATTTTGTTTCGCATGAACTTGGGCACCAGTTTGGGGCGAACCACACGTGGTCCTTTGAATCGGAGGGCTCAGGGGTACAGGCCGAACCGGCCAGTGGTAGCACCATTATGGGCTATGCGGGAATCGTGTCGGGCAATAATGTAGCTCCAAACGGTGATGATTATTTTCATTACAACAGCATACTTCAAATATCCGCGTATTTGGAAACGGTTTCCTGTGCCGTGACAACACCATTGACCAATGCTCCGCCCGTGCTCACCCCGGTTGATGATTTTACGATACCCAGGGGCACCGCTTTTGTATTGGAAGGTAATGCAACGGACCCTGATGTGGGCGATGTACTCACCTATACGTGGGAACAAATAGATGATGGAGTGGTGACCAGGTCAAATTTTGGCCCGTCCAATCCCAGTGGGGCTATTTTCAGGTCATTGCCCCCAAGTACGGACCCTGCCCGCTATTTTCCCAGACTTTCGGAAGTTGCACAGGGCAATCTGACCCAGACCGATCCCGCTGTGGGCAGCGCATGGGAAACGGTGTCCGAAATAGAGCGGGACCTACAGTTTGCCTTTACGGTAAGGGACAATGCGGTAGGTGGCGGACAGGTCATCTCCGATGTGTTGGAGGTAAAGGTGGTCAAGGCCGCAGGACCTTTTGTGGTCACCTCACAGAGTTCCAGCGAAGTTTACCAAGCAGGTTCCGTTCAAGAAATTACATGGGATGTCGCCAACACCAATATCTTGCCCATAGACGCCAAGATGGTGGATATTTTTCTTTCTTTGGATGGGGGGTTGAGCTTTCCAATCACCTTGTTGGAAAATACCCTCAACGATGGAAGCGAAGAAGTCCTTCTGCCTGGAAACATCAGTGGTTCCGCTAGGGTCATGGTAAAGGCGAGCGATAATATCTTCTTTGCCATGAACGCTTCCGATTTTACCATTGAAGAATCACAGGTGGTATTGAATTTTGATGCCTTGGACTTTGAAGTCTGTCAGCCAGATGATATTGTGATCCCATTGGTGTATGAAACCTATTCGGGCTTTGCCGAAACATCCACATTTTCTGCGGATGTCCCTGTGGGCCTCAACGCCATTTTTGCCCCCTTGGATGCCAGTGCCAATGATACGGCCGTCAATCTGACCCTATCAAACACCATCGGAGTTGCTCCCGGCGTTTATGATATTACGGTAACCTCCACTTCCGCCTCCGTGACCAAGAGCGTGGTCTTGTCCCTAACGGTACAGGATGGGGTATTTGCAGATGTGTTGCCCAGTTCCCCTGCAAACGGGGAGATCGGGGTTTCTCTCAATGCCCAACTTCTTTGGGAAGAAAGCCCACTCTATTCAAGCTATGATGTGGAAATCGCGACCGACATTGGTTTTGTGGATGTGGTAGAATCCGTTACGGTGCCCTTCAATTTCTACAAAACCGCGATGCTACAAGAAGAAACCGAATATTTTTGGAGGGTTCGTCCCAGTAATGGCTGTGGCGCGGGGACCTTTGGCACTGCTTTTAGCTTTACCACTTCGCAGGTGAATTGTAAGAGCTCTGAGGCCAGGAACGTCCCTCAGGATATTTCATCCGTGGGGACACCTTTGGTGACCTCTTCCATACAGTTTTTTGAAGACCTGCCGATTTCGGACATCAATGTGAATCTGGAAATTGACCATTCTTATTTGGAGGATCTCATCGTCACCTTGATCTCGCCGGCTGGCACAAGAGTGGCCCTGATTTCCAATACCTGTGGCGAATTGAACAATATCAATGCGGTTTTTGATGACGATGGAGACCCCATTTTGTGTTCCGGCAACCCCGCAATTTCGGGAACGGTGCAGCCGTTGGGCTCGTTGGGCTCGTTGCAGGGGGAATCCATTTTGGGGGAGTGGACATTGGAGGTGCAGGATTCCGCTCCGAGTGATGGTGGTGCGTTGGTGGCATTTTCCCTTGATATCTGCGTGGAGGGAGTGTACAGACCTGACGATGACGAAGACGGGGTTTTTGATGATGGCGATGACCTATGTTTGGGAACGCCGAAGGGTGTCGAGGTGGACACCAATGGATGTGCCATCTATCGGTTTGCTTCGGATAATTTTGGGATAGAGATCCAAAGTGAAAGCTGTAGGAGCAGCAATAATGGTTCCATCACCATTGTCCCGGAAAACACGTCCATCGCCTATAGTGCTGTTTTGGAAGGTGGAGGGGCTCCGGTGAATGTTGATTTTACCAACTCCCATACGTTTGGAAACCTTAGTGCAGGCGAATATTCCGTTTGTATCACGGGGACCAATGGCATGATCACCTATCAAGAGGTGTGTTTCACGGCGATCATCACCCAACCTGATGAACTGGATATTTCAGCCATTTTGAACTCAAATGTCTTGGACCTTACCTTGAGCGGGGCTACCTTGTACAATGTGGAGCTTAACGGTCTGGTCACCCAAACGGAGTTGTCCAAAACACAAATGACCCTGAAAGAGGGCGTCAATACACTAAGGGTCTATTCCAATTTGCCCTGCCAAGGCGTTTTTGAAAAGACTTTTTTCTATTCCTCTAAGCCGATACTTTCCCCTAATCCAGTAGATGCCGTTACCGAAGTTTATTTGGGCGGTTTTGTGGGGGATGTAGGGGTAGAGATTTTTTCCGTAAACGGACGATTGGTTTATACCGATGATAAAAAAGCGACAGGGGAGAACCTTCAACTGGACCTATCCATGCTGCCCAAAGGAATCTATTACCTAGGTCTGGATAAAAATGGGGCAAGGGAAATGTTTAAATTCATAAAAAGATGATTCGGAAGATTTTAGGACTGTCCATATTGGCTTTGTTGGTTTCATGTGGGGGTGATGATGGTCCGCCGCCTGCACCCGAAGGCGCAGAATTGGTGTTTCCGGATGAAAATTCCGAGTGTACCACCGGTGTCAGCGTCAATGAAACGTTGAGTCAGGTCACTTTTCAATGGAGGGCTTCCAGAAATACGGAAAATTATACCTTGAGTGTGGTCAATCTTGACACCAATGTGCCTCAGACCATTTCAACATCGTCTACTTCGGCCAGCCTTTCCATTGCCAAGGGCACCCCTTTTGCGTGGTCGGTCACTTCCCGAAGTTCCCGGTCCGATCAGGTGGCCTCAAGCGAGACATGGCTTTTTTACAACGCGGGGTCGCAGACCACATATCCTCCCTTTCCTGCCCAATTGGTAAACCCACTTTCAGGATCTACGGTATTGAAAAACATTGCCAACGAAGTGGTCCTGGAATGGCAAGGTGCAGATGCGGACAATGATGTGGCCTCGTTCGATGTGTTCTTCTCGACAAGCAATCCTCCGGAAAGTTTTGTGGGCACCACCACTGCCAGAACAATGGAACTGCCAGTGAGCGTGGAATCGGCTACGGTATATTATTGGAAGGTCATCACCACCGATCAAGAAGGCAATACTTCAGATTCCGGGGTGTTTGAGTTTAAGGTATACTAGGCTATTTGCCGTTGAACTGGTTCATCGTGTTCTTTACACCGGCAAAAACAAAGGAACGGACAAGTTCAGTAGCTATTTTTAAGCGTTCGGGCATGGTCTTCGTTTCTTCCTCGTTCCATTCGCCCAATACATAATCCACCTGTTTTCCTTTGCCAAAATCGGCCCCTACGCCAAATCTGAAGCGGTTGTACTGGACCGTCTGCAATACATTTTGGATGTCCTTAAGGCCATTGTGGCCCCCATCACTTCCTTTAGTCTTGAGCCGTATGGTGCCAAAGGGGAGATTGATATCGTCAGTGATGACAAGGATGTTGTCGAGGGGGATGCCCTCTTTGTCCATCCAATATTTTACCGCTTTCCCGCTAAGGTTCATATAGGTGGAGGGTTTAAGGCAGATGATGCTTTTTCCCTTGTGCTTGAAGGTGGCCACTGCACCCAGTTTGGCATCCTCAAAGGTGAAATCTTCCTGTTCTGCCAAGAAATCCAGGACCTTGAACCCGATGTTGTGGCGTGTTTCCACATACTTGGGGCCAATGTTGCCCAGGCCTACGACGAGAAATTTTTTCATGGGGTCTGTTTCTTGCAATAGCTGCTTTGGTGTACCAAAAAGCTTGTTGATGAAATTGAACACTCGGTGAATGGAATTTTCTTAAAAATATCCTTTGTGCATTTTGAAGGTTTTATGCCAAAACCGTCAATTCGAGTGAAATTCCAGCGGAATTTTGTATCGAGAATCGGTTTTGGGCTTGAAATTCTGGTTCTCGATACAATTTTTCTCTCGAAAAATCACTCGAACTGACAAATTTCAATCAAAATATGCAACGGGTTAAAAATACAAAAGCATCCCAAATTTTATCGAAATAAAAACAGGGATGCTCTTGAAAAGGTTATCTGGGCTATTCAGCGGCCTCGGCTGGAGTGGCTTCGCCACCTTCAGCAGCAGCTTCAGCTCCCTCAGCTCCTTCTTCTTCCTCGTCTTCCGTATCGGCAATCGATGTTCTGGAAGCTTTCACCTGCACAATGGCGGTGCTGTCCGGGTGAAGAATGGTGTAGTCATCGCTCAGCACGGTTTCCACAGCAATGGTTCCTCCGATCCTCAACTTGGAAATATCCACGGTGATAAAATCGGGAAGAAGTTCAGGTAGGGCCTTGATGGAAAGTTTTCGCTTTCTGAAAAGCAAACGTCCACCGTTACGTACCCCTGGAGAGTTTCCTTCCAAACGAACAGGGATGTCCATGGTAACGGGCTTGTCCTTGAACAATTGGTAGAAATCCACGTGAAGGATTTTGTCGCTCACTGGGTGGAATTGGATGTCCTGCAGTACAGCATCCAACTTTTGGCCATCTTCCAACTCAATCACAGCGGTGTGTGCGTTTGGAGTGTAGACCAAATCTCTGAATTCCAGCTCTTCAGCTGAAAAGTGCAATGGTTTTTCCCCTCCGTACAGTACGCAAGGGACCTTACCAGCATTACGTAGGGACTTGGTAGCTACCTTGCCCACGCTTTCTCTTTGGGATCCTTTGATTGTAATTGACTTCATAATCTATATTAATATTTAATTTATGCTAAAATTTGTTTTCGAAGTGCCCAAGTCTTGTCAGCTTGAGCGTAGTCGAAGGCTACATTAAAAACTTCGATGATATCGAGGTGTTGTGGTGCACCCTGTGCATCACGTCCGCAAAAAGGTCGGCACAGCTCAATACTTTTATTTTACTTTGGTTATGATCGATCGGAATGGAATCGGTGATGATCAATTCCGTCAATTTTGATTTCTCTATTTTTTCGTAAGCGTTTCCAGAAAGCAGACCGTGAGTGGTCACGGCACGCACGCTTTCGGCCCCTCTTTCCATCATCAGGTCGGCAGCCTTGGTCAACGTTCCGGCGGTATCTACCATGTCGTCCACCAGAATCACATTTTTGCCCTGGACATCACCGATCAGTTCCATGTGGGAAATGACATTGGCCTTGGCCCGCTGTTTGTAACAGATGACCACATCGCATTCGAGTGCCTTGGAATAGGCATAGGCCCTTTTGGAACCTCCCATATCGGGTGATGCAATGCAAAGGTTGTCCAAATTCAATCCCTTCAAATAGGGAAGGAACATGGTCGATGCAAAAAGATGGTCCACAGGTTTTTCAAAGAACCCCTGTATCTGGTCTGCATGCAGGTCCATGGTGATGATACGGGTAGCTCCGGCGGTTTCCAACATTTTGGCCACCAATTTGGCCGCGATGGGCACACGGGGCTTGTCTTTTCTATCTTGTCTGGCCCACCCAAAATAAGGCATAACGGCCGTAATGTGCCTAGCGGAAGCCCTTTTGGCGGCGTCCAGCATCAGCAGCATTTCCATCAAGTTTTCAGAGCTTGGGTTGGTAGAGCCAATGATAAAGATCCGTGTTCCACGAATGGATTCCTCGAACGAAGGTTGAAATTCACCATCGCTATATCTGGAGAATTGGATGTTTCCCAGTTCCGCCCCATAGGAAGCGGCTATTTTCTTGCCCAACTCAATACTTTGGGTGCAGGCAAAAATTTTGGGTTCGGGAACTTGATAGGCCATTACAAACTCTTGTTAACTAGCTTTTTAAAGTACTTTTTTGCAAAGAGGTGCAAATTTAAAAATTAATTCGGGTTGCTAAAGGATAAATGGAAGTATTTTTTGGTTGTAAATAAAATTATTTGTTTAGCTTTGCAGTCGCATTTCTGAAAATGCCAGCATGCCTTGGTGGCGGAATTGGTAGACGCGCTGGATTCAAAATCCTGTGTCCTCGGACGTGTGGGTTCGATTCCCACCCAAGGTACTGAAAAACCCTGATAATCGATTGATTTTCAGGGTTTTGTGTTTTTTGTAGTGACGTAAAAGTGACGGTTTTTTTATCAAGGATGAGCAATTTAGCTTAACTGAAAATAAAGGTTAGATTTTGTTTTAATTTCTATCAAAAATTATCATTTGACATCCTCATCTCCGAATCCCAAATTGACACAGATTGATAATCCATCCATCATTAAACCATTTTTCCACTGTTGAAAACTCAAATTCTTTCAATTTCTCAAAATTCTGGTTAATCCCAAAAGGTTCGATTTCTAAACACATGTAATTTGTCAAATTACATTTAGTGCTATTTAAACTGGATTATTTCAAGTATTTGTTTATCAGTGTTTTGTGGATAACTAATATCCATTTGGCCCAAATATAGCCTTCTTTTGTTTCTACCTTTATTCCAAGAATTCTAGAAGAGAAAACAAAAGCGCTTTTGTTCATTTTTTAATCCAAAAAGGAAACAAATGGACAATTTATTGATACTTGAACGGCTAGATCGTTTGGAACGGCTCATGATAGCCAACAAAGAGGTGCTGACCTTTGAAGAAACCTGTGACTATACCGGAATTTCGAGAAGCTATCTGTATAAACTGACTTCTTCCGGAAACATACCACATTCCAAGCCCAATGGAAAAATGATATTCTTTGAAAGGAAGAAACTCAATGATTGGCTTCTCCAAAATAGTCGGTTGTCCCATGACGAGATCAACGGGAAGGCTTTGCAGCACTCATTCAAAAATCGAAAGTAATGGTTTTGCCCAAACATAATGGCAATCTGTACTTTGTCAAGGATTCAAAGAAGAAAACGGTCTATGACTATACCATGGAATATTTGGAGGCCAAGTACGATATCATGTACAATGAGATATCCCATGATTTCCAGATAGCCTTTAAAGGTACCAAAGAGTGGCAATATCTAAACCTGAATTCCCTTATCATAGAACTGGCCAAGGCGGGGGTGGATATTCCTACCGGAAAATTGGAAATACTGATACGGTCGGAGTGGATTCCCAAGTGCAATCCCATTAAAGAGTACTTCAACAACCTTCCAAAATGGGACGGAGGTGAACATATCCTAAAGTTGGCCTCCTATGTGCCAACGTATGAGAAAAAAGCTTTCAAATATCACTTCAAGAAGTGGATGGTCCGTGCCATTAGATGTGCCCTGGAACCTAATTATTTCAATAAGCAGGCTTTTGTGCTGTCCCACCAAGGTCAAAACTCGGGCAAGTCCACATGGTGCAGATTTCTGTGCCCGCCAGAACTTGCTGAATATATGGCTGAGGACATCAGTAATGACAAGGATGCACGGATACAGCTGTGCCGGAATTTTTTGTACAATCTGGACGAACTGGCCGTGCTTTCCAAAAAGGATGTGAATGCCCTAAAGTCATTTTTTTCCAAGACCTTTATAAACGAGCGCTTGCCATACGATAGGAAAAACACGACCCTGTCCCGGATATGCTCCTTTGTGGGCTCCACAAATATGTCCTCGTTTCTTAACGATGAGACGGGTTCAGTGCGTTGGCTCTGTTTTGAGCTCAAGGGAAAAATCGATTTTTCGTATTCAAAAGAGGTCGATATCAACAAGGTATGGTCACAGGCCTATCATTTGGCCTATTCGGACCCCAACTTTGATTCCGAACTTTCCATTGAGGATATTCAGGAGAATGAAGAACGGAACAGGAAGTATACCAAATTGACCTCCGAACAAGAAGTAGTTGCCAAATACTATCAAAAATCCAATGATATGAAAGACTTCAGGACGGCATCGGATATCATGGTAGAGATTGCATGTCTCAACCTTCGATTGAACCATATAAATATTGGGAGAGCACTCGCTGGGTTTGGTTTTCAAAAGGTAAAGCATCCCAAACGACAGGTTTATGGCTATTTGTCCCGACCCCTCTTTGAGGGAAGCCCCTGGGAAATGGAATTTGCAAAGAAAGAAGAATAGTACCTACCTAATTACCTAAAGAAGTCTAAAGCCAAAGAGCATGGACAAAATTTTAGGTAGGATATATAACTTCCATCTTACCTAGAGGTTACCTAACCTACCTAATGGGTAAGATAGGTAAGTTGAGAAAATATCTGACCTAGCTTGAAAACCCGCGTCATCATTGGGTTAGGTAGATAGGTAGGAGAAATAACAAAATTTGAGACAATGAAAAGAAAAACTACATATATGATGGACTGCGAAAAAGCCCGCAACATTGACCTCGTATCCACGCTGGCCAAGTCGGGGCACTTTCCAGTCCGGGAAACGGAAAAAGAAGCTTGGTTCCTCAGCCCGTTCCGGACCGAGACCCAAGCCTCTTTCAAAGTATCATTGAAGAAAAACTACTGGATAGACTTCGGGACCTTCGAGGGGGGCAGTACTATAGATTTGGTCATGAAAATGGAGAACTGTTCTGTAAAGGAGGCATTGGAAAGATTGTCGGGTCCTATGGATCATTTTTCTTTTCACCGGCGGCCGAATCCAACCAAGAAGGAACACAGGGCCAATCCGATTGAAATCATCCAGGAAAAGGAAATCGAACACCGGGCCATTCAAACCTATCTTAGCTCCAGAAAGATATCGACCAAGACCGCAAGAAAACTTTGCAAGGAAATCCATTATCGAATAGGAGGGCGGAAATATTTTGCCATAGGACTCCTGAACAGGTCGGGAGGCTGGGAGCTGCGGAACAGATATTGGAAAGGGTCCACATCGCCAAAGGATGTTTCGATCATAGGGAACAGCTTTAAGAAATTGGCCATTACGGAAGGCATGTTCGATATGCTTACCCTATTGGAGCTGATGCCAGAAATCGGGAACGGCCATGACGTTTTGATATTGAACACCACGGCCTTTGTAAAAAGGATGATCCCCGAAATAGTGGAATACGAGGATGTAAAGCTATTTCTAGATAGGGATGGAACAGGATTGGGAGTGACGGAACTTTTATTGGAAAAGTGCCCGAACAGCAGGGATATGTCCTTTCTCTATGAAGGTTTCAAGGATATGAACGAATGGATGGTAAAAAGCGCTATGGATGAAGTTCGGCAACGAATTCAAGATGTGTCATTGTCATGACAAATCTTGCTTTTGCTCCCGAAGGTCGCAAAAGATGATGTAAAAATGAAGAAGGAATTCGTCCAGTTCCGATGCTCGGTCTACGAGAAGAAACTGCTGAAGGTCAAGGCCCGGAAGAGCGGTCTTTCCATCAGCGAGTACTGTCGACGTGCCGCCTTCGAAGACCGAATCGTGGAGCGGATGACGGACGAACAGATCGAGGCCTATAAGCTATTGGTCAAATACCAGCGAAACTTTAAACTGATCACCAACATGTTCCGGAAGCGGAACCCAAAGTTGGCAGAGGAAACTGCCCAACTGGCCAAGGAGATACGGCAACACCTTTTAAATTTCAAGAAATGATAGGAATGGGAAAATCCATATCGCATACAGCTGCTTCCATGAGCTACGGGATGAACGAGGAGAAGGAAGCCGAGATCATCCACAGCCAATATCTAGCTGGGGAGACCCCAAGGGAGATCACCGAGGAGTTCCGTGTGATCCAAGAACAGAACGAACTTTGTAAAAAGAACACACTCAGCTTTGTACTAAGCCCCACCATTGAGGACGGCAAAAAATTGGAAAGCGAACAGCTCAAGGAAATGACCGAACGATTCCTTAAGGAAATGAGGCTGAGGGAACATCAGGCCGTTGCATTTGTCCATAGGGACAAGGAGCATCTACATGTCCACCTGTATGCGAACCGTATAAGTTTTGAAGGCAAGGCCTACAATGACAGTTTCATCGGAAAGCGAAGCCAACAGATGGCCGAGCGGGTGGCCAGACAAATGGAACTTACCACGGTAAGGGAGGCACAGCAGGAAAAACTGTACCGGATGCAGGAGCTCCGGTCTGAAATACAAAAAGTCCATGAAAAGGTTATGGCCAGGGACCGGCCAAGGGATTTTGACCAGTACATAAAATTGATGACGCAAAACAATATAAAGGTCATCCCGAGCATCAACAGACAGAACCAGTTACAGGGCTTCCGGTTCGAGTATAAGGGAGCCAACCTAAAGGGAAGCGAGGTGCATCGTTCCATGTCCATGGGTAGGATAGCGGGCCAAATGAATTTTGAAAAGGAAAGGGCACAGCGGATTGCCAAGGACAAAAGCATGGAACTTTTGGGTAGGACAGTGAATGTCCCAATGAGTTTCACCAAGACCATCATAAAGAAAACCATCAAGCTGGCCATAAAAGTGATCAGGGACACTGGAATAGGAATTTAAATAGAACATCATGGCAAAACTGGATGAAATAGCGGAACTGTTGACCGAGGAGATCAACGGCTTTGAGAAGAGCATCGGCCGATTGGAAAAGGTACATGAAAATTTGCAGAACCTTCCATTGAGGCCCGACACCAATGAAATTAATGTTCTTCTGAAAGAATATGGCAACAGCCAAAAAACCAACATTGAGGAACAGCAAAAATTGATGCGAAGGATCCTTGGCAAAGTAGAGAAATCAATTCTGTTGCCAAGTTGGGCCATAAAACTGTCCTGGGGATTGTTGGTCTGTGTCGTATTGGTCCTTGGTTTTTCAATCTATCAGGTATCAAGGATATCAAAGAAAGAAGAGGCAGCATATATCAAAGGACGGGACAGTGCGATGGGACATTATGGGGCATTCCTTGATGAGAGCCCACAGGCAAAGGAACTGTACCAAAAATGGCTGGAGGAAAATGGCAAAAAGTAGGACAGCGCCCTATCCTATTTTTGTTCAACGCTTATCTTCCCGAACGCTACAAAAATAGGCCAGGATCCATGCGCTGAAGTCGAGGTAAGATTTGGGGCAGAGTTTGGTGTATTGATAATCACGATACCTAAATTTTGTATCAGGAATTTGGAATAAGTTTTTTTATGAGTTCGTCTCTACGTCTTACAGCCACTTCTATTTTGGCCCCATCGGTCAAGGTAATATAGCCTCCTTTTCCTTTTAGATAATGCTCCACAAAGGAAAGGTTGATCAAATGGGACTTGTGTACCCTAAAAAAGTTGCTGTCATCAAGAATGCCCTCAAAATATTTTAAGGTTTTGGAAGCCGTGATTTTTTTGTTCGATAAGGTATGGATGTGGGTATAATTGGCATCGGACTGTAGTCGGACCATGTCATTGGTGTCCACCATAACAAATCCATCCACTGTTGGGATGGCAATTCGTTTGGAATGTCCTGACCCATCCTTAAAATTATGGAAAAGCACATCAATTTTTTTTGTGGTCTCTTTGAGGTTTCTGTTCTCCCTCACTTTTTGTAGTGCTTCATGGAGGTCTTCTTTGGCAATGGGCTTCAACAAATAATCCAAGGCAGAAAATTTGATGGCCTTTAGGGCATAAGTGTCAAAAGAAGTGGTGAAGATCAGTTCAAAATCAAGATGGTTTAGTTGGGACAGTAAATCAAACCCGGTAGTACTCCCGAGCTGGACATCCAAAAAAAGCACATCAGGATTGTATTTTTCTATATGCATTTTACCCTCTGAAATGGTATTACAACTCGCCAGTATTTGGATATCCGGGCCAACTTCCTGCAGAAGACCCGTCAATCGGGAAATGCAGTGCTGTTCGTCATCAACGATAATGGCTTTTAACATGGCGAGGTCAGAATTGAAGTTCCAAAGGTAGGTTTATTTCCACACGCAGGCCTTCTTTCTTGTCTATCAAGTCGATGGAACCTTCCGTGTTTTTAATATGGTTGATGATCTCAATACGGTTGGTGGTGATCTTTACGCCCAAAGAGCTTTTCTCCTTTGTATCCATAGAAGCGGTGGCCCGACCGATTCCATTATCCTCCACAACGCATAACAGCATATCTCCCTTTTTCTTGATTTGGATATCAATTTTCCCAGTGTTCCCTTTGGGGGCAATACCATGCCATATACTATTTTCAATAAAGGGCTGTAGGATCATCGGGGGAACCAAGGTGTTGTCCGGCTCAATGTCCTCGTCTACGGTTATGCTGTATTCCAGATGGTTTTCCAGTCGAATGGCTTCCAGTTGCATGTAAAGCTCCATGAGTTCCAGGTCTTCTTCGAGGGTAATCCATTTCTTTTCAGAATTTTCAAGGATGGCACGGGTAAGTTTGGAGAATTTCACCAAGTATTCATCGGCCTGTTTTATATCATTCCTTGAAATAAAATCGCTAATGGAGTTCAAGGAGTTGAAAATAAAATGGGGATTCATTTGTGAGCGTAAGGCCTTGAGTTCTGTCTCGGCTACCTTGGCATTGAATTCGACCACCTTTCTTTTTTCCAAGGCATCACGTCTGCGTTTATATAGAAAATAACTTGCAATTGAGATCAGTGCCAGAAGGATGGCCCCAGCCAAATAACCATTCTTGACGAGATGTTGCCGTTTGATTTCCTCCTCGGCCTTGGCCTGTTGCCTCTCCATTTTGAACTGCATTTCCTTCCGGGTCAGCTCAGATTTTTTTTCCTCGCTCAACACACTGTCCTGAAGACGTACATGCTCTTTGTAAGCATGGAGGGCTTCTGCCATTTCTCCTTCATGTTCGTATACCTCACTCAATACTTTCCAGGAATCCGCTTGCCATTCCACGGCTTCGATCTCTTGGGATAGGTCAAGGGCTTTCCTCCCATTTAAGGCAGCCAAGTCATAGTTTTTCAATATGATATTGACCATTCCTATGCTGTTCAGGGCAGAAGCTTCAATGTATTTGTTCCCGATCTGGTGGGCAAGATCCGCCGCCTCCTGATAATACAAGAGTGCCTTTGGGTAATCTTCGAGTTTTTTGTAAGCTAGGGCCAAGTTATTGGTAATGGCGGCCACAAAGAGGTCATTTTCTTCCTGTTTGGACAATTTTAGGGCCTTTTCAAGATTGGCCACTCCTTCTTCATATTTTTTAGTGTCGTTGTAGATGATTGCAATGTTTGACAGTGCTTTTATTTCATCAGGGACATTGCCCAACGTTTGTGCAGAGGTCAAATAGGCTTCATAATTTTCCAAGGCCCTATCGTACTGTTTTAAATCGGCAAAAATGTTTCCGATATTGCTCAACAACGACGCTTCAAGTGACCTGTCCCCTATGGATTGGGCAAGATGTTGCGCTTTTTGATAGACATCCAGTGCGGCTAGGTCATCTCCCATAACATAATGCAGGTTTCCCTTCTGTCTCAATGCGTAACTCTCCCCCTTGATCCAATCTGTTTCGGAGGATATGGCAATGGCCTCATCTACCAAAGGAAAAGCTTCCTTGGGATTGGAATAGGTCATTTCCCCAGCAGTTTTTATCAATAAAGAAACGCGGACAGAATCTTTTGCCGAATGGGAGGCCAATTCCTGTTGTAACGAATCCAATACGCTTTGTTGGGAAATTCCCCAAAGGGGAAAGAGCAATAGGACTAAAAAAATCTTTTTAAAGGAATCTGGCATGGCGGGTGATTGGTCAAAACCAAATTTAAAGGTTTTGACTCAATATGCTGTCCCGTTCATGGTGTATTGCGGTAATTCAACAAAAGACAACGCTCATGTTCATATTTACAACGGTGAATAAGTGGTCGTGGCATAGGCTATGGGGAATATATAGCTTGGTGTTTTCTACGCACCATAACCATTTTATACTATGAAAAAAATGCAGTTGTTTTTCCTTTCCATTTTTACACTTACCATGTTCACAAATTGTAATTCTGACGATGGCGATGAACCAGAGGATGGGAAATCCGGAAAGGTTGAGGGAACCATCCAGTTGTCCGGGGAGGAGACTGGGGTTTTGGGGACTTCTTTGACAGTAGGGAACATCGAGGTCGCCAATGCGTCATTGACGGGAACGGACAAATCCGTCATATTACTTTCCGATAACATTACAGTGGTAGATAACGAACTGGTCTATAGTAATGACCAGAACGGTTTTGTGATCGTAGTTGCGGATTTTTCCACTGGGGGGTCACCCGATATCGACAAGACCATTTCCATGACAATTGTAAAGAACGGTGAAGAATATCCACATGCATGTTCCTCCCCCTATCAAGGATTCTTTACGGCCTGTGGAGATGGGTTTGAAGTTGATTTCGAAGCCAAAAAAGTCACTTTTGAAGGTACCACGGTAATCAATACCGATGATGACAAGATTTTGACTATGGACGGAGTGATAACGTGGGAGTAACGATTCATGTTGAAGAAAATGATACATAAGATAAGTTTGGGGGTTTTGTTGGCTATCTTGGGTTTACTTGAATTAGAGGCACAGGCCCCAAGTGCCAACAATCTGATTGTGTTCGATCCACCTTCCGAAAAGTTTGCTCCTGTTAAACTACAGGCCCATAAGGGCCTTCCTCGGTTTGGGGCATTTAACAGCCATATGGTTAAGAATACGGGTGCCACGCCCGCGATGAGACCCGCACGGGGAAATGATGGGGCTCATGTGATGGAACAGAACAAAAAGGAAAGAAACGGTCTCTTGAATTTTTCCATTTTGGTGGGGTTGAAATATTTGGAACCCTTTATGAATGACCTGGACCGCGAACGTTTGACCGTGGTCAGTTCCAATACATCACAGGAACAACGGAATTCCGCATATCTACAGCAGTTTTTACGGACACAAGTAGGTCCGAATCTTTGTTTGGACAATGCCTGCAACCAAACTAATCAGGGAAAAAACGAGTTTGAGAGGCTTCGCAATTATACCTCTTTTGTTGAGGTATGTTTAGAGCCACTTCAAAGGTGGGGCCAATCGTTTTTCAAAAATGATGAAATGGTAGGATACCATGTATCCACACTTCATGTTGGAAGGGGGTATGACTTTGACAAATTAGGGTATTGGGTAGGACATTATCTTAATCTGAACGATGTTTTTACCCCAAAGCAAGGTGGGGCCAAAAGAGTGGTCTTTGAGCCTGTTGCGGCCTATGAGAATGAACTTTTGAAGAAAATCAATGGAAAGAACAATCTTCAATTTTTTCTCAAAATCGACGAACAGAGCGCCGAACGGTTCTTGAAGGAAGGCATCAACCGTTTGTATTTGGTGAAAAAGATAAAATTGAAACGTTCGGGCAAATCAATGGCCTTTCCTTATGACCCTGTGGAGTTTAACTATTCCCACGTGGACAGCGATGTGAAAGTTTATGAGGACGAAGCCCTTACAAAACATTTTATGACGCTTTCGCTTGCAAACCTCATATTAAAAACCAATTGATCTATGAAGAATTTACTTTTTGTAATCATAATAATTGTATGCCAAGGAGTAGGGTGGGGCCAACCAATGGAAAAGGTTCTTGATCCACCCAGTGCCGATTTTATTTCCCTATCGTTACAGACCCACAAAGGGAAGCTCCGCTTTGGGGTACAGGATGAATATTTTGTGAAGGCCGATGGCACCTATATAAGCTCTAGGGAAGAAGGGTATTTTGAAATGGACAAACGGTCCAGCCACCATATGGCCAGTAAGCACGCCTTTATGGAGCTTTTGAAGATGAGGTTTAAGGAAGACATGTTTGCGGTAATGGACAAAGATCTTTTTACCGAACGAAAGCAAAATATGTATGAGGAAGAGTTGAAATCCCTTACCGCCCAGCAGCATGTACTGGCCTTGGCAAATGCATTGTGCAACACACAGCAGTTGATTCGGTTTTTCTGCAACCCAAAAGAAGAGGATTGTGTTCCAGGGTTTCCCCAAGAAGGCTATTACAACGAACCAAGGAACCAAAGGCCATGGGGAGGCAGGGGAGCATCGGAGTTTCAGAAATTGCGTGCGTATACCGCTTTTGTGGGGGAAAAATTTCCGATGGTGGAAAAGTGGGGAAAATCCCTTTATCCTGACGATATTTTAGAGGGGTACTATGTGGCACGGACCAATTTGGACACCTACGATTTTAAGGAAGGGGGTTATTGGTTCAATACCCATCAGTTTTACAACAGAGGCTTTTTGTTACATTGGTATGGACTCCAACCATCCAACTCCGCCGAAAGAAATTTGATGCATCCCAATGGCACCTCCATTCTCTTCAAAATGCCGCCGGAGGAGGCAGAGCATTTTTCTGAAAAACACCAATACCTCTATTTGGTGTTGGATGTAACCGGATACATGAATGGAGTGGAAAATTATCGCGCAGACCAGCTCAAGACCACCTTCAGTTTGAACAGTCCCATCATAGAACTGTACTCGGATGATGGCCTTACCCAAAAAGTGGGGGAAATAGACATCAATACCATGGTATTCAAAACCAGATAAAATCTAAGCTATGAAAATGAAAGATATAAAAACCAAATCCATATTGCTTGTTGCGGTTCTTGGTCTGTTGGCGCCAATCTCGGTCCAAGGACAGTTTTTAAAAAAACTGAAAAAGAATGTGGAGGATAAAATCGTAAATAAGGCCAGTGAAAAAACCGATGAGTTATTGAATGGGGAAGGGGAAAAGACATCGGCTCCAGAAAAAGAGAAACCAAGTCCAAAGACTGGGCCTGCATCAACAAACAAAACATCCCCAAACAGTATACCGATAGGAAATCAAACCCAGAATAAATCGCCTGAAATTAAGGACGATAATATCATCACCTATAAGGCCCCCAACAAGGATTTTATGGATGTGGTCATACAATCGCACAAGGGACTTCCCCGATATGGGGATGTTTATTATTATAGGGGGGTTACGGCCCATACCCATAGTAAAGCCTATCGGGCACTCTTGGAGCTTAAATTTATGGAAGACCTTTTCAAGGATATGGATCGGTCAAAACTCACTTCATACAATTATGCGGATAATGACCTAAAGGCAAAGAACTCCAATAAGGCCCAACATCATTTGTTGATGCTCGTAAAGGATATTTTTTCGGATGAAAACATGCAAGAATACTTTTGTGACCCCGAAGCAAAGGCCCCCTGTAATTTTACCAATGCCGTGGGTGAACGAACCATTGTACCTAGCTGGGGAGGGACACGGAACAATGAATTTGCCCAAAATCGCAGTTATTCAAAGTTTATCAAAAATCATTATGAGGCACTTCGGGATTGGAGTGAAACATTCTATGAAAATGGAAGCCAAGTCGCCTACTTCGTGGCTAGGGGAGCGGTAGCTGAAAAATATGATTTTAAGGATAAAGGCTATTGGATCGGCAACATATTCTCTATAGGCGGGGACTTTATACTTCATAATTCCAATTTTTTGGCCTTCACTGAGAATGAAAAAACCTTAAAGAACACATCAAAAAGGGTTTTTTTGTCCGTAGACCCAACAGAGGCCAAAGAATTTAACCTTCAATCCAGATCACCCGTGTTTGTGGTGTTCAAGGTTAAGGTGACACCTCGTATTACTAATACTACCCATGTGGATTGGGAGTTTGAGTTGGAAAGTACAGCAATGGAGTTTTATAAGGATGCCCCCCTAACCAAAAAGATGGGGGAAGTGGATATGAGGACCGCTAAATTTAAAGATTGATCAAATGAAATGTAATCGTACGAAACAAGTTTTATGGATTGTAGGGGTATTGCTGATGACATTGCCCCAGGACATGAACGGTCAGTTTTTTAAAAAATTGAAGCAGCAGGCCGAGGAAAAAATCATTAAAAAGGCCGATAAGAAAGTGGGTGATATTTTGGATGGGAAACAAGATTCAGGAAATGGAACGAGTACCCAAACCGAGACCACAACACAACCCGAGGCCCAAAAAACAGAGCAAAAAGCTACACAACAAAATACCACCGTAGCTTACAATGAGGATGATTACCTGGTTTATAAATCCCCTAACCAAGCCTTTAAGGATATTGTGGTTCAGAAATTCAAGGGCCTTCCCCGATTTGGGGCCATAGATTCCTATATGATGCAGGACAATCCCAAAAAAGTGGACCTTTCCAAGGCAGCCGGTGAAAAAAGGAATCTGACGGGTACCGGGTATGCTGGGTTTGCCCATTTGGTGCGTATCCATAGTTTGAAGGAACATTTTAAGGTGATGGACAGGACTGCCCTAACGCAGCAGACAAAAGGAAAGATCATTGAGGAAGAAGCAAAGTCGAGCTTGGCCCAAAAAGTATTGAAGGAATTTGCATTTGATATGGGAAACGATGTCCTAAAAAAGGAATACTTTATGAACGATTGGAGCGGAACCGGTAAGAGTGCCTTGGTCCGTAAATGGGGAGGTCACCAGGCGGATGATTTTACGGAGAATGAGCGATATGTATCTTTTGTGGAGAAGTATTTGGATATCATTTTAAAATGGAGCGAAAGTTTTTACACCGATGGAACTGAGGATTTTCAATTGGTCCATGCGATAAAATTCCAAGGCCAATATGATTTTGACAAAGGAGGTTTTTGGATACGGTTACCTATCAAAAGACCCCCATTGGGAGTTTCCTCTGTGGAGTATTTTGGTGAATTTTTACCTAATACGCCATATGGACAACAGTTTTACAACAAGACCGAACAAGTGGATTACATCAATGGGGATGTATTGTTCAAAATGAGTCCCGATAAAGCCGAATCCTTAATCAATGACAAAACTGTGCTACTACAGATGACCATGAAGGTTAGGTCTGTTTTCAAAGGATTTGACACAGCCAACCCATTTGTCTATAGCGCCAATTATACTTACCATTTTCTTGATCCAATTCTGGAGCTGTTTTCGGATGCCCAACTAACAAAGAAGATAGGTGAGGTCGATTTGAACAAATTGGTATATAAAGAGCCCAACTAATGTTATTTATTTACATGAAAATGTCAAGCTATTTTAGTGGTAAAATTTAATACTGGGCAATTTATCAATTGCTTCATCCTGCAATTGCTGAACATGATTAAGGTATTTCAAAGTACTTCTGGTTGAGCTATGACCCATGGCATCGGCAACAGTTTTGAGGTTGGCCCCATTGATAAGTAATTGACAGGCAAAAGTATGACGGGCACAATAAAAGGTGATGTGCTTTTCAATTTGAGCCCTATTGACCCAGTAGCGTATTGCTTTGTTGGCCCCATTATCACTTAAAGATTGGATATTGAAAATAAAGGAATCTTTTTCCCCTGGTTTGCCCAAGATATCAAGAGCTGTTTGATTGAGTCTGTTATTAATCAGTTCCCCAGTTTTGTTTCTAGTGGTTATCAATCGGCCTTTGTTTATATTTTTCCATTTGAGCTTTCGGATTTCCGCAAGGCCAAGGGAAGTAAAGCAAGCAAATAGAAAGGCTCTTTTTACGGAAGTATTTCCACATTCGGTATTGGCAAGTATTTGAAGTTCATCCTTATCTAATACTTGTTTTTTTAATGTATCGTCTTTGTTGGGATTTGTAAATCTTATCTCGGCTGTTGGCATTTCATTTAGGTAACCTTGAATTTTTGCGGCTTTTAAAACTTTTTTGAACCTTGTGAAATAGTTATGTGCCGTTTCGCCGGCCAGACCTGCATCATGTATTAAATAATCTTTGTATAATGTCATGGTTTTAGGACCAATTCCCGTAATGGTTAACCTCGGATTGTTGACAGCTTCTTTAAATTTCTCCACAGAGCTTGCAATAATGCGTACGTCCTTATTTTTATAATCTTGAATGTATTTTTCAGCAAAAACAAAAAAATTGATCTTCTTTAGGTGTTGTGGAATATGTCCTGTTTCATCTGATAAAACTTCCAATTCCCTGTTGACCCGAATTCTTTCGGCAATTCTTTTCTTTTCAATTTTGGATGGATCCTTGGGCAGTATTTTTATTTTAAGAAATTCTCTCCATCTTTCACCGTTGTGATGGATGTCCAAATAGAGGCTTTTTGCTCCTGATTTTAATGTTCTGCTTCGAAGTTGTACTGACATAAAAAAGTGACGTAAAAGTGACGGTTTTTGTCTAAAAATACGAAATGAAGGGAAAACTTACAAGTAAAGAAAATGGTTCAAGTGTTTGATATACAGTCAAATAAAAGCAATTTGTGTCAAATAATATTATTTGAGGATTCACACCCAAGGTACCAAAAACCCCTGACAGTCAATTGACTGTCAGGGGTTTGTCTTTTTGGGAATAACGTAAAGGCGATGGTTTTTCTTGGGACCAGCCAATTGTAGGCAAAATAGCTTCACTAAAAATTGGGGTTAGATACATTATTTATTTTCTATCCATTTCAAACATTTAATATCCAACACCCGATAACTTGTGTTGCAAGTTGGGCAAAGTGTTTCTTAAACATACTCTTAAAAGAGGGTAATTGGCTGATATTAAAAGGCTGATTTGATTTGCACTGATAAAATTCTATCTTTATTCAAAGTGTTCCGTATTAAAAAAATTACCACTTTCCTATTTTTCTTCACACTGTTCTTTGGTGCTCTTGGACAAGATGCTGCAACAATGGATACAGAAAAAGCCCCATTGCTTGAGAACATACACTTACATCTGAACAAAACGGTTTTTTTCAAAGGGGAGCACCTTTGGTTCAAGGCATATGTTCAAAATCAAGACCAACAATTGCCATCTTCAACAACCACCAATTTACATGTTGGTATTTTTTCAAAGGATGGGAAGGTCCTAATAAAAAAAATGTTCTTCGTCAACAATGGCAACTCTTACGGTGATTTCAAAATTGATTCGACTTTTGTCGAGGGTTCATATACTCTTATGGCCTGGACCAACTACATGAAGAATTTTGAGACTGCCACGCCATTTCTTCAAAAGATAACAATAGTCGGCCCTGCCAATAAACCAAAATTACAAACAGAAAGCGGAATGACCATTTTGGTTCATCCAGAGGGCCAGCAAATTGTAGCTGGTACATTTAATAGCGTAGGACTGATGGTTTTTGATAGGGCTCAAAATCCTTTGGAAACCAATGGAATACAGTTGGTGACCGGAGATGGTGATCAAGTTCAATCAAACATTCAGACCAACGAGTTGGGGCAAGGTAGGTTTGTTTTTTTTGCCGATCCCACAAAATCATATTCCATAAAAATCAAAGATTCGAATGGTGTGTGGGTTACCAAAAAGCTGGAAAACAAGTTTCATCAGGGAATAGGGATCAGTGTGGACAATACGGCAAAAGAAGTGGTTGTCCTAACCCCAAAATGGTCAAAACCCGATTTGAACTCAAGAAAGGGAACAAGATTTTCAATGGCAATTTTTAACCATGTCAGCCGTTCGTTCGTTTATCGTCATGAAATCGAAGGGGATAGTATTTCCATCTCCATAGACCGTTATCAAATTCCCAGCGGAATCAATATGGCAGTGATTTTGGATGAAGAAATGCAGCCCATTTCGCAACGGATGTTTTTCAATGGACGGACAACAAGCAAAAAGGTACATTCGGTAGAGGCCAATTATTGTCTGACCAAAGAACAAGATTCCCTGCAATTGGATGTAATACTTCCCGAAGGTCACAAAATGGCCAACTTGAGTATGTCGGTGCTCCCTGCCAATTCAAGTGCGTATTTACCCAACAATTCTATAGCTTCGTCCTTCTTGGTACAGCCTTACCTCGAGAACCAACTTGTTAAGGGGTCCTATTTTTTCGATGGAACCCACCGTTCAAAGGACTATCAAATGGACACTAGGTTGCTCATGGAAGGAACGGAAAAGTTTAACAAGTTTAGGTCAATGGATATCCAAAACACTCTATATGAAATGGAGAAAAACATTGCCTTTATTGGCAAGATTTTGGATGCCGACCTCAAAAGTGAAAAACAGGTTTCCGTAATGTCGCAAACATTGGGGACCATCAATCTTTTTGACCTTTCAAAAGATAAGAACTTCAAAGGGAACCTTCCCTTATTTGAGGGGGACTCTATATTGGTAAGTATTTTGGACGAAAAAGGAAAACTCAGAAAGCCTAAAGCGGAACTATATTTTGATGATTACAATGGATACTCTTTTGAGTATGCAAAATGGTTGGCGGATATAAGCCAGGTTGAACCAGAAGCAATGCTTTTAGAAATTGATGAAGACCTGGACCTAGCGGAAAGGACCATATTACTTGACGAGGTTGTGGTTACGGAGAGAGCAAAGCAGGCGAACAAATTTCAAATAACTACTGAAATTGAAGGTAGAATCATTGATAACGGGACCTTAAGCCGGTATCCTAGTCTTATAAGTTACATTCAAAGATTGGGCTTTCAGATTCGGCACAATGACAAAGATGGGGGTGTAGGTGTTTATGTTTCCGATCCACCTTATTTGGCCCGTGTGCCCGTTTTAATTGAAGGAGTTCCGGTCAATCCAGGACAACTTATGTCCATGCCCCTTTCAGTGGTGAAATCGATGGTCTATAATAGGTATGTAACCCCACATCAAGGACCTTTTATTTCCTTGTCAGTGCGATATGATTATGATGAACTGTACGGTAGGGAACGGTTTATGGGCATTGCCGTTCCAAAAGGATTCAGTCGAACGCAAAGCTATTTTAACCCGAATTATCCAGATTATACCTCATTTATGTACAAGAGATATGGTGCCATTTGGTGGGAAAGTCAACTTGAGGTCAACTCCGAAATACCACACACGATCACCATACCTCTAAACGAGCAAAAAAGAGTACTGATCATTATTGAGGGGATGTCTGCCAATGGTATTTTGTATCACACTGAACAAATCTGCACCCCTTTTGAAAACAATTATTCCGCAAACTAGGTTCAATCATCCACATTTAGGGAATAAATAATAGGAATTTTAATGTTGAATAGTTCCCAGGTTATGCTTCTAGGTGTTAGTAAACGACCATCATTGATATTTTTCCATTTGTTTTCAATACTTTAAACAAGACCAACGAATCTTCCCACAAAATGAAAATAGAGGTCCATTGGAAGCAAATATTGATTTGGTTATTCTTCGCTCATTCTAAAATAAACAGGCCAAATCGGTTGGGTTCCGATTTAAATGCTTTCCTTTACATCGCATCACGGGTTATGGACGATGATTGCTCCAATCCTTAAATAAAAAGAGAGCCCTCTCCTTTTTTCCTTTTACAATTCACAAAGGGTCCCTTCTTAGTTATTTTTTGCTTGAATCAATATTCACGTTTTGACGACCAGACCAAACAGGTCAAAGTCTAAAATTTTACATATGCCAGGGAATCCGACATATCCCTGAAAAAGAGGTCAATGTTTAAAATATTGTTCCTTGATGGTATGCTTTTAAATAATAGTTATAACTAGAACGATATGCTGATAATTAAGATGATCCCTGGCGAAAATATAGATAGGGCCTTGAAAAGATATAGGAACAAAGTAAGGAATACCCAACAGCTGAAGCGCATCAGGGACAACCAAGAGTTTACCAAAAAATCCAAGGAAAAAAGGGAGAGTATGAAAAAAGCAATCCATAGGAAGGAATATTTGAAAATGAACGAGGTGTGATTTTATGGACAAGGATTTAAACCTAGCCGTCCTGATAGATGGTGACAACATCCCATCCAAATATGTGAAGGAAATGTTGGAAGAAATTGCCAAATATGGAAATCCAAGCATCAAAAGGATTTATGGGGATTGGACAAAACCAAGTTTGGCGAAATGGAAGGATGTCCTGCTGAAAAATGCCATTACCCCTGTTCAACAATATGGGTATACTACGGGCAAGAATGCAACGGACAGTGCAATGATCATTGATGCAATGGATATACTGTATTCCGGAAAAGTGAATGGTTTTTCCCTGGTCTCCAGTGACAGTGATTTCACGCGGCTAGCCATACGGCTAAGAGAGGCAGGGATGACCGTTTTTGGTATTGGAGAGCGAAAGACCCCAGACCCTTTCATCGTTTCGTGCGACAAGTTCATATACCTTGAGATACTTCATAAGACTCAGATAGGAGAATCCAACGCCCCAGAGAAAAATGAGAAAAGCAAAATTGATAAGATTACTCCAAAGGTCATCGATCTTATTCTTTCCACCATTGCCGATGTGGAGGATGAGGAAGGTTGGGCCTTTTTGGGAGAGGTGGGGACATTGTTGCAAAAGAAACAACCCAATTTTGATGCAAGGAATTATGGTTTCAAAAAGTTGACCCCTTTGGTCAAGTCCATTGCCCAAATTGAAACTGGCTCCAGAAAAAATCCTAAAGGCAATGGGAACCTTATTTATGTAAGGGCGGTACCCAATTAAAAGTAAATTCTATGAGGCCATTATCAATATCGAAACAGATCACAAAAAGGGAGTCTCCTTCCCTTGGCATGTACCTTAATGACATAAGCCGTATTCCGATGATCACTGAAAACGAAGAGGTTGAGTTGGCGGTGCGTATCAAGCAAGGAGATACCAAGGCATTGGAAAGATTGGTGTCGGCCAATTTACGGTTTGTTGTGTCCGTAGCGAAACAGTATCAGTCCCGAGGGCTCAATCTACACGACCTTATCAACGAAGGAAACGTCGGGTTGGTCAGGGCCGCTTCAAAATTTGACGAAACACGTGGCTTCAAGTTTATTTCCTATGCCGTATGGTGGATTCGTCAAGGGATAATCCAAGCACTTGCTGAAAAGTCGAGAATGGTCAGATTGCCCTTGAACAAAATAAATGTGATCAATAAGATCAACAATGCCTCTTCCCAATTTGAACAAAATAATGAAAGAGCACCCACCGCAGAAGAAATCTCTGAACTCATCGATTTTTCCCTATCAGAAATTGAGATATGCTTGAACCTTTCCTCCTGGGCCATTTCAATGGATGAACCATTGATTGCTGGAGATGGTGACCAGAACCTCTATGACACAATGTCTTCCCATGAGTTTGGTCGTCCTGAAGAAAAATTGATCAAGGATTCATTGCAATTGGAAATCGATGATATTTTAGAAATTCTTTCATACAGAGAAGCCTTTGTGATCAAAATGTGCTTTGGCATAGGAACAGATGATTCTATGGGAATAGAGGAAATCGCTTTTCATTTAGACCTCACAACAGAAAGGGTCAGACAAATTAAAATAAGGGCCTTAAACCGCTTAAGGACCTCTTCCAGGATTTCTTTTTTAAAGGAATATTTGGAATAGGATATTTTTTAGAGGTTTCCGCTATATGGTACAAGAGTCCCAGTCTTGGGATTGAATGTTTGTTTGAACTGACAAATCCATAATGTTCGATCTGACATTATGGATTTGTCGTTTGTGAAGTATTTTTACTTGGTTAATTTATTAAATATTGATGTTCACATAGACCGATAACCTGTTCTTTACTTCCACCTTGCCATTGTTGAGGTTTTGGGAAATGGGCAACATGGTCGAAACCCCCAAGGCATAAGTCCTGTAATTGACCTCAATGCCACCTTTTCCAAAAAAAGCATTTCCGCCCGTATCGTTCACGGCCAATCCAAATTCTTCATTTTCCTCAAAATGCTCCCCTCCAAGTCCAAGCTGAGGGGTGAGGGCAAAATCATTTCCGAAGTAATAGGTCTTGTAGGTGTTGATGGCGTAGTTCAATTGGTTGCCAAATCTATAGTACTTGTCGTTTTCCGTTTTGAAGGTATAGTTGGCCATAAGGGAAATGCCCCAATTTCGATAGGTCATGCCGTAATTGGCCCCGACCAAAAAGTCCCAACTGCCCGTGCCCAATTGAAAACTTGGGTTTACACTGCCTTCCAGATTTTCCTCGTCAAAGGTTCCTGTTGGTATTTTGACCCCTCCGCCAACTTGCAGTGTATGTTCGGGTCTTATGGAGATGATGCTGTCCGGGGTCTGTTTCAGAACTTGATAAAACCCGAGGACGGTGGCATCCCCCAAGCCGTTGATGTGCTGTTCGGATTGGTCGGAAAATGTTCTGGTGTGGAATTGGTAGGGGAGCACGGCATTCAAAATGAATTTTTCCCCCATGGGCAATTGTGTCCACAGTTGAACGGTATTGAAATCTTCATCAATCCAAGGCGAGTTGGCAAAAATGCCATCCCTGGAACGGTATTTTTGGCCAATATACCGTAGGCCCAGAAAATTGTTGTTGAGTCCGGTCCCAAAGCCCATGCTGCCTCCATTTCCACCACAACCGCAGGTGTCGCAAAAATCGTTGTAGAGCATAAGTGTCGGTAAATTGCCGGAAGGGCAAGGGAGTTTGGGCATTGTGTTTCCCTGAAGTACGGAAATGCCCCATGTCAATGCGAGTATGGATAAGATATGTGTTTTCATTTGTTCTTTTTTATTCATTTTGTAGATCAATATTCTGCAAAGCGTTTGTCAGCAATAAATTCAGTATCGGTAAGGGTTCCCAAAAAGGCGATCAGCGCCTCCTTTTCGGCACCGTCCAAGGAAATCCCCAATCCTGCCTCTGTTTTCAGCAAGGGGTCCAATGTGGGGGAATCTTGTACGCCATTTTGGTAGAAGTTCAAGACGGATTCCAGACTGCCGAACCTTCCATCGTGCATATAGGGGGCCGTGAGCGAAACGTTCCTTAGGCTGGGTACTTTGAACTTGTAGTTGTCACTGGCGCTTCCGCTGACTTCTGCGCGCCCTAGGTCGTTCAGCTTGGGATTGGGCGGTAGGCCATTGTTCCGGAAACTGCCATCGGAAAACAGGTCGGTGGTGTGGCAACTGGCACATTTTTGTTGAAAGATGGACAATCCTTGGAGTTCATGGTCAGTCAAGGAAACCCCGTCCTCATTCCGAACATATTTGTCATACTTGGAATTGTAGGAGACCATCATGACCATAAACTGGGCCATGGCCTTCAGAAAGTTTTCATGGTTGACCCCACCTTCCTCAAAAGCGGCATTGAACGCTTTTTGGTATTCACTGTCCGCCTGAAGCTTCTGAAGGACCCCGGTCATGGTCTCGCCCATCTCCACTTCATTGGTAATGGGAATAATGGGAAACAGGTCCAGATGGTTCGTGGCGCCGTCCCAGGCGAATTCCGAAAAAAAGGCCATGTTGGCAATGGAAGGGGTGTTCCGTGTCCCTTCTTTGTCATCGATGCCGTGACTGAACTGGTGTCCGTGGTGTGTAAAGGAAAACCGTTGCTCATGACAAAAACCGCAGGAAATGAATCCGTTGGCAGACAGTTTTCCGTCATAGAACAATTTTTTACCCAATTCAAAACCAAATTGGGTGGGAGGGTTCTCCTCCAGATTATAGGCCATCGGCGGAAAGTTGGAAGGAACCATAACGGACAGGGCCCTGTCCTCTTCCACATCGACATATTCGCCGGAATCCGTATGGCAGGCCATCATTGCCAGCAAAAGGGAAACCCATAAAAGATGTTTCATGTGCTTGTAGTTTTTGAATGAAAGGGCCGTCCGAAGAGACGGCCCATCCCATGTTTTCTTTTAATGGGATTCTCCGCTTCCGTTGTGTACGTGGTCCACGGTGAACATTCCTGAAGCATTCGTTGCTATTTGGGGCGATTTTTCCTCACTGATCATGATAACAGCCTGTTCACTCAAGGCGATTTTGTTCTCCCCGTCAAGGATGTTGCCTGCATCCACGACAAGGTGAATGATGGGGTTCATGTCGCTGCTCACCAATGCTTCGGAGCCAAGGTCCAAGGTCGTTTCTTTATAGTTGTCCAAGCTGGACCCATGGCTCCCCATGTGGATCACGAAGTCTGTGGCATCAGTTATGGTCGGGGAAGTAAAAGTACCTTCAAAATTGAGGAATTTATACCCTGCCTGCCAGGACCACACCATATTGGTGTTCTCGGCCTCGGTCAGCAGATTTCCCTGTCCCTCGGCACCTTGAAGGTATTTTTCTTGGTCTACGCCAATGCCAAAAGTGAGAGAGGTATACCTTCCGGCGGGGACATTGGTAAGGGCCACTTCGGTGTTGCCGGTTTCCTCGTTCACAATGAAGTAGCCCTCATCTTTTGGATAGGTAAAGACAGTACCGTTTTCATCGGTCAGCCTAAAATTGCCCACAATATAGGTAAGCCGGTTGATGGTCAGGGTCTCATTCTGGGAATTGGTATAGCTCGAAGTGCTCAAGAGAAGGTCATCCCCAGCCACGCTGTTGTCAAATTCGATGTGTACGGTACCGTTCCCGGTAAGATCTGTGGCATTGTCATCGCTACTACAAGAGAAAACAAGAGCGGAGAACAATAGTATAATGGATAGTTTATAGGATAATTTCATGATTTTCAATAATTAAGCGTTTCAAAACCCATGCTTCCAAGGCATAGGTTTCCAGTTAAACAAAATGATGAATGGATTACAGATGGCCGCATCCATAGTGCGATATCTGGAACTGATGTGCACAGCCATATTGCTTCATGCGTGAATGCAAGAAGTCTTTAGGTCAGTGAAATAGTGAAAATCAACAATTGGGTGGGTGGAAAATGGAACCGACAAACTGCCTGGGTCCACTGGGAATAAGGACGGGCAATACATTTTTGTTTGTTTCCAGTCCATTAAAATCAAAAAGCAGGATGTCCACAAAACCTATGGGGTACTCTTTAAGGTCTATTGCAGGAAGATTCTGCTTTTTTTCGTTCTGTTCTTCTTGGAGCATTTTGGCCAAATAACACTTTCCGTTACAGTTCATCATTGGCTTGTCCTTGTTGATACAGAGGTATTCGGCAATGTAGTCTTGGTTCACCACATACTCAAATACGGGAAGCACAGGCTTTAGCATGGCCACCATGTACAGGAGTGTGAAAAAAATGGGAAGACCGCGACTTTTCAAGCGTCAAAAGGTTTGTTTTGCAAAGATAGGCAAGAACGAGTGACCAACCGCCCATCGTTTGTATTTCAGATGAATGAATCTTTTTTTCGTCAAGAGGTAAATCAAGCCACAAGCAACTCCTTTTCCAGGGCCAAAAAATTCACCAACACCCTTTTGGAATCATAGATGGGCACTATTTTGATCTGGCACAGATAGGGTTCTCCATTTTTTCGGTAATTCAAGACCGAACCTGTAAAGCTGTGCACGGTCTTTAGTTGCTCCCGAATTTTCTGTTTTGTATCCTCTGAGGTTTGTACTCCCTGAAGAAAGGATGGTCTTTTCCCCAAAACTTGTTTTTTGGGATATCCTGTCATTTCCGGGAAACCGTCGCTTACCCAAACAATGTTTTGATGAGGGTCGGTAATGACCAATGCATCATAGGTTTCGAGTTGTATCAACTCTTCAATGGCGTTATTGGCTTGGCCTTTGAGGATGGATCTGACTTGCCTGGCATCGGCAGCTTTTCTGAATTGTTGGATCAGTTTGTGGTAGTACTCCGAATAAATATCGAAGCAAAGCAGGGGGGAGATGAATTTTTGACCTTCTACATTCATGGGTGTATGACATTTGAATTTGGGGCCGATGCACTCATCGGCCCCCTGTTGATGTTAATGTGATGGATGTGCTACCGCATCCCTGATCTGTTGGGCCGCAGAAACCATGATTTTTAGGGCTTCCTTGGTTTCTTCCCATCCCCGAGTCTTCAATCCGCAATCCGGGTTTACCCAGAGTTTGGAGGCGGGAAGCACATTTTGTGCCTTTCGCAAAAGTTCCAAGATCTCTTGGGAGGATGGTATTCTTGGAGAGTGGATGTCATAAACTCCCGGTCCAATATCATTTGGATAATCGAACTCGGAAAAGGCATCCAAGAGCTCCATCTGTGAACGGGAGCATTCGATGGTGATCACATCGGCATCCATGTCAGCAATACTTTTGATGATATCGTTGAACTCGGAATAACACATGTGCGTGTGGATCTGAGTGGAATCTTCCACGCTGCTTGTGGACAGTTTGAATGCTCCAATGGCCCAGTCCAAATAGGTTTTCCGGGCCTTTTTGCGCAAGGGCAGACCTTCGCGTATGGCAGGCTCGTCCACCTGTATGATTTTTATGCCTGCTCTTTCAAGATCTACCACCTCATCACGAATGGCGAGGGCAATCTGGTTGCAGGTTGTGGAAAGGGCTTGGTCGTCCCGTACAAACGACCATTGCAGAATGGTGACCGGCCCTGTGAGCATGCCTTTTACCGGTTTTTCCGTCAACGATTGCGCAAAGGCGGTCCAGAATACTGTCATGGGCTTGGGTCTGGACACATCCCCAAAAATGATGGGGGGTTTTACGCAGCGGGAGCCATAACTCTGAACCCACCCATTTTGGGTAAAGGCAAATCCTTCCAACTGTTCGCCAAAATATTCCACCATGTCGTTGCGCTCAAATTCGCCATGTACGGGCACATCAAGGCCAATCTCTTCTTGAAAGGTAATGGCCTTTGCGGTCTCTGTTTTTAGAAAATCGGTGTATTTCTGTTCGTGGAGTTCCCCTTTCTTGAACAGCGATCGGGCCTGCCTCACTTCTGGGGTCTGCGGGAAGGAGCCAATGGTCGTTGTGGGGAAGAGCGGCAGTTTTAGATGTGCTGCCTGAAGCACTTTTCTCTTTTCAAAAGGGGATGACCTTCGGAAGTCACTCTCGCTGAGATGTTCCACCCGTTTCTTTACATCGGGTTTATGGATCAATGCAGCGTTTTTCCTTTTCTCCGTTGAGGCCAAATTGTCTTTAAAGAGTGGGTGGGAGATGTGTTCAGGGGTTTCTGAAAGGGTTTTGAGGCTTTGGAGCTCCTCCAGTTTTTGCTTGGCAAAGGCCATCCAGTCCTTCACTTCCTTTGGAAGTGTCTTTTCATTGGTCTCCAAATCCAGATCATTGGGGACGTGCAATAGCGAACAGGACGGGGAGATGATCACTCGGTCTTCGCCCAGTTGTTTTTTTGCCCTGCGGATGTATTCCAATGATGCGGCAAAATCATTTTTCCACACATTGCGGCCGTCCACCACGCCCAAGGACAGGGATGTTTTTTCGCCAAGCTTGCCAGATTCCAAAACTTCGTCCAATAGATAGGGGCTTCGTTTCAGGTCCAGGTGTAGAGCGCATACAGGCAGGGACAAAACGGTGTCAAGATTGTCCCCAAAGCTTCCAAAATAACTGGTCAACTGAATTTTTAATGAGGGAAACTTCTCGGCGATGCCCTGATATACTTTCTCAATGGCCTGCTGTTCCCTGTCCGTCAAATCTGTAGCAAGAACGGGTTCGTCCATTTGGACCCAAGTGGCCCCGGCTTCCACTAATTTTTTCAGAAGGATATGGTAAACAGGGAGGAGTTTGGGCAAGAGGTCGAGCCTATGGAACCCTTCTTCCTTTTCCTTGCCCAACATTAAATAGGTGACAGGGCCCAGAAGCACGGGTTTGGTGTGGATGCCCAGCGCTTTGGACTCGTTGAACTCATCGATGATCTTTGTGGAAAGTATTTCGAATTGTTGATCCTTTTCAAATTCTGGGACCATGTAATGGTAGTTGGTGTCGAACCATTTGGTCATTTCCATGGCGATGACATCCACTCCATTTTTCTGGAAACCTCGTGCCATGGCAAAATAAAGGTCCAAAAGATGTTTTTGGGATTCCTTCATGTCGGAATAGCGTTTCGGAATTGCCCCCACCATCAGCGTGGTGTCCAGAACTTGGTCATAAAATGAAAAATCGTTGGAAGGGATCAGGTCGATGTCCTTTTTCTGTTGGAGTTTCCAGTTTTCCGTTCGGATGTTCTTTCCGGTCTCGAGTAGGTCCTCCAAGGAGATTTTTCCGGACCAATACTTTTCGCAAGCCCTTTTCAGCTCACGGTGGGCCCCAATTCTTGGGTAGCCCAAATTGCTTGTTTTCATTGCTAAAGCTTTTATAAAATTGAACAATTAGATAAAAGCTCCTTAGCTCAACTTCGCAATGCCTTAAAACAAGAAGAACGCAGAAGGAAATTGCCAGGGTGTTCCCGGTAAGGTTCAAACGTCCGACCTGCCCTATACGCGAAGGCACCGTCAAAATCCCAAAACATGGGAACGATATGGGCAGGTATCCTGGCTTATCCGATTTTTACCGCCTTCTCATCCTTTCGGACAATGGCTCTTATGGCAAAAACATGCTATCCCAAAATGGGATCGGACTTACAGTTGCGCGTCAGCTCGTGATTTACACACGATTCCCTATTAATCCCGACCTGTGTCGGAAACCCTTATCGTTTTGATAAAGAAATTAAGTAAAGAACTTATGGGTGTAAAAGTAGACAATATTCTGCTGAATTGGATGGATGGGATTGTTTGTGGAGAAAATCTTATGGCCGTATGACACTTATCAGCTTTTCCGCAAAGCGCACTTTTTAAGTTTGTTCCATCGATTTTTGGGCCTAAAAAAAGGGAATGTTGATAACAGTGTTGAGAACCTAAGAGGGCCAATGTGAAATCCAAGTAAAGAAAATATGAATTTTACAATCGAGCTATTTCGTGCAACTCCAAAAAGTTTTCCAAATGCATATTATCCAAATCACTAAAAGAGATTTTAGCACACAAACATTTGATTTACACAAGATTACCAATGCGATTCTGAAAGCCATGACTGCCGTGGACCATGGGCAGATCGGTGATGCGCAGGCCATCGCGGACAACGTTCAGCGCACCTTGTTGGAACGAAAGAGCAAGGACGAGCAGTATGTGCCCACCGTGGAAGAGGTGCAAGATGTGGTGGAGAACGAACTTATGAACAGTGAGTTCCACGACGTGGCCAAAGCATACATTATATATAGGAACAAGAGGGCCCAAATGCGCCAAACGGACATTTTTGAAAAGCGCATCAACCTAAAGCCTTACGAGTACCCACAATTGTACGAATATGTACCTGCGATCAGACACTCATATTGGATCCATACCGAGTTCAACTTTACCAGCGACATCCAAGATTTCAAATCTGGACTGAACGAAGTGGAAAAAAGTGCCATCAAGAACACCATGTTGGCCATTTCCCAGATCGAAGTGGCGGTGAAGAGTTTTTGGGGCGACATATACCACCGTTTGCCCAAGCCGGAAATAGGTTCGGTGGGTGCCACTTTTGCCGAGAGTGAGGTAAGGCACCACGATGCCTATTCGCATTTGTTGGAGATATTGGGTCTGAACAACGAGTTTGAGAACCTCAAGAAAAAACCTGTCATCATGAAACGGGTGCAGTATTTGGAAACGGCCCTTAAAAATGCCAAAAGCGAGAACAACAAGGAGTATGCAGAGTCCATTTTGCTTTTCTCCCTGTTCATTGAGCACGTTTCCCTCTTCTCCCAGTTCTTGATCATCATGGCGTTCAACAAGCATAAGAACATGCTCAAGGGAATTTCCAATGTGGTCGAGGCCACTTCAAAGGAAGAGCAGATCCATGGCGATTTTGGGATCGATGTGATCAATATCATCAAAAAGGAACGGCCAGAATGGTTCGATGAGGAGTACAAGGCCATGATCCAAGAAATATGCGAAGAAGCTTTCCAATCGGAGAGCAAGATCGTGGATTGGATCTTTGAGGAAGGGGAACTCGACTTTTTGCCGAAGGCTGTGGTGAACGAGTTCATCAAAAATCGATTCAACAATTCCTTGGAGAGCATAGGCATTGCCAAAATATTCGATGTCGATCAAAAACTATTGGCACAGACCGAATGGTTCGATGACGAGATCATAGGAACAAAACACGGAGACTTTTTTGTAAAAAGATCCATCAACTATAGCAAGAGAACACAAAGTATAACCAGCGACGACCTTTTTTAACTTATGGAGAACAAGACAGCCCCTCAGATCACGGAAGAAGTAAAAGACAACAAGACCCTAGATCTTGTAAATGCAAGAAAGGATGCCTTGGCCAAACTCAAGACCACAGAGGAGGACAAGGGCTTTGAATGGCTCAATGAGTATAGCCGAAGCTTTTTGGGCTCGGGCTATCTTACCGAAGGGGCAACCCCCGAAGGGCGCATCCGGGAAATTGCGGAGAGGGCAGAAGACATATTGCAGATACCAGGCTATGCGGACAAGTTCTATAACTACATGTCCGAAGGGTTTTTCTCCTTGGCATCGCCCGTTTGGTCCAATTTTGGGAAAAGAAGGGGATTGCCCATCAGCTGTTTTGGGTCCCACATCGATGACGATATGGGGAACATCCTCTACACTCAGTCCGAAGTGGGCATGATGTCCAAGTTGGGCGGGGGAACATCTGGCTATTTTGGGAAGATCAGGCACAGGGGCGCTTCGGTGAAGAACAACGGGCAAGCTTCTGGAGCGGTCCATATCATGCAATTGTTCGAGTCCATGGTGGATGTGGTGAGCCAAGGCTCTGTGCGTCGCGGCCGTTTTTCGCCCTACCTGCCCATAGATCATAAGGACATCATGGAGTTTTTGGAAATAGGGACCGAAGGAAACCCGATCCAACAATTGACCCATGGCGTCACCGTGACCAACCAATGGATGGAGGAGATGATAGCCGGCGATGAAGATAAGCGGGTCGTTTGGGCAAAAGTGCTCCAAAGAAGGGGAGAAATGGGATATCCCTATGTATTCTTCTCCGACAATGCCAACGATGGCGCCGTGGATGTGTACAGGGACAAAGACCATCGTATCTATGCCAGTAACCTTTGTACGGAGATCATGTTGCCGTCCAACGACAATTGGTCCTTTGTCTGCGTGCTTTCCAGTATCAACCTGTTGCACTACGACAAATGGAAAAATACCGATGCCGTAGAGACCATGGTCTATTTCTTGGATGCAGTGATCACCGAATTCATCGAAAAGTTGGAGGCCTATAGGGATTCTTCCGACCGTGATGACAGGCAGACTTTCCTCTTCATGGAAAGGGCCTATAACTTTGCCAAGGAAAACCGTGCTTTGGGTCTAGGGGCCTTGGGCTGGCACTCCTTGTTGCAGTCAAAACGCTTGGCTTTTGATAGCCAAGAAGCTTACAATCTCAACAATGAAATCTTCAAGGCCATCAAGGATCGTTCCTACAAGGCATCCGAAGAATTGGCCGAACGTTTTGGCGAACCTGAGGTGCTTAAAGGGTATGGTAGAAGGAACACGACCTTGAACGCCATTGCGCCGACCACTTCCTCAGCCTTTATCTTGGGCCAAGTGTCCCAGGGAATCGAGCCTATTTGGAGCAATTGTTACGTAAAGGATATTGCAAAGATCAAGGTGACCATCAAGAATCCTTATCTGATGGACCTATTGGAGGAGAAAGGGCAAAATAATGCTGAGGTATGGAAGAGTATTCGCGATATGGACGGTTCCGTGCAGCATCTGGAGTTTTTGACCGAAGAGGAGAAGGCGGTGTTCAAGACCTATTCCGAGTTGGACCAGTTGGACATCGTGTACCAAGCGGCCAACAGACAGAACCATATAGACCAAGGACAATCGGTGAACATCATCGTGCATCCCGACATGCCCACGAAGGACATCAACAAAATCCACGTAACGGCATGGAAACTGGGACTGAAGTCTTTGTATTATCAGCACAGTATGAATGCCGCTCAAAAGTTCAAGCAAAAGAAAGAGTGCTCTAGCTGCGAGGCATAACAACATCCTACTACAATTAAAAAAGGAGGTTTCGATAGTTTTCGGACCTCCTTTTTTGTTGAAACTAACTAGAAATGGATCACATGATCTTGATGTCCACTGAAGTCCTGCTCTGCCATCCGGTCTGGTCGGTCACGGAGAAGGAACAGTGGTAATCCCCGGTATCAATATCATCTGGAATGGTCACGGATATATTGATTTCATAGGAAGTCTGCCCATTTTCAATGGTGTGGTTCCCGATAAATAGCAAGGGGTTCACAGCATCTTTGATGGTCCCCAAGTCACATTGTGCCCCTTGGTCATCATGGGTGTGGTGATCAAAGTTATGGTGGATGTTCAAACTATAGGAAGCCAATGCCGCATTGTCCGTTACGCGAGCCCTGAACGAATAGGTCTGCCCCCTTTCCAAGGTTTCGCAGGTCTGTGGAAACCCCTCCGCATAGTTGATACTGATGGTGGGTCTCTCTTCGTCAATGGTGCTGTCACTACTATTCGAGCAGGCGGAAAACATCAAAACGAAAACAGCACAGAACAGATGTTTAAGAATCAATTTCATATTTGATTTTTTTTAATCGTTTGAAGATAAAGAGGCTGTCTAAAAAGGTTTAAATTGTCATTTTGAGCGCAGTCGAAAAATCTCTACTATTTTAATATCAGATAGTTGAATTCTTGAAAGATTCTTCATTTCATTCAGAATGACACTTTTTAGACAACCTCTCATGATCGTTACGATGCGGTCACATCGATATGGGTTTCATATTCCAGAATGCTCCCATCCTCGTCCTCAATAGTGAAGGTGATGTGGTATTCCCCGGCAGGAGCCGTTGCAGGAACATCAATGTGCTCATGGAACTCCGCTTCGGTCAGCTCATGGTATCCTTCGGAATAGATATTTTCAAAATCCCATTCCACTTCGCCTTCACCCACTTCAATCCCGTGAGCGTGGATATCCACAGTGATTTGGTGGATTCCGTTTACAGCATGGACTATGAACTCGGTGTGCATATCGGTACCTCTGACAACGGTCTCGCTGATGGAAATCTCGCTCAATGTGATCGGGTCCAAAATTTGGAGGTGGCCTTCTGCCTCTGTACTATTGCCCAATTCATCCGTCACGGTCAACAGCACATGGTACTCCCCAGCAGGAATGTTGGAAGGGATATCCACATGCTCATGAAAGGTGGGGTTGATGACCAAATAACTGGCATCGGTAAAGGTCTGTTCAAAGTCCCATTCCACTTCCCCTTCGCCGGGTTCCAGATCATGGGCGTGGATGGCAAGGGAAATACTGCTCACCGTGCCAGGAGCGGTGATATCTGCCTCCAAATGGATGTCGGAGCCCTTGTAGGCCACTTGGTCTTCGGAGTGACTGCTGCCCTCTCCATATTCAAAGTTGGAAATGACCGGTGCCGCTACTGGGGGTGTGCCCTCGTCATCACTGCTACAAGATTGCAACAGGATCCCAATAAAGGCAATAATCGCTAAAGGTTTAAGATTTGTTTTCATTCTTCTTTTGTTTTTGGTGTTATACTTCATTTGATTTAATTACTAAAATGGAAAGGTCATTGAAACGGATAGGTTCCTGCCAGCTTCGGGAACATCAATGAACCTATAAAAACTGGTATGGTCGTAATATTCGGTGTTGAATACATTGTTCAGTTTGATGCGCAATTCCGCTGGTTTCCCTTTTCCAAAAAGAGGGATCCCCGCAGTTGCCGAAATGTTCAATGCTTGATAGCCCTCCGTTTTTTCCTCGGGCGGGACGATTTCGTTTTGGGCGGCCGTTACCCTTAGGTCGGCCATCAATCGTGGTGATTGAAAAAAGGCCATGTCCTTGAATTGATAACTTGCAGAGAACAATCCGGACAAGGGTGGTGAAAAGGGCAATGTAAAATCCTTTTTTGGGCCACTGGTCTGTCTGGAATACACGTACTCTACAGAAGCATCCAAGCGAAGGGCATCGGTCACATTGCTGCCGACCCATGCCTCGCCCCCGTACCTGATCACCTTGCTCTGTGTGTATTCATAGATCTGTAGGGTCTCATAATAATTGGGGGTCGGGTTCAGGTAGATGAAATTTTCAAAAAAGTTGATAAAGGGACTTATCCCCAAAGTGAATTTTTCAGTGGCTTGTACCACATCAAGGTCCAATTGGTAAGATTGTTCCGGGTCTAGGTCAATGTTTCCACGTTCGTATCGGTACATGTGATAGTTCACCCCGTCTGAAGCCAGTTCGTTGGCCAAGGGCATCCTAAAACTTTTACCCAAGTTGATTTTATAGGTGGTGTTCCTGTTGAGGTAGCTCAGACCGACAGAGCCACTGAAATTGCCAAAATCCAAGCTTCTCTCACGCGCCCGTTGCAAGTAAACGCGGGAGGTGGTGCCGTCGGCATTGTCGATGGGAGTTTGGAACCAATCAAAATGCGATTGGGTGTCCACAAGGCCCACATCGTACCGGAGCCCCCCTTGAAAATGTAGGTTTTCGTGTATCCTGAAATGGTCAAAAACAAAGACACCTACGGTCAAACGATCATACTCGGGTATCAAAAAACCCCAACCGCCAATATTGTTGTCCTGATATTCGGCATTGATGCCAAAGACCAGGTCATGTTCGGGAACAGGCCGATACGTGTCCTTTAGGTTCAAGGAATAGGTGTTCTTGGTAAAGATCCGTTCCCTGCTGTCGGGAGGAGTGGGCATATACCCATGTGGCACAGGTTCCGAATGTTCCTCCCTTTGATTGTTCTGGTAGCCGAGATCCAATTGAAGGGTATGTTCCCCTTTGTAAAATGTGGTGTTGTTGGTGATCTTGAAATGGTTCACTTGGTGAAAGGGCAGGTCCACATCCCTGCTGGAACTGTCGTAATCGATGGATGAATTCCGGACCTCCAGTCCATGGGCATTGGCAAAAAAACCGTTCTTGGCGTTCACATTGCTGAAAAAGGTTTCGGACTTGATGTGATCGGACACAAAACCGACGCTGAAACTTGCATTGGCTTCCCTACCTGCCGTGTTTCTCAGGTGATTTTCATGCAGTTCAAAAATGTAGTTTTCGTAGTTGATCCGATCCGTGGGCACTTTGTAGTCGCCATAGTCGCGGTAGGTCAGTCTTCCTCTGTAGAACCACTTTTCCTTCCGCGCCTGTACACCTGTTGAAACACCAAAAAGGTCATTGTTGGTCTCTCCCAACAGGTTTACTTCCCCTCCGAAAGAGTTTGGTGCAGGAATTTTTTGGGGCTGGATGTCCACGACCCCTGCAATGGCGTCGGAGCCATACAGTAACGAGGCCGGGCCTTTGATGATCAGGATATCCTCGATTCCATACTGGTCTATCTCCAGGCCATGGTCGTTGCCCCATTGTTGCGCTTCGTGCTTGATGCCGTTCTGTACCACGCTCACCCTGTTGAAACCCAGCCCACGGATCACAGGTTTGGACTGTCCCGAGCCGATGGTGATCGTGCTCACCCCAGGGATTTTTCGCAAGGTCTGCATAAGGCTGTTTTCCCTGTTGTTTTCCAAAAATTCCTTGGAAACCCCCACGGTTATGGTGGAGAGTTCCTGAGCTTTTCGCTGTTCGGTTTTGCCCATCAGCTCCACACCATCAAGGTTGGTGACCGACTCTTTGAGCTGGACCACCACATTCTCCACATTGCCCTGTACGTCTACAGTAAGCTGTTCCGTGACATAACCGATATGGTTGATTTCAAAATGGTGACTGCCCTTGGGGATTTTGCCTATGACGAACGCCCCATTTTCGGAGGAAACGGCATAGAGGTTTAAGCCGATGATGTTGGCACCGGCAATGGGCTTTTGGGAGTTGGCATCCACAATGACCCCCTTCAAGGAGTGGGTTTCTTGTGCGGATGCTTGTGTGCACAGACTGATGAACAGCCATGCCACGAGCATGTTTTTGAACATTTTGGGAAACGATAAATTCTTGCAATTGCCTCAGGAAGAGGCTTTAACACTGTTGGTTTTCCCCTAGGTCTTTGTTGTGGAAAAGTTGTACATCAGCTAGTTTGGCTACTTTTTTACAAACCTGAGGGATGCAAGCAAAGTAGCACAGTACCAACTATGTATTGGAACCGTTCAAACCGTGAACAAAGAAAAAGGGGATGGGTTAGGCAGAAGGAGGGGGCCTTGAAAAAAGAAGGCTGGGGTCAGCGTTGCAAGAAATTTGAAAATCGTACCCAGCTTCTACTTTATGATGAAGGACAAATTCGACATTTTGGGACAATGGTTCCCCGGGGTCGTTCAGTAAAGCCGGAGTGTGGTTGTCTGTGGCAATGTTGTGGCAAATGGCACAATGGTCCACATAGTCGGTATCGTCGTCGTGGGTAAGCACGTGAAGACCAATAAGTTTCGTTGCCAGAAAAAGGGCAAGAAAGATAAAGGAGATGCTATTTTTGAGACGATTTGCCATCATATGGTCACAAACATATTAAAAAAACGGCGTTTTCTAACCGTAAACCATCCACTTGTAGTGAACTTTTGTGAAATCCTAAATTTTCAAAATTCGATTTTAAACAAAAGAAGCCTCGGTCAGCTCCTTGTTGACCACAGCTCCGGTAAAATTGCCAAAATGGACCGCATTGGCCACAGACCGCATGGGACTGGAGTTGTCGCCACAGGCATAAACCCCTTCCACGGTGGTTCGCTGGAATATATCCGTTTTGATGTACCCTTGTTCATTGAGTTCACAACCGAGGTGCACCGGGATTTGCGAATGTTGTTCAAAGGGAACGGCTGCGTACAGAGCGTCCAGATTCAGTTTTTCACCATTTTGGAAGACCACCTTTTGCATTTGGCCATTTTGATGCTCGATTTCAACAATCTCCCTTTCATCAACAGAGATATTGTGCTTTTTCAACGTGCGGGACTGTTCAGTTGAAAATAAAGTGGGCCCAGACGTCAGGACGGTCAGTTCATTGGTAAGATTGTTCACCAATGAGGCCAAATGAAATGCCCTATCTCCCTGCGCAAAGATTCCTGTTTTCTTGCCTTTGAACTCATACCCATGGCAGTAGGGGCAATGTATGACGGTTTTGCCCCAGCAATCGGAAAACCCCTTGATGTCGGGAACTATATCCTTGATGCCAGAGGCAAAAATCAATTTTTTACCCAGAAAAGACTGCCCAGATAGGGTTCTGATCTCAAATTGGCTGCCCTTTTTTACCCCTTCTGAAGCAAAACCTTCAAAAAAGTGAACAGACGCATACTGTTCCACTTGGTGTTTTGCCAATGATGAAATTTGCTTGGGCGTATTCCCATCCTGGGTCAAAAAATTATGGGAATGGGGCGTTTTCTGGTTACAGGGGTTACCACTGTCAATGACCAAGGTCTGCTTCAAAGATCGTCCCAAGGACATGGCGGCCGACAAGCCTGCATAACTTCCGCCAATGATGATCACATCAAAAATTTTGTCTTTTTCCATAGGTGGTTTTATATTGGGATGGAGTTGCCAAAATTAGAAATAAATTCTATTATTGCAATAAAGTCGCATTAATATTTTATGAAACGAAGAAACACACCCACAAAAGAGGCTGTTCTCAACTTGCTTTCCCGGACCCAGAAGGCCATGAGCCATGACGCCATTGAGCAAGAGATCGATGTGGATGCCAACAGGGCAACCATATATCGGGTGTTGAACCAATTTTGTGAGGATGGGATTGTGCACAAGGTAGTGGCCGAGGATGGGAAGCAATATTTTGCGATCTGCATGAAATGTGAAGGAAATAGCATGCCAGACCATCATTTCCACTTTCGTTGCACCAACTGCCATACCATCGAATGTTTGGGGGAATCGGTTCATTTTTCAGTCCCTAAAGGTTACGAGGTGGAAAATGTGAACTGCCTATTGACGGGAACCTGTGTGAAATGTTCACAATAAAGCTGACGTCATTTTTTTACTGAAAACCGCTCAGGTGTAGGTAAAAACAAAACAGTTGTTATTTTTGTACCACTTTTTGAAGTTTCCTAACAGAGATGGGAATCCCCCTTTTCCCTATCTGGAGTTTTAAGACCGATTTGCAACGGACAATGTCAATAACCTCTATGTGCCGATGAAACCTACTACGCAATATACCAAGAGTGGACGCATGAACATTGCCTACCAAGTGTTTGGATCAGGCTCTATCGACCTTGTTTATATTCCTGGGTGGGTCTCCAATATTGATTTGATGTGGGCATGTCCAGAACTTGTGGGCTTTCTGCAAGAATTGGGGAAAATGGCCCGTGTCATCCTGTTCGATAAGAGGGGCACCGGACTGTCGGATCGGTTGGTGGAGCTTTCCACGCTCGAAGAACGCATGGACGATATCCGGGCCGTGATGGATGCCGTTGGGTCGGAAAAGGCCATATTGTTCGGCCATTCGGAAGGAGGGTCCGTATCTGCTTTGTTTGCGGCCACCTATCCCAACAGGACCATTTCCTTGATCACCTTTGGAATCTTTGCCAAGCGCAAATATGCGGAGAACTATCCTTGGGCCCCTACGGACGAAGAACGGCAGAAGGTCTATGATATGATCGAGAACAGTTGGGGCGGTGGCGAAATGAACCTGGAATCGTTGGCGCCATCCAAGGCCAACGACAAAACATTCATGGATTGGCTGGCCAATTATTTTCGGTCTGGGGCAAGTCCCAGTGCCGCTTTGGTGCTTACCAAGATGAATACGGAGGTGGACATCATCAACATTTTGGGCTCCATAAAGGTGCCCGCACTCATTCTACAGCGCACCCACGATATCGATGTCAAAATCGAGGAGGGGAAGTTTATTGCCGAGCATATGCCCGAAGCCAAGTTTGTGGAGCTTGAGGGAAGTGATCACTTGTTTTGGGCAGGAAACACCAAGGAGGTGCTCGATGAGATAAAGAAATTCGTCACCGAGGTAAAGCCCAAGGAAAGCTATGGACAGAAACTGTTCACCATTGCGGCTGCGCGCCTTTTTGCCGCAGAACGGGCAAAACCCCACCAGCAGGAACTCATCGCAAGGTTTGTGGAGCAATATAGGGGAAAGGTCATCCAGTGTGATGGGCGCACCTTTTTTGCCACTTTTGAAGGCCCTAGCAAGGCTGTCCATTGCTACATGGACCTCTTTGAAACCGTCAGGAGCATGGACGCCCAATTGGCGGTGGGCATCCACATCAAGGAAGCCGCAGTGGACGAGGCCCACTTTGTGAGCGCTGAAACCGAAAGATTTGTCGAATCGATCCTTGGCCAAGCAAAACCCGATCAGATTTTGGTCACCCAGACCGTCAAGTACCTATTGTCCGGAGCGGGACTGAGCTTTGCCCAACACAAACCTATCTTTGACACAAAGTCCGGCGAGCCCCATTTGCTTTTTTCCGTAAACGACGACTCCGAGCCAAGAGACCAACGGGATTCTTTGGTGGAGCTCCAACTTCCCAAAAACGATTCCTTTCTTGAGAATGTCCTGCAAAGCATTGAAACCCATTTGGGGGACGAGCTTTTTGGAGTGGAGATGCTCTGTACGGAAATTGGCATTGGTGAAAGACAGTTGCAGCGCAAGCTGAAAGCGGTCACCAATAAATCCCCTATCCAGTTGATCTCTTCGGTACGTTTGCACAAGGCCAAACAGCTTATTTTGGAGAACAAGGGCAATGTGGCAGAGGTCGCATACCAGATGGGGTTCTCCAATCCTTCCTATTTTTCAAAATCCTTCAAAAAGGAGTTTGGTCTAAGCCCTTCTGATTTTCTCCAGAAGCACAGCTGATTTTGTTTCTTCTCTAAGTTTCTTACACACAGCTATATAAGGGCAATTAAGATGCTTTTATGATTTTCCCGCTCATTTTTGTCGGAAAAGTGATAGTCTGTCGGAAATATACATCGCTACTGTCGGAAATGTGCATGAATTTATCGGATTTGTGCTAACACCATGGCTTCCTGCTTTTCTATTTTTGCACCGCTAAAACATTGAAATAGTAATCGTTATGAAAATCAACAAGTGTATGCTAACCGCATTTGTACTGTTGGCTACATACCAAGTGAGTGCCCAACAGGATGGAACTACGGGTCCAATGGCAAAAAACAGAAAGCCATGGAAAAATCCAAGGCCCCAATCCCAAATTATGTTCAAGGACCATGCGCATACGCCTATTACAGGGCCCATGGCCAAGAATACCCGCCCCGAGGAAGACGCATATTGGGAGAAAGTGGAGCGGTAAGAGTTTATTCAATCAAAAAATCATCAAAAAACGAACGCAAATCATGAGAACATCAAAAAGGAACCTGTTTAAGCCGATGACCAACTCACCAGTTGGCTATGGCTGGAGCGCAAAAAGAAGGCATCGCCCCAACGTGAGGCCCATATTCAGCCTTTAAGCACAAGCAAAAATTAACTAAACAACAAACCATTAGTATGAAACATATCTGTGCGAATGCATATACCGCTGGAAAGGATATTTGGAGTATGGAAGACCTGCACCCTACGCTTATTCCTATCTGGTCACTTCAAAATACGCAAGGCAATTCCATAGGAAACTTTGATTTCTTGAATTAGTTAGTTGGTCAAGGGCCATCAAAGATGGCCCTTGTAGTTCATTTTATATCAATACCCCAAATTATGCTTACAGCTACTCAGATGGACAACCATGCGTCGGATTCCCTTTTTCGCATGTTGGACCAAGGAAAGAAAAAAACCATAGAGTCCGACCTCTTCATAGGCCAATTGGCCCGAAAAGGAATCTTGTCCGATGACCCAAGGATACAGGAACTTCTGAAAATTTTTGAGCAGAAGGAAAGTGAACGAAGGTGTCAGCCCCAATACAGCAGATTATGATGGACGCACCCCACTGCACTTGGCCGCATGTGAAAATCAGTTGGATGTTGTCAAACACCTCATCGGCCAAGGGGTCCATCTTTTTCCAAAGACCGATGGGGGAACACCCCCTTGGACGATGCCACACGATTTGGCAACAAGGAAATAAAACAATTGCTGGAGCATGCCGGAAAAACAAAGGTCAATGACAGGGCCAAGGTTCTAGCGTAACAAAAACATTTAAAAACGAATGGTATGAATACAGGAGATACAGCATGGGTGTTGATTGCCACGGCATTGGTCATGTTGATGACACCGGCCGGATTGGCCCTGTTCTATGGAGGTTTGTCCAATAAGAAAAATGTGATCAACACGGTCGGGATGAGCTATGTGGCATTTTGTGTGGCCACTTTGGTCTGGATCGTGGCAGGATACAGCATCGCCTTTGGGCCAAACGGGAACCCGATTTTTGGTTCGTTGGAGGCCTTTTTCCTCAACGGTATCACCCCGGAAGTGTTGACCGGGTCCATTCCAGAGCTGGCTTTTGTGGCCTTTCAAGGGGTGTTTGCGGCCATTGCTGTGGCCATTATTTCGGGTTCGGTCATTGGTAGGCTCAAGTTCAATAGTTGGATCATATTCAGTGCACTCTGGGTATTGGTGGTGTATGCTCCTTTGGTACGGATGATATGGGGAGATGGGCTGCTCGATTACCTTGGGGAGCTGGATTTTGCCGGCGGTACCGTCATCCATGTGAATGCAGGAGTGGCAGGCTTGGTCCTTGCCTTGATCTTGGGTAAACGAAAGGAATCCAAAGAGATCGACCCCTCTTCCACGAAACTTACGGTATTGGGATCCGCATTATTGTGGTTTGGGTGGTTTGGGTTCAATGCCGGAAGTGAACTGGCAGCGGATGGTATTGCGGCCAACGCACTTTTGGTGACCAATGTGGCGGCTTGCTCAGGAGCATTGGCCTGGATGGCCTTTGAATGGTTCAAAAAAAGGAAGCCCTCCATTCTTGGTCTTGCTTCTGGTGCCATCTCCGGATTGGTGGGCATTACCCCTGCAGCCGGTTATGTTGGGGCCGATGGTGCCTTGATCATAGGCTTGGTATCCGGTATTGTGGGCTATTACGGTGTGGTGCATCTCAAAAAGGCCTTCAAATATGACGACACTTTGGATGCCTTTGGGATCCATGGTCTAGTCGGTATTTGGGGTTCCATAGCCACAGGACTTTTTGCCGATCCGGAGATCAATGGGGAAGCCGGTCTTTTTTATGGCAACCCACAGCAGGTGATCGTGCAATTGGTGGCGGTATTGATCACGATTCTTTTCTCCCTTGTGGGCACTTTCGCCATCTACAAGGTCACAAAACTGTTGACCAGGGGCACGCGAGTGGATACCGATATGGAAATCAAAGGGATAGATGCCACATATCACGAGGAGAAAAGCTTTTCATAAGTGAAACATAAATCAATTAATAACAATCATAAATCAAAATGAACGCAATGAAAAATTATGTAAAGAATTTGAAATTATTCGGTTTGGCCACATTGATCTTGGTCTTTTTTAGCAATTGCTCCGATGATGACGGTGAAAAGGAAGGCGTTGAAGAAGAAACTGGTTTTAGGATAGAAATTGCCACGAACAGCACGTTTGGAAAAATTCTGGTCAATCAGGACAACCAATCCATGTACTTTTTCGCCAATGATGTGAACGGGCAGCGGAACTGTGCCGGAAACTGTGCCAGTGTATGGCCTCCGGTGACCGGGGAACTCTATGAACTGGAACTTGGGGCCAATCTTGATGTTGCGGATTTTGCCACCATAGCCATTGAAAATGGATTGAAACAAATCACCTACAAAGGATGGCCGTTGTACTATTTCTCCACGAATGGGGATGGGCAGTTGGAGCCTTCAGGAGCTACTGAGGGCGATGGAAAAAATGGAACATTCCATATTGCCAAACCAGATTACACCCTGCTGTTGGGAAGACAACCACTCACCGAGGGAGGAGATCCCGTAGTTTATTTGGTGGATGACAAAGGAGTTAGCCTTTATTTGAATACCGGGGATGAAGAAAATAAGAGCAATTGTGCAGGCGGATGTGCTGGAGTTTGGCCTCCTTTCAAGGACACAGCCTTGGTACTTCCCTCATCCATGGCCACCTACGATTTTGGAACTGTTGATCGTGAAGACGATTTGGGTCCACAACTTTCCTTTGAGGGAAGCCCGGTTTATTTCTTCTCACAGGATGAAGGGAACAGGGGCAGTGTCCTAGGGCAGGAAGGCGGTCCCAATAAGACCTTTTTTGTTGTGGAACCCGTCTTGTAGACTGACAATCAACAACGATATATAAAAACATTAAGAATCACTGGTACCCTTGCAAGGCATGGTTGGTTTGGTTTACTTCTCTGCAAGGGCCAGTGTACTGACTGTAGTTTTTGGTTATGAGAAGGCCGGTGGGAAACCCCGCCGGCCTTTCTTAAGCACATCAAAACAAGGTCAGTCATAACACATAAAAAAATGGGAAAAGAACAGCTTTTGAAAAAGAAAAATAAAATTACGTATTGCATTATCCTTTTGGGGCTTTTGTTCGGATGCTCCACGGACGGTGAGGATTCAGGACCACAGGAAGTGGAGATGGAAAGCCTGGAAATCACAGTGGAACAAGACCATGTTCTGGTGAACGAGACCCTTCAGATGAACGTGAAGATAAGTCCGACCACTACTACGGATAGGAACCTGTTGTGGGGAAGCACAAACAAGACCGTGGCCACTGTTGATGAATCTGGGTTGGTCACTGCTTTGGCTCAGGGGAAAACGACCATTACGGTAATTTCCGAGGCAGACCTGCGTATTTCGGATGTTATGGAAATAGAGGTGCAAGAAATCCCTTGAATTTTGAAAGGAAGATTTTATAAAAATTGAGTTTTATTTAGTGTTGGTTAAGTAGTGTCTGGGCCGAAGGACCCGAAATGTATCGCTTTGGATTCTTCCATTGACATGCTTTCGAGTGTTTCTTTGGCCGCAAAAGAGTTGGTAGTGCATGCTGCCAGCTCTTTTTGTTTGGCACCTACCGTAACTTGCTTATGGTTTGTGGTTTATGTGCCGAAGCCTTCATTGTTCTTGATTTTACACTCTTAAAACAGGGTATTTGAGAGATAAATCTTTCATCAGTTATACTATGTTTCACAACAAATGATGGATGCAATACAACATAACTTCCCTTTTTTCCTTGGGAGTTGATATGTTTGGATGGTCTTGCTTTGCAAGAGTAGCCTCATCGACCCAACTATGATCAGACCCCAACCTCGGAAAAAACCAAGTCATTTCCTATTGTCTTTTCTTCTGCTGTTCGTTTCCATACAGATGGGATATTCACAACAATGTGCGGTGAATGCCGGAGCCGACCAGATCATTACCCAAATGGCCCCTATCTTTTTGAATGCCGATACCCCCGTAGTGGGAACCGGCATGTGGACACAGCTATCGGGCCCATCATTGGTCACTTTTGATGAGGTCACCAACCCACAGACCGAAGTGTTGGGGACCATCCCGGGAACCTATTTTTTTGAATGGACCGTTTCGGATGTAAGTTGTGATACAGCTTCGGATACCGTAGGGATCTCTATTGTAGGAGTGGATCTGGAAGTGGTTTTGTCAGCCAGTGATACCATGCCCGATATTGGTGATGTGGTCACGTTTACCATCAATCTTAGCAATTTGGGGGATATGGAGGCCACAGGAGTTTCCCTTGAAAATTTTGTCCCGGAAGGATATGGGATCGTAAGTGTCATCAATAATGGCGGCACGTTCAATTTTTTGACCCGAAATGTAACCTGGTCAGGACTTGATGTCCCCATGGGCAGCAACACGGTAGCTTTGACCTTCAATGCCACGGTATTGACACCAACAGGGACTTCAGGGGAATATACCCATATTGCCGAAGTGGTTTCAAGCGACCAATTTGATCTGGACAGTTCACCCAACAACGACGATGGGGACCAGAGCGAAGACGACGAGGCTGCATTGACCGTAGCCCCGTTGCAAGCAGACCTTTCCCTGGCCAAATCGGTTGTGGGAAACAACCTCACACCCAATGTGGGCGAACAGATCAGTTTTGAAGTGTCCGTTGCCAATGATGGACCCCACATAGCCACCAATGTAGGGGTGGAAGATAGTTTGCCATCCGGCTTCAGTTTTGTTTCCTATGCCGCAACATCGGGATCGTACAATGCGACAACCGGCTTGTGGCAAGTGGGGGCAATAGCCAATGGGGATACAGAGACCTTGGTCATTACCGTTCGGGTGAACCCTTCGGGAGATTATACCAATACCGCAGAGGTCATTGCCTCGGATACTTTTGATATGGATTCGACGCCGGGAAACAATAACGATACCGAGGACGACCAAGATGAGGTCGAAGTGGTCCCGGTGGATGTCATAGACCTGTCCTTGACCAAAGAAATCAACAAATCGCCACCATTGGTGAGCGATAATGTCATGTTTACCCTTACAGTGAGCAATGCAGGACCCAGTCTGGCCACTTCGGTAGAGGTGACCGACCTGCTGCCTTCAGGATATACCTATGTCTCCGATAATGGGGGCGGTGCCTACAACGATGCCAATGGTATTTGGAATGTAGGTGCATTGGCCAGTGGGGTTTCGGAAAGTTTGAACATTCTGGCCACGGTAAACCCTTCGGGAGATTATACCAATATTGCCGAGATTACGGGACATGACCAAATCGATTTGGACTCGACCCCAGACAATGGGGCTCCAGGCGAGGATGATCAAGATGAAGTTACGATCATACCCACCCCAGTTGTGGATGTTGCCTTGACCAAAACAGTCGATAATCTTATTCCAGACGTTGGGGAGGAAATTGTTTTTACCATCACGGTATGGAACGATGGTCCCAGTGATGCCACCAATGTGGTGGTTACCGACCTTTTGGCTTCAGGCTACTCGTTCATCAACGCAGTGCCATCCACCGGAACGTATGCGGAGACAAGTGGTTCATGGTCGGTGGGAAATCTGGACAATGGTGCTGTGGAAACTTTGGATATTACTGTGGAAGTGCTTCCTGCGGGAAGCTATATCAATACGGCCGAAGTGACACAGGTGACAGAGGACGATGTGGATTCGACCCCAGGCAACAACAACAGTGCTGAGGACGACCAGCAAACCGTGGAACCGGTACCACAACCCGTATCCGACCTTCTTTTGCGCAAATCCGTGAACGTGTTGAGCCCTTATGTGGGCCAAGAGGTCATATTCACGATCAGTGTGACCAATTTTGGACCCAGTGATGTGACCGGAGTTGAAATCATGGATATATTGCCTACGGGTTATACCTACGTCTCCAATAGCAGGACTGCAGGAGTATATGATCCCATTTCAGGGATTTGGGCATTGAATGGCATTCTGGTGGACCAGAATACAGAAACCTTGAACATTGTGGCCACGGTCAATGCTACCGGGGAACATTTCAATGTGGCCGAAGTGATCGCTTCGAACAACTATGACCCCAATTCAACACCGAACAACAACAATGTCTTTGAGAACGACTTGGACAGTGCAGGCACGACCCCCATCCCAGCCGCCGATCTGATGTTGGAACTGATGGTGGACAATGGGTTCCCGGATGTGGGTTCGCAGGTTACCTTCAAGGTCAAGTTGACCAATGAAGGCCCTAGTGAGGCCCTAGGGGTCATTGTAGAGGCCCTTTTGCCTTCTGGCTACACCTATGTGTCCGATGGAGCAAGTGGATTGTATAATCCTATCAATGGTCTGTGGAACATCGGGAACATTGAAGCGGACACCAGCATGGAATTTCAGATGGTTGCCGAAGTGAACCCAACGGGCGATTACCATTTTAAAACGGAAGTGGTCACCTCCAGATTCCATGATCCGGATTCCACGCCGGGCAATCATGTGCCATCGGAGGACGATCAAGCGGAACTTGCCACCGTGCCGAGACATGTGACGGATATTTCCATTTCAAAGACCGTGGACGATATGAACCCGGATGTGGGGGACACTATTGTGTTCACCGTTCAAGCAAGCAATGCAGGACCCAATGATGCCACTGGCTTGGTGATAGAGGACAAACTACCAACGGGATATCGGTTTATTTCGGCCCAAACAACTGCCGGAATCTATGATGAGGCATCCGGTTCGTGGGACTTACCCGACCTGTCCAGTGGAAGTACGCAGGCATTGCAGATCACGGTAGCGGTCCTTCCCGAAGGGAATTATAGGAACACGGCCGAACTGATTGCCTTGGACACTTATGACCCGGACTCCACACCGAACAACAATTTAGGGTCTGAGGATGACCAAGATACCGTATTGCCGGTTCCGGGTGCCTTGGCCGACCTTTCCTTGACCATGACCGTGGACAATCCCACACCCAATGTGGGGGATGTGGTGCGGTTTGTGATCAGTGTCACCAATAATGGTCCTTCAGATGCCCTTGGGGTCGAGGTCACCAACCTGCTGCCCAGTGGTTACACCTACCAGTCCCATGGTTCCACGGCGGGGGTCTATACTTCCGGAACGGGTGTTTGGAGGGTGAACAGGACCATTTTTGACCAGAACACCGAAAGTTTGGAACTCCTTGCCCGAGTGAATGCACCAACTGCCTTGGCTGACGAATATCTGAACATCGCCTACATATCGGCCAGTCTGTTGGCCGACCCGGACAGCAATCCCCTTCAGGACATTGACCAAGATGACCTTTCGGACGGTCTGGAAGATGATGATGAGGCGAGTGCCTTTGTGGTGCCACAGACCACTGACATTTCCATTTCAAAAGAAGTGGACCATCCATTTCCGAACATGGGGGATGAGGTCGTGTTTACCATCACCATCACCAATTTGGGTCCCGGTTTGGCATCCAACATCGGTATTGAGGAACAATTGCCCTCGGGATATGGGTTTGTAAGTGCAGAAACCTCATTGGGGACTTTTGAGGCATCTTCAGGATTTTGGGAAATTGAAGCGCTTCAGGTATTGGAATCGGCCACTTTGGAATTGACCGTTGAGGTGTTGGACACCAATGATCATGTGAACCGGGCACTATTGTCCTATGTGGACCAATTCGACAGGGATGGTTCCAACGATAGTGCAGAAGCTTTTGTGACACCGAGCTGTTTGGTGGTCTACAATGAATTTTCTCCCAATGGGGACGGGGTAAACGATTTTTTCACGATCGATTGTATCTCCCAATACCCCAACAACGTACTCCAAGTGTACAACCGATGGGGAAATATTGTGTTTGAGACGCGGTCCTACAAAAATGATTGGGATGGCACCCCCAACGGGCGCGCCATTATCCAAAAAGAAGACCAACTGCCCGTGGGCACGTATTATTACCTCCTTGATTTGGGGGATGGGTCGCAACCACGAACCGATTGGCTCTACATAAACAGATAGGAAGGGAATGGGAAGGAAAAAAAATAGGATAACAGTATTGAGGTGTCTGTGCAGTATGGCACTTTTGGGAACCATCTTCGTTTCGGCCCAACAAGATCCACAGTTCACGCAATACATGTACAATACGATGAGCGTTAACCCCGCTTATGCAGGTTCGCAGGGACATCTTACGGCACTTTTGATGCACCGTTCCCAATGGGTGGGCATTAATGGGGCTCCCAACACACAGGTCTTGGCGGTGGACGCTCCGCTGGAGAACAAGATCGGGGTGGGGGGTGTGCTGGCCCATGATGCTTTGGGGCCTTCTTCAGAAATATTTGTGGACGGGAACGTGTCCTATACCATACAGTTGGACAGTACCAACAGGCAACTGTCCTTTGGGTTGAAGTTGGGAGGTAGGATCTTTGATGTTGATTTTTCCAAAGGACTCACAGAAAATCCCGATATGGCCTTTCAGGACAATCTGAAGAGCAAATTCTTCCCTACAATAGGCGCTGGATTTTATTATCATACCAAAAAAGGGTATCTGGGCTTTGCCGTGCCCAATTTCTTTTCGCAAAAACATTACGATGGGGAAGAACAGGAAATTGCAGCCGAACGCCTTCACTATTATTGGATCGGAGGGACTTTTATGGACATTACGCCAGATGTGGTGCTCAAACCTGCCTTTTTTATCAAATGGGTGCCCGGTGCGCCCATGATTGCCGACATATCGGCCACTGCCTTGATCAAGGAGACCTTTACCGTGGGGCTTGCCTACCGGTGGGACGATTCGTTTTCTACCTTGTTGGGAATGCAGATCAATCCCAACCTAAGCGCGGGCTATGCCTATGATTTCACGTCTTCCAATTTGGCAAGCTATACTGGGGGCTCACATGAAATATTCCTTCGGTATGAGTTCAAATCGCCCCAAAAGCAACTCCAACGGCCTACATTTTAGGGTCAGCCCCATCCAGAATAGTCATTATCTTTAGGGTGTCAATACAGAAAGATTGAAAAAGGTGTTATGGAAAGAAATGAACTGTACCCAATTTTCTTGAAGGTTTCCCAATTGGACGTGCTTATTGTAGGTGGGGGAAACGTAGGTCTGGAAAAACTGACGTTTTTGCTCAAGTCCAGCCCCAATGCCCAAGTGCAGATGGTGGCACTGGATTTTTTGCCCGAAACTGTGGAATTGGCCCAAAAGCACCATGTGGAAATGGTCCAAGAAGCCTACGACAAGAAATTTTTGGAAGGAAAGCACATGGTCATCGCCTGTACCGACAAACCTGAGGTGAATGAACAGGTATATCACGATTGTAGGGAAAGGAGTATTTTGGTGAATGTGGCGGACAACCCGCCTTTCTGTGATTTTTATATGGGCGGGATCGTGACCAAGGGCAATGTAAAGGTGGCCATATCCACCAATGGAAAATCCCCGACAACGGCCAAAAGGCTCCGTCAGTTTTTTGAGGATGTCCTTCCGGAGGATATCGATGAGCTGGTAAAGAACCTCAACGAATACCGGAAGACCTTAAAGGGTAGTTTTGAAGAAAAAGTGGAGGCCCTCAATGAGTTTACCAAGGGATTGATCGACAAAAAGGAGTAGGCCGCCTACATTTTTTACAATCGTTTCATGGCCTCGAAAAGTTCATCTTTTTTGCGGGACGAAATGTTCACCTCAAGATCATTGCTCATGATCAGATAACCCCCATCGGCTTTCATGTATTTTTTGACCTCCCGTAGATTGATCACATAGCTGTTGTGTACCCTCATGAACTGGTGTTCCCCGAGCAGGTTCTCATACTCCTTCAAGTGTTTGCTCACCAAATGGGAACTACCGTCCTTTAGGATAAAACAGGTGTAGGAACCGTCCGCTTTGCAGGCCACTACATCTTCAATGGCGATGAATTCCATCCCGGTGGTGGTTGCCAAGCAGATTTTCTCTGGCCTTACGTCCCCTCGCGAAATGTTCTGCATCAAAGTATCCAGTTGTTCCCGGTATATGTTGGTGTCCCTTCGGGTCCTTGCTTTTTTTACGGACTCTTGCAGTTCGTCAAGGTCTATCGGTTTCAACAAATAGTCCAATGAACTGAATTTTATGGCCTTGATGGCATACTGCTCAAAAGCAGTCGTAAAGATGACCTCAAAGTCGGGGTCCTTGATTTGGTTGAGAACGTCAAAACCTACACCAGACTTGAGTTCAATATCGAGAAAAACGACATCGGGACTGTAGACGGAGAGCACTTTGACGCCTTCTTCCACCGAACTGGCCATGGCGATGACCTTGACGTCTTTACAAAATTCTTCGAGCATGGATTTGAGTGTTTCCCTGCTGTGCTTTTCATCTTCGATTATTACTGCTTTTAGGACCATTGGGTTATTTTTAGGGGTTAGATACTAGTCTTATAATGATTTTGGTTCCGGTTGGATGGCTTCTCGAATCATATTTGTCAATGATTTCCATAGTGTTCTTCTTTCCGCTTTGGGCATGGTGCATGTTCAATCTTTTTTCGGTGATCTGCATGCCCCTGGATTTTCCGTGGGTCTTGGTCGCCCCTGCGGTTTGTCTTCCAATGCCATTGTCCTCAATTTCGATCACACAGAGCCCATCTTTCTTTTCAAAGTGCAGCGAAAGGGTTCTGTTTCCCTCTTTTTTGCCCGAAAGTCCATGGATTATGGCATTCTCCACCAAGGGCTGTATCAACATCAAGGGAATTTCCACTTGGTCCGTGTCCAGTTCCTTGTCCACATGGATGGTGTATTCAAAACTGTTGTCGAATCGAAGGGATTCCAGTTCCAAATAGGAGCGGAGCAGCTCTATTTCCTCGGTCAGCGTAACCAATACCTCATGGGAACTTTCCAGTACGTTCCGGGCAATCTTGCCAAATTTTGAAAGATATTTCAGTGCGGACAGCTTATTGTCCTGAAGTATCAAATGCTGTATGGAGTTCAAGGAATTGAAGATGAAATGCGGGTTCATTTGGGCCCGGAGTGTATTGGTCTCTTTCATTGAAACCTCTTGTTGGAGCACCAGCCTGGACTCATATTCCTGTTTGATCTTGTAGGCAAGGCCCAAGGAAAAGATGATGATTTCCAGTGTGGACCCAATGATCATATAATACTTGGAAAGGGTGAACATATACAGTAAAGCGCCAGTCATGTAGATAAAGGAACCGGTGACTATGAAAATGGCAAGTCTATCCTTTGCCCTGAACAAAAGATAGCCCATGGAAAGGATACCGAAAAGGGTCATCAGCAACCGTTGGGAATTCAAGAAAAGGTTGCTCAACGAAAAATGGGAGTTATAATAAGAATAGGAAAACAAAAATATGATCAGCCCCAAGAGCATCACAATTGCAATGATGGCAAAGTGGAGTTTGGGATATGCCTTTTTGGTGTTCAGATAATACATGGCAAAAAGCACGTAAAAAAAGTTGATGAGGATCTGTGAGACCAGCACGCTCCAATATCCGAAGAGGGAACCGACGAAAGATCGGTATTCAGGGATGAACAAGCGGACAAGGAAAAAGGCCGAAAAGAATATGTACAATGCATAAAATAAAAATTCAGCTTTTTTTGTATAGCAAAAGATAATAAAAAAGGTCAAAAAGAAGATGAGACAGGCACCCAAATATATGTGGTCCAAGATGATGGGGTAAATATTGTCATTGGTATAGTAATCCGTAAAGAAACGATTGGCCTGTTCTGAGACATATTCAAACCTAGGAGCATTAGCAAAGCGCTCTATAACCTGTACCTCAAGGAACAAATATCTGCCGTTGATCAAATCCTGTTTTTTAAAACCAACACCCCTAAGATAAACAAAGGAGTTACTTTTCTCACGCCGCTCAAAATGCCCAAATTTTTTTTCGCAAAAGCTGCCTTCCTTGGCATAGTGAAGAGTGGCCTTGCTGAAGTTAAGGGTACGCAAACGCCAGGATTCCCTAGTGTCCAGAGTGTCGAGTTCATGGGCAAAATCCAGTTTCACCCAATATGTGGCATTCACGTCACTGAACCTCAATGATTCATCGGCACTGAACTGTTGGTCACCATTCAATATTTCATCGATTTCCAGGTCAATGGCATTTACTTTCAGGATTGAGTAAGGTATTTTCTTGGTCCTCCTGTCCGTGTCCACATTTTGGGCCAGTAATGCCGATATGCCCATAAAGAACAGAATACAACTTGCTGTAATGGTAAGTATCCTTGTTGATTTTACTACTTCTTTGAAAGGTGATGGGATACTTTTTTTTGCCAATCTTCCAGTACATGGGCTACAGTGTATGTTTTCATGGATGGATATGATTGCAGCGATAATCATTGAAATGAAACTTATTAAAGGATTTTTCTTATTAAATTTGAAAGAATATGATTATTTAATATATTTGTTCCATAGTGGGGAACTATATCCTTTCGTAAAGGAATTTCGCTACAGCGCATTGAACTAGAACAAGAATAGTTCATAAGGTCGTCGATTTAAGTCAACAATTTTTGTTTAGTCGCCCACTTGGAAATCCTGCAATGTTTCCCAAAGGAAATGGTATAATTTCTAGATGACCATTTTCTTTGGACATAGATCAACAATTTGATTTTTGTCCATGGTAATCCACAAAATTCCGATGGTAATCCATAGAATCACCTTCAAGAAGAAGGTTGGTTCCTTGATGGATTGAGTTATAATCTATTTTTGGGGGGAAGTTTGTTGATGTATTTGGCTCGAAGTGTTTTCTGATAAAACGGGGCCAGTGGGATGGGGTTATCATAAATTCAGTTTTTTGCACTTTGAACAAATTCAAAGTGAATGTCTTTAATGCATTAAATTAACTCACCACTTTTATCCCATTATACAACTGTGTGCAGCATAACCCCATACTAGCTCTCAGCTTTCTTGGAATTACTCATGGTGAGTATTCTATTCAATAACTAGGATTCATGATTCCATTCAGAATCTGTAATCCAAAACTATGGGACTGCACAATCTTCATAGCCAGAACTGAAGAAGTGGACTTATGGTCCGTATGCAGTCCAATCCCTTTTTCTTTATTCCGTGTTAAATCTACTTTGGTTCAATGAATATTTAGGGGACCATTTGACGTAGCTGGGGTTTGGGTTTACGGATGGCCCTTTTGGGTTTACGGATGATGTTTTCAGGGTCAAAAAATTAGAACATAAAGTGGGATTTCCACAAGGGATTTATCCCACTTTGACTAACATGAACACTAAAGACACATTAAGTTTTATCCAACGGAACGGAGCTCATGGCCATGGCTGGATACGGGGGATAATGTTTTTTGGTGAACTTTTCTTGGCCTTTTGATCTTGCCTTTGGCTATAAAATGCCCTTTGAAGTCTATCGTCGCAATATTGCTGAAGTACCCTAGCATATCCTCATAGTCATGGATGTTTATTCCTGCTTTGGACAAGCCCTTGTGGATTGGGGATGCATTGGTTTTTTCGGTCCAGTCCCCATATATTCTTTTGTCCTTGGATTTTATGATCAGGATTTTGAGTTTGCTCAAATGCCAAGCGGGCACGTAGAAGTTGGAAACACCATCACTAAGGGACTTGAATGTGACATAGATCTTTCCTACATTTTTATATACACTTGCCCTGTATCCCAATTGGGAATTGTTCAAGGGTAGTTTCAGACAACTGTTCTCCGATTCCAAGTAGAACAAAATAGGATTGTTATACAGTACTTCCTCGGTGATTTGTGGAACATCCAAAGTGAAGGACCAACCCGGAAGCTGTTCCCGAATATCAAAAGACAATAACTCCACCGTATTGGTTGGCATGGTATGCTTAAGGTCCGAGTCCCTATCCGTTATGGAAGAGGACTTATTGAAGAGGTAAATGGGGTAGCCAATGATGATAGTGGCACAGATAAGGGTCCATAAAATGGTCAAAGACAGCATGATTGATTTGTTTAGATTAAAATTTGGGAACTTTTAAACATGATCTAAATAACAAATTAAAATGACGCCAATGTTGTCCAATTGACGGATGTGGGCTCTCAATTGACGGATGAAAAATGAACGACCAAGTGCAAATTTTCATCGGTGAAAAACACGGTTTGAACCTCATTTTGTGTTGTTTTTCATGGAAATCCAAGTTAGCCACACATTTTTGACCTAGGTTATGAAGACATTTTGGTCTTGAATGACCAAAAATCGGTTCACTTTGATCGGTAATGGAACATTTAGGCCTTTGTCTTTTTTCCTCCATTCACGTTTTCCAATTGGCCTATCACCGCCATCACATCATAGTTTGCAATTTTCCGGGTACTATAATTCCTTTTGATATGGTTGATATAGGTGTGGATTTCCAGGGTATAGTAGTTTTCGAGCTCAAAAATGGGGTCCTTCATAATTTCAAGACTTTCGTCCGCTTTCATTTTGCCATACGATCTAGCATGATAAACAATCTTGTGACTGTTGTTCTCAGGGTCCATCCATTCTATGGTGACCTCTATGAAGTCATCCATCCTTTCCCTAAGTTTGTAAGTGGCCTGTTTGGGGATCTTTCCATATTCATATTCAGATTTTACAAGATCCAAAATCCATTTTTCAAGAAAATTTCCTTTCATCGTCGATTAATTTTATTTAGGTGTTCTGATTTGGGCCCGTTTCCGGGTTTTTTGGTTCAATGCTTTTGAGGATGAAAATTGGTTTCCTGTTAACCTCCCGGGACAAAAGTGGGAATGGGGTATTGGTGTTCAGGGTATGATGCGCTCCTGAGGAGCCATGTTTATAGAGGTCGATATGGTTCTAAAAACTTATTTTTCCATATGCAGTTTTTCCTTGAACCAAGTCATGGTTCTTTCCCGTGCCAAAGCACTTTGATTACTGTCATCAAAATCGAATCCATGTCCGGCTCCTTCATATAGGTTGAGTTCCACGGAATCCCCTTTTTGCTTGAGAATGTTGAACATGCACAATGTATTTTCGGTCAACTCATCTGTTCCGGCAACATGGTACAGCATTGGAGCATATACCCTATAGATGTTACCTCCCATGGCGTTGGGGCCACATATGGCGGAACCCCAATAATCATACCCTCCGGAGCCTCCATAGTAAAACACTCCAGCTGCAAAGCCGATATTTGGTCTTGGTTCAGGAGCCAGAACTCCAGAGGATTCGTCATATTTCTTTCCATTGAAAGTTTGTGTCCAAGCCCAATCATTTGGAGTTGCACCGGTGTCGTATAATGTGGAGGCAACGGCAGTGGCACCATCCGAAAACCCTAGAATACCTATGTCTGAGGGGCGAACGAAGTTCCTTCCAGTGCTGTTTTTTAGTTTTTGGAGCAATTTTAAGGCTGCATTGGCATCACGCGGGCGCACAAATTGTGAGCTTATCTTAAAATTATCGGGGGCCGTGGTCCATTTTCCTGTCCGTGTTAAAACCCCGCGCCCGGAATAACTGTCCACAAAAGCGCCGATAATGCAATGCTCATCAAACAGTTCGCGCCATTCATTGAACTGTCCGGACATGGTTCCCGTATTTGGGTCGTGGTTGGTCCACATTCCATCCGATCCATGTAGCACCACCACTGCCGGTAGGGAAGGGGAGTTGCCACATTCCTGGGGAATGGAAAGGTATACAGGAACCTTCACGTGGTCCAGAACAACATGTACAATGGTATCCTTTGTGCCCTTGGGGATAACAATCTCGTCTATTTCCACCAGATCTAGGAAGTCCTTGTCTTCACTACAGGAATAGGAGAGGAATAAAAGTCCACAAGCAAGGAGTAGGTTGATTTTGTGCAATGATTTGGAAATTGTTTTCATAGTTTCTCTTTTTAATAAGTGCATGTGCAATTCGAAATACCTTGGAAAAGGTCCAATCCCAAGGTGACCACATGGGTTCCTTTGGAATAGCCCAATATTTCATTCATGATGACTTGGTAGGAATATCCAAAGTAGAAATCCCCCTTTTTTAGCCCCATGATAGGGGCTACATACAAAGGGGAACCCAATTGATCGTTCAGGAACCTGTAGGTAAAACCGGCGTAGTAATAGTCTTCAAAATCAAACCATTTGAACTTGGTGTTCACATCTGTTACCGATCTGCCATCATTTTCAAAATATTGGAAGAAAACAGATGGTTCCACTTCAAAGTCGTCCCTTCTGTTCTTTCTAAAACTATACCCGGAATAGACGTAGTAATTCCGTAATCTGTTTGGCTCAAAGACAGGGTTAAACTTCCTAAAATCCTTGTTCAGGATATTAGAGACATTAAGACTGACATAAAACTCACCTCTACGGTACAAGGTACCCAGGTCAAAATTGGGATTGCTGGAGGCCCGATCATTGGTTACGATGGGATCACCATTTGCTTCTGGGTCAAAATTCTCAATATCTATCCGAAACTGGTTCAGGTTGAAGGACAGCGCAAATGAGAAGTAGCTTTCTTCATACTTGTCAAAGGTCAAATGGTGTGCAAATGAAACCTTGCCCCCGCGCTGTTTGGTCTCCCCATTGGCATCATTGTACAGGACCATTCCAATTCCAGACCTATTTCCAAGTCTGACATCGGCGGATAGTGACTGGGTATCAGGAGCGTCCTTGATACCCACCCACTGTGTTAATCCGTTCATCCGTACTTTGACGTAGTTCCCAATACCGGCATAGGTCGGGGACATCAAAAAAGGGTTATCGGACAGGTATTGGGACAACTGTGGAATGGTCAGTTCTTGTGCATTCATCAGGCACACATTCATCCACATTAAAAGAACAATAGCTTTCTTCATGTATCATCTATTTTTATCTGAACAGTGTGAAATGTCCAACAAACTCACGTCCAGATTCATCATTTAATTTTACAATGTACCAGTAGTCACCAGATGGCAGGGGTTTGGAATCATAGTATCCTTTCCATACATCGAATTGGCCAAGAATTTGGATTTTTCTGCCATATCTATCAAAGATGAATGTCTGGATATTTGGAAATGCCTCGGTATTTTTTGGTCCCCAAAAATCATTTTTGCCATCATTGTTTGGGGTAAAAAAGTCAGGGATGGAGATATCCACAAAGTTCATGGAGATACTTGCTGTGACCTCACAACCATTGTCATCAACCACGGTGACCATGAAAGTGCCATTTCGGTTGATGGTATAGGTGTTGGATGATGTCCCATTCTGATTGTCAAAATAATAGGTGTAAGGACCAGAGCCACCAGTGACATTCGCGGTTATTCCATTCACGTGATTATTGAGTAGTTCAAGTTCCAACGGTTCTATATCATCAATGGTGAATGGATATTCAAAAACACAACCATTACTTCGCATGATAAACAGACGGTGTTCCCCGGCACTTATGTTCGTGAAATCTGGGGACAGTATAAAATCATTAGGGTCTGAAGAGTCAAGGGCATACATCAGATCATTGTTTGCTTCTGGGTCAACAAATGACACCTCAATCGAATTTGAAGGAAGGTTGTTGCCGTCGCACAAATACACAGGTTCTACCGATGCTCCCAAGTTTTCCTCGATTACAGTTACCTGCGAAGTGGATGAAGAGAGACAACTTCCATTTGCCGTTACGGTATAGGTGTACACTCCCGCGCCGTTGAACGCAGGGCTCCAGGTCCCCCCTGGCTCAGGGGTTCCCCCGAGCAGAGCGAAAAGGTCCGCATCGTTGAGCAGGTCGCCTTCACATATGGTTGTCGCGCCGTTGGTCCCCGCGTCGGGTTGTTGTTGTTCGGAGACGGTGACGGTTGCCGTTGCGTCGTTGGTGCAGGGGGCCGTTGCCGTTACGGTATAGGTGTACACTCCCGCGCCGTTGAACGCAGGGCTCCAGGTCCCCCCTGGCTCAGGGGTTCCCCCGAGCAGAGCGAAAAGGTCCGCATCGTTGAGCAGGTCGCCTTCACATATGGTTGTCGCGCCGTTGGTCCCCGCGTCGGGTTGTTGTTGTTCGGAGACGGTGACGGTTGCCGTTGCGTCGTTGGTGCAGGGGGCCGTTGCCGTTACGGTATAGGTGTACACTCCCGCGCCGTTGAACGCAGGGCTCCAGGTCCCCCCTGGCTCAGGGGTTCCCCCGAGCAGAGCGAAAAGGTCCGCATCGTTGAGCAGGTCGCCTTCACATATGGTTGTCGCGCCGTTGGTCCCCGCGTCGGGCTGGTCCGTGACGGTTACGACTATTATAGTTGCCAACCCTTCACAGCTGTTTATAGTTTGAGTAACATAATAATTCTGCGATATGAGCGGATCAGCGGGTGCCACAATGGAGGTAAGCCCTGCGTCACTATACCATGTTATTGTAGCTGAAATGGCGGGAACAAGGTCAGCTCCCGTAGGGTTATCAGTACTACAAAATATTTGATTGTTTGCTGCTGGAGCCACTGGAGTAGTGTTCACTGTGACGATGAAACTTTCTTCATCAAAACAATTGGGAGTGGTGCCTGTCTCATCATAGATATAGTAGGTTCCAGATACCGTAATATTGTCACCTGGGGAGAATTGTGTTCCAGTGCTCCCGCTGCCTGAGTAATAGGCTTCGTTGCCGGTCAAGTTGTTTCCAGTGATAGCAGGTAGTGTATATGAATCGCAAACAACCTGGTCTACAATATCATCAACATCCGGAGAGAGGTATACATAGTTGGTTTGGGTTACATCGATAAAATTACCTGAGGTATCCGTAATCCTATAGGTTCGGGTTATCGTTTCTGGATTTGTATTTCCATCGGTTGCTTCCGATTGTAAGATAACAGATGCTATAGCACAGTTATCTGCCTCGTCCGTCACGACCAACGGGTCTGCTGGAGGTGGTGTATCGCATATAGTGATGTCAAGGGGGTTTGATGCAGTAGGTGGCTCGGTATCCCCGAAACCTACGGTAAAAACATCCCGATGTTCAAAATTGACATTATCAAAATAGGCATTGCCTGCCATGTCCACGCTTGTAGCATCTATCATGGTGATGGGACCTGTGGTAAAATCTCCATCTTTGTCAGTGTCTATGAGTAGTTTTAGACCACAATCTCCATTGTCCAAAATATCTGAACCTGAAAGGTCTATACGAACACTGATATTGCTAATAGCATCTACACCTGGAGAACGGATAGCTTGTACCCGCCATTCCCTGGAAATCCTTTCGGTAATGTCTCCTGAAATTGGCAATTCCATGTTTGTGGCACTTAAGCTTCCACGATCATTGGCCCATATCAAAAAGTTGTGCAGGAACGTGAACAGCCCATTTTTGTCTATTTCAGGTCTGGTATCGTCCAAATTGTCGGTACTGAAGTTATTGTTTGTTGACATGGTGACGATAGCCTCTGGGTTTTCACTCTTGGAGATGCGCTGGTGCAGATTGTACCTTAGTTTGAGTATGGGCGCATTTTGGTCCTCGTCCCTATCTGCACCTAGCCCTGCTATATCATATTTATATATATTCTCCGCTTGCCATATAACAGTCCCATCGGCAGCGATATAATTGAAGTTGTTGTTTCCAATTTCGCTACCCAGACCAGGGCCATTGGAGAGGGTCAATCCATATTTGATGGCCAAATAACTTTCAACTATCTGTGTTTCCAGAACTGGTAGTGGACCATCAAAGAGCATCACTTCGGCGATGTCCCCTGTAAGGTTGCGGTTAGCATCATTACTATTGAAGTGTTTACCCAATCTGTTAAAAAAATAAAGATCATTGTCCGCATTTATTTCAAACCTTACTGTTGATATATCGGGAATTCCGTTCACATGGGTGATAAGGTTTTCGGAGTCCACTAGCGCCTGTCTTTTGAACATGCCTATGGCCGGTTTGCCCAAAAGGTCTACAGAACCGTTTTGAAAGTAACCATTGCCACCATCGCCAAACCATGTCCTTCCCACAGAGAAACGATTGCCATCAGAAACACCCAATGACAGGTTGGTCAACCATTGGTTGGAATTGGATGACCAATGTTGTTGATCAATATCACCACCAAATAGGAGTCGTTGTGTCTGTGCCGTGTTTCCAGCTCCTAGTGCCCTGAACACCACAAACACAGTAACATTTTGTCTGGAATCTGGTTTAAAATGCAGGGCTTGCCCATTTCCGCTGCCATCAAACCGGACAATGGGATTAAAATTCATACTGTTCCTTTCCAAGGTGGGAAGACCAGGAATTGATCCTGCTGGGTTCAGAAATTGAGGATAAATACCACTGTTCGGATAGGTGTAATCAAAACCAGCGGGAAAAGGCATTGGATAGTTGGCCGGGTCTGGATGTGGTATGGCATCCTGAGGTACAAAATCTATGAAATCATACCACCTGCTTACCGGGGTTCCACTTGCTGGAGGGTAGGGGGTAAATAATTGAATCTGTCCCACAGGAGCGGGGTTTATGTTTATGGCCCTATCTGCCGTGAACCAAGTGTCCAGATCTTGGGCATTTGCTTGCATACCTAAGAGCATGACCAATGCTATGGTCAAGTGCTGCATGAGTTTTTTGAAGAGGAGATGTGGTGGCGCACAGGAAAATTTCTTTTCCGTGCCCATAGAAAAATAGCAAAGTAGAAGTTTTATCATAATAGCAGGGTTTAATGGTATTTTCTTGTTGGGGCTGGACGAGAAAATAGATTTGGTAGTATAAAATAAATGACTATCCGTGGATGTTCAGTGTCCCAATTCACCTATGATGGGATACAATTGACGGATGATGGGAATGGATCAACGGATCGAGAATTTGCCCATTTTGAAAAAATGAAATTTTGTAGGTTTTATCTTGTTATTTTAACAAAGTAGCGGAGTGTGGATTAAAAAAAGGCCGCCAAGATTTTCTTGGCGGCCGAACCATCTCTGTTATCAAAGAACTAGAGAGTTACACCAAACCTAGTTCTTGCATTGATTGTGATATATGGGAAGGATGGTTATTTTATGAGATTTATTTCCACTCTCCTGTTTTGTTTTTTGCCGGCACTCGTGGCGTTGGAAGCTATTGGTTTTTCTTCGCCGTAACCAATGGCTGTGAGCCTATTGCCTGCTATTCCTTCATTGATCAAGAAATCCCTTACCGAGTTGGCCCTGGCCTCAGATAGTTTTTGGTTGCTATCGTTGGACCCCACGCTATCAGTATGCCCTTCCACGGTGAACTTGGAGTTGGGATATTCATTCAGGATTTGGATGATGTCCACCATTACCGATACGGATTCTGTTTTGATGGTCGCTTTTCCTGTATCGAAAAGAATGGTCCTGGCATAATCGTTCAATTGTTTCTGGACTTCTTGGGTCACTTCAGGACAGCCTTTGTTGCTTACAGGGCCAGCGATTGTGGGGCATTCGTCATCGATATCTGCCAAGGTATCACCGTCTGAATCTGGGCAACCTTTGTGCTCAACGCTTCCTGGAGTTTCTGGACAGCGATCATTTTGGTCTATGATGCCATCACCATCGGTATCGGGGCAGCCTTTGTGTTCCACCAATCCTGGCGTATTCGGACAATCATCATCTTTGTCCAGAACACCATCACCATCCGTGTCGGGCCATGGGCATCCATTGTTTTCCTCTGGTCCTGCCACATCGGGACAGTTGTCATCTTTGTCAAGTATGCCGTCTCCATCCGTATCTGGCCATGGACAACCTTTGTTTTCAACTGGACCGGCTACCTCTGGGCAGTCGTCCTCCTTGTTCACGATACCATCTTTGTCCTTGTCTTTCAATTTATTTTGATAGACAGGGATCTTCAATCCGGCATATAGGTCAAGCCCTTTGGTTTCGTCGCTGATCAAGGATGATAGAATAGATCCCGAACCCATGTAAAGTGGGCCCAGCCTAAATCCTGCTCCCCACTGAAAGCCAACTCCATTGAGAATGCCAACTGGGGAATAGATGGACAACCATGCACTTTCATATCGAGGGGTAATGCTATACTGGTCCAGGATATGACCCACATTTGCTGCGTTTTTGGAGGTCATCGAAATATCGGCATTGACGTTCAGATAGAATTTGGAAGCAATGCTCCAATCCAAGTTGGTATGTAATGCCGTGGGTAAAGTATAGTTTTTGGATTTGGTGTCCGATAGTAAGTCAAAATTGTCCAATAGGGCCTCTTCAAGGACATCCCCATCAAAATTGTCTATACTTTGGGTTTTATTAAGGTCATACAGTCGGTCTCTACCATCGATATTCATTATTTTTCCAATATCTGTGACCGAAACCCCCAGTTTCAACTTGTATTTATTGACTCCTCTATTTACAATGGCGCTGCCATCGCTTTTCATTTTGGTGTATTCGGCATGGTCAGGTCTCCATTCATATACAAACCCAATATCACCACCAAGACCAAACCCAACGTTAAAATCGTCAAAAGCATCTCCGATGTTACCTTGTTCATTCACTTCACCTGTGGAGCCATGGCGTAATTGACCCGTAGTGGTGATCTCCCGGGTGTTGGAGTCATAATCCAGGGTGATATCGGAACCATATAGGTACACATTGCCCAAGCCCTGCATCATTTTTACGGTAAGACCTCCCTTGAGGAAATGCTGCTCTTTGTTCAACAAAACACGGGCATAGGTGGCACCAAGTTCTCCCCAAGCACTGAATGTGCCCGAGACGTCACCTTCCACTATGCTAAAGTCTTCGGTCTCTTCAAAACCACCTTCTTTATCCAAAGTATTGCCATTCACATTATCCACATTGAAAATGCTCCTTCCCCGAGTGAAAATGGCCAAAGAGCTCTTTTCATTGATACTGAGCATGACGGAAGGTCCCAATATGTCTATGTTGAACGTAAGGAAGTTGTCCGTTCTAGGGAATGTTTTGGACGTTTCAAAAGTTGAGTTGTAGTCGCTGAACACATCGGAAAAATTGAAACCGATGTAATTGTTTCCATACAGGGCACTGATGCCGGCCAGGTTAATATCCGTCCGCAGTCTTGAATCGGCAATGTTGGCCGGGTTGGAAAGTACCCCGTGCACACCACTGTAATTGTCCGTTAGCAAACCTTGGTAGGATTGCGCACTGAGCATATAGGCGGATAAGAGGCACACCATGCCCAAAAATGTTTTTTTTGATAACATATCTAATTTTTTTTTTGCCCAATTAGGGGCTGGGTTATTTCAAGTATTTTGGTTAATCGACCCCAAAGAGAATATAAAATGTGACATCAAAAATGAGGAATGAACGGATGTGCCTTTTGAATTGACGGATGGGGGATTTGAGTTTATATGATTTTTAAAATGAAGGAATATTCCTATAGTTTTTTAAAAAAGCAGATGCTATGGGGAAATGTAAAGATGGTATGGAGAGGTTGCAATCTTCCTCTTGAATATGATAAAAAAATAAGGGTGAAAGTGGATGGGATGGTGTGGAATAAAAAAACCATTACAACCAAGGAATTATAAAAATTCCTTGGCGTAACGGAAACCTCAACTAAACTAAACACTTTTATGACAACAACAGTCTTAAAAAAGTGCATTGCTATATGTGCATGCGTTAAAAATTGATCTTGCTCTTTCAATTGGCTTTAACGCAGAATTGCAGGACAAACATAAAATCTAAAATTGATTCGGAAGGGGGTGAATTAACGGATGGCCGTTTTCAACCAACGGATGACCGTTTTGAATTGGTGGATGTAAATATGGGGTATGCTGAAAATGGTCGGAAAGGTGTCTTTTCAAGGTAACGTTAGGGCAAAAAAAAACAGCCCAAAGGGCTGTTCTATGTTTTAATAAGATAATCCGACTTAGGATATGTCCTCTGTTGTGGCCCCTGGGGCATTTTTCTTCACAGAAGCAATGCCATTTTCCATGGCGGCCGTACTGGAATACATTTCGCTCGCCCCAATGACCTGCCCGTTGGAGGCCTTTAGGTTGAAATAAGGACTGCCATCCTTGGCCGTCTTTCTGTCGAACTTACTGTCGTCCTGGGAGTTCTTTTTTACCGACTCTATGCCGTTTTCGCAAGCAGCTTTTGTGGTATATGCCTCACTGCTAAGGATAACTTGGCCGTTTCCAGCCTTCAAATTAAACCTGAACTGACCAGATTTATCTGTTTTGATCTCAAATTTTCCCATACTTTATCTGTTTTGATATACTAAATCTAGAGATTTTCTTAAAAAATGACCAATAATTGAAAGGAAAATTGACAATAAAGTATTGTTGGGGCGGTTTTAAAGATCAAAAAAGGGAACATGATGAAAACACCAAGCTCCCTTTTGTCCATTTTTTATGTAAAGATCTATATCCTTACCTGTCCGTCCCCAAATACATAGTATTTGTTGGTCACCAATTGTTTCAGCCCAAGGGGTCCCCGGTGGTGCAGCTTATCCGTACTGATAGCCAGTTCCGCACCCACACCCATTTGGCCCCCATCCGTGAACCGGGTGGAAGCGTTTTGGTACACGGCGGCACAATCCACATTTTCCATAAAGGTCTGGGCAATGCTGTTATCCTGGGTCATTATGGAGGCGGAATGACCCCCTGAATGCCTGTTGATTTTTTCTATGGCCCCATCAAGGTTGTCCACAGCCCCGATGACGCATTTCATGGCCAAAAATTCCTCTTCCCAAACGGATGCATCCGAAATGGATTCTTCATCTGACAGTATGGTTTGCACATTTTTGTCCACCAAAATGGAGACTCCCTTTTCCTTCAGGACTTTTTGGAGCTCCTTTAGTTTTTCTTCATAGCCTTTGATGCGAGTGTCCACCAAAATTTTGTCCAAGGCGTTACAGGCCGATATTTTATGTGTCTTCGCATTGATGATGACCTCCAAACTTTTCTTCCAGTCGGCATCTTTGTGCACATAGAGGAAATTGTTCCCCCGGCCACTGACCAGAACGGCGCATTTGGCATGCTCCTTCACGAAAGCGATCAGCCGCTCACCGCCTCTTGGGACAATGAGGTCCAGGTCTTGATCGGGATTTCTTAGAAAGTCTTGGGTCTGTGTCCGGTCCATTTCCAAAAATTGGATAAAATTGGAAGGAAGATCATTTTCCGCAAGGGCCTGATGCCAAAATTGGACCAAGGCTTTGTTACTGTGGTAGGCTTCCTTTCCGCCCTTCAGCAAGATTTTATTATTGGCCTTGAAAGCAAGTACGGCGGCCTCAACGGTCACATCGGGCCTGGATTCATAAATGATCATAATGGTGCCGAAAGGGGCCGTTTTGTTGATGATCTTCAATCCGTTGTCCAAATTTCTGGTGGAAATTTCCTTGTTCACAGGGTCTTCCTGCAAGCGGACTTCCTTGACAGCTTGGATCATTTGGTCTACTTTTTTTTGGTCCACCACCAAGCGGTCATAAAGGGCTTGGTCGTCCCGGTCAAAAGCATCCAGATCTTTTTTGTTGGCTTCCAGCAATAGGCTTCGGTCCTTGTCCAGGATCCGTTCCATATCACTCAATACCTTGTTCTTTATCGTTGTGTTCAATAATTTCATTAGTTGTGATTTTAACGGGAAACCTCGGTTCCCACTGTTTTTCCTTCGATGATGTCGAGGATGACATTGTCCCTTTTTCCATTCACGATGTAGGATGGGATGTTGGCCGCTGCGGCAATTTGTGCATAGTTCAGTTTGGAACCCATGCCACCACGTCCTTCGCCCTCGGCCTTGTTGCCTTCTTCGATATACTTGTCCAGGTCTTCTTCCGGTGCCACTTTTTTGATGACCTCGGAGTCTTCTTTTTCGGGATGGCCATTGTACAGCCCATCGATGTCCGTCATCAAGATCAACCTGTCGGCGTTCATCAATTGTGCCAACAGTGTGGCCAATTCATCATTGTCCGAAAACATGGACATGGCCACGGAAACGGCATCGTCCTCATTGGCAATGGGCACCACACCTTCGGAGAGGAGCCCTTCGAGACAATTGATCATATTGTCGCGGTGCACACCCGGATTAAAGTCCCGTTTTGTGGGCAATACCTGTGCACATTTCATTCCATGGTCACTGAATATGTTGTAATAATGGCGCATCATTCTGGGCTGCCCTATGGCAGAATAGACCTGTCTACGTTGGGTCTTGTCCTTTATCTTGGCTTTTCCCAACACCTCTTTTCCGGCAATCACCGAACCAGAGGAGACCAAAATGGTCATGATGTCCCGTTCATACAGCTCTGCAATCTGTTGGACCAGATTGTTGAGCACGGGTCTTACGATTCTATTGTCTTTATTGGTCATCACATTGGTTCCCACCTTGATGACCACGAGTTCTTTGTACATGTTTTAATATTCTTCGCCGAGTTCCACTGCCCTGTTGAATGCAGCAAATGCGGCTTCCTTGATTAATTCACTTACGTTGTTGTCCTGCATGGAGTCCAGTGCGGCCCGGGTGGTCCCCCCTTTGGAGGCGACCCTTTCCATCCAGGAATCGGGCGTTAGGTTGGACTGGTTGAACAGTTCCACGGCCCCAGTAAAAGTCTGGCTCACCAGCACTTTGGATACATTTTCGGAAAAGCCCATTTGCAGTGCGGCTTCCATCATGCTTTGCATGAAATAGAAGACATAAGCGGGCCCGCTCCCGGATATTCCCGTGGAGGCATCGATGTATTTTTCGCTCTTCACGCGAAGTGATTTTCCCGTAGTGTCCAAAAGACCTTCCGTCATGAATAATTCCAAACGCGATACTTCTTCCGCGGAGACATAACTGGTGAGTCCTTTGCCGACCTGTGCTGGTAGGTTGGGCATGGCCCTGACCACTTTTTTGATGCCCAGTGCATCTTGGATGTACTTGATGGTGACCCCTGCCATGATAGAGATGAACAATTGTTCCGGGTTTACCAATTCTTTCATGCGTCCCAAGAGCTCTTCGGCATGATAGGGCTTTACGGCCAAGAAGATGATATCTGCTTTGGGCACGCAGTCCTCCAAGCGTTCCATGGCATCAAAATGGGCAATTTTGCCCACTTCTTCCATTTTTTCCTTTGACTTGTCCAAGACCATGATGTTGCGTTTCTTCAGCAACTTGGATCTGGACATACCTGTGGCATAGGTAAGCCCCATGTTACCTGCGCCAATGACCAATACTTTCATTGTTTTTTGTTAAAAGGGTTAGTGATTTTTATGCGGAAATGTTGCAGTCCTTACAGTCCTTTACTTCGCCGTAATAGGTTTCCCTGTATTTGTGCAATGTGCGTATGGGAAGCCCCATGATGTACCTTTTGATATAGGTAACTTGGGTGGTCAGTTCTCCCATTTTAACGCTGTAGCGCTTTTCATACTTTGTTTCCCTTTTGATTCTTGAAAGTTTCATTGTATTGTTAAAAGTGTTGATGACTAAATGTTCTCCTGACCTAACAGGAATTTTTGCCGGTATGCGGCCTTTTTTACTGCTTTTCTTCGTTCTACTGATTTTTTGGTGTATTCCTGCCGGTCCCTGATCTCATCCAAGCGCTTGGTGTTTCTATATTTTCTCTTATAGCGCTTTAGGGCACGTTCGATACTTTCTCCAGGTTTTACTTCGATTTTGAGCATATATTGATTTATCTGTTTAATCTCATTTCCATATGGGTTTCGTTGAACCCGTTCTCTTCAAAAAAATGTTTGTTGGGGCATTGGTTCCCACTGGTGATGTGGACGGCAACGTCCCCCTTGCAATACTGGAGCGTATAGCCCAGTAATTTCTGTTCGATGCCTTTGTCCCGATGCTCCTTGTGCACCACAAAGAACACCAGGAAATTTTCGGGGATATAGTCCCCCATTCCGGTTTTGTTCACCACGGCCAGACCCAAGATCTCATTCTTGTCCTCCACGGAGAACACGTAACCCCCAAGTCCAGGGATGTCTTTGGTGCAATACTGGATGGCTTTCCGTATGGCCTGCTTTTCAGCCCTTCTACCTTCTTGGTGATGGAAGAGAAAATTGGCAAACCTTTCGGCTTCCATGGTGGAGAGCCGTGTAAAGGCGTCGTAGGTTTTGATGACCATGGTTTTGTCTTGGACGATGATGTTTTTTTGTTTTTCAGGTTAATAGGTGCAATAGGAGATGGGGATGCAAAACCATGGACAAATTGCCCAAAACAATGCATCAGTGAATTACCCAACTAGGGGCGGTCGATTATAGGGTAGGTGGAATGAATTTATCCGGTTGGTTTCGAAATACCAGATAATTAAAACTAAGTATCCTACAGTTTTTTCTCTCGTGGAGTTTGATTTTCATCACCGCAAAGATAGTAAAATAAACCGCAAGTGCCAATTTTACTGGGGGTTTAAGTTTTCTGTAACGTTTTGTGCCCAATCTTTCCTACATAATTTTTAGGCCCCGACCACCTCTTCAACATCATAAAAATGATTTTGGAAATGCCGCCAACGGTTTGCCATAGCTAGTATATACCCATTGGAAAGTCGATGGAAATGGACCTTCCAAAAAGGAAATTCCCAACCTACAGGATGTAATCTCTATATTGCAGAATTTCTCTCTAAAAAGGATGTGTAAAACAGAAGAAATGTACCAAATCGGGTTCAAATTGAACCATTTTTTCATTCTGGTTCGATTTTTCCATTTTTGACTTATCTTGGATTCCAAAGAGTGAAGATGCAGATGATCACATTAATTAGGTTCAATGAGAAGAACAGTTAAATACATATTCCATATTTTGTTGATGGTCTATGGCCTGAATGTATATGGTTCCAAAGTGGATACCGTAAGTACCTATAGTCCATCGATGGGTAAATCCATAAAGGCAGTGGTGATAACCCCCGATTCCTATGCTGCGGACAAAAAATATCCTGTGGTTTACTTGTTGCATGGATATTCGGGCAACTATGCCGATTGGATAAAGCGGTCTCCATCAATTAAACAGTATGCCGATCAGTATGATGTGATCATGGTGTGCCCAGATGGCAATTACTCCAGTTGGTATTTGGACAGCCCCATGAAACCGGAAAGCAAGTACGAAACTTATATTGCCAAAGAACTTGTTTCCTGGGTAGATCAAAATTATAGCACGCTTGCCGATAGGTCTGGCCGGGCCATTACCGGGCTGAGCATGGGTGGCCATGGAGCCCTGTCCTTGGCCATAAAGCATCAGGATGTGTATAGCATTGCAGGCAGCATGAGCGGAGGGGTTGACATTAGGCCCTTTCCGGACAACTGGGAGATTTCACAACTTTTGGGGTCTATTGAGGATTTTCCGGACAGATGGAAATCGCATAGTGTCGTGGAATTGGCCCAATCCCATGCAATGGATTCGTTGGAAATCATCATGACATGCGGTTCCGAAGATTTTTTCTTTGGAGTGAACAATGACCTGCACCAAATCCTATTGGAAAAGAAGGTGCCCCATACCTACATTTCGGCCCCGGGGGGACATGCTTGGGATTTTTGGGTGTATTCCATTGGGCTTGAGATGGATTTTATCCACGAGAAGTTCCAAGAAAAGTATTGATTTCTTCTGTGTGCAGTAATCTTTGATGTAAGATACGGCTCAACCCACCAAATTGATGAAATTACTTATGGCGAGCCCAATGATCAGGAGCAGGCCCAATGCGCCCCAGATTTTTGTGATGGGCGAATTGACATGCTGCCCCATGATGGCCTTGTCGTTTCCGATCAAGTACATGGTGATGCCAATGAAAGGGACCAAGAATATGGTAATGCTCTGTGCAAATACGATCAGTTCCAAAGGAAGGCTTCCAAAGACCAGGGCAATGATGGATCCCGCAATCATGACAATGGATATGAACACCTTTACCATTTTATGGTTCAAGTCGCTGTTATACCCAAGCGTGTCCCCAAGAAGGGACCCACCCAATACGGCATTCCCTATCAGTGAGGAAAACGACCCTCCAAACAGGCCGATCAAGAACAGGAACGAAGCATAGTCCCCAAGGAGGGGTTCAAGTGCTTTCCCCATATCGCTGGCAGAGGTTACCTTAATGCCTTGGGGATGGAGCACGTTTGCCGCGCAGATCATAACGGCGGCACTCATTACCCCCAAAATAATGATGCCTACTCGACTGCTCAGTCTTTCTGTTCCATCGGCAGCATTGGTTTTGGACAATTTTTTTCTTTCCTGTACAAGATAGGACTGGTAGAAGGCACCCACGAGCGAAAAACAAGAAGCGATAAAAGCAACGATGAGACCAATTGAACCTTCGGGAGCACTAGGCACCAGACCCTTCAATACCTCCAATAGGTTGGGCCGTATCAAAATGGCGGTGGTCAAAAAGGACAAAAGCATTAATAGGACCAATGCAATCATTATTTTTTCCAACACTTTATAAAAGGACTTGAAGAACAAGAGCAGTATTCCAATAATATTGAAGACCACGATCCATATTTTCGGATCGGAGCCTGATGCCTCCGCTATGGAGATGGCCACGCCGGTAGAGTTGCCCGCTTGAAAGGAAATGGCCACCAAGAATATGCCCAGACCAATTAAAATGGAAACGGGTTTGCCAAATTTCTTTTTGATCAACGTCAACAGCGTTTCTTTGTTTTGGGCCCCTATTCGTGCGCCCATGGTGGTGAAGACCATCATAAAGAATATGGCCACTACAATGACCCATAGCAGATCGTTGTTGTAATCTGCACCCATTTTGGATGTTATGGTCATTTTGCTGGGGCCAAATACCAGGGCAGCGGTGATGATGCCAGGGCCCAAAATGAGCAGCCAATTTCTGTTGGGGGATTTTCTCTGTGTAGACATGATGTGTGGGTTAGATAGGTTTTTTGTTTTTGGATGGGTTATAGCCTCGATTTAAATATTAGGTCACTCCGACTTTCATATAGGGAATTGAAAAGTGTTGTTGTTTTCAAATGTAGAAAATCATACAGAATAACACTAATAATGTATACATTATATTATCGATATAGATTTCAAATAAAAGTTCTGGAAGACACTTTTTAAAAGATAAAAACCTTGTTTCGGGCTATTTTAAGGCCGTTTTTTGTTAAATTCAAGGATTTATTTTTTTTGTATACAAAATATTTATATGTTAGTATACATAATTACAAAAGCCAGCTCAAATTCATGTGAAGAATTCTACATTTTAGGATTCTGGTTGAGATTGCTGCAAAACAGCAAATGCTTGAAAACGAGGTGGTATTTGTGAAAAATAAGGGAAATCATTAAACAACTACTCCGTATGATGAAGGAAAAAACGTAATCAATTTGAATGAGAATTTCAGTTTAACAAATAACTATAACCATGATAACTAATGAAAACAGACTTTAAAGGTAGAGAAAACAAGATGTGGAGCAAAACAAAGGTAGTCCTTCTTGTTGTTCTTGTGTTCAACTTCAATGTAATGGCCCCATTGAAGTTGCAAGCCATGGAAAGCGAAAATGAGGCATTGCCTTTTAATGAACAGAATACCATAACCGGACGGATCACGGACATCAGTGGCAATCCGCTTCCGGATGTGGAAATATTTAATTTGACCACAGGCCAGTCCGTACTTTCCAATGCGGATGGGGTCTACTCCATAGCAGCTGAGGAAAGCGATGTCCTACAATTTAGTCTGGTAGGCTTTATGGACCAAATGCTCCAGGCCGAGAATTCCGCCTTGGTGGTGTTGGCGCCCGCACCAAAAGAATTGGACGAGGTTGTTGTGGTAGGGTATGGTACCCAAAAGAAAGAGAACCTTACCGGTGCTGTCAATTCAGTGGTGTTCAACGAATCCACTAGCAGTCGCCCCAATATGAACCTTTCATCTGCCTTGGTAGGTTTAAGCTCAGGCTTGAATGTTTCGCAAACTTCGGCCGCTCCGGGTGCAGAAGGTTTCAATATATTGGTAAGGGGTAGGGGAACCATGAACGATGCCTCACCTTTGGTGGTCATTGATGGTATCCCAGGAAATCTAAACGATGTCAACCCCAATGATGTGGAAAGCATATCTGTGCTCAAAGACGCATCGTCATCGGCCATATATGGGTCGAGGGCTGCCAATGGCGTTATTTTGGTCACAACAAAGAGAGGCAAGGGAGAGCAATTCAAGGTCACCTATAGTGGGTATACAGGACAAGTGTCCGCCGCCAAACGGATTGACTTTATTTCGGATATGGCCACCCATATGGAGTTGGTCAACGAATCTGAAGGAAGGGAAAAATACCCTATTGCCCTCATCGATGAATGGAGAAGCGAATCCGCAAATGGCAATCCACTGTATCCCAATACGGATTGGTATGATGAAATGTTGAAAAACTCCATACTCACGGAGCACAATCTGTCCGTGCGTGGAGGAGGTGAAAAAGGCAACTTTGCCATTTCATTGGGTTATTTGAAAAACGAAGGGATCTTGGATAGGTCGGATTATACCAGATATAACTTCCGTATAAATGCGGACGCTAAAGTGAAGGACTTCTTCACTTTCGGCGGAAATGTTTTCGGTTCATGGTCGGATAGAGGACCTATCGATGTAGGGAGCTTTTTCTCAAGTATACGAAACACGACACCGGGCGTAATCCCAGTTTATGAGGACGGAAGATATGGAGGGGAAATGTTCCAAGGCCTTCCCGAAGGGTCAAACCCAAGGGCCTTGGTGGACAATGCCAGGGGGAATTACGAAAAATTGCAGTTGGGTCTGAAGTTCTATGGCATCATTGATATCTTCAAGAACCTGGAATGGGAAAACAGCTTTGGATTGAACTATGCCAACAATAGGGATTGGATCTACGTTAGGCCATTCTCCCTTTGGAATTTCCAGACCGATTTTGAATATCAGAAGAAACCAAGCATCAATAGTCTCTTCAATCAGAGCAGTAGAAGTTACACCACCGTGGTGACCTCGCTCTTGCGCTTCAACGAAACCTTCAATGGGACCCACAGTCTTTCCGCCTTGGTGGGCTTTGATCAGCAATACAACCGTTTGGATAGGTTCAATGCGAAGAAGAACGATATTTTGGGGGACGATTCCATCTATATCCTGGATGCAGGGACCAATCTTGAATCGGCCAATGGATCAGGAACCGATGATGCCCTCAGGTCCTATTTTGGAAGGTTGAACTATAACTACAAAGGGAAATATCTGTTCGAGGCCAATGCCCGTTACGACGGTTCCTCCCGATTTGCGGAGGACAATCGATGGGGATTCTTCCCATCATTCTCGGCAGGTTGGAGAATCTTGGAAGAATCATTTGCCAGCAAGTTGAAAAATACTTTTGACGAGATCAAGATAAGAGGTTCTTGGGGAAAACTTGGGAACAACAGGATCGGGGACTATTCATACCAGGAAGTGTATGGATCTTACCTCTACCCATTTGGTGGTTCGCTCCAGCAGGGGGTTGCGCCAATTGAATTGGCGAACAGCAGGTTGAAATGGGAGACCACGACCATCACAAACGTTGGTTTGGACCTATCGTTGCTGTCCAGAAGACTGAATTTGTCCATGGAATATTACAATAAAACAACCAGCGATATTTTGACCAAGATCCCAATTCCATTGGTATTGGGTAACTTTTCGCCACCATGGCAGAACATAGCGGAGATGGACAACTCCGGCTTTGAGTTCCAATTGGGATATCAAGGGAATATCGGTAAGGATTTCAGCTACAACATAGCGGGTAACCTCTCCACGGTGAAGAACAATGTGACCAAGTTCAACGGAGACCAATCCATAAACGCGGCCACCATTACGGAAGAAGGCAGTGCGTTCAACAGCTTTTATCTTTTGGAATTTGATAAGATCATCCAAGATCAATCCGAGATAGATGCATTGTTGGCAGAGGGTTATACCTTCGGCTCGTATGTTGGTGGTACACCTGGGCCTGGTGATATGCTGTACAAGGACACCAACGGGGACATGGTCTTCGATGACCAGGATAGAGTGGTCAAGGACTATTCGTCCCTGCCCAAAATAACCTATGGGTTCAATTTCAATGTTGGGTACAAAGGTTTTGACCTGAACGTGGTGGCCCAAGGGGCAGAAGGTGTCAAGCAGTATTGGGGGAACGATGGTTTCAATACCTTCAATATAAACGAGGGCTTTTTGCAGCGCAAAGAGATCCTGAACCGTTGGACACCAGAAAATCCTTCTACGGTATATCCTAGATTGCATACCTCGGGATCGGCATTGAACACGGCCTACAGTGATTACTGGTTGTATGATACATCGTACTTCCGAATCAAATCGTTGCAGTTGGGGTATGTTCTGCCCGAGGAAGTGACCTCCAAGTTCAAAGTGGATAGGCTAAGGATATATACCAACCTCGAGAACTACTTTACGTTCACGAAATTTGATGGATACAACCCTGAAAATGCGGGTATTTCATATCCTTTGATGAAGCAATGGGTAGTTGGACTGAATTTAACATTTTAAAAGAAAAGTGATGATTAATAAGATAAATAGAATACTACTGGCATTGCTTTCCCTATTCATTGTGGGTTCATGTAGTGATGATTTTCTCGATAGGGATTCGTTGGTGGGCCTTTCAGAAGGGGGATTCTGGCAATCGGAGCAGGATGCCATCATGGGGGTGAACGCCCTTTATGACGCCAACCGTGAATTCACCAACAGCATAGTGATCTATGGCATGATGGATGACTTTACCGATATCTCCTATCAGTCATGGGCCACGGGCCTCACTACGGGTAATTTTCCCTCGAATGCCTCATTTTACTCCAATTCCTGGGGGATATTTTACAAAGGCATCTACCGGGCAAATACCGTTTTGGAAAATGTGCCCGATATTGAAATGAACCAGGCCACAAAGAATCGCATCTTGGGTGAGGCCAAGTTCTTTAGGGGCTATTTTTACTTCAAGTTATGGGATTTCTTTGGAGGGGTGCCTCTATATGATACCGCAATGAACGTGGATGAGACCTATAAGCCAAGGAGTACAGAAGAAGAAGTATACAACTTTATTGTGAGTGATATGACCGATGCTTTTGAGCTGCTTTCCGAGAACTATGACCAGTCCAACAAAGGTCGCGCTACAAAGTGGGCGGCATTGGCCATGCGCGGTAAGGCACATCTTTGGGCAGAACAGTATGAAGAGGCTGCGGAAGATTTCAAATACCTGATGGACAACAGCGACAGGACCTTGATTGACGATTTCCATAGCCTGTTCCGAGTGGCCGGCAACAATAACGATGAGGTCATTTTTGATGTGCAGTACATAGCCGAGCAAGGATATGGTTTGGCCACAGACCGAAATTATGGCAATGCCAGGGGCGCTACCTCTGGTTCGCAACGGACCAGACCTACCCCTAAATTGGTCAACGCCTATGAAATAATCGATGGAACACCGTTCGATTTTGCAAACTTTACGGACGCCGGAGGGGATACTTTTGACCCGAACGACCCTGCGGATTGGCAAGATGAAGAAGCGGTACGGAGGCTTTTTGAAAATAGGGACCCCCGTATGCAACAGGCCATTGTGGTGCCATGGTCCACATTTGTGGGTAGAAACGAAGTGGAGTACCTTTATAAGTTCCCAGTGGATACATCGGACCCTTTGGCCTATGTTCCCATTTGGACGGCAGGAAGCTATGCATGGAGGAAATTTGTGGAAACAGGCTCTGTATATACCTTGCAGAACAATATGCCCCAAAACTTCCCGCTCATCAGGTTGGCCGATGTTGTTTTGATGTATGCAGAGGCAAAGAACGAAGCGAGCCCTGGCGACCAGAGTATCTATGATGCGGTCGATGCTGTGCGCGAACGCGCCGGTTTGCCCGATCTGCCTTCTGGCTTGAGTCAAGATGAGATGCGGGAGAGGATCAGGCATGAGCGTATGGTGGAACTGTGCGGTGAAGGGCAGCGCTATTCCGATATCCGCAGATGGGGCATCGCCAAAGACGTTGTCGATGGGGTATGGATGACCGAGTTTACCGGGGTGAATATAAGACAGAGGGGCTTCCCCGACCATTACTATCTATGGCCAATTCCACAAACAGAAATTGATGTGAATCCGGCCTTGACGCAGAACCCAGGTTGGTAGGTATTTAGGCTGTCCATTTTTGGACAGCTGCCTATGGCCTTGGCAAGTTTAATTTGAAGTAGAAAATGTTCAATAAGTATATTTTAATAGTAGCCTTTATATTGTGGACATTGCAAGCGGTAGGACAGGAGAACATTTCTTCTGTCCTTCCATTGCATAAAGGGGACATCAACGAAAAAACCACAAAAACCAAGAAGGTGAACGTAGGGGAAGAGGAAACCTATGGTGTTGCCCTAAAAAAGCACCTTGCCGACCCAGACAAAAGGGTACGGCCCGATGTTGAGGTGGAACTGGAAGTGTCCAAGAAGGGCATATATGTTTTGGAAGCTGAAGCTTATCCGATCCATATGGAATCCTTGAAAAAGAAGGATACTACGGGTCTCTGGACGGTGAATGCCTTTTTTCAGTTGGGAGATTCAAGACGGACCAAACGTATCGTGTTCGATCGCTACAAAGGAGGTCATCAGGAATTGGGGAAATTCGAGATTTCCGAAAAGCGGCAAAAGCTGAAAATTTGGCTGCCAAACAACCTGGCCCTTTCCACCATTACCATAAAACCCTATGTGGCCCCCACCGCACCTCCAGAAGCACAGGTCTATGTGCCAAAAATAAAGCCAATCACGGATCGGCCAAGACTGTGGGTGAACAAGGAGAGCCTGCCCATTGTAAAAAGCCGTTTGGCTTCCTCGGAAAACAAAGAGGCTTGGGATAAGGTGAAGAATGCGGCCTTGAGTCCCTATTCGTTCCATTTTGATTTGGATACCGAAATATTTCACAATGAAAAATTGGAACAGGCCATAGAGCAAAAGGCATTTTATTACCTGATGACCCAAGATGTCACCGTTGGTAAGGAAGCTGTGCAGTTGCTTGTGGACTATCTTTCGGTCCTTGAATTCGGCAATGTGACCTATGGCGACATTACACGCGAAGTGGGCAGGGCGCTCTATACAGGGGCCTTGGTCTATGATTGGTGCTATCCGTTGTTGGATGAAGAAACCAAATCCATCTTACAAACAGACTTTAAACGCTTGGTGCGTGACATGGAAATTGGTTGGCCCCCGTTCTACGGCCTGGAGAGCATCATCAACGGGCACGGAAACGAGGCCCAGATCTGTAGGGATATGTTGGCCTGGAGTTTGGCTGTGTATGATGAGGACCCCGAACCCTATAAGTATGTTTCGTATACCATTTTGGAACAATTGGTGCCCATGCGCAAGTTTGAATACCAATCCCCAAGGCATAACCAAGGGATTGATTATGGCGGCTATCGCTTTGGTTGGGAAATGCATGCAGTATGGCTATATTATAGAATGTTGGGATACTCTGTCTTTGATGACAACATCAAGAACATGACCGATTATTGGTTGTACATGCGCACGCCCGATGGTAAAATGTTGAGGGATGGCGATATGTTCAGTGTCAAATATTCCAGTAGTGATGACTTTTACTGGAGCAATCCGCAGACCATGCTTTTGTGCTATGCATTTTCCGGGAACCCATTGGTCAAGGGTGAGTTCTACAAGCAAGGGGCATTGCCGAACAATCCGGTCCTGTTCCTATTGCTCAACGACCCTCAGTTAAAACCGGATTTTGAGTTGGGCCAGCTTCCGTTGACCAAGGATTTTGGACCTGTGTTGGGGTCCATGGTCGCCCGGACCGGGTGGGACCAGAACAAGGACAGTGACGATGTAGTGGCGGAAATCAAAGGAGGGGGATACCATTTTGGTAACCACCAGCACGCCGATGCCGGGGCACTCCAGATCTATTATCGGGGAATCCAGGTAGGTGATCTTGGACTTTACCTATCCTATGGATCTCCGTATGATTTCAATTTTAACAAGCGATCTATTTCGCACAGTTTGATGCTGGCTGTTGACCCTGAAGAAAAACTGCTGTTCCGGACCAAGACCAACGATGGCGGAACACGCTTTAGCCAAAGGTTTCCCAAAACGCCCGAAGAGACGCAGACAGATCCGTGGTTCAATGTTGGTTTTGTGCGTTCCTCGGCAACGGGTAAGGATACAGATGTCCCATCCTTTAGCTATTACAACATGGATTTAACGGCGGCATATACCTCAAAAATGGAGTCTTATTCAAGAGGGTTCCTGTTCTTGAACCTAGAACATGAAGAGGTACCCGCGGCCATAATACTAACGGACGATATGCAGGTCCAGGACTCCACTTTTCAGAAATACTGGCAGATCAATACCCTGAATGCCCCGGTGGCAGTGGAAGATAGGTTGGTCTTGAGCAGTGAGCTGGATGGAAAAGTGGGGAAAACCTATGTGGATATGTTGGTTCCCAAGCCGGAAGATCGCACGCTTCAGATATTGGGCGGGAAAGAATCGACCCATGTTTTCGGGACCAAATATGAAGTCAATTCCAACTGGCCCGAAGCCAACGGTTATCGGATCATGTACTCCCCTAAAAAGGAACGAAAAAATGATAAATTCATGACCGTCTTTCAGATGGTGGATGGCGAAGCCAGCCCACTCCAGGTGGATTTCAAGGAGTTTGGAACATATTATTCAGTCCGCTTGGCGGATAAAATAGTTTACATTTCCAAAGGAAAGGACTTGCTGGAGGAAACCATCAAGGTATCGATTCCAGATGAAAGAAAGGAAGTGGAGGTGATCTTTGCGGGAATCAAAGAAGGATATTGGAACGTATACGATAAAAAAAGCGGATTGAATGCCAATATTCTGGTTGATTTTGGGAAAAATGTAGTAAGTTTCAGGAGCAAGGGAGGAGAATATGTTGTTGGGCCAGGTCGCTCATACAATGCCTCGGAATCCGTTCTGCCGGATGCCAATTAGTTCATATGATGGCAGTATGGATGAGATACGGAGAAGTATCCTTAAATTAAAGAGTAGATAATATAACAAGAAGTTCATATACCTATTTTTGGGTTAAAATGAATACAAAATGAAGGAAGATTCGTTGTCATATAAAACGTATTTGGAAATACGAAAGAAAATATTGTCCAATCAGCTCGTAGGGGGTGTGAGGTTGGTTGAAAGTGCATGGGCAAAGAAACTCGATGTAAGCCGGGTCGCCATCCGCGAAGCTTTTATGAGGTTGGCCGGGGAGCATTTGGTCGAATTCGGGGAAAAAGGAGGATGCTTTGTCAAAAAAATAACCCCGGACGACATCAAAGAAATACGCGAACTGCGCGAATTGATTGAAGTCGGTGCCTTGAAAATATTGTTCAATAAAAGGGACAAAGAAGTTATCAAGGAACTTGAATTGATTTGTGACGACTTCACATCCATGGTGGAAAAAGGATATTTTGGCGGAGCCTGTGAGGCCGATGTCCGCTTCCATGAAAAAATCATAGAATCCACTGGTAATGAGCGTTTGTACCAGATATACAACAACAGTAACATTCCCCTGTTCCATCTTAAACTTGGAAATGCGCTGAGCCATATGGACGATTACAAACAGACTGATATTGAGCATCGTAAGATTGTAGAGGCCCTAAAAAAGGGTGACTTTTCACAGTCGGTCGATACGCTCATAGAGCACTTGGACCGTGGGGAAAGAGAGTCTATTGAGTTTTAAGCTGTTGCAGTGAAATTTGATGGCTCTGACCTTCCTCTTTTATAGGATTCCTCTTGAATTTGTAGCGTAGCTGAGCAACTGGCCCTTTTCTGCTTCGGTGATAACGAGACCCAATTTTCCATTGGGATCAAAAGCACAGTTGGTGGGATTGGCCCCGGGCAACTGAATTTCCTTGTGCAGATTTCCATTTTGATGGTATACATGAACTTTGGAGGAACCAAATACAGCGACATAAAGTAGACCTTCCTCGTCAAAAGCAATGCCGTCAGGCCCTACGGAGCCACCAGTATTGGTGAATATTTCGGGGTTTTTCCAAGTGAAGGCCCCGCTGTCCCACTTGCCTTTCCAGATGTGTTTTGTTCCGGTCTCCGCAACATATAGCACGGTTCCGTCCTGGTCAAAGGCAAGGCCGTTCGGATAAAAGGGAACGGAATCTATTTTTGTCAATCCCATTGTGGGGTTCCAAGCGCAAAAATAACCATCCCCCTTATGGAGTTCTTCCCCGGAACAGGTAAACAAAAGATTTCCCTCTGCATCGAAGGCCAAATCGTTCGGAAGGTTCAGGTTTTCATTTCCTATATGTGAGATTACCGTTTTTGTGGAATCAGAAATGGGGTCATAGGTCCGTATCTCATTGCGAAGGGAGTCACAGAACCATAGCAATCCATCGCTGTCAAAGGCAATCCCATTGGGGCGCCCGCCCACAAAATGTCGTCTCAGTTTACCGCTGGAATACTCACTCAAGCTACCATTTAGTTGTTCTACAAACCATAGGGTGCCGTTGGGGGCAAAGGCCGGTCCTTCCGGGAACTGGAGATTTTCGAGTAAAATGGACATGTCTGAGAGTTTAGACATAAAAATAAATTAAAATTAATTATAATTGTATACAAAAAATACATAATTTAGTATTCATTAAATATGATGAATGGTAGTCATTGTATTTTGATGTCATTAAAGTTCAACAGGTATTTACATCCTTTACGAGTCACACCCATGCAGAAAACATTAGAAAATAATAATACAAAGAATATGATCAGATCAAAATCTAATAACATTTTATTGGAAAATGAGAAGTGGATACCCGGAGGTGTGGTGTCCTTGAACAGAAAGGCAGATCCCAATATTTGTTTTAAGAGCGGTAGAGGAAGTAGGGTGTTGGATGTGGACGGAAAAGAATACATTGATTATCAGGCGGGATTTGCAGCCTCATTTTTGGGGCATAACGATCCGGATATCAATCTGGCAGTGGCGGAGGCCTTGGGCAACAGTTCCATTTTGATGGGTGCCGGGCCAACCACCTTGGAAGGTGAATTTGCCGAATTGTTCTGTAAAAGTGTCCCTTATGCGGACAAGGTGCAGATTACCAACACGGGTTCTGAGGCGACTTTCCATGCCATTCGGATAGCAAGAGCCGCAACAGGTCGCGACCATGTCATAGTGATGCAAGGAGGATATAATGGATGGCATAACGATGTGGCCTGCAATGTGATAAGCGCAAAGGCGGATATTGGTGAGCGAGTCTCACCGGGAGAATACCCCTTTGATTCTTTGTCTGCGGGTGTTCCAGATTTGCACAAGTCTTTGGTGCATGTGGTCAACTACAATGACCTGGAATCCATAGCGTATGTCCTTAAACGTTACGAAGTTGCCTGTGTGTTGTTGGAGCCTGTTCTACAAAATATCGGTATTGTAAAACCTGAACCAGGATATTTGGAAGGTCTGCGCAAACTTGCCGACGAGCACGGATTTTTGCTTGTATTTGACGAGGTGAAGACAGGTTTCAGGCATGCCTTGGGCGGTTATCAGTCCATTTGTGGCGTCCAGCCCGATCTTTCCACCTTTGGAAAAGCTGTTGCCAATGGTTATCCCTTTGGTGTGATTGCGGGGAAAAAGGAATATATGGATTATTTCATCCATCCAGAGAAGAGCAAAAGGGTCTTGATCGCCGGAACCTTTAATGCCTTTCCATTGACCACTGCAGCGGCAATCGCTACATTGAAAAAGCTCGCCGACCCTGTCGTGGACGTGTATGGACATGTGGAGCGATTGGGGAAATTGATGGAAGATGGATTGAAGGATATTTTCACGGCAAAGGGAATCACCCATCACATTGCAAGGCAAGGGTCCGCTTTTTGTGCATACTTTATGGACCATGCCCCGGTTGATTTTCACGATATTTTGAACAACCATGATTTTCAATACGACACCGAATACCGCAAAAAATTGATTGAAAACGGTATATTTAATTTCCCTGTGGCAATCAAACAGAACAGTATATCTTTTGCACATTCGGAAGAGGACATTGAAGTGACCTTGGATAATGTGAAAAAGGTGGTTGGTCAACTATAAATTTGCGGAAATGAAAATTACGGCGATAGAAGCTCATGTGTGCAATGCACGGATGCGGAACTGGATCTTTGTGAAAGTGGTCACCGATCAACCCGGACTTTGGGGTTGGGGAGAAGCTACGTTGGAATGGCACACCAAAGGTGTGGTAGGGGCCATTGAGGACATCTCCCAACTTTTAGTGGGTGAAGATCCCAGACGAATAGAGCACCTTTGGCAGATGATGTACCGCCAGCATTTTTGGCATGGAAACGGTATTGTAAGGGGAACGGCCATCAGTGGAATAGATATTGCGCTATGGGATATCCTGGGCAAGATCCACAATGTGCCTTGCCATGAACTATGGGGAGGTCGCGTACGGGATTATGTCCGTCTGTATTGCCATCTTGGAGGTGGAAAAATGGAAGATTTTTATGAGACTGCGCCCGACAACGCCAAGCGCTTTGCCGAACTGGCCCAGCAGGCCGTGGAAGAAGGCTTTACCGCTTTCAAGTCCATGGCTGTCCCCGAGACAATGTCCTTGGAAGGGCTAAAACCAATAAAATCCGCAGAGTCATGTGTGCGCGCCATGCGAGAAGCCGTGGGTGACGATATTGATATCATGGTGGATTGCCATGCAAGGCCAACCCCTCGTATGGGTCTTATGTTCGCCAAGGCACTGGAGCCTTACGGACTGTACTTTTTTGAAGAGCCCTGTTGGCCGGAGACCATGGATGATATTGCACTGATTCAACGTTCGGTTACAACGCCCATAGCTTCGGGAGAACGCTTGGTGGGAGTGCATGCATTCCGGGAAATGCTGGAAAAAAGGGCCGTGAGCGTCCTTCAACCTGATATCACACACTGTGGTGGTCTTTCGGAGGCACGCCGAATCGGAGCATTGGCAGAGGCCTATAAAGTATCCATGGCACCCCATAATCCGCAAGGCCCTGTAAGTACTGCAGCGTCCTTGGAGTTGGGATTCGCCACACCCTCATATATCATTTGTGAAAGTGTGCATAATGATGTGGAGTGGAGACAAGAGGTAGTTTCCGAAGGTTTTGAGGTGAAGAAGGAGGGAAGAATAGTGCTTCCGAACCAACGCCCTGGACTGGGAATCGAGATCAATGAAGAAGAAATCAAGAAGCATCCATTTCAGCAGGAAGTACTGCAACGGACCTTTTATAAAGATGGTAGCGTAGGGGATTGGTAGCAATAAGATAAGGGCATGGAAAGCAATAGTTTTAAAGACAAGGTCGTATTGATATCCGGCGGGATGGGTGACATCGGTCAAGCAGTGGCAATGGAATTTGGAAAGATGGGAGCAAAGATCGGAATATCGGACATCCTTGACCCAACAACCGCAGCCGCGAAACTGTCCCCGATGGACAATCTGGGAGTGGCGTACCGTTACGATCAGGTAGATGTCTCGAATGCGGATGAAGTTGAAGGATGGATCGAAGATATTGAGAATCAATGGGGTCAGGTGGATATCGCTATTGTGAATGCCGCAACTGTTACATTGAAAGATGTACAGGAGATTACGGCCAAAGAATGGGAGCGCGAGATTCAGGTGAACCTGAACGGGTCTTTTTTTATGGCCAATGCAGCGTGTAGGTCCTTTGTGAAGAAAAAAGTGGCCGGCAATATCGTGTTTTTGGGAAGTTGGGCGGCCCATGCGGCCCATATCAATATCCCGGCCTATTCCGTTTCCAAGGCAGCCTTGAGGATGTTGTGCAAGACGATGGCCTTGAGTTATGCCGAAAAAGGGATTCGGGTGAATGAAATTGCCCCGGGATATGTCAATGCCGGATTGAGCAAAGAGGTATGGGACAAAGATCCGGCCTCGGCTAACGAAGCTAGGAACCGTGTCCCTGTGGGCAAGCTGATCGAAGCAGATGAAGTGGCCAAACAGGTTTTGTGGCTGTGTGATCCATCCAACCGGCACACGACCGGGAGCACCCTGCTCATGGACGGAGGTCTCTCACTCCTAAGGACTAAATGACGAATCAAACCGCAGTAATGACCCCCAACAAAAACCAAATAAACCCCAACAGTACCTTCTCCGGTAGTTTTTCAGTGGTCGCTGCCGATATCACACCACCATTGTCCATATATGCCCGCAACTGGGGCGCTTCGGCCCATGACCGGGCGGAAGCCATACATAGGCCCTTGTGGATGCAATGTTTTTTGATGCAGTCCATCACCGATGACATCTTGGTTTGGTTTACGGCGGACCTTGGCTGGTGGAAGAACAACTCGGACGAACTGAACCTAAGGAACTACATTCTAACAAAAACGAATCTAAAGGAAGAGCAGGTGCTTTTCTGTTTGTCGCATACACATGCAGGTCCCAGTATTTGTTCGGCCGATAAGGATAAACCGGGAGGTGACCAGATAGCACCCTATCTCAAGTTTTTGGCCGAGACAGCGGTCAGCTTGTATGAAGAGGGAAGGCGCATAATGCAAAAGGGAACGCTTACATGGGGGTACGGCAGCTGCGATTTGGCCACCAAAAGGGATTTTTATGTGGACGGAACCTATCTTATTGGCTATGATCCTACCCAAAAGGCAGATGATACTTTGCTGGTGGGGGCCGTGCGGGATGAAAAAGGGAAACAATTGGCGACTTTGGTGAACTATGCCTGCCACCCGACCACCTTTGCCCATGAAAATAAAATGCTGTCCCCGGATTACATTGGTTCCCTACGGGAGGTGGTGGAAACCTATTCGGGATGTCCCTGTTTGTTTTTTCAGGGAGCATCCGGAGATTTGGCGCCCAAGGAACAATATGTGGCCGATCCTACCATTGTCGATGGTCATGGACGCCGTTTAGGCCACGCCACCATAGCCACTTTGGAGTCCATTCCGCAGAACAATATGGGTCTTGAATTTAAAGAGGCCTTGATTTCCGGAGCCCCACTTGCCCTATGGAAACCAGTGGCAAAGGCTCCGAACCATCAAATGGGTGCTCAGATCATCCATGTTGAGATGGACTACAAAGAACTACCCTCCGAGGATGAACTGCTGGAAGCGTATGAAAAATGTGAAGATCGGGTGCTCAAAGACAGACTTTGGCGGAAGATCAATACAAGAAGGGCCATCGGTGAGAAAAAGACGGAAAAAGTTCCTGTTTGGATATGGCAACTTGGCAACGCTATCGTGATTGCGCAGGCCAATGAAACCTATTCCGTGATACAGGAACAATTGCGTTCTGCTTTTCCGGACAACAACATTGTATTTATAAACATAGCCAACGGCTATGTCGGTTACCTCCCACCTTCAGATCTCTATGACAAGGATATGTATGCCGTATGGCAGACTCCCTATGCCAAAGGCAGTCTTGAGAAAATGATTGATCGAATAACTGAAGCCATCCAAACACTGAACTTATGAAGCTGGGAACCATAGACATCACCATATTTGCTATTTATATATTGGCCATATTGGTCTTGGGACTTTATGCTTCCCGCTTCAATAGCAAGACAAAGAAGGGTTACTTTCTGGCAGGGGACAAATTGCCTTGGTGGATGATCGGTGGCAGCATCATTGCGGCCAATATCAGCAGTCACCATTTGGTCGGGGCAATGGGTGTGGCCTATAGTAGGGGTTTTGTGGCAATAACCTTGGAGTGGGCGGCCATTCTTTTGGGGTTCAATGCCCTTTTGTGGGTGTTCTTGCCGTATTACCTTCGCAATGGGTTCTATACCATTCCTGAATATTTACAGGTCCGGTATGGAAACCTGACCAGAGCGGTCTATGCTATACTGATTCTTTTTACCTACATCTTTGTGGAAATCGGTGCAGTGCTCTTTTTGGGGGCACTTTCTTTGTACGCCTTGTTCGATATTCCCATACTGTACAGCATTCTCTCATTGGCGATATTGACTGGAATTTATACCATCATCGGTGGTCTACGGGCAGTGGTGTGGACGGAAATGGTCCAATTGGTCGTTCTGGTAACGGGCGGTATCATCCTTACATTTGCCACGGTAAAGGAAGCCGGAGGTATCCAAACGGTCATTGACTCAGCCCAGAACTGGAAGATGATCTATCCGGCGGACGATCCTGATTTCCCATGGACCATGTACCTGGGGGGACTGCTTTGCATCAGTGTGTTCTATTGTGCCACCAACCAATTCATTGTGCAGCGTATTTTGGCGGCCAAAAATGAATGGCATGGCAGGATGGGGGTCATTTTTGGGAATTACCTTAAATTTTTGGTCCCCTTGATCATAACGGTGCCGGCCCTGGTCGCCCCACTGTTCCTTCCGGATTTGGACAAACCGGACCTTTTGTTTGCCACCTTGGTGGAAAAATTGCTTCCCACAGGTTTGGTCGGCTTGGTCATGGCCGGTCTCATATCGGCGATCATGTCCCACATTTCTGGGGCCATCAATTCGTGCACCACGATTCTTACGGTGGATATTTACATGGAATATTTCAATAAAAATGCATCCGACTCCCAGGCCATCCGCTTTGGCAAAAAGTCTGGAATCGTGATCATTATGTTGGGAATAGTCAGTTCCATTCTTTTGATCAGTTATTCGGACAAACCAGTGTTCCTGTATTTGATGAACCTTTACGGGCTCTTCACACCGGGGATAGCAACCATGTTCCTGATGGGCGTTTTTTGGAAAAGGACAACCGCTTCGGGCGCCTTGGTGGCAGGGATCATCACCATACCCTTGTCCCTGTTGATTGAATTCCTTCTGCCGAACATGCCCTTTTTTAATCGGACCGGCATTGTGTTCTGGACCTGTATGTTGGCCTGTTTTGTCGTGAGTTTGCTCACAAAGCCAAAGACCGATGCAGAGCTTCATGGACTGATATGGAACAAAGAAAGTTTAAAGCTGCCTGAAAAGGAAAGATCACTCTACAAAGGAGTTAGGAATCCTTTTTATTGGTGGTTGCTCATCACCATCATAGTCCTGTATTTCTACGTAAGATATTTTTAGCGGCATGAAGAACGATGTTATAGGATTGACAAGGGCATTGGTGGCCCAGGATACGATCAACCCGCCGGGGAACGAAGCCTCCTTGGCCTTGATGGTCGGGAAGCTATTGGCCGAGAATGGTTTCAAGGTCGAGTATGTTCCCTTTGGGCCCGATCGGCTCCATGTCATAGCCGAACGAGGACTTGATGAAAAGCAGTTGCCCATCGTTTTTACGGGACATTTCGATACGGTGCCCTTGGGTAACCAAAAATGGACCATGGATCCTTTTGCCGGTGAGATCAAAGATGGCAAAATCTATGGACGTGGCACTACCGATATGAAAGGAGCGGTTGCGGCGATGACCATTGCGGCCATTGAAGCCTTCGAAGAAGGAACTCCGTCCGGTGGCATACGTTTGGTGCTCACCGCGGGAGAAGAATTGGGATGCCAAGGGGCCATGGATCTGGTAAAAACATATACGGGATTGGGGCAGGCAAGGGGAATCATTGTTGGGGAACCCACGGGAAATATACCGGCCATTGGCCATAAAGGGGCACTTTACCTGAATCTGGAAGCTACAGGCATAACGGCGCATTCCTCCATGCCCCAATTGGGCGATAATGCCATATACAAAGTGGCCAGGGCCATTGTAAGAATGGAGCAGTTTGATTTCCGGCAACAGGAAGACCCGCTACTGGGATATTCCACCATCAATGTGGGCAAGGTTTCGGGCGGATTGAACATCAACTCCGTGCCCGATCGTGCCGGGTTCACCATTGATGCCAGGATCACTTCAAACTTGCGTAACAACGAAGTGCTTGAGCAGATCAAAAAGGAATTGGGAAATGATATCGATGTGGAGGTGCTGGTCAATCTTCCGGCAGTTGCAAATGATCCCGATACCGCATTCATACATGGAGTTTATGATGCTTGTGGTACTTCTGATGCTGAAAGAAAAGCACCCAAAACAATGCCCTATCTCACCGACGGTTCTGTCCTGCAAAGGGCATATGGGGGCATACCTACGGTGATCATTGGCCCCGGAGAGCCTCAAATGGCACACAAGATCGATGAATACTGCGAAGTTTCAAAACTGGAACAGGCCGTGGACATTTATAAAAAAATCATATGTAATACCTGAAAGATGAAGATGGAAAAAGATAGCATGTTGGATGAATCAACCTTGGAAATACTCCTATCACAACCAGATGTTCCCACTGTGGAAATGTTCAAACAATTGGAAGGCGACATCATTTTCTTGGGCATTGGTGGAAAAATAGGTCCCTCGTTGGCGCACATGGCCAAACGTGCCTGTGAGATGGCCGGTGTGACAAAGAGGATCATCGGTGTTTCCCGGTTTAGTGACCCCAATGAACAGTCCTATATTGAATCCTTGGGGATTGAGACCATAAAGGGCGACCTGCTCGATGAGGATTTTCTCAACAGCCTGCCCGAAGCCAAGAATGTGTTCTTTTTGGCAGGGATGAAGTTTGGGTCCGAGACCAATTTGTCCATGACCTGGGCCATGAATGCCCTTTTGCCCGGAATGGTTGCCAAACGGTTCCAAAATTCCAAGATTGTGGCCTATTCCACAGGTTGTGTATATCCCATGGTCCCCATTGCATCCGGCGGGTCCAAAGAAACGGACAGGCCCATTGCCGTGGGGGAATATGCGCAGTCATGCCTTGGGCGCGAGCGGATGTTCGAATACGGCAGTAGCAAGAACAATACACCAACCGCATTGATTCGATTGAATTATGCAGTGGAACCCCGTTACGGAGTTTTGGTGGATGTGGCCACCAAGGTAAAGAACAACGAGCCAGTGGACTTGGAAATGGGCTATTTCAATGCCATATGGCAGGGAGATGCCAATGCAATGGTGCTGCGTTCCCTTGAACACACATCTGTTCCTGCCAACATTATCAACATCACGGGCGAAGAAACCTTGTCCGTCCGTACTGTGGCGGAGGAGTTTGGAAAACATTTTGGAATCTCCCCCCAATTTACGGGCGTGGAATCGGATACCGCTCTTTTGAACAATGCGACCAAGTCGTTCGAGCTTTTTGGCGAACCTGAGATAGGTATCGAAAAAGTCATCGAATGGACGGCCAATTGGATGAAGATGGAGAAAAGGACCTTGGACAAGCCCACCCATTTTGAGGTAAGGGACGGAAAGTATTAAAAACAGGGCCAGCACTGTACAAGATGCTGGTAAAAAATAGATAGATCAATTTTAACCGACTGAGATGGATTATACCGAGATACCCTATACTATTCTGGAGGAATTTCAAAAAGGAATGGTGATTCCAGCATTACCGCTGGCCTTGACAAAGGATCGAAAATTGGATGAGAACCGGCAAAGGGCCCTGATGCGATATTATCTGGATGCCGGGGCAGGAGGTGTGGCCGTTGGGGTGCATTCCACCCAGTTTGAAATCCGTTTGCCGGAACACAACCTTTACGGCACCGTACTGGATATCGCTAGGGAGGAATTTGACCGATATTCCAAACGGAACGATAGGCCGATCATAAGAATTGCCGGTATTATTGGAAGGACTGAACAGGCCATTGCCGAAGCCCAGACCGCAATTCGTTTGGGGTACCATGCGGCATTGATCAGTGTTGCAGCATTCAAGGGCGCATCCAACCAAGAAATCCTTGAACACTGCAGAACGGTTGCCAAAGTGATTCCGTTGGTGGGCTTTTACCTTCAACCAGCCGTGGGAGGTAGAAAGCTGGACGTGGAATTTTGGAAGGGCTTTGCAAGTATTCCCAATGTCATTGCCATAAAGATGGCCCCCTTCAACCGTTACCAGACATTGGACGTGGTACGGGGCGTAGTGGAGTCGGGAAGGGCCGATGAAATAGCACTGTATACCGGAAATGACGATAACATTTTGGTGGATCTTCTGTCGGAGTTCAAGATAAAAACAGAAGGAAAAACCATAAAAAAACGCATTGTGGGAGGCCTGTTGGGCCATTGGGCCGTTTGGACCAGATCCGCGGTCGATTTGCTCCATCAGGTGCACAATGGACAATTTGAACATGAGACAAAAGGAATGCTCACCAAGGCCATTGAGATCACGGACAGCAATGCGGCCTTTTTTGACGCGGCCAATGCTTTTGAGGGATGTATACCCGGAATCCATGAAGTCCTCAGGCGGCAAGGGCTATTGGAGGGTGTTTGGACCTTGAATGAAAACGAAGTCCTATCCGAGGGACAGATGGAAGAAATAGATAGGATCTATGCGGCCTATCCACATTTGAACGATGATGCATTCGTCAAAGAAAACCTGGAGAAGTGGCTTTCATAAACCTGCCATCTTTTGATTGAAAAATGGGAACGAGAAGAAATTTTGTGGGCACAACATTATTGGCAGGTCTGGGCCTTGGTCTGACCGAGGTGGCCGGTTCGCCCCTGTTCAGCATGATGGGCAAGGGGAAAAGAGTGGGGATTATCGGTTTGGATACCTCCCATGCCCCAGCGTTCACCAAAATGCTCAACGCTGATGAACCCAACCCGGATTTAATGGGCTATAGGGTGGTCGCGGCCTATCCTTGGGGAAGCAAGGACATTGAGTCCAGTCGTGATCGTATCCCAAAATTTACGGAAGAAGTCGCTGCAATGGGGGTCCATATCGCCAAAAGTATTGATGAGGTTATGGACCAAGTGGATGTGGTGCTTCTGGAGACGCATGATGGCAACCTCCGCCTGAAACAGGCCAAAAAGATTCTGAAGTACGGAAAACCGGTGTTCATGGACACCCCTTTCGCTGCTTCCATGGCCGATATCAAGGCCATTGTGGAGTTGTCGGAAAAGTATGGGACACCCATTTTTTCTACATCATCCTTGCGGTACACAGACAAGGCTACGGAAATCGCAGAAGGAAAGGTAGTGGGAAAGGTGATGGGGGCCAACACCTATGGACCGGCGAACACAGAACCTTCACACCCTGACCTGTTCTGGTACGGGATACACGGAGTTGAATTGCTGTATACCCTAATGGGAACAGGATGTGTTGCAGTTAGTTGTATTTCTTCGGATGCTACCGAAGTGGTAACAGGAGTCTGGAAGGATGGGAGATTGGGAACCTTTCGGGGAGAGCGACAAAGAGATATAGGTTTTGGGGGCATGGCCCTTGGTGAAAGTGGAAATGCCTTGATAGGGGAGTACAAGGGATACGCTCCTTTATTGGTGAAAATCATTGCGTTTTTTGAAACAGGGATCGCACCGGTATCATTACGGGAAACCATGGAAATATATGCCTTTATGCAGGCTGCCCATGATAGCAAAAGGCTAGGGGGCAAACAGATTCCTTTGGAGCGTGTGTATTGAAAATTATGGGGAAAACCAATTGGAAGAAATGAAGAAAAAATATCAAAAACAACTGCTGTATCTCCTAGGGAGTCTACTCATTATGGGATGCAAAACGGATAAAAAGCAGAGCGAAACGGCGGACATCTTCCACGATGCTTCGGGCAACCCGATAGAAGAGTGGATTGCCCTTGACTCGACCGTTATCGGTAGAAGTACGGTAGCTGAAAATCTAGATGTACCTTGGGAGATTACATGGGGACCTGATGATAACATTTGGTTCACCGAACAGGGTGGACGTGTGAGCCGTTTGGACCCGAACACTGGGCAAGTCCATGTTTTGTTGGAGATACAGGATGTGTTCAGGAAAAGGACCACTGGATTATTAGGATTGGCGATTCACCCCGACTTTGGGGAATCACCTTATGTCTTTTTGAACTACACCACCAAAAAAGAAGAAAAAATCACTTCAAGATTGATGCGATATGAATATGCCAATGATACACTGATCAATCCTGAAATGTTATTGGAAATTCCTGGACATACTGCACATAATGGCACGCGGTTGACCATTTCCCCAGATAAAAAACTGATGTGGGCCACGGGCGACATTGGACCGGATGTGGACAATGCCCAGAATGTGAAATCGTTGAACGGAAAGATATTGCGCTTCAACTTGGATGGTTCCATTCCCGAAGACAATCCCTTTCCCAACAGTCCTGTGTGGTCATGGGGACAGCGCAATGTCCAGGGAATGGCCTACGGCGTCAATGGACTCTTGTATACCTCTGAACATGGGGATGCCACGGATGACGAGGTAAACCTCATGCAAAAGGGCCGTAATTATGGATGGCCGAATGTCAGTGGATATTGCAATGATGCCACAGGAAACCCATCCTTCTGCAAAGATTCCGCTGTAGTGGAACCCATGAAAGCCTGGACCCCGACCATAGCCCCGGCAGGAATCGATTATTACGCTTCAAGATCCATTCCCGAATGGAACAATGCATTGCTGCTCGTTACCTTGAAAGAGAGTGATCTTCGGGTGTTGGGACTGAATGCTACAGGGGACTCCATACTATCTGAAACCATTTTGTTTGATACGATATTGGGAAGGATCAGGGATCTTTGCGTTTCCCCCAAGGGAGACGTTTACATCTCTACGAGCAATCAGGATTGGAACCCTAAAGAGGGCTTTCCAAAAGAAACGGACGATAGGATCATCCGCATCTTCAAAGTTGGGGATACTTCCAATGCGGCATTGCTCAAACAGGTTTCCAAAGGAAAGGAAAGCGGTGAAGAAGTGAAAATGGGGGATACATCAGGCAAAAAAAGCTACAATATGTATTGTGCAGCTTGTCACAAAACCGATGGTCAAGGGGTCGAAAATTCCTTTCCACCACTGATAGGCTCAGATATCGTGAATGGTACGAATGAGGGATTGATCCGATTTACGCTGGGAGGATCCGCAAGGTCGGCCAATGGTGCTACGGATGGATATGGGGAAGCGATGCCATCATTTGCCTTTTTATCAGATGGGGATATCGCCGACATCCTGACGTTCATCAAAGGTGAATTTGCGGAGGAAGAAGGAAAAATCACTGCTGATGAGGTATTGAAAGTAAGGACAGTGTATGCTGAAAAATAACAGAAAGGGAACGTGATAAAATCTAAAATTTTATACAATCATAATTCAAATTCATAAATGAGAACCAATCAAAGAAAATTGCTCAGTGTCTTCACACTTTTAGGAGGGATGGCATTGTTCATCGCTTGCAAAAACCAAACGAAACCAACGGACGGAACATCGACTCCCCAACCTGAAGAGAAAAAATCCGAATGGACCTATCTCTTCGATGGCAACAGCCTTGAGGGCTGGAGAGGGTACAACATGGATTCCCTTCCCCCCGGGTGGACCATCAAGGACAGCACCCTGACCTTTGACACCGAACTGGGCATGGAACAGGACTACAGCGGTGGAAAGGACATCATCTACGGCGCGCAGGAGTTCGACAATTTCGAGCTCTATCTGGAGTGGAAGATCCCCGAGGGGGGCAACAGCGGCATCTTCTACCACGTGAAGGAGGGCTATGACGGCCCGCCCGTGGTGGCCCCGGAATACCAGTTGATCGACGACGAGAACTATGCCAGGATACACGACCTTACCGGGTACAACTCGCAATTTGGTGCCGAGCACCCCGAACTGCTCCAGGACTGGCAGAGGACCGGTGCCGACTATGCCATGCACGTGGCGGACGAATCACAGAAACAATTGAACCC
>NZ_QBUK01000006.1 GCF_003058265.1 Flagellimonas amoyensis
TTGTCCGCATCGTCCACGTTGTCCACATTGTCCGCAAAACCTGCAGGAACTCCCGTTAGGCTGCTCCACTGTCCGTCGAAATCGTCGGTGGAATCCAAGTCCAGATTGGCCGGTACGTTGGTCAGGTCTCCGAAGTCTCCACTGAAGTCATCAGTACTGTCCGTATCCAGGTTCGGGAACTCGTTGTTCACCGCAGTGGCCACTTGGGCGTCTGTTAAAGTAGTATCAGTATCAATCAATGCAGCTAAATCTGCCAAGGCAACCGAAAACGTATTTCCCTCAGAATCAGTTATCACCAAATTCGTGTTCGTGCTATCAATGCCGTATGAAGTGATAATTGTGTTGGTGTCCGTGAACGTATCACTCAAACTGCTCAAATCCACATTAACCGTACCTCCGTTCTCTAAGGTCAATGCCAACGTATTTGTTACCCCATCAAAAGTAAATCCTGTCAATTGCTGGTCATCGGTCGAGGTAAGTTCCCACGAGCTCCCATCCCAAAAATAGATAGTCCCCGTATTGGTATTCACATAAATATCTCCTGTATCGGCACCGGATGGAGTAGTCGCTCCCGGGCTGGATACTGCGGTTCCTTTGAGAACCTCGCAATTGCATTGGTCCTGTAAGGTGACCGTGGTCTGCGAAAAGGCAATTCCAGAAAACAGAAGGAACAATAGGGCTAAAATGCTCTTTTTCATGAGGTCAATATTAGTTGAGGGTCGGTATATGTTATTCTTTGCTTCAAAAGTGTGTTTCTGCAGGCTTTTCTCTTGTTCAGCACTCCGCATTTTACTACACCCTACAAAATTACCTCTACATTCAGCAGCGGAAAATATTTGTTGTGTATGCCCCATATCCAACTGTATAGTCCTTGAATTTTGAGGTTTCATACCAAAAACTGTGATTTTAAAAAACCGTTTATCGATGAAAGCAGTACAGATAGCGGTTACGAAGGGAGAGCACCTTTATGCGAAAAAGATTACATAAACCTAAAAAAAGCCCCATTTATCGAATTCATGGGTTGCATGTGTATTGTGGAGGCTTGTAGCGTTGATCAAACCAAACAGTGTTTTTGGGTGAAAATTCCCCTCATTTTGAAGATGCGGAAATGGCTTATCCCATTTGTGTCCAATCTACTGTTGACCATAAAAAAAACATGCGAACAGGTCCTTATTTTAGACTCATTCGCATGTCCGTTGCCTGTTGATGAGGCTAAAAATTATTCGAAGATGATGAACTCTGATCTACGGTTCAGCTGGTGCTGCTCGTTGGAGCATGGGACACCGTTAAAGCATTCGTTCACCAATCGGGTCTCCCCAAATCCTTCGCCTTGAAGTCTATCAGGAGATATTCCTTTGGATATCATATAATTGACCGTTGATTCCGCTCTTTTTTGTGATAACCAAAGGTTATAGGCGTCGTTTCCTCGGCTATCGGTATGAGAATTCACCTTAATCTTTAAGCTAGGGTATTTTTCCATGGCCACGATCACTTTTTGTATTTCCAGTTCGGCATCCGGACGGATGTTAAATTTGTTCAAATCGAAATAAATCGTGCTCAACTGTAGCAGTTTGGCCAAATCGTCACCAAAGCCACCCGTGATCAGATCCCGCTCCAAATAAAAATCAATAATCCTTGGTTTGCCGTAAGATTTGTTCAAATATTCCTCTGCCGGCACATAGCCATCCCTGGAAGCTCTTACAAAATTACCCTTGGAACAGTCCAATTGAAGGACATAGTTTCCGTTGGAATCGGTTATGGTGGACGAGACTTCCCTGTTTTCCTCATCGATGACCACCACAGTGGCACCGGCCAGCACTTCATTGGAAATACGGTCCCTCACGGTTCCCGTTACTTCTTGAAGGCAATCCAAGACCAAGGGCTCATTCTCCACAAATTGATAGATATCATCATCCCCCATTCCGCCTTCCCTGTTGGAAGAGAAATAGCCCGACTTGCCCTCTATGTCATAAATAAAGGAGAAATCGTCGTTGGGACCGTTGATAGGCTTTCCTACGTTCACGACCGGTTGGTCGTACTCATCAAAGGCAATCTTTGTAGCAAACACGTCCAATCCACCCAAACCTTGATGACCATCCGAAGAAAAATATAGGACACCGTCCTTGGTAATGAACGGAAAGGTCTCCCGGGCCATCGTATTGATGTTCTTGCCCAAATTCACAATGGGGCCATAGGTTCCATCACCTATGATCTGCGTCATGAATATGTCCGACGCCCCCAAGCTTCCGGGCATGTCCGAAACAAAATACAGCCGTTTTTCATCTGGGCTCAACATGGGGTGTGCCACCGAATAGGAATCACTGTTGAACGGCAGTTCTGTAATGTTGGTCCATATCCCATTGATGTTTTCCGCGCTATAGATCTTCAACCGGGTGATGCCTTCTTCATCCTTACGCTTTTTGCCATCCATAAAATTGTTACGGGTGAAGTACATCATCAAGCCATCCTTCGTGACCACAGATGTGGATTCATGGAGCCTTGTATTCACATCCCCTTCCAACTTCACAGCCCTGCCGCTCGACACACTGTCCGCATCGACCTTGTACAGGTCCAAAAAGTCCCTAGAGTTCCAGGTATGCCTATATCTGGCCAAATTCCCTGTGTCCCTATCCGAGGCAAAAATGAGCCCTTTTTCATAGTAAGAGGCAGCAAAATCGGAGTATTTGCTATTGTAGCCGAACGGTTTTACCGTATATCTTCCCGAATTCTTCTCGATCTTGGCCATGTAGTCCTCATCAATGTCAAGGTCTACGGATGTCATCTGTTTGAATTCTGCCATCAGACGGGAGGCTTCTTCGTAATCGCCCAATGTTTTCAAACTTTGTGCGTACCTGAAAATATCCTCCACTTCCATTTCATCGGGATAGGTCTCTTCCAATCGTTTATAAATGGCAGCGGCCTCGGTATACTTGGCATTGAAGTAGTATGAATTCCCCAAACGCTTCAATAGGTCCGAAGAAACGTAGCCCCTATCCAGTACTTTTTTGTAAATATCTATGGCCGGACTGAAAGAATATTCCTTGTATCGCTGGTCTGCCCTTTCCATGACCCTTTCGAGCTGCTTGCCCTGAATGGTATCCTGCCCGGACATCTTTACAACATATCCTGAAAATACAATGAGAAGTATGAGTGTTCTTTTTAACATGCTTGACCCGTATTAAAAGAATCTTGGTGACACGGTTCTTTGAAATCTCTTCAACAGTTCCAATCTGAGGAATATTTCAAACGAGCCATCGTTGAACTGGGTCCCTCCCAATTCTGTGGTCTCCCTATCGTATGCCAGACCTACCATAAGCTGTTCCGTCAACTGAAAACCTACCAGACCGCTCAGAGCGGCATCCCAGCGGTATGCAGCGCCAAAGCTGAACTTGTCGGCAAACAGAAAGCTGGCGGACATATCGACCTGCAAGGGTGCTCCTCCAACTGCCTTGGTCAACAAAGCGGGCTTGAACTTCAAATCGGGGCCCATATCGAACACATATCCGGTAATGAAGTAAAAATTCATTCGCTCCGCGGATTGAAAATTGACCGACCCATCTGAATTATCATTGTCGAAATACTCGGATTCCAGCACATTTGGTGCGGACAAGCCTGCATAAAAGCGATCGGTATGATAGTATACCCCCAGTCCAAAATTTGGATTGAACTTGTTATCGATATTGTCCTGGCTCACCACTTCTTGGTCAAAGTTCCTCAAACCATTAAAATCCAAGCTGAGCATGTTTCCGCCCAACTTCAGCCCGAAGGACAACTTGGCGTCCATGGACACTGGTATGGTATAGGATATGGCGGCATCCAAATACGTTTCCTGCACCACACCATCACCTATGTTATCGTTTACGATGGATATACCGTATCCCAACCTGCTGTTCCTGATCGGGGAGTGAAGGTTCAAGGTAAAGGTCTCCGGTGCCCCGTCCAAACCTACCCATTGCGAGCGGTATAGTCCGGCAAAGCTCAACTGCCCCCTAGATCCGGCATAAGCAGGGTTCACACTCATGGTGTTGTACATATATTGCGTGTACTGCGCATCTTGCTGGGCCATAAGGCCCTGAAATGTTATTCCAATGAACAAAAACGGAATTAAAAAACTCTTTTTTATCATTCTATCTATGGTTACCTGCTTATATATATGTATTCGGAGTCCGTAAAACTTCCTTCCGCCGTTTCATAATTAAAGATATAAAAATACACCCCGGCAGGAAGATAACTGTTCACCCCAATGGACGACCTTCCCCTGGAACGACCATCAAACACATTGTTGATATTGTCATAATTTTTTCCTTCGTAAACCGCCACACCCCATCGGTTAAAGATTTTCAGGGAACTTGACCGTATCTTGTTCACTCCCCTGATGAAAAGGAAATCATTCTTCAGATCTCCATTGGGTGTTAGCATTTGGTTCACTTCAATTTTCTCATCATCGGTACCATCATTTTCAACCTCCACCGTCACAATTGCCGTGTCGCAGTTTTCCGGATTGGCCGCTTCACAGATCGTATAGCTAATGGTATAGGTACCTTCGGCAGTATCAGGTTCCACACTTATGCTACCGTCCGGGTTGATGGTCAACACATCTGTTGGTGTGCTGGTCAAGATCACATCCGCAAAATCTATCGACTCCCCGTTCAAGGTATCGTTGGACAATACATTGCTGTCAGGGATTACCCCACCAGTCTCGCCATCCGCGGTATAGGAATCGTCCACCGCATCGATGATATTCCCCATGCCTGAGCTCACCTCAACGGTCACCGTGGCCGTGTCGCAATTGTCCACATTGGCCGCTTCGCAGATGGTATAGTTGATGGTATAGGTGCCATCGGCAGTACCTGGCTCCACACTCACGCTACCATCAGGGTTGATGGTCAACACATCTGTTGGTGTGCTGGTCAAGATCACATCCGAAAGGTCTATCGACTCCCCGTTCAGGGTATCGTTGGACAATACATTGCTGTCAGGGATTACCCCACCAGTCTCGCCATCCGCGGTATAGGAATCGTCCACCGCATCGATGATATTCCCCATGCCTGAGCTCACCTCAACGGTCACCGTGGCCGTGTCGCAATTGTCCACATTGGCCGCTTCGCAGATGGTATAGTTGATGGTGTATGTGCCATCAGCCGTTCCAGGCTCCACGCTCACGCTACCGTCCGGGTTGATGGTCAACACGTCCGTTGGTGTCGAGGTCAGGATCACATCGGAAGGGTCAATCGCTTCCCCATTCAAGGTATCGTTGGACAACACATTGCTGTCGGGAATCACCCCACCCGTTTCACCATCCGCGGTATAGGAATCGTCCACTGCATCAATGGTATTTGCACCAACTTGAATATAAACTGTTGCCGAAGCACAGACGCTAGGATCTGGCAGCACATTACATACTTCATAGACAATAGTGACCGTGGTGTTGGATTCAGATGCTACCGGGGTATAGGTCATGAAACCCGTTTCGGCATCAAAAGAAACCGTGCCCAAGGCATTTCCCCCTATTCTGGACAAATTGGTCACCCCTAAGTTATTTCCATCATTGTTTGGAAGATAATCGTCGTTTTCCAAAATATTTAGGGCCACTTCTGTAAGGGCGGGGGTAGCACCTGAATCATCCCGTGCGGTTGCCACCAAGGGGTCTGGGTCGGTTCCATTTGGATTGCCATCATCATCACAATCCAATGCGTTCCAATCGACAGAAGGTGTCAATGTAATGCTATCCGGGTTGTAATCACAAGGATCCAACGGATCGGTGCCATCCTCTTTTTCGTCTTCGTTGGTCACGCCATCGCCATCACAGTCCGATGTGTTCCATGTAGAAGATGGGTCCACGGTTTGGCTGCCCAACACAAAACTACAGGGGTCCTGAGGGTCCGTTCCGTCCTCTTCCTCATCTTCATTGGTAACACCGTCACCGTCACAATCGGCATCAAGGTAATCGCCACTTTGTGGCAAGGTCACGCTCTCTGGTTTATAGTCGCAAGGATCCAACGGATCGGTGCCATCCTCTTTTTCGTCTTCGTTGGTCACGCCATCACCATCACAGTCTGATGTGTTCCATGTTGAAGATGGGTCCACGGTTTGGCTGCCCAACACAAAACTACAAGGGTCCTGGGGGTCCGTTCCGTCCTTTTCCTCATCTTCATTGGTAACACCATCACCGTCACAATCAGCATCAAGGTAATCGCCACTTTGTGGCAAGGTGACACTCTCTGGCTTATAGTCGCAAGGATCCAACGGATCGGTGCCATCCTCTTTTTCGTCTTCGTTGGTCACGCCATCACCATCACAGTCTGATGTGTTCCATGTTGAAGATGGGTCCACGGTTTGGCTGCCCAACACAAAACTACAGGGGTCCTGAGGGTCCGTTCCGTCCTCTTCCTCATCTTCGTTGGTGACACCGTCACCGTCACAATCCGCAGTACGGTAATCGCCACTTTGTGGCAAGGTCACACTCTCCGGTTTATAGTCGCAGGGATCCAACGGATCGGTGCCATCCTCTTTTTCATCTTCGTTGGTCACGCCATCGCCATCGCAGTCTTCCTTTTTCCACTTGTCGGAAGGCTCACAGTCCTGATGCTCCAAAACAAAATCACAGGAATCTAACGGGTCGGTGCCATCTTCCTTCTCTTGGCCATTGCTTACGCCATCGCCATCACAGTCTTCCTTCTTCCACTTGTAAGAAGGTTCACAATCCTGGTGCTCCATCACAAAATCACAGGGATCCAACGGATCGGTGCCATCTTCCTTCTCTTGTCCATTGCTTACGCCATCGCCATCACAGTCATCCTTCTTCCATTTGTCGGAAGGAGTACAGTTTTGATGTGCCAATATAAAATCACAAGGATCCAACGGATCGGTACCGTCCTCTTTTTCTTTTCCGTTGGTCACGCCGTCACCATCACAATCCTCTTTTTTCCACTTGTCGGATGGAGTACAGTTTTGATGTGCCAATATAAAATCACAGGAATCCAATGGGTCGGTCCCGTCTTCCTTTTCTTTTCCGTTGGTCACACCATCACCGTCACAGTCATCCTTCTTCCATTTGTCCGAAGGTTCACAGTCCTGATGTGCCAAAATGAAATCGCAAGGATCGTTCGGGTCGGTCCCATCCTTGGCTTCTTGATCACAGCTTACACCATCTCCATCGGCATCCTTTAATGACGTTGCGGAAAATAAGCTTGCCCCTGTTCGCGGCATATACTCCTTAGTATCAAAAGAAGCATTGCTGTATGCGGAAACAGGCACTGCACTGCAATAAAGTGTTATGAATAAAATACCACGGACCGCTCTTTTTAGAGTCCGCTCAAAAGTAATGTTCTCCATAAATGATTAAGTTTTGGTCAACTAATCACCATGGCTTTGTAGTTGTTCTCGTTTGTGTAAGAAAATTGGGGTTTTCTTATTTTTTGTACTCTAGCCCTTTCGACACATGTTCATACAAAACGGTCACATAATTAAAGTTTTTGCGGTTCACCTCCTATTTTTCTCGATAAAAGGCGCAATACTCATTATTATGTACCCATTTATGATCTATTGCAGTTTTCGTCAATAGAATGTACGACACAAGCCCAACGGACAGATGTCAAAAAACAGGCTGAAATTACTTTTCTTTTCGATCTTACCCGCCTTTGTCCCATCATTTTTTTCCAATGATATCAACAATGGGATATCTCTTACAAAATGAGTACTGAAACATATAATTCCCCTATTTTTGCCCAAATTTTTGTTGATGGATTTTGAAAAGGAAATAAATAGACGAAGGACATTTGGGATCATCTCCCACCCTGATGCGGGAAAGACAACGCTTACGGAAAAATTGCTCTTGTTCGGAGGGGCCATCCAAGAGGCCGGTGCCGTAAAAAGCAACAAGATCAAAAAATCCGCCACCAGTGACTTTATGGAGATAGAGCGCCAAAGGGGAATCTCCGTGGCCACTTCCGTATTGGCCTTTATCTATAAGGACAAAAAAATCAACATTCTGGACACGCCCGGACACAAGGATTTTGCAGAGGACACCTTTAGGACACTGACCGCTGTGGACAGTGTGATTGTCGTCATCGATGTGGCAAAGGGTGTGGAGGAACAAACGGAGAAGTTGGTAGAGGTGTGCCGTATGCGCAACATCCCCATGATCGTTTTCATCAACAAATTGGACCGTGAAGGTAAGGATGCCTTCGACCTTCTGGATGAAGTGGAACAAAAATTGGGATTGTCCGTCACCCCATTGAGTTTTCCCATCGGCATGGGTTATGACTTCAAGGGAATCTACAATATCTACGAGAAAAACATCAACCTCTTTAGCGGTAGTAGCAAAAAGAACATTGAGGAAACCATTGCCTTTGATGACCTGGACAGTCCTGAACTGGAAAAGATCATTGGCACAAAGGCCGCTGAAAACCTGAGGGACAACCTGGAACTGGTGAGCGGCGTGTACCCTCCCTTTGACACCGAAACTTATTTGAAAGGACAGCAACAACCTGTCTTTTTTGGTTCGGCCCTGAACAATTTTGGAGTGCGTGAGCTGTTGGACTGTTTTGTGGATATTGCCCCACCACCGCGTGCAAAAATGGCCGAGGAGCGTTTGGTCAAAGCCAATGAAAAGGATTTTTCCGGTTTTGTGTTTAAGATCCATGCCAATATGGACCCCAAGCACAGGGACCGACTTGCTTTTATCAAAGTGGTTTCCGGCACTTTTGAACGGAACACTCCGTATCTCCATGTACGTCATGACAAAAAACTGAAGTTCTCCAGCCCCAACGCCTTTTTTGCTGAAAAAAAGGAAATCGTGGACATTTCCTATCCTGGTGATATTGTCGGGTTGCACGATACGGGCAACTTCAAGATCGGGGATACCCTGACCAGTGGAGAGCAATTGCACTATAAGGGTATTCCCAGCTTCTCCCCGGAACATTTCAGGTACATCAACAATGCCGACCCCATGAAGGCCAAGCAATTGTATAAGGGCATCGACCAGTTGATGGACGAGGGTGTGGCACAGTTGTTCACCTTGGAACTGAACGGAAGAAAAGTGATAGGAACCGTGGGCGCCCTCCAATATGAAGTGATCCAATACCGATTGGAGCATGAATACGGGGCCAAATGCACCTACGAAAATTTCCCAGTGCACAAAGCGTGCTGGGTGGAACCCACGGACAAGAACAATGAGGAGTTTGCCGAGTTCAAACGGGTGAAGCAGAAGTTTTTGGCCACAGACAAACGCGGACAACTGGTCTTTTTGGCAGACTCCCCATTTTCCCTACAAATGACCCAACAGAAATATCCCTCGGTAAAACTACATTTCACCTCGGAGTTCGAATAGAAGCTGAATTCCGAAGAAGGCATTGTGGTTGCGACCATGGGATTATTCCCTTGGATATGAGCCCATTGTACCCACCATTCATCTTTTTTTGTACATTGGCTGTAAGTAACCAATACATAAAAAGATATGACTACAACAACGGTAAAACCACCTACTTGGTTCTGGGTGGTGGGCGTTATCGCTCTTTTGTGGAACTTGATGGGTGTTTTCAACTATCTGAGCCAAGCCTTCAACAAACAGCTTATCCTGGAAGGTCTGGACGAAGCACAGCGCGGGGTTTTTGAAGGTATCCCGGCCTGGGCAACAGCTGCCTTTGCAATTGCCGTATTCTCGGGAACACTGGGCTGCATTGGTCTTTTGCTCCGAAAAAAATGGGCACGCCCCCTTTTTATCATTTCATTGCTTGCCGCGATAGCACAGTTTGGCCATTGGCTTTTCATCAACAATGCCGTGGAAGCGTTTGGCCCTTCCTCCTATGCCATGCCCATCATCGTTATCCTAATTGGGATCTATCTGATCTTCTTTTCCAAACAGGGAATCCAAAAAGGTTGGTTGAAGTAAGTACATAAAAAAAGCCCCAAACTTTGTTTGGGGCTTTTTTTTATGCTTCTCCCGTAGGTCCGAAGTTCAAGGGAATGGCAGGTTGCTCATAATCCTTGATGGTCCCGTGGGTCTTTTCGAACCGGGCCACATTATCGTTCAGTGCCTTTAAAAATTTTTTGGCGTGCTGGGGCGTCAGGATGATGCGGCTTTTCACCTTTGCCTTGGGCGCACCGGGCATCATACTGATAAAGTCCACCACAAACTCCGACACGGAGTGGTTGATGATCGCCAAATTGGAATAGGTTCCCTCAGCGGTCTTCTCGTCCAGTTCAATATTGATCTGTTTCTGTTTTTCTTCTGCCATTGGCTTATTTTATAAAAAGAAAACCCCGGCCAATGGCCAGGGTTCTTTATTTAGAATTTGAATTCCTCTTTTCGGGCCATGATCTCATCGTACTCCTCTTTGGAACCTACGATGATGCTGTCATAATCCCTCATACCGGTACCGGCAGGAATCTTGTGTCCAACGATCACATTCTCCTTCAATCCTTCCAAGGTGTCCACTTTACCGTTTACAGCGGCTTCGTTCAACACTTTGGTGGTTTCCTGGAACGATGCTGCAGAAATGAATGACTTGGTCTGCAACGATGCCCTTGTGATACCCTGAAGAATCGGAGTGGCAGTGGCTGCCACAGCGTCCCTTGCAGTCACCAAGGTCTTGTCCTCTCTCCTTAGGATCGAGTTCTCATCCCTCAATTGACGGGCCGTTACAATCTGACCAGGCTTCAACCTTTCGGAATCCCCTGCATCCTCGACAACTTTCTTACCAAAGATTTCATCGTTCTCATTGATGAAGTCATCCTTGTGCACCAATTGGTTCTCTAAGAAAGTGGTATCCCCAGAATCCTGGATCTGGACTTTACGCATCATTTGTCGAACTACAACCTCGAAGTGTTTGTCGTTGATCTTCACACCTTGCAAACGATATACTTCCTGTACTTCGTTCACCAAGTATTGCTGTACGGCAGATGGTCCTTTGATAGCCAAGATATCCTCTGGGGTAATAGATCCATCGGACAATGCCATACCGGCGCGTACGTAGTCGTTTTCCTGTACCAAGATCTGGTTGGAAAGTTTCACCAAGTACTTCTTCACCTCTCCGGCCTTGGACTCGATGACGATCTCACGGTTACCACGCTTGATCTTACCGAAGGACACTACACCGTCAATTTCCGTTACCACTGCTGGGTTGGATGGGTTACGTGCCTCGAAAAGCTCGGTCACCCTTGGAAGACCTCCGGTAATATCCCCTGCCTTGGCAGATTTACGTGGGATCTTCACCAAGATCTTACCTTCCTTGATCTTCTCACCGTCGTCCACCATCAAGTGGGAACCAACCGGCAAGTTGTATGAACGTATGGTCTCTCCCTTACCATCCTTGATCAAAAGGGTTGGAATCAATCTCTTGTTCCTGGATTCGGAAATTACTTTTTCCTGGAAACCGGTCTGTTCATCGATTTCCACCTGATAGGTCATACCTTGCTCAATATTCTCATAGGCGATCTGTCCTGTGAATTCGGACACGATGACACCATTATAGGGATCCCATTGACAGATAACGGTTCCTTTGGCTATCTTCTCACCGTTCTTGACGAACAATTGGGAACCATAAGGAATGTTATTGGTACTCAACGTAATGCCTGTCTTGGCATCCATGATCTTGATCTCAGATGTTCTGGAAATCACGATATCGGATTTGCTTCCGCCATTGTCAACTCCTTCAACAACCCTGAGGTCTTCGATCTCGGCAACACCATCAAATTTGGCTTCCAACTTGCTGTCCTCGGAAATGTTCCCTGCAATACCCCCAACGTGGAAGGTACGCAGTGTCAACTGTGTTCCAGGTTCTCCAATGGACTGCGCCGCAACTACACCAACGGCTTCACCGCGCTGTACCATTTTGTTGGTGGCCAAGTTTCTTCCGTAACATTTTGCACAGATTCCTTGGGCCGCCTCACAGGTCAATGGTGACCTTACCTCGACCTTCTCTATTGGAGCTACTTCCACCTTTTTTACATCGGCTTCAGAAATTTCCTGGCCTGCTTTAAGGATAAGCTCCTCGGTCAATGGATTATATACATCGTGCAGCGATACCCTACCCAAGATTCGTTCACCAAGGGTCTCCACTACTTCTTCGTTCTTCTTCAAGGCTTCCACCTCGATGCCCCTCAATGTTCCACAATCCTCGGTATTGATGATCACGTCTTGGGAAACATCCACCAAACGACGGGTCAAGTATCCAGCATCCGCAGTTTTCAAAGCGGTATCCGCAAGACCTTTACGCGCACCGTGGGTAGAGATAAAGTATTCCAAGATGGACAATCCTTCCTTAAAGTTGGAAAGAATCGGGTTTTCAATGATCTCTCCACCACCTGCAGTCGATTTTTTAGGCTTGGCCATCAAACCACGCATACCGGTCAACTGGCGGATCTGCTCCTTGGAGCCCCTCGCACCAGAATCCAACATCATATACACGGAGTTGAACCCTTGCTTGTCCTCACGGATACGCTTCATGGCCAATTCGGTCAACATGGCGTTGGTAGAGGTCCAAACATCAATGACCTGGTTGTATCGCTCATTGAAGGTGATCAGACCCATGTTATAGTTCATCATGATGCCATCCACCTGTTCGTTGGCCTCGGCGATCATTTCGTGTTTTTCCTTTGGAATGATGATATCTCCCAAACTGAAGGACAGACCTCCTTTGAAAGCGAAATCATATCCCATGGATTTGATCTTGTCCAAGAAATCGGCCGTGGTAGGCACATCGGTCACCGCAAGGATGTCCCCGATGATGTTCCTCAAGGATTTCTTGTTCAGAACCGTGTTGATGTATCCTGCTTGTTCAGGCACCACGGTGTTGAACAATACACGTCCCACAGTGGTCTCGATGATCTTGTTCACCAACTCCCCAGCTTCATTGAAATCCTTGGTCCTTACCTTGATAATGGCATTAAGGGCAACCTTTCTTTCATTGAAGGCAATTTCCACTTCCTCGGAAGAATAGAAGGTAAGCCCTTCTCCCATTACTGGCTCTTCTGGAGTAGATCTTTTCTCTTTGGTCATGTAGTACAGACCCAAAACCATGTCCTGGGAAGGTACGGTGATTGGAGAACCGTTCGCTGGGTTAAGGATGTTCTGCGAAGCCAACATCAATAGCTGTGCTTCCAAAATGGCCTCTGGCCCCAATGGCAAGTGAACTGCCATCTGGTCCCCATCAAAATCCGCGTTGAATGCGGTACAGGCCAATGGATGCAGACGAATCGCCTTTCCTTCGATCAGTTTAGGCTGGAACGCTTGGATACCCAATCGGTGCAATGTGGGGGCCCGGTTCAACAATACGGGGTGTCCTTTAAGGACGTTTTCAAGGATATCCCAAACTACGGGCTCCTTTTTATCAATGATCTTCTTGGCAGATTTTACGGTCTTTACGATACCTCTTTCGATCAACTTACGGATGATGAACGGTTTGTAAAGCTCAGCCGCCATGTCTTTTGGCAGACCACATTCGTACAGTTTCATTTCCGGTCCAACGACGATCACGGAACGAGCGGAATAATCCACACGTTTACCCAAAAGGTTTTGACGGAAACGACCCTGCTTACCTTTCAAGGAATCTGAAAGGGATTTCAATGGCCTGTTCGATTCTGTTTTTACCGCAGAGGCTTTTCTGGTGTTATCGAAAAGGGAATCCACAGCTTCCTGAAGCATACGTTTTTCGTTCCTCAAGATCACCTCTGGTGCCTTGATCTCCATCAAACGCTTCAAACGGTTGTTACGGATGATCACTCGTCTGTACAAATCGTTCAAATCGGAAGTGGCGAAACGACCACCATCCAACGGCACCAATGGACGCAATTCCGGTGGGATCACAGGGATCACCTTCATGATCATCCACTCTGGGTTGTTCTCACGGTTGTCCTGCGACTCACGCAATGCCTCAACCACTTGAAGACGTTTCAATGCCTCGGTCTTACGCTGCTTTGAGGTCTCGGTGTTGGCCTTGTGACGAAGTTCGTACGACAATTGTTCCAAATCGATCCGAGCCAATAGGTCGATCAAACACTCGGCACCCATTTTGGCGATGAACTTGTTGGGGTCGGTCTCTTCCAAGTACTGGTTCTCGGTTGGAAGCGACTCCAAAATGTTCAAATATTCCTCTTCGGTCAAGAAATCCAACTTTTGAATCTCCTCTCCTTCAGGACCTTTGGCAATACCGGGCTGGATAACCACATACCTTTCGTAGTAGATGATCATGTCCAACTTTTTGGAAGGCAATCCCAAAAGGTATCCTATTTTGTTCGGCAACGAACGGAAGTACCAGATGTGTGCTACGGGTACAACAAGATTGATGTGACCCACACGATCTCTACGTACTTTCTTTTCTGTTACCTCTACACCACAACGATCACAAACGATTCCACGGTAACGGATACGCTTATACTTTCCACAGGCACATTCATAATCCTTTACGGGACCGAAAATACGCTCACAGAACAATCCATCACGCTCGGGCTTGTGCGTTCTATAGTTAATGGTTTCAGGCTTCAACACTTCGCCACGGGACTCGGCCAAGATGGACTCTGGTGAGGCCAATCCGATGGAGATCTTGTTAAACCTTTTTGGTGCGTTATTGTCTTTTATTCTAGCCATAACAATATGGTGATGATATAATTAATGTATAGTGTTCTATTCTTCCAATCTGATATCCAAGCCCAAACCTTTAAGTTCGTGCATCAATACGTTGAAAGATTCCGGCAAGCCGGGTTCTGGCATAGTCTCACCTTTTACGATGGATTCATAGGTCTTGGCCCTACCGATAACGTCATCCGACTTCACGGTCAGGATTTCCCTAAGGGTAGATGAAGCTCCATAGGCTTCCAATGCCCATACCTCCATCTCTCCAAAACGCTGACCACCAAACTGGGCCTTACCACCCAATGGTTGTTGTGTGATCAATGAGTATGGCCCGATGGAACGTGCGTGCATCTTATCGTCCACCATGTGGCCCAATTTCAGCATGTAGATCACACCAACCGTGGCCGCTTGGTCAAAACGTTGACCAGTTCCACCATCATATAGGTAGGTATGCCCAAATCTTGGAACACCAGCCTTATCGGTAAGCTCGTTGATATCGTCCAAGGTGGCTCCGTCAAAAATTGGGGTACCATATTTCTGGCCCAATTTCAAACCTGCCCAACCCAAAACGGTCTCATAGATCTGACCAATGTTCATCCTTGAAGGTACACCCAATGGGTTCAACACAATGTCCACAGGGGTTCCGTCTTCCAAGAAAGGCATGTCCTCTTGACGGACGATACGGGCAACGATACCTTTGTTACCGTGACGTCCTGCCATTTTATCACCTACTTTCAACTTACGTTTCTTGGCGATATACACTTTGGCCAACTTCATGATGCCTGCAGGAAGCTCATCCCCTACGGAGATAGTGAACTTGTCCCTTCTCAGGTTTCCTTGGATGTCGTTCAACTTGATCTTGTAGTTGTGCAACAGATCGGCCACCAAAGCATTGGTATCCTCATCGGTTGTCCAGCTACCTCCTACCAAGTGGGCGAAATCGTCAACGGCGTTCAACATCTTGATGGTGTATTTCTTTCCTTTTGGAAGTACCTCTTCACCCAAATCGTTGATGACACCTTGCGATGTCTTTCCATTGACCAGACCGAACAATTTTTCGATTAGCACATCTTTCAGTTGTTGGAACTTCACTTCGTAGTCCATTTCCAACCTAGAGATCGCTTCTTTATCCTCGGAACGTTTTCTCTTGTCCTTGATGGAACGTGAGAACAATTTCTTGTCGATGACCACACCCCTCAAAGATGGTGATGCCTTCAAGGAAGCATCCTTCACATCTCCTGCCTTGTCACCAAAAATGGCACGCAACAGTTTTTCCTCAGGTGTAGGGTCGGATTCTCCTTTTGGAGTGATCTTACCGATCAAGATATCACCAGGTTTTACTTCGGCACCGATACGGATCATACCGTACTCGTCCAAATCCCTAGTGGCCTCTTCGGATACGTTGGGAATGTCATTGGTCAATTCCTCTGCTCCCAATTTGGTATCCCTTACTTCCAAGGCATACTCATCGATATGCACCGAAGTAAAGATATCCTCGCGGACCACTTTTTCAGAGATCACGATCGCATCCTCGAAGTTGTACCCTTTCCAAGGCATGAAGGCAACCTTCATGTTCCTACCCAAGGCCAATTCTCCCTTTTCGGTAGCATATCCTTCACAAAGTACCTGTCCTTTTTTCACCTTGTCTCCTTTTCTTACGATGGGTTTCAAGTTGATGCTGGTACCTTGGTTGGTCTTTCTGAATTTCACCAATTCGTAGGTCTTGGAGTCTTCTTCGAAGCTTACCAAGCGCTCTTCCTCGGTTCTGTCATATTTGATGGTGATCTTCTGTGCATCCACATATTCCACAACTCCATCTCCCTCAGCATTGATCAATACCCTGGAATCGGTAGCCACCTGTCTTTCCAAACCGGTACCCACGATTGGGGATTCTGGACGCAACAATGGTACGGCCTGGCGCATCATGTTGGATCCCATCAAGGCACGGTTCGCATCATCATGCTCCAAGAATGGGATCAAGGATGCGGAAATGGATGCAATCTGGTTCGGGGCAACGTCGGTGTAGTTGATCTCCACTGGGTCTACCACTGGGAAATCCCCTTCATCACGGGCGATGACCTTCTCCCTGTCAATGGTTCCATCGTCTTTCAATGGAATATTGGCCTGGGCGATCTTCATACCTTCTTCTTCCTCTGCACTCAGGTAGATGTGTTCTTTCACATCGACCTTACCATCAACAACTTTACGGTATGGAGTTTCCAAGAAGCCCATGCTGTTCACCTTCGCAAATACGGAAAGTGAGGAGATCAAACCAATGTTCGGTCCTTCAGGTGTCTCGATCGGACACAACCTTCCGTAGTGGGTATAGTGAACGTCACGCACCTCGAATCCGGCTCTTTCGCGGGAAAGACCACCTGGTCCTAGGGCGGACAATCTTCTCTTGTGTGTAATCTCTGCCAACGGGTTGGTCTGGTCCATGAACTGGGACAACTGGTTGGTCCCGAAGAAAGAGTTGATCACGGATGACAAGGTCTTCGCGTTGATCAAATCGATCGGGGTGAACACTTCGTTGTCACGAACGTTCATACGCTCACGGATGGTACGGGCCATACGGGCCAAACCTACACCAAACTGTTGGGACAATTGCTCTCCAACGGTACGTACACGACGGTTGGACAAGTGGTCGATATCATCGATCTCTGCCTTGGAGTTGATCAACTCGATCAAATACTTGATGATCGTGATGATGTCTTCTTTGGTAAGGACCTCTTTGTCCATACCGATGTCCAAGCCCAATTTCTTGTTCATTCTGTAACGACCGACCTCTCCCAAGGAGTAACGTTGATCGGAGAAGAACAATTTCTCGATAATACCACGAGCGGTCTCCTCATCGGGCGGCTCGGCATTACGCAATTGTCTATAGATGTGCTCTACCGCTTCTTTTTCAGAGTTGGTAGGGTCTTTTTGTAATGTATTGTGGATGATGGCATAATCCGACTGCGCATTGTTCTCCTTGTGAAGAAGGATGGCCTTCACATCGGCATCAATGATCTCATCGATATGCTCTTTTTCCAAAATGGTATCACGATCTAGGATGATCTCGTTACGCTCGATGGACACTACTTCTCCAGTATCTTCGTCCACGAAATCCTCATGCCATGTGTTCAGCACCCTAGCGGCCAGTTTACGGCCCAATACCTTTTTCAATCCGGCCTTGGACACCTTGATCTCTTCGGAAAGGTCGAAGATCTCGAGGATATCCTTGTCCCTTTCAAAGCCAATGGCACGGAAAAGGGTGGTCACCGGTAATTTTTTCTTTCTATCGATATAGGCGTACATGACACCATTGATATCGGTAGCGAACTCGATCCAAGATCCTTTGAAAGGGATTACCCTGGCCGAATATAGTTTTGTCCCGTTCGCGTGGAACGACTGTCCGAAGAAGACCCCTGGAGATCGGTGCAACTGGGAAACCACCACACGTTCCGCTCCGTTGATCACAAACGTTCCGCTGGGAGTCATGTATGGGATGGTGCCCAAGTACACGTCCTGCACTATGGTCTCAAAGTCCTCGTGCTCGGGATCGGTACAGTACAGTTTAAGGCGCGCCTTTAGGGGAACGCTATAGGTAAGTCCACGCTCGATACACTCTTGGATGGAATATCTGGGTGGATCTATAAAGTAATCCAAAAATTCCAGGACGAACTGGTTTCTGGTATCGGTGATTGGAAAATTCTCCATGAAGGTGTTGTAGAGACCTTCGTTCCCTCTTTCGTCAGATTTAGTTTCTAATTGGAAGAAATCCTGAAACGATTTTATCTGAATGTCCAAGAAATCCGGGTATTCCGGTATGTTCTTAGCGGATGCGAAATTAACTCTTTCAATAGTGTTTGTGAACATCTATGGACAAATTTTGAACGTGAATACTATGTGGGTCGGTGTACGGCTTTATACACTCCTTATTAAAATAGGCTAAGGTCTAACCAAAAAATGGAAAGACCTTAACCAAACTTATATGGGAAAAGCTATTATTTAAGCTCAACTTCTGCTCCTGCTTCTTCCAATGATTTTTTGATGCCTTCGGCTTCGTCTTTAGAAATACCTTCCTTAACAGCTTTAGGTGCGCTGTCAACGATGTCCTTAGCTTCTTTCAATCCAAGACCAGTCAATTCTTTGACCAATTTAACCACTGCCAATTTAGAGGCACCGGCTGCCTTAAGGATCACATCAAATTCGGTTTTTTCCTCAGCGGCTTCAGCATCACCACCAGCAGCACCGCCAGCAGCAACAGCTACTGCAGCAGCAGCAGGCTCGATACCGTATTCGTTCTTAAGGATGTCGGCCAATTCATTTACCTCTTTTACTGTAAGGTTTACCAACTGTTCTGCAAAATCTTTTAAATCTGCCATTTTTCTATCGTTTAATAAAATTTTAAAAATATACTTAGTTTATTGTGCGCGAATTATTTCTCAGATAATGTCTTGAGGATTCCAGCCAGTTTGCCACCACCGGACTTAAGTCCAGAGATAACGTTCTTGGCAGGAGACTGCAACAATCCGATGATATCCCCGATGACCTCTTCTTTGGACTTGATGTTCACAAGTGCCTCAAGGTTTTCGTCTCCAACGTAGATCGCCTCAGCTATAAAAGCTCCTTTCAACAAAGGTTTATCTGATTTTTTTCTAAAGTCCTTGATAAGTTTCGCAGGTGCGTTCCCTGTTTCGGACAACATCAAAGATGTATTACCTTTCAACACGTTGGGAAGTTCACCAAATTCCTTATCAGAGGCTTCCATTGCTTTTGCAAGCAAGGTGTTCTTGACCACCGCAAGTTTAATGTTCGCCTTGAAACATGCCCTTCTTAGGTTGGAAGTGGCAACAGCGTCCAATCCGGAGATATCCGCCAAATAGATATTAGCGCTCTCGGCCAACTGTGCAGTCAAATCTTCTATTACGATTGCTTTTTCTTCTCTTGTCATAGTTAAAATATTGAACTACCAGCTAATTAAACTACTGCTTTTGGATCCAATTGAACACTGGGACTCATGGTGCTGGACAAGTAGATGCTCTTCATGTACACTCCTTTTGCTGCGGAAGGCTTCAGTTTCACCAAAGTATCGATCAATTCTTTGGCGTTGCCAGCGATCTTATCCGCTGAGAAAGATGCCTTACCAATTGCAGCATGTACAATTCCGGTCTTATCTACTTTGAAGTCGATTTTACCAGCCTTCACTTCGGAAACAGCCTTACCAACCTCCATGGTCACAGTTCCTGTTTTTGGATTGGGCATCAATCCCCTTGGTCCCAAAACGCGACCCAATGGACCCAATTTACCCATAACGCTTGGCATGGTGATGATCACATCCACATCGGTCCAACCGCCTTTGATCTTATCCAAATAATCGTCCAACCCTACAAAGTCAGCGCCAGCTTCTTTAGCTTCCGCTTCTTTGTCCGGGGTCACCAATGCCAAAACCTTAACGTCCTTACCAGTTCCATGTGGAAGGGTAACCACGCCACGCACCATTTGGTTCGCTTTTCGTGGATCTACACCCAAACGAACTGCAATATCAATGGAAGCGTCAAATTTTACATTGGTTATTTCTTTTACCAAAGCTGATGCCTCTTGCAAAGAATAGAGTTTGTTCTTCTCTATCTTAGCCTGGGCCTCTTTCTGCTTTTTCGTCAATCTTGCCATTTATAAATGCTTTACGATTTTAAAAAGGTTTGGTACCCGATACTTTTAGGCCCATTGATCTGGCAGTACCTGCTACCATGCTCATTGCAGATTCAATGGTGAATGCGTTCAAATCCGCCATTTTGTCCTCTGCGATGGTTTTCACTTGGTCCCATGATACGGTACCGTTCTTGACCCTGTTAGGTTCGCCCGATCCTTTTTTAATCTTAGCTGCTTCCATCAATTGAACTGCCGCAGGTGGTGTTTTTACGACAAACTCGAAAGATTTGTCCATGTAGACGGTGATAACAACAGGCAATACCTTGCCCTGTTTGTCCTGCGTACGAGCATTGAACTGCTTGCAGAACTCCATGATGTTAACACCAGCAGCACCTAAGGCGGGTCCAACCGGTGGCGATGGGTTCGCAGCACCTCCCCTAACTTGTAATTTAACTACCTTACTTACTTCTTTTGCCATTGTTTCTAATTAAATTTAAAGTTGTGTCAATTGGAAGCAACACAGCTTTATCTATGTAACAGCTCTTGTTATACTTTTTCTACTTGCATATAGCTGAGCTCCAATGGTGTCTTTCTTCCGAAAATCTTCACCATCACTTCCAGCTTACGCTTTTCTTCATTGATTTTTTCAACGGTTCCATTGAATCCATTGAAAGGCCCATCAATAACCTTCACCGTTTCTCCCAACACAAATGGAATGGATACGTTGTCCGTATTGACAGCCAACTCGTCCACTTTCCCCAACATACGGTTCACCTCTGATTTTCGCAAAGGCACGGGATCACCTCCTTTGGTTTCTCCCAAAAAGCCGATCACATTGGTAATGGAACGGATAATGTGCACCATTTCACCACCCAAATTGGCCTTTATCATGATATAACCCGGAAAGTAAACCCTTTCCTTGTTGATCTTCTTTCCGTTTCTGATCTGTACGACTTTTTCGGTAGGCACAAGAACTTCTTCAAGGTAATCGCCAAAACCATTTCGCTCCACCTCTGTTTCAATATAGCCCTTGATCTTGTTTTCCTGACCACTGACCGCTCTTACCACATACCATTTTTTCTCCAGAACCTCAGACATACCGATCGTTATCCTATTAATTTATCAAAATACAATCTGATCAACTTACTGAACAGGGAATCCACTCCCCAAGTGGCCAATGCGAACAGGATTGAAAAAACCGCCACGATGACCATTAGGTTGGAGGCTTTGCCTTTTTCCAACCAAGTAACATTGTTCTTTAGCTCTTCGAAAGATTCTTTTATGTAAGTGATCATAATCTTCTTTGAATTAACTTGCATGCTTCGGCTGTGCTCAGCACAGGCTTCAGAGAGATTTTAATCCCGTCATCATGCTTTTACCTTTGCACGGGAGGAGAGACTCGAACTCCCGACACCTGGTTTTGGAGACCAGTGCTCTACCAACTGAGCTACACCCGTTTATATTTACACTGAAAGGTATCCCGATAGCTCAGGACACCCTTTAGTGCAATACTTTTATATATGATTAATCTAGAATCTCAGTAACCTGACCAGCACCTACTGTTCTACCACCCTCACGGATAGCGAAACGTAGACCTACGTTCAAGGCGATAGGCTGGATCAAATCAACGGTGATTGTCAAGTTGTCACCAGGCATAACCATTTCAACTCCATCAGGAAGGTTGATGTTTCCTGTTACGTCAGTTGTACGAACGTAGAACTGAGGACGGTAGTTGTTGTGGAATGGAGTGTGACGTCCACCTTCTTCTTTCTTAAGGATATAGACCTCAGCTTTGAATTTGGCATGTGGCTTAACGGAACCTGGCTTACAGATTACCATACCTCTTTTGATATCGGATTTCTCGATACCCCTCAAAAGAAGACCAACGTTGTCACCAGCTTCACCCCTATCCAAAATCTTACGGAACATCTCAACACCAGTGATAGTGGAAGTCAATTTCTCAGCACCCATACCGATAATCTCTACAGGGTCACCTGTGTTGGCAACACCAGTTTCGATACGACCTGTTGCAACAGTACCACGACCTGTGATAGTGAACACGTCTTCGATAGGCATCAAGAAAGGCTTATCAACATCCCTTTCAGGAAGTTCGATCCAGCTGTCAACAGCATCCATCAACTGCATTACAGTGTCAACCCATTTTTGCTCACCGTTCAAAGCACCAAGTGCAGAACCAGCGATAACAGGACCGTTGTCACCATCGTACTCGTAGAAAGAAAGCAATTCCCTTACTTCCATTTCAACAAGCTCCAAAAGCTCCTCATCATCCACCATGTCAACTTTGTTCAAGAAAACAACGATACGTGGAATACCTACCTGACGACCCAAAAGGATGTGCTCGCGGGTTTGTGGCATAGGACCATCAGTTGCAGCAACAACCAAGATGGCACCGTCCATCTGAGCAGCACCTGTAACCATGTTCTTTACGTAATCCGCGTGACCAGGACAGTCAACGTGAGCGTAGTGACGGTTAGCAGTTTGATACTCAACGTGTGAAGTATTGATAGTAATACCTCTTTCTTTCTCCTCCGGCGCATTGTCGATGGAGTCAAAGCTCCTCATCTCAGAAAGACCTGCGTTCGCCAATACAGTTGTAATAGCGGCAGTCAATGTAGTTTTACCGTGATCCACGTGTCCAATGGTACCAATATTTAAGTGGGGTTTGGAACGATCGAAAGTTTCCTTTGCCATTTTAAAATAATTTAATTCTTAGTTTATATTAGTGTACAAATCGTTTTGAGCCAATGAGGGGAATTGAACCCCTGACCTCTTCCTTACCAAGGAAACGCTCTACCCCTGAGCTACACCGGCCTATGGGTTAATCAGGTTTAGAGTTTAAAGTCGCGAGCGCGCTCGCGAAAACTTTAACCTTATTAAATGAAACCACAGTTTCAAATCTAGAGCGGGAGACCGGGTTCGAACCGGCGACATTCAGCTTGGAAGGCTGACGCTCTACCAACTGAGCTACTCCCGCATTTTTTTCGGGGCCTGAACCCCAAGTAATCATAATTTCAAAAAACTTCCACTCTTCAAATTGCCCGACGGCAATTTTCGTGGGGAGAGCAGGATTCGAACCTGCGAAGGTGAAAACCAACAGATTTACAGTCTGTCCTCGTTGGCCGCTTGAGTATCTCCCCGCCTTATTTTCAGTACCTTACGAGCCGATAGAGGGACTCGAACCCACGACCCCGAGATTACAAATCACGTGCTCTAGCCAACTGAGCTATATCGGCATTTTGAACCCCTTTCGGTCACAAAAAAAGTCCGCTATTTCTAACGGACTGCAAATGTAGAGATATTTTCTTTTAATCAAAATAAAATTTCAAAAATTTTGATCAGGCCTTGGCCCTTAATTTTTCCTTTCGTTTGACCAACCGTCTTTCCAATGAACTACAGGCCGAATCCACTGCTTCCTCAAAGGACTTGCACTGCTTTTTTACCATAAATTTATCCCTGGGCACGGAAACCATGATTTCCACTATTTTGTTCTCCTTAGTACTCGTGTTGTCCACTTTCAAAAAAACTTCCGAATCAATGACCCTGTCATAGAACAATTCCATCTTATCCATTCTTTTCTGGATAAAGTCGATGAGCTTACCATCAGCTACAAAATTTACCGATTGTGCGTTTACCTTCATAGGACTTAGTTTTTAGTACTGCCAGCGGCAGCGGTGTTAAACAATACAAGAAAGGTCTATTTCTTGTTTCTGGGATGGGCCTTTTGATGAACTTTCTTCAGTTCGGCAATGCTATTGTGTGTGTACACCTGCGTGGATGCCAAACTTGAATGGCCCAATAATTCCTTGACCGAATTCAAATCAGCCCCCCTGTTCAGCAAGTGTGTTGCGAAGGTATGCCGCAGTATGTGCGGGCTCTTTTTTACCTTGGGGGACACTAAACTAAAATACTTATTTATAACGCGATAAACAAGTGTTTCGTAAATTTTAAGACCGTTTTCTGTTAAAAAAAAGTAAAGCGACCCTGCGCTGTTTTCCACCCCGGAACGCAGCTCCAAATAGCCCTTTATGAGTTCTATGGTTGAAGGCAAAAGTGGCAAGATGCGCTCCTTGTTTCTCTTGCCCAGCACTTTTAGGGTGCCCCTGCCCAAGTCCACATCGCCCACCTTAAGATTGACCATTTCCGCCCTTCGCATTCCAGAGGCATATAGGAGCTCTATGATGAGTTTGTCCCGAGTGCCCTCAAAATTGTCCGGGAAAGGTATTTCGGAAAGAATAACGGCCATTTCACGCTCCGAAAAGGGCACTTCCACCTTCTTCTCGGTCTTGAGCGCCCTGTGCTTCCCCAAAGGCGAAACAGTGATTTGCCCCACCTTCATCAAAAATTTGTAATAAGCCTGCAGGGAAGATACTTTTCTATTGATGCTCCTATTGGACATTCCTCCATTGGACAGGGAAACGATCCAGTTTCGGATCAGCGGGTATCCTATATCGGTTATGGAAGATGTGTCGTGGTGTTCTTCGCAAAAGCTGGAAAACTCCGCGATATCCCGCTCATAGGCCTTTATGGTATGGGGCGAGTAGTTCTTCTCCAGTTTGAGATACGATATGAAAGCCGGTACGGACATATCTCAAAAATAGCGAAATCCCAATCGGCCCAGTATATAAAACAAAAAAATCCCGTTCCAATGATGGAACGGGATGGTATATATTGTTCAGTTGAACCCTATACTTCTTCTTGGTCCCTAAGACCTTGAATATACTGCGCTTTCTGAATTTGAGCTCTACGCTCTACAGAAGGCTTGGTGAACTGCTGCCTGCTTCTCAACTGACGCATGGTTCCCGTTTTGTCAAACTTTCGCTTGAAACGCTTCAGGGCTCTATCGATGTTCTCTCCTTCTTTAACTGGTATTATTAACATGGGCTACAACCTCCTTTCTTTTAGAATTTTGGAGTGCAAATATAGGGTTATTAATTTTTAACGCGCAAAATTACTTGAGAATATTTCTTGAAATCACTAATTTTTGGATTTCGGTGGTTCCCTCTCCTATCGTACAGAGTTTTGAATCGCGGTAAAACTTTTCCACGGGAAAGTCTTTGGTGTAGCCATACCCTCCATGGATCTGGACGGCCTCATTGGCCACTTTTACACAGACTTCCGAAGCGTACATCTTGGACATGGCACTCCATTTGGTCATGGGCCTTCCCTCGTTCTTGAGGAAGGCAGCTTTGTGCAACAGCAGTTCCGACGCCTCTATTTCCGTGGCCATATCTGCCAATTTGAAGGAAATGCCCTGGAACTCACATATCGGTTTTCCGAACTGCACCCGTTCCTTGGAATATTTCAGAGCAGCTTCGTAGGCCCCTTTGGCAATACCCAACGACAGGGCCCCTATGGAAATACGGCCGCCGTCCAATACTTTCATGGACTGTACAAAGCCATCGCCCACTTCCCCCAAACGGTTGGTATCGGGAATCCTACAATCGGTAAAGATGAGCTCGGCCGTTTCGCTGGCCCTCATGCCCAGTTTGTCTTCTTTTTTACCACTCGTAAAACCCGGAGTGCCTTTTTCTATCACAAAGGCCGTCATCCCGTGACTATCCCCCTTCTCCCCTGTTCTGGCGATCACTACAGCAATATCACCACTCTTTCCGTGGGTAATAAAGTTCTTGGCACCATTCAGCACCCAATGATCCCCATCCTTCACCGCAGTGGTGTTCATTCCACCTGCATCCGACCCTGTGTTGTGTTCCGTGAGCCCCCACGCCCCTATCCATTCCGCACTGGCCAATTTTGGGATCCAACGGTGCTTTTGCTCCGCATTCCCAAACGACAGGATATGGTTGGTGCATAGCGAATTGTGTGCCGCCACGGAAAGTCCAATGGAGGGGTCCACTTTGGAGATTTCCTCCAAAATGGCGATATATTCATGATAGCCCAATCCAGAACCTCCCAGCTCCTCTGGCACCAAAATTCCCATAAAACCAAACTCCCCTGCCTTCTTGAAGACTTCAACGGGAAAGGTCTGGGCCTCGTCCCATTCCATCACATGGGGAAGAATATATTGCTGGGCAAAATCCCGCGCAGATTCAGCTACCATTTTTTGGGTCTCTGAATAATCAAAGTTCATCATGGACATAGTTTCCGTAACCATTCGTGCAATTTTATAGGGTCAAATATAGCTTAATTCTATCAATCCTTTCCTTTGGAAAGGTCTTAACGTTCGCTAATTCGTCCCATGTTGAAAAGACCCCATTGCCCTCCCTATAGGATACAATTTCCCTAGCCAAGTCACGGTTGATGTACACCAAGGCTGAAAGTTGCTGCACCGAAGCGGTGTTGATGTTGAGCTTGTCCACCGTTGGCGGCTTTAACACCTGAAAGTTGACCAACGCCCTTTTTACAACTTCCGGGTCCAGGCCATACACATCGTAGAGCTGCTCGTTCACCAAAAATCCACCGAGCCGCTCCCTAAAATTGATGATTCGGTCCGATAGCTTATCCCCAATGCCGTTCACGCGCATCAATTCCTCTTTGGTGGCAAGGTTCAGGTCCTTTGGGGCAACTACCTTCTTTTCTTTTTGGGCAAATGGTTTCGATGGCCGTACAGTTTCCCTCTGTCGCCATACAGGAAATTTGAAATAGGGAGAGATAGTTTCCAAAAGAGAATCTGATATCTGGGTCACTTCCTGAAAATCTTCTGCGGAATTCACATACCTTCCCTGTTTCCTGAAAGCGACCAATCTGTCCAGCTCGTCCGTGGAGAGCCCGAGCACATACCCCCTATAATCGCTCATGTAGTTGGGGTTGAACTGGGCCAGTTGCAACGTGTCTTTTGGAACGCTATGCTTCAAACTGTCCAATTGGGGCAAGGCCAGGGCATCCTCGGTAAAATTCGTGCCATCGCCAAAAGGTTTTGACTGCACCACATAATAAACCCCTTGCACCAAAACCACAAGGAGCAATAAAAAGAAAATCCCACTCCGTTCTTGTTTGTTGAACCTAAAGTGGGATGATCTCATCATTATTTTAAACCAATGCTTAGCTCTTCGCTTTTTTGAAAAGCTGGTTGGATTTCAATTTTTGCAAATAGCCGTCCAAATCTTTTCTCACCTCACCGGACATAATGTACAATCCTATGATGTTAGGGAAGGACATTGCCAAGATCATCATATCGGAAAAATCCAACACGGCTCCCAAACTTACAGAAGCACCAACGACCACAAACACCAAGAACAGCATTTTGTAGAACATTTCGGAACGCTTGCTCTTCCCAAAAAGGTAGGTCCAGGCCCTCATTCCGTAATAAGACCATGAAATCATGGTGGAGAAGGCAAAAAGGAACACTGCCAAGGCCAATATGTAAGGGAACCAAGAAATCTGGCTTCCGAAGGCGTCAGATGTCAACTGGGCACCTGCCATACCCTCTACTTCGTGCATTCCTGTAAAGATCAATACCAATGCGGTCAGCGTACACACGACCACTGTATCTATAAAAGGCTCCAACAAGGCCACGAATCCTTCAGAAGGCGGATTGTTGGTCTTGGCCGTACTGTGGGCAATGGCAGCGGAACCGACCCCTGCTTCATTGGAAAAGGCCGCCCTTTGGAAACCGATGACCAATACACCCAAAATACCCCCTTTTAGCGCAGAAGGACTGAACGCCCCATCAAAAATGGCTGAAAAGGCAGGGCCTATGTTCTGAATGTTCATGATGATAACGGCAAGGGCCGCTACAATATAAATAGATGCCATGATGGGCACTATCTTACCTGTTACTTTGGCAATGCTGCTGATCCCACCGATGATGACCACCCCGACCAAAATTGCGGTGACCACACCGAACCAGAATCCGTTGCCCGCCAAAACGGGGAACTGTCCTGCCAATTGCTCAAAGGATTGGTTGGCCTGGAACATGTTTCCTCCTCCAAAGGAGGCACCGATGGCCAACACGGCAAAAACACCTGCCAACACCTTTCCAAAACCTTTCATGTTTCTTTTCTCGAGACCGTAACGCAAATAGTTCATCGGGCCACCGAACACACGCCCGTCAGGCAATATGTCTCGATACTTGACCCCAAGCGTACACTCCACAAACTTGGAGGACATCCCAAGCAATCCACAAACGATCATCCAGAAAGTGGCCCCTGCACCTCCCAACGAGACTGCCACAGCAACTCCTGCGATGTTTCCAAGACCCACGGTACCTGAAACGGCAGTGGCCAAAGCTTGGAAGTGGGTCACTTGCCCAGGTGCATCCGGGTCATCATATTTTCCTTTGGCCAGATCAATGGAGTGCCTAAACCCACGAATGTTGATAAAGCCCATACGGATGGTGAAGAACAAGGCTCCCAAAACCAACCAGATCACGATAAAGGGGATACCTTTTATAATGGGATCTCCATTGGGGTGGACCATGGCGATTGGCTCATCATACTCCACTTCCGCAAAATAGTGCGCGCCCTGCTCGATGACGTGCTCTTGGTTCTCGGAATTGTATATCACCTTTCCTTCCTTCACTTTGTGATGGAGCTTTCCTTTTGCGGTGGCCTTGATGGTGATGTCACCGTTCTTGTCACTGGTGATGATGGCAATATCGTCCCCGACCGCAACATTTTGTCCATCGGTCTTCAGCCATTGCTTCATCACAAACTTGTCCTGGGTCTCATTGCTCCAATCGGGCACCCCGATCAGCTTGACATCTGCATAGGCCACGGGATCGTAGACTCCGATGGCTGCAAAAGGGTCCCAAAAAAGAACAGACCCCAAAGCGCTTACTGCCGGGGTCATGGTTCCATTGAAAATTTCGGTGATGGATTCTGTCTTGATCTCAAATTCCTTTGTCACGGAATTTCCGGCCGCGTCGGTCACCACAACACTGTAGGGTATCCCTTCCACAAGGCCCTGTGCCCTTTTTGAGGTCAGGGGCGTACTTTGGTTGCTCCATTTATAGGTATAAGGCTCAACCCCTCCGCTCACTTCAAGTTCTATGGCCCCGTCATTGATGTTCTTGGAGACATTGTAGGTCTTGCCCTCAACGGTCAATTCCTGTGAAAAGCCCACGGACAGGGCAAAAAAAGACATTAGAGTAAGAAAATACTTCATATGTTGGTATTAGTTAGTTTTTGGTATGGTAAAGGCAGCAATATCCAAAAAAAAATCAACGCTATCAAATTTTATGTTTTTTTAACTATGCGATCTGGAAAATTTTGTATTGGCATCAAAAATGACATCCCATTTTCTTTTAACAGATGTCCAAATGATTCAAAAAACTTGATTTCAGCAAGAGGTTGTACTGGTTTCCGATAACGTTACAGGTCAAAAACAGAAGTGCGCTTTGTATAGACCAAATCCTTGATGCGGAGCCAAAAGGCAATGAAAAGATAGAGTGCAAAACCAAATCCCAAGGTCACAAAGGTCAGATAGATGAAACTGGTGCGTACCACCCTTGCACGGATTCCCAATCGCTCGGCAATACGCCTACAGACCTCGAAGCCTCGTTTTTGGAAATAATAAAGGGTGTTATAGAACAAAGACATGCTCAAAATTAGGTATTTCTGTTCAATAATTGGGTGCCCAAACTGCACTGCAGGCATTTATTCTTGGCGCAATAATTTGTGTACAGTTCCAATTGGGCCTGGCTTTCCAAAGCATTCTTGGCTTTTGCCCCGAGTCTTTCAAAATTTCCAATGATGGAATTGTTCTCTTTTTCCACTTCCGCCACCAGAGCGAGCAGTTCTTCGTTCCAATCTTTCCCCAATTGTTTGCCATAGCAGAACTTGAGCGGCACAAGGGTATTGATGACCAACAGGTCGATGAATTTTTTCGAAAGCTTCTTTGCACTTTTCCGGGATGTCTTCCCAAAGGTGAAATGGTCATGCCAGTACGGGCTGGCCCCCACATCAAAAATGCGATGGACATCCTTCAAGGAAAGGCTGGCCATCAGTTCTGAGAATAGGCCCTGCCTGCCATGGTACAGGTTGGCCAATTGCGAAACCCGAAGGGTGGGAAAATTGGGCGGGCGGAGACCAAAAAATTCCGGTTTCCCCGTGCGCATGGGCAGGTCGTATTTTCTGGAGAGGTAATCGTATTCCTTTTGGAGTTGCAGGTAATATCCATCCGTACAATCCTTCTCATCCAGAAGCCCAAAATGTCCGAACAGCAGACTTTCCAATTGATAAGGTTCGTTACTGGTTTTTCTCACGATGGAAAAATCCAATTGCTGTGCCCGTTCCAAAAAGAAGGGTCCGTTCACTTTGGACCCAAAATTCTTGGCCAACATCATAAAGAGAACCGCTTCCCAATCGTTGTTCGACTTTTTCAACAGGTCGAGTATGAGTTCGGATTTATGCTCTAACCGTTCAATATACAATCGGTGCAACCAACTCTCGACCAAAAAAGAATCGATTGTCCCAAAATCCTTTTCACAATTGATGAAGCCAGGCTTGGAATTTTCCATAAGCCCCCTGTATGCCACCAAAAGCTGCCCTGTCACATAACGGCTCAGCTCCAAGGCGGGAATCTGGGAACCGTCCTTCCTAAAAACGGCAACGTCATCTTCCCAAACTACATGGAGGATGACGCTGTCGTAATTTTCATCTGTCTCGTGGTGGTGTGCATACCAATCGGATGATTTGATGTGCATTTCTACATTGCCTGCCCAAAGCTGGCCATTGATCTCCACTTGGGCATTGAAAAAGTCGGGGCCTGCATAGGGATTCTGGGTTCCTGCGGCCTTGATGGCCACACTCCCGTTTTCCCCAGCGCATAGTCCATTCTTTGGAAGCTTGTTGTGCCTCCAAATAAAATGTAGTAGGTCTTCTCGCATCGATTTGGGATGAATGGAGGTCTACTCTGCCACTTCGCCTTCCCAGTTCATAAAGCCGCCTTCCAGGTTATATGCATTTTCTATTCCTATACTGTTCATGATGGCACAGGCCTGCCCACTTCGGTTGCCCGATCTGCAATACACATAATAGTTTTTGGACTTGTCCAGTTTTTCCAGTTCGTCCAGAAACTCTTGCCCCAAATAGATATCGATGTTGGTGGCTCCGGGGATATACCCATCTTCCACTTCCTCGGGGGTACGCACATCCAATATGAAGGCGTTATCATCATTTTCGAGCTGCTCAGCCCATTCCTCTTGTGATAGATCTGACATAGTATGCTGTTTTTATCCCTACAAAAATAAAAATCCGGAGCGTTACTCCGGATTTCCTTGTGTTTTATTTTAGAACAGCCCCCTTTACTTGATGCCACATCCAATGGCCTTGGTAGTGCTGGGATCTATTTCTTTTCCGGCCAACATGGCGTCCACTGCGTTTTCCACAAACTTTTCATCCACCTGTGATGCGTCTTGGTAATTGTCATCGATGGCACCAATGTAGCGCACCACATTTCCTGTTTGAGTCTTTTCCAGCAAGAACACGTGAGGAGTTTTGGTAGCCCCATACTGCGGGTATACTTTTTGTCCCTCATCATGAAGATAGGGATAAGTGAATCCTTTTTCCTTGGCCCTTTGTTTCATTTCCGCAAATCCATCCCCAGATTTCGTATTTGGGTTGATGGCAATCACGGGCACCCCCTGGGACTTGTATTTCTTGTCCAGTGCCATGATACGATCTTCATAAGCCTTCGCATATGGGCAGGTGTTGCAGGTGAAAATGACCAAAAATCCCTTGGCATTGGCATAGTCGGACAAAGAAACCATCTTGCCATCCACATTTTTCAATGAAAAATCCGCGGCAACATCACCGATTTCATAACCATCGTCTGCAATGTGGTCTTTGGCCGCACTTATTCCCATGGCAAACGATGCCCCAAAAATGAGTATCAATGCCAAAAATCCGAGCATCCTACTTAATTTCATAGTCGTCTTTATTTGGTGAATTTGTTCAATGCTTCGTTGAGTTCCTCGTAGGTAAATCCTTTTTCAAAAAATTGCCGCTTGTCCTTATTATATATTAAGGTAGCGGGAATGCCACCGCCCCATGCTTCGTCCACTTTGGGAATCCACTCATTTTGTTTGGGGTCGTCCAAGATCACCACTTCCGATTGGATCTTTTTATTTTTCACGTAAGGCTCCAATCGGGGTTTCCACATATGGGGCATGTCCAGACTTACCAAGATCACCTTTACATTATTGTTCTTTTGCTCCTCCCTGATTCGTTCAAAATGGGGAAGTTCCTCCAAACAGGGTTTGCACCACGTGGCCCAAAAGTTAATGATATAGGTCTGGTCATCCTCTTTATGGAGCAATGGTTCCAACCCTTTAAAATCATAAATGGGAAAAGCCACCTTTTCGTCATTTTGGGATCCCACAGCAACTTCTTGGTTGTCAGCCACATCTTTTGGCTTTTTACCATCGCCACAACCCACCACCAAGGAAAATGTCAAAAACAAAATCAATAACCTATTCATTCACTGCTATTTACAACCTTAAAATTAATTAATGAACCATCCCCATGATTCCTTTTAACAAAATTTTATCTGTTAAATGTAAGGTGGGAATCAAATAATCGACATACATTTGTATATACAAATATTGTTTGTACATGAATGTGGAGGAAATCATAAAAACGTCAAAGAAAATGCCCTTGGAAAGTAGGACATTGATTCATATGACCTTGGTGAACAACAAGCTCAATGAATTGACAAACAATGCGCTAAAACCATTTGATGTTTCCCTTCAACAGTTCAATGTGTTGCGCATTCTGAGGGGACAACACGGCAAACCTGCCAATCTTTCCACCTTGAACGATCGGATGGTCACCAAAATGAGCAACACCACACGACTGGTGGACAAACTATTGGCCAAAGATTATGTGGTCAGGAATGTGTGCCCATCCAACCGGCGCAAAGTTGAAATCTTGATCACGGAAAAAGGCTCCAATGCCCTATCTGAAATGGACAAAGCCTTGGCTGAGGCCGAAAATGATATTGTAAAAAATTTCAACAAAGAGGAACTGGAACAATTGAATACCCTATTGGATAAATTTTAGAGATAATGAACAGCGTAATTGAACATAGAACTTGGCGCTACGCCACCAAAAAATTCGATCCCACTAAAAAAGTGTCGGATCAGGACTTGGAAACCCTTTTGGAAGCAACCCGTTTGAGTGCTTCTTCCTACGGATTGCAACCTTATCACATTTTTGTGATTTCGGACCAAGAGACCAAAGAAAAGTTGAAGCCTGCCTCATGGAACCAATCCCAGATCACGGATGCATCGCACCTGATCGTTTTTGCCAATGCATCGGATTTTGGAGAGGAACTGGTGGATGATTATTTGACCAATGTTGTGGAAACCAGAAACATCCCTGCCGAAAACCTTAAGGGATACTCTGATTTCATGAAGTCAAAATTGATTTCGCTTCCCATTGAGGCCAAGGACACCTGGACCGCCAAGCAGGCCTATATTGCCTTTGGCAACTTGATGCAGGCGGCTGCCGAGCTTAAAATAGACACCTGCCCCATGGAAGGTTTTGAAGCGGATAAGTACAATGAGATTTTGGGACTGGTCGAAAAGAACCTTAATGCCGCCGTGGTCCTTCCCATTGGTTACAGATCGGAAGAGGACCAGACCCAACACCTTCCCAAAGTAAGAAAATCGACAGAAGAATTATTTACCCTTATATAAATCAATAACAATTAAAAACAGACATTTAAAACAATCATGAAAAAGACAATCTTAAGTTTAGCCTTGATCACCCTTTTTGGAGCTTCTGCTATTGCAAATCCAATTGAAAAAGAAACCAAAGAAGTGAAAGCCTCTGAAAGCACCGTAACCTGGAAAGGGTACAAAGTGGGCGGTTCACACACCGGCACCATCTCCCTTCAATCAGGAGCCCTCGAGTTTGACGGTGAAAAATTGGTAGGAGGACAGTTTGTGGTAGACATGACCAGCATCAACACCACCGACCTGGAAGGTGATTACAAAGGAAAATTGGATGGCCACTTGGGTTCTGACGACTTTTTTGGCATCGAAAAACACCCAACTGCCAAATTGGTGTTCACCAAAGTGAAAGCTACTGGCAAAAACTCGTATGCTGTTACCGGCGACCTTACCATCAAAGGCACTACAAAACCCGTGACTTTCGATGTATCTGTTTACGGTGACAAGGCCACTGCCTCTTTGAAAGTGGACCGAACCAACTACGATGTAAAATACGGTTCTGGCATCATTGGTACCGCCAAGGACAAGTTGATCTATGACGAATTTGATTTGGTAGTTGATCTACAGATGTAATCAGCTCCAGTTTAGTGTGTGAAAATCCCGTCCAGGAAAATCTTGGACGGGATTTTGATTTTACACAAAACAATGTTTGCCCGTTAAAAATTCCTCCCTATATTTGAGGCAATGAAATTATTTATAGCAAATAACTGGTGGTGGAACAACTTACGTCAAACGTCGTGAGCTAAGTCCCCGTTATAACCATACAAGAGGCTTGTCATCACGACAGGCCTTTTTCTTTTTTAGGACCTTATGAAATACAATTTAGAAACACATTACAAAAAAATCTTGGCCGACACCATCACCCCGGTGAGTGTCTATCTCAAGATCAGGGACAAGTTCCCGAACAGTATTCTGCTGGAAAGTAGCGACTACCATGCCAACGACAACAGCTTCTCGTACATCTGCTGCAATCCCATTGCCTACATCAAAGTGGAGCAAGAGACCATCACGCAACAATTCCCTGATGGTAAAAAATTGGAAACTGCCATTGATTCTTCTACCGATGTGACCGAGGTCATCCACAACTTTGCCAATCAATTCTCGGTGGCCCAAAATGGTTTTAAATTCATCAACAATGGCCTTTTTGGCTATATGGCCTATGATGCGGTCCGGTATTTTGAGGATGTGGACATTTCTAAAAAAGAAGATTCGGTAAGCATTCCGGACATCTATTACGCGGTGTACAAGAACATCATTGCCATCAACCATTTTAAGAATGAGGCTTATCTGTTCGCCCATTGTTATGATTCGGAAAGTAATGTGGAGGAGATTGCGCAACTTTTCAATGTACGAACCTTTTCTTCCTACAATTTCAACAAGGAAGGTGAGCCCAAATCCAATTTGAAGGACGAGGAATACAAAGAACATGTGGAACTCGCCAAAAAGCACTGTCAGCGTGGCGATGTGTTCCAATTGGTACTTTCTAGAAGGTTCACCCAAAAATTCAAGGGGGATGAATTCAATGTGTACCGTGCTTTGCGTTCCATCAACCCCTCCCCTTACCTATTCTATTTTGATTACGGCAACTTCAAGATTTTTGGAAGTTCGCCCGAAGCACAATTAATCGTGAAAGAAGGCAAGGCAGAGATCCATCCCATCGCCGGCACCTACAAGCGTACCGGAAATGATGAAAAGGATGCCGAACTGGCCAAAAAATTGGCCCAAGACGATAAGGAAAATAGCGAGCATGTGATGCTGGTAGATCTGGCCCGAAACGACCTCAGCCGAAATGGCAACACGGTGAACGTGGAAACGTATCGAGAGGTACAATACTTCTCGCACGTGATCCATTTGGTTTCCAAAGTAACCGGACAAAAAAAGAAGGACATCAGCACCATGAAAGTGGTGGCCGATACGTTCCCAGCGGGAACCTTGAGTGGCGCGCCCAAACATATGGCCATGCAACTCATTGAAAAATACGAGAAAACCAGCCGTTCCTATTATGGTGGAGCCATTGGGTTCATGGATTTTGAAGGCAATTTTAACCACGCCATCATGATCCGCACCTTTTTGAGCAAAAACCACGAACTACACTATCAGGCTGGAGCTGGATTGGTGGCTGCATCCAACGCCGAAGACGAACTACAGGAAACCTATAACAAACTGGGCGCCTTAACCAAGGCCCTTGAAATTGCCGAAACGATCTGACCATGGGAAGAAAGATTTTAATGATAGACAATTACGATAGTTTCACCTACAATTTGGTGCACTATCTGGAAGATTTGGATTGTGAGGTCACTGTAAAACGGAACGACCAACTCACTTTGGACGAAGTGGAACCGTTCCAATACATTGTGTTGTCCCCCGGACCGGGCATTCCTGATGAAGCCGGATTGTTGAAGGAAATCATCAAAACATACGCCCCTACCAAAAGCATTTTTGGCGTCTGCTTGGGATTGCAGGCCATTGGCGAAGTTTTTGGCGGCACATTGGTGAACCTGGACAAGGTGTACCATGGGGTGGCTACCACCATCACTGTGACCAAGGACGACCCTATTTTCAAAGGAATGGCTAAAAACCTTCAAGTGGGAAGGTATCACTCCTGGGTGGTAGACACAAAAGTGCCGGAAGTCCTTGAAATTACCTCTGTGGATGAAAACGGACAGATCATGTCACTTCGACATACGAAATATGATGTGACCGCAGTACAGTTTCACCCGGAATCCGTCTTGACCCCCGAAGGAAAACAAATGCTTAAAAATTGGCTCAATAGAGATTAGACATGAGAATTTAGAAGTGAGAAATGTAATCTCAATACTCACTTCTAATATCCAAATACTATCAGAATGAAAGAGACTTTAAACAAACTGATCAATCACGAAATACTGCCCAAGGAAGAAGCCAAACAGGTGCTGGTGAACATTGCCAAGGGTGATTACAACACCTCCCAGATTGCCGCATTCCTTACCGTGTATATGATGCGGAGTGTCACCATTGAGGAGCTCGAAGGTTTCCGTGATGCACTTTTGGACCTTTGCTTGGCAGTGGACCTATCCGACTATGACCCTATCGACCTTTGCGGCACCGGGGGTGATGGTAAGGACACTTTCAACATTTCCACTTTGGCCTCCTTTGTAACGGCAGGAGCAGGAATTCCCGTGACCAAACATGGCAATTATGGGGTTTCTTCCAAATGTGGCAGTAGCAATGTGATAGAATTTTTGGGCATCAAGTTCAGTAATGACCATGATTTTTTAAAGCGGTCCATTGAAGAAGCAGGGATTTGTGTGCTACACGCTCCTCTCTTCCACCCTGCCATGAAAAATGTGGGACCCATCCGAAGGGAACTGGCCGTGAAGACCTTTTTCAATATGTTGGGACCCATGGTCAATCCTGCTTTTCCGAAGAACCAGATGGTAGGAGTTTATAATTTGGAGCTGGCACGGATGTACGGGTATCTCTATCAGAACACCGATAAAAAATTCACCATTTTGAACGCCTTGGATGGCTATGATGAAATTTCGTTGACAGGTGACACCAAGACCATTTCCAACAACTCCGAAGCCATGTTGACCCCTGCCGACTTTGGAGTGGAAAAAGTAACCCAAGAAGAGATTACCGGTGGAGAGGACATTTCCGAATCGGCCCAAATCTTTATGAATGTGTTGCAAGGAAAGGGAACCGAGGCCCAGAACAATGTGGTCTGCGCCAATGCCGGGGTGGCCATTGCCACGGTAAAGGGCATCACCCCAAAGCAAGGATTTGAAAACGCCAAGGAATCACTATTGGGCGGAAAAGGATTGGAGGCGTTGAAGAAGTTGCAATCTTTGTCCCAATAGGTCGGGAGTCAGAAGTCGGGAGTCAGGAGTTTGAACTCAAATCAGAACTTGATCGAAAAAATAAAAATCATTCAACTGTCAATGTTAGAATCAAAATTTAAGTTCGAAAAAATCATTGTTTGGCAAAAAGCTATGGATTATGGCGAAGCCATCAATGAAATAACCCAACTTTTCCCAAAAGAGGAAATATATAATCTCAGTTCTCAACTAAGAAGGGCAGTTGATTCCATTGCATTAAATATTTCCGAGGGTTCAACAGGACAGACCAATCCAGAATTTAAAAAATTCATGGCCTATGCCATTCGCTCCTTGGCCGAAGTTGTCACTTGTTTACATAAAGCCAAAAGAAGAAAATATATCCCAACCGAAAGCTTTGATACCCTATATGAAGAAGCATTCAATTTAATGAATATGATGGTCGCCTTTCGAAAAAACATCAAATGACAATAATGAACTTCCGACTTCGGACTTCCGGCTTCGGACAATGATTAAAAAATGAACATACTAGACAAAATAGTAGCCGACAAACGCAAAGAAGTCGATTTGAAAAAATCCTTGATCACCATTTCCAAACTGGAAGCCTCGGTGATGGTGGAAAGCACTTCAATGTCCTTGGCAGCACTTTTGCGAAAAAGCAATACGGGAATCATTGCCGAACACAAGAGGCGATCTCCGTCCAAATCGGTCATCAACCAAAATTTGAACGTGCAGGATGTGGCCAAAGGCTATGCAGATGCAGGCGTTTGTGGCATGTCCGTTTTAACGGATGGAAAATATTTTGGAGGTTCTTTGGACGACTTGGTTTTAGCGAGGGCAGCCGTGAACATTCCGCTCTTACGTAAGGAATTCATCATAGATGAATATCAAATTGTGGAGGCCAAGGCCTATGGTGCCGATGTGATTTTGTTGATCGCGGCCATTTTGTCACGCGATGAAATCAAGACACTTTCCGAATTGGCCAAAAGTTTGGGCTTGGATGTATTGTTGGAAATCCACAACGAAGAGGAACTCCATAAATCCATCATGCCCAGTCTGGATATGTTAGGCGTGAACAACAGAAATTTGAAAACCTTCGAGGTGAGCCTGGATACCAGCAAAACCCTATCGGAACAGATTCCGGATGACTTTGTAAAAGTGTCCGAAAGCGGCATCAGTTCCATTGAAGCAATCAGAGATTTAAAAGAATACGGCTACCAAGGATTTTTGATTGGAGAGAATTTCATGAAGACGGATGATCCTGGCGCCAGTGCGAAAACATTTATTGATGAATTAGAAAAATAAAGTCACTTCGAGTGATTTACCAAAGGTAAATTGTATCGAGAAGTGAAATGGTCTCGATACATTTTGAAACAAGCTTCAAAACACTCGACCTGACAAAATAGAAACTATGAAACTAAAAGTTTGCGGCATGAATCAAAACCCAACTGAGGTGGCACAATTGCAACCCGATTACTTGGGTTTTATTTTCTGGGAACCTTCCTCACGCTATTTTAAGGGAGCAATGCCGCAATTGCCAAAATCCATCAAAAAAGTAGGGGTTTTTGTGGATGCCCCTGTGGAAGAAGTTTTGGAAAAAGTGAATCACTACGGATTGGATGCCGTGCAACTGCATGGGAAGGAAAGTGTGGAGTATTGCCGCACCTTGCGTCACCCCGAACTTGTTTCGGGGTCTCACCCGAGTGAGATGCTGAATCAAGTTCAGCATGACGAACTTAAAATCATCAAGGTCTTTTCCATTAAAGATAATTTTGATTTTTCGGTCTTGAAAGATTATGAATCCGTTTGCGATTATTTCCTTTTCGACACCAAAGGAAAATTACCTGGAGGCAATGGGTATACTTTTGACTGGTCCGTTTTGGAACACTATCCGTCCACCAAACCCTTCTTTTTAAGTGGGGGAATCGGATTGGATTCCGTGGAGAACTTAAAGGAATTTTTGAACAGTCCAGCTTCGAAATATTGCTTTGCCCTAGATGTGAACAGCAAATTCGAAATCGAACCCGGACTAAAAGACATTACGTCATTGAAAACATTCATCAATGAACTCAGTGACGACTTACAACTTAAAACTGACAACTGATGATGAGTTATCACGCTGATGAACGAGGCTATTATGGGGAATATGGAGGGGCTTTTATCCCCGAAATGCTGTACCCCAATTGTGAGGAGCTACGGCAGAATTACCTAAAGATTATGGCGGAACCTTCCTTTCAAGAAGAATTCCATCAATTGCTAAAGGATTATGTGGGCCGACCCACACCCCTATATTTTGCGGAACGCCTATCCAAAAAGTACAACACCAAGATCTACCTCAAACGGGAAGATTTGTGCCACACCGGTGCGCACAAGGTCAACAACACCATCGGGCAGATTTTGATGGCGAAACGATTGGGCAAACACCGCATCATTGCAGAGACCGGTGCCGGTCAGCATGGTGTTGCCACGGCAACGGTTTGTGCCCTTATGGGAATCGAGTGTGTGGTGTATATGGGCGAGATTGATATTGCCCGACAAGCACCCAATGTGGCCCGTATGAAAATGTTGGGCGCAGAGGTACGACCTGCCACTTCAGGCAGTAAAACCCTGAAGGATGCCACCAATGAAGCTATCCGTGATTGGATCAATAACCCTGTGGACACGCATTACATTATCGGTTCGGTGGTTGGGCCGCACCCTTACCCTGATATGGTAGCTCGATTTCAATCGGTCATTTCTGAAGAAGTAAAATCCCAATTATTGGAAAAAGAAGGTCGTGAAGATCCAGATTTTGTTGTCGCCTGTGTAGGTGGTGGTAGTAACGCTGCTGGAGCTTTCTACCATTTTCTGGATACTCCCGAAGTGGGGATTATTGCTGTGGAAGCGGCAGGAAAAGGCATCCATTCAGGTGAAAGTGCCGCAACTTCTGCCTTGGGAAAGGTAGGCATCATCCACGGAAGCAAAACCTTGTTGATGCAGACTCCCGACGGACAGATTACCGAACCCTACTCCATTTCCGCTGGATTGGATTACCCTGGTGTGGGACCCTTGCATGCACATTTGTACACTTCGGGTCGTGGGGAATTCATTTCCATCACCGATGACGAGGCCATGAAAGCCGGATTGGACCTTTGCAAATTGGAAGGCATCATTCCAGCCATCGAATCCTCCCATGCCTTGGCCATTTTTAAGGACCGGAAGTTTAAAGAAGATGACGTGGTGGTAGTGAACCTTTCAGGCCGCGGAGACAAAGATTTACAGAACTATATCGATTATTTTAATTTGTAACTGTCCCCTTGAGGGGACTTTAGGGGTGTTTCCACATCCCCTGTACCCCCTTCAAAGGGGGATTAGACACAACATAACATGATGAACAGAATCAAACTAAAACTTCAGGAGAATAAAAAAATCCTCTCCATATATTTCACTGCCGGTTACCCTTCATTGAACGACACGGTAAAAATCATCCAAGATTTGGAAGAAAGTGGGGTGGACCTCATCGAGATAGGATTACCCTTTAGTGACCCTTTGGCGGATGGCCCTACCATTCAAGCAAGTTCCACGGCCGCTCTTAAAAATGGAATGACCACCACCCTGCTCTTCGAGCAACTGAAGGATATTCGTAAATCAGTTTCCATTCCCTTGATTTTGATGGGGTATTTCAATCCTGTTTTGCAATATGGCGTAGAGGAGTTTTGCCAAAAATGCGAAGAAATTGGCATTGACGGACTCATTCTTCCGGATCTACCCCTTGATGTGTATCAGGAGGAATATGAAACCATCTTCAAAAAGCACGGTTTGATCAATGTGTTTTTGATTACTCCCCAGACCAGTGATGCCCGTATCAGGGCCATTGATGATGCTTCGGAAGGGTTTATCTACATGGTAAGCTCCGCCAGTACCACAGGGACCAAGGAAGGTTTCGGAACGGAACAAGCCACTTATTTTGAACGCATTGCAGGGATGAAATTGAAGAACCCACAGATTGTTGGGTTTGGGATCAGCAATGCACAGACCTTTCAGCAAGCTACGGAACAGGCCAAAGGAGCCATCATCGGCTCGGCCTTCATCAAACATTTAACACAAAATGGGGTGAACGGAATCGGTGGTTTTGTGGGTCAAATTCGTTAAATTTCAGGTTTTAAAATGAATCCTGATCTGTCTCATGAAAAAGACCCTTTCATTCCTCTCAATCCTACTTTCATTCTCCCTTTTTGCCCAAGATGACGTGTCCGTCAAATCCCAAGTGGCGGATGTCATAAAGGAACTCCAAGAATTCATCGCCATTCCGAACGATGCCCTTAAGCCGGACGATATTGACAAGAACATCATGTGGCTGAAACGAAAGTTCGGGGAGCGCAATTTCAATACGGCGGTCCTAGAAACGGAAAATCTGCCCCTGTTCTTTGCAGCTACCCCTGTGGACAATGAAAAACCCACGGTCTTGATCTACATGCACTTGGATGGACAGTCGGTGGACCCTAGCAAATGGGACCAACCGGACCCTTATAAAATGGTGCTGAAGGCTCCCGAGGGCGACAGTTTCAAAACCGTTTCCTTTGATGAACTCGGCGACGACATCAATTACGATTGGCGTTTGTTCGGCCGCTCCACATCGGATGACAAATCTCCCATCGTGACCTTGTTGAACACCTTCGACCTGTTAAAGAATGACGGAAAGGAAATCCCGTTCAACGTAAAGGTGATTTTGGACAGTGAGGAGGAAAAGAGCAGCAAACCTTTGCCCAAGGCGGTGAAACAGTACCGCGAATTGTTGGAAGCCGATTTTCTGATGATCGTGGATGGCCCAGTGCATGCCACTGGCGCACCGACCATCGTTTATGGTTGTAGGGGCATCACCACACTTTCCCTGACCACCTATGGCCCCATTAGACCACAGCACAGTGGACATTATGGAAACTACGCCCCAAACCCTGGCTTCCAATTGGCCCAATTACTGGCCAGCATGAAGGATGCCGATGGCAAAGTCACCATTGCTGGTTACTATGATGGGATTACCCTTGACGAGGCCACTAAGGAAATCTTGAAAAGTGTTCCGGACAGCGATGAAGAGATTGCCGAAAGATTGCAATTCAAGTCAGCGGAAAAAGTGGGCGGGTTTTACCAAGAAGCATTGCAATACCCCTCTTTGAACATCCGTGGACTTGGCTCTGGATGGATCGGGGAAAAGGCAAGGACCATTGTTCCCGAGAGCGCAACCGCCGAACTGGACCTTCGTTTGGTAGTGGAAACCGATGGAAACCGCTTGAAAAAATTGGTGAAGGACCATATGGCACAACAAGGTTTCAAAGTGTTGGACCACGAACCCTCCAAAGAAGAACGCATGCAGTACGACAAAATAGTCACTGTAAAAGAAGGGAGCGTCACCGATGCGTTCCGCACCGAACTGGATAACCCTTATGGCCTATTCTTGACCGAGACCTTAAAAAACACCTTTGGTTCCAATGTGGTACAAATACGCACCATGGGTGGAACGGTCCCTATAGCCCCTTTCATCAATGAACTGAAGATTCCCGCCTTCATCGTTCCGATGGTCAACCCCGACAACAACCAACACAGCCCGAACGAAAATGTAAAGATTGGCCAGTTGGCCTATGGGATAAAAATGTTCTATGGCATTCTGTCGACCCCAAAAAGCTAAAGCCGAATACCTGAAAAAAACAAAAAGGCCCCTATAAATAGGGGCCTTTTTTATTTGAATCTGTCCAATGACTAATTTTTCTTTTGCTGACCGGGAGCGTATGCCTTTGCACTCTTTGCCCCGGTTATTTTTTTCGCCTGTCCTGGCGGGATACCATTTTTATTGGCATGGTAATGTGCAGAACATGAAGCCATAAGTGTAACAACGAAAATGATTCCGATAAATTTATGGATTGCTTTCATTTTTTCGAATTTTAGGTTTTGTGATTGAAGTATATACGTAGAAAGAGACTTAAAATTGTCTTAACTAAATCGTAAAAGTTCTAAAAATCGAGTTTACTGCTCATCTTCAAAAAAAGAACGATATTGCATCACCCTGAAATCCAACGTATTGAATTCCGGATGTTTAGCCTTGAGGTCTTTGTAGGCCTGTAAACTCCCCACAGCACGGTTGGCGGCACCCGAAGGGGCGGTCAGGGATATGGTTTTGATGGTTCGATGCTTCTCGACTCCCCTCGAAGTGACAGGCAATTCGAATTGATGGATCCGTGGTACTTCATCATTCACCACATCCAATTTTAGGTTATGTTCCTTCAAGAGTTTCCGGAAGAAATATTCCGGGCCGTTCTTGCTGTTGCCCCCCATAAAAAGAACGGTATGGATGTTCCCATACTTTTTAAGATATCCGACCAAATCCCGAAGTTCCACATTTTGCATCCCCAGATCGGATGCATCAATTTTGGTACGCTCGGCACTGGCAACAATATCGCAAACCCCGATCTTATGCTTCCGGAGGAATGTTTCCCGCTGTGAGATGGCCTCAAACGTGGTCTCGTACTTCAATCCCAGATCAAAGATGCGGTCCAGAATGGGCCAGAGCATGCCATTGCAACTCCCATAGCAAAAATCGACATCTTCCTTCCTGAGATCGCCCGTAGTGAAACGGGGTGGCGGCAAGGTTCCCACAATCAATTTGGTGGCCTCTGGAAACAAAAAAGGTTCGTAGGGGTGTGTATGTTTGAATGGTTCTGGGTTCAAGGTCTAAAGTTGAAAATTTTAAACAAAACTCGTTTAAACTTGTTGGACTTTCTGGACAATGAGTGAAAAAAGTCAAGAGTCAGACAAAAAAAAACCACCACACTAATAATCTAAAAAATTAGCGTGATGGTGTTTTCCTCTTTAACTTTTTAACTCTTTGGCAAAACCCAAACATTTTGGTTTACGCCGAATTCCTACTGGCGTTGATGTTCCCGTACAGAGAACGTGTCACTATCTTTTCGTACAGTTCCTTGAATTCCGAATCCTGTGTAATATGATACAGGGCATTCTGCTGGATCACCAACAGTGGCAACACTATTTTTTCCCTGATCTTTACGGATTCCCGGGATACCTCCTCATCTTCCATCAAGATCTTGAGCCCTGAAATCTGGAGGAGCATTTTCTTGGAAAGTTGGAATTCTTGATGGAGAATGTGCCAAAACTCCCCAAATTCAGGATCGTCCTTCATGTAACTGGTCAGGTTGAAGTTGGTCTTGGCCAAGGACATCATACTGTTGTGCATCAGTGCCCTGAAAAAGGGAACTTCCTTGTACAGCTTCTTGACCTCATTGAGCCTTCCTTCGTCCTTGAGTTGCTGAATGGCAGTCCCTAGACCGAAATATCCGGGCACGTTCTGTTTCAACTGGCTCCAGGACCCCACAAAGGAGATGGCCCTAAGGTCCGACAGGGTCAGCTTTGCCTTGTTGCCCCTCTTGCCCGGCCTACTGCCAATGTTCGCTTTGGTGTAATATTTCAAGGTACTGCGGTGCTCCAAGTAAGGAATGAACTTTTCATGCTGCTTCAGGGCATCGTATTTATCAAAGCTCAGATCCGAAAGTTCCTCGATCAATTTTCGCTGCGCAGTGGTTATGACAAGCTCCTTTCCAAAGATATTGTTGCTGAGCCCAGCGGTGAGCAACTGTTCGGAGTTATGCTTGAACTGTTCCTTGGTGCCATAGGTACTGGTTATGGTCTGCCCTTGGATGGTCAGTTGGATCTCATGGTTGGCCACATCCTTGGTCTGGGCGGCATAGAACCTGTGGGTCTTGCCCCCTCCCCTTGCCGGTGGTCCTCCCCTTCCGTCAAAGAAAATGGCCTTGATCCCGTTCTTCTTGCAGACCTTGCTCAGTGTTTCCTTGGTCTTCAATATGGACCAGTTGGCCTTCAAGTAGCCCCCATCCTTGGTCCCATCGGAAAATCCGAGCATGATGGTGTGCATTTCGTTTCGTTTCTCCAGATGCTTTCGATACTGTGGAATGTCAAAAAGGGTCTGCATGACTTCTTCGGACACTTCCATCCCTTTCATGGTCTCAAAAAGGGGAACAATATCGAAGGTGATGTCCTTCTCGTCCCAACCACACCATCTGAACAGCCCGAAGACGAACAATACGGCAAAAATATCCTCGGAGTTACTGATGATGTACCTATTGCAACCATCTTCCCCGTTCGTGTTCTGTATTTCCCGTAGCTGTTGGATATTGGCAATGGTATCCTTCACGATTTCATCATCAAAATCCGCAGCATCCAACTTCAGGTTCTTTTGGAGCAACCATTTCACCAAATCCTTTTCCTTGAGTTCTTCCAAGTTCTCCTTGATGGCCCCTTCCTTCTTCAATACCGTTTCCACCACCAATTTGTGCTTGCTATGGTCCTGACGGATATCCAAAGTGGCAAAATGGGTCTTGAAGATGTGTACCTTGTCCGTGAAACTATCCAAAAGGTCCAAGTACAGTCCGTGATAGTCCGCTATCAGTTTTTCCCTGATGACCCCCAAAAGTCCAATGATCTCCGCGTAGGTAATCGGAACCGTCGGGTCAAACATGGCCTTGTACAGTTTGTCGCTCAGCGCAACCAGGTCGCCCTGCATACTTTTGAAGGTGAGCTTTTTACGAAGTTCCTTCAACTCATTGTAATAACACTTCATCAAGGTGAGCCTCAGTTCATCGGCCACTTGTCGAGTAATATCCGCCGTAACATACGGGTTTCCATCCCGGTCACCACCTGGCCAAAAGCCCAGTTTGATGATGTTGTAATTCTCAAAATCCTCATCCTTGATATTGCTCTTCACATACTGGTACAACTCCCCAACGGCATTGTAATAGGTATTTCGGAGGATATAGATGATGTTCTTGGCCTCGTCCAAAGGAGTCGGCTTTTTCGCATTGATCAATGAGGTGAGGCCCAACTGTTGAAGGGTCACATCAATGTCGTAGATCCTGTCCTCGTCTATGAGCGAACGCAACTCGGCGATGATGTCCAGAACAGCGGGGGTATAAAACTGTGTGGGGTGTGCCGTCAAAACGATCCGCGCACTGAAGGTGGACAGTTTTTTGGAAACCTTGTCCCAATTCTTGGTACGGTTCACCAATTCAAAGTAATCCTTGATGGTGAGCGAGTTGCTGTATTTTTGGAGCTGGGGAAAGGCAGAATCCTCCACACTATCATAAAGTACCACCTGGCGTTCCACGTATTGGATGATGCGGAACATAAAATCCAAACGTTCCCTTTCGTCCTTGATATTGGCGAAGTTGGTGAAAAAGACCTCCAAAATCTCTTTGGGGTCCTTGCCCTCCCTTAGCCCCCTTTCGCACTGATCGAGCAAAACGGGAATGAGGATCCCCACATTTTCAATATTCTTATACGGCAAGCTCAAGAAAAGGCTATTGTATATATTGAACTTGTTGGTGACCGACTTTTTGAACTCTTCTAACCGTCTGGACTGCTGCATGGATGTTTCGGTGTTTGTGTTTGTATATTGAATGATGTCCTCAAAGATCGTGATTATAGCGCAACCTTTGGGGCAAATTTGAATGTATCACAATTTAGGGCAGGTGTCCCATAAACGTAACAGCTCGCCCCATTTTTCCAGAACATAGGAAATCTGGCAGTTTTCCCCAAAAAATCAGCGCACAAAAACCGGCTCGTTGGGTTTTTGGGTGTGTTCTTGGCTGAACGTATAGCCATCACGATCAAAACCTTTGATGTCCTCCAAGGTCATGGCATCGGTGTCCAGGATATAGCGCACCATGGACCCCCTTGCTTTCTTGGCGAAGAAACTGATGACCTTTAGCTTGTCGTCCTTCCAATCCTTAAAAATGGGTGTGATCACGGGCACCTTCAGTTTTTTCCCATCAACGGCCCCGAAATATTCGTTGCTGGCCAGGTTCACAAACAGTTCACCATCTTCCAACTCGGCATTCAAGTGGTCGGTGAGCTGCTTTTTCCAAAACTCGTGCAGGTTTTTTTTGCGTCCCACTTTCAATTGGGTCCCCATTTCCAACCGATAGGGCTGCATCAGGTCCAAAGGCTTTAATATTCCATAAAGACCGGACAAAATCCGGAGCGTGTCCTGTAATTGATCCAATTTTTTCTCCGGGATGGTGTAGGCATCAAGGCCTTGGTACACATCGCCATTAAAAGCATACACGGCCGGTCTTGCATTTTCCGGGGTAAAAGGGGGCTCGAACTCTTGGTTGCGCTCCCAGTTCAGTTGGGCCAGATTGTCAGAAATGGACATCAACTGGGAGAGTGCCTTTGGCTTTTTCTTTTTCAGGACCCCGTTCAACTTTTGGGCTTCTTCCAAAAACTGTGGCTGGCTATATTGTGATGTGGGCAACGCCGTTTCAAAATCGAGCGACTTGGCCGGGGATACAACAATTTTCATGTGTTCTAATTTTACTGTTTTTAAAACTTGCCTAAGCTATCTTGATGGCACCAAGAATGGTCATGGCTCATTCCATTTACCTCAATATTTGGTAAAAATAACGAAGGATTTGGTTTCATGGAAAGATACGCAAAAGGTGTTTTCAATCTAAAGATTGAAAGAAACTATGATTCGTGGTGCTTGGCATATCCACGCCATTTTTCGATACAGTTCACCATATCTTCGGGCAACTCGGTATTGAACCGCATGAACTCTCCTGTCACAGGATGCTCAAAGCCCAAGGTCTTGGCGTGCAATGCCTGTCTGGGCAATACCTTGAAGGCGTTTTCCACAAACTGTTTGTACTTGGTGAAAGTGGTCCCCTTCAATATTTTTTCGCCACCATAGCGTTCATCATTGAAAAGCGTGTGCCCAATATATTTCATGTGCACCCGTATCTGGTGGGTCCTGCCCGTTTCCAGTCGGCATGAGATCAGGGTAACATAGCCAAACCGCTCCAGCACCTTGTAATGGGTCACGGCTTCCTTGCCATCATCCCCATTGGGATAGACCATCATCTGCAAACGGTTCTTGGGGTTTCGCCCAATGTGCCCCTCAACGGTGCCTTCATTTTCTTCCACATTGCCCCAGACCAGTGCCACGTATTCCCGTTCACTGCTCTTGTCAAAAAATTGTTGGGCCAAATGGGTCATGGCCCCTTCGGTCTTGGCGATGACCAACAATCCAGAGGTGTCCTTATCGATTCGGTGTACCAATCCCGGTCTTTCCGAGCTGTTATTGGGCAAGTTTTCAAAATGGTACACCAATGCATTGATGAGGGTCCCGGAGTAATTGCCATGCCCCGGATGGACCACCATACCGGCAGGCTTGTTCACCACCAAAAGGGAATCGTCCTCATAGACAATATCCAATGGAATGTTCTCAGGGGTCAACAGAAATTCATAGGGAGGATGCTCGAACATGACCTTGACCTCATCCCCGGCCTTCACTTTATAGTTCTGTTTTACCGTGGTGCCATTGACCCAGATATGTCCTTGCTTGGCCGCCTGTTGTATCTTGTTCCGGGTGGCATACTCGATAAAGTTCATCAAGAATTTGTCCACGCGTAGCGGTTCCTGCCCTTTGGAGGCCACGAACCTGTAATGCTCAAAGAGTTCGTCCTGAGAGAGTTCTTGGTTATCCTCGAAATCCATGGCTATTGGGAATCTGCCTGTACACGTGCACTTTCGGGTATGGTCCCATTGCCACAGATCAGTTCAATCTTGGAGGTCTTGGGCAACTTGTCGCCAGGCTTTACATATTTTCCCCTGAACTTCATGTTATAGACCATGTCCTTGCCCAGTTGGTCGATATAGGTGACCCGTTCCACTTCCAATCCCACGGCCCTGAGCATGGCCGTTGCGTTGCGCTGGGTAACTTGGATGATATCGGGAACGCTCACTTTTTTATAGCCTGAGGGATTTACGGTAAAATAGATCTTACGATTGTCCTTTACCTTGTTGCCCGCTGGTGGGTTCTGGGCCAAAATGGAAAATCTTGGATAATCGGGGTTGTATTCGGACGAGTCGAGCACCTGATAGCGCAATCCCACTTCCTCGACCGCTTTTCGCATTTCGGCCACCGACATTTTTGAAAAGTCCGGGACTTCCACGAACTCACCGTGGTTGGTCGTGCCCTTGAGCCATTGCAAGGTGGCAAAAACAATCACCACCATGGCCACAACGGCCAGTCCCAACTGTATGAGGAACGTTTTACTTTTTAAGAACTCCAAAAAATTTTTCATGCGGAAAACCTTATCGGAACAAATATAGGAAAGCCTTCCCTTTTTTCTTTACTTTGGCAAAGCGATATTTTGAAAAGCAGATGAAAAAGAACATTGCCATTATCATGGGCGGCCACTCCAGTGAATACAATATTTCCATCAAGAGCGGCAACGTGGTGCACAAATTTTTGGATACCCAAAAATACAATACCTACCGAATCGTCATCAACAGGGAAAAATGGATCTATCTCGATGCATCCAACCAAGAATTCCCAGTGGACAAGGCAGATTTCAGCATCCAACCCAATGGCACCAAGATCCATTTCGATTGTGTTTTCAATGCCATCCATGGCACACCCGGCGAAGATGGGCTATTGCAGGCCTATTTTGAACTGCTGGGCATTCCCCACACTTCTTGCAACCATTACGAATCTGCCCTTACCTTCAACAAAAGGGATTTGCTGAGCACGCTGAAGCCCTATGGCGTACCCTGTGCCACTTCCTACTATCTGAACAAGGGTCAGGCCGTGGATGAGGCGGGCATCGTGGAAAAAGTGGGACTCCCCTGTTTTGTAAAGGCCAATCGGTCCGGTAGTAGCTATGGGATTTCAAAAGTGTACCAAAAGGAAGAACTGGCCGGTGCCATAGACACAGCTTTCAAAGAGGACAGCCAAGTGATCATCGAATCTTTTCTGGACGGCACCGAAGTATCTGTCGGCGTGATCACCTACAAGGGCGAAGTGACCGTACTGCCCATTACCGAAATAGTCTCCGAGAACGATTTTTTTGATTTTGAGGCCAAGTACATGGGCAAATCACAGGAAATCACACCTGCCCGGATATCGGCCGCGCAGGAGACCAATGTGAGGAAAATGGCTGAATTCATTTATAGGACACTGGGACTGAAAGGCTTCACGCGAAGTGAATTCATCTTTATCGGGGATGTGCCCCATCTTTTGGAGGTCAACACAACGCCCGGACTGACAGAGGAAAGCCTACTGCCCCAACAGGCCGGCGTAGCTGGAATTTCCTTAAAAACCTTGTTCGACAGCGCCATTGAGGAGGCCTTACGATAGAAAACCGTATTTTTGATAAAAACCTTCAACCATGAGACGTGCAGTGTTCCCCGGTTCTTTTGACCCCCTTACCCTTGGGCATTTCGACATCATAAACAGGGGCGTCACCCTCTTTGATGAACTGGTGATTGCCATCGGGATCAATGCCGACAAAAAATACATGTTCTCCCTGGAGGAACGTACAAAGTTCATTGAGGAGGCCTTCAAGGACCAGCCCAAGATAAAGGTGATGACCTATGAGGGCATGACCGTGGACTTCTGTAAAAAAATCGGGGCAAGTTTTATTTTGAGGGGGCTCCGGAACCCTGCTGACTTTGAGTTTGAAAAGGCCATAGCCCACACCAACCGCAAACTTTCCGAAATAGAGACCGTGTTTTTATTGACCTCATCAGGCAAATCCTACATCAGCTCTTCCATCGTTAGGGACGTTATTCGCAACGGTGGTGACTATACGGGGCTGGTTCCCGAAACAGTCGTAGTCAACTTCTGATTCTTTTACTACATATTTTTCTGTCATTTTCAATATTTCCATTGAAATACCACCACAATATTGACATATGTCAAGAAAACAACATTTTTCGGGCCTTTCACAACAATAAATAAGTAGGCTGACACATTACCCTTACATTGGTCAGAAATTTCTTTAGAGCATAAAGTTTCCCTAATACCCCCGAGTTTTGAAAGCAGTCGAGAGAATTGCACAACACTACTTACTGAAACAATTGCCCAAAGCAACTGCCCTGGTCGCTATGGACGGAATGGTTTCGGACGCCTCAGATTCATGGCTGAATATTTTTGGGATAGCCCCAAAGGACAGTATTGGGGTCAATATTTTTGCCCTCTACGGAGAAAGTGATGCCCTAAGGGAAAAGCTAATGGAGAGTCGAACATTTTCCTTAAGACATTGTATTGGGAAAGAGATGGACAAGCGTTGGCTTGAAAGCACCTTTGCTCCTTGGTACGATGAAAAGGAAAATATAATAGGCACCATTATCCAGACCGATGACATTTCCCGAGAAGTGGAGAAAGAACGGGAGTTGGAGAAGGTAAACCACATCCTGAAGACCAAATCCGAGGTATCACAAGTGGGTTGCTGGGAATATACGATCGAGACAGAAGAACTTTTTTGGTGCGATGAAACCAAGAAGATTCACCATGTAGACCCATCCTACACTCCCAATGTGACCGATGCCATAGCCTTTTACAAACAGGGATATAGCCGCAACAAAATAGCAATGCTCGTCCACAGTGCCATCAACGAGGGAACCCCTTTCAATAAAAAATTGACCATTGTGACCCAAGATGGTGAAGAAAAATGGGTAAGTGCCGCAGGAAAACCGGTACTTGAAAATGGCAAGATCGTAAAATTGTTCGGGACCATTCAGGACATCAATGTGCAGGTCACTACCGAAACCAGGATCAAGCACCACCAGCAATTGCTCACCGCCCTTATTGACAACCTTCCACTGAACGTGTTCGTGAAGGACTTGGATTCCAGAAAAATCTTGGTCAACAAGGCCGAATGTCAATATTTGGAAAAAAGTGCCAAGGACCTTATTGGCAAAACCGATTTTGACCTTTATGAAACGGAGGTCGCCAAAATATCGAGGGAAGAGGACCTTGAAGTGATCAGGACCCTAAAGCCCATGCTCGGGAAGGAGACCATCAGCATCAAGAAAAATGGAAAGGCCACCAATTTCCTGACCTCCAAGATACCCCTCTTCGACCTCGAAGGAAAGATAAGTGGCCTCATCGGCATAGGCATGGACATCACGGCCATGAAGAAAAAGGAGGATCAGTTGAGGAACTTGATCAACATTACCTCCGTACAGAACAAAAAGCTCATCAATTTTGCCCACATCGTATCGCACAACCTGCGTTCGCACTCGGCAAACTTCTCCATGCTGCTGAAGTTTTTGTCCGAAGAGGAAAATGAAACGGAAAAGGCACATATCATGGAAATGCTCAACCAAGCATCCGACAGTTTGCTGGAGACCTTGGAGAACCTCAACCAGGTCGTGGACATCAACACCAATGTGACCTTGAGCAAACAACCGCTCAACCTGAACTTAAGTATATCCAAAGTACGTCAGAACCTTTCCGCTTTCCTGGAAAAGAACAAGGTAAACATCATCAACAACATCCCAGCGGACATGATGGTATGGAGCGTTCCCGCCTATTTGGACAGCATTATACTGAACTTGGTCACCAATGCCGTAAAATACAGCAGTCCGGACAGGAACCCTATCATTACCATGGATGCAAAAAAGGGAGAGAAAACATTAATTTTCAGCGTATCGGACAACGGTATGGGAATAGACCTTGAAAGATATGGCGATAAAATATTTGGCATGTATAAAACGTTCCATAATAGGAAGGATGCCAAAGGTATAGGCCTATATATCATCAAAAATCAGATAGAGGCCATGGGCGGAAGTATAACAGTTAATAGTGAAGTGGACAAAGGTGCTACCTTCAATGTATATTTTAATGAAGAAAGTAAGTAGTATTTTTATTGTGGACGATGATCCCATAACCGTATTTGGCATTAAAAAAGTACTGAAACCAGTGGCCATGTGCGATGATGTGCAAATTTTCCAAAACGGAAAGGAAGCCTTTGACGCCCTGAAGGAACGGACCGAGAAAGACCAATGCATTCCCGAAGTGATCTTTTTGGACATCAACATGCCCATCATGGACGGTTGGGATTTTCTGGAAGAACTCATCCGCTTGGACATCAAGGAACACATCATCATCAACATGATCACGTCTTCCATAGACCCATTGGACTATCAAAAGTGGAACGAATTCAAGGACAAGTGCCCACACACGCTCAATTTTAAGAACAAGCCCATCTTCAAAATTGAGACCAGCGATTTGGACAGCATCAACATGGCCTCGTAAGCAGATAATTCGTTATTTTTGGGATTGCCAAAAGGTCAATTCCTTTTTGGTCCAACTGATAACAAATACGTGCCACCTTGAAACATATCCTCTTTTTTGCAGTCCTGCTCCTGTTCATTTCCTGTGAAACCGAAACACAGAACAAGGAAACCTCTTACCAGACCGTTTACGAAGCATCTGGGGAGAAAGAGACCGCTACCTACGCCGAGACCATTGATTTCTATATAAAGTTGGCCCGTGACTTTCCCCAGATAAACATACACACCATTGGAAAGACAGATAGTGGACAACCCCTTCACATGGTGACCTTCAACCCGGATGGCGACTTCAACTTTGAGAACATCCGAAAAGAAAAATCGATCATCCTCATCAACAATGGCATACACCCAGGAGAAAGTGATGGCATAGACGCCACGATGATGCTCTATAGGGACCTTGCCACCAAGAATGTGCCGGCACCCGAAAAAACGGTATTGGTCACCATACCTATCTACAATATTGGAGGTGCCCTCAACAGGAACTCCACCACCAGGGCCAACCAAAATGGTCCGCTGGAATATGGTTTTCGGGGAAATGCCCTGAACTATGACCTGAACAGGGACTTCATCAAAATGGACTCCAAGAACGCCAAGACCTTCGCGGACATCTTCCATTTGGTAAAGCCCGATGTGTTCATAGACAATCACGTCAGCAACGGCGCCGACTATCAATACACATTGACCCATTTGTTCACCCAACACAACAAGTTGGGCGGAGATCTCGGAAAATACCTCTACAGTTCCTTCATGCCCGACATTGAAAAGTCGTTGGCCGAAAAAGATTGGGACATCACGCCTTATGTGAACGTTTTCAATATGCCCCCGGAGTTGGGTTTCAGTCAATTTATAGACCATCCCAGGTATTCCACAGGCTATACCACACTTTGGAGCACTTTGGGACTGATGGTGGAAACCCATATGCTAAAACCCTACAAACAAAGGGTAGATGGCACCTACGAGATCATGGAAAGCTTGATTGCCGTAGTGGAAAAAGAGCATGAAAACATAAAGAACCTACGCAAAGAGACCTTGGAAAAAAACCTCGATCTCACCGAATATTACCTGAACTGGCAAGTGGACACCACACAAAGTTCCACACTCCAGTTTAAAGGATTTGAAGCGGAGCAGCTTACGAGCGAGGTGACCGGACTTCCGCGTTTAAAATATGACCGGACAAAACCCTTTACCAAAGAAGTGGTCTATCAGGACCAATATTACCCCACCGATACTGTTTCCGTTCCCGATGCCTACATCATCAGACAGAGCCAACAGAAGGTCATAGAAAGATTGGAGGCCAACAAGATCCAATACTTCAAACTGGACAAGGATACTTCCCTGAACGTGGAGACCTATACCATCTTGGACTACAAGACCCGGAACGCACCCTACGAAGGACATTACCTCCATTATGGCACCAAGGTGGAGAAAAACACCAAAAAGGTCAGTTTTAAACCAGGGGATTATGTGATACCTACCCGTCAACCGGGCATAAGGTACCTTCTGGAAACCTTGGAGCCACATGCCGTGGACTCCTTTTTCAACTGGAACTTCTTTGACACCTTCCTTCAGCAGAAAGAGGGCTTTTCGCCCTATGTTTTTGAAGATGTCGCCTTGGATATGCTACAGAAAGATACCATACTTCGCCAAAATTTTGAGACCAAAAAGAAGCTGGACCTCAATTTTGCGAACAACTGGTACGCACAACTGGATTGGATTTTTGAACGCTCCGTACATCTGGAGGAAGCCTATCTCTCCTACCCTGTATATCGGGTGGCAAAGGGTAGCGAAGCCTCTGGCATATTGGCTAGGAAATAAAGGGGTCGGCAAACAATATCCTGATATTGTTGTACGAATTTTTTAGGGCCTTTGCAGCCTTTTCAGGGCCTTTCCATTTCACCTTTTTGATACCTTCGGCCTTCTCGGCAACCAATTTTCCGGTATAGTCCGTGGACATGAGGAACCAATGGGTCTGCTTTAACCGATATTCCCCATTCCGTTTGAAAACATGGTAGGTGGTACGCAGAAATTTTTCAATCACGAGGTCTTTCACCCCGGTCTCCTCCTCCACTTCGCGGATAGCGGCTCTTTCAATGGATTCCCCTTTGTCCACCTTTCCCTTCGGCAGGTCCCATTTTCCATTTCTGTGGATGAACAGTACCTTGCCCTTTGCGTTCACCACAAAGCCTCCACCTGCGACCACCACGGGAATCTTGTGCATGAAAAGCTTGAGTATCTTGTCCCTGTCCGGATGGTACAGGTAGGCCTTTTTCAATTTCTTTTTGGACAACAGCTCAATGGCCTCCATAATGGAATCACCGTCCAATGAAAACAGGTTTCCGTTGGATTTTTCAGGGCGCTCGTTTGTTAAGATCAGTGGGGACTCATTAACAAAAACTTCATACATTTGCGCAATGGTTTTAGATAAGGGAATTGCTAAAAAGACAGCGGAGCTGCTTTTACAAATTAATGCAATAAAGTTGGAACCCGAAAATCCGTTTACATGGGCATCCGGGTGGAAATCCCCAATTTATTGCGACAATAGGATTATGCTCTCCTATCCGGAAATCCGGAATTTTGTGAGAGAGGAAATGGCCAAACAAGTGGAAAACCTCTACGGAAAGCCCGATGTGATCGCCGGGGTGGCCACAGGTGCCATAGGCATAGGCATTTTGGTGGCAGAAGCACTGGGATTGCCCTTCATCTATGTGAGGCCCGAACCCAAATCCCATGGACGGCAGAACCAGATAGAAGGCCAATTTGAATCCGGCCAATCCGTTGTGGTCATCGAAGACCTTATCAGTACCGGGAAAAGCAGTCTCAATGCCGTTAAGGCCCTAAAGGACCAAAATGCAAAAGTAAAGGGCATGCTGGCCATCTTTACCTACGGTTTCCCCGTGGCGACCACCAATTTTGAGCAGGAAGGTGTGGAACTGCACACACTCTCCGACTACGAACATTTGGTGGAGCAGGCCTCCGAGACCCATTACATCAAAGAATCACAATTGAAGACCCTGCTGGAGTGGAGATCCAATCCGCAGGAATGGAAATAAACGAACATCATGCACATAGAGACCTCCAAAAAGAAAGTATCCAAGAACGATAAGGACGTTTTTGATTTCCTCACGGACATCAAAAACTTTGAGACCCTGATGCCAGACAATATCGACAAGTTTGAGGTTCTGGATGAAAACACCTTCAAGTTTGCCCTAAAGGGCATGCCGGAAATCGTGCTTAGGTTGAAGGAACAATACCCCAATGACAAAGTGGTCCTTGGTGCCGCCAGTGACAAACTTCCCTTTACGTTGACGGCGGACATTACACCCTTGGGAGAAAATGAAAGCGAAGTGGGCCTAAGTTTTGAAGGTCAGTTCAACGCCATGATGGCCATGATGATCAAATCGCCCATCACGAATTTCATGGAGACCCTTTCCAAAAACTTGGACAAAATATAATCAAAAACGGCGGTGGGTTTGAGGCGGTAGTTTGCTGTATCCCCGTTCAAGTTCAAGCTGAAGTTTCAAGTTCAAGAACAAATCCCAAGTTCCAGGCTTCGGAAGGCAGGCAGGAAACTTCAAACCATTCCGACTTCAAACATCGTCTAGCGAGCACCAACCTCCTGACTCTAAATTCCCATAACGAACAACAGTTCAATAGAGCAGGGTTACCTCTTTCAGGTCAAATTCCCTAAAAATGTGGTCCTCAAGCTCCAAAACCAGCTTACCCATGGACGACACTCCACGGATGAACCCCATGAACAGCTCGCCATCGGCATGGGTAAAAGTGGAAGGCTTGTCCTTTCGGAACAGTCGATTTTCATAGGCAGGCAAGAGCTGTTCCATCGTTTGGCCCTCCATCCCATCCAAATGCGTTTGTAATTTTTCCAGAATCCGGTCCAAAAGTCCGTCAAGATCATAAAAATGGCCCGTGATGGATTTTAAGGAGGATGCTTTGTCCAGATTCCCAAAATCTTCTTGGTTCACGTTCAGTCCTATCCCAATGATCGAATGCTGCACCCACTGCCCTTTTAGGACATTCTCGATCAAAATGCCACCGATTTTAAAAGAACCTGACATAATGTCGTTGGGCCATTTCACCTTCAAATCAGGTATGGCATGCTCCTCCAAGGCATCACAGACCGCCAATGACACCCCAATGTTCAACAAAAATTGCTGTTCTGCCAGCAACGAATCAAAGTGCTTCAAAACACTGAAAGTTAGGTTTTTACCCTCTTCAGATTCCCAAACGGAACCCATCTGTCCCCTACCCTTGAGCTGTTTCTTGGCCTCAATGGTGGTATAGTCTGCCAAGGGGCCGGATGACTGTAGGAGCCCCTTCAAAAATACATTCGTGGAATCCGTGGCATCAAGTTTGATTATCCGAGTATGTTCTCCCAATGTGGTACGCCTTATCGATTTGTTAAAAACTAAGGCTAAGAAAACAAAAAAAATATAACTTTGTAAAAACTAAAATTTTTGAATGCAGAAAACGAAAGCCAGCGCAGATGAACTGATTGCCTTGATTTTGCACGGGATAGAAGACGTAAAGGGGGTTGATATAAATCTACTGGACCTAAGGGAAATCGAAAACACAGTTTGTGACTACTTCATAATCTGCAACGGTACTTCCAACACGCATGTCAATGCAATCGTTTCCTCTATACAAAAAACCGTAAGCAAAGCCATCCAAGACAAGCCTTGGCACGTTGAAGGTTCAGACAATGCCGAATGGATATTGATGGACTACGTAAACGTGGTGGTACATGTATTTCAAAAACATATTAGGGAATTCTACGACATTGAAGGACTTTGGGGAGATGCCAAGGTAACGATGGTGGAGAGCAGCTACAATTCTTAAAAAAAATGGCAAAAGAAAACAATCCAAATACCCCTAAGAAACCTCGTTTTAGTTCGTGGTGGATATACGGCGTGGTGATCGCTTTGATCATCGGCTTCCAGTTCTTTGGAGGAAGCAGCTTCTCCAGTACCGAGAAGACCACAACTTCAGAACTACAGGAATTTTTACGCAATGGTGACATCTCCAAGATCGTCATCATCACCAATACACGCCAGGCCAAGGTATATTTGACCGAAGAGGCCCTCAACAAGGATGTGCACAAAGGAGTGGCCAAAAAGCCCCTTTTCCCTTCCTCCAGTTTGATGCCCCAGTATATCCTGGATTATGGTGACCTACAGATTTTCCAGAACGAGATCACAGAGATCAAGAAAGAGAACAACCTGGATACCATTGTGGAGTTCGATACCGAATCCAATGTTCTGGGCGATTTATTATTGTCATTGCTGCCCTTTGCGTTGATCATTGCCATCTGGATCTATTTGATGCGCAGAATGTCCGGTGGTGCCGGAGGTGGTGCCGGAGGACAGATTTTCAACATCGGAAAATCCAAGGCCAAACTATTTGATGAAAAGACCGATACCCGCACATCGTTCAAGGATGTCGCCGGTCTGGAAGGTGCCAAGGAAGAAGTACAAGAGATTGTGGAATTCCTTAAGAACCCTGATAAATATACCTCGCTCGGTGGAAAAATACCCAAAGGGGCCCTTTTGGTTGGACCTCCGGGAACAGGTAAGACCCTTTTGGCCAAGGCCGTGGCCGGAGAGGCAAAAGTGCCTTTCTTCTCCCTGTCCGGTTCCGATTTTGTGGAAATGTTCGTAGGTGTGGGAGCTTCCCGCGTGCGTGATCTTTTCAAACAGGCCAAGGACAAGTCCCCTGCCATCATCTTTATTGATGAGATAGATGCCATTGGACGCGCAAGGGGCAAGAACAATTTTACAGGTTCCAACGATGAGCGCGAGAACACCTTGAACCAGCTGCTCACCGAAATGGACGGGTTTGGCACCAACACCAACGTCATTGTACTGGCCGCCACAAACCGTGCCGATGTACTGGACAAAGCCTTGATGCGTGCCGGACGATTTGACCGTCAGATCTATGTGGACCTTCCCGACCTGAACGAAAGAAAAGAAATCTTTGAGGTGCACTTGCGCCCCATCAAGACCGCGGAGACATTGGACCTCGACTTTTTGGCCAAACAGACCCCAGGTTTCTCAGGTGCTGACATCGCCAACGTATGTAACGAGGCCGCCCTTATTGCTGCCCGTAAAGAGAAAAAGGCGGTGACCAAGCAGGATTTCCTCGACGCCGTGGACAGGATTGTCGGTGGTTTGGAGAAAAAGAACAAGATCATTACCCCCGAAGAGAAAAAGACCATTGCATACCACGAAGCCGGTCACGCCACCGTGAGCTGGATGTTGGAGCATGCCGCACCTTTGGTGAAGGTCACCATAGTTCCACGCGGACAATCGTTGGGAGCAGCTTGGTACCTACCCGAAGAGCGCTTGATCGTTCGTCCGGAACAGATGTTGGACGAAATGTGTGCCACCATGGGAGGAAGGGCCGCTGAGAAGGTCATCTTCAACAAGATTTCCACAGGAGCTTTGAGCGATTTGGAAAAAGTGACCAAACAGGCCAGGGCCATGGTCACAATATATGGTCTGAACGATAAATTGGGGAACATCACCTATTACGATTCATCTGGCCAGAACGAATATGGGTTCACCAAGCCCTATAGCGAGGAGACCGCACAGCGAATCGATCAGGAAATATCCAAAATGATAGAGGAGCAGTACCAACGCGCCATCAAGCTCCTGGATGACAATAAGGACAAATTGACCGAGCTTGCTGACAGGCTTTTGGAAAAAGAAGTTATCTTTAAGGACGATCTGGAAAAGATTTTTGGCAGAAGACCTTTTGAAAAAGAAGAGGAAAAACTGGAGCCTGCCAAATAGATTGGGTTCCAAAAGATGGAGTCTAAACTGAAATAGAAAAATGCACTCGATACGGTAAATGGGAGTTTTTAAAAAGATTTTCGGAGGAGGAAAAAAGGTTTCCAAGGAAACTTTGGAAACCCGTGGAGACCACATGCCCGATCTGAAAATTCCCATTGACGAAAAGTTCACCATCTATTTCAAGAAAAACGGGGGAAAGTTCATCTACTGCGAGGACTTTTCAGAAATATCCGATGCGTTGAAAAACATCATCTCGGAGAACAACTGGCAGAACCACATGCTCTATTCCCTCGACCCCAGACTGGAAAACCGCTTTGCTTCAGAAAAACTTGAATTTACGGGCAATCGGCAGGAAAGTGACATTTTCTTCACCACCTGCGAACACCTTGTTGCCCACAACGGCTCCATTTTGGTATGTTCCAACCAGATCAAGGAAAAGAAATTGGACGAACTCCCCTCCAACCTGATCGTGTTTGCCACCACAAGCCAATTGGTGGACTCCATCAGTGGGGCACTCAAGATCATCAAGGAAAAATACCGTAAGGACATTCCCAACAATATCACCACGCTAAAGCATTTTCAACCTACACCGGAGAACAAAGACGATTTCCTTTCCTATGGAAGTGCCTCAAAAAATGTCTATCTTTTACTCCTGGAAGACTACTAGTACATGAAAGAAATTTTAAGGCGCTCCATAACGGGGGTCATCTACGTGGTGCTTCTCTTGGGAGCGGTTTTTTTAAGTTCGGATGCCTTCGATTTCCTTTTTATGGCCTTTGGACTTGCCTGCCTGTATGAATTCAAACGCATCGTAAAGCTCAAGGGATACGCCATCTTTGTCGCTTATCTGGCACTCTGGTGGGTATTCATCTATCTTGTTCAGGACGGCGCTCTGGTGACCCTTCTCATGCTACTGACCATAACGGTGGACCTAGTGCTCCTTGCTTTTCTATTTTCCAAAAGACCAAAAGAGTTTACGGAGCTCCAAAAATTCATCATTGCCGTTTTCTACATTGGTGGCGGATGTATCTTCCTGACCATGATCCCCTATAAGGATGATGCCTTTGCCCAATTTTTGATCATGGGCATCTTTATCCTGATCTGGGTCAACGATACGTTTGCCTATTTGGTGGGAAGGGCCATGGGCAGAACAAAATTGTTTCCTGCAGTTTCTCCAAAAAAAACCATTGAAGGTTCTGTAGGAGGTCTTATTTTTGCACTGGTGGCCGCCTATATCCTTTCTTGGTACGAAACCAAGCTCAGCTTGATGGAATGGATGGCAATGGCCACCCTGATCGTGGTTGCGGGAAGCCTTGGCGATCTTTTGGAATCCAAATTCAAACGTATGGCGGGAGTGAAGGACAGTGGTGCCATCCTTCCCGGTCATGGCGGGGTTTGGGACCGATTGGACAGCTTGGTGTTTGCTTCGCCATTTGCATATTTGATACTTAATATTTTCTCCTATGTTTCATAAAGAGGGTCAAAAAATAGTCATTTTCACTTTTTTTCTTGTGGTTGCCGCCCTATTTGCCGCACAGTATTTGATTGATGTGGAATGGGCACGGTTCACCATACAGATTTCCGCCCTTGTTGTCCTGATTGCCATTCTCCAGTTTTTCAGGAACCCCAAAAGACCGGTGACCCCCAATTTTGATGAGATCTTGGCTCCCGTGGATGGGAAGGTCGTGGTCATAGAAGAAGTGGATGAACCTGAATATTTTAAGGAACGTAGAAGACAAGTCTCTATTTTCATGTCACCCGTGAACGTGCATGTCACCCGATACCCTGCCAGCGGAACTGTAACCTATTCCAAATACCATCCCGGGAAATATTTGGTGGCCTGGCACCCCAAATCCAGTACGGAGAACGAACGTACCACCGTGGTGCTCCATACTCCTAAATTTGGTGAGATTGGGTACCGACAAATTGCCGGGGCCATGGCCAGGCGTATTGTCAATTATGCGGAAGAAGGCGAACAAGTGACACAGGGTGAAGATGCGGGCTTTATCAAGTTTGGGTCCAGGGTAGACCTTTTGTTGCCCTTGAATTGCAACATCACCGTGAAACTGAACCAAAAAGTGACCGGGGCCAAAACCTGCATTGCATCTGTAAGAAGAGAAGATGATTGACGAAGCCTTGCATAAAAAATTTGAGGAGGCGGTAGCTTTTGTGAACAGCTATACGGAACCATTGCCCGCCGATTTGCTACTAAAACTGTATGCCTACTTCAAAATTGCCAACCGAAATTTTGACAATCCGGGCAGCAGGACCCCATTGATCAATGCCTTCAAGGCCAATGCCCTGTTCCAAGCGAAGAACATGGGCCGAAAAGAGGCCATGGAAAAATACATCGAACTGGTGGATTTGGAAATTAGGACACTCTAGGACGCCAAGTTGGTTGCCGCATATGGCTTTTCAAAATAGGTGAAATATACGCCGCCAAAAATGGTGATCAAAAAATAGATGGCCACGGAATAACTGGCCATCGGCAAAAAAGAATCGATTCCGAACCAATCCTTGGTGAAGAAAATCAAGGCCAACCCCGCCACTCCCCGGAACACTTCAATCCAGACAGCATACTTTTTTCGGTCCATCAAGGTCGTGTACCCATAGACGCCTATAAAGACAAAGCCCCCGAACAGCAAAAGGCCATCAAACCCAATGTTGGAATAATTGTAGAACATAAAGAGCATCAGGGCCGTGGTCATGATGAGTTGGAACAAGGCATATACCTTCAGCGAATTGGAAGCTTCCGGCCGGTATTTCTCAAAATTATAGACATCTTCAATGATCTCTACCGGATGGGCTGACTTGACATCCGCAGGCCGCCAGCCAGTAGGCATGAACCAAATCCGTAGTTTGTCCCAGTAGCTCCTGGTCCGCCATGCATCCTTCACTAGTCGCCACAAATGCTGAAAATTGATGATGATGGGATTCCACGTGTTGGCAGGTTTCAAGACACCATATTGGGGCGGTACCTTATCCAGTTCCTCCTGAAATGTTCCGAACATCCTGTCCCAAATACAGAATATCTGCCCTAAGTTCTTGTCGATGTATTCCTTGTTGATGGCATGATGAACCCGATGCTGCGAAGGGGTAACGATCACATACTCCAACCATCCCATTTTTCCGATATGTTGGGTATGGTACCAAAACTGGGCAAAAAGATGGATAGGCGCCAAAACAGCGATGACCTCATGCGGGACCCCAAGCAGGGCAGCAGGGATCAAGAGCAGCGCATAATAACCCAAAAGATTGGAAATGGGCTGGCGAAGGGCACAGGCCAGATTGAATTCTTCACTGCTGTGGTGAATGACATGCTGGTTCCAGAAAAAATTGATGTGGTGGCTGAGGCGATGGTTCCAATATCCCGCAAAATCAAGCACGATGAAGGCCACCAACCAGACCAACCAGGTAGCCTTGATTTCGGTAAGCGCCAAATGTTCCAACAAAAATGGATAGCTGACCAGAACGAGTACCAACCCCAAAGAATCCTTTACCACATTGGTCAGCCCCGAGCTGAGACTGCTCACGGTATCCATCAGGTTGTGCTTCTGGTTTTTCACAAAACGGCCGTAGAGCACTTCGAAAAGTACCAGACCTATAAAGAAGGGAGTGGCATATAACAATGCCGTTGCATACGATTCCATTCCAAAAGTTTAAAATTTTAGTCGTTGCAAGTATGGGGCTGTGCACCATGAAGTTACTCCAAATTTTTGAATAATTGGATATCGTTGGCATCTGTAAGGTCGGGAATGTGTTCCAAACGCGGAATACAGAGCACACTTTGTGGGTTATCCGTCACCAAATTACCAACAGCCTTGGGCAGTTCCTTCTCGTCCCGGACCGGATCTAGGGGACAATTCTGTAAATAAGGATAAATGTCCTCACCATAAAAACTGAAGATGTTCATGCTCACACGAAGTTCCCCTGTTTCGTCAATATAGTTGGGCATATCCTGTAGGGCAGGTTTTTCAACGATTTTCTTGAGGAAACCATCTTCGGAAATATCCATGACCGCAAATTTGGAGATACGCTCGTCCGTAAACTCAAATCCGGAACTGGCATAGCTGATGAGGGCATTGGCCGCTTTTCTTTCGCTCCGTAAATCCTTGAGGGCCCCTACAGAATACAGGTTGTCTCCGTTACAGACCGTAAAAGTGGATGTTTTGAGCACCGGATATTGATCCAAACATTGCTGAAGGGCATCTGCAGTTCCCAAGGGCTTTTCCCTATCGCCCGGCACCTGCTGGATGGCCATGAATACCTGCAAACCAGAAGGAAGACCTCCATGATCCACCAGATTTTGGAAAGCCTCATTCCCTGGACTAGTGATCAAATAGAGGTTTTCATAACCAGCTTCCATGGCATTCCTGACCAGATAAAACAAAAAAGGCTTCCCTCTATTCCCCACGGGAATGAGGCTTTTATGGGGAATGTGGTCCATCACACCCTTGTTTTCCCGATCTGATGACAGACTTCTTTTCATTCGGGACGAAGCCCCTCCCACCATGATCACCAAACTATTGTTTTCCATATTCACTATGCTGTTATTTCAACTTCATACACTGCTTTGGCGCCGGCATCCAAAAAAGCTTGTCGCACGGCTTCCTTGACTTCCCCAGTGACCATGGCCACCATGCAGCCACCTCCACCCGAACCTATGGTTTTTGCACCGATGGCCCCTGCCCCAATGGCAGCCTCCATCATCCGTACCATTTCTACAGGGGTATTCTGAATCTGCTCCTCAAGGATTTTTTGGTGCCTGTTCATCAAATCCCCTAATTTTCGAAGGTTGGGCAGTTCCTTTTGCAACTCCTTCTTGGCCGCAAGGGTAATCTGATAATTATGGATGGCCGCATACCAATGATCTCGAAATTCGTGGGGCACCGATTCCAAATATTTTTCATAGTCGTCCAACACAGACTCCTTCAAAACAAATTCGGGATGGTTCCTTTTCACGGCATCGACAGCGTTTTGTGCGAAGACACGGGCATTCTTGAGCACTTCGAGGGTCTTTTTGGCCAGACCGGATTCGGCCACCAACAATTGCCCCATGTCCCCTACCAAGCGTTCACTTTTTCCACTTTCGGTATCGATGTAGAGCAACCCACGTTGCGCAATGGTGTATTGGTCCATCAATCCACCCGGGGAATCGAAGAAAACCACTTCGGCTTTATAGGCCCATCTGCCTACTTGAAAATCGCTTGTTTCATCCAATTTACCATTAATGGCCACCAAAAAACGAATCCAGGCCACCAATAAGGCCGAGGAACTGGAAAGGCCTGCGTTTACCGGGATATTTCCTGAGATTTCAACAGTATAACCTTGTTGGTAACGGAAGCCCTCATTCTTTAAAACCGCCATGGCCGAACGGAAAAAATCGCCGGGTTGGACATTTTTCAAGTCATCGTCCAAAAGAATGAATTCCTCCTCCTCCAGATCCAATAGTTTCAGAACAAATTTTTCCTCAGTATTGGGTCGGGCCGTTATGTGGATATAGCGATCTATGGCACCTGCAATTACCGGAAGCCCCAAATAATCTTGATGGTCCCCATAAAAGCAGATACGTGCCGGAACTTGTATTTGAATCATGTGATGGTTAGCTTATAATGTCCAAGGGGTCGGTTTCCTTCCAGTTGCCCCTTGTAAAATCAGGAAAAGGTTGTGGAGCTCCCCCACTGGCCACAGAGCGTTCGCTCAATGGTGAAACGGCACTCCAGAGACATCCTTCGTAGACGTTTTGGTCCAAGGGAAGTCCTTTTTGGAGGCATTCCACGATACGATAGACCATGATCCCGTCCATTCCACCATGCCCGCTGCCTTTGGCCGCTTCGTTCAACCTTTTGTATAAGGGATGGTCGTATTTTTCATATAATTTTTCCAGTTGGTCGCCCTGCACCCAGGAATGGTGGTCCGTGGTCAGCCCCTCAACACCTCCTTCGAGCGCCACCCGGGTCGGAAATCCGGCCAATATACCTTTGGTACCCTGGATTAAGTTCAATCTGGAATAGGGCCTGGGGCTGGTTTCGTCCCATTGCACCATAATGGTCCTTCCCAAGTTCGTTTTGATGATGGAAGTATTCAAATCCCCTCCCTTGAAGTCCAATTGGTTCCATTTATGATCCTTTGGATAGTTCTTTTCTGCATAGAGCCCCCGGCCTCTTGATGGGGTCGAGAAGGAAACCAAACTGCCAAAGGTATCCTCTCCCCTGCCCAAATTCATGTATTGGGCAACGGGACCCAAGCCGTGGGTCGGATATAGGTTCCCATTTCTTTTGGCATAATGAGGGGTGCGCCAAGAACCGGTTCCCCTTTCCTGTTCCTCCATCTGCCAACGCAATTCGTGGATGTAAGCGGCCTCACCATGCAATACTTCACCGATCACCCCCTGCCTGCACATGTTCAGGAACATGAGCTCATCACGACTGTAGTTGACGTTTTCCAACATCATGCAATGTTTTTGGGTACGCTCACTGGTGTCCACAATGTCCCACATTTCTTGGATGGTCAATGCGATGGGCACCTCCACAAAGGCATGGGCACCCTGCTCCATGGCACCGATGGCCATAGGGGCATGGTTCACCCAGTTGGTGGCAATGAAGACCACATCCGGCCGTACCTCCTGCAACATTTTTCGCCATTGGTTCTCATCGCCCCAATATTGCGCTATGTTCTTATGCTTGTTTGGTCCGCCTGCCTCTTTTACCCATTGTGTCTTCTCCTTGACCAAATCTTCATAAAGGTCGCAGATGGCAACGACTTCCGTTCCCTCCAAGGCCGCAAAGAACTTGGCGTGTGTGCCTCCCCTGGCCCCGACCCCTATGAAAGCGGCACGGACCTTAGCCATCTTCGGAGCGGAAAAACCGCCCATATAGGTCGATGAGATCGGTCTTTCAGGGGCTGCCTTTAAATAATTGGGAACAATGGCCACCGCAGCAGCCGTCAAGGACGTTTTTTGAATAAAACTTCTTCTATTGAGGTTTTTCATGGTCCATAAAAAGTGTTGGTTCTAATCGATTCCAAAGTATGAAAAAAATAAAAAGGGAAGCCAGCTTCCCTTTTCAAAAATTGTTCGAATAACCAAAGGTTATTGTAAACTGGCCAAGCTTTTCTCCAAAGTCTCGATCTTGGCCTCGGCATCTGCAGCCTTTTTTCGTTCTATAGCCACGACCTGTTCCGGGGCATTGTTCACAAAGCGTTCGTTGCTCAATTTTCCCTGGACCGATTTTAAAAAGCCTTTGGTATAATTCAGTTCTTCCTTGATTTTTGCAATCTCGGCCTCCACATCAATGGCCCCACTGATGGGAATGAAATACTCGTTGCTCTTTACCCTAAAGGTCAACGCACCATCCAAACTGGCGTCCGTCACCTCTAAATTCGATAGGTTGGCCAACTTCCGAATAATGGCATCCATTTGGTTGTCCACGCCTTCTGCATTCATCATAAAAAGTTCCAATGCGTCTTTTTGGGGAATGCTTTTTTCCTTTCGGATGGTCCTGATACCTGAGATGACCTCCGCAGCAAAATCAAAACCGTTGATCAATGCCGTATCCACTTTGCCGGGTTTTGGCCATTGGGACACGATCAATGCTTCCTCCGGGGTTCGTTCCTTAATATGTTGCCAGACTTCTTCGGTCAAAAATGGCATGAACGGGTGCAGCAATTTCAAATTTTCTTCGAATAACTGGGTGACCGCGTCAAATGTCACGCTATCGATGGGCTTCTGATAGTCCGGTTTCACAATTTCCAACAACCAGGAACAGAAATCGTCCCAGACCAATTTATAGATGGCCATCAAGGCATCTGAAATACGGTATTTGGAAAAATGGTCCTCTATTTCCACCAAGGTCTGATCAAACTTGGCCCTGTACCAATCAATTCCCACTTTGGCCGCTTCGGGCTGTGGAATATCGGCGACCTCCCATCCCCTTACCAACCGGAAAGCGTTCCAAATCTTATTGGCAAAGTTGGAACCTTGTTGGCAAAGTGCCTCATCGAACAAGAGATCGTTACCTGCGGCAGAACTCAACAGCAGTCCCACACGAACACCATCGGCCCCAAAATCTTCGATCAATTTCAGTGCGTCGGGTGAATTCCCCAACGATTTGGACATTTTCCGACGCTGTTTGTCACGGACCAATCCGGTCAGATATACATTTTCAAAAGGTCTTTTTCCACGGTACTCATATCCGGCCATGATCATACGGGCCACCCAAAAAAACAGGATATCCGGTCCAGTGACCAGATCATTGGTCGGGTAATAATAATCCACCTCTTCATTGTCCGGCTCCAAAATACCGCCAAACACGCTGATGGGCCATAACCAGGATGAAAACCAGGTATCCAAAACGTCCGGGTCTTGTGTCAAGTCCGAAGTCTGAAGTCCGAAGTCCGAAGTTTTTTCCTGTGCCAATTTCAGTGCTTCTTCGGGGGTTTCCGCTACCACAAAATCATCCTTTCCATCTCCATAATAGTAGGCCGGAATCTGCTGTCCCCACCACAACTGGCGCGAAATGTTCCAATCACGTATGTTTTCCATCCAATGGCGATAGGTGTTGTCAAATTTGGATGGATATAGTTTAATGTCGTTCGTTTCCAAAACCCCTTCGAGAGCCGGTTTGGCCAATTCTTGCATTTTCAGGAACCATTGGTCGGACAATCGGGGTTCAATGACCGCTTTGGTCCGTTCCGAAGTGCCCACTTTGTTCAAGTGCTGCTCCACTTTGACCAAATAGCCTTTTTCCTCCAGCTCCTTCGCAATTTCCTTGCGCACCAAAAAACGGTCCTTTCCTTCGTAGTGAAGTCCAAAGGAGTTGAGGCTCGCATCTTCATTAAAGATATCGATGACCTCCAAATTGTGCTTGTCCCCAAGGTTTTTGTCATTTTCATCGTGGGCAGGGGTCACTTTTAAGCAGCCTGTCCCGAATTCCACATCCACATAGTCGTCCTCAATGATAGGTATCACACGACCGCAGATGGGCACAATGGCCTTTTTGCCGCGGAGGTGATGGTACCTTTCGTCGTTGGGATTGATGCAGATTGCAGTATCTCCCAAAATGGTCTCTGGACGGGTGGTGGCAATGGTCACTTTTTCGTCTGAACCTTCTATGGCGTAGGCCAAATAATACAGATTCCCTTGTCTTTCTTCATAAATGACCTCTTCATCGGACAAGGTGGTCTTGGCCTCAGGGTCCCAATTTACCATTCGAAACCCCCTGTAAACCAATCCTTTATTGTAAAGATCCACAAAAACTTTGATCACCGAAGCTGACATATCGTCATCCATGGTAAACTTGGTTCGGTCCCAATCGCAGGAGCAACCCAGTTTTTTCAACTGCTGAAGAATAACACCGCCATACTCGTTCGTCCAGTCCCAGGCGTGTTTCAGGAACTCTTCCCGGGATAGGTTGGCCTTGTTGATGCCCTGATCCTTCAGTTTGGCGACCACTTTGGCCTCCGTGGCAATGGAAGCGTGGTCCATTCCCGGTACCCAACAGGCATTTTTGCCCAAAAGCCTTGCCCTTCGTATCAAAACATCTTGGATGGTATTGTTGAGCATGTGCCCCATATGCAGTACCCCGGTGACGTTTGGCGGGGGTATTACAATGGTATAGGGCTTTCTTTCATCGGGTTTCGAGCTAAAATAGCCATGTTCCGTCCAGTACGCATACCAGTGTCCTTCAACCCTTTGGGGTTCATATTTTGATGGAATCTCCATTTTTCGGTACAGTTTTTGTTTAATGGGTATGGATTGGTTTTTTTGAAGGGAAACACAATGTTAATTTAATGCAATTCTTCCGATAGAAGCCAATCCAGAAATACGAAACAAAAATAAGTAACGTTATTAGATAACAAAAGAATTTTGGATGCAGGTGGCAAAACATCTACATTTGGAGTTCACCCAAAAACCAAAAATGATGAAAAAAACTGTACTCATGCTGTTTGTAGGGCTTCTATCTCTAGGGATATATGCCCAGGAAACTGCTAAGATTGAATTTAAGAGCGAGACCATTGATTACGGTGAAATTGAAAAGGGCAGCGATGGTGTCCGGGTATTTGAATTTACCAATACCGGAAGTTCGCCCTTGGTGATCAGCAGCGTAAAATCAAGCTGTGGTTGCACCATCCCGAAAAAGCCAGAAGAACCCATCATGCCCGGAAAAACTGGCAAGATAGAGGTGAAATATGACACCAACAGGGTAGGACCCATTAGAAAGGCCATCACGGTGACCTCCAATGCGGACACTCCCACTAAGGTTCTAAAAATAAAAGGGAACGTAAACGGCCCAGGAGCTAAGTAAGTAAAAAGAAAATTATGACCCTATCCCCGAAAAGCGATTGTTTTTCGGGGATTTTTTTTAGTCGTCATCGAAGACTTTTTTGAGCACAAAGGAAAACGTGAGGTCCCTGTTGTACCTTTCTATGTGCACTTTGATGCGCTTGCCTTCTTTCTCGTTCATCATTTTGAGGATATCCTGTAGTTTGTACCGATGTACGCTTTTACCATTGACAGCAAGTATCACATCCCCTTCACGCAGTCCGGCCTCTGCAGCTGGGCTTCCGGCCCTGATACCGGACACCACGATTTCCGGCACCAAACTGAGTCTGGTCTTGTTCTCCAGTAGTATCTGGACATTCCCAAAGGTGGAATCATCGTCCTTGACAATTCCGCCGGGACCGGCAATACTTTCGGCGATGTACCGCAGTCCATTGTGCTGAAGTTGTACGCCGGACAGATTATAGTGGAAAGGTTCCTTAAAATTACCGTTCTTTTTCAGGGTGACCAATCCACGGGTATAATCAAAAACGATGTTGAACCGTTTCAGGATCTCCCCTCCCACACTACCATTGCGGTCGCCCAGATTTTCCAATGCAGCAAAGGATTCCCAGTACGGAAATGCTACTTTGGCTTCCTTGAGTTCAAACCCACCGATTTTGACACCATCAATTTTGCTCCGTTTTCCAAAAATGTCCCCACTGAGCCCCCTGCCCAAATGGTCCTCATAGTTTTTTTCAGGTATATCCAGTCCCTTTTCCGGTTCTTGGAACAGCCAGAGGGCATCACTACTACCTGTATCCACGAGCAGTTTAACTGGAATATTGGCTGTATCTTTCATTAAAACGGTTCCTTGCACATAGGCTTTGTTCTTTTCTATGACTATGGGAAGGGACTGTGTATTCTTTTTCTTTTTGTGTTTGAACATCTGGGGGTTATGGAGTTTTATGGTTTGTGAGCCATAATTCACCTCCATGATGAAATCCTTGAAGAGGTCATACCCCATTATCCCATGGACCGGTATGCCCAAAGAGGTGGAAAAATTGATTTCCCTGTCCAAGACGATGTAAAGATCTTGGGAAAAATTCCGTACATCCCCAAGGCGAAAGATATTGGATTTAGAGCTGAGCGCCTTCATTGGCTCCCCTGTTCCCAGCCCCCTAATGGTGACTTCGGATACGTTGTTGATGGGTATGGAATCGGATTCGGAAAGGTTGAACAGAATAGGTTTGCTGACGCCTGAATCCAGAATAAAGGTAAGCTCGGCCCCATTGATCTCCACGGGGATGATGATAAGGTTGTTGATGAGCTCAAACCTGATTTTTTCGAACTTCTGCCCTTTGGGCAAGAAATACCCCTGCGCCAAAACCAGCAAGGGCGCCATCGCAAAAAGCACAAAAAAAGCAAGTTTTCTTCCCAACATTCTTAATTCTAGTAGGTTGTACATATTAAATATACAAAATAAGACGAATCGTTCACCTTATTTTAACATTTTGGCAAACAGATAAATAAACCTGTAATGTGTTGTTTTCAAGTGTTGGTTTTCCCATTTTTGCCAAAAATTTAGCACATGCCGAGTATCTCCGAAAAAGGAAGGCAAATGCCTGCCTCCCCGATCCGAAAATTGGTCCCCTATGCCGAAGCCGCAAAGAAGAGAGGGACCCACGTCATCCACCTGAACATTGGCCAGCCGGACATCAAGACCCCGAAAGTGGCCTTGGATGCCGTTAGGAACCACAATATAGAGGTCCTGGCCTATAGCATGACCGAAGGTTCGGAAATCTATCGGGAAAAGATAGCGGCCTATTATGACAAAAAGGACATCCATGTGGCCGCCAAGGACATCATTGTGACCACAGGTGGCTCGGAAGCCATTTCTTTTGCCATGGGAACCATCATGGATACCGAGGATGAGATCATTATCCCGGAACCGTTCTATGCCAACTACAATGGTTTTGCCACTGCTGCCGGCGTGAAGGTGGTACCCATTGCCTCATCCATAGACACCAATTTTGCGCTTCCACCCGTTGCGGAATTTGAAAAGCTGATCACTCCACAGACGAAGGCCATCCTGATCTGCAATCCGGGGAACCCAACAGGATACCTCTATAGTAAGGAAGAAATAGAACAACTGGCCACTTTGGTGAAGAAGCACGACCTTTTCCTTATTGCGGACGAAGTCTATCGCGAGTTCACTTACGAAGGAAGGCAGCATTATTCCATTTTACAGGTCAATGGTCTAGAGGAACATGCCATTGTGGTGGATTCGGTTTCCAAAAGGTACAGCATGTGCGGGGCACGTATCGGATGTATCGTTTCCAAGAACAGGGATGTTATCCAAACTGCAATGAAATTTGCCCAAGCCAGATTGTCCCCTCCCACTTTTGCCCAGATAGCCAGTGAGGCAGCGTTGGAGACCCCTCAGGAATATTTTGACGATGTCATTGAAGAATATGTTTCCCGTAGAAATGTCCTCATTTCAGAACTCCAACAATTGGAGGGCGTAAAAGTGGCCGTGCCGCAGGGTGCTTTTTACTGTGTTGTGGAACTGCCCGTTGTGGATGCCGATGATTTTGCGCAATGGTTACTTGAAAAATTTGAACTGGACGGCAACACGGTCATGGTAGCCCCGGCAGCAGGCTTCTACGCCACTCCCGGATTGGGAAAAAACCAGATCAGGATTGCCTATGTCCTAGAAAAAGAGCAACTTGTAAAGGCCGTCCAGATTTTGGGCAAGGCTTTAAAGGAGTACAACGCCAAGTGACCATACAGGAAAACATATCCCTCAAGAGCTACAATACCTTTGGTATTGATGCAAAGGCGCGCTTTTTTGTGGAAATATCCGGATTGGCCCAACTCCAAAAGGTGCTGGAACTGACGGTTTATCCCAAAAGATTCATCATCAGCGGGGGGAGCAATATGTTGCTCACCAAGGACATTGACGCCCTTGTGATGCACATCGGCCTAAAAGGCATCTCCATCGCCGAAGAAAATGGAGAAACCGTCGAAATCAAGGCCATGGCCGGTGAAAATTGGCACAATCTCGTCATGTGGAGCCTGGAGCGTGGATATGGCGGGTTGGAAAACCTCTCCCTTATCCCTGGCAATGTGGGGACCGCTCCTATCCAAAATATTGGCGCCTATGGCGTGGAGCTGAAAGATGTATTTGTAAGCTGTACCGCAATGGAGGTGAAAACCGGGGAACTGGCCGCTTTCGACAAGGAGGAGTGCGAGTTTGGATACAGGGATTCCATTTTCAAGAACCGGGCCAAGGACAAATACATCATCACATCCGTAAACCTCAGGTTGACCAAAAAGGACCATATGCTGCACACAGGCTATGGCGCCATCGAGGAAGAACTCAAAAGAAATGGTATTGTTTACCCCACCATCAGGGACATTTCCAACGCAGTGATAGCCATTAGGCAAAGTAAATTGCCCGACCCCAAGGAACTGGGGAACAGTGGCAGTTTTTTCAAAAACCCCGTGATCTCGAAAAAAAAGTTCGACAAGTTCATCAAATCACACCCCAAGGCCCCTTTTTATGAATTGGAAGATGACCAGTTCAAAATACCGGCCGGATGGCTCATAGAGCAGAGCGGGTTCAAGGGAAAACGTTTCGGGGATGCCGGGGTACATGAAAAACAGGCGCTGGTACTGGTGAATCATGGAAACGCCACTGGAAAAGAAATCCTGGAACTGGCCGAAAAAATACAAAAAGAGGTTCGCGGAAATTTTGGGATAGACATCCAAGCTGAAGTGAACATCATAAAATAACCCCCGCATTGAAACCAATAACGGGGGTTATACCAAACCAAACTAACCAAAATTATATGTATCGTATAGGGTCTTACCCCTTTTTCTTGCTCAATCGAACGCTGACAAGTAAAGCTTTTTCTACCTTAGCGCTGTAGTATGTACGATATAAATCCTATTTTAGATTTTTTGTCCCAAAAAAAATACCCAAAGCATCGTAAATGAGCACATTGATTGAGAAACACATTGTTTCGCTACTTGCAGAAAAGGATGATAGGGCCATTGCCCTACTCTATGAAAACTATGGGGATACACTTTTTGGGGTGGCCCACAAAGTGGTCAAGGATGATGAACTTGCCCAAGATGTGCTCCAAGAAAGCTTCATCAAAATATGGAAAAAGGCCGACTCTTATGATGCCTCAAAAGCCAAGCTCTTCACTTGGTTGTTCCGCATTACCAGGAACACTGCAATCGACAAATTGCGAAGTGTGAACAATAAAGCGAGCAAGGAAGTCCAAATCGACGTTTCAGACGTATATAATCTTGGAGTGAGTGGCATTAGCCCCGAACATCTGGACGTCCAAGAAAACTTGGACAAGATAGAACCCAAGTACAGAATAGTTTTGGAAGCCCTGTTTTTTGAGGGAATGACGCAACAAGAGGCAAGTGAGGAACTTGACATCCCCTTGGGCACCATCAAATCCAGACTTAAAATTGGACTTAGGGAACTTGGAAAGATATACGGCACAACAATGGCCTTGCTCATCGTTTTAAATCTATTGTCATGAAAGAGAAAGTTAAAATATTTCTAGAATCCGACTCACTGGAAAAATACCTATTGGGACACACCAACAAAGATGAATCCCTACAAGTGGAAAGGTACATCGCCATGTACCCCGAAGTGAGGCAAACCTATGATGAGCTCCAGAAAAATCTGGAAACCTTTGCAAAAATGTATGCAAGGAAAACCCCTGAAGGCCTCAAGGAAATCATTCTGAGCAGCGCTCGCAAGGAGAGAATGGTCAGTAGAAATTTCTTCAGGTATGCCATTGCCGCCAGCGTGGCAATAATGGTCTTTGCAGGAGCATCCCTATTCTTCTGGAACCAGAACAAAACCCTTCAGGAGGAAAATGCATTGGTCACCAATAAGATCAAATATTTGGAGGATGACATGAAAAACCAACTGGAAGACATGAGAAACCAGTTTATCGTCCTCAACAATCCTGATACCAAGAAATATCAGGTCAATGGCAAAAAAGAAGGTAAAGAACTAAAGGCCATCGCCTATATCAACCCTGTAAAAAAACTTTCCTACATCAATATGAGCAATGTTCCCCAGCTACCTGAGAACAAATGCTTCCAGATGTGGGCCGAGGTGAACGGGGAATTGGTGAACTTGGGCGTGATCAAGCAGTTCAATGAAAAGGACAAGCTCCTAGCACTTCCCTATGCCGATAAGGCCATAGGCTACATCACCATTGAGCAGGAAGGTGGAAACACTTCGCCCACCGTGGAGAACATCGTTGCCAACATCACATATTGATAACGCAAAGCATCCCTTTTAGTCAGGTATTTTGTACCTTTGCATAAAAGTTGGATTATGAAGTTAGTACTATTGACCATTGGTTTGTTGGCCCTTGCATTCGCAGGGATTGCCATCAAGATCTGGGGCAAAAAGGACGGAAAGTTCGCTGGCACATGCGCCAGTCAAAGTCCCTTTCTGAACAAAGATGGCGAGGCATGTGGATTTTGCGGAAAAATGCCCGACGAACAGGAATGTAAAAGAGACTCAGTACCCGGATTGCAATAATCCCATCAATATCGTATTTTAGGCAAAAGCCACATTTTTGGAAAAAACCAACGATTCCATCAAAGACATCATCAAGAAGGCAAAGGAAGGAAACCAAATTGCCTTTAGCACACTCTTGGATACCTTTTGGAACGATGTGTACGGATTTCAACTGCTCCGTACCAAAAATGAAAACGATGCGGAGGACATCACCATACGCACCTTTTCCCGCGCTTTTGACAAAATAGACACTTACGATGACGCCTTCGAGTTCAAGACCTGGCTCATCGCCATCTCCAAAAACTTGCATGTGGACCTCATCCGAAAGCGAAAAAGAAGCCTTTTGGACGAAATGGAATCCCAAGGGGATGCCGTAAAAAAAGTGCTGGACGAAACCCCCACCGTGGAGGACCGCCTGATCACGGAACAGAACCTTGCCGATTTGCTCCTGGACATCAAAAAATTGAAGCCCCATTACCAAGAGGTCATCAACCTACGCTATTTCAACGAATTGAGCTATGCAGCCATTGCCAAGGAACTCAACGAACCTGTCAACAATGTCAAGGTGAAATTGCTACGCGCCAAAAAACTCCTGGCCGAGATCATCAAAAAAAAGTGAGCCGTTCCAACGACTACATTTTCCTTCCCAGTTTCGTATCTTTGTAAATCAAATTTCTTTGTATGAGCACAAGTGTTGCGGAAAACGTACAGCCACCCAAAGGAAAGCCCAAATGGCTCAGGGTAAAGCTTCCCACGGGAAAAAAATATACCCAGCTCAGGGGGCTTGTGGACAAGTACAACCTCCACACCATATGCACCTCTGGAAGTTGCCCCAACATGGGCGAATGCTGGGGAGAGGGCACGGCCACCTTTATGATCCTGGGCAATGTCTGTACCCGTTCCTGCGGATTCTGTGGGGTGAAGACCGGAAGACCGGAAAGCGTGGATTGGGCAGAACCCGAAAAAGTGGCAAGGTCCATCAAGATCATGAACATCAAACATGCCGTGCTGACCTCTGTGGACAGGGACGACCTCAAAGATATGGGATCCATCATCTGGGCAGAGACCGTCAAAGCGGTACGAAGGATGAACCCCGAAACTACACTGGAAACATTGATTCCTGATTTTCAGGGAATTGAATCCCATTTGGACCGAATCCTTGAAGTGGCCCCTGAGGTGATTTCCCACAATATGGAAACCGTGAAGCGACTTACCCGTGAAGTACGCATACAGGCCAAATACGAAAGAAGTCTCGAGGTCCTGAACTATTTGAAAAAGAACGGTGCCAACCGTACCAAATCAGGTATCATGTTAGGACTGGGCGAAGAAGAGCACGAGGTCATCACCACGATGGAAGACCTAAGAAGAGCGGATGTGGACGTGGTCACCATTGGCCAATATCTACAACCCTCCAAAAAACACTTGCCGGTAAAGCAGTTCATCCTGCCCGAACAATTCAAAAAATATGAGGAAATTGGACTGGAAATGGGCTTCAGGCATGTGGAGAGCGGGGCATTGGTCCGTTCCTCCTACAAAGCGCACAAGCACATTCACTAGCCGTTAACCTTCCCCTATCCCATCATGAAAGTTATCAAAATAGGCATCAACGGTTTTGGGCGTATTGGCAGGACCCTTTTTAGGCTTCTGGAAAAACATCCGAACATCCAAGTGGTGGCCATTAACGACCTAGCCGATGCCACGACCCTGGCCCATTTGCTGAAATATGACAGCATACACGGCACCTTCGATGCGGATGTCCGTGCGGAGGGCAGTTCCATCATTGTAAATGGCCGACAGATTCAGGTATTGAACCAAAACCACCCCAAAGAAATAGACTGGAAGAGCCATGGAGTGGACCTTGTGGTGGAGGCCACGGGAAAATTCAAGAAGAGGGAACAATTACAACATCACTTGACCAATGGGGCCAGAAAAGTGATTCTTTCCGTGCCGCCAGAGGACGAATCCATCAAAATGGTAGTGTTAGGGGTAAATGAAGGGCAAATCGAGGCGGATGACCAGATCATCTCCAATGCTTCATGCACCACCAACAACGCGGCTCCCATGATCAAGGTGATCAACGAACTCTGCGGAGTGGAACAGGCGTATATCACCACGATACACTCCTTTACCTCGGACCAAAACCTGCACGATGCGCCGCACCGGGACCTCAGAAGGGCCAGAGCGGCCTCGCAGTCCATTATCCCCACCACAACTGGGGCAGCAAAGGCACTCACGGGTATTTTCCCCGAACTCTCCAATGTGATCGGGGGCTGTGGCATACGGGTACCGGTGCCCAACGGATCGCTTACCGATATCACTTTCAATGTGAAAAGGGAAACATCCATTGCCGAAATAAACGCTACCTTTAAGAAATATGCGAAAAACGAGCTGAAGAACATCCTTCATTACACAGAAGATCCCATTGTTTCTATTGACATAAACAATAGTTCTCATTCTTGTACGTTTGATTCTTTGATGACCTCCGTGATCGGCAAAATGGTGAAGATCATTGGGTGGTATGACAATGAAACTGGATATTGCTCCAGAATTATCGATTTAATAGCTTTGCTTATAAAGAAAGACTACGTTTGACCTCAGGCTTGCCACACAACTGGATGGGCGTAAAAACGCTCCTTATCTTGTGCATTATGATATGCACACAAGCTTCTTTTGGTCAAAACGATTCCAGCTCCACCAGTAAAATCCAGTCCATCTTTGATGACTTTATGGACTACAGGCACCAGAACAAGGTGGACAAAGCACTACAAACCCTTGATGAGGCTGCCAACATTGCGGAAAGCAACGAGGACGCCAAATTGTTGCTCGACATCTATCACCAATATGCGCGACTGTTCCTTGAGGAAGGCGATAGGGAAACCGCACTTTTCTATTGGGACAGGGCCAACATTCTTCTTCGGGACATTTCCTATTCCTTCGGACAAGCCTTCCACCTCTATTTGGAAGCGGCACTCCGCTTTGATGAGGGGAACAATTTCCAATCCCTGAAATTATTGGAGGAATCCAGAAAGCTCAGCAACAACAGGAACCTTGGCAACAACATCCTTCTTTTGGAGGCTTACATCTACACCAACATCACCAATTACGAGAATGCCATCAAAAACCTGAACGCGCTGATCGTGAACTCAGATGACAAGGAGCGGGCCTACCTCGCCACCAAGGCCAACCTGCAGTTATCCAAGATCAGTGTCACCCTCAATGATCTGGACGAAGGCATCATTCACTCCAAGGCCACCTTGGAACTGGCCGAAAAGTACGGGTTTGCCAAAGAGGTGAAAAACGCCTACGAACAGCTGTCCAGCATCTATGAAAAAACGGGGCGTTATGATGAATCGCTCTTCTATACCAAGAAACTGGAACGCATCAAGGATTCTATCTTCAACATAGAAAAGGCCAAGCTGGACCTTGTGACCGCAGACAAGATCCGTTTTGAGCACCAAATGACCGAACTGAACAAGTTGCAGGCCAAAAATGAGGAACTGAGCGAATCCAAGAACCGATCGGAGATCACCGCTATTTTGACATCGGCGTTCTTGACCATTATCTCCCTATTGGCCGTGTCCCTTTTCAGGAACAACCAGATCAAATTGAAGACGAACGATCTTCTGTACACCAAGAACAAGGAACTGGAGCTGGCCAGGGATGCCGCCGTTTCTGCCATGGAGGCCAAAACGAATTTCTTGTCCACTGTGACCCACGAGCTCCGAACACCGCTCTACGCCGTGACCGGGCTCACCCACTTGCTCTTGGAGGAAAACCCTTCGGAGCATCAAAAAGAACATTTGAAATCGCTCAAATTCTCTGGGGAATACCTATTGAACTTCATCAACGACATCCTTCAGATCAACAAAATAGATGCGGACAAGTTGGAGCCGTTGAGCATTGAGTTCAAATTGAACAAAGTACTCACGGATGTTGTGGATTCCCTCCAACAGAATGCCAACGAGAACAAGACCAAGTTGATTCTTGATTACGATCCCAGTATACCCCATCAGCTTCTTGGCGATCCCATCAAACTTTCACAAATATTCATGAACCTCGTGGGCAACGCCCTTAAGTTCGCCAAAAACGGAAAGGTCGAAGTGATAGCCAAACTGCTCAGAAAAGAAGAGGACCAAGTGAAACTCTATTTTGAGGTAAGGGACAATGGCATTGGAATCTCCGATGAACAACAGAAACACATTTTTGACAGTTTTGAACAGGGCTCCATCCAGATCAATCGGGAATATGGGGGCACGGGCCTTGGCCTCACCATCGTAAAGAGTCTTTTGGGCCTATTTGGCAGCACCATCCACCTAGAAAGTGAACTGGGACATGGCAGCTCCTTCTTCTTTGAGATGGACCTAAAATGTGACAGCAAGGCCTTGGACGATCTGTCCTTTGAACTGAATCCCGAAGAATTTGATTTCAGCGGGCTACATGTTTTGGTCGTTGAGGATAACAAGATCAACCAGGTCATCACCAAAAAGATGCTCAACAAAAAGGAGATCAGCTGCGATATTGCCAACAATGGGAACGAGGCCATCGATTTGGCCAAGACCAATACCTACGATGCCATTTTGATGGACATCCATATGCCCGGCATAAGTGGTGAGGAAGCGACCCGACAGATCCGAAAGTTCAATCAGGATATTCCCATCATAGCGCTTACGGCCATTTCTTTGGATGATAGTTTGGAAAGTTTCTATCAGGCTGGCTGCAACGACGTGGTGACCAAACCCTTCAAGCCAGAGGTATTCTACCAAAAAATTGGGGAGAATATCTTCAAGAGCAAGATCCAAGGCTCCATTGGTTCCATCTAGACCACTTTTTTAATCATCTTTTCCAGCGTGGCCGCATCCGCAGCATCAAAGCGGTGGGCTATCTGTATATAAAAAAGATGTTCCAACCGGCCTTCCAATCGCACGAAATCCTTTTCCGTGGTCAACACCACTTCATGGTCTTTGAACTGTTCAATTTCCTTATCCGTAAAATGATGGTGATCGCCATACTCAAAATGTTCAAATTGGATGCCCAAATTGGTCAAATGCTCCACCAAAGGTCCTGGAGAGGCAATTCCGGTCACCAAGGCAACCTGTTTCCCCTTCAGTTGCGACAGTTCCATTTTTTGTTGACCTCCATCGGTCACCTCGTTATGATATTCCAAAGTGGCAAAGAGCACTTGCTGTTCGGCACTGGCCCTCAACCTTCGCGTTATTTGCTCCCGTTCGGTACTGGATAGCGTTGCGGGACACTTGGTCACAATGATGACATCCGCCCTTCGAGCTTCCTTTTTGGCATCCCTCAAATCGCCCGTGGGCAAATACCAATCATCCACAAAGAGGGCACTGTGCATGGTAAGAAGGATGGAAAACGCAGGTTTCACCCGCCTGTGCTGAAAGGCATCGTCCAAAATGATCACTTCAGGTTTTACGAACTCTTCCAGTTGGGCAATGCCGTTTCGCCTGTCCGCATCCACGGCGACGGCCACTTCCGGGAACTTCTTTTTTAATTGGTAGGGCTCGTCCCCAAGGTCCAGAACCCCAGTGTGGGGCATGGCCAATACAAATCCTTTGGACTTTCTTTTGTATCCCCTGCTCAGCACGGCCACCCTTCGGCCCTGCAACATCCGGATCAGGTATTCTGTCATCGGGGTCTTGCCTGTGCCACCAACACTTAGGTTGCCCACACAAATGGTGGGCGTTCCATAGGAAACGGAAGTGAATGCCCCCACATCATAGAGTGTATTTCTTAGATGGACCACCAAGGCATAAATCAAGGAAAACGGGAATGCTATTTTACGGAGCAATTGCTGCATTGAACGAAAATATAATATTTTATCTTTAGGCGTTTAAGAATTTTAAAATGACCGTACAGGACATCACAAAAATACTGGAAGAGCTCGCTCCCTTGGCACATGCCGAGGATTTTGACAACGTGGGACTATTAGTAGGAAACCCGAACATGTCCGTGAAGGGCGTTTTGGTGACCTTGGACACGCTTGAAAATGTGGTGGACGAAGCCATCGAGAGGGAACACAACATGATCGTGAGCTTCCACCCCATCATCTTCGGGGGGCTAAAAAAACTTACCGGGAGCACTTATGTGGAACGGGTGGTGATAAAGGCCATTGCCCACAACATAGCCATCTACAGCATGCACACCGCCCTGGACAACAGCATCATGGGGGTGAATGCAAAAATCTGCGAGGTTTTGGACATCAAAAATCCAAAAATCCTTATCCCCAGAAAAGGTGCCATAAAAAAACTGACCACTTATGCCCCTTTGCAAGATGCAGAAAAGGTGAAAGAGGCCCTTTTTGCCGTTGGAGCGGGCGAAATCGGCAAATACAGCAACTGCAGTTATAGTCTGGAAGGTACGGGAAGTTTTAAAGCGGGCAACAATGCGAACCCGGCCGTGGGAAAGATCGGGGAGATCCATTTTGAAAAAGAGACGCAGATCAATGTGATCTACACCTTTGAAAAGGAAAAGAAAATATTGGAGGCCCTTTTTGCGGCCCATCCCTATGAAGAAGTGGCGCACGAAGTGGTCACTTTGGAAAACACCAACCAGGACATGGGCATGGGCATGGTCGGGACTTTGGAAAAAGAAATGGACGAAAGGGCATTTTTACTGTGGGTCAAAGAGCGGATGGGGGCAACTGTGGTGAGGCACTCGCGGCTATTGGAAAAAAAGGTCAGAAAGGTGGCCGTTCTGGGGGGCAGTGGTGCCTTTGCGATAGCTGCGGCCAAGCGTTCCGGGGCCGATGTTTTCATTACCTCGGACATTAAATACCACCAGTTTTTTGAAGCCGAGGACCAAATCGTCATCGCCGATATTGGGCACTTTGAAACTGAGCAGTTTACAAAAGATTTATTGGTTGATCATCTTACAAAAAAAATTCCTAATTTTGCAGTCGCTTTATCAGAGAGTATTACGAATCCCATCAAGTATCTATAAATTATATGGCGAACAAGAAAGAAAGCACCGTGGAGGAAAAATTGAGAGCTCTGTACGATTTGCAGCTCATCGATTCCAGGGTTGATGAAATACGCAACATTAGGGGCGAACTGCCTTTGGAAGTACAGGATCTGGAAGATGAGGTCCATGGCCTTAAGACCAGGTTGGACAAGTTGAAGACCGATCTTGAGACCATCAATTTTGAGATCACTGCCAAGAAAAACCTTATCGATGAGTCCAAGACACTCATCAAAAAATACAACGAACAGCAAAAGAACGTCAGGAATAGCCGTGAGTTCAATTCGTTGACCAAGGAAGTGGAGTTCCAAGAACTGGAAATCCAATTGGCCGAAAAGAACATCAAGGAGTTCAAGGCGCAGATTGAGCAGAAAAAAGAGGTGATTGCCCAGACCAAGGACAAACTGACCGAGCGCGAGGGACACCTTAAGCATAAAAAAGGGGAATTGGACGCTATTTTGGCCGAGACCGAAAAAGAGGAGAAAGCCCTTTTGAAAAAATCAGAGGAATACGAGGACAAGATCGAGGACAGATTGGTGCAAGCCTACAAAAGAATCCGTCACAATGTGAAAAACGGTCTTGCCGTGGTTGCCGTGGAGCGTGGAGCCTCAGGAGGTTCTTTCTTCACTATCCCACCACAGGTACAGGTAGAGATCGCTTCCCGCAAGAAGATCATCACCGACGAGCACAGTGGCAGGATTTTGGTAGACCCGCTTTTGGCCGAGGAAGAACAGGAAAAAATGCAAGAGCTTTTCGCTAAGTTCTGATTGCATTCCACCAGATAGTAAAAAAGCCACCCTTTGGGTGGCTTTTTTGTTGGTTTATATTTGCTTTATTCCTCCGTCAACAGTTCCAATATCCTGTCCTCCACTTCCTGGGAATCCCATTTTTCTTCGATATGGGGCATTCGCATCACTTCTTTCATGATCTTTTCCTGCTGGTCCCCAATGGCCAATGCCTCCGCATAAGGTCTTTCGGAAAACGTGACCCTACTGTAGACCGGCACCCACTTTTCAGGATGTTTGGTCGCAAAATGCTTCTCTATCTTCTTTTGCAAAAGAAACCTGAGATCGGCCGTTTTACTGCTCATCTCCACAAAATTTCTGTAACTGAGCTCCGCAATGGCATCCGCGTTGGGCTTGCGTTCTTTTTGAAAGGTTGAAAAAATGGTGTCCCAATCGTCCCCATGGGCATCCATCAACTTATCGAGCATATAAATATCCTCAAAACCTGCATTCATGCCCTGCCCATAAAAGGGTACAATGGCATGGGCGGAATCCCCGATCAGGGCCACTTTGTTCCAATAGGTCCACGGATAGCACTTCATGGTGACCATGGCACTTGTGGGGTTATTGAAAAAATCTTTGGTCAAATCCTCGATATCCTTTCGCACATTGGGAAAATATTCCTTGAAAAATGCGCGCGCATCATCTTCCGTTGCAATGCTCTCGAAAGACACCTTTCCTTCAAAAGGCAAAAAGAGGGTACAGGTGAAACTGCCATCCACATTGGGCATGGCGATGAGCATAAACTGGCCCCTCGGCCATATGTGAAAAGAGTTTTTGTCCAATTTATGGGTGCCATCCTCATTGGCCGGAATGGTAAGTTCCTTGTAGCCCACATCTATAAAATCTTGGGAATAATCGAACCTGCTCTGTCGTTGCATCTTATGCCTGACCCTTGAGAATGCCCCATCGCAGCCGAACACAAGATCGTACTGATATTCCTTCCACTCCCCTTTTTCGGTTTCGCCCGTATACAATCGCGCTGTGGGAAGGTCAATGTCCCATACTTTCTCATTGAAGCGGAACTCAGTACCTTCCTCTTCCGCCAAATCAATCATTCGCTTGTTCAGGATACCTCGGGAAATGGACCAAATGGCCTCCCCTTCCTTTCCATATTTCTGAAAATACACCGGTTTGTCGTTCACGTGCATGGCACGCTTGTCCAAAGGAATGGCTATTTCCTTGATCTTTGCCTCAAGACCTACTTTTTGGAGGGAGCGCCATCCCCTGTTGCTCATGGCCAGGTTGATGGATCGACCCGAAAATTTAATGGTCCTGATATCGGGCCTCCTGTCAAAAACCGTGACAGTGTGTCCTTTTTTTCGAAGATAAATTGCCAAGAGCGAGCCCACCAATCCGGAACCGATGATGGCGATATTTTTGGGAGTCTGTGCCATAAATGCCCAACCGGGCCAATTCTAGTTAAACTTCAAAAATACGGATTTTTCGCTTGTGTCCCCTGTTCCTGTGGGATTATCAGGGTCCGTAAAAGAAAGATGGAACCCACCATGGTCCATGTTTAAGAATTTTTAACAGTACCCTGGAAATCCCTTTGTGCGAATGCTGCCGTATATATAACAAATATCCCGCTTCGGCGTCCATATATATGAAAAAAGTCCTTCTCAAAAATTTGCGAAGGACTTTTTCCCTTTTAGGGTATTTGGTTTTTATTCCAGGATCCCGTCCACGATGCCATACTCCACGGATTCTTCGGCGCCCATCCAGTAATCGCGGTCAAAATCCTTCATGACCTTTTCGAAAGACTGTCCACAGTTGTCTGCCAAGATACGGGCTCCCAGTTCCTTGGTCTTGATGATCTCCTTGGCCTGAATCTCGATGTTCGAGGCCTGACCTCTTGCACCACCACTAGGTTGGTGGATCATCACGCGTGCATGGGGCTGGATGAACCTTCTCCCCTTTTCGCCCACGGACAAAAGAATGGACCCCATGGAGGCCGCCAGTCCACTACAAACGGTGGAAACCGGGCTTTTGATCTGCTTGATGGTGTCATAAATGGCGAAGCCAGAGGTCACATAACCTCCTGGACTGTTGATGATCAATTGGATCTCCTTATGGTTTTGAAGATCCAAGTAGAGCAAACGGTCTATGACGTGCTTGGCAGAATCATCGTCCACTTGGCCCCACAAAAATATCTTGCGCTCATCGAGCAACTTTTCTTGGATCAATTCCTGAACCTTTCCTTTTTTTGAACTCATTTTCTAATTGTTGTGAACCTCAAAAATAATCAAATTCCAAGGAAATCTTGTCACTGGTTGGCCACAATGGTCGGTTTAAGGGCGTATCTCCACTTTTTGGGACACCACATCCTTTATCGGGATCACAAACTTGCCCCTTTGGGTGACCAAGGTGAGGCTATTGTTGTCAATGGATTCTATGGTGCCCTCTTCGCCCCCGATCACAATGGTGTCCCCTATCGCAAAGGTTTTTCGGGTATAGAAGGACCTCAGGATGTCCGCAATGATCTCTCTGGAACCGAGACCTACCCCCAGCGCAAAGGCCAAAAGGAAGGAACCCATGATCATGGTAATGTTGTTGGTGATGATGGTGGTGTCCACCCCCGCTTGGTTGAGTGCGGTAACGGACATAAAGATGACAATGACGTAGAACATAAGGTTGCTCACCAGATGACTGCCCCCGAACTCCAGGGAATCGAACAACCGCTTCACTGTATTCTTCACAAAGTTGCCGATGTAGAACCCGATCATCAACAATGCCAAAGCACTGAAGAAACGGGGCAGGTAGTGCAGCAGGTTCCCTATCTCCACCGAAATGATCTGCCAATCGAGGATATCTGCGGCCACGATCAAAAAGACGAGGATCAGGAGCCATTTCACGAAGCCCAGTATAATTTTGGACACATCGATAGTGAAATTGCCCTTGCTGGCCACATCCATACCATTTATTCTATCGTTCAGCAGCTCCACTTTGGCCAGTTTTAAGACACGTCCCAATACGAACAGGGCGATCTTGATGACCAACCATCCCAAGAGCATGATCACAATGGCCCCGATGATCTTCGGAAATACCATTGCCACTTCCCTTCCCATCGTCGAAAGGGAATCAAAGGTGATGTTCTTCCAATTGTTGATTGTTTCCATAGTTGTTGTTTATTTATATAGTGTAGTTGTTAGGTTCTCAGTTATCGCCCAGTGTTTTGAAGAGCTTTCGCAGGGCACTTCCCAAATTGATGGAAAACAAGGAGGCCATGTCCATGATCAGCTTTGCTGCGGCAATGTCGTTCATGACCTTTTTTCTCATTTCGGGCGGGGCCTCCCTGAGTGAGGCCTCCAACTCCTTGAACGGGTTTTTGTTTTGCTCTACCATCTATTCCTGGGTATTGTAGATTTCCACTAATCTTTCCTTTGCCCTTTTCAACCGCATCTTCACGGCGCTCTCGCCCAGATCCAACAGGTCCACAAGGTCTTTGATGCTGGCCCCGTCCTGGTATTTCAACAGCAATAGGGACTTATCCTCGGCAGAGATCATCTCCAGGGCCTTTTTCAGCCTGTCCGCCTTCATCTCGTACAAGCTCTCATCCGGCACATCTTCCGTTAGCTTATACTCGGTCTCTTCGACAAGAACGGATTTGTCGCGCATTTTCCGTTGCTTGTTCCGATTGATATAGTTGACACAAAAATTATAGGTAAAAGAATACAGCCAAGTAGAGAACTTGGATTTCCCCTTGAAGGTCCGCAACTTAATGAACAGTTGCAGGAAAACGTCCTGGGTCAGGTCCTGGGCTTCGTCATCAGATTTCGCAAATCCATAGCATTTGTTGTAGACCATCTTGGCATAACGGTCATACAACTTACCGAACAACATAGGGTCGTTGCTTGCAACAATCTGTTCCACTAATTCCTCATCCGACAGATGGGCATAAAGGTCGTCTGCTTCCAAAAGCGTTTTGTCGGGGTTACTTATGACGATTAGAAACAGTTTTTTAAAAAAAGTCACTCCAGGGTCGAATTAATTTTGCCGTCCTTCAAAAAGGGGCGCAAAAATAGGGGAATTTCAGGTATATTTGGTTAAAAACCAGATATGAAGACTGTTTACCTCGTTGGAATGTGCTCCCTCATCTTTTTGGTGGGCTGCAAAACAGAGACCAAAAAAACGGAAGAGACCACAGTGCCTGAAAAAACCGTCCCCGAACTGGTGGCGGACGCCCATGGTTTCCAAAACTGGAAATCGGTGAAGGAGATCACCTTTACCTTCAATGTGGACAGGGATTCCATGCACTTTGAGCGCAGCTGGGCCTGGAGGCCCAAACTGAACGAAGTGACCGCCATTTTCGGGCCGGACACCTTGGTGTACAACAAAGGGAACATGGATTCCATTGCCTATAAGACCAACGGTGGGTTCATCAACGACCGGTATTGGTTGTTGGCCCCCTTCAACCTGATGTGGGACTCCAAGAGCTATACGTTCAGTCATACTGCGGACGCAAAGGCGCCCATCAGTGGGGATCAGATGCAAAAACTGACCATAGTGTACAAGAACGAGGGCGGCTATACCCCTGGTGATGCCTATGACCTTTATTTTAAGGACGATCATATCATCCGGGAGTGGGTGTACCGCAAGTCCAACCAAGAAGAGCCTTCCCTGACCGCCAGTTGGGAGGATTATACCGAGGTAGGCGGACTGAAACTCGCACAGGAATACAACAGGCCCGAGGGCAACACCAAGCTGTATTTTACAGGCCTGACGGTAAAAAAGGAGTAGGCGTTTGGCTTGGAGCCAACGGCACCTCACCTATTTTTAAGTTCCCCAGTACACATAACGGATGACACAATACATCGTTTACTGCCCTATTGGGGTGTATAGCGATGCAAAAGGTACTTCTATAAACAAGTTGGTGGTAATTTAATTTATCAGTACTGATAAATTATTAAGGAATAATGTCAAAATCAAGAAGACAAGCAAAATTTGAAAAATTTTCTACAGAAGCTTTAAAGAACTCTTTAAGACTGCATTTTGATTCTATATTGCTCTATAAAAATGATTCCTTTGCCTCAGCATTTCATCTTAGTGTTTTGGCCTTGGAGGAAATTGCCAAATCCGATTGGATAGACCACTATGTGCACACAAGTATTACAAATCATGGACTGACGGAGATTTTGAACAGGAATGGATCAAATTGCTTTATCAGCATTCAAAAAAACAATTCGCTTTTATAAATCAACAGTTTCATTTTCTTGATGAATCTTTCTACGATTTCTTGAAATCTGGAAAATTGGAAAGTAAAAAACAAAAATCCATTTACGTAGGGCTAAAAAGAAATCGAGGTGCAATAGACACTAAATCCAAAATTTCTTCTCCAAATCAAATTAAATCTAAAGATGCGAAGAAAATAATTTCTTTAAATAATCAGGTCTTAGTAAACGAATGTGTCCGAAATATCAATGATGGATTCTATTATGGACCACTCGAAAAATTTAATTTAATGAATCCTGAATTGATGAAAAAACTTATGGAAATATGGCCTTACAAATCGAGGTTAATTGAAAAAAGAAAAATAATAAAAAACAACCATTAACACGGTGTATGATTAATTGCGGGTGAGATTTCCATGTGGAAATTCCTGCAATCAATTATCTTTAAAATCAGGGAGATATTTTTCCGTTGGAAAAGTCCGCAACTCATCATACACGAACCGTTGGCAAAATATTGGAGTATTGAAAAGTATATGAGACAAATCAATGTTTTGGAATTCATATCGTTGGATGGTGTTATTCAAGCTCCCGGGGCAAAGGATGAGGATAGGTCCGGTGGTTTTGAATTTGGGGGCTGGGTGGCTCCTTTTGGCGATGAAGTTTTTGGAAAAATCATTCAAAGGCAAATGGAACCTTCCGATTTATTGTTGGGCAGAAAAACTTTTGACATCTGGGAAAAACATTGGCCCCATAATGCGGATCATTGGCCGAAGATCAATGAAGTCAAAAAATATGTTTTATCCAACACCAGAACAAATTCCGAATGGAGTAATTCCATATTTTTAAACGATATAGAAGACATAAAAAACCTCAAAAAAACGGATGGAACCGACATCAAAGTCTGGGGAAGCAGTGAACTTGTTCAGCTCCTGTTCAAAAATGATCTGGTAGATGGGCTTTGGCTCAAAATATTTCCAATCACACTTGGGCAAGGAAAAAAATTGTTCGGTAATGGGGTTATGCCAGCGACTTTCAAATTGATGGAAAGTACCATTACCCCAAGCGGAATAATTGTGGCCAATTATAAAAAAGAAGGAGACGTCAGGACTGGAAATATTGGCGAAAAATAACAACTAACGGACGCTGTGGTAGGTCAAAAATATTCGTTCAATCAAATAAATGAGCCTTGGGGAAGCACTATATAAACAGAATCTTTTGGGTGGTGGTAGCACTCTTGAGTGCTTACTATTTATATCGCGGAATTAAATTCAGGTTTTTCACAGAGGGCAATCTGTCCGAAAAGGCCCTATGGTTTTACTTCCATTTGGCAACCGCAATTGCCCCTCTCGTCCTGGGACCCTTCCAATTTTGGACCCGTCTCAGACTCAAGTCCCCATCCATCCATCGGACCTTGGGCAAGCTGTATTTGATCGGCTCCGTATTGGGCGGGGTCACGGCCCTGTACCTAGGGATCACCATTGACTTGGAAGGATCGAAAGTTCCTCTTTTTTTATTGTCCTCCACCTGGTTGTTCATGACCATTGCCGCATGGATCACCATCAGAAATAAAAACATAGAAGGCCACAGGCAGTTTGTGATCCGAAGTTATGCACTTGCCCTGGTATTTGTATTTCTCAGACTGATCGGTGATATTCCGCAGGACAGATTGTTCTTTTTTATAGCATCTCCAGAAATAAGGGACACCACCCTCGAATGGCTTAGTTGGATCATCCCGTTGCTGACCATTGAATTGATTTTTTCATGGATCCCATTGATGAGAAAAAAGAAACGGAGGTAATTCCAGATGTAACCCAAATACGACTCCATACACTATCAATAGCCGACGGATTTTCCTCCAAAAATCCCGCAATGAATTATCTTTGACATCAGGCGGACACTATTCTTCCAAATAGGTCCGAAAGAACTCAACACAAAAAATTTAACCTCAACAAAAAGCGTAAAATCCGCACAAAAAATGAGAAGATTTGGAATTTTAGCACCCTTTGTTTTTGCTGTAATGGTATCGAGTTGTAATTCCGACAAGACCAACACAAAAACCGAGGTCCAGGAACCAAAGGAGTTGGCCTCCGACACCCTTACCAAACATTTGAAACCCTTTGACCCCAATCTGCCCACCATTGGCCTATTGATGTACAACGGAGTGCTCCAAAGTGAAGTCGTGGCCACATCCGATGTGTTTGCCAAACCCACCGAGGATGGAACCCAAATCTTCAATGTCGTCACCATTGCCGAGACCCAAAACCCCATCACCACCGAAGAAGGACTGAGACTTGTCCCTGATTACACATTTGAGAACGCCCCAAAACTGAAAGTGCTGTTCGTGCCCAGCGCCTATGATATGTATGCCCAGGTCCACAACGATAAGATCGTGAATTTCATCAGTGAAAAGAACAAAGAGACCGAATATATGGTCAGTAATTGTGCCGGGGCACAGCTCATAGGGGCATCTGGAATTGCAGACGGGCATCAGATCGTGACCTGGATCGGTGGTGGTGAGCAGCTCCAAAAGGACTACCCCAACCTGAAAGTCGAGGACGACAGCGTGGTCACTTATGTGAAGGATGGCAAATTTCTGTCCTCCAACGGCAATTTGGCCAGCTACATATCCGCATTGGAACTCCTCGAAATCATGACGAGCGCGGAGCACCGAAAGTTTGTGGAGAGCTATCTTTATCTTGACCGACTTCAAAATTGGGGCAAACCAGCGCCGTGAACATCGGTCAGGCCAAACATGATCTGGATCGCTAAAAATGAATATCTTACAGTGGAGCAAACTTGTAACAAGCTGCAAGGCAGCAAGCTCTAGGCTGAGCTATGCAGGAGAACTCTACCGAATCCACCCGAATGGTGAGCTAGGGAACATCAGGACAAACGGCCCTTGGAAGTAAAAAAGAAGGAACAATCGCCACTGGACATATGCCATGTGTCGAAATAACAAAACCCAAAGAAGCCAAACTTTGTTATGAATACAGAGGAACAGATCAAAGCGTACATGGATAGCCAAGATGAACCAAAACGTAGCGACATCCTAACTTTACATCAGTATTTGCTTCAGCAATTACCGAATGGCAGATTATGGTACTTGGATGGCAAAGATGAAACGGGAAAGGTGGTCACCAACCCCAGTATCGGTTATGGACAGTATACCATCCACTACAAAAACGGCTCCACCAAGGAATTTTACCAAATTGGCATCAGTGGCAACACCTCGGGTATTTCAGTCTATATCATGGGGCTTGAGGACAAAAAATACCTTCCCCAAAATTTCGGGGACACCATAGGAAAGGCAAGCGTGACAGGCTATTGCATCAAATTCAAAACACTTTCGGACATCAACTTCAACATTCTTGAAGAAGCGATTCGATATGGCATCCAGCAGACAAAAAGCTAAAAACACGAACAACGGACCATCAGCTGAAAAACTGAAATGAACAACGAACATACGGCGATCCGAACCACTTATTTCAGCATTATTGGAAATACCAGTCTGGCACTGATCAAGGGACTGGCTGGATTCTTCGGAAATTCCTATGCGCTGATTGCAGATGCCATCGAGTCCACAACGGACATCTTCTCTTCCCTCCTTGTGCTGTTCGGACTCAAATATGCCAAACGGCCAGCGGACGAAAACCACCCTTATGGACATGGAAAAATAGAACCCCTGATCACCTTCTTGGTGGTCGCTTTTCTTGTCACATCGGCAACGGTGATCGCCTACGAGAGCATCCAAAACATCCAGACCCCCCACAAAATTCCAAAACCTTGGACATTGCTTGTACTTGGCGGCATCATTCTGTGGAAGGAAATCTCATTCCGGATCGTGATAAAAAAAAGCAAGGAAACCAACAGTTCCTCACTAAAAGCGGATGCCTGGCACCACCGTAGTGATGCCATAACCTCGGTGATGGCCTTTATCGGGATTTCCATTGCACTGCTGTTTGGCAAAGGATATGAAACGGCAGATGACTGGGCGGCCCTTTTGGCCTCTGCCTTTATCCTCTACAACAGCTATCTGATCTTTAGGCCGGCCCTGGGGGAGATCATGGACGAGCACCTGTACGATGACCTTTTGGAAGAAATCAGGGAGGAATCCATCAAGGTTAAAGGCGTCGTCGGCACCGAAAAATGTTTTATCCGAAAGGCCGGAATGAAATACCATGTGGACCTGCATGCCATTGTGGATGCAGAGATTTCCGTGAAGGAAGGTCATGACATTGCCCATCGGCTCAAGGACCATTTGAGAAAAGAAATCCCCAATTTGGGACATGTGCTGATCCATATTGAACCGGACACCTGCACGGTTGAGGTACCATTGACCAATGGCAAATAAGTCAATCGAGGTTTCCACCCCTTTTGACCATGATTTTATTTCCGCTTCTTACCGAGAAAAAAAGTAATGCCCATAACCAACAGGGCCATACACAACAAGAGCATAAAACTGTACTTCAACGAAGCACTTTCTGCAATGAACCCTAAAATGACGGGACCCAACAAAAAACCGATATAACCGGAGCCTGCAATAAAGGCAACCCCCTGGGAAGAGTCCACTCCCTTCACATTACCGCCTATGCGGAACAATTCGGGGACAATGACCGAAAAACCAAGGCCATTCAAGGCAAACCCAATAATGGACAATGTGGTGTGCTGTGTCAGCACCAACAAATAGCCCAAAGCGGCGATAAAGGCACCAAGTCCCACAATTTTTATAGGACCAATTTTAGAGCTGATCCCATCCCCAAGAAATCGGCCCAAGGTCATGGTCGTGGAAAACGCCAAGAATCCCATACCGATCAACACCTCGGGAGCCATGGTCATTTCTTTGAGGTAAAGCCCGCTCCAGTCGATGATGGCACCTTCGCTCCCAAAAGAAACAAAACCAATGATCCCCAACAGCAGCAAAGGCTTGAAAAGTTTGAGGCTAAACGGTTCTTTTTCCACGGGAGCAGCAACAATATGAATGTAGTGTTTTCTAAAATAGAGGTTGAGGATGAACACCAACACCACCGTAATGCCCATGTGCAGCACCGGGTTCCCAATAACAGGGATCAGAAAACTGCCCAATCCCACCAAAATACCACCCAGACTGAAAAAGCCGTGGGCCGCAGACATGAAATTTTGCTTGTCCTCTTTTTCGATCTCCGTGACCAAGGTATTTATCGCAATATCAATAAAACCATTGCCCGCCCCAAACAGGTACAGTGCCGCCATCAATAGGTAATAATTGGGGGCCATAAGTGGCAACATGGCCGTAGCGGTAACCCCTACAACCCCGACCCAAGAAGCCCTGCCCACACCAATTCGGTTGATGAGCTTGGATGCTATTGGAATAATGGTAAACACGCCCAGGGACAGACAGAACAAGGCTATTCCCAAGTCTGCCTTATCTATGCCCAACTTCTCTTTTACAGTGGGGATGTATATGGCCCAGGTACCAAACCAGATATTGATACTGGTAAAAACCCATGCTGCTCCAAAATACCTTGGATTGGACAAAATCAATTTTAAGGACTTCATACAGGTGATGGGTTGGTTGGGTTCATATTAAAGAGTGGTCAATGCTTATTTGTCTTGAATGCCTTGTTTTAAGATCTGCCCAAAGCGGTACATATCTTCGTAGGAGCAATAGAAGGGGGCCGGGGCCAAACGTATCACATTGGGTTCCCGCCAATCGGTGATCACCCCTTGCTTCATCAAGTAATCAAACAAGGCCCTGCCCTCACCGTGCAAAAACACGGAGAGTTGACAGCCCCTTTCCGCTGGGGTGATGATCTCAAAAGTACTGTCCACCTGCTTGTCAATCTCATGGAGAATAAATTCCAGATAGGCCACAATGGTCCGTTGTTTTTCGATCAAGGCATCCATTCCCACCTCATCGAACAGTTCCAAAGAGGCCAAATAGGGGGCCAATGACAGTATGGGCGGATTGCTCAACTGCCAAGCATCGGCCGAAGCAATGGGATCAAACTCGGGCTTCATCAAGAAACGGGTCTCCTTTTTGTTCCCCCACCATCCTTCAAAACGAGGGATATCTTCCTTGCCCAAATGTTGTTCATGCACAAAAACACCCGAGGCATTCCCAGGACCGCTGTTCATGTATTTGTAGCTGCACCAAGCGGCAAAGTCTACGCCCCAATCGTGCAACTGTAGCTTTACGTTTCCTACTCCATGTGCCAAATCCCAGCCCACAAAGGCCCCAACAGCTTTTCCCGCTGTGGTGATGGCCTGCATGTCCAGCACCTGCCCGCTATAGTAATTCACGCCACCCATCAGCACCAAGGCAAGTTCCTCCCCCACCTCGTTGATCTTGGCAATGATGTCCTCCGTTCGCCAGGCATGTTCCCCGTCCCGTTTCTTCACTTCAACAATGGCTTCCTTGGGGTCCAGGCCATGGAACCGGGCCTGACTTTGCAACATGTACTGATCCGATGGAAAGGCCTTTTCCTCACAGATGATCTTGAACCGCTTTGCGGTAGGTCTGTAGAAGGAGACCATCAACAGGTGCAGATTCACGGTGAGCGTGTTCATCACCGAAACTTCTTTGGGTTGTGCGCCTACCACTTTCGCCAATCCTTCCGCCAATCGCTCATGATAGTCCCACCACGGTTTTTCGGCATAAAAATGACCTTCTACCGCCAGTTCCCTCCAATCCTTCATCACCTCATCCACATACGCTTGGGTGCGCTTGGGCTGCAAGCCAAGGGAATTTCCTGTGAAATAGATGACGTCCCTGCCATTTACCTGCGGATAGTGGAACTCTTGTCTGTATTTGGAAAGCTGGTCCGCGGCATCAAGTTGCTGAGCGAATTCCAGCGTATTTTGGAATGTCATGTGCTTTTGCTTTGCTTCAAAAATACGATTTGTGGGATTAAATCCGGCCCCGGAAGTCACTCCAACCGCATTTCGATGATATGTTTTTTAAACCCAACTTTTTCATAGGCCCTGATGGCGGGAAGGTTATCGCTGTAAACCGTCAACCGTATTTCCGTGAACCCTTTTTGAAGCGACCATTGCTTCAGTTCGTCCACAATTTTGGCATTGATGCCCAACCCACGGTACTGCGGGTCGGTGTACATAAACCCCAAATAGGCATACCATTCGTGGTCCAGATAGTGCCTTGCCTTCTTGCGGATGGCATAGCCAGATGCCACAAGCATTCCATCGGTTTCCGCTACGACCACATGGGCCTCGGGATCCTGCACCATTTGGGCCAGGTCATAATAGCTCACGTGGCCCTCTTTAATCGTGACATCAAAAGGGCGTTCCGCCTTGATGATCTCTTGTTCAAATTGCAACAATGTGGACAGGTCCTCCAATGTGGCCTGTCTAACTTTTATAGGTTTTGACATTATTTCCCCAAATTCGTGAATCCATGTGAATGTACTTCTTTTCCCTATTTTTGCGAAAACTTGACCATGCATTTCCTATCCCCTTTGTTGGAAAGTTATATTGCCGACCATTCGGAACCGGAACCGGAACTGTTGCGGGAACTGACCCGCGAAACTCACTTGAAAGTGGTGCAGCCCCGGATGATCACAGGACATTTTCAGGGAAGGGTGCTTAGTATGCTGTCCAAGATCATCGCCCCAACCTCTATTTTGGAAATTGGGACCTACACGGGGTATTCGGCGATCTGCTTGGCCGAAGGCATGCAAAAAGGAGGACAATTGCATACCATTGAAGTGAATGAAGAGCTCCACCAGATCCAACGCACCTATTTTGATCGGAGCGGGTATGGTCCACAAATCATCCAACATACAGGAGATGCACTGGGTGTGATACCACAGTTGGATCAGACTTTTGATTTGGTCTTCATTGATGCGCAAAAAGTAAACTACGATGCCTATTTTGAGGCCGTGATCCAAAAAACAAGACCGGGCAGTGTCATTCTATCCGACAATGTGCTATGGTCCGGCAAGGTGGTGGAACCTCTTGAAAAATCCGATAAGGCCACGGCCGCCCTTCTGGCCTATAACCAAAAACTCAAGGATGATCCAAGGGTGGAAACGGTATTGTTGCCCATCAGGGATGGACTGACGTTGAGTAGGGTGCTATAAAGCGTTTGTAGAGGACATGGAACAGCCAACCGGACAATAGGCCCACCAGGGTGCCTACAATGATGTCTATGGGAAAATGGACACCCACATAGATACGGCTCATGGTAAAAAGAATGGGCCAAATGAAGAAAAGGAGGGCCCATTTCAGCTTTGCCCGCAAAAAAAGATACATCAACATGGCAATGGAAAAAGAACTGGAGGCGTGCCCCGAGAAAAAACTATAATCTGTAGGGGTCTTCAATATGCGGATCAGGGTGTTGATCTCCTCCGTGTTGTTCGGCCGTAAGCGTGCCACGGAAATTTTGGTCAAATGGGTGATGAGGGTCACAAAAACCACCAAACCCAACATCGTCAAGAATTTATAGTGGGCTTCCTTTTTGGGGAATTTCACATACAGTAGCACCAAAAAAAGAACGAAAAGGGGGGTCCATGTGGTTATATTGGTGACAAAGGACCAAAAACCATCATATCTTTCAATGCCCAAACTGTTGAGATAGACAAAAGTATCCCGATCCCATTGGAGCAATTTTTCAAGCATGGATTATTTGGAGCTTCTTTTGATGGAGCCTGTCACTTCGTCCACATTCTTCTTCACCTCGTTCAGCTCATTACGGATATCTTTGGTGAAATCCGTATCGATGCCCTGTTTCTCGGCACTTTTCTGGATCTCTCGTTTGATATCGTCCGTGGCATCCCGCAACTGGCGCATTCCCTTGCCAAGTCCCTTGGCTATTCCGGGAATTTTGTCGGCACCAAAGACCATCACCACTATAAATAGGATGAAGAATATCTCCGCGCCGCTAATGAATAGAAAATACATACAACAAATATAATGAGAACTTGGTAGGAAAATAAAAAAAGCCCCGTGAAATCACGGGGCCTCTTTTAGTTAAATTTTTCGCTATTTCTCGCCTTTGATATTTTCCTTGAACTTATCAAAGTCTGACTTCTCGTCTTTCTTGGGCCAAGAATTGTTGGTCGTGTCAATATCAGCGGTTTCCATCTTGGGATCCACAGCTATGCCTACCAATTCCTTCTGCGAAGCAATGACCCTTTTGACCTCGGCATCGTTCTTTCTCCAGATTTCCGGTGGGTAGGTCACATTTTCCTTACTACCATCGGCATAGGTATACTCGACAATCAATGGCATGGGAACGCCTCCTGGTTTGTCAAAAGTGATCTCATAGAAATATTTGGGCTCCTTCACCTGGGACCTTTCAGCCTCGGTCATGTTGTCCATCATAAATTCCTTCAAGTTCTTTGATGTCTCCGTTGGCGATTTTCCTTTAAGCTCTGGCATAAAGTCCTCACTTTCCTCTTCCGCCAAATATACCAATGGGGGAAGGTCGGCCTCGGTAAGGTTCCTATCGGCCATGTACTTCTCCATTTCTTTGGTAGGTTTGCTGGCCACGTAGTACTTTTTAACTCCTTTGACCCCTATATCCACATAATCGGTGGTGTAGAACCAAGCTCTCCAGAACCAATCCAAATCCACTGCGGATGCATCTTCCATGGTACGGAAGAAATCCTCTGGCGTAGGGTGCTTGAACATCCAACGCTGCGCATAGGTTTTGAAAGCATGGTCGAAGAGTTCCTTGCCCATGATGGTCTCCCTCAAGATGTTCAATCCCGTGGCAGGCTTGGCATAGGCGTTGGGACCCAATTGGTACACGTTTTCTGGGTTGGACATGATGGGCGAGATAAAACTCTGGTCACCGCTCATATAAGGTACAATGGCAGCTGGCTCACCCCTTTGTGAAGGATATTTTTCGTTGGGGGCGATAATGTTGGGATAGGTTTTTCCAAAATCCTGTTCGGCCAAGTACTGCATAAAGGTATCAAGGCCTTCGTCCATCCATCCCCACTGACGCTCATCGGAGTTGACGATCATCGGGAAGAAGTTGTGTCCCACCTCGTGGATGATCACACTGATCATACCATATTTTACCCTATCGGAATAGGTACCGTCCTCATTGGGGCGCCCATAGTTCCAACAGATCATGGGATATTCCATCCCTTGGTTCTTGGCATGCACGGAGATGGCCTTGTGGTAAGGGTAGTCAAACGTGTGCGCTGAATAGGTCTGCAAGGTCTGCACCACAGCTTTGGTGGACATGTCCTCCCAAAGTGGGTTTCCTTCCTTGGGGTACATGGAAACGGCCATAACATCCTTTCCGCCTATTTTGACGGCCTGCATGTCCCAGATGAACTTTCGCGAAGAGGCAAAAGCGTAATCCCTGACATTGGTCGCCTTGAACTTCCATGTTTTTTTATCTGTGGCAAAGCCTTTTTCCAAAGCCTCCACTTCTTCTTGGGTCACAATGATCACCGGCTTGTCATACGACTTGGTGGCTTCTTTGTAACGCTTCATCATTTCTTTGGAGAACACATCCTCCCTGTTCTGCAATACCCCTGTTCCATCCAAAATATGGTCAGCGGGCACGGTGATGCTCACATCATAGTTTCCAAAAGGGAGGGCAAACTCGCCATTTCCCCAAAACTGATGGTTTTGCCATCCTTCCACGTCGCTGTAGACCGCCATCCTTGGGAAGAACTGTGCGATCACATAGGCACGGTTACCATCCTTGGGGAAATACTCGTATCCGGAACGGGCCCTGTTTACGGTATGGTCGGGAATGTTGTACCACCACTTGATGGAAAAGGAAATCTTCTCCCCGCTTTTTAGGGCTTGGGGAATGTTTACCCGCATCATGGTCTGGTTGATGGTGTAGGACAATGGCTTGCCGCTGGCATCCTTCACCCACTCAATGTTGAAACCTCCGTCAAAAGGCTCACTGATGTAGGTTTCGGCAAAATTGCCGGCAGTATAGGCGATGTTCACGCCATTACCGTCCCTCAATGGGGATTTGGAATCCTTGGCACGGACGTTTTGGTCCAATTGTACCCAAAGGAATTCTAGATTGTCCGGTGAATTGTTGTGGTAGGTGATGGTTTCCTCACCATAAAGTTTGGCATTCTTGTCGTCCAGCTCCACGTTCATCACATAATCTGCCTGCTGCTGATAGTAGTCTGGTCCCGGGGCACCGGAAGCCGACCGATACGTGTTCGGAGTGGCGAACTCCTCGTACATTTGTTTGAACCTGCTTTGGTTGTAGTGTCCTGGCTCCCGCTCTTTTTTGGCCTCTCCTTCCTGTGCCATGGCCATGGCACCAAAAAGAAAGAGCAGGGAAGCTACGTAGTGTTTGATTCTGTTCATTTTCAATTTGATTTTATGAGGGTGTAAAGTAACGCATTTTAACCAATTGTTAACAAAGCGTTATAAGTTTAACATTCCTTTATTATTGCTCTTCATCAGCACAAAACTCTTTTTGTTTCCGTTCCATTTCACATGGACCACGTTCTGCTGTTCATCGAAGAGATCGGTGAGCACATCGTTCTCCACAGTCATGGTCTTGATACTAGCTAGCTTCACTTTCGGAATTTCCAGATAGCAGATGACCACATCGTTATCGTACCGCTTTCCCAGAAAGGTATATGGGGCTGGTTCCCCATTGAAGAGGACGAGGAATTTGGCCCGAAGGTATTTTTCAATGTATTCATCCGCGACCTTGGCCTCATCCGGGGTGGCCAACTTGGCCTTGATCCCATAGCGTTCGGCCAAAAGGGCTTCCAAATCGTCTATAAAAATACGGGAGGTGATCTGAAATGCTTCCTCATCCGCGGCATAGACCATGTTGGTGACGCTCACATAGAATTTATGCGCGGTGGTGAAGGACAAAAAAAGGGCCATTGCCAAAGGCAAGACCAACACTTTTGCAATTTTCCGCTTCATCATGGTTTGTTTGACGTTATTTCTGTGGCAATGTTACAGTTTTATGGGGTTATCTGCAATTTGTTTGCCAAACAGCTTTTTCAGACCTGAGATATAAGAACAAATCCCGCTTGTCAGCTTCTTATTTTGTTACTGGGTTATTCAGTTACTGGGTTATTCAGTTACTGGGTTATTCAGTTAATAGGTTATTTGGAATTTTGGGTTTGGCACTTATCACAAGTTGACCCCTCACTCCAAGTTGTTGTTCTTCCGATAGACGCGGCTCTTTTCCACCATATAGTCCCAAATTTTTAACTTGTCATGGCTATCCACGGTTTCTTGGAATGCTTCGTCCACCTCACAGAAGTACATGAAGTCGTCCAATTTTTCCATAGGGATCTTCAAGGTCGCCACAAATAGGGAATCCACATAGTAGTCCTGTACGCGTTGGGTCCTGGCGTAGGTATTGTCCACTTTCACCCGGTTCTTCAACATCTTGGTGCGTCCGGTGATGGCATTGATGATGGGATTCAGCGACATTCCACCCCCTGCCCCGCCAACGCCGCCGCCCGCCGTCATGGTCATGGACGACGCTTCCCGAAGCAGTCGTTCACTTTGGGTCAAGGGCTTCACATCCGCATTGGGCAGTCCCAAGGCCGATGCACTCACATCTTTTTCCAAGGTCAGTTTGCCCAAATCCTGGCTCAGGTCCCCGGAAAGGTTATAGGGCCGCACCACTACTTCCTTCAGCTCGTTCACGAACTCTTCCATGGGCACTTCCACAAAACTGGTCTTGTACAATACTTCGGTGACAGGCACCATTTTTCTTTGGTAATGGACCGCCGAAAAGACCAGCGTGTCCCCCAATTGCATATTGATGGCAAAGTTCCCGTCCATATCGGTGATCACGGCCTGATCCAAACTGATGTTCTGGACCACTACCCCTACCACATCCTTATCGGCACTGGTGACCCTTCCCCGTAATGTTTTGATGGACCCGTCTTGGGCAGTGGCAAAAAAAGCCGTGAAGCACAGCAAGGGAAGAAAAAAATGTTTCATTCCTCATTCAAGGTTTCCAAATATTCCTTGCTCTGGGTGACCAAAAAGTCGATCAGTTGGAACTCGTTGTCCTTTCTGAGCAAGGTCTGGGAAGGAATCTTGTCATCACAATAGATCAAGAAGGCATCTATCTTGTCCTGCGGAAGTTTTAGGTCCAGCACAAAAAACTCATCATCGTAGACATGGCGGAGTACTTCGCTCACTTTGAGCGGCTCCCGTTCCTGCCCATCCACTTCGCGGGATTTGAAAAGTGCCTTGAAAATGTTCTTGATGTTGAGTCCGTTCTGCATACCGCGGACCGCTTGGGATTCCGCCACGTTCACCACCTCGGTGCCCCGGTCTATTTCGTAATCGAACTGTTTGAAGTCCTCGTTCTTTACCCGAAGAAAACCTTCTTGGTTCTCTGGGGTCACGATTACTTCGTCCAGCTCCGTCACTTTTTCGTTGACCTCGACCACCAATCGGTTGTTCGCCAGAATTTCCGGGCTGATCTTCACCACCATCAATTGGTAGTTCACCGCCGTGAACACCAACTCGTCACCTTCTTTCACCACAATGGCAAATTCCCCATCGTTATTGGTGATGGTAGCCTCTCCCGAAGTGGAATTGATCACGTTCTCATTGGGCACGTTGGTACTTCGGTACAATACTTTCCCCCGTAGCAATTGGCCACCATCCTGCGCCAGTGACACAGCGGAAATCAACAAGGAAAAAAAGACCAAAAGTATATGTTTCATAGTATGTGTTTTTTAGAATGATGCCCCACGGGCCAGTGCAAATCCTTGTCACCACAAGTACAGCAAAAACCCCGTACGTTCCACGATGACAGGTATGCCAATCGTTTCTTACCGAACAAGTATTAGCACAAGTTAAAGAAAACCTTTGAAGCCCATATAAAAAAATATAGAGGTTCTAAACTTTTGTTAATTCTATGTATTCGGTTGGCAAGTGGCAGAATGCAGGTTGCAGTAGGTAGCTTGGCAATCGTGGTTTCTGGTTTTTTGGTTTCACGTTTAGGGTTTATGGTTTCCCTGTTTTTGAGTTTGATACTTGGCAGTGAACTTTACTTGCTTGTATGCCTCTGACACCCCTAAAGTCCCCTCAAGGGGACAGTTGCTTCTGCCTTCTAAAATGCAGCTGAGTTGTTACTGGGATTTGGCACATGGGGTTTGAGTTTTCGCATCTTATGTCCTAACACGAAACCCACATCTCGCAATCCACGACCAACATCCCAAGGTCCCCTACCTGCGGCAGGCAGGCCTCAAGGGGACAATTGCTTCTGCCTGCCGGAACGCAGATGAGCTGTGTTAGTGGAATTTGGTACTTGGGGTTTGTCGTTTCATATTTTATGCCCCAACCTGAAACCCTAAACCTGAAATCCATATCCCGTTCACCCTTGAACTTCGCATTTCGACGGGAAATGACCAAAAAATGGATCGATAAGGTTAGTTTTGTGGATTACGTTAGGAAAACCTCAAATACTGACACCGTGAAAACGTACATGAGCTACTTGGTCATTGCCCTACTGATGACCCACACCCTGACCGCACAGGTCAAGATCGGGGACAATCCCCAAACATTGAATCCTTCTTCTATTCTGGAATTGGAAAGCACCTCAAGTGTGCTGGTGATCACAAGGGTGACCGATGTCCAAATGAATGCCATCACCCCCTTGCGCGGTGCATTGGTCTACAACACGGACCAAAACTGTTTGCACTATTACAACGGGGACGAATGGATCAACATCTGCAAATCACTGGACAATTCGTTCACCGTGAGCACGTTGGCAGAACACATGAGACCCATCAACCCCAATGCGCTGGACGACACTGTGGTGATCACGGAAACACCCAACCCGGATGGCAGCATCAACTATAACTTTGAAGTGGGCATCCTTAACGGGGCCAACATTGCCCCCTCTGCGATAAACGGGGACAAGATCCAAAACGGGACCGTGGGCAGCCAAGATTTGGCCCCTCGCTCGGTGGGACTGTCCCATTTGCAGGACGGAGGTGCCAATGGCGACCTTTTCCAATGGAATGGAAGCGCATGGACGCTGATTAACGAAGCGGATATCAGCATCACCGAATCTCAGGATCTTGCCGATGTCATTGCTGTAGATCCCAGTGCAGGAAACCAGCAAATTAAAGATTTGCAAAACCCAACCGACCTACAGGACGCAGCCACGATGGGTTATGTGGATGATTCCATTGCAACATCCGACGCTTTGGATTTGGATAAGGACGAAACAAACGAGCTTCAAGATCTAAACTTAACGAGCAACATATTGACCCTAAGCAATCCTGCAACACCGGGAAACCAAGTAAATCTTGCAGGATATTTGGATAATACTGACAACCAAAACTTGAGCATCGGCGGGGGTGGCACTCCCAACCAAACCGTTGAAGTGGCCATTTCCGGTGGGACAAGTGCAATAGTGGATGTCCGAGATGGAGATTTTGACCCCAACAATGAAAACCAAACTGTTTCCGCAGGAACAGGCATATCCGTCAACCAAACAGGGCAAGACTTTCAAGTGACAAACTCGGCACCAGATCTTACGGTGGCACTTGCAGACGGAGGAAGCGGAAACGTAACAATCGGTGGCACTTATCCAAACTTCACCATCGATGTTCCCGATAATACTGACAGCCAAAACTTGAGCATCGGCGGGGGTGGCACTCCCAACCAAACCGTTGAAGTGGCCATTTCCGGTGGGACAAGTGCAATAGTGGATGTCCGAGATGGAGATTTTGACCCCAACAATGAAAACCAAACTGTTTCCGCAGGAACTGGCATATCCGTCAACCAAACAGGGCAAGACTTTCAAGTGACAAACTCGGCGCCAGATCTTACGGTGGCACTTACAGACGGAGGAAGCGGGAACGTAACAATCGGCGGTATCTATCCAAACTTCACCATCGATGTTCCCGATAATACTGACAGCCAAAACTTGAGCATCGGCGGGGGTGGCACTCCCAACCAAACCGTTGAAGTGGCCATTTCCGGTGGGACAAGTGCAATAGTGGATGTCCGTGACGGAGATTTTGACCCGACCAATGAAATTCAAAATGTCATTGCTGGTGGCCCTGGAATAAGCGTTTCACAAGCTGGATTGGACTTTTTCGTGGAAAATACAGCGCCTGACCAAGTTGTTTCATTAACAGACGGTGGAAGTGGAAATGTTATAATTGGTGGAGGCTATCCAAACTTCACCATTGATGTTGCCGACATTACAACTGGCGACATTACCTCTTCGGACTTAAATGTCAGTGGAGGAGCTGATGCAACTCTGAACAATGTAACTTTGGAAATCAATCCAGGAGCTGTAGGAAATTTGGAACTTGCGATCAATGCTGTCACAACTGATAAAATTCAGGATGGCACCATAACCAATGATGATATTCAACTAGGTGCAGGTATTGACGGCAGCAAAATCAATCCAGCTTTTGTCAGTGATGTTTCTACAACTGGAGATTTTGTTTCTGGAGGAACAATATTAGATGTGCCAGATTTTGTGTTTCAAAAATATTACACTGGTTTTTCCAATCTCAACAATAGCTATCAATTCAGAAGTTTGAAAGAAATTGAGGCTTTTGTAAAAGAGAACAACCATCTACCCGGAATAAAATCAGCTTATGAAGTAAAGTCATCTGGTGAATATCGTTTGGCTGAATCTTCATTGGCCCATCTCGAAAAAATCGAGGAGCTGTTCCTTCACACCATTGAGCAGGAAAAGAAGATTGAAAAACTACAATCCGAAAATGAAAAAATGGCCGAGGAACTCCATGCCCTAAAATCGGATATGGAGAAAATAAAAGCCATGCTTTCTGAAAAAAATCAAGATTAACATTTGAAACCCCTCCACCTCATAGCATTCTTCTTGTTCGCCCATTTTGCGGTGGCGCAAAGCGCCCTGCACCATGCCGGCAACATGCAGGTACATAATGGCGGTCCCAACCGCGGGCTGGGCCTGCACACCAACTTTATCAACAATGCCGTCTTTGATCAGTCCGAGGGGCTGGTGGGCTTCTATGGCAATACCACGATCGAAGTATCGGGCAACACGCCCGCCCATCTGTGGGACACCGAAATCATGATCCTAGACCGGGTTTTTCTGGAGAACACGCTCCACGTAAAGAACAATGTCAACTTTGTGGATGGCAATTTCCTGAGCCCGAAGGACAACCAGGCCGTTTTCCTCAACTTTATGGACCAAGGGTTCTTTACCGGTGAAAACGACCAATCCAAGGTCACTGGCTTTGCCGCCATCAACAACCGCAGCTTTTTTTCGTTTCCCGTTGGCGATAACGCCCTGTTGAGACCCTTGACCTTTGAGTCCGAAGGGGCAACACCCTTGGCCATTTGCGCCTATTTTGACGAAAACCCAGCTACCCCCTCGTTTCTTCCACAAAGCTTGGATACCGATCGGAAAGTAAGGGACATCGGCACCATATCCGAGCGCGAATTTTGGATATTTCAAAGCGATGTGCCCGCAAAGGTCACGATAAGCTGGAATGTGGGCAGCGGACTGGCCCTTATCCCCAATGCCACGGCCGAATCGGTCATCGTGGTGGGTTGGCGAAAGTCTTCCAAACAATGGGTCGTCCTTGGCAACACGGCCTTCAGCGGCGATATCAACCAAGGGTTCGTTACGTCCGACACTTTTCTGCCCAGCGAATATACAGCCATCACCTTTGCTACCGTTCCCTTGCCCACGGATACCTTTGCGGTGAACAACCCTACCTTGGGCAACTATTTTCTGAGTCCCAACGGCGATGGTGTCAACGATTTTCTGGTGATCGACAACATGGACGAATCACCCAACAACAGCCTGCGCATTTTTAACCGTTTGGGCCAAAAGGTTTTTGAGAAGATCAATTACACCAACGAGTTCCGGGGCGATTCCAACACCGGGAGCCTTATCATGAGCCAGGACATTGGGCTGCCCGAAGGGGTCTACTATTACCTTGTTACCCTGGACGACCTGAACCTGCAATACACCGGCTTCCTCTTCCTGGACCGCTGATCGGGAAAACATCTTACAGTCTATCGAGCTGTCACCCTGAGCGCAGTCGAAGGGAAGGTCGAAGATTCGAAAATCCACCTTCATCCGCAAATGCACGATGGATAAATTTTGATCTCTTTTGGGTTCCATTGACAGATTATTGCGATTTTTACGTTGTTTGATGGGAACAGGTTCCAAAAAAGGAACACCCCAATAATGTAACAACCGAATAACGAACTACGATGAAAAGAAGGACCTTTTTAAAAACCACCTCCGTATCGGGTCTGGCCTGCGCCCTACCCCCATTTTTTCCTTTCCCCACCGATGAGGAATACACCACCGAAGAGTTGATGGGAAAAGCCAAAGTGGAACTTTTTGGAGAGGGCATCAATTTGAGGAAAGCAGCACACGATGCTTTTTTGGAAATGAAAAAGGCCGCCTATTCGGACGGGTTCGACATCAAGATCGTGTCCAGCTATCGGGATTTCTACCGGCAGGAGGGCATTTGGGAGCGCAAATACCTCAGCTACACCGAGGACGAGCGCATGTCCCCTCTGGATGCCATCGACAAGATCATTGAGTATTCCACCATTCCCGGAACCAGCAGGCACCACTGGGGTACCGACATCGACATCATAGACGGGTATCCCAAAGCATCGGGAGACGTACTGGTCCCCGGAAAATTTGAAAGTGGCGGTCCCTACGAAGGGTTAAAACTTTGGTTGGACGAAAACTCGGAAAAATTCGGTTTTTATCTCGTCTACACGAACGATCCCCGACGACGTGGTTTCAAATATGAGCCATGGCATTACAGCTATGCACCCATTTCCATCCCCATGCTCACGGCATACCGAAAACTAAATGTGTTGAAACTGATGCAAGAAGAAGAGTTTTTGGGCATTGAGCACTTTACGGCCGGATTTGTACGGACCTATGTCCAGGACCATATTTTGGACATCAACCCCAAGCTTTTGTAGTCCATTGCATTTTTGATTGAAGTTTGTCAGTTCGAGTGATTTTTGAGGGTTGAGCGAAGTCGAAATCAATGAAAATTGTATCGAGAACCAGAATCCCAAGCCAAAAAACCTTCAAAATACACAACACATTTTTATAGTCCCTTTTTTCGTATCTTCCACTAACACTAAACACCATTGACCATGAGAAGAGGAAGTTGGAGGATCCGAATCCTGATAGGCCTTGCCATTGTGGCCTTTGCTTTTATCCGCCGTTGCAGCAACCAAGAAGAAAACCCCTACACGGGTAGGGTGCAGAACATTGACATGACCACCGAGCAGGAAATTGCCATAGGGTTGCAGAGCGCCCCGGAAATGGCACAACAACACGGAGGACTGTACCCAGATGAACGTTTGCAGAACTTGGTGGACCAAGTGGGCAACCGATTGGTACAGAACAGCATTGCCAGCGAGACCCCTTACAAGTATGATTTCCATTTGCTCGCGGACGACCGCACCATAAACGCCTTTGCCCTTCCGGGTGGACAGATCTTCATCACCTACGCCCTGTTTTCCCAACTCAACGAGGCCCAATTGGCCGGCGTGCTCGGGCATGAGATTGGCCACGTCATCGGCAGGCACTCCGCGGAACGCATTGCCGAAAGTGGCTTTTGGCAAACCTTGGCCACTGGCGCATCCGTGGGTGGTGACATGGGGAGTGTGGTGAGCGGCATTGGACAGAACACCTTGCTGAAAAATGGACGGGGCGACGAACTGGAAAGCGATGACCTTGGCGTACTGTTCATGATCGAGTCCGGTTATGACCCCAATGAGATGATCCAAGTAATGGAAATTTTGAAGGCCGCCGCAGGTCCCGATAGGGTCCCGGAGTTCCAGAGTACCCATCCCGACCCGGAAAACAGGATAGAAAAGATCAGGGAGGCCATCGAAAAATATTCAGGTCGATAGAATCGGGACGTTTATCGAGAAAAGAGCCCAAGTGATTAGATTTCACTATCTTTGAAGTGACCCCAAATCGAAAACCATCCATTTGCTTGCCCATTTGTGCTATCCAAAACGAGAGAACACATTATGGGAACACTATTACACTTTAAGCACCTCTATTTTGAGGCATTCGACGATTGTAAACCAAGCTTTGTGGTACTTTTTTTGAAAGGGTACTCCATCTTTTGTGCGGTTATGCTGTTCATGGCGGTATATGCATTTTTGTACAGGGCTTTTACTGGCTTTGAATTCTAGGCCACGATGAGATACTCTTTTGCTAGGACACTATAAATTAGGTAAAATGAGGCAAAAAAAGGGCCCATCCTTAAGGATGGGCCCTTTTTGTTTGGACGAATAAACTCCTTTTTCTTTTTACATAGCGGTTTCCAAGAGAGCCAGTACATCGGTGGCATTGGACAACTCGGCATGTTTTTTTACCGAATAGCCCTTGTCACAGCGCTGTTTCAAATCGGCTCCATTGTCGATCAGCACTTGCAACACTTCAGCTTTGTTGTAACGTGCCGCAAAATGTACGGGGGCCATACCCAAAGATTTTTGGTTCACATCCTCTCCCAGTTCGATAAGTTTTTTTACGGTTTCCACATCACCCTGCATCACAGCCTTACAAAAACTGCTGAGTTCGGGAACCGATGTGATAAGGTTCGGATTTTCGTTGGAGGGAAGTTCATTGGCGGATACGCCGGTCACTGCTAGCATGCATAATGCAGCTACTGCAAAAATTGTTTTTTTCATGATGATTGTTTTTTGATTAATGAATTAAAACTTCTATAAAAGTAGACTGTGCAAAAGGCAAGATGTTACACGATTAACACTTAAATAACTAAATTTTAACAACCTTTCAATATTAACATAAAATAATTAACAATTTCGCAATCAGAAAAACAGGGAATCCCTAGGGCATCCAAGCAGATCATTTTATTTTTGAGCTCACAATTCTGATTACATGAACAAGAAGGTCATTTTAATGATATTGGATGGTTGGGGAAAATCCCCAGACCCCAAAGTTTCCGCCATAGCACAGGCGAACACCCCTTTTGTGGATTCACTATATACCCAATACCCCAATGCGGACCTGCTCACTGACGGGATGAACGTAGGCCTGCCCGAGGGACAAATGGGCAACAGCGAAGTGGGGCACATGAACCTTGGGGCCGGTAGGATCGTTTACCAGGACCTGGCCAAGATCAACAAGGCAGTGAAGGAAGATACCCTGAAAAACGAAAAAGTGATCCAAGAGGCCTTTGCCTTTGCGAAGGGCAGCAACAAGGCCGTACACTTTCTTGGTTTAGTGAGCGATGGTGGCGTGCACAGTCACATAGACCACCTAAAAGCACTGATCAAGGCCGCCGATGAAAGTGGTGTCAAAAACGCATACGTACATGCCTTTACGGATGGTCGGGACGTGGACCCCAAGAGTGGAAAAGACTTTTTGGTGGACCTTACGAATTTCTGTTCCGACAAAAGCACCAAATTGGCCACCGTGATCGGCAGGTACTACGCCATGGACCGGGACAAACGATGGGAACGGGTAAAATTGGCCTACGATGTGTTGGTGAACGCCGAGGGCGAAAAAATACAGGACATCGGCAAGGCCATGCAGGAAAGCTATGACGAAGGGGTCACCGACGAGTTCATCAAACCTTTGGTCTTGACGGACAGTAACGCAGAACCCTTGGCCAAAATACAAGCCGGGGATGTGATCATCTTCTTCAACTTCAGGACCGATCGTGGAAGGGAACTTACCCAAGCGTTGAGCCAACAGGACTTCCATGAGCAGAACATGCACAAAATGGACCTGTATTATGTCACCATGACCAACTATGACGAATCCTTCAAGGGCGTCAAGGTGATCTATGACAAGGACAACATCAAGGAAACCTTGGGAGAAGTGCTTGCCAAAAATGGAAAGAAGCAGATCCGGATCGCCGAAACGGAGAAATATCCGCACGTGACCTTTTTCTTCAATGGCGGGCGCGAGGAACCTTTTGAAGGGGAACAACGCATCCTGTGTCCATCACCAAAGGTGGCCACCTACGATCTGCAACCCGAAATGAGTGCCTACGAGATACGCGATGCCATCATCCCCGAACTTCAAAAAGGAGAGGTGGATTTTGTCTGTCTTAATTTTGCCAACCCTGACATGGTGGGCCACACCGGGGTAATGTCAGCAGCCATCAAAGCCTGTGAAACGGTGGACGAATGTGCCAAGGAAGTGATTACCACTGGGTTGGACAATGGGTACACATCCATTGTGATTGCCGATCATGGCAACTGTGACACCATGGTGAATCCGGATGGTAGCCCCAATACGGCGCATACCACCAACCCTGTGCCCTTGATCTTGGTGGATAAGGAACTGAAGCAGATCAAAAGCGGTGTTTTAGGGGACATTGCCCCCACTATCCTAAAACTGATGGGAGTGGCACAGCCCGAAGCGATGACGCAAAAACCACTCGTTTAGACAAAGATGGCCAAAATCCATAGAATCAATTTATCTTTGCAGCTATGATTCAAGTCAAGACAGCAGAGCAAATTGAATTGATGCGTGAAAGTGCCCTAGTGGTCTCCAGGACCCTGGGCATGTTGGCCAAGGAGATCAAACCGGGCGCCAATCCCTTGCATCTGGATAAAATGGCCGAGGAGTATATCCGAGAACAGGGTGCTGTTCCCGGATTTTTGGGCATGTACGATTTCCCCAATACCCTAAACTGGAGCCCCAATGCCCAAGTGGTGCATGGCATCCCGAACAATGACACCCTCAAGGAAGGGGACATTGTCTCCGTGGATTGCGGTGCCCTCAAAAATGGCTATTATGGGGACCATGCCTACACCTTTGAAGTGGGCGAAGTGGCCGAGGAAACCAGAAAACTACTCCGGGTGACCAAGGAATCCCTATACATCGGTATTCGGGAATTCAAGGAAGGAAACCGAGTGGGCGATGTGGGTTATGCCATTCAAAAATACTGTGAGGACCATGGCTATGGCGTGGTACGCGAACTCGTGGGCCACGGCTTGGGAAAAGAACTCCATGAAGACCCCCAAATGCCCAACTATGGCAAAAGGGGGCGTGGAAAAAAATTCGTCAATGGTACAGTGGTCGCCATAGAACCCATGATCAATATGGGAACAAGGCGCATCAAGCAGTTGAAGGACGGATGGACCATTCTGACCGCGGACGGTAAGCCCAGTGCACACTTTGAACATGATGTGGCCTTGGTGGACGGAAAACCAGAACTACTCTCTACATATCAATACATCTACGAAGCCTTGGGCATCACCAGTGATGAGGAGGAGGAATTCCGAAGCAAAAAATTGGTGCTTTAGCCCCAAACAGTCTTTTTGCTGACACGAATACCACGAATTTTCACTAATTTCTCAAATTTATATGTCCCAAATCCTGTATAAAAATGAGTCCTATTTTGTTGTTGGTCTGTGCATGGATGTCCACAATGAATTGGGCAAGGGTTTTAGTGAGGCAGTGTATAGCGATGCATTGGAAATTGAACTGAAATCCAATGGTGTTCCGTTCAGGAAAGAAGCCAAATTTGACATTATCTATAAAGGAGGCTGCTAAAACACCATTATTTTGCTGATTTTATTATTGATGATAAAATGATTTTGGAACTCAAAGCAGTTGAAAAAATTGGTAATGGCCATGTGAAGCAGACCATGAATTACTTGGCTGCATCCAAAATGAAACTGGGCTTGATTGTGAATTTTGGAGAGGATCAACTTACGTATAAGAGAGTTTTACTTTAAGCCATTCGTGTAAATTTGTGTAATTCGTGTCAAAACTATTTAAATACCTTCTCAATCTTATTCCAAGACCCCTTCTGATCAGATTGAGTTATTGGGTACGTCCCTTGATCGCTCTTTCCCTAAAGGGAAAAAAATTTACCGACCCTATCGATGGCAGAAGTTTCAGGAGTTTTCTTCCCTATGGCTATGAGAATCCGCGGGAAAATGTGCTCTCCCCTTCTACCCTCTCCTTGGAAAGGCACCGCCTGCTCTGGCTCTATCTCAAGAACGAAACGGATTTCTTCACCAAAACCCTCCAAGTTTTGCACTTTGCACCCGAACAGGCCTTTTACAAAAGGTTCAGAAGGATGCAAAACATTTCATATACCACAACCGACCTCAATTCGCCCTTGGCGGATGTGAAAGCGGATATCTGTGACCTACCGTTCGCAGACCATAGTTATGATGTGATCTTTTGCAACCATGTACTGGAACACATCCCCAACGATACCAAAGCAATGCAGGAACTCTACCGGGTGATGAAACCAGGGGGGTGGGGCATTTTCCAGATTCCGCAGGACCTCAAACGCGGAAAGACTTTTGAGGACGACACCATCACCGATAAAAAGGAACGGGCAAAAATATTTGGGCAGTACGACCATGTGCGTATTTACGGAAGGGACTATTTTGACAAACTCCGCAGCGTTGGGTTCACCGTAGAGGAGGTGGATTACACTTCTGTTCTTCCAAAGGAAGATGTGGAAAAATACCGATTGGCCAAAGGGGAAATCATTCCTTTGGTGCGGAAATGATCACTTTCCCACCAATGCCTTGAACCCGGGGGTCATATATTCGGCAGTGTTTCCCTCTTCATCCAGATAAATGATATAAGCCTCCAATTCCCCATGTTCCCCAAGTAGTTTTTTGGACTCTTCGAGATCCATGGCCATAAAGGTGGTGGCAAAGGCATCGGCTAAAGCACAGGTGTTCGCAACGACACTCGTGGCCAGCACATTGGAACTTTTGGTATATCCTGTCTTTGGGTTGATGGTGTGCACATACTTTTTCCCTGTTTCAGGGTCCACCCTGAACTTTCGGTAGTTCCCCGATGAGGCCATGGCCCTATCCTTAAGGGAAACAATCTGCTTGAGTTGGCGGCCTTCCTCCACTTGAGGGTCATCGATGCCCACGGTCCATTGTTTTTCAGAAACTAGATTGGTACCCTTTGCAAGCACTTCTCCACCCACTTCCACCAAATAGTTCTTTATGCCCTTGGCATCCAACATCGCGCCCAATCGGTCTATGGCGTAGCCTTTGGCCACGGCATTAAAGTCAAAACGGATGGCTGGGTGCGCCTTGAATATGGTATTGTCCTTATTAAGGGCCACTTTGTCCCATCCCACATAGGCCAAAAGGCTATCTACACGCAGACTGTCAAGCTCCAACTGTTCGCCGGGACCAAATCCCCATGCATTGGCCAAAACGCCCACAGTGGGGTCAAAATAGCCGTTTGAGACCTTGTGTACCCTGTTCGAGATATCAAAGACCTCCCTGAACATATCGTCCACAACAATGGTGGAGTCGCCTGCATTGATCTTGGAGATGTCCGATGTGGGGATGTAGGTGGACATGGATTGGTTCACCACTTGAAATACAGAATCGATCTCTTGCTGATAATCCAGTTCCCTATCCGCAATGTAAATGATGGAATAGGTGGTACCGAGTGCATTGCCCCAATTCTGGTTTTTGGTCCATTGTCCCTTGGTGCAGCACAAAAACAGAAGGGACACCCCTAAAATGAACGTTTTTTTCATGATCTATATCTCAATCAATCCTTGATAATCCACAATATATTCTTCATCCAAATATAACGGAAGGCCCCTGTCCGAAGCATTGGAAAGTCCCACCCCGGCATAGAAGGTCCTTGCCTCGAATTTGAGGGCATGGTCCTTTACGGTCTGCATCAATTCAGCATCATATTCCTTGGGATCCAAAGGGAACTCCACATTGCGCACCACAATAAAATGCAGCAATTTTTCCTTGAGGCACACATACTGGGGGTTTTTCTTCAGTTTACTGTTGATGGCCATAAACTCGAAACCATTGGCCTCCAGTTCGCGGCCCACAATGTTCATGGCCAGGTTGTGCAATTCCTGTTCTGTCAATTCTCTTCCCATAAGCAACAAAAAACCGATGCTTTGGGCATCGGTCGGTTTTATATATTCTTCTCGTTGACCGCCCCGAAACCAAGTTCGGGGAGGTCAAGTTTTCAACTTTTGGTCTATCCTCCAAAGTCATCGAACCTGATATTCTCATCTGGAATACCAAAATCCTGGCCCATTTTCTCTACTGCCTTGTTCATCAAGGGTGGTCCACAGAAATAAAGCTCAATATCCTCAGGAGCATCGTGGTGGTTCAAATAATTCTCGATAACACAATTGTGGATGAACCCAACGAAACCGTCCCCTGATTCATCATTGATATCTTTCTTCACTTTCCAATTGTCTTCTGGAAGTGGTTCAGAAAGTGCCAAATAAAACTTGAAGTTAGGGAATTCCTTTTCCAATTGCTTGAAGTGATCCAAATAGAACAACTCCCTCTTGGAACGTCCACCGTACCAATAGGTCACCTTTCTGTTGGTCCGTAGGGTCTTGAACAAGTGGTACAAATGCGAACGCATCGGGGCCATACCTGCACCCCCACCTACATAAAGCATTTCAGCTTCGGATTCGTTGATGAAGAATTCACCGAACGGACCTGAAATCACTACAGGGTCACCTGGCTTCAGGCCAAAGATATAAGAGGAAGCAATCCCAGGATTGACATCCATCCATCCATTTTTGGAACGGTCCCATGGTGGCGTCGCGATACGCACGTTCAACATGATCTCCCTTCCTTCGGCAGGGTAAGAGGCCATGGAATAGGCACGCTCCACCGTTTCAGGGTTTTTCATGACCAAGGGCCATAGGTTGAACTTGTCCCATTCGTTCTTGAACTTGTCCGGCGTTTCGTGTTCCTCTGGGTGGGCGGTAATATCGATGTCTGAATATTTCACTTCACATGGAGGTATCTCAATTTGGATATAGCCCCCTGCTTTGTAGTTCATTTCTTCAGGAATCTCTACCACAAACTCCTTGATGAAAGAGGCCACGTTGTAGTTCCTGACCACTGTGGCATTCCATTTCTTGATCCCGAACACCTCTTCAGGAATGGTAATTTCCATATCCTGTTTCACCTTCACCTGACAGGCCAATCTGGCCCCATGCTGCAATTCTCTTTTGGAGAAATGGGGAGTTTCGGTAGGCAATGCCTCACCTCCGCCCGATAGCACATGGCATTCACATTGGATACAGGTTCCACCACCTCCACAAGCGGAAGGCAGGAATATTTTTTGGTTACCCAAAGTGGACAGAAGCGAACTTCCAGAACCTACTTCCACTTTTTTCTCACCGTTGATCGTAATGGTAACAGGACCTGAAGGAGACAATTTTTCCTTTGTAAAAAGCAACAATGCCACCAACAACAACAACAAAACCAAAAAGGCTACTACGGTAATCAGAATGGTACCTCCGGTACTTGCGGCTAAAATCATCTTTACTTGTTTATAACTTCGTTATAGGAGACTGTTTTTTCCTTGTCCTCCAGTTCCTTTTTAATCTCTTTTTCCTCTTTGGCCACGGTAGTGGTAGCGGTCGGCTCCTCAGGTGGCTCATTGTCACCGGTGAGCATCCCACCAAAACTCTGGAAACCGATACCCATCAAACCTGTGATGATAAAAGTGATCCCTAGACCGCGCAATGGTGCCGGCACATTGGAATACCTGATCTTTTCACGGATAGCGGCAATCGCCAAAATGGCCAAGAACCATCCTATCCCTGAACTTACGCCATAATTCAGCGCCAATCCCAAGTTAGGGATCTCACGGGCCTGCATGAACAGGGAACCTCCCAAAATGGCACAGTTCACAGCGATCAGAGGCAAGAAAATACCCAATGAGTTGTATAGGGAAGGTGAAAATTTTTCGACCACGATCTCCACCAATTGCACCATAGTGGCAATGGTAGCGATGAACAGGATGAACGAAAGGAAGCTGAGATTGTAATCTGCATACTCAGGACCCAACCAAACCAAGGCCCCATCCTTCAGTAAATATTGGTCCAACAACCAGTTGAGCGGCACGGTAACACCCAAAACGAATATTACGGCTGCACCCAAACCTACGGCAGTGGACACTTTTTTGGATACGGCCAAATAGGAACACATTCCCAAAAAGACCGCGAACACCATATTGTCTATGAAGATCGACTTAAAAAAAAGTTCTAAATGCTCTATCATGCTTCCTCAGTTTATGCTTCTTCTATTAATGACCTGTTTCTGGAACGTTGTACCCAGATGATGATTCCCACCACAATCAATGCCGCCGGAGGGATGATCATGAAACCATTGTTCTCGTAACCGATGGAGTAAAGGCCCGTTTTGGTCACAGGGTCTCCGAGTACCTTGAACCCGAATAGGGTCCCGGAACCCAAAAGTTCCCTGAAAAAACCGACAATGACCAATATAATCCCGTATCCTGCCGCGTTTCCTATACCATCCAAGAAGGATTTCCAAGGTCCGTTACCCAAGGCAAAGGCCTCGAAACGCCCCATAATGATACAGTTGGTGATGATCAATCCCACAAAGACCGATAGGGTCTTGCTGAGTTCGTAGGCAAAGGCTTTGAGCACTTGGTCCACAATGATCACCAAGGTGGCCACGACCACCAATTGCACAATGATCCTGATCTTTGACGGGATAACGTTCCGCAAAAGCGAAATCGCCACATTTCCCATGGCAAGGACAAACATTACGGATACTGCCATTACCACGGACGCCTTTAGCTCGGCGGTAATTGCCAAAGCGGAGCAGATACCCAATACCTGAATGGTAATGGGGTTATTGTCCGCCAAGGGATCCAATATCAGGTTCGTATCTTTTTTTGATAGTAGCGCCATATTACTTGGTTCTAATAGTTTCTAAATAAGGTTTGTAAAGCTTCAGGCTTTCTTTGATCATGGCGGTGACCCCATTTCCTGTAATGGTGGCCCCGGCCAAAGCATCCACTTGGTTGTCCTCTTTGTCGTTGTTCAAAGGGTCGTTGTTTCCTTTTGCAACGGTCACACCTACATAGCTGTTTCCATCCAAAATGGTTTCCCCTTCAAAATCGTCCATAAAGAAGCGCTGCTTGATATTGGCACCCAACCCTGGCGTCTCACCCTTGTGGTCAAAGTACACTCCTTGCACCTTCATGCTCGAGTCCAAGGATATATAACCCCAGATGGCATCCCAAAGTCCTTTACCGTACATGGGGATGATGTAGTATTCCTTACCATCTTTTTCCCCAACAAGCAAGGGCAATTCGGCACTTTGGCCGCTTTTTACCTTGGCAAGTTCTTTACGAACATCGATCAAGTAGGCATTCTCCTTTTCCTTTGCTTCGGAACCTACTACGACCAATTGTTTTTTGATATACTTGGCAAACTCCGCCTCCACTTCGGTGGTGGGGATAAAATCCACGCTGCCTTCTCCTTCATTGTTATTGACACCCATGGCATACAGGATGTTCTGCTGCTTTTCAAAACGCACATTCTTGTCGATGTTCGGTTTAAGACCCGATGCGAAAAAAGCCAGGACAGAACCCACAATGATTACCATGATCACCGCGAAAATCACGGTATAGCTATTTTTTTCTGTGTTGATGGCCATAATACTTAAGCTGTTTCCGTTTTTAATGAATCAACCTCATCCGAATTTTTTGGATATATGGTGGCTGTCTTCAACCTTTTCAATCTCTTTTTGATGTTACCCCTTACCACATAGTGGTCAATGGTCGGCGCGAACACGTTCATCAGCAAGATGGCCAAGAAAACACCTTCTGGATATCCTGGGTTGAACACCCTGATCATTACGGACAATAGCCCGATAAAGAATCCATAGAACCATTTGCCCCTATTGGTCTGTGAGCCGGTCACGGGATCCGTGGCCATGAACACGATACCGAAGGCCAATCCGCCCACCAATAGATGTTTCCAGAAGTCAAAGCTCATCAATTCGTAGAACTTACTGTATTCGGGCAACCAACCTGCTTCCACAACACCATTGAAAATCAATCCCATGGTCAAGGCCCCTATTACGGCACTTACCATGATACGCCATGATGCTATTTTTGAAAAGATCAGGAACAAGGCACCCAAAAGGATCAACAGTTTGGAGGTTTCCCCAACAGACCCAGGAATGAATCCATAGAACATATCCGATAGGGTATAGCTGATCTCCGAAGCGTTTCCTTGCGCCAAGAAGCCCAATACGGTCTCCCCGGAAATGGCATCAGCCGTACCGGCCCTATCCACAGCTCCGTGCACCCAAACCTTGTCCCCACTCATCCATGTTGGATAGGCAAAGAACAAAAAGGCACGAATGGTCAATGCCGGGTTGAGGATGTTCATCCCTGTACCCCCGAACACTTCTTTTCCGATGACCACACCGAATGCAACGGCAATGGCCAGCATCCAAAGTGGGGTATCCACAGGTACGATCAATGGCACCAACATTCCGGTCACCAAATATCCCTCTTCCACTTCGTGGCCCTTGATCACCGCGAACAAGAACTCAATGGCAAGACCCACACCATAGGATACGATCACCAAAGGAAGTACGGTGACCAATCCCAACCAGAAGTTGTCCCAGGTCAAGAAATGCTCAAAAAGGTCAAAATTTTCCGGAAATCCGTTGATGGCCGAGTAATGCTGGTATCCTGCATTGAACATACCGAACAACAAACAGGGCACCAAGGCCATGATCACGGTATTCATGGTACGTTTCAAATCGTCGGCCGCCCTTACGTGTCCACCACTGTGCGTGGTGTCGTTCGGCGTATAAAGAAAGGTATGCAAGGCGTTGAAGGCAGGAGCCATCTTTTTGCCCTGATACTTTAACTTAAGCTGATGTAATTTTTCTTTCATGCCCATATTATCCAAGTTCTTTTTGCAACAAATCCAAGCCTTCCCTGATTATTTGTTGGTGCGGTTGTTTTGATATGCAGATAAATTCGGTCAACGAGAAATCTTCGGGAGCCACTTCATAGAGGCCCAATTGTTCCATCTCGTCCAGATCCTTCACCATACAGGCCTTTAGCAGTTGAAGCGGGTAGATATCCATAGGGAACACCTCTTCATACTGGCCTGTTACCACAAAAGCCCTGTGCTCACCATTGGTATTGGTGTTCAGGTCGTATTTCTTTTTGGGCATCAACCAAGAAAAAGTCAAGGCCCTAGTGGTAGAAACTTTATTGAAAATTGGCTTGTTCCAACCAAATAGGTCGTAATCATCACCCTCAGGAATCGCCGTCACGGTATTGTTATAAAAGCCCAAATGACCTTCTGTGTGGGTCTTGGTCCCGGTCAGCACATCTCCATTGATCAACCTGAAGCGATCTTCTTTCACACCACTTGCATACAAAAAGGTGGAAATCTCAGCACCTATCTTGGTCGTGTAGTATTTAGGGGATTTGATGATAGATCCTGCAAGGGCGATGGTCCTTTCGGCATTGAACTTCCCGGTCAAGAGCAGTTCACCCAAGATCAAAAGGTCTTGGGGAGATATGGTCCATACCACCTCTCCTTTGTTCACGGGGTCGATCTGGTTGATCTGCGTACCCACCAATCCAGCAGGATGGGGACCCGAAACCTTGTGAAGTTCTATTCCTTTGATATCCACAAAAGGAGATCTGCTGGACCTTCCTATGGATACATGTATCTTACCCGGTGTCAACTTGCCCAAGGCAGTGATCGCCACCTGTAGTTCCTGCTCCTTATCCTTCAGCACATAATCCACATCTGCAGCCAAAGGGGCCGTAGCGTGGGCAGAGATAAAGATGGCCTTGGGGGTCACGTCCGGATCAGCAATGACGTCATAGGGACGCTGCTTGATGAACGGCCAACCACCACATTGCAACAAAAAATTCTTGATTGCAGGAGCCTCGGCAGTGTCCAGATCGGGCACTTTGTTGATCACATAATCCTGCGTTTTGTCCGCAAGGATCTTGAGGGTTAAAATCTTTCTTCTTGCACCACGTACAATCTCCACCAATTCACCGCTCACAGGGGACACAAAGTGCATTTCCTCTTTGTTCTTGTTGTAAAAGAGGGGCTCGCCCGCTTTCACTTCTTCCCCTTGTTTCAACAACATTTTTGGCGTGATTCCGTGGAAATCATCTAGGTTTAGGGCATAAACGTTACTGGTAACGGCTTTGGAAGTAGTCTGCTCTGCTGCCCCGATGAGGTTGATATCCAACCCCTTTCTAATCCGGATGTCTTTAGACATATTGTTGTAGACCTTTTGTTATCAAAATCGGTCGCAAATTTAGCACTTAAAGGATTGTTTTCATAATAATTGTCCATAAAAATGGGATTATATCGACCTAAATTCCTTAGACCCACTTTTTGTTTAACTTTGCCACAAATACGAGCCCTAAATGCGCATTTTGTCCAGACTGTTTTTCCTGCTTTTTTTGGTAGACGGCATTTTTGCCCAAGTGCAGGAAGAGGTAAATCCTCCAGAGAACATCAAGACCATCATTTTCAAGGGTCCCACGGAGGATCAGTTTCCCATTATACAATTAGGGGAATCCATGACCTTGGAGTTTGATGACCTGACCGCCAGCGAACAGGACTATTACTACACCATCATACACTGCGATTACGATTGGACCCCTTCCCAATTATTGAAATCGCAATACCTGTCGGGGGCCGACAACCAGCGCATCATCGACTACGAGAACAGCTACACGACCCTGCAGCCCTACTCCAACTACCGATTGACCATTCCCAATGAGAATGTGGACCTGAAGGTAACCGGCAATTATGTGCTGGAGATCCACAATAGCTATGGGGAACTCCAGTTTTCACGAAGGTTCGTGGTGTACCGCGATGCCGTTACCGTGGCAGGCGTGGTCAAACGCTCCAGGGACTTTAACTATTTGAACGAAAAACAAGTGGTACAGTTCACCATCAACACGGGAAGCTTTCCTGTGGTGAACCCCAAAAACGAAGTAAAGGTGGCCATTCTCCAAAACCATTTTTGGCCCACGGCCCTCTTCAACATAAAGCCCCAATTTACCATTGGTACGGAGCTGGTCTATAAATATGACAAGGAAACCGCTTTTTTTGGCGGGAACGAGTTCCTGAACTTTGACACAAAAGACCTTCGCTCCCCCACTTTTGCCATATCAAGGATAGAAATGGGACAGGTCTACAACCACTACCTGTTCACGAACGAATACCGCCACGACAGACCTTACACCTATTTCCCCGACATCAACGGCGATTTTGTGGTGCGCACCTTGCAGGGCGAGGATGTTTCCAGGGAGGCCGAATATTCCAAGGTGCATTTCAGCCTGCCCTACTCCAACCAAATTGGACTGGACAATGTGTATGTGACCGGAAAGTTCAACAACTATGCCCTCGAAGAGGAAAACAAAATGACCTACAACGAGGAAAGTGGGAAGTTTGAGCTTACACTGATGATGAAACAGGGGTTTTACAATTTCAGGTACGAGGTGGAACGCCAGGACGGTACCGTGGAACCCAACTTTGTGGACGGAAACTTCCACTTTACGGAGAACAATTACCTGATCTTGGTCTATTACAGGGATTTTGGCGATATGTATGACAGTATAATAGGTATAGGCTCCGTCAATTCTGCAACTATCAGCAATTAATTATCTTTAGACCCATAACCCAACCAAAAACCACCCATGGGAAAAAAAGGCAGCTTGATCAGCAAAGGCCGTTATGAACTCAGGTTCCGGGGCGTTGAATGCCTCAACTGTGGCCACCCATTGGACATGAGCGATAGGTACTGCCCCAGCTGCTCACAGGCCAACAGCACCAAAAAACTGACCTTGAGGGATTTTTTTGACGAGTTCATGTCCAGCTTGTTCAATTACGATTCCAAGCTGTTCAAAACCCTTTCCATACTGCTATTGAGGCCCGGTGACATCACCAGGGACTATATCGAAGGAAAAAGGATCACCTACACCAACCCTTTTCGGTTTTTGCTGAGCTTGGCCTTCATCTACTTTTTGATGTTCACTTTCAACAATGAATTTTCAGACCTCGATAAGGCCGCCCGATCTTTCGATGGGAACATCAACGGAAACTCACCTGTTTCCTACAACATAAAGTCAGGGGACGTGACGGTGGACAGTGTGAAATTGAAACAGCAGGCCGAGACCGTTTTGAAATCCCTCGACTCCATTGAGCAGTCCAACTCCAATATTTCTTTTGGCCTGAAAAAGTACGATTCGATACGGAACTCCGACCCTGAATTGGCACGCTCTTTCAGCATGTTGGACTCCCTCTCCCACTTGAAGAACCAAAAACCAAAGGTGAACAAGGATTCGTTGATGGAGGCTAACCCTACCCAATATTTTGACAGCATCAGCAATCCAAAGGGCGTGAATGCCTTTTCGGACAAGGTGGAATTTTTTGTGCACATGATCAAAAAGGACACCCTGTTCTCCTTTGACCAAGCCAAGGAGAAGTACACCATTGAAAGTACGATGTCCAACAAAATGGCCTTCAATGCCTCGAATAATTTTTTGACCATCTTACAACGGCCCAGCATCTTCTTGAAGAACACCATTTCCAAGCTGCCGTTTGTCATTTTCTTCTTCATGCCGCTGTTCACCGTCTTCATTTGGCTGGTGTACATCAGAAAAAAATACACCTACACCGATCATCTTATTTTTAGCTTCCACAATCAGTCTTTGTTGTTTATCTTGCTCATCCTTAGCCTGCTGATCGACATGGCTTTTAACATATCGAGTGCATGGTTCTTTGTATTGGTTTTCAGTATTTACCTCTACAAGGCAATGCGTCGGTTTTATGGGCAGGGAAGGTTTAAAACCATTGTGAAATATCTCTTTCTGAACACTACATTCATGATATTGGCATTCTTCATGGCGCTGTTGTTGTTCACGGGAAGCGTTTTTATCTATAACTAACTTATGTTCACTCAAGTCACCAAAGGGATAAAGGTATCTGTGCAGACCAGTTTTGAGGGCACTTTCTTCAAAAATTACAGGATGCACTATGCCTTCGGATACACCATTACCATAGAAAACCTAAGTAAGGACACGGTGCAGCTCACCGCAAGGCACTGGGACATTTTTGATGCCCTGAAGGATCTCGAAACGGTGGATGGTGAAGGTGTGATCGGCAGAAAGCCGGTCATCAAACCCGGAAAATCCCACACCTATAGTTCAGGGTGCTTGCTGGCATCGCCCATTGGGGCCATGAAGGGCCACTATCATATGGTGAATTTCACCAATTCCCAAGAGTTTGAGGTGGAGATTCCCACGTTCAAGTTCGCTGCCCCCTTCGCCATAAACTAGGCCGCACTTCCTTTCCAAATCGATTTTGCTTTTAGTAACTTTGTTGCCACTGTGTAATAAATATTCTAACAAAAATTAAAAGCAAACATGGGAAAAGGATTTTTTCAAGTTCCAACCGCAGTCAACGAGCCGGTAAAAAGTTACGCCCCGGGTAGTCCGGAGCGCGAAGAAGTATTAAAACAGTACGAGACCTATTACAATGGAAAGGTTGAGGTTCCTCTTTATATTGGCAGTGAAGAGATCAAGACCGGAAACACCAGACCCATGTCCCCTCCGCACGAGCACAAACATGTTGTGGGCCACTATCACCTGGCTGAGAAAAAACATGTGGAACAGGCCATCGCCAATTGTATGGAGTCCAGAAAGGCCTGGGCAGACCTTACCTGGGAACAGCGTGCCGCCATTTTCCTGAAGGCAGCCGAACTCATCGCAGGCCCTTATCGCGCCAAGATGAACGCCGCGACCATGCTGGCCCAATCAAAGAACATCTATCAAGCAGAAATTGATTCCGCTTGCGAAATTGTGGACTTCTTGAGGTTCAACGTGGAATACATGGCGCAGATCTATTCCGAGCAGCCCGAATCGTCCGAAGGGATATGGAACCGTGTGGAATATAGGCCACTGGAAGGCTTTGTGTACGCCATTACCCCGTTCAACTTTACCGCCATTGCCGGAAACCTTCCGGCCAGTGCCGCGATGATGGGCAACGTAGTGGTCTGGAAACCCAGCGACAGCCAAGTGTTTTCCGCCAAGGTCATTGTTGACGTTTTCAAGGAAGCGGGATTGCCCGATGGGGTCATCAATGTGATCTATGGCGATCCGGTGATGATTTCCGACACCTTGTTGGCCAGTCCAGATTTTGCAGGAATCCATTTTACGGGATCCACCCATGTCTTCAAAGAACTTTGGAAACAGATCGGGAACAACATCCACACCTATAAAACGTACCCTAGGATCGTTGGTGAGACCGGAGGAAAGGACTTCATCATAGCACACCCTACCGCCAAGCCCCAACAAGTGGCCACGGCCATTACAAGGGGTGCCTTTGAGTTTCAGGGACAAAAATGTAGTGCGGCCTCCAGGGTCTATCTCCCCAAATCCACAGCAAACGAAATCTTGGATTTGGTGAAAGCGGATGTGAATTCTTTCAACAAACCCGGCTCTCCTGCCGATATGAGCAATTTCATCACCGCGGTGATCCACGAGGGCTCTTTTGACAAACTGGCGAAGTACATCGATCAGGCCAAGGCCGATAAGGATGCCGAGATCGTTGTGGGCGGCGGGTACGACAAATCTGTGGGATACTTTGTGGAACCTACCGTGATCTTGACCACCAATCCAAAGTATGAGACCATGTACACCGAACTTTTCGGACCTGTTGTGACCGTTTATGTGTATGAGGACAAGGATTGGAGCAAAACATTGGAATTGGTGGACGGCACATCCGAATACGGGTTGACCGGTGCCGTGTTAGCCAAAGACCGCTACGCAATTGACGAGGCCACAAAAGCATTGCAGAATGCTGCAGGTAACTTCTACATCAACGATAAGCCTACTGGGGCCGTTGTGGGCCAACAGCCATTTGGTGGCGCAAGGGCATCAGGAACCAATGACAAGGCCGGTTCCATGCAGAACCTGCTTCGTTGGGTTTCCCCTAGGTTGATCAAGGAGACCTTTGTGACACCGGAAAATTATCGTTATCCTTTTTTGGGATAATTAATTTTGCAGTAGATTTTGATGATTGAAGACAAAGGACCGTCAGTTCGAGTTTTTTCACTTTTGAAAAAGTATCGAGAACCAGGTCCGACTCAGTGAAATTTTGATTCTCGACCTGCCTGCCGGCAGGCAGGTACAATTTTTCTTTGCCCTGCCCAGAAAAATCACTCGAATTGACAAATTTCCATCAAAATAAACTTTGCATTTTATTGATTAAATTCATGGCCATTATTCCTTTGGAATAGTGGCTTTTTTTCATCCTTTAAACCCTACAAAATGCCGAGACCCTATATGTTGGCCGAGACCAATTGGAAACATTTGAAAGACGAATCCTTTGATTTGGCCGTCCTTCCTTGGGCCGCCACGGAAGCGCACAACTACCACCTCCCCTATGCCACGGACACCATTGAAGGCACGGCAATCGCCGAGGAATCGGCAAGACTGGCCTGGGAACATGGCAGCAAGGTCGTGGTGCTCCCCACCATTCCTTTTGGGGTGAACACGGGACAATCCGATATTTATTTGGACATGAACCTCAACCCAAGCACCCAATTGGCCATCTTGAAGGACATCGTCAGTGTTTTGGACAGACAGGGCATCCATAAATTCATGATTCTCAACAGTCATGGCGGCAACAATTGGGAGGCACTGGTACGGGAATTGGGGCTTCTCTTCCCCAAAATGTTCATCTGCGTGACCAATTGGTTCAAAATGGTGGAAAAAAAGGACATTTTTGAAAACACCGGTGACCATGCCGATGAAATGGAAACCAGCCTTATCCTTCATTTAGCTCCGGAACTGGTACTTCCCAAAGAGGATTGGGGGGATGGAAAAGAACTCAAAAACAAAATCAAGGCTTTTTCCGAAGGTTGGGCCTGGACCGAACGCCCTTGGTCCAAAATAAGCGCCGATACGGGCGTCGGCGACCCATCCAAAGCGACCGCCGAGAAGGGAAAAATGTTTTTTGACGCCATTTGCACAAAAATGGCCAAGCTGTTCATTGATATTGCCACAGCGGACATGGAAAATCTATATGAATGATTGCTCAATGGGCGCTATTCCACTAAAAACCATCAACCTACCCACAATTTAAATGTAAAATTAACGTTAAGTAATTGTTACTTGAATGTAACTTTAGTAATTTAACGGTTTAAATCATTTAGTCATGAAAGAACGAATCAATGCATGGGGAAATTTGATGATCAAGAAATATGACCGTATGTGGCAATATGCCAAGGACTATTCAAGAAAGTGCAAACGTGTCTACGAACGGATGTACAGCATCTAATGACTTCCCTTGAATTTTTGCGGTAGATAGACCACCTTCTTGGTCTCAAAAAAATCCTCTTCGAAATACTCCTTCAGATCAAAGGTCTGAATGGTGGTGTAATCTTTTAGCTCTTCAGTAAGGTCCCCGCCTTTGAGGTAAAGTATGCCATTTTTCCGCTCGTGCGATGAATCCTTTTTGATCTTGCCTTTGGTCCAGTGCACAAAAGTGGGCATTGCTGCCACGGCCCTGCTCACAATAAAATCATATTGGCCCGGCAAATCTTCTACCCTGGTATGGACGGCAGTAACGTTCTGGAGTTTCAGCCCATCAACTACTTCCTGCACTACTTTCACCTTTTTTCCAATAGCGTCCACCAAGGTGAACTCCACATTGGGGAACAAAATGGCCAACGGTATCCCAGGAAATCCCCCACCGGTCCCTACATCCAATATCTGACTGCCCTCATTGAAGGTCTGGATACGGGCAATACCCAAAGAATGGAGCACATGGCGAAGGTACAGCTCGTCAATGTCCTTTCGGGAAACCACATTGATCTTGGTGTTCCAATCCTTGTACAAAACCTCCAACTCCTTGAAATGCTCCTTTTGCTGATCGGTGAGCGTCGTAAAATATTTGAAAACCAGGTCCGCATTCATATCCCTACTGTTAATTTTGGCAAAATTAATACTTTTAAAGACCTTAACACCGTTCTAACAGGTAGTTGTTGACCTTAAAAGGTCAATATTGGTTACCTTTGTAAAAATTTTTTTTATGGATAAGAATACCGTCCGGTTTTCAAGAAAGGATTCTGCACAGTTTTTTAAGACACTGAACAAAAGAGTGAACGAATACTTCAATGAAAATGACCTCAAAAAAACCGGAAACTGGAAACTTCACCTCAAGACCATAGTGATGTTTGCCGTTTTTTTGACCCCCTACTTTTTAATGTTGACCTTGAACCTCCCTTTTTGGGGCTATCTTTTACTTTCCATCACCATGGGGGTAGGTATGGCCGGTGTGGGCATGAACGTGATGCACGATGGCAACCACGGCTCCTACTCCAACAAGAAATGGGTGAACAAGATTATGGGAAGCAGCATCTATATCTTGGCAGGTAACGTCTACAACTGGCAAGTACAGCACAATGTACTTCACCATACCTACACCAACATCCACGAACACGATGAGGACATGGAAGCGGGTAGGATCCTAAGGTTCTCCAAACATGCCGAGTGGCAAAAGCACCACAGGTTCCAACACTATTACTCCATCTTCCTATATGGGCTGCTTACCTTCAACTGGGCCATCACTACGGATTTTCAACAGATGTACCGCTACATGAAGCGCAAGCTCAGTTATGGAAAACTTCCCAATCCGGTCGTTAACTGGAGTACTTTGGTAATCACCAAGATCATTTATTTGACCATATGGATCGTACTTCCCCTTATTTTTGTGGAAATCGCTTGGTGGCAAGTACTTCTTGGGTTCTTCATTATGCACTACGTGGCCGGTGTGATCCTGAGCGTCGTATTCCAATTGGCACACATTGTGGACCATGCGGACACCCCTCTCCCTGACGAGGAGGGCAACATGAAGAACACTTGGGCCATCCATCAGTTGTTCACCACCGTAAACTTCGGCACCAAGAACAGGATAGTGAACTGGTTCACGGGAGGATTGAACCACCAAGTGGAGCATCACATTTTCCCGAACATCAGCCATATCCACTACACAAAAATTTCCAAAATTGTGAAACAGACGGCCAAGGAGTTTAATTTGCCCTACAACGAATATAAAACTACCAGAAAAGCTATAATTTCGCACTTCAAACATTTGAAGGAACTGGGCAAAAACCCAGCACTTCAGTACCAGTAAAACAAGCATATCACATGAGCAACCATCTATCTGACAGGATCCAGAACATGTCCACGTCAGCAACTTTGGCCATGGCGGCCAAGGCAAGGGAGTTACGAAATGAAGGCAAGGATATTATAGGGTTGAGCTTGGGAGAGCCCGACTTCAACATCCCCGATTTCATAAAAGAGGCCGCAAAGCAGGCCATTGATGAAAATTATAGCAGCTATACCCCAGTGGATGGGTATCCCGAGCTAAAGAAGGCCATCACCCTCAAATTCAAAAGGGACAATGGCTTGGACTATGGACCCAACCAGATCGTGGTTTCCACAGGGGCAAAACAATCCCTCTACAATGTGGCCATGGTGGTGTTGAACCCTGGGGACGAAGTGATTCTTCCTGCGCCGTATTGGGTAAGCTATAGCGATATCGTGAAATTGGCAGAAGGTGTCCCCGTTGAAGTCCCAACCGGCATTGAAACGGATTTCAAAATGACCCCAGAGCAACTGGAAGCCGCCATTACCCCAAAGACCCGCATGTTTTGGTTCAGTTCACCTTGCAACCCCAGTGGTTCGGTGTACAGCAAAGCGGAGTTGGAAGGTTTGGCCGAGGTCCTGAAAAAATACCCGGACATCTATGTGGTATCCGATGAAATCTACGAACATATCAATTTCACCAAAGGTGGACACGTCAGTATTGCCGGAATCGACGGAATGTATGATAGAACCGTGACCGTGAACGGTGTTTCCAAGGCCTTCGCGATGACCGGATGGCGAATTGGATATATTGGAGCTCCAGAGTGGATTGCCAAGGGCTGCAACAAACTACAGGGACAGGTGACCAGTGGTGCAAATTCCATTGCACAGCGCGCCGTGATCACCGCTTTGGAAGCGCCCGTGAGCAAAATCCAGTTTATGATCGATGAGTTCCACAAGCGAAGAGATCTTGTCCTCGAATTGTTGGGCGAAATCGATGGGTTCAAACTCAATGTCCCCGAGGGCGCTTTCTATGTGTTCCCCGATATTTCCGCATTCTTCGGAAAAACATTGAAAGGGACCACCATCAACAGCGCTGAGGATTTTGCGTTGTATTTGTTGGAACATGCCAATGTGGCCACGGTAACTGGCGAAGCATTCGGAAACCCCAACTGCATCCGTATTTCCTATGCGGCTTCGGAAAAAGAATTAAGGGAAGCCATTGCCCGTATCAAGGCTGTGGTGTAATTATAGGGATTTATGCTGAACTCGGTTCAGCATCCTTTCCTTGTTTTGGAAAAATTGAAAATGAAATCCTGAAAACCAGTCCAGGAAAAAAGTTTCGACCAAAACCGAACTTAGTGCAGAAACTTCTTGACAACCTCAAGAGGTTTTTTGTTTTTAGGTCTTTTTCCAGAAATATGGGGTAAGGACAATGAGCACGGTGAACAGTTCCAAACGCCCCAACAACATCAAAAAGCCACACCACCATTTTCCTGCCGAGGGAAGGCTATTGTAATTGCTCACAGGGTTCAGGTCACCGAAGGCCGGGCCCACGTTGCCCAACGAAGAGGCAGCACCTCCAACTGCGGAGATAAAATCAAGGCCCAAAAATCCGAGTACCAAGGAGCCTATGATAAAAAGCAACATATACAGCACGAAGAAGGCGATCACGTTGTACACGATATGCTCGGTAACCGTCTTTTCATTGTAGCGCACAGGAATGATCGCATTGGGGTGCAAGGTCCGTTTGAACTCCAAAATGCCATTTTTGATAATGATCAGGTGGCGCATCACCTTGATGCCCCCTGCCGTAGATCCTGCTGAGCCTCCGAGGAACATCAACCCAAAAAAGAAAACGGTCAAAAAGGGTGTCCATGCGGTAAAATCGGCAGTCACAAAACCTGTTGTGGTGATCACGGCCACTACCTGAAAAAGGGCGTGCCTAAAGGCACTCTCCGCCTCGCCCCAGACCATGGGGTGAAATTCGGACACGGCAACATCAGCCTTAAAATAGACCCCCAATGCCGCCAAAATACTAAAAATCAACACAAAACCCAGGTAATATTTAAACTCCTCATCCTTCAAAATGCGCTGCACCCTTCCCGTGAATGCAAAATAGCTCAATACAAAATTGCTACCCGCCAAAAACATGAAAAGGATGGTGATGTACTGTATGATGGGTTGGTTGTTCCAATAGGCCAAACTGGCATTTTTGGTGGAAAACCCTCCTGTGGACATGGTCGCCAAAGAATGGTTGATGGCATCAAAAAAGGTCATCCCCGCCAGTTTCAACAACAGGGTCTCCAATACAGTATAACCGAAATAGATAAGCCAAAGTCGTTTGGCCGTGTCCGTGATTCTAGGGTGCAGTTTGTCACCGCCCGGACCAGGGGCCTCAGCAGCGAACAACTGCATGCCCCCTATGCCCAACAAGGGCAATATGGCAATCGCCAGCACAATGATCCCCATTCCGCCGATCCAGTGGGTAAGGCTCCGCCAAAGCAAGATTCCTTCGGGGAGGGCCTCAATATCGTCCAAAATGGAGGACCCTGTAGTGGTATAACCTGAAATGGTCTCAAAAAAAGCATCGGTAATGGAAGGGATCGACGCTGAAAAAAGATAGGGCAACATCCCAGAAATGGACATCACGATCCACCCGAAGGTCACCACGATATAGCCCTCTTTTCGTTTCACCTCTTTCTTATGCCCCCTGGTATAGAACATGGCCATGATCCCAAAAAGCATGGTGACAATGGCGGCAAGGGCAATGTCCAAGGTGGCACCATCCTTATATATGGCACTGGCAAAAGCGGCCAAAAGCATGAAAGAGCCGTTACAAAGGAGCAAAAGCCCCATAATATGGATAATGATTCGTGTGTTCAGCCTCATTATAGGAACAGCTTTTCTATCTTGGGTATGGCCTTGGGCAGGCAGCAGACCACCACTTTGTCCCCTTGGGCTATCCTAAAATCACCCAGGGCGATGATGCCCTCTCCATTTCGGATCACCCCTCCTATGCTCGCTTCTCGTGGAAAGTTCAGTTCTTTGATGATCTCCCCGTTCACCAGTGAGGTCGCTTTTACCTCAAACTCCAATATTTCCGCATTGAGGTTGTTGAGGCGGGTCAACGCCAGCACTTCCCCTTTTCGAATGTACCGAAAAATGCTGTTGGCGGCCAACAGTTTTTTATTGATGAGCGTATCCACACCAATGGAATGCGACAACTGGAAATAATCCATGTTCTCCACCAGGGCAATGGTCTTTTTTATCTTTTTGTTCTTGGCCACCAGACAGGACATGATGTTGGTCTCCGAATTTCCGGTGACGGCGATGAAGGCATCCATGGACTCAAGGCTCTCCTCTTCCAAAAGCTCCACATTTCTTCCATCCCCGTTGATGACCAACGCATGGGGAAGTTCATCGGCAATGTCGAACGCCTTTTCCTTGCTCTTCTCTATCAGTTTTACATTGAATTTTTTACTGCACAGGTCCCGTGCGGTCTTGAAACCAACCTTGCTCCCGCCTAAGATCATCACGTTCTTGATCTCCTGTTTCTGCATGCCGGTGAGTTTGTACAGTTCCTCCACCCCTTTGTCCGAAGTGATGAAATAGACCTGATCTCCCTCCTTGAAAACGGTATCCCCACGCGGAATGAGGGTGAATTGGGTGCCCATACGTTGCAACGCAATGGGCATGAAGTGCAGTTCCGGGAAAATACGGGCAGCCTCCTTGACCATTTTACCCACAAAGGGTGCGGTCTTGGGCAGGATAACACCAAACATGGTCAACAGACCCCCTTCAAATTCATAGGTATCGTTAAAGGCCGACTGGTTCAGCATCAACTGTATTTCCATGGCGGCAAGGCGTTCGGGCGAGATAAGCTCATCGATCCCCAACTCCTCAAACTTGAGAATGTCCCGATTGTCCATGAATTCCGTATTGGATATTCGGGCCATGGTCCTTTTGCAACCCAATTGTTTGGCCAACAGGCAAAGGGTAAGGTTCGTGGTTTCCGAGGCCGTGACCCCGATCACCAAATCTGAACCATCCACATCGGCATCCTGCAACACTTGGATGGAAGTGGCATCCCCCCTCAGGACACGAATGTCCAAATGGTTGTCCGCATAGGACAGTTTCTCCTTGTCCGTGTCGATCAATGTAATATCTTGGGCCTCATAGGACAAAAGTTTTGCCAAATGAAAGCCTACCTCACCAGCTCCTGCAATAATGATCCTCATTGATTAGAATAAGATGTGTTTCCAAATAATTCCAACTTGTACGCCACAAAATGGTGATTGAAGTCTAAATGACATACTGTTAACATAATACGGAAAAGTTTCCGCTATTCCTCGGCAAAATTACACAAATATTTTTGTCTTCCTCCCAGATGGCTAAGTTGTATATTTGCCAGCAAATGAAAGCCATGTCAGAAAAAGTGACCCCTTATAAAGAATCCGGTCTTGGAAAAAAAGAGCAGGTAAGGCAAATGTTCGACAACATTTCCGAAGATTATGATGGACTCAACAGGGTGATTTCCTTTGGCACCGATATCAAATGGCGCAAGCGCATTGTCTCCTATTTAAAGGAAAAATCCCCTAAAACCATTCTGGACATCGCAACCGGGACCGGTGACCTTGCCATAGCCCTGGCCCCAACGGGTGCCGAGAAAATCATTGGCCTGGACCTCTCCCCCGGGATGCTGGAAGTGGGCAAGGAAAAGGTTTCGAGAAAAAAACTACAGGACACCATCGAGATGGTGGTGGGCGACAGCGAGAACCTTCCTTTTGAGGACAATTCCTTTGATGCCGTGACGGTGGCCTTCGGGGTCCGAAACTTTGAAAACCTCGAAAAAGGACTGGAAGAAATACGAAGGGTCCTGAAAAAAGGGGGAAACTTGGTCATATTGGAGACTTCGGTACCCACAAAGACCCCGTTCAAGCAAGGATACCGCATCTACACCAAATACATCATGCCCACCATTGGCAAGATCTTCTCCAAAGACCGTTCGGCCTACACCTACCTGAGCGAATCGGCATCAGTTTTTCCACATGGGCAGGCCTTCAACAATATTTTGGCCAAAATTGGGTTTATAGGAATAGAGAACAAACCCCAGACATTGGGAGTAGCCTCCATCTATGTCGCCACAAAATAGTTTGATGAAAAACGTCCTTATCCTGTTTGGGCTGCTGATCCTGGCAAGTCCAAAATCCAATGCACAATTTGGGGAAGACCCCATTCTCAACCTTCAGAACGAGGACAAGAGATTTTTGAACTGGGGGTATTATCTGGGTTTCAACCAATATGATTTTCAGTTCGAGTACAAGGACGATGTGGGCCGGGATGTCTTGGTCGACAAGAGTTTTGGTTTCAATGTAGGTCTGATCGGCGAGTTGCGGATCAACGAATTTCTGGATGCCCGCTTTGAGCCGGGCCTTCTGTATACCGCACGTACCCTAGGATTCCCTGGCTTTACCTCACAGGCCGATGCCATCCGCGAAGTACGCTCCACTTACATCCGCTTTCCCCTTTTGCTGAAGGCCAGTACCAAAAGGATCGGCAACTGGAAACCCTTTATCGTGGGCGGTGTCTACACTTCGATGAACCTTGGGAGCAAAGAAGACAGTCTGGACGACAACAGCAGTGGGGAGTTCCGTATGAAGAAAAACGTCTATGGCTATGAATTGGGCTTCGGCATTGATTTTTACACGGAATATTTCAAGTTCTCGCCTTCCATCAGGGGCGTTTTTGCACTTACAGACGAACTTGTGCCCGACAACGACCCCAACAGTCCATGGACAGGCAACATCAATGCCATGCGGACGCGGGGCATCTTCATCAACTTCACGTTTGAATAAATCTGGATTATTGAATATTATTTAGACTTCAGCAAGTCAAACAATCCAACCATTTAAAAATCCAGCTACCTCCTTATCTCATTCAGAAGTATCGCGGTAGCCGTGGCCACATTCAAGCTTTCGGCAGTGTCGCCACCAAACTGCGGAATGGAAATGCGCTCTGTGACCAACGCACCCACTTCATCGGAAATGCCATTGGCCTCATTGCCCATCACCAAAATACCTTTGGAAGGAAGTGATTTCCCATACACTGGTTCACCATCCATAAAAGCACCAAGAACAGGTTGATCGGCACTTTTTAAAAATTCATGAAGCGGAGTATAAACGATGTTTACCCTTGCTATGGAACCCATAGTGGCCTGAAGCACCTTCGGGTTGTAACAATCCACCGTGTCCTCCGAACATACCAATTGTCCGATCCCAAACCAGTCGCACAAGCGTATGATGGTCCCCAAGTTGCCCGGATCGCGCACGGCATCTAAGGCCACTACCCAGTCCGACACTTCAATTTTTAAGGGTTTGGGCATATGAAAGACCCCCAGCACCCCATTGGGCTGTTTCAAACTGCTCATCTGTTTCAGAATGGCCCCGGAAACAAGTTCCGTTTCCCCAAGTCCACTCCCCTTCCATGTCCCGTCCACAAAAATTTTGAACGGTGCCACGCCTGCCTGTAGCAACTCTTTCACCAACTTTTCCCCTTCCACCACAAATAGGGCGTGTTGAGATCGGTACTTTTTTTGCTTTAGGTTTACAACTAGTTTAATTTGGTTTTTTGTAACCATCTAAATCGTGTATTTTTGACGTCTATGAGGGGTTCTTTAGGTCTAATGGGCAACCGGGCAAAAATAGGACTATTGTTGCTTATGTTGAGCACGATGGGTTGCAATACGCTCAAAAAGGTGGGGGAAGATGAATTATTGCTTACCAAAAACTCCATTTATGTGAACGAGGAGAAAGTCTCCACAAGTGAGATCAAGGGCCTCATCTCCCAAAAACCCAATAGCAGTGTCCTTGGCTACCCCCTTCGGCTGAACCTATACAACCTTGCCAAGGAAAATCCCGATTCTTCCTTCCAAGACTGGTTGCACAGAACGGAAAAAAGGGAAAAACGCCTGAACAATTTCCTGTCCCAAAAGCAGGTGAGCCGATTGCAGGAATCCTTCATCGTAAAAGGTGCGAGTGAATTTCTGGAGCGGGTCGGCGAGCCTCCCGTGGTGATCGACACCGCACTGACCCGAAAGTCGGTTGAGCGGTTGGAGGCCTACTACAACAGCAAGGGGTATTTCAACAACAATGGTTCCTACGAGATCGTGGAGGGCAAAAAAAAGAAAAGGGCCGAAGTGGAGTACAACATGACCCTGAACAAGCCCTACATCATCGATACCGTCCAGAAAAATATCACCTCGCCCGAACTGGACTCCATTTATGACGTTTCCGCCCGACGGAGCTTCGTAAAGAAAGGCGAGCAGTTCGATTTGGACAACTTTACCTTGGAGCGGGAACGACTGACCACCCTTTTCAGGAATTCAGGGGTCTACAATTTTCAGGAAAGCTCCATCAACTATGATATTTTGAGGGATACCATCAAAAGTGCCGATGACCAGCTCATGGACGTACAACTGAACATCAAAAAGTTCAGGAGCACCACCGACAGTTCCGACACCAATGCGCCCTACAGGATAGCCCGCCTCAAAAAAATCAACATCTATGCGGATTATTCCATCAATGGCGACCCGGATTCCTTAAAAACGTTGGATTACGAAAATTATACCATCCATTACAATGACAAACTCAGGTACAGGCCCAAAGCACTCACCGATGCCATTTTCTTTCAAAAAGACAGCATCTACAGGGATTTGGATCGGATCAGGACCTACAGACAGATCACCAACCTGAACACCTTTAAGTATCCCAACATCGAATTCATTGCAGATTCTACCCAAACGGAACTGGTCTCCAATATCTATTTGGCCGCAAAACCCAAATTCTCGTTGAACCTGAATTTTGACGTTACGCATTCCAACATCCAACAAGTGGGAACGGCTTTCAGTACATCGGTGATCACTCGGAATGTATTTGGTGGCGCAGAGACCTTGAACATTTCGGCAAGGGGTTCTATCGGCCTATTGAGCGATGCATCGCTCTCCAACGAGACCTTCACTTCGGAACTTGGTGGGGACATCAACATCACCTTCCCCAGAATCTGGTTCCCTTTCAATACGGAAAAAATAATCCCCGGCTACATGCTGCCGCAGAGCAGGCTATTGGCAGGTACCAATTTCCAGCGGAACATTGGGTTGGACAAACAATCGCTGAATTCCATATTGTCGTACAACTGGTCCCCGACGGACAGGTTGAAGAACAACCTTGAACTATTGAATGTCGAATTTGTGCGCAATGTGAACCCGGACAACTTTTTCAATGTGTACCGCAACACTTTTTCCAACCTCGATAACATTGCGGACGATTTTCAGGACGACCCCCAATACGCTTCCTTCTATGAAACGGTCAACAATGCCAGCGATTCACTCCGCCTGACCATTCCCGAAGGTGCCAACGGATTTGTAAGGGCCGTGCTCGACAATGAAATACCCGTTACTGAAGACCAATTGGACGAGGTGAACAGTATCGCCGAACGCAGAAGACGATTGACGGACAACAACCTCATTTTTGCCAGCAATTTCACCCATACCAAGAATAGCAAATCAGGCATCAACGACAACGATTTTTACCAATACCGCATAAAATTTGAGAGTGCCGGCGCCATGCTATCGCTCATGTCCAACTTCGTCCCCTACAACAAAAATGACAATGGACAGCTATTGGTGTTCGGGGTTCCGTTTTCCCAATACATCAAGTCTGAGTTTGATTATATCCGACATTGGGAGATCGGCGATTCCCAAGTGATCGCGTTCAGGAGCTTTTTGGGGATGGCGGTCCCCTACGGAAATTCGGACAACATCCCTTTTGTACGGAGTTATTTTGCAGGAGGTTCCAATGACAACAGGGCATGGAACGCATACGAATTGGGTCCTGGAAAGACCAGCAACATCAACGATTTCAATGAGGCCAACCTGAAAATGGCCTTTAATGTGGAGTACAGGTTTCCCATAGCCGGGGATGTAAAAGGGGCTTTCTTTGCGGATGCAGGCAACATCTGGAACGTTTTTGACAATGAAAGCAATCCCGATGCCATATTCCAAGGAATCTCGTCATTGGCAGATATCGCGCTGGGCACAGGACTGGGCCTTCGCTATGACTTTACCTATTTTGTGTTCCGTTTGGATGTCGGGTTCAAGACCTATAATCCTGCAAGAGTGGGGTCCGATCGTTGGTTCAACGAATATAACTTCAGAAATGCGGTCCTCAATATCGGGATCAATTATCCTTTCTAGAGCAAATAATTTATTACTTTTGTTCCCTATTTTAACTCGAAACCATCTAAAACTATGTCCCATAACATTAAACCGGGCGTTGCTACCGGTGATGAAGTACAGGCAATTTTTAAACACGCAAAAGAAAACGGTTACGCACTTCCTGCTATCAATGTAGTTGGCTCCAGCACCATTAATTCCGTATTGGAGACCGCGGCCACACTGAACTCCCCCGTCATCATCCAGTTTTCGAACGGTGGTGCACAGTTCAATGCTGGAAAAGGACTTTCCAATGATGGCCAGAAATCGGCCATCCTCGGAGGAGTGGCAGGTGCCAAGCACGTACACCAATTGGCGGAAGCCTATGGGGCAACGGTCATCCTTCACACCGACCACTGTGCCAAGAAATTGTTGCCATGGATCGATGGGCTTTTGGATGCCAGCGAAGAACATTTCAAGGCCACAGGGAAACCTTTGTACAGCTCACACATGATCGATCTTTCCGAAGAACCTTTGGAAGAGAACATCGGACTGTGCAAGGAATACCTGAAGCGAATGAGCAAAATGGGCATGACCTTGGAAATCGAATTGGGGATCACCGGTGGTGAAGAAGACGGAGTGGACAATTCCGATGTTGACGATTCCAAACTCTACACCCAGCCCGAAGAAGTGGCCTATGCCTATGAAGAGCTTTCAAAAATCAGCCATAGGTTCACCATAGCAGCAGCTTTCGGTAACGTTCACGGGGTCTACAAGCCAGGAAACGTGAAACTGACTCCAAAAATCCTGAGAAACTCCCAAGAATACATTTCGGAAAAATACGGTGTGGGACACAACCATATCGATTTTGTTTTCCACGGTGGATCAGGTTCCACTTTGGAAGAGATCAGGGAAGCCATCGGATATGGGGTCATCAAAATGAACATCGATACCGACCTTCAATATGCCTTTTTGGAAGGAGTTAGGGATTATGTACAGAACAAATCGGCCTACCTTCAAGGGCAAATTGGAAACCCCGAAGGAGATGACCAGCCCAATAAAAAATACTACGACCCTAGGGTTTGGTTGAGAGAAGGTGAAAAGACCTTCATCGCCCGCCTGAAAAAAGCTTTTGAAGACCTGAACAACGTGAACACGCTGTAGGTCATCTAACTAAATATTGATTACATGTCGTCTTGGTTTAAAAGAAAGGAAAAAGGAATACAGACCTTAACGGAGGAGAAAAAGGACACCCCAAAGGGGCTTTGGTACAAGTCTCCCACGGGTAAAATTGTTGAATCTGAAGACCTTGCCAAAAACTTCTATGTCAGTCCCGAGGACGATTACCACGTTAGGATCGGCAGCAAGGAATATTTTGAGATCCTTTTTGATGACAACAAGTTCAAGGAACTGGATGCCAACCTAAAGTCGAAGGACCCCCTAAAGTTCGTGGACACCAAAAAATATTCCGAACGCCTGAAGGCCGCGGAGCAAAAGACCGGTTTGAACGATGCCGTCAGGAGTGCCGTGGGCAAATCTATGGGCAAGGAATTGGTGGTTTCCTGTATGGACTTTGCCTTTATCGGGGGCTCCATGGGCAGTGTGGTAGGTGAAAAGATCTCCCGCGCCATTGACGTGGCCATGAAGAAGAAGATCCCGTTCCTGATGATTTCGAAATCCGGAGGTGCCCGTATGATGGAAGCTGCGCTTTCCCTTATGCAGTTGGCAAAGACATCCGCCAAATTGGCCCAGTTGGCCGAGGCCAAGATACCTTACATTTCCTTGTGCACAGACCCTACCACGGGTGGGACCACGGCCTCCTATGCAATGCTGGGGGACATCAACATCTCCGAGCCCGGTGCCTTGATCGGATTTGCAGGACCAAGGGTGGTCAAGGATACCACGGGAAAAGACCTTCCGGATGGTTTCCAGACCGCTGAATTTTTGAAGGAGCATGGATTTTTGGATTTCATCACACACCGTAGAGATTTGAAGAAAAACATCAACCTGTACATTGATTTGATTTCCAATCAACCCATCAGGTCGTAAACGTTCCCATTAAAGTTTCATAGTCCAAAAAAAGAATTATCTTTGCGCGCTGATCGAAAGTCGATCGATACATAAAAATCATTTAAATAATATTGGAATGTATTTAACCAAAGAAGTAAAAGCCGACATTTTCAAGAAACACGGCGGCTCTGAGAGCAACACCGGTTCTACGGAAGGACAGATTGCACTGTTCACGCACCGTATCAACCACTTGACAGAACACCTTAAAAGGAACCACAAGGATTACAACACCGAGCGTTCCTTGGTAAGACTGGTAGGTAAAAGACGTAGTCTTTTGGATTACCTGAAGAAAAAAGATATTGAAAAGTACCGTACTCTTATCAAAGAGTTGGGTATCAGAAAATAAAAATGGAAGGGGAGGCCTTGGCTTCCCCTTTTTATTTTACTGGATTTGCTCCAGTTTTTAAAAGTCCCGACCCAAAAATCGGGCAAACACAAAAAGCTGCTTATAGTTTTTCATTGGTCAGTGCCCTTGGCACACAACAACAACACAACCCGACCGCCCGGACGGCGGTAGACCAAATGTTTAACGCCCAGATCATCAAGATCGGGTAAGATTATTTGTATGATTCCAAAAACTTTTAAAGAGGTCATTGACCTTGGTGACGGTAGGGAGATTTCCATCGAAACCGGAAAATTGGCAAAACAGGCCCACGGTTCTGTAGTTGTCCAATCAGGCAAATGTATGCTGCTATGTACAGTTGTCTCCAATTATCAAGCTTCGGATGTGGACTTTTTGCCACTTACCGTAGATTATCGTGAAAAATTTGCCGCTGCGGGACGTTACCCAGGCGGTTTCTTCAAGCGTGAAGCAAGGCCCAGCGATGGCGAAGTGCTTACCATGCGTTTGGTGGACAGGGTATTGCGCCCATTGTTCCCGAAAGATTACCACTCAGAGACCCAGGTCATGATCCAATTGATGTCCCATGACGAGGACGTTATGCCGGACGCCATGGCTGGATTGGCCGCTTCTGCAGCCATCCAATTGTCCGACATTCCTTTTGAATGTCCCATTTCCGAGGTTCGTGTAGGTAGGATAAACGGTGAGCTCATCATCAACCCTACCATGGCTCAACTGAAGGATTCCGACATTGACATGGTCATCGGAGCTTCCGAAGATTCCGTAATGATGGTGGAAGGTGAAATGGGTGAGATCTCCGAAGAGGAAATGGTCGAAGCCATCAAGTTTGCCCACGAGGCCATCAAGGTACAATGTGCCGCCCAGGTAAAATTGGCCGAGGCCGTTGGCAAAAAAGAGACCAGGGAGTACGAACCCGAAGCTGAGAACGAAAATCTTCAGAAGAAAGTCCACAGCATGGCCTATGACAAGGTCTATGAAGTGGCCAAGGCCGGTTCTTCCAAAAAAGAGCGAAGCGAGTCCTTTGCCACTATCAAGGAAGAGATCAAAGCCTCTTTTTCCGAAGAAGAATTGGAAGAATTTGGTGGATTGGTTTCCAAATACTACCATAAGACCGAAAAAGAAGCCGTTAGGAACCTTACTTTGGAAGAAGGTCTCCGTTTGGACGGAAGGAAAACCACCGACATTCGCCCCATTTGGTGCGAGGTGGATTACTTGCCCTCGGTACACGGTTCATCCATCTTTACCAGAGGGGAAACACAGGCTTTGGCCACGGTGACCTTGGGAACTTCCAGGGAAGCCAACCAAATAGACATGCCATCCTACGAAGGTGAGGAGACATTCTACTTGCACTATAACTTCCCTCCTTTCTCAACAGGAGAGGCAAGACCTATCCGCGGTACATCCCGAAGAGAGGTCGGACACGGTAACTTGGCACAACGCGCACTCAAAGGAATGATCCCTGCGGATTGCCCTTACACCGTTCGTGTGGTTTCCGAAGTATTGGAGTCCAATGGTTCCTCTTCCATGGCCACCGTTTGTTCGGGCACCATGGCGTTGATGGATGCTGGTATTCAGTTGAAAAAACCCGTTTCCGGTATCGCAATGGGATTGATCACCGATACCGAAAGTGGCAAGTATGCCGTTCTTTCGGACATCTTGGGTGATGAGGACCACTTGGGCGATATGGACTTTAAAGTCACCGGTACGGCAGATGGTATCACTGCCTGCCAAATGGACATTAAAGTAAAGGGGCTTTCCTATGAAATCTTGGTAAAGGCATTGATCCAGGCGAAGGATGGTAGGTTGCACATTCTAAAAGAATTGACCGACACCATTGCCGAGCCAAGACCAGAGGTGAAATCCTACGCTCCAAAAATCGTTACCCGAATCATTCCTGGTGAGTTCATCGGTGCACTGATCGGTAAAGGTGGAGAGGTGATCCAAGATCTACAGAAAAGATCCAAGACCACGATTGTTATCAACGAAGATCCCGAAACCGAAGAAGGTATCGTGGAAATTCTGGGTACCGACCAAGATGGCATCGACATGGTATTGGCCAAGATCGATTCGTTGTTGTTCAAACCGGAAGTGGGCAGCGTTTACGAAGTGAAGGTCATCAAAATGTTGGAATTTGGTGCCGTGGTGGAATATACCGAAGCCCCTGGCAACGAAGTATTGCTCCACGTATCCGAATTGGCTTGGGAACGCACTGAGAATGTTGCCGATGCGGTGAGCATGGGAGACGTGTTTGACGTGAAATACTTTGGTATCGACCCAAGGACCAAAAAGGAAAAAGTTTCCAGAAAGGCCTTGTTGCCAAAACCAGAAGGTTACAAAGAAAGACCTCCAAGAGACGATCGTGGTGGTGACCGTGGTGACCGAAGAGGTGGTGGCGACCGCAGAGGTGGTGGTGACCGCAGAGGCGGTGATCGTGACAGAAAGCCCAGAAGGGACTAAGTCCAACTTCCAAATCAGAAAACAAACCCTGGGAAACATTCCCGGGGTTTTTCTTTTTTAGAAAACTTTCACAAAGAAATTTTACCAAATTGTAACTTTTTAAATTTTTCAACGTATAATCTAATGAGCCTCTGCTCACAAACTTAATTTGAAGGGAATTTTTTAGATGAGACAGTTAAAGATTACAAAACAGGTTACCAATAGGGAAACCGCATCGTTGGACAAATATTTGCAGGAAATCGGCAAGGTGGACTTGATCACTGCCGATGAGGAAGTGGAGCTAGCACAACGGATAAAGGCGGGAGATCAGGTAGCCTTGGAAAAATTGACCAAAGCCAACCTCAGGTTCGTCGTTTCCGTGGCCAAACAATACCAAAACCAAGGACTCACCCTTCCCGATTTGATCAATGAAGGGAACTTGGGATTGATCAAGGCCGCACAGCGTTTTGACGAGACCCGTGGATTTAAATTTATTTCATATGCCGTTTGGTGGATCCGTCAGTCCATTCTTCAGGCCTTGGCGGAACAATCCAGGATTGTACGTCTGCCCTTGAACAAAATTGGCTCCATCAACAAGATCAACAAGACCTTTGCTTTCTTGGAGCAAGCGCACGAACGTACCCCATCTGCCGAGGAAATTGCCAAAGAATTGGACATGACCGTGGAAGATGTGAAGCAATCCTTGAAGAATTCGGGTCGTCACGTATCCATGGACGCCCCTCTGATCGATGGTGAGGATTCCAACCTATACGATGTATTGCGAAGTGGGGAGTCCCCTAACCCGGACAAGGAACTTTTGCATGAATCCTTGCGTACGGAAATCGAGCGTGCACTGGAGACCTTGACCCCCAGGGAGGCCGATGTTATCAGGCTTTACTTTGGTTTGGCCGGACAACATTCCATGACCTTGGAAGAGATCGGAGAAACTTTTGACCTCACTAGGGAAAGGGTCCGACAGATCAAGGAAAAGGCCATCCGAAGGCTAAAACACACCTCCAGAAGTAAGATTTTAAAGACATATCTGGGATAAAGTGCTAAAAAAACACAATAAATTACAGTTAAACATACCTTAAATTGTTTTTTTGGCAGGAAAGTTGTAATTTGTGTACCTACAACAGTTAATCATGACTGTTCGTTTTTTGATTGATGAATAAACTCCGGCTGATTACCGGAGTTTTTTCATTTATAGGAACCTTGTAATTGGCTAACTTTGCACCATGGACAAGACAATAATCGCCCCTTCGTTACTAGCCTCTGATTTTGCCAATCTGCAACGCGATATCGAAATGGTGAACCAAAGTGAGGCCGATTGGTTTCATTTGGACATCATGGACGGGATGTTCGTTCCCAATATCTCTTTTGGGATGCCCGTGGTGGAAGCCATTGCCAAGCATGCCAAAAAACCATTGGACACCCATTTGATGATCATGGACCCCGACCGCTATATCAAAACCTTTGCGGAACTGGGTGTGGCACATCTTACTGTGCATTATGAGGTTTGCCCCCATTTGCACAGGACCTTGCAGGCCATAAAGGCAGAGGGCATGAAGGCCGGCGTGGCCATCAACCCACACACGTCCATCAACCTGTTGGAAGATACCATCCAAGATATCGATATTGTGATCGTGATGAGCGTAAACCCCGGTTTTGGGGGACAATCGTTCATTGAGAACACCTATCAAAAGGTGAAAGACCTGAAAAATCTGATCCAACGAAAAAATGCAAATACCCTGATTGAGATCGATGGGGGCGTCAATGCGGCCAACGCCAAGAAATTGGTGGAACACGGTGCCGATGTTTTGGTGGCCGGCAGTTTTGTGTTCAAAAGTGAACATCCGACAGAAACCATCAAAGATCTAAAAGAAAGGACACTATAATGCAGGAGTTTGATGTTGTAATCATTGGGGGCGGCCCCATTGGCATTGCCTGTGGACTGGAGGCCAAAAAGAGAGGCCTCAGCTATATCATCATTGAAAAAGGACCCATTGTCAACTCGCTGTTCAACTACCCCATCAACATGCAGTTTTTTTCTTCTTCGGAAAAACTGGAAATAGATGGTATCCCCTTTATCAGCAAGGAGGCCAAGCCCAAGCGCAATGAGGCCTTGGAATATTACCGAAGGATCGTGACCTCCAATGATCTGGACATCCACCTTTTTGAAAAGGTCAATTCTGTTGAAAAAGAGGGGGATTGGTTCCATTTGAATACCGACAAAGACCAATATAAGGCCAAAAATGTGGTCGTGGCCACTGGTTTTTATGACCTGCCCAACCGCATCAACGTTCCGGGCGAAGACTTGCCCAAGGTATCCCATTATTATAAGGATCCCCATTTTTATGCCAGTCAGAAATTGGCCGTGATCGGGGCCAGCAACTCGGCCATCGATGCCGCTTTGGAATGCTGGCGAAAGGGCGCAGAGGTTACCCTGATCATCCGAGGTCCTGAAGTAGGCCCAAGGGTAAAATATTGGGTGCGTCCGGACATCATCAACCGAATCGAGGAAGGCAGCATCAAGGCCTATTACAACAGCAGTGTTAAAGAAATAACGCCAAGGGAAATCATCATTGACACCCCAGAGGGCGAGATTTCCTTGGAAAACGATTTTGTCCTTGCACTGACCGGCTACATGCCCAATTTCACCTTTTTGGAAAAGCTGGGCATTGCCCTTTCCGACGATGAGAAGCGTCTTCCCTCCTATGATCCCGAGACGATGGAGACGAACATTCCGGGATTGTTCTTGGCCGGGGTGATCTGTGGCGGAATGGAGACCCATAAATGGTTCATCGAAAACTCACGTATCCATGCCCCCATCATCATGGATGCCATTACAAAGAAGACCGCATCTGCTTAACCCATCAATCATGTTGCCATACGCTAAGGTTGTCTACTCTTTTCCAAAGGAAAAGAACGACCCTACATTACCCAAAATGAACCATTAGCGTGTAAAACTGTATTCCTTCAGCATTTTTATCTTTGTTGATACACAACTCCAAAAGTTTTGATATGACCAAGATCATCATTGCGTCCGATTGCGGAAATTCACCGAAAAGAGAATTCCTGAAAAAACTGAACATTGCCTTTGCCAAGGGAGATGTGGCCTACTTGGGCAACTGTGTGACCGAAAGCATCCGCTGGAAAATCATTGGGGACAAGACCTTGGAAGGAAAGGAAGAATTCTTGAAGGAATTGGACACCATGAAAGCCTCCATCGCCTCGGAACTTGTCCTTGACAAAATACTGACCCACGGGAAGGAAGGGGCCGTGAACGGCATCATCAAAATGCAGGATGGCAAGGAATATGCCTTTTCGGACTTCTATGAATTCAACAGTGGTAGGGAGGCCAAAGTGAAGTCCATCACCTCCTATGTAATCAAAATTTAATCCCTGTGTAGTTTCAGGGTATTCAAAAATCAGGGGGATGACTTAACTTTAGCGCCAATAACTCCATCAACTTTGAATACTTTTATGAAAGCACTTGCCACCATCGGGCTTTTGGTTTTGAGCAATACCTTTATGGTGGTTGCTTGGTATGGCCACCTCAAATTCCACGAATGGAAGTGGTTCAACAAACTGGGACTGATCTCCATTGTACTCATCAGTTGGGGAATTGCCCTTTTTGAATACATGTTCCAAGTGCCCGCGAACAAAATTGGGTTTCGGGAAAACGGTGGACCGTTCAGCCTGATTCAATTAAAGGTGATCCAAGAAGTCATCACCCTTGTGGTGTTCGCCATCTTCACCTTGGTGGTCTTCAAGACCGAGACCTTTCGAACCAATCACATCATCTCCTTTATTTTTCTGGTCATGGCTGTGTATTTTATGTTCAAGAAGTAAATTAGCCCATTTAGAGGGTTTCCAGCTGTGCCTGCAATGCTCCATTTTCCCGAAGCATGGCCCTTCCATCCCTGAAACTCAAATAGGAATGCCCTTTTTGGTGGTTGAGCATGCTCACCTCGCACATCATGCCCCAATGCCTCGTGATTTCTTTCCATGCAAACCATAGCGAATGCCCAGGGTCGTAGATATGGGTGGCCTCCCCCCCTGCTCCATTGATTTCTATGGCGCAAAAATTCTTGCCCTCGCAAAGCTCCTCAAAGGTATTGTAGAGGACATCCAACCTACCGTAATGAAAATCCTCCATGGGAACGCAGACCTCATTTATGGTCTTGGTGAGCGCATCGTTCAACCTATGGCTGATGTCCACGAACTTGGCGCCTCTGGTGTGGCTTCCGTAGGGAACCAGGATATGCTCCTGCCCCTTTTCCAAAACAGTGTTTAATTGCTCTCCCAACTTTTCCCTCAATCTGTGCAATTGCAGATGGCTTCTCGGGTTTTTCTTGATGAGTTCCAATACGGTGCTTTTTCCGTCACCAACAACGGATAGAAATTCCTTGGAAACAATTCCCGTTACCTTCCCAAGGGCTTCTCCTGGTTTTCGGATATAAAAAATACCCACTTCCTTAGTATAGGGAATCAGTTCTTGCGCCAAGTAGTGGGAAGGGGTTTTCCTCACATACTCCCTGAACTGCTGCTCATCGTATATTTTTTCCACCCCGAAGGATTTCATACCAATATCGGGCTTGGCAATAAAAGGAAAAGATATGCCCGAAGCCTGTATCCGCCCCAAGGCCACATCGGGCGGTTCATCCTTGGCAAGGAACACCGTATTGGGAATATATTGCCGGGGTATGAGCCCGTAAATGGACATTTTGGATTCCATGGCCATTCCCCCATTTTTCATGCTGGGATTGGCGGCATTGAAAAAGAAAAAGGAGCCTGCCTTTAGGGAATAGTAGAGCCAAACCGGAAACAGTGGATAATAAATGGCCCACAACGGCCAATATTCCCAGTGGGTGAGCTTGTGCCACTTCAATTTTAGGGAAGCCATTCTTTAAACGGTGAGTTGGTTCGATGAAAAAGAGACCTCAAACACCTTATCGTTCAGCAGGTCGATGTGCTTCAGCAAATTTTGTCCTTCCTGTTCCAGTATGGCCTGGGTGACACTGAAGGTCTTTAGTCCAGTTTCACGGTCTATCACAAATCCATTCTCAAAATCCTGGTGGTTGTTGGTATGGAAATCCACCACATCCGAAGCTTCAATAGGGTGGGTCTTTTTTACAAATCCATCGAACAACGAAGCCCGGTGTCCGATAACGGCATCATCATACAAGGTAACAGACGACCAGATATGGCTTTTGGTCTTGTCCAGCGGTCTAAAATATTTTTGTCCACCGTCCCACCTGAATTCCAATAAATGGAAATGGAACAGCACCAAGGTGAAGGGCTCTATATTATGAAGATCCATTTCCGAAAGCAGGGCCACGGGATCTTCGGCACCAATGATGTCCAAAAGGACCAACCCCCGACTTTTTTCATAATCGCCCAAGGGCCTGTGTTTGACAAAGGCTCCGTTCAGCAACACGGCAATGGCCCCATTGTCATTAAGGGCAAACCAAGTGCCCCCGGCCTTGGGATCTTTGGGAAAGAGCACTTTCACGGAACCTAGGGTCTCTTCCTTGGGTTCGTGGGCCAACGGTCGGGAGATATGCTCGTCCCTATTGGAGGTAATGATATACTTATCCCCGGAAGGAACAAAACTTACTGTGCACATGCTTTTCTAAATTGTATGGTAGATGGTGCCACCCCGAAAGATTCAGGGAGCTGCTTTTCCGTAAAATGCTGGATGCCCACTTTGATGAGCGCATGATGGTGAATGGTATGTTCAAGGTTGTACATCACCTCCCTGTGGTAATTGGATTCCAAACAGATATCCTCCCCGCCCAGTTCATAATTGACCTTGATAGGCTTGTTCGGGCGCTCCAACCGGGCCTGGATCCAACTGAGCTGTTCAATGGCAAAGGGTAGTTCCTCTGCAATTTTTAGATTGCGCTCCCGCCGATCATAGGAAACATCGGCGGCCTCATAACCATTGATCAAACAAAGGTACAGCTCAATGATATGGCGGGTATGTTGGCCAATACTGGAGTCGGAGAGTACACTACATGACTGTGCATAGCAGTCCTTCGGCAATCCCAAAAGGATGTGCTTAAACTGCTCAAGGGTATCCAAAGAAGATTTGAACATACTTACTCGATTTTAGGATGAATTCGTTTTTTGATGAATAGGAACATAAGGTAGAAAGAAAATCCAAGGTACAACAACCCCATCAACAGATTTGTAATGGTATGATAGTGGCCATAGTTGCCAAAAAGAAACTTACCCGCAACGATAAAAATCCCCAGCCCGATGAGGGTCCCCAAACCAATGCCCAACATGTAGGGCACATAATGGCTGTTCGAATGCTTTAGGATTCCTTTGTGGTCCAGTGTTTTGTTCCAAGTCAACCAAAAAGGAAACTGCAAGGGGTTCAGTGCGCTCAGCAACAGCCCCAATGCAAAGGTTGATTTTATATGGGAAAAAAAATCCGCTTTGGAACCGGTCACTGGGACACTGCCCATATCCATAAAACTGACCAAGGACAGATAGAGCAAAAAAACTATCCCAAACGGAAGGATATACTTCAGCGCCTTTTCTCCCAAGTGTAACCTTTCATTCCCATAAAGCGTGATCCTGACCACTGAAAGTTCCGCCAAAACCACGGCCACGGCAAACCAAACCGCAGAGACTGGACCTTGAGATGCCGCAATGTCAAAAGCGGTAAGGTTGAGCGTTCCAAAGGGCAAGGCCCCAACGAAGCTGATCAACAAACCATAAAAACAAACTTTTGCGTAATTGGGCATATAGAGGATTGGTTGTCAATGGCGTTCCAAATGCATGGACAGCACAGGAGCAATTTGCTCATTAGACTTGGATTTCTTAGGAATGTTACGGATTCTTGATTTTTTTCCAGTTCTCGTCCGCCTTGGTTCTCAGGTCATTTGGAGATTCATCAAGCCATAAATCCAATGTATTGGTATGGCCCGCGTTGTAGAAGAGGTAAAGTTTTCCTTGCCGGACCTCAAAAGTTTCCGGGTTCACCCTTACCTTTTTTCCAGATACGGCCACCGCATAGGCACAATAACCTCCATATTCAGGTAGATATCTTGTAGGCTCGGCCATGAACGTTTCCAAATGGGATTGGTTCTCAAACTTATATTTAACCCCATCATACTCGGTCGTGAATTGTTTTAGACCTTCCTTGGCCTTGCCTGAAAAATAGGAAACCACGTCATATCCATTGGCGGCATAGCCCTTTTGGGTATTGTAGTCAACGGTCTGTGCTTGGACCAAAGCCCCGATGGTCAAAAAGAGGGTGAAGAATGCTTTTTTCATGTGTGCTTGTCTTTAGTTCCGTAAGCCAATAGGAGAAAATCCAGTGGTTTGGAATTGGGTTAGTCAGAAGGTTTTTTTATTCCTTTCACGGATTTGGGATAAATTCCAAACTGACCAGCTAGATTTCCAAGCTTTGGCACCATCAAAATAGGAATCATTTTTCCACAGGAAATCATTTCCCCTTCTTCAAACCGCCCATCCGTCAACCCAAAACAAGCATCCGTCAATTGAGCCAAAATTCCTCAGGACCATTTGCTAATTTGAAGGTCAAAAAGATTGGTTTTTGATTAAAAATCAATAGCATAACTAACATTCATTTTATGAAAACAACACTCTTGAACATATCAAAAATGTCCCTCCTACTTTTCTTGGGGCTTGGCACTATCCTGATTTCCTGCACTGGTGAAGATGGTAAAGATGGGATCAACGGCGAAATGGGACCTGCTGGTCAGGATGGGAACGCCAATGTAATCGTTTCCGATTGGATGCATATCTCATGGGGTACTGTAAACAGCGATGTACCTCCAACATCTGGACGAATGTATTTCCAAGAAATCCCAGGTATAGACAACATTGAGGATTTCGTGAAAACCGGAGGGGTCATTCTCGTCTATTTAAAACATGGAATTATCCCAAACGGTGGCCTTGTCCATATATCTCTGCTTCCATATCAAGACGGTTCCGATCACTTATATGCCTATATCTCAACAACTACAGCGCCACAAATTTACGTAACTGGGTTGGTTGTGCGTGCAGAATCAAGCGATGTGACCCACTTTGAAAACAATGATGATTTTATGGTCAAATATGTAGTAGTACCCGCCAACATTGCACAAAACAGTGGCATGACCAGTCAAACTGCGAAGGACTTTGACGAGGTTATCACTTTACTTGGGTTGAATCAATAGGTTCAGTGGAATTGTTGTTCAGCATTTTTAAAAAAAAAAGGGGGGTTTTTACCTATCCACAATCACTTCCACTTCTTCAAACCGCCCATCCGTCAACCCAAAACGTGCATCCGTCAATTGGTCCAAAATTACTCAGCACCAGTTTCTAATTTTGGTTTCAGAAATGTATCGTCACAAATCCCAATGCTGATTTTTAAACCAATCTTTCCATTATTATACATACAAACTATATCCATTATATTATGAAAAAAACACTTATACATCTTTCAAAAATGTCCCTTCTCCTTTTGTTGGGGATGGGCATATTCATCGTTTCCTGTTCGGGCGAAGATGGCACAGATGGAATCAACGGAGAAATGGGCATCCAAGGAACTCAAGGTCCACAAGGTGAACCTGGAACGCAAGGAGCACAGGGAGAACCCGGAACCCAAGGAGAACAAGGTCCCCAGGGAGAGCAGGGGGCTCAAGGTGAACAGGGGCCGCAAGGTGAGCAAGGAGCACAAGGCGAACCAGGAGCGCAAGGAGATCCTGGACAAGATGGGAGTGCCAATGTCATTGTTTCCGATTGGATGCACATCGTTTGGGATAATGTAGACAATTCTGTTCCTCCTACCTGGGGAGAAATGATTATCGAGGAGATTCCCGGCATCGATGACATCACTGCTTTTTTGGATACCGGGGGAGTCGTTCTTTTTTATTTAAGACGTGATATCGGCCTCGCCACCTTTACAACACCACTCCCGCACCAAGATGGTTCTGAACACATCTTTTCATATGCTGTTACCTCTACCGATCCCAATATTTTTGTGCCTGGATTGGTCATACGAGGTGAATCAACCAATGTTTCCTCTATGGAAAACAGCAATAATTATTTGATAAAGTATGTGATTGTCCCTGCCAACATTGCCCAAGCCAGCGGTCTGGCCAACAACATGCCCAAAAGTTTTGGTGAGGCAGCTACTTTGCTTGGATTGCAGCAATGAGTTTGTATTCAGGCAGAAAAGATTGGATTTGTCATTTTGAAATTAATTGATTGCACTTCCCAATTTTCGCACAAAAAAAGGGGGCAACAGAACCCCAATACTTTAACCGTAAACACCAATATCATACACGCTTAACCAACCAATTAATTTATGAGAACTACTCTTCTAAATCTATCAAAATTGGTGCTTTTCCTTTTATTAGGGCTTGGCACTACCTTTATTTCATGCTCTGGAGAAGATGGCAAAGATGGAATTAATGGGAACATTGGACCCCAAGGACCTGCTGGACAGGATGGAAAAGATGGTATTTCCAACATTATGACATCAGATTGGTTTATAATAAATTGGACGACTGCCGAACCCACATACAGCACAATGCAGGTTGAAGTGCCTGAAGTGGACATAGAAACATTCATCGCTGACGGTGGAGTAGTATTGATATACCTTAAAATAATAGATGACTACCCCACGTCTTATATACTGCCATTTGAGTTTAACAATGTCAACCTTTATTATGGGATAACAAATATTCCAGATGGGTTTAAAGGTATCCTAATTACGTTGAGAGATACCGATAATAATGGAGCTTACTTAGAAGTCCAAAATAACCCTGATTACATGCTCCGCTATGTGCTAATACCTGTCAACATGATACAGGGCAGTGACTTGGTCAACAAAATGCCTGAGAGTTTTGATGTCGCAGCTGTGTTACTTGGATTGGACAATTGATGCATCACTATCAAACACAGCCCTTTATTAATTTTTAATTCAATTTATGAAAACAATTCTTTTAAATCTATCAAAAATGGCCCTTTACGCTTTTTTTGGGCTTAGCATCACCTTGGTTTCCTGTTCCGGAGAAGATGGCAAGGACGGGGCCAATGGTGAAATGGGAGCCCAAGGAGACGCTGGTAAAGACGGCCAAGACGGCCAAGATGGGAATGCGAATGTTATCGTATCCGATTGGACGCAAATTGTTTGGGACAATGTAAACAACAATGTCCCTCCTACTTTTGGACAAATGCTTATTGAGGAAATACCGGGAATAACAGATATTCAAGCCTTCTTGGAAACTGGCGGTGTAATCCTAGTTTACTTAAAGCTTGATTTTGGTTTGGGCTCAATTACTGTATTGCTTCCATATCAAGATGGTTCCGATAACATCTACACATACATCGCAACCTCCGAAAACCCTAATTTTCATACAGCAGCATTGGTCATCGCCGGTGAATCAGACGATGTGAGCCAACTTGAGAACAGTGACACCTATTTGATAAGGTATGTGATTGTCCCTGCCAACATTGCTCAAGCCACTGATTTGGTCAACCACATGCCCGAAAGTTTTGGTGAGGCAACCACTTTGCTCGGATTGGAGCAATAAGCCATCAACTCATTTTTTTCATTCATGCCCGGCGGACGTTCCCATACCATACCATCTTTGTCCGTCGGGTAATTTTTTTAGGCCATTATAAAAAAAGCAGGCATTTTGCCTGCTTTTTGATGTATTTGTGACCGCGGGAGGATTCGAACCCCCAACCCTCAGAGCCGAAATCTGATATTCTATCCAGTTGAACTACGCGGCCATTATCTTATGTTACGAACTTAATTTTGCCTTTACGATGTTGGAAATGGTCTTTCCATCGGCCTGACCTGCCAATTCCTTGGAAACGATGCCCATCACCTTGCCCATATCCTGCATTCCCGAAGCACCAACTGATTCAATGGTTTTGAGCACCACTTTTTCAACTTCTTCCTCCGACAATTGTTCGGGCAAGAATTTCTCGATCACCGCGACTTGTGCAAGCTCTGGACCTGCCAAGTCTTCCCTTCCTTGTTGTTGGAAGATTGCAGCACTGTCCTTTCGCTGTTTTACCAGCTTCTGGATCAATTTCACTTCTTCCTCCTCCGAAAGTTCGGCACCAGCACCTGTTTCCGTCTTTGCCAACAAAATGGCCGACTTGATGGCACGCAATGATTCCAAGGCAACAGTATCCTTTGCCTTCATGGCCACCTTCATTTCTGTCATTACCTTTTCCTGCAAACCCATTTCCATCTATTTTGGGCTGCGAAGATAAAAAATAAACCCGAAAGTATCTCAACTTTCGGGTTCATGCTTCCATTAAAAAATGGATGTCAATTTAAACACTACTAATCAACATTATCGTGTAAAAATGAGTTGTTGGAACGCAACTGTAGATCATCGTTGCTATCCTCGCCCAATGTGGTCCTGGAAACCTTCTGTTCCTTGGGAACATCGTTCAGGTCCACACCTTGGCGCTTGTATGCCGGTTGTTTCTCGATTTCGTCTATGCTGTTCCTGTTGTTCTGGAACTTATAGTTGAAATTTTTCAGTTTTCTTCGTCGTTCGTCCGCCCTATCCTTTAGAAGATCGCTGATGGAACTGTTGAAGGGATCCATACTGTCCGTGGTCTCCTCTTGTTGATGGGAGGCCTCCATTTTCAAGGTCTTTTTCTCGAAAACGAGTTCGTTTTCCACCAATTTGGGCTCGTGGGTCTCCGCCATGGACTTGGCACCGGTCAACTTGGTCTCCAGTTCCATGTACTCTTCCAGATTGTAGCGGGTCTCTCCCTGCTTATTGTACTCCAGAACAGGTTTTACCTCCACATATTCATTCACCCTCACATCTCCAATACCATCATCCAGGTTGAATGTGACCGTGTGCTCCCTTTCATCCTCTTCTTCCTCTACTTCATTGTGGAGGGGCATGTCAAAGCTCAAGGTAAATTGATCTTCCTGGGACTTGGGAGCAACCACTTCGGGTTCCACTACTTCTATATTGTTGATGATATTTTTGGCCTCAATGATGATAAAGTCGTCTTCCACATATTCAGGGACCACTTCTTCATAAAAAACATTGAAATTGCGGATATAGCTTGTGGTGGGCACCAAATCTGGTTCTTGTGTCTTGGCCTTGGGTGCAACGCGCTGCTCCACTTCCTCTTCCTTCATTTCCAAAGTATGCTTCACCACGGTAGGTTCCGGCTCTGGTTCCACCACGGGAGCCTTTTCTACCTTAACCTCCTGTACCGCTGTGGCCTCGGGAGTCAAATCTTGTTGTGCGGTCTGCTCGTCCTCCAATGTATAGAATACCTTTTTGGATTCTGTGTTCACAATATTGTCCTGCTGGTCCACATTGAAACCAGTGGCGATCACGGTCACAGCAATGGCCTCGCCCAGGTTCTCGTCCTCACCCACACCCATAATGATGTTGGCGCCATGTCCGGCCTCTATCTGGATATGGTCATTGATTTCTCCGATTTCATCAATGGTGATTTCCTGCGAACCGGAAACAATCAGCAACAGTACATTTTTGGCACCATTGATCTTATTGTCGTTCAGCAATGGGGAATCCAGTGCCTTCATGATGGCCTCTGTGGCCCTTGCAGAACCTGATGCCACGGCAGATCCCATAATGGCCGTTCCACTGTTGGAAAGTACAGTCTTGGCATCCCTAAGGTCAATGTTCTGTGTATAGTGGTGCGTGATGACTTCTGCGATACCCCTTGCCGCAGTGGCCAACACTTCGTCCGCTTTTGAGAAGCCGGCCTTAAACCCAAGATTGCCGTACACTTCACGAAGTTTGTTGTTGTTGATCACGATGAGCGAATCCACATTCGCCCTCAATTTTTCTATCCCCAATTGTGCTTGCTTGTTACGCATGGCCCCTTCAAACTGGAACGGAATGGTAACGATGCCCACAGTAAGGATGTCCAGTTCCTTGGCCAGTTTGGCCAAAATGGGTGCGGCCCCGGTACCGGTTCCCCCTCCCATACCTGCAGTGATAAAGGCCATTTTGGTATTGTGTCCCAACATACCCTTGATCTCTTCCATACTCTCCAAGGCAGCCTGTTCCCCTACATCGGGGTTGGCCCCTGCGCCTAGACCTTCGGTCAGGGAGACCCCTAACTGGATCTTGTTGGGCACAGAGCTGTTCTGCAAAGCTTGGGCATCGGTGTTGCAGATCACGAAATCCACTCCATTGATGCCTGCCTGGAACATGTGGTTGATGGCGTTGCTACCGCCGCCTCCTACTCCTATTACCTTTATTACGTTGCTCTTGTTCTTGGGCAAATCAAAAGCGATGTTGTCAAATTCAGTGTTCTTACTCATGACAGTTGTGTTTCGTTAATGGGGTTATATTATTCTGCGTTGTCCAAAAAGTCCTTCAGCTTCTCGGACCATTTGTCAAAAATGGATTTTCTGTCCTTGTGTGAGGTGGTCATGGTGGCCTCCGCCCCTACATGCTCCTGCTCCACCAATACCTTTTCCTCTTCTTTTGGCGCTTCTTGCTGATCTACCACTTTGCCCATTGTTTTGGACTCCAAGGCGTTCATCAACAGTCCTACCGCTGTCGCATACAACGGACTGGCAATTTCCTCATCGGAATCGCCCGCCAAATGTTCGTTGGGATAACCGATTCGGGTATCCATCCCGGTGATGTACTCCACCAATTGTTTCAAGTGCTTCAATTGGCTTCCGCCACCGGTCAATACGATTCCGGCGATCAATTTTTTCTTCTGGTCCTCATGACCGTAGTTCTTGATCTCCACATAGACCTGCTCTATGATCTCCACCACTCTTGCGTGGATGATCTTGGAAAGGTTCTTCAAGGTGATTTCCTTGGGCTCCCTTCCCCTCAGACCTGGAATGGAGACAATCTCGTTGTCCTTGTTCTCACCCGGCCATGCGGAACCGAATTTGATTTTCAACAGTTCTGCCTGCTTTTCAATGATGGAACAGCCTTCTTTGATGTCTTCAGTGATCACGTTGCCCCCAAAAGGGATAACGGAGGTATGGCGAATGATCCCATCCTTGAAAATGGCAAGGTCCGTGGTTCCACCACCTATATCGATAAGGGCAACGCCCGCTTCTTTTTCTTCTTGGCTCAGAACGGCTTCTGCAGAGGCCAAAGGCTCCAAGGTGATGTTGCCCAGGTCCAGTCCGGCACTTTTGATGCACCTTCCTATGTTCTTGATGGATGATACTTGGCCGACCACTACATGGAAATTGGCCTCCAAACGGCCACCATACATTCCTTTTGGTTCTTTGATTTCGGACTGGCCGTCCACTTTGTATTCCTGTGGCAGTACATGGATGATTTCCTCACCGGGAAGCATGACCAGTTTGTAAACTTGGTTGCAAAGCCTGTCCAGATCGTCATTGTTGATGACTTCCTCGGAATTAGGCCTGGTGATGTAGTCACTGTGCTGAAGGCTGCGTATGTGCTGTCCGGCAATGCCCACAACAACGGAACCTATTTTTAGACCAGAGTTCAGTTCTGCCTGCTCCACTGCTTGCTGAATGGAGGAGATGGTCTGCGTGATGTTGTTCACCACCCCTCTGTGCACGCCCAGACTTTTGGACTTGCCCATGCCCAGAACCTCAATTTTTCCATACTCGTTCTCCCTACCAATGATCGCTACGATCTTGGTGGTTCCAATATCCAACCCAACTGAATAATTACCCTGTTCCATATCTTATATTTTGGTGCAAACCACTTGATTGTTGAACTCCAAACTCACTATTGCATAATCTTCCAAGGAATTGTCCTTGGCCGCCTTAGCATAGAAAGCCATGAAATTCTTGAACTTTGTATTTAGATTGTCCACTCCCCCCAAATTCACCACAAAGTTCTCCATGCGGAATTTGAGCTGGTAGTTTCCTTCTTCTTCAATGTGTATCCCGATGACATTTTTCCTAAGAAAATCATCTTCGTTGATATAGTTGAGGATCACATACGCGTCCTCAAGGGTCTTGCCCGTAATTTTACCGGTGATAATGGGCACCCTTGCCGAATGTTGCTTGGACAAAGGCATGCGTTCTCCCATATCATCCAAATAAAATTTGGAGACCCCTTCTACTCTTCCAATCGGTTTACGCTGAACAATCTTTGAGATAAGTTCCCCGTTTACAGTAAGATAGACTTGGGCATTTTTCACCATATCGTTGGACAGAATTACCTCCTCTATGGTATTCAAAACTAATTGTTCTTTCTCCCTATTTTTTACGGGGCCGTAATTTTGTATTAACAATTTATTAACCGCATCCTCAGTCAAGTACAAGTTGTTGTCGCCCACAAATTTAACCGAGAGATCGTTCACCTTTTTCTTTTTGCTCCGCTGATCGGCAAAACCGTAAAGTGCAATTACGGCAACCGACAGAAAAGCCAATTTGATGTAATTCCAATTAACCCGCATAAGCCAATTCTTTTTTTATTTTGGGTACTTCAAGCCCTATATCCCCTGCGCCAAGGACCACTAAAACCCCTGTTTTACAGTTACTCACTTCTTTGATCAGTTCCGCTTTGGGAACCAGTTTTTTATTGGGGTTGTCTATTTTTCCCAGCAGCCAAGTCGATGTGATGCCCTCCATGGGTTCTTCCCGTGCCGGGTAGATCTCCAAAAGAATGATTTCATCGAACTGGGAAAGACTTCGGCCAAAATCGTCCGCAAAATCCTTCGTCCTTGAAAACAGGTGGGGCTGAAATATTGCCGTCACCTTTTCCCCAGGGTGCATCTCTCGTATAGCCTGGTGCACCGCATCAATTTCAGCGGGATGGTGCGCATAGTCATCAATAAAAACGAAATCCTTTTCCTTGATCTGGTACGAAAACCTACGCTGTACGCCCTTGAACGTGGCCAAAGCTTCGGCAAGGCGGTGGGGTGGGCAACCCGTTTGCACCGCCATCGCAAAAGCAGCTAATCCATTGAGCAAATTGTGCCTACCAGGTTTACCAAAACGGACTTGTTTCAGTACCTCGGAAGGCGTAACAATATCAAATATGTAGGTTCCATGTTCAATGTCAATATGTTCAATACAAAAGTCGGAGCCGTCCTCTATGCCAAAGGTGGTGCCCTCCATGGGCAATCCTTTTCGGACGAACAGCTTGCCGCCTGGTTTTATCTTTCCTGCAAAATCCCGAAAGGACTGCTGCAACTCTTCATGGGTGCCATAGATGTCCAAGTGGTCGGCATCCATGCTTGTGATACAGGCCACCGTGGGGAACAATCTCAAAAAGGAACGATCGAACTCATCGGCCTCCACCACGGAATACTCAGTGCCCTCCAACACAAAATTGCTGTTGAAATCTTCCGACACCCCTCCCAAAAATGCAGTGAAGGGAAGCCCACATTCCTTCAGCAGGTGTGCCAAGATGCATGAGGTGGTCGTTTTTCCATGTGTGCCCGCCACGGCCAAGCAATAGGAGTCTTTGGTGATGATACCCAATACCTCCGAACGTTTCTTGATGTCGAAACCATTCGTTTTATAGAAATTGAGCTCACCATGGGATGCAGGGACCGCAGGTGTATAGACCACCAAGGTGCCCGGCTGCTTGAACGTGTCCGGCACCGAAGTTATATCATCCTCAAAATGGACCTGGATTCCCTTTTCCTGAAGACCATCGGTAATGGGCGTTGGGGTCTTGTCGTACCCCGCAACCGGCTTTCCGATAAAATCGAAATAACGGGCCAGAGCGGACATACCTATGCCCCCTATACCAATAAAATAAACGCTATGTATATCCTTCAGGTTCACTTCAGCAATTTTTCAATTTCATCCACTATATGTTCCGTGGCCTTGGGCATGGCCATTTTTTTGATATTCGTTCCCAGACGCTCTTGCATCGCTGTGGAAGCCATCATCTCTGTAAACTTTTTTTCAAATTCGGCATCCAGTTCGCTTTCCTTTAGCATAATGGCAGCTTCCTTGGACACCAGGGCATTTGCATTTTGGGTCTGATGGTCTTCGGCCACATTGGGTGATGGGATAAAGATCACCGGTTTTCCCACCAGACATAACTCCGAAACCGAACCGGCCCCGGCCCTTGAAATCACCACATCCGCGGCGGCATAGGCCAAGTCCATCCTATTGACGAAGGCCAATACCTTAACCGAATCCGAATCGTATGTTTTGTATTCCTCCACATAGAGCTTGCCACACTGCCAAAGCACTTGAAGCCCCTGCCCTTCAAAAAATTTCAATTCTTTCTGGACCAATTGGTTGATGCGTCTGGCACCCAGACTTCCTCCCAAGATCAGAACGGTCTTCTTGTTTGCATCCAAGCCAAAGAAACCGAGAGCCTCTTCCTTGCCCGATTTCTGGTCCACCAAATCCATGCGGACGGGGTTTCCAGTCTTTACGACCTTTTCCTTTGGAAAAAACCGCTCCATTCCATCATAGGCCACACATATTTTCTCGGCCTTTCCTGCCAATAGTTTGTTCGTGATGCCCGCAAAGGAATTCTGCTCCTGTAGCACACAGGGAATGCCCGCACTGGCCGCCATGCGCAACAATGGTCCGCTGGCAAAGCCTCCCGTGCCTATGGCTACATGGGGCTTGAACTGCTTCACTATTTTTCTGGCCTCCAACAAACTGCTTATCACTTTAAAGGGAAACATGAGATTTTTCAATGTCAGTTTCCGTTGTATTCCACTTATCCACAAGCCCTTGATCTCATATCCGGCCTGTGGCACTTTTTCCATCTCCATTTTATCCTTGGCCCCCACGAACAGGAACTTGGCATCGGGATGCCTTTTCTTCAGCTCGTTGGCTATGGCCACTGCGGGATAGATATGTCCTCCCGTGCCTCCTCCAGAAAGTATGAACCTATAACTGCCCACTCAATACTTCTAAAGGGTTGGTCTCATCTATATCATAGGATTGCTCCTCCAAATTCTCTGTTTTGTTGCTCGCACTCAACACAATGCCAATGGCCAAGCAGGTCATCCAAATGGACGTACCCCCCATACTGATCAGTGGCAATGGCTGGCCCGTTACAGGAAACAACTGCACCACTACGGCCATATTGATGAATGCCTGGAACACAATGGGCAGCCCGACCCCGATCACCAACAATTTTGAAAACACTGTTTTGGCCGAGTGTGCCACCACGACTATCCGGAACAACAACAAGAGGTAAAAGAACAACAAGGCTCCTCCACCCAACAATCCATATTCTTCAATTATGATCGCAAAGATGAAATCCGAGGTACTTTGCGACAACATATTTTTCATGACGCTCTTTCCGGCCCCTTTGCCTACCACACCGCCTTCGGCTATGGCTATCTGGGCCAGGGTCAGCTGGTGCAAATCGTCCTTGTCCGCCTGTTCGGGATGGAGAAAGGTTTCTATCCTGGATTTCCATGTACCCGCCCTATTTGGCAATACCTCGGGCGCCTTGAAGAGCACGAACATGAACATACCGCCCAGTACGATTCCCGTGCCCACCATGGCAAACAGGTATTTCAGCGGATATCCACCCAAAAAGCACAGCACCAACACCATAAAACAGATGATGGCCGCCGTTGAAAAGTTCTCGGGCAAAATGAGCACCACCACCAAGGCCGTTGGAAGCCAAAGTGGCAAAATACTTTCCTTGAATGTGATCTTTACATCCTTGATCTTGGTCAAATACCGGGCAATCCATATCATCAATACCACAGCGGCCAAAGTGGATGTCTGGAAATTGACCCCTACCAAAGGAATCTTGATCCAACGGTTTGCCGTGACCCCTCCAATGCGGGTCTCCACCGTTAGCGTATAAGCCAACAGAATCAACACAATGGGAAGGGCAATGATGGAAAGTCCCTTAAAGTAATGGGTGGGGATCTTATGGATGGCATAAATGATCCCAAAGCCCAAGAACAAGAGGACGGCATGTTTCACCAAGTGCCCGAACGTGGTCCCGTCATCATTCACAAACACCAAATTGGTACTTGCGCTATAGACAGGCAAAAATGAGAAAAGGGCCAAAAGGGCCACTACGCCCCAGATGGCTTTATCACCTTTCAGATTTTTGAATATGGCCAACACGTTCTACAAATTTTTGATTGCTGCTTTAAATTGATCTCCCCTATCCTCATAGTTCTTGAAAAGGTCAAAACTGGCACAGGCCGGCGACAAAAGGACGGCATCGCCCCGCTCCGAAACCTTGTAGGCCACTTTTACCGCTTCCTCCATGGAATAGGTCTCCACCATTAGGTCTATCACATTGCCAAAAGACTCCTTCAACTTGGTATTGTCCACACCCAAACAGATAATGGCCTTCACCTTCTCGCGCACCAAGGGCATCAACTCTGCATAGTCGTTTCCTTTGTCCACTCCACCCGCTATCCAAACAATGGGCTTTTTGATACCGTCCAGTGCATAGAATGTGGCATTGACATTGGTTGCCTTGGAATCGTTGATGTACTCCACATGATTGATCTTCAACACTTTTTCCAGCCTATGGGGCACTCCCTGAAAGGACTGGATGCTCTGGCGGATGGTCTCTTTCCTGACCTTCACCAAGAGGGCGGCCATACTTGCGGCCATAGTGTTCTTTACGTTGTGCTGCCCTTCCAAGGCCAAAATATCTGTACTCATTTCCAAGGTATTATTATGTTCCAATTTTATTTTTATCGTTTTATCCTCCAACCAAGCTCCTTCTTCCAACTTTTTTTTGACTGAAAAAGGGACCAATTTGGATTGAACAGGGTTTTTCTTTAACCAACTTTCCATTACTTCATCATCGGCGTCATAGATCAGGTAATCGTTTTCATCCTGGTTCATGGCGATGCGGAACTTGGAGGCGATATAGTTTTCAAACTTGTACTCATATCGGTCCAAATGGTCCGGGGTGATGTTGGTGATCACGGCAATGTGCGGTTTGAAATCCACGATACCGTCCAGTTGAAAACTGCTGATCTCCAACACATACTGATCCATATCTTTCTCGGCCACCATTTTGGCAAAGCTGTCACCAATGTTTCCTGCCATGCCCGCATTCAATCCACCTTCCTTCAAAAGATGATGGGTCATCATCGTGGTCGTGGTCTTCCCGTTACTTCCCGTTATGCCAATAAGCGTAGCGTCGGTATATGTTGATGCAAACTCTATTTCCGAAATGACCGGAACGCCTTTGGCAACAAGTGCCTTGACCAATGGTGCCTTATCGGGAATGCCCGGGCTTTTCATCACCACATCGGCATTCAGGATCTTGGCCTCCGTGTGGTCGCCAGACTCCCATTCAATCTCAAAATGTTCAAGAACTTCTTTGTATTTCTCTTTGATCTCTCCTTTGTCCGAAACAAAGACTTCAAATCCTTTTTGCTGCCCCAAAATGGCGGTTCCCACACCACTTTCTCCTCCTCCAAGTATCACCAAGCGGCCCATCTATCTAATTTTAAGTGTGACAATGCTGATGATGGCCAATAAGATCCCAATGATCCAGAACCGTGTCACTATCTTGCTCTCGTGATATAATTTTTTTTGGTAATGATGGTGCAAGGGAGCCATCAAGAATATGCGTTTCCCTTCGCCATATTTCTTTTTCGTATGCTTGAAATATCCCACTTGCAGCATCACGGATAGGGACTCTGCAAAAAAGATCCCGCAGAGCACGGGGAGCAACAGTTCCTTTCTGACCATAATGGCAATCACCGCAATGACACCTCCAATGGTAAGACTTCCCGTATCTCCCATAAACACTTGGGCCGGAAAGGTATTGTACCATAGGAATCCGACCAACGCCCCTACAAAAGCGGCAATGAACACCACCAATTCCCCTACTCTGGGCAGGTAGAAAATATCCAGATAGTTTGAAAACTGGATATTCCCTGAAACCCATGCAAAAATGCCCAGGGTCAGCACGATGATTGCTGAGGAACCAGCCGCCAATCCATCAATTCCATCCGTTAGGTTGGCCCCGTTGGAAACTGCGGTGACGATCAAAATGACCGCAGGGATGAAAATGAGCCACGCATAGTCCTCAACCCCTTCGCCCATCCATGAAATAAAATCGGCATAGTCCAACTCATTGTTCTTGAAAAAGGGCACATTGGTCCGGACCGCCTTGGTCTCTTCGCCAAAAACCTTTTCCACTTTGAAATCCTCCGTGATGGTCGTGGTATCTTTCTCCTTGATGGTCACCATGGGATGAAAATAGAGCGTGATGCCTACGATCAGTCCGAGGCCCACTTGCCCCATGACCTTGAACTTTCCTTTCAGTCCCTTTTTATCCTTTTTAAAGATCTTGATGTAATCGTCCACAAAACCAATGACACCCATCCAAATGGTGGTGACGATCAACAAAATGACATAGATGTTTTTGATGTCGGCAAACAAGATCACGGGCAACAGGGTGGATATGATGATGATCAACCCGCCCATGGTGGGTGTTCCCGCTTTTTGCTGCTGGCCTTCCAGGCCAAGATCACGGATGCTTTCCCCAATCTGCTTTTTTTGCAGGAAGAGAATGATCCGCTTTCCGTATACCATTGCTATCAGAAGAGACAACATCACGGCCATGGCCGCCCTAAAGGTCAAAAACCGAAAAAGGCCCGCACCTGGCAGTTGGTATTGTTTCTCCAAAAATTCGAACAAGTAGTATAACATATTCAGATATAAGACTTAAGATGTAAGACACAAGACAGAAATTGCTTCAAACCATATTCCTTGGCCTTGCTTCTTATTACCTTCATTCAATTACTTATTTAGGCTCTCCAGAGCTTCTTTCACTTCTTTAAAATCATCAAAATCCACCCGGACGCCATTGGTTTCCTGATAGGTTTCATGTCCTTTTCCCGCCACCAAGATGATATCATTGGCCAAGGCCAATTTGCAAGCCGCCTTTATGGCCTGTTTTCTGTTCTCGATGGACAATACTTTTTTGGTGTTCTGGGCCTCCACTCCTTTTTCCATTTCCTCAATGATGGTTGCCGGGAGCTCCGTCCTGGGGTTGTCGGATGTGAATATGGCCTGGTCACTCATTTCGGAAGCGATATGACCCATAACCGGACGCTTAGACTTATCGCGGTCACCACCACACCCCACTACGGTGATGACCTTTTCATTTCCAGTCCTCAATGCATTGATGGTGATCAATACATTTTTTAGTGCGTCCGGCGTATGGGCATAATCAACTATTGCCGTTATTTTTTCTTTGGATATATAGTATTGGAACCTGCCGTCCACGGTCTCCAACTCGCTCATCAGCCTCAGGGTCTCCATTTTTTCCAGCCCTAAAAGGTCCGCCACCGCATAGATTGCCAACAGATTATAGGCGTTGAAATCCCCTATGAGTTTGGACCACAGTTCATTGTCATCCAATTTCAACAACTGTCCGTTGAACTGCTTCTCCAATATCTGGGCCCTGTAATCCGCATAGGATTTTAGGGCATAGGTATATTTTTTGGCTTTGGTGTTCTGCAACATCACCATGCCATTCTTGTCATCGATGTTGACCAAGGCAAAAGCCGTCTTGGGCAAAGTATCGAACAATTTTTTCTTCGTATCGCGGTATTCTGCAAAAGTTTTGTGATAGTCCAGGTGATCGTGGGATAGATTGGTAAAGACCGCCCCCGCAAAGTGTAATCCTTCGGATCTTTTCTGATGGATACCGTGCGAACTCACCTCCATGAAACAGCATTCCACCCCTTCCGCACTCATCTTTGCCAAATAATTGTTGATGGTCATGACATCCGGCGTGGTGTGGCTCGCTGGATATTCCTTATCGCCCACCATTACCTTAATCGTAGAAAGCAGACCTGCTTTGTAACCCGCCTTCATATAAAGGTTATACAACAAGGTGGCTACCGTAGTCTTTCCATTGGTCCCTGTAATTCCGACCAGTTTTAGGTTTTTTGACGGGTTTCCATAAAAATTGGAAGCCATCACGGCAAGGGCACTGTTGCAATCCGGCACCTTCAAATAGGTGACACCATTGACCAACAGTTCGGGCAATTCTTCACAGACCACTGCTTTGGCGCCAAAGTCCACCGCTTTTTGAATGTATATGTGCCCGTCAGTAATGGTACCCCGAACAGCCACGAACACATCGTCCATCTCCACTTTTCTGGAATCGAAATGGATATGGTTCACCACGACATGGGTATCCCCACTCACCGCAGTAAGGCTAACACCATATAATATGTCCTTCAACAACTTCATGAAAGCTCCAGTACTATTTTCTTTACTTGTTTGATATCCGTTCCTTGATCTATGGACTGCTTCTTCACTTTTCCATTTCCATGCACTTCCACTTCCAGCCCCAGATTTTCCAATAGGGACACCGCATCCATTCCACTCATTCCCTTCACATTGGGCACAGTCCCAAATTTTTTCTGGGCCATGGCAAAGTATTGCTCATATGCCTTGTCCAAATCTGGGTCGTCGAACTGCTTGCTCTCCACTTCATCCACCAAAGGTGAAATGGCATGTATCTTTTGTGCCATGGATTTGAAGACCGGACCTGACACATCGGCTCCATAATACCCTTCGCTCTTGTCCGGCTCATGGATGATCACGATACAGGAATACTTGGGGTTGTCCGCTGGAAAATATCCTGCAAAAGAGGAGATATAGGCCAATTTGTCCGGGTCCTTCTCCACATAGTTCTTCTGGGTGGTCCCAGTTTTACCTGCCATGGAAAAGTTCTTGGAGTACAGCCCGTGACCGGTACCGTATTTTTTCTCCACCACGTCCTTCATGAGTTGCCTCACCTTATCCACAGTCTCTTTGGAGCAGATGGATGGGTTCAGCACCTGTTTGTCAAAACGTTTTACCACTTTACTGCCTTCCCTCACCTCTTTGATCAATCGAGGTTTTACCAACTCCCCGTCATTGGCAATGGCATTGTAAAAGGCCAAGGTCTGCATGGGCGTCAATGACACCTCATAGCCGTGGGACATCCATCCAAGGGAAATGCCCGACCAACCCTTGTCTCCCGGATAGCGGATCACGGGATCTCCTTCACCGATGATGGGCAGATCCAATTTTTTGTGCAGCCCCATGTTCATCAAACGGTTCACGAACTTGGCTGGCTGTTCCTTATAATTTTCATTGATGATCTTGGCAAAAGCAGTGTTCGAGGAAACCGCAAAGGCCCTTGCCGTGGAAATCTTCCCGTATCCGCCCCACTTGGAATCCTTTACAACACCATCGTATATCTGGTACCGTCCTTTTTCGGTATCGATGACCGTACTGGTGTCCACCACCTTATCTTCCAAAGCGGCCACTAGGGACATCAACTTAAAGGTAGAACCTGGTTCGTGCGACTCCCCCACGGCATAGTTCAACTTTTCATAGTATTTCCCATCGGAGGTACGCCCCAGATTGGAGATGGCCTTCACTTCTCCGGTCTTGGTCTCCATGACCACCACACAACCATGATCGGCCTTATATTTTTCGAGCTGCTTCAACAATTCGTGGTGGGCAATGTCCTGAATGTTCACATCGATGGTGGACACCACATCCAATCCATCCTGCGGTTCCACAATATTATCCAAGCCCACAGGTTTCCATTGACCCTTTGCTATTTTTTGCTTCAGACGTTTTCCTTCCCTGCCCCTCAAATAGGTCTCACCAAAGGCACCATCCAAACCTACACGGGTATAGTATCCGTTTTCATCCACTTTTTCATAACCAATGCTCCTGGCCGCCATCTTACCCAAAGGGTATTCCCTCACCACGCGATGGGTCTCAATGAATCCGCCTTTATACGGACCTAGGTTGAAAAGAGGAAATTGCTTGATGCGGACATAACTCAGGTAATCCACATTGCGTGCCACCAGCTCATACCTGCTCCCATTGGCCCTCGCCTTTCTGAACAGTTGCCTGTAATAGGAAGAAGGCCGATTGAAAAGAATCCCCAACGAATCGGACAGTGCGCCAACATGGTTTTGGAAATTTGTTTCGGATACCGTTTGGGCATCGAACCTGATTTCATATTTGGAAACGGATGCTGCCAAAAGACTGCCATCCTCGGAATACAGATTGCCCCGATTGGGTTCTATGGTGAACATTCTTTCGGTCTTGCTCAGGGCAAGTTCCTTGTATTTTTCACCTTCCACCATCTGGATATCCACCAGCTTCACCACCACGGCAATGGCCATGACCAGAAGTCCACCTGCAACGAGGTAGAGCCTATTCATGATATTTTTTTCGGTGATTGCCACTATTCCGCTGATTTAACCACTATTTTCTTCGGTGGGTTTTCCGAAGGAACAAGTCCCTTGTCCGCCACTTCTTTTCGCAGAGTGGATTCCAGCTTGAGCTGTTGCACATTGGACCTTCCTTGAAAAAACTCACTTTTCAATTTTCTCACCTCCTCGTTCAAGGCGGCTATTTCCATTACTTTTTTATCGGCATTGTGACTACTGGAAATCATCAATGCGGCCAAGAAGGAGGCATACAACAAAAACATCCAGTTCTTGGGAGCATCCCCGCTCACCAAAAACTTTCCTTTTAATATGTCCAGCAATCCTTTTCTCATTTTTTCTATATGCGTTCCGCAATGCGGAGTTTTGCACTTCTTGCCCTATTGTTTCGGGCCACTTCTTCTGCGGATGGCACTATGAGGCCTCCCACTTTTTTCAAGGGAACATCAATGTTCCCATAAAAATCCTTTTCGGGTTCACCCTCGAACCGCCCGTCGCGTATGAAACGCTTTACCAAACGGTCTTCCAGGGAGTGGTAGCTTATCATGCTCAATCGCCCACCTTTTTCCAGAACCTCCGGCACTTGGAGCAAAAACTCCTTCAGCACCTCTATTTCTTGATTGACCTCTATCCGAATGGCCTGATAGATCTGGGCCAAGATCTTGTTCTCCTTCATCTTGGGCAAAAACTTGCCCAAGGTCTGTTTCAATTCTTCCGTGGTTTTGATCGGATTGACACCCCTCGCCTCTACAATGGTCTTGGCCATGGCATTTGCATTTCGCAGTTCTCCATATTGGAACAGCACCGAGGCCAGATCTTCTTGGGGGTAAGCGTTGATCACCTCATAGGCCGAAAGGGCACTGCCCCTGTTCATTCGCATATCGAGATCCGCATTGAACCTAGTGGAGAATCCACGGGCCGCTTCATCGAACTGGTGGGAGGAAACCCCGAAATCCGCCAAGATTCCATCGACTTTCCGAATACCATAGAACTTTAGATATTGCTTGAGGTAGCGAAAATTCTGGTTGATCAACTGGAACCTATCATCGTGCAATGCATTTTGCAGGGCATCCTCATCTTGATCAAATGCGAACAGCTTTCCGCCCTCGCCCAATCGTTTCAATATTTCACCGGAGTGCCCTCCACCACCAAAGGTGACATCCACATACACCCCATCTTTCTTTATGTCCAATCCGTCCACCGACTCTTGCAACAGCACCGGATTGTGATATGCATTACTCATCGTCATCAAAGATCTCTTCGGCCAAATCCGCATAATCCTTCTCCCCTTCGGCCAAGACTTTTTCATACTTGTCCTTGTCCCAGATCTCAATTTTGTCAAAGACCGCATTGAGCACCACTTCTTTATCGATCCCTGCGAAATCCACAAGGTTCTTGGGTATCTGCAGCCTTCCAGAATCCCCATCGATGGCGACTTCCTTCATCCCGGCCACAAAATTTCTCACAAAGGCATCATACTTGCGGTTGATCTTGCTCTTTTTCATCACCTTCTGCATCAATGCATCAAACTCCTGCTTGGGATAGAGCTCCAGACATTGCTGGAACACCGACCTCTTGATGACAAACCCTTCGTTCAGGACAGGCAACAGCTGATTCTTCAAGGAAATAGGCAGCAATACCCTTCCTTTTGAATCCGCTTTGCAATCATGTTGTCCTATGATATGGGTCACTAGAAATCAATTGGTTACTTAATACAACTCAAATATATAGATTTTATTTCCACATTTCTCCACTTAACACCACTTTTGTTAATAAATTCACCACTTTTAGACCAAAAACAAACTTTTGGACCTGGAAAATATTCCCCACCAAGAGGCCCTTTCTCTTCCGCAATCTTGGGGAAACCAAAAAAACTTGTTCCCTATGTGCCAAAAACCTGGATTCTTTGTAACATGAAATGCCTATATTTGCGCCTCTTACTACCAACTGACTATTAATGGAAGAGCATTTAATTGAGGATGGCAAATACAGATATATAGAAAAGGGCGAGGGAACCCCTATGATCATCCTGCATGGGCTGATGGGCGGACTGAGCAATTTCCAAGGCGTATCTGACTATTTCCCCTCCAAGGGCTACAAGGTCTTGATTCCCGAGCTCCCCATTTACGATATGCCCATCCTGAAGACGACCGTAAAGAACTTTGCCAAGTTCCTGGAAGGCTTCATAGAGGCCAAAGGATTGAACGAGGTCATTCTTCTGGGCAATTCCCTTGGCGGACACATTGGTCTTTTGCACACCAAAATGTTCCCCGAAATGGTGAAGGCATTGGTGATCACCGGAAGCTCCGGACTCTACGAAAGTGCCATGGGCGACGGCTATCCCAAGCGTGGCGATTATGAGTTCATCAAGAAAAAGGCGCAGGATGTCTTTTACGATCCCGAAGTGGCCACCAAGGAAATTGTGGACGAAGTGTTTGCCACGGTGAACGATAGGATGAAGTTGGTAAAGACCCTTGCCATCGCCAAAAGCGCCATTCGACACAACATGTCCAAGGACCTGCCACACATGAATACCCCCACATGCATCATTTGGGGCGAGAACGATACGGTGACCCCTCCCAATGTGGCCAAGGAGTTCCACGAACTTTTGCCGGATTCCGACCTATACTGGATCGAGAAATGCGGCCATGCCCCCATGATGGAGCACCCAGAGGACTTTAATCGCATTTTGGACGCTTGGTTGAAAAAGCGCAATTTTTAACATCAAAGACATAAGATAAAAGAACCAAGTGACAAGACCGAAATGAGCAAATAGGTCCCTTGTCGTAATTCTTGTATCTTGTTTACCATATATTATTCCGACACGCATGAAGATTTCTTCCGCCGAATTCATAATGAGCAATTCCAATGTGGCCAAATGCCCCAATGAACCGCTGCCGGAGTATGCCTTCATTGGGCGATCCAATGTGGGAAAATCGTCCCTCATCAATATGCTCGTGGACAGAAAGGGATTGGCCAAGACCTCTGGAAGACCAGGAAAAACCCAGCTCATCAACCATTTCAAGATCAACAACAATTGGTTTTTGGTGGATTTGCCGGGATATGGCTATGCCAGGGTATCCAAAAAGGACAAAAACACGTTTCAGAAATACATCACCGAATATTTTCAAAAACGAAAGCAATTGGTCTGCGGTTTTGTGCTTGTGGACATCCGGCACGACCCACAACCCATTGACCTTGAATTTATGGAATGGCTGGGGACCAATCAGGTGCCGTTTGCCATTATCTTCACCAAAGCGGACAAACTCAAACCCGGCACCATTGAAAAACAAGCGGAAGCCTATCTACAGAAATTAAAAGAAGGTGCATGGGAGGAGGCTCCCCCACATTTCACCACCTCATCCAGTAACCGGATGGGCAAGGATGAACTTTTGGAGTTCATAGATGGGATCAACCAACAATTTTTCTCCAATAACTGATCTCGGATAAATCCAAAGGATTTATTTTTTTAATGCGTATTTTCCATCCAATTTAGGGACCATGGATGTAGTGAAGACTTACCATAATGTGAACAAGGCTGATGGTTCGCTCAGTTTTGGCATTTCCAAGATGGAGGATATCCATAAAAAAAGGAACGGCCTGGCCGATGAGCCCCACCGACATGACTATTACACCATTCTTGTCGTCAAAAAAGGAAAGGGCGTCCATTTGGTCGATTTCAGGACGCACCCCGTTGTAGGAAACCAAGTTTTTTTCATCAGTCCCGGACAGGTCCATCAACTCAAGGAAGAAACGAGCTCGTTTGGCTATTCCATTGTTTTCTCCGCACAGTTCCTCGCCATGAACCATATTTTGGTGGATTTCATTGACGACATCAACCTGTTCAATGATTTTGGCAACACCCCGCCCCTGATGGTCAGCGAGCCGGAAATGGACCGAATCCTGTCCTTCGCCTCGGAAATGGAATTTTATTACCGGTCCCACGACACCTATAAGTTTGAGGCTATCGGCGCCCTGCTCAAATTGCTTTTGATCGCTTGCCACAACCTGTGTTCTTTGACCCAACTGGATTCCCAGACCATGGAAGTCGGTGCCGTTCTGGTGCGTAACTTCAAACAACTGGTGAACGAAAAGTTCAAGGTGTGGCACCATGCCTCTGCCTATGCCGATGCACTGCATATTACTCCCGACCACCTGAACCGTGTGGTGAAATCCCTCACCGGAAAGACCGCCAAGGAGCACATCCAAAGCAGGATCACCATAGCCGCCAAACGATTGCTGTATTTTTCGGCCCTGTCCCAAAAAGAGATCGCTTTTGAGCTTGGTTTTTCGGAGCCGGCCAATTTCAGTGCATTCTTCAAATCGTGTACGGGCATTTCCCCGAGCAAGTTCAAAGAATTGGCCTGATATCGGATTTTCATAAGTCCCTCCCGTGTTTTCATATCCCCAAAACCTCTTGCTTGCCCGACCTTTGTAGGGAACAAAAAATAAGACATATGAAGACCGTATTGCACAAAGCAGACACCAGAGGGCATGCCGACCATGGCTGGCTCAACAGTCACCATACATTCAGTTTCGCAGCCTATCAAAATCCAGAGCGGATGCATTTTGGGGTACTCCGTGTACTAAATGATGACCAAGTGGCACCGGGCAAGGGGTTTGGCTCCCACCCCCATGACAACATGGAGATCATCTCCATTCCTTTGGAAGGGGACCTCGAACACAAGGACAGCATGGGCAATGTGACCACCATCAAAGAAGGGGACGTACAGGTGATGAGTGCCGGCACGGGCATCTTTCACAGCGAATACAACAAGAACGATGACAAGCAGGTGAAGTTCCTACAGATATGGGTGTTCCCCAACAAAAGGAACGTGGAACCCCGTTATGACCAGATTTCCATAAGGGACATTGAGAAAAAGAATGCTTTTTACCAAGTACTCTCCCCAAACCCTGACGATGAAGGTGTGTGGGTGCATCAAGATGCCTGGTTCCATTTGGGCAAGTTTGAATCCGGTGCCATGGATACCTATACCATCAAGAAAGAAGGAAATGGGGTCTATGTGTTTGTACTGGAAGGAACAGTGGACATCAATGGACAGCAACTTGAAAAGCGTGATGGTTTTGGACTATGGGAAACGGATTCCTTCGACCTGAAATCCAACACGGACAGTAGGGTGTTGCTCATGGAAGTGCCGATGGGCCTTGGCAGCATTGGACGTTGATTTTTTTTGAAACGATCATAGACACAATGGCCCCGATCGGGGCCATTGTGTCTATTTTTTCTTGGTGCCTACACGCTAAACTTGCTGGTGACCTATTTCAAAAATCATGACAATTTATATGTATTTTAGTATTCCCAAATCTTTCAATCATGATACGAAACATTCTTTTCACTTTGTTTTGTTTGTTTTCGCTACATCTTGTGGCCCAAGACGAACTTTACCCTCCAGCAATAGAGATTTCTGACCCTACATTATCCAAGTTTTTGACCGAACTCACCCTGGCCGCTGGCAAGAAGGACAAGGATTTTATCCTGAACCATATGGATCCCAACATTTTGAGCAGTTTCGGGGGCAATGGTGGGATAGAGGAATTTAAGGAGTACTGGGATTTTGAAAAACAGCACACCACATTCTGGGACGAACTGGAAAATATTCTTTTGATCGGTGGGGCCAAATATGAGGATGGCTCCGGAAGTTACAGCATTCCCTATACATTCAGCGATTGGCCCAGTGAGTTCGATGCATATGAACATTATTTGGTCTTCGGCACCCATGTGAACGTCAGGAGTGCACCAAGCACCGAAAACTCCAAAGTATTGGGCCAACTCAGCTACCGAATTGTCAAATTGAATCAAAGTCCTCAAGATAATTCGGAGAATCAAAATCAGTGGTACAACATCAGCAGTACAGATGGGAAGTTGACCGGCTACGTACATGGAAAGTATCTTGTCTCACCTATTGGGTATAGGATGGAATTGACCAAATCCAAAAAAGGCTGGGTAATATCCAGTTTTGTCGCTGGTGATTAGGTCACACATTTTCATAGAAGCTTCGATCGGTTTTTTTTGTTGATCAAAACCTTCATCCATCAATTGAAACTGGGCATTGGTCAATTCAACGGCCTGGCTTTGTTCCCATTTGCTTTTCTTTGGACATCAGAAATAGAAGCGATGAGCCTGTCTGCCCGAAATATACTTTACCGCTTTGCCATCTTCATTTCCATAATGACAAACACCCAATGCTCGTCCACCCATCCCAAAATGAGCAATATGGACCCTACTGTCAAAGAAATCGGCAATCTTGGAAAGCAACGCATTGTACAAATGGCCAGGACACTCATCCTAGAGAATAGCGGTGAAAAAATACCGGAAAGTTATGACGCCCGAGTGTTCGCCAATGACAGTTCGGTGATTGTCCTGTTTGACCTTCCCATTCATTTTGCAGCCAAGAACACTGCCTTTTATTATGGTGCCACTGTTGATGTGGTCTCGAAAACCTTTAGCTATAGCCCCATCATAAACACGGAGGCCCAAATAAATGCTTTTAAGCACTTCCCTTTCCATGAACCGTCCAAAGTGGACATGAAGACCATTGAATTTGTATTGGGTGGGACCACATCGTACAGAAAACATAGGGAATCCCTGAATGCTAGGAATGAAGGCGTCACCATCATCGAAACCGATACCTTTTATAAGGTTCAGGTGCTATCCCAGTCACAGAGCAGCCAATACAACTTGGATAAACGGACGGGAATTTCTTCGGAACACCGACACCGACATATTAAAACCGAACCGCTCTCGGAACGGGGTTATGTGGAGATCATCAAATGACCGACTTGGGCCGGAACTACTTTTTCAGCTCCAGTTTTTCTGCAAAATAGTCGCAGAAATCCCTCATGGTGGCCGTCATTTTATCGTCCTGCGTGGCTTTCATGAAGGTATCGGTCATGGTCATCAAGGTCTGATGGAAGAAAATCTTCATCTCGTCCACTGGCATATCCTTGGTCCAAAGGTCTATTTTGAGGGATTCCTTGTTCTTGCTGTCCCAAACGGACAACATCATGGCCTTTGCATCTTCCTCTTGCACACCACCATCTTGGGCAGACCATTTCAATTCTTCAGGAACTCTGTTCTCATCAAGTCCCACTGTCAGTTTTATTTCTGAAGTATGTACTACCGCCATCTACTTTCTTGGTTTATAGTTTGATTTTTTCAAGATCTCATCCGCCGGCATGTCCAAAAGCTGTCGGAATCCCACCTCATTTTTTTCCACAAAGGCCCTAACGATCTGCCAACCCATATATCTGCCCAGCCTTCCCGGCGATTCATTGTCCAGTTCCAGTCCAAACTTGGAAAACGGTGCGGGGTCCAAAAACTTTCGGTCCAATTGGGAATCCGTACTGTAGAGCAGGTCACGCTCCACAAAATACTTCCACATTTCTTCCTCATTCGTTATCGCCCAGTCCATTTCTTCTTGGGTATAACCTATTTTTTGGGCATCCGTACTATGGGGAAGCAACCTGTCCTTTATATATAACTCCTTGCCATAATGCACCATTCTCGAAAGGAAAGTCCGGTTTCTAGGATAGGCAAGCACCCTCTTGGAAAATGCACTGGCCACATCGGAAACCAGAAATTGCTTGTCCAGTCCGGCCGATATGTATCGCTGTATGCCCCCATAGAAATAGTGGTCCGGCCCCAAATAATTGTCCAGCCCGATCAGCAGAAGGGTATCGGTAAGGATAACCCGGTCCTCATACCGCACATCCGAAGTGAGCGTGACCACTTTGGGCACTTCAAACTCCGGGAAATAATATTTGATGTGCTGAAAAAGGGACTCCAACTCCCCGGCTTCCTCCTCAAAATCCCCAAAGGTCTTTTCCACCTCTTCGGAAAGTTCAATCTGAAGGGTATCGGACAATTTTGCCACCCAAATACTATCGGGAAATTGTTCAGGAAAAAAGTAAGGATATTTCTTCTTCAATTGGGGAATGCCCTCCTGGGTCGCTTGGGCAAACTCGCGGTCAAATCGGGAAATCTGGAGTTCAACAGGGACCTTGGCAATCTCCTGTTCCGCCTTGTCCTCTTTTTTACAGGAGAAAAAGAAAAGAAAAATCCCCAAAACCAAACACAAAGGTGCCTGTTTCGCAAAGTATTTGAACAACCTCTTCATTTTTATGGACGCAGGGTTTAAATTTACAGGGAACAAAGGTAATTTATTGAAAACAAAAAGTAAGATATGCAAACAGAAAAGGTAATAGCCCATATTGTGGATTGGTTGAAAGCATATGCCACCAATGCCAAATGCAAAGGTTTTGTAATCGGGGTATCGGGAGGAATCGATTCCGCCGTCACTTCGACACTCTGTGCCAAGACCGGGCTGGACCTCTTGTGTTTGGAGATGCCGATACATCAAGCTGAAAGCCAGGTTACCCGTGCCGACCGCCACATTGATTGGCTGATGGAAAATTTCCCCAATGTGTCCCGACAGCCTGTGGACCTCACCCCTGTGTTCGACAGTCTTGTGGCCGCTTTTCCCAAAGTGCAGAACGAAGAGGAACGGTTTATGTCCCTTGCCAATACCAGGGCCCGATTACGGATGACCACACTCTATTATTTTGCCGCACTCCAAGGCTACCTCGTGGCAGGCACTGGAAACAAAGTGGAAGACTTTGGCGTCGGTTTCTACACCAAATACGGGGATGGCGGTGTGGACCTTAGCCCCATTGCGGACTTGGTAAAGACTGAAGTGTATGAACTCGGGAGGGTGTTGGGCGTCAACCAGGATATTATGGAAGCAGCACCTACTGATGGCCTTTGGGGCGACAGTAGAACGGATGAAGACCAAATAGGGGCATCTTACCCAGAATTGGAATGGGCAATGAAAATGGATGAGGCCGGAAAAACGATTGAAGATTTCTCTGACAGGGAGAAGGAAGTATTCACCATCTACAAAAGGTACAATACTGCAAACAAACATAAGATGGTTCCTATCCCTATTTGTGAGGTTCCAGTGGGCCTCAAATGACCATTTGACCCAAAAATCCCAGTTTAAGACGAAAAAAACCATAGAAAAACTATGGTTTTAAGAAAAAAAATACAATTTTACGTCGTCAAATTGTTATCTTGCCCGCTATACCGTGCAGGTAATCAGACACTAACTAAACGATAAATTAAACTCAAAACCGAATGATAAAGGTATTGATCGCTGACAACCATCCTGTAGTAAGGCTTGGTATTCGACAGGTGCTTGAATCTAGCTCAGATATTGAAATCATTGCAGACGTCTCCACTACAACAGAACTTTTTGAAACATTGGCCAAAATGACCCCGGACGTGGTCGTTTTGGAAATGGACATCCCTGAAATCAATGGGATTGCCACCCTCAGGAAGATGAAACTGGAATTCCCTGACATCAAAACCTTGATGTACAGCGGCCAGTCGGAAGATGTGTATGCCTTGAGCACCATCCGTGCTGGAGCCTATGGCTACCTGTCCAAAACTGCCGATTTGGATTACATCATCTCTGCAGTACGAAAAGTGAGTGACGGCAACATGTTCATCACCAATGAACTGGCACAACGTCTGGCCTTTGATGAAGGCACCCAAAAACCAAGAAGGTTCTTCAGAAAACTGTCCTCAAGGGAAGTTGAGGTACTGAAACTTCTGGCCAGTGGAAAAAGGAACAAGGAAGTCGCCGAAGGACTCAATTTGAACGAAAAAACAGTAAGTACCTACAAGGCCCGTTTGATGAAAAAATTGAATGTGGACAACTTGGTAGATCTGTTGCAACAGGCCAAGGCCCTGGAACTCTATTAAAAATACCCAACCAAACCAACTAAAGTAGGTCCCGGACAGTTTCACTTTCCGGGATTTTTTTATCCCATCACGATAGGACCCGGTTCAGTTTAGCATTCAACAACTTATTCAACTGCAAGTAGTTGACTATTTCTTCCAAAATTTCGGTATGGTCCCCGTTGCTCTCCTGCGTCTTTTCCTGTAGTTTCTGGATGCGGTTCTTGATCAGATTGCACCTCAGGGTAAGAATGGTTTCCCCTACCAACTGGGCCACGCCCAACTTTTTCTCCTTCGGGTAGATTTCACGGCGTTCCCAATCGTGCAGGACATATTGCTCTTCCTCCATTAAAATGGACGACACCTCCGGCACCACATCTTGGTCCAGTTCGGCCAAAAAAGTGTTCAATGAGAATTCCTCGTTCTCGTTCAGACTTTCTATCAATTTATAATAGATGTTCTTAAACTGTCCATTGGTGAGTTCGATTTCATCCTCCTGAAGGTCCAAAAATACCTTTTCATACACCTTGGCTTCCACAATTTCAGGCTCCAAGACCAATTCCCCTGACTCATTTTCCTTGAGCACGAGGTCCTCAAACTCTTGTTTTTGGTTTCCGTACAGCAACAGCACCTCAATGATCTTGCGCTCCAGCTCATATTGCACATCCACCTTCTCCACCACAGGGTCGCTTTTAACGACCTCAAAGGCTTTCTGTTCCTCCTTGATCTTCTTGGAGGCATCCGCCATACCCTTTTTATCGATCTGTGCCAAAGTGTTGTACAGCACTTCCTCCGAAATCTGCATGATCTTGGCACATTCCTGAATGTAGATCTCCTTTTGTATGCGATCGGGTATCTTGCTGATACTGTTCACGATATCCCTTACCGTATCCGCTCGCTTGATGGGGTCATTGGCCGCCTCCTTGGCCAGCAAAGATGTCTTGAACTGAATAAAATCCTTCGCATTTTCCTCCAAATAGAGCACCAGGTCCTCATACGTATTGTTCTTGGCAAAACTATCGGGATCCTCGCCTTCGGGGAAGGTGCACACCTTTACGTTCATGCCCTGCTCCAAGATCAGGTCAATCCCACGGAGCGAGGCACGCAATCCGGCCGCATCCCCATCAAAAAGCACTGTGATGTTCTTGGTGAGCCTGTTGATCAACCGTATCTGTTCCGGGCTAAGGGCCGTACCACTGGAAGAGACCACGTTTTCGACGCCCTTCTGGTACATTTGGATGACGTCCGTGTAACCCTCCACCAAATAGCAGTTGTCCTCTTTGGCAATGGCCTGCTTGGCATAGTAGATGCCATAAAGCACCTTGCTCTTATGGTAGATATCACTTTCGGGCGAATTAAGGTACTTGGCCGCTTTTTTGTCATTGCCCAGGATCCTTCCGCCAAAACCCAACACCCTTCCGCTCATGGAATGGATAGGGAACATGACCCTTCCCTTGAAACGATCGAACCGTTTGACCTCCCCGCCTGTTTGTTCCTTCACAATGGTGAGCCCCGTCTTTTCCAAAAACTCCAATTGGTAGCCTTGTTCCAAAGCGTTTTGCGTGTAGGCTTCCCACTCGTCCAAGCTATATCCAAGCCCGAACTTTTTGATGGTCCCATCGGTAAAACCGCGCTCTTTGAAATACGTAAGCCCAATGGCCTTACCCGGTCCCGTCTCCCAGAGGGTCTGTGCAAAGTATTTTTGTGCATGTTCGGAGACCAGGTACATGCTTTCCCGCTCGTTGGCCTGCTCCTTTTCCTCACTGGTCTGCTCGGTCTCCTCTATGTCGATGTTATACTTTTTCGCCAAATATTTGATGGCTTCAGGATAGGTGAAATGTTCGTGTTCCATCAAAAAGGCCACCACATTTCCCCCTTTCCCGCTACTGAAATCCTTCCAAATCTGCTTGACAGGGGACACCATGAAACTTGGGGTGCGCTCGTCCGTAAAAGGACTGAGTCCCTTAAAATTGGAACCCGATTTCTTCAACTGCACAAAATCCCCGATCACCTCTTCCAATCGGGCGGTCTCATATACTTGGTCTATGGTGGTTTTTGAAATCAAGGGCAATGCGTTGAAATGGCTGTTAAAGGTAAATAAAAACAAAGATTTGGTGAATCTGGTACCAACATTCCCCTTCTAGATTTCTTATCTTAGAAGTCCAATACTTGTTATCCACTTGGGATATTAAAAAATACAGGGGAAATATGACACATAAAAGATTACAGAAGTTAGCCTTTTTGACCATTTGTTCATTAGGAATAGCCTTCAATGCACATTCCCAAATGGCCGAGAAAGCCGCACCGATCTATGAAAATGGTGAGGCCCAAGTGGTCGAAGCTTTTTCCGACCCCAGCAAATGGATTCGCCACGATCTTTGGGTGGAAACCGAGTTTGATTCCGACGGGGATGGAAAACCCGATCGGATGCATGTGGATGTCACCCGTCCGGAGCAGACCGAGACCGAAGGCCTAAAACTTCCTGTTGTCTATGAATCCAGCCCCTACTATGCCGGTACCGCCGGATTGGCCGATGGAATGCTGTGGGACGTGAGGCACGAACTCGGTGAAGCCGGAAAACCCCGGAACCACCCCGAAGTGACCCGGATAGGGGAACGCCCCATCATTTCCAATTCCCAAATACATACATGGGTACCCCGCGGATATGTGGTGGTACATTCCTCTTCGCCTGGCACAGGGCTTTCGGATGGATCGCCTACTGTTGGGGGTGACAATGAGTCCCTGGCTCCCAAGGCCGTAATCGACTGGTTGTGCGGCAGGGCAAAAGGATATACGGAGCGAAACGGCAACACCGAGGTAAAGGCCTATTGGTCTACTGGCAAAGTGGGCATGACCGGTACTTCGTACAATGGCACCCTGCCCTTGGCCGCGGCCACAACGGGTGTGGAAGGTTTGGAAGCCATCATCCCCATTGCTCCGAACACTTCCTACTATCATTATTATCGCTCCAATGGACTGATACGCTCGCCGGGAGGGTATTTGGGAGAGGACATTGACGTACTCTATGATTTTATCCACAGTGGTGACGAATCCAAAAGAGCTAGGAACAACAAGGTGGTCCGCGACACGGAGATGAAAAACGGACAGGACCGCATCACCGGGGATTATAACAATTTTTGGGCCGGACGCGACTACCTCAACGATATGGGGCCCATGAAAGCAGCCCTTTTGATGTCGCATGGGTTCAACGACTGGAACGTAATGCCCGAACACAGCTACCGCATTTATGACAAGGCCCGGGAGAAAGGATTGCCGGTCCAGATCTATTACCATCAAAATGGACACGGTGGCCCGCCTCCCATTTCCATGATGAACCGCTGGTTCACCAAATACCTGCACGGCATTGAAAATGGGGTGGAAAACGACCCGAAAGCCTGGATTGTTCGGGAAGATGACAAAATGGATAACCCGACTTCCTATGAGGACTATCCCAATCCGAAAGCATCGGACGTCACCTTATTTTTGACCAAGGGGGCTCCGGAAAAAGGACAACTCTCTACGACCAAACCACAAAAACAGGGAACGGAAACTTTGGTGGACAATTATTCCTTTTCGGGGTCCAGTTTGGCGCAGGCAGAGATAACCAACCATAGGTTGATCTATGTAACCCCTCCCCTTTCCGAGGATGTGCACATTTCGGGTGTTTCCAAAATCAAGATAAAATTGGCCAGTAGCAAACCCGCTGCCAATCTATCCGTTTGGTTGGTTTCCCTGCCCTGGACCGAACGTCGCAATACCAAGATCACGGACAACATCATTACCCGGGGATGGGCAGACCCCCAAAACCACAAATCCCTTACCGAAAGTGAGCCTTTGGTACCGAACAAGTTCTATGAAATGGAGTTTGGACTGATGCCGGATGACCAGATCATCCCCAAGGGGCAGCAAATCGGGTTGATGATCTTCTCCAGTGACAAGGAATTCACCCTATGGCCCGAACCGGGCACGGAACTGACCGTGGACTTGGATGGAACACAGCTTGTTCTCCCGGTGGTGGGAGGAAAAATCCCTGTCACAAATCCCTAGACCCGAAGGGAAATCGATTTTGAATCTTATAAAGTAGAACTAAATTAATTGAACAACAATGGACAAACACAATTTTGACACGCTTTCCGAAGCCATAAACACCTTGACCCAAGAAGGATATGAAGAAAATTTTGAAGCCGGGGACAACTGCATCAAAGCGCTATATTCCAAAAAGGAGTATCAACCCAGTGAATTAAAGATCATGGCCTCATACCGTTTTGAAGGGATGACCAACCCCGAAGACCAAGCCACCGTTTTCACCATTGAGGCCAAGGATGGCACCAAGGGCACCCTAGTGATGTCCTACAGTGCGGAGCACAACCAAAATGAGGAGCTCATCAAAAAAATCCCAATGGCGAGGAACTAGATCTATCCAAAAAACTGGCCCAAGGCAGAAGGTTGATAAAGCAACCAACCCGTTAAGCTGAACCGACTTTTGTGTGCTTTGAGCACTGCATGGGGCACTTCGGCACTTTTGAACATCACACATCTCGCCGCCAAAGGGTCCACCAAAAAACTGGAACCGTCCTTTTCAAAGATTTCCAGTTCCCCACCGTCCCCTCTTTGCCAACCTTCATTGAGGTAAATCACCACGGAGATCATCCGGTTGTTCCTACGCTCAAATTGATCCAAATGTTTATCGTAATGTCCGCCCGAAGGGTAATGTGCCAAATGGAACTCATATCCGGAAAGACTCAGGTAGCAATATCGATTGAACATCTGCATGGTTTCATCCACCAATCCCCAATAAGTCTTCAGGTGACCGTCCCTTTCCCGATCTAGCCAATAGGTGAAATCGCCCCTGATCTTGCTGTTGATCTGCTTTTCGGTGTCGGCACCTATCCCCGCCTCATTAAACTTGGGCAGCATGTCCAGAAAAAAAGACCTGATCTCGGCATAGAGTTCATCCCGAAGAAAATGGTCAATGATCACGTAATCTTTACTGGAGAGGTCATCCATCCAAGACAACCAATCTTCCAAACTGTGGTAGGTATCCAATGGTTCAAAATGTGTGCGAATGTAGAGAATATTCAACAATGAACCACTGTTTTTCTTATTTTGGACATGCTCAACCTACATCAATATATTATGGCACCAATTTTGTCCCAATCATTTCATTATGAAAAACATGCTCCCCATTCTTATCCTCTCCCTCCTTTCCCCTGCCCTTTCGGCACAACGTGTTTTTGAAGTGGATGCGGAATACAAGGCCGATTACTTGGTCTTTGAGGTGGATAGCGAATACAAAGCCGACCTTCTTGTCCACAAAGTGGACCGGGAATACGAGGCGAAATACAATAAGGGCCTATGGTTTTTTACGGACCGGGATTACAAGGCTGATTTTCAGGTGTTCTTCGTAGATCGGGAATATAAGGCCGAACTTATGGTGTTCTTTGTGGATCGGGATTATAAAGCGGGCTGGAGAAACGATGCCAAAAGACTGGCACTCGAATTCCCAATTCTGGAATGACCCCAACGCTGTATCTTTGCATACAAATCGAAATGTATGATTCTTTTCTTCGGAAGCAGGCCTGGAAAAAAAGAGACCAAAACCTTGAAAAATGTCAGCTGTCCGCATTGCCACCAACGGGACACATTGACCGCAGTTTCCCAATCCAATCATGCCCATGTGTTCTGGATACCGATTTTTACCCTTAACACGATCCGCTATGCGGAATGTTCCCACTGCAAGCGGGTTTACTACAAGGAAGAGTTTACACCTGAAATGGAACGGGCCCTATCGTCCTAATGAAAAAAGCACAGCCCGGATACCCGAACTGTGCCCACATTCAAAATTGTTTCGGTCATATATCGAACCGAAGGCCCAAGGAAATATTGTTCTGTTTGATGTCCGCATCCGTGAAAATGGGATTCAGATCGTACTTGACGTATAGCAACACCCCATCAAAACCCATATAACCACTCACTCCATAGATCAGGTCGCTGGTATTGTAGTCTCTTTTGAGCTTGTCCTTGACATCTTCCCCATCCCTGCTGTACTTCAGTTTTTGACGGGTTCCCAAATTGAAACCCCCATATCCTCCCAAACCGACCCTGAACTGATCTCGGATGGAATATCGGATGGTGCGTTCCGTTTTTCGCAATCGCGAAGGCCCAAATTCAAAATGGACCGGGAAGACCAAGTTGTCCATTCGCAGTTTGGACTTGTCCAATTCATATTCGAACTCCTCCAAAACGGTCTGATCGCCATTTTTGACAAAAATCTGGTTGTCCTTTGGTTTCAGACCATTGAACTGGAATGAAAGTCCATAGTTGAACCGCAGCCAGTTCGAATTTTGAAAAACCCGGGTGCGCCACTGCCAGCCCATTTCAAAAAATCGGCTCCCACCGATTTTATACGGGGATTCGTCCAACGACTGCCCCTCAATCAGGGCATTGTTAAAACCTATGGCCATGACAAAGTCAGAATAGGTCCGTCTGTCATATTTGATGTCTTTTTTCCATCCGTTCGAATTGAACCAGATGGCAGGTTTTCCATCGATCATGATACCGATATGCGTCCGGTCGTTGTCCAAAGTGTCCAGTTCGGACAGGGTAAGCACTTGGCCTTCGTTACGCTCCAAAAGGGAAATCCTATTGTCCACAATGGCAACCCTGTTTTCAATATTGAGGGCCCTGCGCTTGGCCACTTCTTCCTTCAAAATCTTTGCTTCGGCCTCGGAAATATCGCCCCGCTCCAAACGCCGATTGATGTCCTTGACTTCCACTTTCAGGGCTTCTTTTTCCTGTTCCACAATACGTTCCCTCTCGATCTTTAGGGCTTTGATTTCCTTTTCATAGTCTTCCTGTCCCAGGATTTGGTGGGAAACCAGCAGAAATACCAGTGTCGCTAAATAAAATGTAATTGTTCTCATGATTGTTTCTGGATTATAGCCTTCCTTGTCCCTGCCCAAACAGTTTGGGCAGGAAGAGAAAGGTGTTTTGATTGATGAATAAAATTTTAATTGTTTCGGTCGGCCACGGCAGTACGCAGTTTGAAATATCCTTCCTTGAGCGCATCGAATATTTGGTCCCTGAACGACTCGTCCAGTTCATCCTCTACTTCGGCCAGCAAGCTCATGGCATCCACTGATCCATTTTTAGGGAACAATCTGTCGGCCATGATCTGTTTTTGGGCCTGTCGGAGCAAAGAATCCACTTCGGCATCCGAGACGCCTTTGTTCAAGCCTTCCATATGTTGCACCTGGGCGATCACTTCCTCCACTTTTTGGGTAATCAATACATCCGACTCTTTGATGAACTTGTCCTGTTCCACCTGTTTTGTTTCCTCTTGTGCCAAAACCGGTTGCGAAATGGGAAGCTCGTCGGCAAAACCCTTTGGGTTTTCTTTGGTCATCGGTTCCAAATCGCTGTTGGCCAGCTTGGTCTCCTCGTGTCCCGGAAGTGTTTTGGTAAGCTCCTGTTGAGGGGATTGGGTTTCGTTTTCCGTATCGATAGGATCCACTTTTTCTTTCACGGCTTGTATCTCCCCCGGAATGCTTTCCCCTTTGTCCACAAACAATAGGGACAACAACAAAATGCCCACAAAACTCGCCGCCATGGCATACACTTGCCATTTACGGCCTTTCTTCTTGGGTGCGGTGTCCAATTGCGACGCAATTTTGTCCCAAGCTCCGGATGAAGGAGCTATGGTACGCTCCTCCAGTTTTTCCTTGATATGCTTTTCCAATTTATCCATATCCTATGCTTTACTTGCCCAACCTTGTTTTGGGCGACATTCCTTTTAAAGTCAAATTTTCCTGAAGCATCTTTCTTGCCTTGAACAGCTGCGATTTGGAGGTCCCTTCCGAGATCTCCAGCATTTCGGCTATCTCTTGGTGGCCATAACCTTCTATGGCATGGAGCAAAAAAACGGTTTTGTACCCCTCGGGAAGCGAATCGATGAGCTGCTGCACGTATTCCACATCCAACAATCCACCACCGCTCACCGTTTCTTTGGGCTGGGCATCAAACACTTCATCGTCATAGACCACAAACTGTTTTTTCCGCAGATGTGAAATGCTCTCCCTCACCATAATGGTCCTGATCCAACCCTCAAAACTACCCTTGTGCGCAAATGTGCCCAGGTTTTTGAACACCTTGATGAAACCATTGATCATCACGTCCTCCGCAAAATGCTGGTCTTTGATGTACTGCCTGCAAACGCCCAACATTTTTGGCGCATACTTCCCATACAGCACCTTTTGGGCCTGTTGGTCGCCCTTCACGGCCTTTTTTATCAATTGGCCTTCATTGTTATATAGCGAAATGATCTTCAAAAGTTTGGTTTCAAAAAGTGGTTCTATTTAGATAGACGGATAATGTTAAATAGGAGTTGCCTGAAAAAATAAATTTTTTCATTCAAAATTGAAAATCAGTTATTTACAATTTTATTTTTTTCGGTCAACCACATAGTTGACCATAAGCGTGAGGGCACTTTTGTATTCAGAATCGGGGTAATTGTCCAAGATGGCAAGGGCCTCGTCCTTAAATTCCAGCATTTTGGCCACGGCATATTCCAATCCGCCCATTTCCTTTACATAGGCGATGACCTCCTTTACCCTTTTCTTGTTCTTGTTGTGGTTTTTGATGGAATTGATCAACCATTTCTTCTTCTCCTTGTCGCTCTGGTTCAAAGCGTAGATCAAGGGAAGGGTCATCTTCTGTTCTTTGATGTCGATGCCCGTAGGTTTCCCGATCTGTTCGGCACCATAGTCAAAAAGGTCATCCTTTATCTGGAAGGCCATACCACAGAGTTCCCCGAACTTTCTAAAGGTCTCCACCTCTTCGGAATCGGGCCGCACGGAACAGGCTCCCATGCTGCAGCATGCCGCAATGAGGGTCGCTGTTTTTTGACGGATGATGTCGTAATAGACCTCTTCGGTGATATCGAGGAGACGGGCCTTTTCAATCTGCAACAACTCCCCTTCGCTCATGTCCCGAACGGCATTGGAAATGATATGGAGCAGATCGTAGTCCTTGCCCTCCAATGAGACCAATAAGCCTTTCGAAAAAAGGAAATCGCCCACCAAAACGGCAATTTTGTTCTTCCAAAGGGCATTGATGGAGAAAAACCCCCTTCGTTTGTTGCTGTCGTCCACCACATCGTCATGGACCAAGCTGGCCGTGTGGATCAATTCGATGATCGAGGCCCCGGTATAGGTTCTTTCGTTTACTTTACCGTTCAACAATTTGGCGGTAAGAAAAACGAACATGGGCCGCATCTGCTTGCCCTTCCTGTTGACAATATAGTAAGTGATCCTATTGAACAATGCCACCTTGGACGACATGGATTTGAGGAATTTTTCCTCAAAAAGCTCCATTTCATCCTCTATGGGCTCCCTGATCTGAGAAACTATTTTCAACAACGGTTTGGTGCGTTTGATTTTGAAGCCTTAAAAGTAGGGAAAATGAAAGAGTTGGTATAAAGATGCGCAAAGATTTAAGCCCGATGGGTGAAACTATCGATGATTTGAGGGGTTTTAGGGTTTTAGGGTTAAGGGTTAAGGGTTAAGGGTTAAGGGTTAAGGGTTAAGGGTTAAGGGAAAGAACAAATTATTTTGGTTACTTGGTTATTGGGATTTGGGATTTTGGGTTTTAGAATTGGGACTTGCCAACTTGCTTCGACTACGCTCAGCAACCAACGCTCAGGGTAAGAGCTCAATACTACAGTTCCTGACTCCTAAAACTAACTTTTATTGGCCAACTGCCCACATGCGGCATCGATGTCCTTTCCTCTGGACCTACGAACGGTAACGGTAATGCCATTGCTCTCCAGAATGTTTTGGTACATTTCCACAGCATCCATGGAGGCTTGTTGAAACTCGCCATCGTCTATGGGGTTGTACTCGATCAGATTGACCTTGGATGGGGCGAACTTGCAAAACCTGACCAATGCATCAGCGGCCTCCCTGGTGTCGTTTATGCCTTTCCAGACCACGTATTCGTAGGTGATCCTATTTTTTGTCTTGCTGTACCAATATTCCAATGCCTCCCGAAGGTCTCTCAAGGGGAAGGTGGCATTGAAGGGCATGATGGAGGTCCGCACCTCATCAATGGCGGAATGAAGGGATACCGCCAAACGGAACTTGACTTCTTCGTCGGCCATTTTCTTGATCATTTTGGGCACCCCGGACGTGGATACGGTTATCCGTCTTGGAGACATGCCCAATCCTTCGGGCGAAGTGATCATTTCAATGGCCTTGAGCACGTTGTTATAGTTCATCAAGGGTTCACCCATGCCCATGAACACAATATTGCTCAGGGGACGGTCAAAATAGAGCCTGCTTTCGTTGTCTATGGCCACCACCTGATCATAGATCTCATCGGGGTTCAGGTTACGCATCCGTTTCATGCGGGCGGTGGCACAGAACCTACAATCCAAACTACACCCTACCTGACTGGAAACACAGGCGGTGGTCCGGGTCTCGGTCGGGATGAGAACGGATTCCACCACAAGTCCATCGTGAAGGCGCACGGCATTTTTGATGGTGCCATCGGAGCTGCGCTGCATTTGGTCCACCCGTATGTGGTTGATCACAAAGTTATCTTCCAACATTTGTCGGGTTTCCTTGGAAACATTGGTCATGGCATCAAAGGTATGGGCCGATTTCTGCCAAAGCCATTCATAGACTTGGTTGCCCCGAAAGGCCTTGTCCCCATGCTCCACAAAGAACTGCCGAAGCTGTTCCTTGGTCAATGCCCGTATGTCCTTCTTTTTGGTTTCCACAGGATAAAGATAATCAAGAAAAAATCCCGTTGGTCGTGGAACCGAACGGGATTCTATGGTTTGTTCGTTTATTCAATTATAGGATCAACATCGCATCTCCGTAGGAATAGAAGCGATATCCTTCCAAAATGGCCTGTTTGTAGGCTTTTTTGATAAGGTCATGACCTGCAAATGCAGATACCATCATCAATAGTGTTGATTTTGGCAAATGGAAATTGGTGACCATACAGTTGGCAATGCTGAAATCGTATGGAGGGAAGATGAACTTGTTGGTCCATCCTTCGTACGTGTTCAGGGTATGTTCAGAGGAAACGGCACTTTCAAGCCCTCTCATCACAGTGGTCCCCACGGCACAGATACGTCTCTTTTTGGCCTTGGCCTTGTTCACAATTTCTGTTGCCTTTTCATCGATGACCAGCTCCTCACTGTCCATTTTGTGCTTGGAAAGATCCTCTACCTCCACAGGGTTAAAGGTTCCCAATCCCACATGCAGGGTAACTTCGGCAAAATCCACGCCCTTGATCTCCAAACGCTTCAACAGGTGTTTTGAAAAGTGTAGTCCCGCAGTCGGTGCCGCTACCGCGCCTTCATGCTTTGCATAAATGGTCTGGTAACGCTCCTCATCTTCGGGCTCCACATTCCTTTTGATGTATTTGGGAAGTGGTGTTTCTCCCAATTCGCGTAATTTTCTTCTAAAATCGGTATAGGAGCCGTCATAAAGGAAACGAAGGGTCCTTCCTCTGGATGTGGTGTTGTCGATCACTTCGGCCACTAGACTTTCGTCATCGCCAAAATAGAGCTTGTTCCCAATCCTTATCTTTCTGGCCGGGTCCACCAAAACGTCCCAAAGACGCTGTTCTTGGTTCAATTCACGAAGCAAGAACACTTCGATACGGGCCCCTGTTTTTTCCTTGTTTCCAAACAGTCTTGCAGGGAATACCTTGGTATTGTTCAGGACCATCACATCACCTTCATCAAAATATTCGATAAGGTCCTTGAACATTCTATGTTCGATTTTTCCAGAATCCCTATGAATTACCATCAGTTTGGATTCATCCCTGTTTTCAGCGGGGTATTCGGCCAATAGTTCCTTGGGCAATTCAAAATTGAAGTTGGATAATTTCATCTAGACTTTTTTTGGATTTTTTTAAAGAGGGGCAAATATACGACCTCGTGATAGCGGATGTCAAGTAATTTGATGATTAAATGTCAGTTACATTTCGGATACACCAAATCCAAGGGTCTTGAGATCCTTCCAAAAGTCGGGATAGGATTTGGAGACCACTCCCGCATCGTTGACGATCAAATCGGTCTTCAGGGCAAGTGGGCCAAAGGCCATCGCCATCCGATGGTCATTGTAGGTATCCACATCCACGCCCGATTTGATGTTGGTGATGGGTTGCAGGGTAAGGCTCTCGCTATCGATGGCGACTTTTGCACCAAACTTGGACATTTCGGTCTGCAGTGCGGCCAAACGGTCGGTTTCCTTGATGGGAAGCGTGTGAAGTCCCGTAAGATGACAGCCCATACCCAATCCCAAACAGGTCACTGCAATGGTCTGTGCAATGTCCGGAGCATTAGAAAGGTCGTATGAAACAGTTTCCTGTCCGCTCTCTTCGATTTTTTCCAAGGTGATCTGATTGTCAGAAAAAGTGGTGGCAACGCCGAAGTCCGTATAAATCTTGCTCAACACACTATCGCCTTGCAGGGAATTTTGCTTATAGGAAGACAACTTGATCTTGGTCCCGACCTCACATAGGGCGGCAATACTATAAAAGTAACTGGCAGAACTCCAATCTGATTCCACGACCAATTTGATGGCATCTACCTTTTTTTGGGGCTCCACACGGATCTTGTTTCCCTCAAAGTTGGCCTCTACCCCAATCTGGGCCAATAGGCCCAAGGTCATTTTGATATAGGGCACGGAAGTTATCTTGCCCACCAACTCCAGTTCCAGTCCGTTCTCCAAACTTGGGGCGATCAGCAAAAGTGCCGAGATATATTGGCTGCTGATGTTCGCCGGAAGGGACACTTGGGCCTTGGTCAATTTTTTTCCAGCAATCTTTAATGGCGGATAGCCTTCTTGCTTGACGTATTGGATGTCCGCGCCAAGGGACCGCAACGCCTCTACCAAGACCTGTATGGGGCGTTCCTGCATGCGCTGAGATCCTGTGAGCACCACTTCCTTGTTGGGCTGCGAGGCAAAATAGGCGGTCAGAAACCGCATGGCGGTACCGGCATGGTGGATGTCCACCTCTCCGGAAGAAATCTGGAGTCCCTTTTGCATGACCTCACCATCATCCGAAATGGAAAGGTTCTCTATGCTGATATTGGGGAAAAGTGCCCGTAGCAGCAAAGAGCGGTTGGTCTCACTTTTGGAGCCCGTGACCTGTATTGTTTTTTGGATGTTTTTTGTGGAGGGTGCAGAAAGCTGGAGTCTCAATGTTCTATGGTTTGATTCAAACTTCAAAACTAGAAAAAACAGCCCTAATGTTCCCTTTGGGACACAACTTTATTTGAGCTTTTTGTTATTTTGATGACGGTCGTGGTCACGTTTGGTCTTCAGGTCCAATTTTTTGTCAAAGGCCTTTTGAAGATCGATCCCTGTTTGGTTGGCCAAACACAGTACCACAAAGACCACATCGGCCAGTTCCTCGCCCAGGTCCTTGGCCTTGTCCGATTCTTTTTCGCTCTGTTCGCCGTACCTGCGGGCAATGATTCGGGCCACCTCTCCCACTTCCTCCGTGAGCTGCGCCATGTTGGTCAGTTCGTTGAAGTAACGGACCCCATGGTTTTGGATCCATTCATCAACCGCTTTTTGTGCATTTGCTATGTCCATTATTCTTTATTTTTTGTGTCGATCACTATGGTCACAGGGCCATCATTTAATAGTTCCACTTTCATATCTGCACCAAATATTCCGGTCCCGATTTTTTTGCCCAGATCTTGCTCCATCTTTTGGACAAATGCCTCATAAATGGGAATGGCCACATCAGGTTTTGATGCCTTGATGTAGGATGGTCTATTGCCTTTTTTGGTCTGGGCATGCAGGGTAAATTGGCTGACCACGATGATATCCCCACCTACGTCCAGCGCAGAACGGTTCATCACACCATGTTCATCATTGAATATGCGAAGATTGGTGATTTTTTGGGACAACCATTCCGTATCCTCTTTGCCATCGGCGTCCTCGATACCCAGCAGTACCAACAAACCCTGACCGATGGCCGAAACCACCTGTCCATCCACAGTCACACTTGCCCTTGAAACCCTTTGGATCACTGCCCTCATCTATCTTTATCTGTAATTGTCCGTTCTATAGTTTTCTTCCTCACCTGTCAGCATCTGCACATAGCTACGATATCTGCTCCATGCCACCTCATCTTTTTCCAAGGCTTCCTTCACGGCGCATTTGGGTTCGTCCAGATGCAGGCAATTGTTGAATTTGCATTGGGATTTCAATTGGAAGAACTCAGGAAAATAATCCCCAATCTCATCCTGCTCCATGTCCACGATACCAAATCCTTTGATTCCCGGGGTGTCTATGATCTTTGCCCCAAAAGAGAGGTCGTACATTTCTGCAAAGGTGGTGGTGTGCTGTCCTTGCAGGTGCTGTTCGGAAATTTCGGCCGTTTTTAGGTGCAGTCCCTTTTCCAGGGCGTTCACCAAAGTGGATTTTCCCACTCCAGAATGTCCGGAGAACATACTGGTCCTGTCCCTCATCAGTTGTTTCACCTTATCCACGTTTTTTCCGTCTTTGGCGGCTATCGGTATGCAGGTGTACCCAATTTGGGTGTACAGGTCCATCAAATAGGCTACCTCTGCCTTTTCATCCTCACTGTAGGTGTCCATTTTGTTGAACAGAAGCACAACAGGGATGTCATAGGCTTCGGCGGTTACCAAAAATCGATCTATGAAACTAGTAAAAGTGGGGGGATTGTTCAGGGTGACCAATAAAAACACCTGATCCAGGTTGGAAGCGATGATATGGGTCTGTTTGGAGAGTTTTACAGATTTCCGGATGATGTAGTTTTTCCGTTCCAAGATTTCGGAAATGACCCCGACAGATTCATCCCCATGGTCCTCCAACTCAAAAACCACTTGGTCCCCAACGGCCACCGGATTTGTGCTTTTGATACCCTGCGTCCGGAACTTGCCCTTTATCCTACACTCATAAAAAACACCATCTTCCGACTTCACGGTGTACCAGCTTCCTGTTGATTTATAAACAGTTCCGTTCACGATTTGTTCATATTTTCATTGCAAAGAAACGATAATCCTTCTTCTTCTGCGCATATCTTTGTTAACAGTTTTAACAATCAACAATCTATCAATCATGAAAAAAATCGTTTTGATCGCAGTGATGACCCTAGCTGCCGCGTTCAGTGCGAACGCACAACAGTACAAGGTAATTACCAGTGTGGAATCCATTGTTCCCAATGGCCTTGGTCGATCTAGGATCATCAATGCCCTCGAGGACAAGGACTACAAGGAATACACCAGCGTACAGACTGAAGAGGACAACACAAGGAACAAGGCCGATAGGGGCGACATCCGTGTGAAGAACTTCGAAGAGACCAAACTGTTGAACTTCTACAACTTGGGCGGTATCCGTTTTCAGAACATTGCTGCCAACGATGCCCTGATCACTTCCATGATCAACGACATGATCACCAATGGATGGGAACTTGCCTTTGTGGTCAGTGGTGTGGAAAGTGAAGGTGGAAAAGGCGATGGCCAAGGTATCTTCATCACCCGTTACATTTTCAAGAAGTAAGAAGAAGATCTCAAAGAAAAAGCCCGCCTTGGACATCCAGAGCGGGCTTTCTGTTTTATTTCATTATTCAATCCACTATGTGGATCCTTCCACCCACAAAAGTCTTTTTGTACACTTTTTTCGGTTTGCCGTACACATTCACATCACCACCTGCCCTCACATTGATGTCCACAGCTTCCGAAGCGAACACATCGGCCTCACCACCTGCTGAAATTTTAATGTCGGTATTTGCCGTCCGAAGATCGCGACCGTCAAAAATTCCACCGGTGTTGAGCACCACAGTCTGGTTTTTGGCCAAACCGGAGGCTTCCACTATACCTCCCGTGACCGCACGGATATCGGCATAATCCACATCCATCCCGATATGGATCTTGGCACCTTCTTGGGCCCTTAGTTCAATTTTGCTCTTCTGCACCATTTCGTTGCAAGTGATCTGTGCCCCTTCGTTCCCATCGATCACGTCCAAGTTGGTATAGTACACCTCGATCATGGTATCCTCTCCCTGGAATTTTTTATCCAATTGCATGCGGAGTTTCAACACGCCTTTTTTATTGGTCCAGATGATATCGTCCACGTTCCAGCCCTTGATCATGATCTTGTTCTCATCGGATTGTATCAAGTTCACCTCGATCAGGTCAAAGACCTTGATCTCCTTGAATTCCCCTACCTCTGTGTCTATGATCCGCTGGGCGAATGTCAATAAAGGAAGTACTAGAAGGCCCCATGTGTATAGTTTTCTCATCGGTATAAAATTTTTAGGTTATTGGAAATAAATATTTTCGTATTTAAAAGTGTCCGGTGACAGAGTAAAGATGAGCTGTATTTCCAATTGTTACAGTTCCAAACAAAAAAACTATCTGCAATCTTGGAAAATGCCAAGCCACAGATAGTTTTATAATGGTCTAGAAAAAATCGCCTATGCGTTGATGATCTTTTCTTGGTGGTTGATGGATTCTTGGTGGATGGCCTTGAACATCTTTAGAATGAACTCCTCGCTCAATCCCCGTTGCTCCCCTTCCAGGATCATATTGCCCAAAATGGCATTCCAACGGTTGCTCTGCAACACAGCAACGTTCTTTTGCTTTTTCAGCTCACCGATGCCGTCAGAAACCTTCATGCGTTTTCCGAGCAGGTCGATCAATTGGTTGTCCAAAACATCTATCTGTGCCCTAAGGTTGCTCAGTTTGCTGTTGTATTCTGCCTCTTCATCGGTTTCCTTTCTGATGCGAAGGTCCTTCATGATCTGCACCAATCGCTGGGGAGTTACCTGCTGGGCCGCATCACTCCAAGCGTTATCGGGATCGCAGTGGGTTTCGATCATCAACCCGTCAAAGTTCAGATCCAAAGCCGTTTGGGACACGTCAAAGATCATGTCACGCTTTCCGGTAATGTGGCTCGGGTCGTTGATGATGGGCAGATCGGGGAACTTCGTTTGAAGCTCGATGGCCAACTGCCATTCTGGAATGTTTCGGTACTTGGTCTTCTCATACGTAGAAAACCCTCGGTGGATTACTCCCAATTTCTTGATATTGGCCGTATGCAGACGCTCCACAGCACCCAACCACAAAGAAAGGTCAGGGTTCACCGGGTTCTTCACCAATACAATTTTATCGGTACCTTCCAAGGCATCGGCTATTTCCTGGATGATGAAAGGGCTCACGGTAGATCGTGCACCGATCCACAACAGGTCCACATCGTATTCCAATGCAAGATCCACATGGGCCTTATTGGCCACCTCGGTAGCGGTCTTCAGTCCGGTTTCTTCTTTTACCTTCTGCAACCATTTCAATCCAATGGCTCCCACTCCCTCAAAATTTCCAGGGCGCGTTCTGGGTTTCCAGATTCCGGCACGGTAGTAGCTCACATCGGTATCCTTCAGTTCGTGTGCGATCTTCAACACCTGATCTTCAGTCTCGGCACTGCATGGCCCAGCTATTACCAATGGATGTGACAGGTTCATATCATCCAACCATTTCCTCATTTCCTTTTTGTTTTCCATAATGCTTCCTATTTTTTTGTAAGTGGAATTCCTTTAAGTATTTGTTTTATTTTGTTGGTATTGCTCATTTCCAGATGGACATTTTCAAAATCGTTGTCCATGATCAATTGTTTGAAGGTGGTCAGGTTTTGGATATACTCCTCCAAGGTCTCCACCACATTGTCCTTGTTCTGCTCAAATATGGGTGTCCACATATCAGGCGAACTTTTGGCCAATCGGACCGTGCTCTCAAAACCACTTCCCGCCATGTCAAAAATATCACGCTCATTTTTTTCTTTCTCAATAACCGTCTTTCCCAACATAAACGAGCTGATGTGTGATAAATGTGATACGTAGGCGATGTGTTTGTCATGCGCCACTGGGTTCATGTACCGGATGCGCATTCCCATTTCCTGAAAAATGGCCAAAGCCCTTTCCTGCAACTTGAACGCTGTTTTCTCCACCTCACAAATGATCATGGTCTTTTCTGCATACAGCCCTTCCAAGGCTGCCGATGGTCCTGAAAACTCGGTACCCGCTATGGGGTGACAGGCCATGAAATTTCTACGCTTGGGGTGTTCGGCCACACCTTCGCAGATCAACCGTTTGGTGGAACCTGCATCCATCACCACAGTTTCGTCCCCCACCGCATCCAAGATCTTGGGCAGTTCAGTGACCAGAACATTGACGGGAATGCTCACATACACCATATCTGCATTCCCCAAGGAACCATAACTTCCTATTTCATCAATGATCCCAAGTGACATGGCCTCTTCCAAATGGGCCTCATTCTTGTCCACACCAATGATATTGGCATGGGGATGCATTTTTTTTACATCCTTGGCGAACGACCCACCAATCAACCCTATTCCTATTACGACTACGTCCATGCTAAAATCTTTCTATGGCTTCTTTGATTTTTTCTTCTTTTACACAGAGGGAAAATCGGATGTATCCTTCGCCATTGCTACCAAAGATGGTCCCCGGCGCAATGAAGATGTCCTTCTCATACAAAACTTGGTCGATGAACGCTTCGGAGGAAAGCGATCCTTCGGGGAGTTTGCACCAAACGAACATGCCCACGGCATTTCGGTCGTATGCGCAGCCCAATTTGTCCGCTAATTCAAACATCAGTTCCCTTCTTTTGGTGTACACCGCATCCAGTTGCTCAAACCATTCGGGACCGCTTTGAAGTGCGGCAATCGCACCTTTCTGAATACCGTAGAACATACCCGAATCCATATTGCTCTTCACCTTCAGCACGGCGTTGATATGCTCCGCACTACCCAATACCATTCCCACACGCCAGCCGGCCATGTTGAAGGTCTTGCTGAGACTGTTCAGTTCCAAGGTGCATTCCTTTGCGCCATCGATGGACAAAATACTCATTGGATCGTTGGACAATACAAAACTGTACGGATTGTCATTGACCAGCAAAATATCGTTTGCTTTGGCAAAATTCACCAAAGACTTCAATTGTTCCATCGTTGCCGTGGCCCCCGTGGGCATGTGTGGGTAGCTGACCCACATCAATTTCACTTTGGAAAGGTCTTTTCGGGACAGTTCTTCCAAATTGGGGAACCACCCATTTTCCAAATTCAGGTCATAGGTCACCGGAACAGCACCCACCAGATTCGTTACGGATGCATAGGTGGGATACCCTGGGTTGGGCAACAACACTTCGTCCCCCACGTTCAGGAACGCCATGCTGATGTGCATGATGCCCTCCTTGGAGCCCATCAAGGGCAATATCTCGGTGGAGGGATCAACGGCTACCCCAAATTTTTGTTGGTAAAAATCGGCAATGGCCTTCCTGAGCTCAGGTAGCCCTTGATAGCTTTGGTATTGGTGCGCGCCTGCATCTGCAATGCAGTCCCTCAACGTTTCCATCACCTTTGGTGATGGCGCCAAGTCGGGACTTCCAATACCCATGTTGATGATGGGCCTTCCTTGGTCCATCAACCCCCGTACTTCCCGCAATTTTTTGGAGAAGTAGTATTCCTGAACGCTATGTAATCTATCTGCAGTAATCATTGCAATCTTGCATTTTTATATTCACCCAAGACCGTAAAATCTTCGGCCATGATCTCTAGCAAGGATTTTGCCTTGGAAAAGTGATCGTATTCTTCAAAGGTCACATCCACAAAAAAAGCATACTTCCATGGAGTCTCTATCACAGGGAGGGACTGTATCTTGGTCAGGTTCATGTTACAATCGCTCATCACGTTCAGTACTGTGGCCAAGCTCCCCCTTTTGTGATCGGTCATAAAACGCAACGACGCTTTATTGATCTCTTCCTTGGGCAGGACCTTGTTCTGCTTTTTAAGGATAATGAAACGCGTGGCATTGTTCTTTATGGTCTGAATTTCAGGGGCAATAATATCCAAATCATAGAGATCGGCAGCCATTTTTGGAGCAATTGCAGCAATATTAGCCAACCTGCCTTCTTTGATGCGTTTCGCCGTCTCGGCGGTATCCACACTTTCCACTAATTTGATCTGCGGATGGTCCTTGAAGAACTCCTTGCATTGTAGCAGGGCCATGGGGTGCGAGTGAACTTCCTTGATGTCTTCCATGGTGGTTCCCTTGAGCACCATAAGGTTGTGATGAATGCTCAGATAATGTTCCCCGATCACATGTATGTTATTGTGGTACACCAGATTATAATTCGGGATAATGGAACCCGCGATGGAATTTTCAATGGCCATGATGCCTTTGTCCGCAGTCCCATCCAACAGATGGTCGATGATGGCATCAAAGGTCATGCATTCCAATAATTCGATGTCTTCCCCAAAAAAATCCTTTGCGACCTGATGGTGGTTGGATCCCTTGATTCCCTGTATGGCTATTTTTAAACCCATGGCAAAAAAAAAGCCCCGATTTTATCGGGACTTCATGTATTGGTTATACTTTAAACGTATCTACAACAGTCCCGTACCTCTCTTAAAAAAGAAGTAAAAATAGAAACCGTTCCAGAAATACGTGTTTGTCATTTCGATGTAAATTCCCGGCTAATTTAGGTATTCAATCCGAAAATGACGATCATTCATAAATTTTTTTTGATTTTTTTTGAAAAAGCCAATTTCATTGCAAATTGTATCCAAGAAAACGCCCTTTTTTTGAGAATTCATTTCCCATTGCGATTTGAACTCGCCAGAAGTTTCCACATTTCAGGCCAAACAAAGGAATGGATTGAAACATCTAAAAGTGTATTTTTGGTTTCCAAACCCAATTGAATGTCCATCATCGTAAAGAACATCACCAAGACCTTTGGTCAGCAAAAAGCTCTGAACAATGTTTCTTTCTCCATCAAAAAAGGGGAAATTGTTGGTTTTTTGGGTCCCAATGGAGCAGGAAAGTCGACCATGATGCGGATTTTGACCACCTACTACAAAGCAGACAGCGGTGATGCCGAAGTAAACGGACACGATGTGCTCACTGCCAAAAGGGCCGTTCAGGAAAGCATTGGCTATCTTCCCGAACACAACCCCCTGTATTTGGAGATGTACGTAAAGGAATATTTGGCCTTCAATGCAGATGTGTACCAAGTTCCAAAATCAAAGATCGAGGAAGTGATAGAGCAGACCGGGCTGACCCCCGAAGCGCACAAAAAAATAGGCCAGTTGTCCAAAGGGTACCGCCAGCGTGTGGGTTTGGCCGCCGCCCTGCTCCACGATCCGGAAGTACTCATCTTGGATGAACCCACCACGGGACTTGACCCCAACCAATTGATCGAGATACGAAAAATGATCCGCGATATCGGAAAGGAAAAGACCATCCTATTGTCCACCCACATCATGAAAGAGGTGGAAGCCGTTTGTGATAGGGTCATCATCATCAGCAAGGGAAAACTGGTTGCCGACAAAAAATTGGAGGAACTGCGTGAAGCGGAAGAACAGATCATCGAAGTGGAATTCGATTACCGAGTGGAGGAACAACTGCTCCAACAACTGCCCCACGTATCCAAAGTGACCAACATTGGCGGTTTTGTCTATGAGATCACCTTCAGCACCTCCACGGACATGCGACCCGCCGTATTCGATTTTGCCCACGACAACCAGTTGAAAACACTCCAATTGAGCCGGAAAAACAAAAACTTGGAGAGCCTTTTCACTGAACTTACCCGTTGATATTAAAGGACACCGTCCCGCTTTCGCTGCTCATATATCGCAATGAACATTCGAACACTGATGTTCCTGGCCCGTTGTTTCGCTTTTTCAGCATTTGGCCCACTAAAAAGGGCGTCCAAGGTTGCAAACCAATGCCTGAGCCAAATCCCAAAATGATAGTTGTCAATGGTCCTGTCCATATCCCTATCCAACTCGGCGTGGACCTGCATGGGGTTCCCTTTGTATTTTTGGACGAAGAACAGGTTCATCTCCCAAAAATCGGTCAACTTTTCCATGTGTTCCGGCCAATCGGTGATCGTTTCATTAAAAAAATGGCCAATTTCCGCATCAGCACGTACTTTTTCATAAAAGCGGTGCACCAATAATGAGATGTCCTCTCTGTTCGCTATATCCTGCTTTTCCATAACAAAAATGTCCAGGGCGGTTCCATTGGCAAAGGTAGCATTACTCGCCCTAAAAACAGATTTCTGGTCTTTTCCAGTTTCCAGCCATCCCAAATATGGTATTTTTGCAGTCCAACTGAAACAGGGCGTATGAAGAAGAACACCGCTAGATTGGAGCTTTCCAAAGAGGAGATGCAAACGTATGGTTACCAGATCGTGGATGCGATCGTGGAGCACCACCATACCCAACACCAAAAATTTCCTGTGGCATGGGGCTCACGGGAGGAAATGGACCATCTTTTTTTGGAAGAGGCCCCAGAAGCGGGCATGGAAGCCTCCAAGGTTTTGGATTTTGTGTTGGAAAAAGTGATGACCAATAGTGCCAACATGGCCCACCCGAGGTCTTTCTCGTTTGTGCCCGGTCCCAGCAACTATGTCAGTGTGATGGCCGATGCACTTGCCACAGGCTATAATATATTTTCCGGCGGATGGTCGGCGTCCCCGGCTGCTGCCGAACTGGAAATTGTGACCATTCAATGGCTGTTGAAGATCTTTGGTTTTCCCGGAAAAAAGGGAGGTGGAATTTTCACCAGTGGTGGTTCCATGGCAAACCTCACCGCGGTTGCAACCGCCCGTAGGATCAAATGTGGTGACGATTTTTCCAAAGCAATCATCTATCTCTCCGATCAGGCGCATTCATCCAATATTAAGGCTATCAGGGTTTTGGGATTCAAAAAGGAACAGATCCGGATCATCCCCACCGATAACGAATTCAAGTTTGCGCTGAACAAACTCAAAAACTGCATTGCCAAAGATCGATTGGAAGGCTTGCAACCCTTTTGCTTGATCGCTTCCGCTGGAACCACCAACACGGGTACTGTTGACCCACTGTCCGAATTGGCAAAAATCTGCAAGAAAGAAGATATTTGGTTCCATATTGATGGCGCTTATGGCGGTGCGGCCATTTTATCCCCAAAAGGTAAAAGTTTGCTGAAAGGCATCGAAAAAGCTGATTCACTGACCGTAGATCCACACAAATGGTTCTATCAGCCCTATGAAATGGGCTGTTTGTTGGTACGGAACCACAAAAACCTCAGCCATACCTTCACCGAAAAACCGGAGTATCTCCGTGACATTGAAGGAAATACCTCAGAAATCAATTTTTACGACCATGGCATCCAACTCACCCGAAGGTTCAGGGCACTCAAGTTCTATATGTCCTTAAAAACCTTTGGTTTAAAGGAATTTAGGGATGCCGTCACCTACAACATTGACTTGGCCGAAGAGGTGGAAAATCTGTTGCGGGGCAGCAAAAGTTGGGAAGTGGTCTTTCCAGCAACCTTGGCCGTGATCAATTTCAGGTACAACCCCATCAAACAAAACTATAAGGAGAAAGAACTGGACGAGATCAACCAATACATTTCAAAACAGGTGGTGGACTCCCGGAAGGCATTGTTGGTCACGACCCTGCTCCATGGGCAAGTGGTGCTCCGTATGTGCCTCATCAACCCCAGAACCTCTTTGGAAGATGTGACCGAAACCCTTGACCTCTGTAAAAAATTCGCCTTGGAAAAAGAGGAGCAGATGGCGGGCAAACCCTAAGCCCCGTCCCCCACAATGGACGAAATGGCCATATCCAGTTGCGCTTGCACCTTCGGGTCGGTACAATTGATCAAAATGGAAATTACTTTTTCTTCTTTCGGATAGACAAAAAAGTTGGTGTAGGCACCCACACTGTTGCCGACGTGCCCCAAAAACTCCCTACCATCTGCATCTTGGCTCACCTGAAAACCCAGACCGTAATAGATAGGCTTTCCATTCACCATTTGTGAGGTCAATAATTGTTCGTAAGTTGCTTTTTTGAGCAGTTTTCCCTCTAAAATGGCCTGCCCCATCTGGGCAATATCACTGCTGGTCGATAAAAATCCGCCACCCGCCAATTTGTAGGCATTGTCCACTTCCATCGATTGCTTGAAACACAATGATTGCTTGGTGTAAAATTGTGCCATGTCGCTGATTGCGTTCGAACTGACATCCAACGCTTGGGGTGAAAAGGTACTTTGCATCCCTAAAGGGATGAGCACTTTTTCCCGTACGTATTTTTGGAACGGGACGCCACTGGCCTCTTGCATGGCCAATGACAATAACACGAAGTCAAAACTATTGTAGAGATACCCTTTTCCCGGTTGGAAGACTAGGGGGTCGTGCTGGAAAATACCGATGCTGTCCTTGATGGAAAAGCCTTGGTTCAGTGCGAATTCCTTACCTCGGTACCCTCTGATCCCGGCCGTATGGCTTGCCAACTGGCGCAATGTGAAATCATGGTCCTTTTTTGGATAATACGGGACATACCCATAAAAAGAGGCGTCCAGTTCCACAAGCCCTTCTTCCATCATCTTGCCCAAGGCCAATCCCGTGATGCACTTGGAGATACTGGCTATCCTGAAGACCGTTTGCTTGGGATCAACAGGAATTTTTCGTTCCAGATCAGCCAGACCATATCCTTTTTGCAATTGCACTTGCCCCTTCGCCATGATGGTGACGGCCAAGCCGGGCACTTTGTTTTCGGCCACTAGGTTGTGAAAAAGTGCATCTGCCTTCTCCAGACCATGGAGTCCCTCCAAAGACCTCACTTTGGGTGAGAAAGAGAACAAACGCTTGATAAAAGGAACAAATCTGCCCAAAGGTGCCTTGTTTTAGCTATCCGAAAAGTACTGAGAAAACTTGGGAGTTCCTGAAGTTTTGCGTCCATTATGGCCGTACCCCTATTCTTGAAAGATCAAACGGCCATTGAACAGCTCTTCCACATCCACTTCAGGAGGGCGGTTGACGCTGATCACATCCCCGGTACCACGAATGACCCCTTCCAACCGTTGTTGCGGATTCACAAAAACATCGTTGGAACCCCTGTGGTTGATGGTCACGTTTTGCGAGATCAAATCCTCTGCTTCAATCCTGGAGTCGCCAGCGGCGACAGTGACATTGAAATTTTCGGTAGTTCCCTGTAGTTTGAAATATGCTATTCCATTGACCACAATGCTGACCGATGTTGTATTCAGGTTCAGGTCAAAGGAACCATCGGTGGTCTCGGTCTCGGGATTGTTGAAACTTTCGGCAATCAAAGCCAGGCTTGGATAAGCCAACACACCGTCACTGGAAATCAACAGTCCTGTGCTGCTACGGATTTCGTTGATATTGGGTGAGGTGACATACACTGTGGTCAAGCCATATTCCCGGACATAATTGCAACTGTTTTCGTTCCTTAAGATCAAACGGCCCTCTTCAACCACGGCGGAAACATCGTTCAGCAGGTATTCGCCTGTTTCAATTTCCACCCTTTGTTCATCTCCTTGTTTCAGAACCACATTCAGGTTCTCAAAAACAGTAATGGTCGTGAAAGCTGGAACATCAACAGGTTGGCGAACCATATCACCCGCATTCTGAAAACAATCGGGCACGTTTTCGCCGTTGCAGGATACCATCAAAAAGGTGAGCAGTATCAAAAACACCCCTAAAGTCCCCTCAAGGGGACACTTTGTATTTTGTATTTCGTGCTTTCCAACTTTCATAACCTGACTCCGATTCCAAATTCTATGGCCTCTGCTTTGGCCCCATGCGATTTTAAGGTGACGGCTCCGAACACCTTATCCCCAAAATACCGTTTCAACCCGACCCGGTTGTACATTCGTCCTTCAAAGTCAAAGGGGTAATACACATAATATCCCAGTTGGGCCACCACACTCAATTTGTTCACAAAAAGCTCGTGTCCCAAAAATACCCCTACCCTTTTGTAATCGGTATCGGGGGCCACATCCAATTCGGGGAAAGAGGTGGACTGGTAACGAATCAATTCCTTCAGAAAATTGGAGAAGAAGACATCGGTCCCCAACTGAATGGCACTCCGATTTCCCAAACGCTTATCGGCATAAGCGGAAACAATGGCAAAGCCATATCGCCCCATATCGATCACATCACTCTCATTGGCTCCTCCACGCAGCACCAAGTTGTAGCGAATGGGTTCCCTTATTTTTTCCTTTTCTTCCGGCACTATATATTCAATGGCGGCATCCTGGTCCAAATCGTAGGTCAGGCCAAAATTAAAAGCCAGGGAGTTGGTGGATGTATTCGGGGCCTTGAAATTGGCATTGGAGTAATGAATGAGCGAAATCCCTGTCTTGAACCCCAATCCCGCCACGATATTTTCCTTGTGGTAATTGAATATCACCATAGTGGAGCTCAATAAATGGCTGCCATAGGCATTGTTCCTGAAATTTTCATTTTTGTCGTACGGATTGGTGTTGTAGGCCACTCCCTGGCCAATCCGTAGTTGAAGGTTTCTCTTTAAAAAGTAAAAGTTGTAGTGGGCATACAACCCAAAATGTTCGCCAAGGGTGGGATTGTTCATATCCTGATACACAAAGGAAAAGCCGGTATCGGGATAGCCGAGTGCAGCCTCCCAGTCCTCATGTCCAAAACGTTTACGGTTGAATCCCAAAATGATACCTCCGGGATGGTTGGTGATCAGGTGTGAAATGTCCGTATTGTGCAAGAGGATGGAACCATAGAACTGGCTCATATCCAAAGTGTATTTTTTTGGAACATCCCCATCTTGGGAAAATCCAATGCAAAGACACAGCAGAAATAGGGGATACAGCAGGTACCTCATGGAGGGCTAAAGTAGGGAATTAAAAAAGTTCCTTGGCAATGGCCTCCACATTATCTGATTTTCCCATGGAATAATAGTGCAGTACGGGAACACCATACTCCCTTAGTTCCCGGGATTGCTGAATGGCCCACTCCACCCCAACTTTTCGCACCTCTTGATTGGTCTTGCAAGCCTCCACGGCTTCGATAAGATCTTGCGGAATGTCCACCCGAAATACCTGTGGCAACAATTGCAAGTGTTGCTTTACTGCAATGGGCTTTATCCCCGGAATGATCGGCACTTGGATACCCATTTCCCTGGCCGCTTTCACAAAAGCGAAGAATTTTTGATTATCAAAGAACATCTGGGTGACTACATAATCCGCTCCCAAATCCACTTTTTCCTTCAATCGCTTGAGATCGGACTGGAGGGACGGTGCTTCCATATGCTTTTCGGGGTAACCGGCCACACCGATACAGAAACTGCTCAGATCACTGGCCTGTATGGTGTCATGCAGGTAATTTCCCTCGTTGATGTCCTGGATCTGTTTCACCAACTCGGTGGCATATTGATGTCCGCCTTGGGTCGGTGTAAAATATTTTTCCTCTTTACGGGCGTCGCCACGAAGTGCCATCACGTTCTCTATCTCCAAATACTGGCAGTCGACCAAGAGGTATTCGGTCTCTTCTTTAGTGAACCCTCCGCACAGCACATGGGGCACAGTATCCACATTGTATTTATGCTTAAGTGATGCACAGATTCCCAAGGTTCCGGGACGGGTACGGGTCAGTTTTTTGTCCAATAGTCCATCTTTTTCCTTGTAGATGTATTCTTCCCGGGAAGTGGTCACATCAATGAACGGAGGTTTGAACTCCATCAAGGGATCTATGTTGTTGTACAATTCCTGGATGCTCTTTCCCTTCACAGGGGGCACTATCTCAAAACTGAAAAGGGTCTGGCCGTTCGCCTTCTTTATATGGTCGGTAATTTTCATCGGTCTTAATCAACTATGTTGGGGGCCAGCCATTTTTGGGCTTCCTCCAGTTTTATATGCTTTCGTTCTGCAAAATCCTTGACTTGGTCCTGTTCTATTTTCCCCAATCCAAAATATTTGGCCTCTGGGTGTGCAAAATAGTAGCCGCTCACACTGGCTGCGGGCCACATCGCCAAACTATCGGTCAATTTTACACCTATTTTTTCTTCCACACCCAACAATTCCCAAATGGTCAATTTTTCCAAGTGGTCGGGACAGGCAGGATAACCTGGTGCAGGCCTGATGCCACGGTACTTTTCCTTGATCAGGTCGTCATTTTCCAGATTCTCGTCCACGGCATAGCCCCAGAAGTTCATCCGGACTTCTTTGTGCAGGTATTCCGCGAAGGCTTCTGCCAAACGATCGGCCAATGCCTTGATCATGATGGAATTGTAATCATCATGGTTCCTTTCAAATTCTGCGGCCAGTTCCTGTGTGCCAAAACCAGTGCTCACACAAAAGCAGCCGATATAATCCTGAATGCCGGATCCTTTGGGCGCTATAAAATCTGCCAAGGCGATATTGGGAACCCCGTCGCGCTTTTTCAATTGTTGGCGAAGTGTCCTGAAAATGAAGGTTTCCCCATTCTTTTCAACTTCAATATCATCTTCATCAATTTGATTGGCAGGGAACAATCCAAAAATGGCCTTGCCCTTCAACAGTTTTTCGTCCAGCACCTTTTTCAAAAGCCCTCGGGCATCCTTGAAAAGTTCCTTGGCCTGCTCCCCTACGACCTCATCGGTCAAAATATCGGGGTATTTTCCATGCAGGTCCCAACTTCTAAAAAATGGGGACCAGTCAATGAATTCCTCCAATTGGCTCAGATCAAAATCTTCCAACACCTGAATACTCAATTGGTTGGGTTTTTTGATATCGGCAGGGTTCCAATCAATCTGGAGTTTGTTCTTCCGAGCCTCTTCCAGTGTCAAATACTCTTTGTGTTTGGAACGGTTCAAAAATTTATCCCGAAAACTCTCGTAATCCAGCTTGATGGCCTTTTTGTACTTCACTGCAGTTTCATCGTGCAACAAATCACCCACCACCGTCACGGCCCTTGAGGCATCGTTCACGTGCACCACGGAATGACTGTATTGTGGGTCTATCTTCACTGCCGTATGCGCCTTGCTCGTCGTTGCACCACCGATTAGGAGCGGCACCTCAAAATTTTGGCGCTCCATCTCCTTGGCCAAGAATACCATTTCATCCAAGGATGGGGTGATCAATCCACTGAGGCCAATGATGTCCACTTGTTCTTCCTTGGCCTTGTTGATGATCTTTTCCGGCGGCACCATTACGCCCATATCCACAATTTCATAGTTGTTACAGGCCAAGACCACGCTTACAATGTTCTTTCCAATATCGTGCACATCGCCTTTTACGGTGGCCATCAATATTTTTCCTGCCGCTTTGGCGTTTTTGTCCTTGGATGCTTCAATATAGGGCGTTAGATAGGCCACGGCCTTTTTCATCACCCTCGCGGATTTCACCACCTGGGGCAAAAACATTTTTCCGCTGCCAAAAAGGTCACCGACTACATTCATTCCTGTCATCAGGTTGCCTTCGATGACTTCCAAAGGCCTGGCCGCCTGTTGGCGTGCCTCTTCCACATCTTCAACAATATATTCATCAATCCCTTTGACCAAGGCACGGGTTATTCGATCTTGGAGCGGCTCCTGCCTCCACGAAAGATCTACTTTGCTCACCTTTTCCGTTCCAACAACCGTCTCTGCAAATTCCAGCAATCGCTCCGTGGCATCGTCCCTTCTGTTGAGCAATACATCTTCCACATGCTCCAGCAAATCCTTGGGAATGTCGTCGTACACTTCCAACATGGCCGGGTTCACGATGCCCATGTTCATTCCGGCCTTTATGGCATGGAACAAGAAAGCGGAGTGCATGGCCTCACGAACGGGATTGTTTCCCCTGAAAGAGAAGGAAACATTGCTCACCCCGCCACTCACACTGCAATGTGGCAAGTTTTGGCGCACCCATCGTGTGCCTTCGATAAAATCGATGGCGTTGTTCTTGTGCTCGTCCATTCCCGTGGCCACTGGAAAAATATTCAAGTCGAAGATGATGTCCTCAGGGGCAAATTTCACTTCATTGACCAGAATATCATAGGACCGTTTGGCTATTTCTTTACGGCGTTCCAAGGTATCGGCCTGACCCACTTCATCAAAGGCCATCACAATGACGGCAGCACCGTATCTCTTGATGAGCTTTGCATGGTGCACAAACTCTTCCTTGCCTTCTTTTAGGCTGATGGAATTCACCACACATTTGCCCTGCACCACTTGCAGACCAGCTTCAATGATTTCCCATTTGGAGCTATCGATCATGATGGGCACCCGGGCAATATCGGGCTCGGAAACGATCAGGTTCAAGAACCGGACCATGGCTTCCTTGCCATCGATCAGACCATCGTCCATATTCACATCGATGATCTGTGCACCGCCTTCCACTTGGTTACGGGCGATGGCCAGGGCCTCATCGAACTTTTCCTCCTTAATGAGCCTTAGAAAAATCTTGGACCCCGCCACATTAGTTCGTTCCCCCACGTTGATAAAATTGCTTTCGGGGGTTACGACCAAGGGCTCCAGGCCTGAAAGTTTTAGCGCTCTTGTTTCCACTGCTATTGGTTAATCGTTGATTCGTATATATTTTTCCACAATATGCCTCTTGATGCCTGCCTCGGGCACATCCTCCACTCCAGATTGGATGAGGGTATCCCCTTTGATCTCTACCTCAAAGGTAAATTCATGTCCACGCAATTCCTTTACGCTGATGTAATCCAAGCGTTCCGTGTACACATTATCTTCCAAGACATAGGTTCCCCCACCTCCGTAAAATCCTTCGGCGGTATCTTTCTTTTGGTTGAAAAAGGCAAAATGGTCCTCGTTCAATATCTTTATGAATTGGGTATTGGACAAATCCTTCACTTCCAAGCTATCGGCTGTCCTGGTTTCCCCATAGACCAAAAGCCAACTGCCCATGATCTCATTTTTGGTCTCAACCATCTCGGTTTCCTTTTCTTTGGGTTTTTCTTTCTCCCCGCAGGAAATAAAAGTGACCATGGCAATGATCAATATGGATATCCTAAATGGTTTTTTCATGGGTGGTTTCCAATTTTCTGGGTGTATATTCTTTCACAACTTCGGCAATGGCCTTAATGTGTTCCGGTGTGGTTCCACAGCATCCACCCACAATGTTCACGAGCCCTTTTTCCACATATTCCTTGATCTGTGCGGCCATCTGCTCCGGGGTTTCGTCGTACTCGCCAAACGCATTGGGCAAACCTGCATTGGGGTGGGCCGAAGTGGCAAATCCCGATTTGGCCGAAATTACCTCCAAATGGGGCACCAACTGTTTGGCACCTAGGGCACAATTGAACCCAACGGACAAAATCGGAATGTGTGAAATTGAAATCAGGAAGGCCTCCGCCGTTTGTCCGGACAATGTCCTTCCCGAAGCATCAGTAATGGTTCCACTGACCATGACAGGCACTTCAATGTTCCTTTCGTCCTTTACTTCTTCAATGGCAAAAAGGGCCGCTTTGGCGTTCAGTGTGTCAAAAATGGTCTCCACCAATAAAATATCGGCCCCACCATCCAAAAGCGCCTCTACTTGCTGCTTGTAGGCGATACGCAGTTCATCAAAGGACACGGCCCGGAACCCTGGGTCGTTCACATCTGGCGACATGCTCGCCGTTTTATTGGTGGGTCCGATGCTCCCTGCCACAAATCGTGGTTTGCTGGGGTCCTTTTGGGTGAATTCTTCCGCTACTTGCTTTGCAATCTTAGCGGATTCATAGTTCAGCTCATACACCAATGCTTCCATGCCATAGTCTGCCATGGCGATGGTAGTGCCCGAGAATGTGTTGGTTTCCAAAATATCCGCGCCAGCTTCCAGATAAGCCCTGTGCACATCGGCAATGGCCTGAGGCTGGGTCAATGACAAGAGGTCGTTGTTGCCCTGCAGATCGGTTGGCCAATCCTTGAAACGCTCTCCCCTAAAATCGGCTTCCGTAAATTTATAGCGTTGCAACATGGTGCCCATGGCCCCGTCCAGTACCAAAATCCGCTTCTTTAAAATGTCCTCAATTTTTTCCATACTACAATTTCCCTCTAAAAAAGGATATATATCGATATCAAGAAATGTTAGGAAAATACTGCGAAGTATTCTTTACGTTATCCTTCCCATTGGCAGGATCATGCGCCGTACCTTCCCGATCACGGTTCAGGACAAGGGTAGAATGTAGCACCTTCTCGAAGTCGAGGGTTGCTAAGGCTTCGCAGGGTCCAGTCCCTCCACCTTTCTTGATAACACTTTCAATTTATTAATGAACTGAACTGCAAAGAAACGGTACTCGGTAGTGAAAAGCAAAAAAAGCCCTTGAATTTTTAGAATAGCGGGCATAAAAAAACGGGTTGATCGCCCAACCCGTTTTAAACCATACCTTTTCAGGTTTTAAATCATCATTCCACCTGAAACTTCTATGCGCTGTGCGTTGACCCACTTGGCATCGTCCGTACACAAAAAGGCCACTACGCCCCCAATATCGCTGGGGATACCCACTCGGCCCAGAGCAGTAAAATTGGCAATCGCCGCTCTTTTGTCCTCGTCATTTTTGTTGGTGCCTCCTCCAAAATCGGTCTCGATGGCCCCGGGAGCCACCACGTTCGACCGTATTTTTCGTGCTCCCAATTCCTTCGCTTGATAACGGGTAAGTGCTTCCATGGCCGCTTTCAGGGAACCATAAACTGAATATCCTGGAAAGGAAAATCTGGCCAATCCACTGGAAATGTTCACAATTCCGCCACCATCCGCCATGAGGGGCAACACTTTTTGGGTGAGGAAAAATGCTCCTTTGAAATGGATGTCCACCAAGGTGTCGAACTGCTCTTCTGTGGTTTCCGTGATCGGGGCATTGATTCCGATTCCTGCATTGTTGATCAAAAAATCGATATGGTCTGCCCCGAAATGGGAACTGACCACTTTTTTGACCTGATCCACAAAAGCATCAAAACTTCCGATATCGGCCACATCCAATTGCAGTGCATAGGCTTTTTGTCCCAAGCTCTCGATTTCCTTGACCGTATTATCGCCCTCTTCCTTATTGCTTCGGTAGGTCAATACCACGTCCAATCCTTTTTTGGCCAAGTTGATGGCCATGTCTTCGCCGAGGCCTCTACTGCCCCCGGTCACCAGTGCTATTTTACTTTTTGCCATTTTTAATTTGATTTTTGATTCGGGTACAAAGTTCCGAAACAAGGTACCCAAACGGATTGCGAGCATCAATCCATTTTTTGCAAAAATCAAATGGCAATACGGCCTCGATATTTCAATGGGGAAGTGTGGGAAAACTTTTTGAAGAAATTGGAAAAGTGGGCCACTTCCTCAAAACCCAAACTGAACGCAATTTCGGAAATGTTCCAATCCGTGTTGTTGAGCAAGATTTTGGCCTCCTCAAAAATGCGGGCATGGATAATGGCCGTTGTGGTACTTCCGGTAGTCTCTTTGAGCACTTTGTTCAGATGGTTGGCATGTACGGCCAATCGCTCCGCAAAGTCGTTCGCCGTTTTCAACACCAACCGTTGGGCCGGGGTGTTGATGGGAAACTGACGTTCCAACAATTCCACAAAAAGGTCTGTGATCCGGGTCGCTGCATTTTTCCCATTGTCCACAGGCTGGACCGGTTGCAGCTTTTGTCCCATGTGCAGCAACTCCACCACATAGGCACGGATCAGATCAAATTTAAAGGGATATTCCGAGGACAGCTCCCTGTCTATCTTTTGAAAAAGTTGTTCCAATTCGACATAATCCTCCTCGGAAATAGTGAAGATGGGAAAACCACCGGGTTGAAAAAGGGGCAGTTTTTCCAAAATGATCCCGCTTTTATCTTTGGATAAAAAGTTCTCAGTGAACACACAGAAATAGCCTGATTGGTTTTCATCCTGTGGTACGTAGTGGTACGGAATGCGGGGAGAAGCGAACAAAAGGGCCTTGTCGGCAATGTCGATGACTTTATCGGCATATTCAGCGCGGTTCTTTCCGTTGATCAAACTGATCTTGAAATAGGAACGTCGATCATACCGCATTTCCCCTTCATTGAGCTTGGTACGGTATTCATCGATCTTGAATACATTGAAATGCCCAATGTCCTTCCCAATGGTGTCCGGGATGGGCAATCGCATTTTTCCGTAAAAATCCCGTAAAGTGAACAGCTCTTCCATGGAATTGTAAAATTCAAATATAGTGCAAAAACAAAAACACCCTCCAAAAATTGCTTTTGGAAGGTGTTTCCATATAAATTATACTCAAATATGGATGCTTGATCTAATAAATCTTTAGTTCAATGTCCAAATATCATTTAGGTACCCCATGTCTGTATTTAACCCCAGCATTACATATATCTTGTCCAAGAATACCACCATAGAATTATCCTGTCTGTTCGGGATCCCTGTTTCTTGGTATTCTTGTTCCCAATCCTTACCATTGGTACTACTCCAGACAACTGCCGAACTATCAGAAGTGGCTCCTTCAACCATTAAAATCATCTTCTCTTCAATAGATACCAAAGAATATTCCTTGTTATTTGATTCAAACGGTGCATTTTCCAATTCCAACGCCCAATCAATCCCGTCTATGCTACTAAACACTTTGTCTTGGACAACCACCCACATTTTGTCATTAAACACAACTGCTTCCTGCTCTATCGACACGGAAAACCCAATATCATCAGTAACCAAACTCCAGTTAACTCCATCATCACTACTCCAAACATTTTGATTGAAAAATTCATTCTGTCCTCCTGTAATCAACCAGAGTTTCTCATTGTACAGCAAAATTTTATGACCCCAATCTGCTGGAAATTCAGCATTTTCTTTCTCCATGAGCCAATTTTTTCCATCTATACTGGACCAAATATCATTGGAAGGGGCTCCATTCCACCTAAAACCTCCTATCAAAAACATCTTGTTGTGAAAAACGACCACTTGATGAAATGACCGCGGCATAAAACCTGGGGCATCTGTTTCCAAAGTCCAATTTTCACCATCGGCACTACTCCAAACATCATCCAAATAATGTAATACCCCGTCAGAATTATAACCATAACCACCAATAGTGAAAAGTTTTCCATTAAATTCTACAACTGTGGCCAAATGACGTGCGCCGAAAGAAGGCGAGGATATAAAAGAACCTACGGGTCTGGTTTTGAAACTATATATTTTACTGGTCGTAGCATTGCCATTACCATCCTCTGCCACCACTTTCCAGAAATAAGTAGCGGCAAATTCCAAATCGTCATCCAAACTATAAGTCAAAGAATTTAGGTCCGTCGCAACCTGTGAAGCAGGATTTTCTTCTTGACCAAGGAACAAGGTATAAGTAACCGCCTCATTTTCCGGGTCAATGGCTTCCGTCCATTCGAATGTAGGTTTTAATTCCACTTCATCTGCACCATCTTCTATCGCTAATAAATCGAAAGAGGCTGGGGCAGCATTCTCTGGTTCTTCATTTTCTTCAGGAGTGGTAGGGGTTTCGCCAGTAGGAGATTCTCCCATATCATTCCCACCACTACAAGAAACGGTACTTAAGGATACAAAAACCACTAGTACTAACAGAAAAGCCAAATTATTTCTCCTCATTCTTCCCCTATTTAACGAAGAGCAATATAATACAATTCTTACTGGTTAAAAATGTACCTGTTTTAATTGATGCTCTGCACCACTTCTTTTTTGGCCTCTTTTTTGGAACCATCGAATCCTTCCACACCACCAACGGTAGTATATTTCATCACAAAACGTTTGTCGGGATTGATGATCTGATAGGCAAACTGGCACATCACCGCTGCTTCATGGAAACCGGACAAGATCAATTTAAGTTTACCTGGGTAGGTATTTACGTCGCCAATGGCAAATACGCCTGGAATGTTGGTCTGGTAATCCTTGGCATTGTTCACCTTGATGGCATTCTTCTCGATTTCCAAGCCCCAGTTACCGATGGGTCCCAATTTTGGGGACAATCCGAACAAAGGAATGAAGAAATCTGTCTCCACATAGGCATCTTCCTTGGACTCATCGTTGTACTTGATCACTACGGCCTGAAGCTCATCCTTTCCGTGGATTTCCTGAACTTCGGCTTCGGTATAGAGTTGGATTTTGCCCAATTTGGCCAATTCCCTTGCTTTTTCCACAGAATCCAATGCTCCACGGAACTCGTTCCTGCGGTGCACCAACGAAACTTCGGAAGCTACATCGGCCAAGAAAATGGCCCAATCCAAGGCGGAATCACCTCCACCGGAAATCACCACTTTCTTGTCACGGAACTGCTCAGGATCCTTGACCATATACTCCACGCCTTTGCTCTCAAAGAGTCCAATGTTGGCTATCAATGGCTTTCTGGGCTCGAAAGACCCCAATCCACCTGCAATGACCACAACTGGTGCTTGGTGTTGGGTACCTTTGTTGGTGGTGACGATAAAGGAGCCATCCTCTTGTTTATCCAAGGTTTCGGCACGTTCGCCCAAAGTGAAACCTGGCTCAAAAGGCCTGATCTGTTCCATCAGGTTGCTCACCAAATCCCCCGCCAAGATTTCCGGAAAGGCCGGAATGTCATAAATCGGTTTTTTTGGATAAATCTCGGCACATTGCCCTCCGGGTTGGGCCAAGGCATCTATCAAATGGCACTTGAGTTTCAACAAGCCTGCCTCAAAAACGGTGAACAATCCAGTGGGTCCCGCTCCAATTATAATGATGTCTGTTTTGATCATAATACTGCTTTTAATACATCTGGAAAGTCCCTTCGACTTGGCTCAGGGTCCAGATCAACTTGACAATTTTTAAATTTTAACTAGCAATTCTTTTGCCTGGTTCTGATATTCCTTTTGAATGTCCAATATGTTTTGGCGATGGTTCACCACCTCTCCGATGATGATGATCGCTGGGTTGGACAACTGCTGCTCCCTTGCCTTGTCCTCAATGGAAGCAACAGTGCCAATTCCAATTTTTTCATGCTCCGTGGTGCCATTTTGGATGATGGCCACTGGCGTATTTTCTTTTCCTTCTTCTTTGAAGAGTTCCATGATCTCTCCCAACTTTGACATACCCATCAGGATGATGACCGTTGCGCTCGACTTTGCGGCCAAGGCCACATCATTGGATAGTTTGTGCTCTTTGGTGGTACCTGTGATTACCCAAAAACTCTCGGCCGCACCTCTTTTGGTCACCGGGATGTTTTGGGATGCCGGAACCGATACCGAGGATGAAATCCCGGGAACCACGGCCACTTCAAGGCCCAACCCAGCGGCATATTCCATTTCTTCGGCCCCACGGCCAAACACAAACGGGTCGCCTCCTTTCAATCGGACCACATGATGTCCTTGATGGGCTCGTTGCACGATCAGTTCGTTGATCTGTTCCTGCTGATAGGTATAGCATCCTTTGCGCTTGCCCACAAAGATTTTTTCGGCTTGGGGAGCATAATCCAATAATTCCTCGGACACCAGGGCATCGTACAATACCACATCTGCGGCCTGCAATGCCTTCACACCCTTTAGGGTGATCAAATCCGCATCGCCGGGACCTGCCCCTACCACTGTCAATTTTCCGTTACGCATGTTCCAACTCCAATTTTCTGTAGGCTTCCAATCGTTCCAATACGGTTTTCGCATCTTCCACATAGCTTTTTGCAAAAGCTTCGGAAGGCTCATTCTGATTCAATTGAAGGGCCCATTTTTCAAATCCTCCTTCAAACTCAATTTTTCCGGTGGCCACATAATGTTCATCAAAATCCTTGATGATGCTGGCATGGGTGTTCACTTTCTGTTTTTCTGCGGTCAACAATGCCTTGGCAGAGTTCACCATGGACTGATAGGAATAGTAAATACTCGCCGCCCATTTTCCTTGTTGGATGGCCTCTTCGGCATTTTCTATCTTCTCCTGACTCTCAAAGAACAGGGTCGCCACCAAGTCCACAATCACTCCGGCACATTCCCCAACCCCGATTTCCTGAACGTATTTTTCCTCGTTGCCCCAATCGATAAAATCTTCTTGGGTCAGGTTGTCAACCTCTGTCAATGGTTTCAAAAAATCGTAGAAGTAATGCTGTCCTTTTTCTTCATAATACTCGGTGAAGTTGGCCCCATTTCCATTGGCCTCAAAATCATCCAAGATCAATCGAAGTGCCTCTGGCCCTCTTTTACTTGGGATTTTGGCCACTTTGTCCGCAAACTTTCCGTTACCGTTGCCCAAGTTGCCACCACCCAACAATACTTGAAGGGCCGGTGCCACCAATTTATCCTTGGTGCGGATGGACATTCCTTGGAAACCAATATGGGCCATGTTGTGTTGTCCGCACGCATTCATACACCCACTGATCTTGATCACCACATCGGCATTATTGATGTACTGTGGGTATTCGGCCTTGATCACACGCTCCAACTCATCGGCGATACCTGTACTGCTGGCGATACCCAAATTACAGGTGTCCGTCCCAGGACATGCGGTGATATCCAAAGCCTTGTTGTAGCCTGCTTCGGCAAAGCCCAATTTTTCGAGTTCTTGGTAGAAGAAAGGAACCAATTCCTCCTTCACGAAGGGTATCAATATATTTTGACGAAGGGAGAGACGAATCTCACCGGCTGCATAGTTCTGGACCAAACGGGCCAATTCCCTTGCCTTATCGGTATAAAAATCACCCAACAGCACCTTGATCCCGATGGCCACATAGCCTTCTTGTTTTTGGGGCACCAAATTGGTGGATTTCCATTGTTCAAATGCTTTTGTATCCTCAATTTCAACCGTGGGCGTTTCCATCTCGGCCACTTGAACCTTTGGATAACTTTCAAAATCGATAGGGTAGGATTGAATAGGAATGGCGGTCTGTTCTTCTTCCAACAATTGTTTGAAGCCATCCAACCCAATATCCTTCAACAAAAATTTCATCCGCGCCTTGGCCCTACTCTTGCGTTCCCCGTAACGGTCGAACACACGAACCACGCCTTCCATAAGGGGTATGATCTTATCCGTGGGCAAAAAGCTATAGAGTTCATCGGCATGGCGAGGTTGTGAACCCAATCCACCGGCCAACATCACTTTGAACCCTCTTACCCCATTTTCAATTTTGGCGATAAAACCCAAATCGTGCATGTAGGACAATCCTGTATCGGCATCACTCGAAGAAAATGAAACCTTGAACTTTCGTCCCATTTCCTGACCGATGGGGTTTCGTAAAAAGTATTCGAACAAAGCTTGTGCATAGGGCGATACATCGAATGGCTCATCCACATCGATACCCGCTGTTTCGCTGGCCGTAACGTTCCGAACGGTATTCCCGCATGCTTCCCTGATGGTCACCTCATCTTTTTCCAATTCGGCCCACAGCTCAGGGGTACGTTCGAGATCCACATAGTGGATCTGGATATCCTGACGCGTGGTGATGTGCAGTCGACCACGGGAATATTCATCGGAAACATCACAAATCCGAAGCAGTTGGTTCGAAGTGACCTTACCATACGGAAGTTTGATTCGGACCATCTGTACACCAGGTTGACGCTGGCCATAGACCCCACGCGCCAAACGAAGGCTTCGGAATTTCTCCTCATCGATGTTGCCATCCTTGAACTGGCGAATTTTTTTCTCCAAATCAATGATGTCCTTTTCTACTACCGGGTTCTCTATTTCTGTTCTGAAACTTTTCATTATCCTATTTTTCCTATCTCTTTTATAGGTTACTGATAAATATTATCCCTACTTCTTCGCCGAGGGCAAAAATGCTATTCTATGAAACCTACTCCTGCTGTATGATTGGTCCTGCTATCGATGATGATAAAGGAACCATTGGTGCGGTGTTCCTTGAACTTGTCATAAAAAATGGGTTTGTTCAATTTTAGGCGCACTTTGGCAATATCGTTCATATTAAGAGAGGACACATTTTCCTCGATACCTGAATAATCTGGGTGGATCTTATGGTCGATGGCATCTACTTTGGCCAAAGCCTTATTGACACCATGTTGCAACACATATTTTCCACCGACGGTCAATTGGTTGGAATCCATCCAAGAAATGGTTGCCGTCAATTGTTTGTCAACGATCGGAAGGTCACCCACTTTCACCAACATATCGCCACGGCTTACATTTACCTCATCTTCCAAAGTAATGGTCACCGAGGAACGACGTGGAGCGGTTTGGTATTCCGTATCATAAAAATAAATGGCCTTGATCTTGGATCTTGTCATGGATGGCAAAACCACCACCTCGTCACCTACACTCAGCTCACCACCATACACTTTACCTGCAAATCCACGGAAATCGTGGAATTCTTCAGTTTTTGGTCTGATGACATATTGTACCGGAAAACGGGGTGTTCCCACATTGTAAATATCCTGAAGATCCAATTCCTCCAAATGTTCCAACAAGGTTTGGCCTTTATACCAATCCATGCTTTGGGAACGGTTCACTACGTTATCACCTTTAAGGGCACTTACCGGAATGAAGGTGATTTTCTGATCTTGATAATCCCTTTTGTCCATCAATTCCTCAAAATCGGCCTTGATATCATTGAAGGCATCTTCGGAGAAATCTACCAAGTCCATTTTATTGATGGCCACGATCACATCTTTGATGCGCAACAGGTTATTGATGAAAAAGTGCCTGTTGGTCTGCTCGATCACCCCCTTTCGGGCATCGATCAAAATAATGGCTGCCTGAGAAGTGGACGCACCGGTAACCATGTTACGGGTATATTCCACATGCCCAGGGGTATCGGCAATAATATAACTTTTGGTCGCCGTGGAGAAATAGATATGGGCCACATCGATGGTGATGCCCTGCTCCCTTTCCGCCACCAAACCATCGGTTGCCAATGAAAAATCGAGGTAATCATACCCCTTTTGTTTACTGGTACGCTCGATGGCTTCCAATTTATCGTCGGTCAAGGATTTGGTGTCGTACAACAATCTTCCGATCAAGGTACTTTTTCCATCATCCACACTTCCTGCTGTCGCTATTTTTAAAACTTCCAATGCTTTGATTTTTTTCTTATGTCTCCTTCGACTGCCCCTTCGACTGCGCTCAGGGTGACAACTCAGGATGACATCTGGATTAATTCTTATTTTTTAGAAATACCCTTGTTGTTTACGTTTTTCCATGGCCGCCTCGGAACGTTTGTCGTCGATACGGGCCCCTCTTTCTGATATTTTTGAATCCCTGATCTCCGAAACCACTTTATCGATGGTGTCTGCGTGGGATTCCACGGCTGCGGTACAGCTCATATCCCCAACGGTACGGAAACGCACGATTCTTTCTTCCACTTTTTCATCCTCAGCCCTGAAAACCACACCATCCTCAGCAGACCAGATCAGTCCATCACGTAGGAAGGTATTTCTTTTATGGGCGAAGTAAATAGAAGGGATTTCAATATTTTCTTTTTGGATATAGCTCCAAACATCCAATTCGGTCCAGTTGCTGATCGGGAACACCCTAACATTCTGCCCCATTTCAATTTGTCCGTTCAACATATCGAACAACTCCGGACGCTGGTTCTTTTCATCCCATTGACCAAAATCGTCACGAACGGAAAAAATTCGCTCCTTGGCCCTGGCCTTTTCTTCATCACGTCTGGCTCCGCCGATACAGGCATCGAACTTGAACTCTTCAATGGCATCCAACAAGGTTGTGGTCTGCAACATGTTCCTACTGGCATATTTTCCAGTTTCTTCCACCACTTTCCCTTGGTCGATGGAATCCTGGACATTGCGCACAATGAGTTCCACACCCAATTCTTCCACCAACTTATCCCTGAACTCAATGGTCTCCGGAAAGTTGTGGCCGGTATCAATGTGCATCAACGGAAAGGGAATCTTTGCTGGCCAGAATGCCTTTTGGGCCAAACGGACCAAGGTTATGGAATCCTTTCCTCCAGAAAACAACAGCACAGGCTTTTCAAACTGTGCGGCCACTTCCCTTATAATATATATGGCCTCATGCTCCAATGCATTCGCACTGGGCCTGTCGGCACTGTTAATGGTTTTCGGTTTTTTGATTTCTTCTGCGAGTGTACTCAAAGCTCTGTTTGTTTTTAAGCGTTGGGGAATTAGGTATGCAAACCACATTCGCGGTTGGCCAATACTTTTGTGGGGTCAAAATATTTGTGTTCGTTGGGCAGACCGTGTTCTTTAAGATAGGCGTCCAATTGCACATCACTCCAATGATAGAAAGGGCTCACCTTCAGCACACCGTCCTTGCTCATGCTCAACACATCCAAAGAATCCCTAAGGGCGGTCTGTCCTTTTCTAAGGTTGGTGAACCAAACATCGGGTTTGTGCTCATCCATGGCCCTTCGGAAAGGCTCCAATTTGACCTGTTCGGTAAACAATTCGTGACGGGGATCATCTATTTGAGGTATTCCCATCACAGCATCACGGTGTGAGCTGGTCTGTTTGGGCACATACAATTTAATGTTCAATTCCAAACGGGCAATCAACTCCTCGGCATGCTTATAGGTTTGGGGGGTATTGTAACCCGTATCGCACCAAATGACCGCGATACTCCTGTCCACTTCAGTGACGGCATGTAGAATGGCCACTTCATAGGGTCGGAAATTGGTGGTCACCACCGATTTTTTGCCATGTTTGATGGCCCAAGAAATGATTTCTTCCGGTGGAATGCCCTTGAACTGGCGGTTCAGATTTTGTATTTCGTCTTGCGTCAATGCCATATCCATTCTATTTATTTACCCCATTTGATGGAGTTCCAAATTCGTTCATGAAAAAAATAAAGTACCATTTTGGTGACCAATTCCACCATCCCAATGGAGAAAGCCAATTTCAAGGTCCCTGTCACGATCCAAGAGATGATGATGGTGTCTATGGTCCCCACAATTCTCCAGCTGATGGATTTTGCAATGCTCCTTTTGGGGCTTTCGGAATTCACATCCTTGGTATAGGAAGATTCTTCTTTACTATTTTTTATTACCAATTGGTCTGTAATCATCAGTATTATTATTTCCCTATCGACTTACTAGGAAATTCAAAAGTAAAATTATTATTTAAATTGGAATGCAAAATGTTCCTTAAATTTAGTATTACCCTATAGTTTTAGTAGATTATCGATAATCGAAGTGGATTATTAGAATATTCTCATCCTATTTTTATAAAAATAGAAGGGTTTTAGAGGATGTCCGCCAAGGTATTGTTCCTATAGACATCAAGGGCACTGTCCCTGATCTGAAGCATCAGTTTGTGCACGGAACAAGTGTCCTCATCGGGACAATCATCACATTTTTCGTAGAAATTGAGGCTGACACAAGGCACCATGGCAATGGGTCCTTCCAATACGCGCATCACAGTGGTCATTGGGATATCCGCCGGATCTTTGATGAGATAATAGCCTCCCCCTTTTCCTTTTTTGGAACCCAAAAAACCATTTCTTCTCAAGGTGAGCAGGATGCTTTCCAAAAATTTCTGGGAAATATTCTCATGTTTGGCAATCTCTGCAATCTGGACGGGCTCTTTCCCTTTTGCCCTTGCGAGATAGGTAAGCGCCTTTAAACCGTATTTTGTCTTTTTGGAGAGCATCGCACGAATATAGCGAAAATTAACAATCGCCTTTTAAAATATTCCCGGAATGCCCTATTCCAATGCTTGTTCTATATCCGCAATGATGTCATCAATATGTTCCAACCCAACGGATACTCGTACCATGCCATCCGTGATCCCCACTGCCTCGCGTTCTTCCTTGGATAATTTGCTATGGGTCGTGGATGCCGGATGGGTAACAATGCTTCGTGAATCGCCCAAATTGGCGGAAAGGGACAGCAATTCAATGCTATCGAAGAATTTTCTACCTGCATCCAACCCTCCTTTTACTTCAAAAGCCACTACACAACCGCCAGCTTTCATCTGTTTTTTAGCAATTTCATATTGGGGATGCGATTTGAGGAAGGGATATTTTACCCATTCAATTTTTGGATGGTTTTCCAAAAAAGTGGCCAATTCCAACGCATTGGAACAATGCCTGTCCACCCGAATGGCCAAGGTTTCCAGACTTCGGGACAACACCCATGCATTGAAAGGGGAAAGTGCAGGGCCCGTGATTCGTGAAAAACGGTAGACCTTGTCCATCAATTCATTATTTCCTACGGTGATCCCAGCCAAAACCCTTCCCTGACCATCCATCAACTTGGTCCCTGAATGGATGACCAGATCAGCTCCGAACTTAATGGGCTGTTGCAGGTAAGGCGTCGCAAAACAATTGTCGATAATAAAAATAAGTCCATGCTTTTTGGCTATGTTCCCCAATACTTCCAAATCCAGGACATCCACTCCCGGATTGGTGGGTGATTCCGCATAAATGATCTTGGTATTCGGCTGGATCAACCCTTCAATCGACGACAGATCAGTGGCATCAAAATAACTGGTGGTGATGTTCCATTTGGGAAAAAACTGGGTGAAAAGCGAGTGTGTGGAACCAAAAATACTCTTGGACGAGACCACGTGGTCACCTGCATTCAACAAAGCGGCCAAGGTGGAGTACACAGCCGCCATGCCAGAAGCAAAGGCAAAACCGTTCTCCGCCCCCTCCATTTTGCACACCTTGTCTATAAACTCTGAGGAATTCGGGTTGGAATATCTGGAATAAATGTTCCTGTCCTTTTCCTCTGCAAAGGAAGCGCGCATATCTTCCGCATCTTCGAACACAAAACTGGAGGTCATATAAATTGGACTGGAGTGTTCCAAATTCTGGCTACGCTCCATTTGTGTCCGTATCGCTTCTGTCTCGAATTTCTTTTTCATTATATTCTTTTTTGGGTGGCTGAGCGTAGTCGAAGCCACTTCATTTAACCTCTTTAAAATATCTATAATTTGTATGGTTCTTGCACTCGGCCAAATAGGGCAGGGTTTGAAATTCTCCTTGGATGAGTGCTTCCTTTTTTGCCCTCGACCAACCCTGAATCTGTTTTTCCCGCTCAAAAGCCGATGCAATGCTTAGGTATTCTTCAACATACATCAACTCCACTGGCAGCCTTTTCTTGGTATGGTTCGCTCCCCTACCATCTTGATGCTCGCTGATACGGTTGTCCAAATCTATCGTACTTCCGGTATAATAGCTCCCATCCGAACATTGAAGTATGTACATGTAACCTTTCATCTTTAGTTTGTGGCTTCGACTACGCTCAGCCACCGTTCCAATCATACTCTTTCTATATTTCGACTACGCTCAGCCACCGTTCCAATCAGACTCTTTATAAATTTCGAAAACGCTTAACCATCCAAATATACTAAACAAGATAGCTGAGCGTAGTCGAAGCTATATTTTCTCAGCTATTCTCAAAATATCCCCAAAAACACCTCTGGCCGTTACCGCAGCACCCGCTCCGGCACCTTGGATCACCAATGGGTTTTCGCCATAGGACTCCGTATAGATCTCAATGATGGAGTCGGAACCCTTCACTTGCCCCAAAGCACTTTGCTTGGGCACGGAAACCAATTTCACCTCCAAAATCCCCTTGTCCTGATGAAGGTCGCCGTGCAAATCCCCAACATATCTAAGAACATGGCCCGTTTCCTGTTTGTTTTTCACTTCTTCATACACCTTGTCCATCTCCCCGATTCGCTCAATGAACCCATCAAAATCCAAAGTCTGCAATTCCTTTGGAATCAGGTTCTGCACATCAATATCGGAAAACTCATTCTGAAGGTCCAACTCCCGGGCCAAGATCAATAGTTTCCTACCTACATCGTTCCCGGATAGGTCTTCCCTCGGATCGGGTTCCGTGTACCCACTTTTCATGGCTTCCTTTACGATGGATGAAAACGAGGCCTCCTTTTCCGAAAAGGTATTGAAAATATAGCTCAACGACCCAGAGAACACGCCCTTGATCCGGGTAATGTTCTCTCCCGAAAGATGCAATAGCCTAATGGTATCGATCAATGGGAGACCTGCCCCCACATTGGTCTCATACAGGTATTGCTTCTGGTTTTGGTCCAAGGATTTTCGGATAGACTTGTATTTCTCAAAACTCAAGGTATTGGCGATCTTATTGGAAGAAACAAGGTCAAAACCTTTCTTGATGAACGGTTCGTAGTGCTCCACGAAAGCACTGCTGGCCGTATTGTCCACCGCAATGAGATTTTCCAGATGGTGCTGTTTGGCAAAGGCAGCAATATCCTCCACTTGGTAGGGCTTACCTTCCTTCTCCAACCGTTTTTTCCAATCGGGACCAATTCCTGAAGCATCCAACAACACTTTTTTGGAATTGGCGACCGCAAACACACGAAGGCCGATTCCTTTTCTCAATTCTATGCTCTTTTCCGAGTCCAAGATCTGATCGATCAAGGTACCCCCGACATTACCATGACCAAAAATGGCCAGATTGATTCGCTTTGCGATGCCAAAAATCTGTCCGTGCACCACATTGACCGCCTTATGCAGGTCCGATTTTTTCACGACCAAACTCACGTTCTTTCCTGTCACCGTGTTATTGAACAACAGGGGAACCACTTGGTTTTTGACCAGCGCATTGAAAGGTCTGTGGAAACTGCTCAGGTCCATCCCCACAATGGAGATGACCGAAACATCCTTCACCACGGTGATCTGGTTGATGTCCTGAGAGGAATAATCGGTCTCAAATTCCTGGTCCAGTACTTTTTTGGCCTTTTCCGCTTTGGATGCATCCACCACAAGGCCAATCCCCCTTTCGGACGATCCTTGCGAAATGATGCCCACGCTGATGCCATTTTGGCCCAACGCACGGAAAATACGCATATCCACACCCACTTTTCCCAACAGCCCCCTACCCTCTAGATTGATAAGGGCCATATGGTCCAGTACGGACAGGGATTTAATGCCACCGTTTTCGGTCTTCGGACCAATGAGCGTCCCTTCGTTTTCATCATTGAAGGTATTGCAGATCCGTAGCGGAATATTCTTTTCGATAAGGGGGATGATGGTCTTTGCATGCAGGATGTTGGCTCCAAAATTGGCCAGCTCGTTGGCTTCCCCATAGGAAATCACATCGATCAAGCGGGCATCCTTCACCAAATCGGGATTGGCCGTAAAGATACCATCCACATGGGTGTAGTTGACCAGTTCCCCGGCATCCAAAAAGTTGGCCAACAAGGCTGCTGAATAATTGCTCCCATTCCTGCCCAAAGTGGTTGTGGACCCATCTCCGTTGGACCCAATAAATCCTGTGACCACGGCTATGGTATCGGCATCCAACTTATGGAAATAGCGTATCACATTTTCCTTGGAGGTCCGTTGGTCAACCTCGGCATTGCTAAAGGTATCGTCGGTCTTGATCAATTTTCGGGAGTCCAGCAGTTGTGCCTTCAGTCCTTGGGCATTCAGCAAGGTGGTCACTACCTTGGCAGAGATCAGCTCACCGTAGGACAACACCTCATCCTTGGTCTTGAGGCTATAATCCCCGGTCAAGGAAACCCCATTGAGTATTTTTTGGATGGTCTTTAGTTCTTCCTCGATATCTACCCCTGCAAAATCATTCTTTTGATAGGCCGCGAAATGGTCAAGGTCCTGTTGAAAATCCTTCCCTTTTGCCGCTTTGTCCAACAAGGCTTCCAATTCATCGGTGGCCTTGTCACGGGCTGACACCACCACGGCAAAGTGCTCTTTGTTCTCCGCCCTTTTGGCAATCACCCTCAGCACTCTTTCGATACCTTCGCCGTTGGCCAAGGACTTCCCGCCAAACTTCAACACCTTGATGCGCTCTGTCCTTCCATTTTTCTGAAAAACGGTCTCCAAAAGCTTTTCCAATTGTTCAAATTCCATCAAAAAGGCATCGTGGCCATGGAGCGACTGTACTTCACCATAGGTGACATTGGTGTTGGCCTGCGCCAATCGTTTAAAAGTCTCCCTGTTTTCCTCTGCCGTAAAGAACAGATCGGAATTGACCCCGATGATATGGATCTTCATTTCGCTTTCCTGCAATGTCTTGAAGGCCTCATCTCCGTTACGGGTGATGTCGATGGTCTTCAGCAATTGGTTCATCAACTTGTAGGCGGACAACTGGAAACGCTCCTGCAGTTTTTTCCCGTGGTGCATCAACCAGCTCTCCACATTGAAGACCTGAAGCTCTTCGTTCGTGCTCCTTTTGAATCGCTCTTTGAAAGATTCGGGCGTGCGGTAGCAAAGCATGGCATGCATACGGGCATCGTGTACCGGCTGTTTGGAATTCACCAAAAACTGTTCTTGTATCTGGCAATTGGCTATCAACCAATCCGTTGATTTCCAATCAGATGCTACAGGGACCAAATGTTCTGTAATGTTAGGGTTGAATGCCGCCATTTCCCAAGCGATACCACCACCCAAAGAACCTCCTATGATGGCGTACAGTTTTTCAATCTTCAATTGTTCCAGTCCCAAAAGAAACAATCGGGCAATGTCGCCCGCCACAAAATCCTTGTAGTTCTCGATGACAAAACCATCATACCCATTGCCCGGAATGTTGAAGGCCAAAATGGTGTATTTTTCGGTATTGATGCATTTCCCTTCCCCGATCAGATCGGACCACCAGCCATTATCCCCGGCAACATCGGAATTTCCCGTAAGGGCATGGTTCACCATCACCACCGGGGCCGAGTGCAGGGGCTGCCCGAACAATTGATAGGACAATTGCAGGTCCTGGATTTTGCCACTCTGGGTAGAAAATTGGTCGATTTTCAAATACTGTAACATGTATGTATGCTATGTTTTATTCTTCTGCGTGTAAAAACAATTATTTTCCTATGCCTGCAAATGCACTTTCCAAATCGGCTTTCAGGTCGGACAAATCTTCCAAACCAACGGACAGACGAATCAAGTCCTTGGTCACACCTGTAGATTCCTGTTGTGCATCATCCAATTGTTGGTGCGTGGTACTTGCCGGATGGATAATTAGCGATTTGGTATCCCCAATATTGGCCAAAAGAGAGAAAATCTTGGTTTCATCCGCTATTTTCTTGGCCGATTCAAATCCGCCCTTCACCCCAAAGGTAACAATACCACTTTGACCTTTTGGCAAATACTGATTAGAGAGGGCTTTGTATTTGCTGGATTCCAGCCCGGGATAGTTCACCCAAGTGACCTCGTCCCTACTTTCCAACCACTTGGCCAAGGCCAAGGCGTTTTCACTGTGCTTTTTCATCCGTATCTCCAAAGTTTCCAAACCTTGGATGATCTGAAATGCATTGTATGGGCTTAAACAGGCTCCATGGTCACGCAATCCCTCGATCCGCACTTTGGCAATGAACGCTGCAGGGCCCAAGGCTTCGTGATAGATCAATCCATGGTAGCCTTGCGAAGGTTCTGTAAATTCAGGGAATTTTCCATTGGCCCAATCAAATGTTCCGGCATCAATGATCACCCCTCCCATGGTGGTCCCGTTCCCGTTGATGTACTTTGTCAGGGAATGCACCACTATATTGGCGCCGTGCGCAATGGGGTTCAACAGTGCCGGTGAGGCCACGGTATTGTCCACAATGAGCGGTACCTTGGCTGCCTTGGCTTCCTTGGAAATGGCTTTGAGGTCCAGTACGTCCAACTTAGGATTTCCCAAGGATTCCACAAAGAAGGCCCTGGTGTTGCCCTGCACCGCTTTGCCAAAATTGGCAGGGTCCGAAGGATCCACAAAGGTGGTCGTAATGCCCAGACGCGGCAAGGTCACATTGAACAGGTTATAGGTTCCGCCATACAGGCTATTGGACGATACGATATGGTCCCCGGCCTTCAACAAGACCAACAAAGCGGTGTTGATGGCGGCCGTTCCCGAGGAAGTCACCACAGAGGCTATCCCTCCTTCCAGTGTGGCCAACCGCTGTTCCAAGATATCGTTGGTCGGGTTGTTGAGCCTGGTGTAAATATACCCCGGCTCACTCAAGGAGAAAAGATTGGCGGCATGGTCCGAATCCCTGAACACATAGGATGTGGTCTGGTAAATCGGCACAGCCTGTGTTCCTCCATTGGCGGCCACATCATGGCCGGCATGCAATGCATTGGTTGAAAATTTTTGATCACTCATGACTTTTGTTTTTTAAAAATTATAAAATCGATAAAATAAAAAGTCAAACTCCCATGGTACGTACAGCATGGAAAAATCAAAAAGTTATAAGAAAGTGAAATCGAAAAGTCGATTGTCGTTATCTATTCCCATCGGGATAGAATGTAGCACCTTCTTGACATCGTGAGCCAAGGGTTGCTAAGGCTTCAAAGGGTCTATTCCCTCCACCTTTCTTGATAACTAATCAATACGTGTTTGAACTTCGTTCGGCAAATATACTGATGGAAAGATGGAATTTCCTAATCTTTCGGCAAAAATTCACCAAAACATGGCCCATCTTCTATTTCAACACCGTGAACTCAATGTTCGAATCCGTGAAAACGGTATGGGTCTGGGTCTTGAAGTCCGATTCATCGGCCTTGAAGATATTCTCCACATAGGTTTGCGGGTTCAAATCGATCAGCGGGAACCAGGTACTTTGTACCTGCACCTGTAATTTGTGCCCCTTTTTGAAGGTATGGAACACATCCTGCAATTTGATGTCCACATCCGTTTTTTGGTTGGGTGTAAAAGGCTCGGGATCGGAAAAACTGTTCCTGAACCGCCCACGAAGTACCTCGCTTCGCACCATCAAATGGTAATTGCTCATCTTGAGGTGGTTCTGCATTTCTTCATTGGTCTCGGCATCCGCTGGGTGCACGTCGATGATCTTTACGATCCAATCCGCGGCAGTTCCTGTTGTGGCCACTTTCAAATGGGCCAGAATATCCCCGGCCAAGGTGAGGTCATCTTCCAAGACATCGGTTTCAAAAACAAGCACATCGGAACGTCTGGCCGCAAAACGCTGATCATCGGTCATGTATTTTCGAGGGGTGAACACGGTCTTGATATCCTCGGAATAGGGCACTGGTTTTTTGATGTCACTGATGAACTGGACACCTGTTGCCCCATTTTGTGCCTCGGTCAGCTCTTGATCCTCGGAAAGGTACATGGTCTGCTTCGAGGCATTTTCGGGCGGCCATGTGCCATAGGTCTTCCATTCCTTTTTGCCCGTATCGAAGACATAGGCTTCGGGCAATCCTGAATCTGGACTTCCATCTCCTTTCAAAAAGTGATTGAAGAATTTGGTTTCTATGTCTTTTTGGAAAAACAAGGAAATGGAATCCCCAAAATAATAATTGCCCACCACGTTCCTGTCCACGGTTCGGGCCCATCCGCCGTGATCCCATGGACCAAAGACCATGGTATTGTAGTTGCCCTCATTGTATTTTTCAATGTTCTTATAGGTCTCCAAGGGTCCATAGAGGTCTTCCGCATCGAACCAACCGCCTACGATCATGGTGGCCACGCTGCTCTTTACATTTTTCAAATGTTGGATCAAGCCTTTGGACTGCCACATTTCATCGTAATTGGGATGTTCCTTGAGTTCGTTCCAAAAATAATCATCGGTGACACCTTCGGGACGCATGGTGGGGGTGTCTGCCGTTTCGTATTCAAAAAAGTAGTCCAGATTCTTTAACGGGCCTGCATCCAAAAAGAACTGGTATTGATCTTCGGTGGGCAGACTGGGCAAGGTGTACCAAGCGGTATCGATGGGCTGATCGCCATTGGGCCTGGGTGTCCCGAACAGGGACGTAGCCCTAAAATAGCTCAACAAATAGGCGCCATTATGATGAAAATCATCAAAAAAGAAATCCCCGATACAGGCCTGGGGCGAAGCCGCCTTTAGCGCAGGGTGTGCGTCCACCGTGGCATAGGTGGCGTAATAACCTGGATACGAAATCCCCCAAACACCGACATTACCGTTGTTGTTCTCCACATTGTTGACCAACCATTCAATGGTATCGTAGGTATCGGAACTTTCGTCCACTTGGTCATTGGAGGTCTTGTTGGGGATATAGGCCCTCATGTTCTCATAATGCCCTTCGCTGAGCCAACGCCCGCGAACATCTTGATAAACGATGATGTTCCCCTCCTTCATCAAATGCTCATTGGGCCCGATCTTGGTCCTAAAATTGCCTTCTCCATAAGGCTGCGAGCTGTAGGGTGTACGTTGCATGATGATGGGATATTCCTTGGAAGTATCCTTTGGGGAATATATGGTGGTGTGCAGTTTTATCCCGTCCCGCATTTCAATGTCCACCTCTTTTTTGGTGTAATGGTCGGCCACATAGGTGTCAACAACTGGCTGCTCTTCGGTCTTTACGGTTTTCTTGCAGCTTACGGTAAAAACCAACAAACAAATGCTAAGAATCAGGATTTTGGCTGGACTTTTCATCATGGGATATTTTTGATTCCCTAAATCTACTAAAGTTCCCTAGAGTATGCCAATAAAAAAGGAGCCCTTCCAAAGAGCTCCTTTCTTTTTTATGTGAATGAATGTTAGATTATAGCCCGAATGCTGCTTTCACCTTGTCCACCATGTCCAGTTTTTCCCAAGTGAAGAGTTCCACTTCTTTTTCGATCCTTCCATTATAGGGGGACTCGAACACCTTGGTCAAGGTTTGGGGTTCTTTGCCCAAATGGCCATAGGCGGCGGTTTCCAAATATATGGGATTGCGCAGTTTTAGACGTTCCTCAATGGCAAAAGGCCTCATATCGAAAAGCTCCGCGGCCTTCTTGGCAATCTCGCCATCACTAAGTTTTACGTTGGATGAACCATAGGTTTCCACAAAAATGGAGGTCGGTTCCACCACTCCGATGGCATAACTGACCTGTACCAAAATTTCATCGGCCACCCCGGCAGCGACCAAATTCTTTGCCATGTGGCGCGCAGCATAAGCGGCACTTCGGTCCACTTTGCTCGGGTCTTTGCCACTAAAGGCACCTCCACCATGGGCTCCCTTGCCTCCGTAGGTATCCACAATGATCTTTCTACCGGTCAATCCGGTATCGCCATGTGGTCCACCGATCACAAACTTTCCGGTAGGGTTGATGTGGTATTTGATCTTATCGTTGAAAAGTTTTTGGATATCCTCCGGCAACAGGCTTTTCACCTCGGGGATAAGAATATTGATGATGTCTTCCTTGATCTGGGCCAACATCACCTCATCCGCAGCAAATTCATCGTGTTGCGTAGAGACCACAATGGTATCGATACGCTGTGGCACATTGTCATCGGAATATTCAATGGTCACTTGGGACTTGGCATCGGGACGCAGATAACTGATGCGTTTTCCTTCCCTACGCAGATCGGCAAGTACCTGCAAGATCTTATGGGAAATATCCAACGCCAAAGGCATGTAATTATCGGTTTCCTTGGTGGCATAACCGAACATCATGCCCTGGTCACCGGCACCTTGCTCCTCTTTGCTGCCCCTGTCCACCCCTTGGTTGATGTCCTGTGACTGTTCGTGGATCAGAGAGATCACCCCACAGGAATCGCCACTGAACTTGTATTCGCCCTTGGTATAGCCAATATTGTTGATGACCTCCCTGGCAATGCTCTGCAGGTCCACATAGGTATGGCTCTTCACCTCGCCGGCCAAGACCACCTGACCCGTGGTCACCAAGGTCTCGCAGGCCACTTTGCTCTCGGGGTCAAAGGCCAAAAAATTATCCAATAGGGCATCACTGATCTGGTCCGCGATCTTATCCGGATGTCCTTCACTAACAGATTCTGATGTAAACAAATATGGCATTGTTCTTATTTAATGGAAGTATTCTGACAGATGCCCAGCAAAGAAGTTCGTAACCCTTGAAGAGTGGTGTCGGGCATTGCCCAACACGAACTGCTTTAGCATTTTTCTTGTGCCAAACCATTTTGGCCACGGAGGTTGCAATCAGTCAAATCTTTCCTCGTTCTGATGGGCAAAAGTACGTATTTGAATGATATTTCAAAACTTTGTTCCCTGAGGTTTGCCCGCTTTTCCATTTCGTCCAGTTTTTTTTCTTGAAGTGGATATACTTTGTATATTGCGCCGATTAGATTTCCCTAGTCCTCGAACACCAACATCATAAACACCAACATCTTATGCACATTGCTGTAGCAGGAAACATTGGCGCCGGAAAGACCACCCTGACCAACTTGCTTGCAAAACACTACAAGTGGGATGCCCATTTTGAGGATGTGGTGGACAATCCCTATCTGGATGATTTCTATACCCAGATGGAACGTTGGAGCTTCAACTTACAGATCTACTTCCTGAACAGCCGCTACCGGCAGATCTTGAAGATCAGGGAAAGCGGGAAGGATGTAATCCAGGACCGGACCATTTATGAGGATGCCCATATTTTTGCACCCAACCTCCACGCCATGGGCCTGATGACCAACCGTGATTTTGAGAATTACAGGAGTCTTTTTGAGCTGATGGAAAGTTTGGTGGAGCCGCCGGACCTATTGATCTATCTCCGCAGCTCCATCCCCAATTTGGTGAACCAGATCCACAAACGGGGGCGGGACTATGAAAATTCCATTTCCATTGATTACCTCAGCCGGCTGAACGAACGCTACGAGGCCTGGGCCAATACCTATGCCAAAGGTAAATTGCTCATTTTTGATGTGGACGACCTGGATTTTGTATCCGATCCCGAAGACTTGGGCAAAGTCATCAACAGAATTGATGCGGAGATCCATGGATTGTTCTAGGAAAATTAAAGGGCAATGCCCATCCATTTTTTCCAACCTCTTTTATGTATTTGCTTTGCAATGATGCTCATCCTATCCCCTATTTGGAATGAAATGCCATAAAATATTATTATCTGCTGGGTTCCTGATCTCGTCCCTCTCATTTGGACAAAAAACCAAGACAGATTCCATACCCTCTACCAGCCTTCCGTTCAAATACGAATCCCTTATCATCCCGACCGCCCTCATCACCTATGGTGTCATCGGTCTGGAAAGCCATCAACTGAAATTCATCAACTCCGACATCAAAAACGAGATCAACGAACACATCGACACCAAGTTCACCATCGATGACATCTCGCAATACAGTCCATTTCTATCAGTTTATGGCCTAAATGCCATCGGCATTAAAGGAAAGAACAATTTTAAGGACAGGACCGTGGTCTTGGGCACCGCCTATCTCATTATGGGAACCACGGTGAACATTGTCAAAAAAGTTTCCAACGAGGAACGCCCCGACGGATCTTCCAAAAACTCATTTCCTTCCGGCCATACCGCCACAGCTTTCATGGGGGCCGAATTTTTATATCAAGAATACAAAGATGTGTCCGTTTGGTATGGCATCACAGGTTATGTTGTTGCAGCCGGCACCGGCTTCTTCAGAATGTACAACGACCGCCATTGGCTCACCGATGTGACCGCAGGTGCGGGAATCGGTATGTTGAGCACCAAAATTGCCTATTGGGTTCATCCCTGGGTCAAAAGGACCCTTTTCAAGGGCAGGGAAACCATGGACGGACTGGTCATGCCCTTTTACAATGGAAGGGAATGGGGCGTGGGAATTTCCATGGCATTCTAAAAGGCTCATCTTCCTTCAAATAAATTGTACCATTTCCCTCACCCAAACGACCCGTTCCCTCATTTCCTTTTTTAATAGGTTGATTTTCAAAGTAGTTTAGACCTACTGTTAACTACGCCCTTTGGGCCAAAAACTTGAAAATCATGGAAACGAAAAAGAACCAAAAACTGGACCCCAACCGAAACAGCCTGCTCTATTTTTTTGTAGGAATGACAATGATGCTACTCATGGCCTTTTTGGCCTTGGAGTGGAAGACCTTTTATTCCAGTGACGAATGGGACAGAGCCACCCTGAAGATCCAAGACGATTTGATCGAGGAAGTACCCATCACCATGCAAAAATTGCCTGATCCGCCCAAACCCCAAATCATTACTCCTCCCAAAATTGAAATAGCAGATGATGATGAGAAAATTGAAGAAACTGTAATTGAGGCAGTAGATCCCAATCAAGATACCGAAATCGCCAAGGTCGAAGACATTGCCGTAGCCGAAGAAGATATTCCCGAAACTGTATTCTTCTCCGTTATTGAGAACGCCCCTGTATTCCCAGGGTGTGAAAATGAGTCAACCGAAAAAGAAAAAAGGGAGTGTTTTCAGGAAATGATGCAAAACCATATCCGTAAAAACTTCCGCTACCCCGAACCGGCCCAAGAAATGGGCATACAGGGCAAGGTGAACGTTATTTTTGTAATCCAAAAGGATGGCAGCATCGGAAACGTACAAATGCGCGGACCGGACAAGAGTTTGGAGACGGAAGCGGCCCGAATCATTTCCAAGTTGCCCAAAATGGCACCGGGCAAACAACGGGGCACCGCCGTGAAGGTTCCCTATTCCATTCCCATCACCTTTAGATTGAATTAACCCTGCATCTTGACTATTTCTTCTGTCACTCCTTCGACTGTGCTCAGGATGACAGCCCGATATGACAAGGATTGGATTCCTCCCATAAAAAAACCACGCCAAGGCGTGGTTTTTTCAGCTTTAGGGTAAAGCGAGCGCTAATTCTTTGCCTTAGCACTGTTTTTATAGGCTTCCACCAATTTTTCTACTTCTTCCTTGGTGTCGGCAACAAATTCCTTGGTTTCTTCCTTCAAGTCACCATCTACCTCAGTGCTTGAGGTAACAACAGCTTTATAGGCTCCTTCAGCCGTATTGCTCATTTCGATACGGATCTGCTTTTCGATGGTTCTGGATTCTTTCATACCATCCTCAGAAATTGTAATTGTAGTTCCATCTTCCTTGGTCATGCTGATACCATCCTCAGAAGAAAGGCTTACCAAACTAGGGGCTATCACCAATGCCACAACGGACATCAATTTCAACAAAATGTTCAAAGAAGGGCCTGAGGTATCCTTGAACGGATCACCCACGGTATCACCAACTACGGCTGCCTTGTGGGCATCACTTCCCTTACGTCCTTCGCTTTCGATGGTCTTCTTGGCATTGTCCCAAGCTCCACCTGCGTTGGATTGGAAAATGGCCATCAACACACCAGCTGTGGTCACGCCTGCCAACAAACCTCCCAACATTTCGGCACCACCGATGAACCCGACGGCAACGGGAACGGCAATTGCCAACAATCCGGGCAATACCATTTCCTTGATGGAGGCCTTCGTTGAAATGGCCACGCATTTATCGTATTCCGCTACACCATCGGCAGCATCAAATATTTTTCTGTCCTCGGCAGATGCCTTGGAAATGTCGGAATCATACTTCCGCATCACTTCCAATGCCGCTTTCAGTTGGGGAATGTCCCTGAACTGGCGACGTACTTCCTCGATCATGGCCATGGCCGCCCTACCCACTGCATTCATGGAAAGTGCGGAGAACACGAAGGGAAGCATACCCCCTACCAAAAGTCCCGCCATGATATCTGGTTGTGAAACATCGATGGATTCTACTCCTGCTGTCTTCATGAAGGCTGCAAAAAGTGCCAAGGCGGTCAAGGCCGCAGAAGCAATGGCAAATCCTTTTCCAATGGCCGCTGTAGTGTTTCCAACAGCATCCAATTTATCTGTCCGTTCACGAACTTCTTTTGGCAGTTCCGCCATTTCGGCAATACCACCTGCGTTATCAGAAATAGGTCCGTAGGCATCGACGGCCAATTGGATTCCTGTATTTGCCAACATACCCACGGCAGCGATCGCGATTCCGTAAAGTCCGGCAAAGTGATGCGAAACCAAAATGGCCGCAGCGATCAAAACGATCGGAATGGCGGTTGACATCATCCCAACACCCAATCCTGCAATGATGTTGGTCGCAGATCCTGTTTCGGACTGGCGAACGATAGAGTTTACAGGTTTTGTTCCCGTTCCTGTATAATATTCGGTAACCTTACCGACCAAAAGTCCGGCCACCAAACCAGCGATGGTTGCCAAGAACACACCCAAAGAGGTATATTCAGTGCCTCCTTCAACCCAAGATTCTGGCAACATTCCTTTGATGATGAAATAGGAAGCCACCAACATAAGACCCGCGGAACCAAATTCACCTATGTTCAAAGCGGTCTGAGGGTTTCCGCCATCCTTTACTTTTACAAAGAAGGTTCCTATAATGGACATTACGATGCCCACCGCAGCCAATGCCAAAGGCAGGTACACCGCTCCAAGACCATCAAAGCCAGCTTGGAATTCTGGCAATCCGGCAAAAACGGCTCCCAATACCATGGTTCCGATAATGGAACCCACATAGGATTCAAAAAGGTCGGCACCCATACCGGCCACATCCCCAACGTTGTCCCCAACGTTATCCGCAATGGTAGCGGGGTTCAATGGGTGATCTTCCGGAATACCGGCTTCCACTTTTCCAACAAGGTCGGCACCTACGTCGGCTGCTTTGGTATAGATTCCACCTCCCACACGCGCAAAAAGTGCGATGGAGGATGCACCAAGTGAAAATCCTGAAAGCACATTGAGTACTTCACCAAGTTCCCAGCCTTGGCCACTGTATATCATAAAAAGTCCACTCAATCCAAGAACACCAAGACCCACAACACCAAGGCCCATAACGGCCCCACCGGCAAAAGCGACTTCGAGGGCCTTGCCCAAAGAGGTCCTTGCTGCATTTGTGGTCCTTACGTTGGCCTTTGTGGCGACCTTCATCCCAATGAAACCTGCCAAGGCAGAACAGATGGCCCCTACAACAAAGGAAACGGCCACCATCCCATTGGAACCGGCCTCATTGCTCCCTTTGAAGAACAATAGTACGGCCACGGCCAAAACAAATATGCTGAGTATTTTGTATTCTGCCTTTAAGAACGACATTGCCCCATCCGCAATGTTCTTGGCGATTCGCGCCATTTTAGCGTCACCGACCTCTTGTTTGGAAATCCATACGTTCTTAATGAAAACGTACAACAGGCCCAGGATACCAAAAACGGGCAGAAATTTTACGATCAAATCCATAATTTGAGTTGTTTAAGAAATTTTTAACGGCTGCTAAAGTAGTAAAATACGAAGTAATAAAAAAAATACGCCATTGTTTATAAATGGCGTATTTTTTTATAATTATTATTACCTATATGGTATAGGTTCGTTTCTTTTTGTGCTCACTGTCATCATAGCGTTTCACACATTCGTGGTAAATCTGGATGGCTTCGTCCACACCGCCCCAGCCACCGGTATCCACTTTCTTTTTTTCAAGGTCCTTATACACTTGGAAAAAGTGTTCTATCTCCTTCAATCTGTGCGGGTTAAGCTCACTGATATCGTCCCTCTTGCTCCAAATGGGGTCGGAAACGGGCACACAGATCAATTTTTCATCGGGTCCCTTTTCATCGGTCATGTGGAAAACCCCAACGGGCTTCACCTCCATCACCACCATGGGATAGGTAGGTTCTGTTCCCAATACGAGTACATCCAGGGGATCGTGGTCCAAGGCCAAGGTCTCCGGCACAAAACCATAATCGCCGGGATACATCATGGAAGAAAACAGGGTACGGTCGAACCGTATTTTATGTAAAGTGAAATCGTATTCGTACTTGTTTCGACTACCCTTTGGAATTTCGATGAGCACGTCAAAAGTGACTGTTTGTTTTTTGGACATTCTTGAAGTTTTAATTTGGTGCAAAAATAACCAGTATAGCTGGAATAGGGCAAATAAATTGCTGTATTCGTATCAATTAAAAGTTAAATCCGAAGGTTCCCGTGATTCCGAAGCGGCGTGCATCGGGATTGTCCAAGTAATTGCCCCTGAAATTAAAGTCGATCCGTAATATCTTGAAAATGTTCCCCACCCCGAAGGAGTATTCCCAATAGATTTGATCTTCCGGGGCCATCAATGGGATATTGGCAGGTGCGCTGAGTGCGATGTTCTCATCGGACAATTGGCCCCATGCTCCCCTGAGCCCTACTATTTCACGCAGATTGAGTTTACGCAACAAGGGAACCCGAGAAAATAAGCGCCCATTGAAGTTGTGTTCCAAGTGCACGGTCGCATACGTATCGGTCACAAACTCATAAAAATCAAGATTGGGAAATACGTTGTACAGCGAGAAAAGGGTCTGGTTCCCTGGAATGACGCTTAATAGACTCAACGGGACCTCGCCAAAGGTCTTACCCAGTTCCACACTGCTCGTCAATCGGCCCAATCCCCCTATCTGCCATGGCTGTCTGTATGAGAACTGCAAGCGTTCGTAATCGAAATCACTTTCCAGAAAACCACTTATACCTTTGGTATAGTTGAGCACCAGGGTGCTGTAATTGTCATTGATATTCGCTCTTTCCACCCCATAGCCAATGGTCCGTTTGCCCGGCGTGTAGATCAAGGTAGTGGTCAAATCCAACTGTTTCACTTCGGATGATATGCCCGTGGGGGAATCAGGGTCCACATAATCCAGATTGAAGGCTTCCGGCAATGCGGAACTCAAGGTCCGGAACGAGCTTCCCACACTGATCCTAAAATTTTTTACGGGTTCCATCTCCACATTGAAGGTGGAGAGGTTGATGTTGGTAAGCCTGTTGTTGGAGCCGACAGTGACCAAGGAAGACGATGCAATACTCCTTCCCAGAACGTCATTGGTACTGGTGAGACTGAGCCCCAATTGCTCTATGTCCCTTCGGTTACCACCGGAAATCATGAGCCTGCTCTTTCGATCCAGCAGAAACTTGCCTGAAAAGCCGTGCTTGAACTTTTTATCGTCAAACCCATAGGCCATATAACCTTCCAAACGCCAAGTATCGTTTTGCCCAAAATAGGTCCGTGCACCTCCCCGCAAACGGATTCCTTCGGCATCGTTATAGCCAAAAGTGCTGTAGATGTCCCCAATGTCGATGTTCCATTTGTCAATTTCGACATAGCCCGAACCCAAGATACTCACAATGTCGTAATAGGTCCTGAACTTGGGCACGGTCTTTAAGGTATCCAGCAGCTTGAAAATCCCTGACTCATCATCGTTCAGATTTTCCAAACGGGCATTTTTCCAGAACAGACTGTCCTGCGAGAACACCCTTGGATCATAGGGATCGGAGACCGCTTTGTAAAATTCCTCGGGTCGGCGGTTATTGAAATTGTAATTGTCATAAACCGTGGTACGCTTGCCATACACCCCTTTTGATTCTTCCTTTTTGGAAAAACTGAAATCGCTCAGCATGTAATCCCGCTTCAGCAAAAAGACCGAATCGCTCACCACGTTGAACTCCTGTTCAATATAGATTTCCTTCACCCAGTTGATGTTGGCACTTTTGGTGACCTGCATGTTGATCTTCTTGATGGCGAAGGTGGTGTCGTTCACCCAAAAATCCCCTTTGAAGGTGAGCTCGTTCTTCCGTCTGGGATAATAGATGATGTTATAGCACCATTTGTTGTCGATAAAAGTACTGTCCGAAAGCACATAATTATAAGTGTCAATCCCGGTTTTGGACAAGGGGCTGGTGAAACTCTTATCAAAAAATTTCAGATAGTTGTCATAAATGTCATAATCCGAATACAGGTCCTCCACAAAGGCCGTGATGGCCTGGTTGCCACTGAACCCGGAACTTTTGTTGCCCAGCACATCCTCTTTTTCCTTTTCAATCGTGTTGTCCCCATAGACTTTGGAGAAAGTCTCGTTCAAAAAGATGGGGAGGTAGGTTTTTCCCGTGATCCGGGACGTGTCCAAATCCTCGAACATAAACTCCAACCCCTTAAAAAGTTTGCTTTTTATCAGCGCACTGTCTATCGTATTGAGATCAAACTCCACCTTTTCGTATTTGTCATACTGGTATTGCTTGAACTTACGAACCCCGTTCTCCCGCTTTTTCTCCCATATCTTCCTGAGAATGTCGATTGCCGGGTTGTCCTTTTTGGACTGTTTTCCGGTATAGACCACCACTTCCCTCAACTGTTCGGCAGATTCCGTCAGTACGATCTCCATCCCATAGTTCACTTTTTGGGTGAGCAGGATTTCCTTGGATTCATACCCCATAAAAGACACCTTGATGGTCTTATAGGTATTGTCCGATTCAAAATAGAAACGGCCATTATCGTTGGTGATGGTGCCTTCGGTAGAGCCTGTGAAGATGATATTGGCAAAGGCGATGGGCATTCCCGATTCATCCTTCACGATTCCCTCGATCTTGGTCTGGGAAAAGGCAGTTAAAAAAGTAAAGCAGAAAAAAACAAGGAGATATCTTTTCATGTTCAGATATATGGGACAATTAGGGATAACCACCAAAGGCTTTCCCGTTTCAATTTCGGTCAAATTTGGTTCAAAAGTAGTTTCCTATCAAAAATTGTTCCCTAAAAAAGCCCCGACAACTCTGTTGACGGGGCTAATATACCTTACAAATAGAATACTACTACTTATATAACACTTTCTTAACAGCTTTGATCACGTCCTCGTGGTTGGGCAACCATTCGGCCAAAAGCACTGGCGAATAGGGTGCAGGCGTGTCCGCTGTATTTATTTTTACGATGGGTGCATCCATATAATCGAATGCCTTATCCTGAACGTGATAGATGATTTCCGTTGAAACGTTACCAAATGGCCACGCTTCTTCCAAAATCACCATCCTGTTGGTTTTCTTGATAGATGTAATGATGGTATTGATGTCCATCGGGCGCACCGTGCGCAAATCGATGATCTCACAACTGATACCTTCTTTTTCCAGTTCCTCGGCCGCCTTGTAGGCTTCCTTGATGATTTTTCCAAAGGAAACAATGGTCACATCCGTTCCTTCCCTTTTGATATCGGCCACGCCCAATGGGATGGTGTACTCTCCCTCGGGAACCTCACCTTTGTCACCATACATCTGCTCGGATTCCATAAAGATAACGGGGTCGTCATCACGAATGGCGGATTTCAACAAGCCTTTGGCATCGGCAGGGTTGGATGGCACCACTACCTTAAGACCTGGGCAGTTGGCGAACCAACTTTCAAAAGCCTGGGAGTGTGTGGCGGCCAATTGTCCCGCAGAGGCTGTTGGTCCCCTGAACACAATGGGACAGTTGAACTGTCCAGCTGACATTTGGCGGATCTTCGCAGCATTGTTGATGATCTGGTCAATACCCACCAAAGAGAAATTGAAGGTCATAAATTCAATGATCGGTCTGTTACCGTTCATGGCAGAACCAACACCGATACCAGCAAAACCAAGCTCCGAAATGGGGGTGTCCAGCACGCGATCGGGGCCAAACTCGTCCAACATTCCTTTGGAGGCCTTGTATGCACCGTTGTACTCGGCAACTTCCTCACCCATCAGATAAATGGTGTCATCCCTTCTCATTTCCTCGCTCATGGCCTCGGCTATGGCTTCCCTGAATTGTATTGTCTTCATTATATCGTACTAATATGATTCGTTGGTATGCTTAAAAAATGCAAGCAAAAATAGGAAAAACTATAAGAACAAAGCTTTGCATCAAACCAAAAAAAGAACAAAATTTATTATGCATGCATAATAAATTTTAGATTTATATGACTATATTTGAAACCATAAACCTTAATCATATATGAAGATTCTAGTTTGCATCAGTAACGTACCGGATACCACGTCCAAGATAAACTTCACCGAAGGCGACACCAAATTTGACACAAACGGGATCCAGTTTGTTATCAATCCCAATGATGAGTTTGGATTGACACGGGCCATGTGGTTCAAGGAAAAGCAAGGCGCCGCTGTCCATGTGGTCACTGTGGGCGGTGCACAGACAGAGCCGACCATACGTAAGGCCCTGGCCATTGGTGCCGATGAGGCCATCCGAGTAAATGCGGAGCCAACCGATGGTTTTTTTGTGGCCAAACAGTTGGCTGAAGTGGTGAAAAATGGCGGGTACGACCTGGTCATTGCAGGAAGGGAATCCATTGACTATAACGGAGGTATGGTGCCCGGCATGCTGGCCACCTTGTTGGACATGAACTTCGTGAACACCTGCATCGGGTTGGAAATTGATGGCAATAATGCCACCGCCATGCGCGAAATCGATGGAGGAAAGGAAAAAATCGGCACTACCCTTCCCTTGGTCATCGGTGGTCAAAAAGGGCTTGTCCAGGAAAGCGACCTCCGTATTCCCAACATGAGGGGAATCATGATGGCACGTCAAAAAGCACTGAATGTTGTGGAGCCTGTGGATGCCCCGCAGCCTACCCAAGACCAAAAATTTGAAAAACCCGCCCCAAAAGGTGCGGTCAAGTTGGTCGATGCCGACAATGTGGGCGAACTCGTCAGCCTTTTGCACAACGAAGCGAAAGTAATTTAAACCAAAACCCAAATGTAAAGCACCAAATACCTATCATTTGGGGTTTGAAAAATTGAAATTTCAGAAATTATGTCAGTTTTAGTATATACCGAATCCCTGAAGGGAAAATTCAAGAAAAATGCCTTTGAAGTGGCCTCCTATGCCCACAAAGTGGCCCAAGACTTGGGTACCAGTGTCACCGCGGTCACTTTCAACACCAATGACGATGCCTCATTGGGTAACTATGGCGTATCCAAGGTCCTAAAGATAGCGGACAACAAATTGGACACCTTCAATGCAAAGGCCTATGCCGATGCACTGGCACAAGCTGCCCAGACCGAAGGTGCCAAGGTCATCATATTGAGTTCCAGTGCCGACAGTAAGTTCTTGGCGCCCATACTCACCACCAAATTGAATGCAGGCTACGTGCCCAATGTAGTCTCCGCACCGGACAGCACCTCCCCTTTTGTGGTCAAAAGGACCGCTTTTAGCAACAAGGGCTTTGCCCATACGGAAATCAGCGCGGATATCAAGGTCATTGGACTGTCCAACAATGCCTTTGGTGTTGTGGAAAATGGCGGTTCTGCCTCTGTGGAAAGTTTCACCCCTTCCTTGAGCGATGGCGATTTTGCGGTAAAATCCATGGAAGTGGACAGAGTGGTCGGAAAAGCCACCATTGCAGATGCCGATATCGTGGTATCCGGCGGTCGTGGGCTCAAAGGCCCGGAAAATTGGGGAATGATTGAAGAGCTCGCCGATGTGCTCGGTGCCGCAACAGCATGCTCCAAGCCCGTATCCGATCTCGGATGGCGTCCACATGGCGAACACGTGGGCCAAACCGGAAAGCCTGTCGCGAGCAATCTTTACATCGCCATTGGAATCTCTGGGGCCATTCAACATCTGGCCGGAGTAAGTGCTTCAAAAACCAAAGTGGTGATCAACAACGACCCTGAGGCCCCCTTCTTCAAGGCGGCCGATTATGGCATTGTCGGGGACGCCTTCGAGGTGGTGCCCAAGCTCATCGAAAAATTAAAGGAATTTAAAGCCCAAAACGCTTAAATTTTGTTAATTTGCCCATTGCAAGGGGCTGTTCAGATAACTGGCATTGCCGCTTATTTGAACGGCCCTTTGGGGTTTTTAGGAGGAGAATATGAGCTTAGTTCGGTTAAAAATAAAGGGAATATCATACAGTCAAACACAAAATGGCGCTTATGCCCTGATTTTAAATGAGGTTGATGGAGACCGGAAACTTCCCATTGTCATAGGGGCATTTGAGGCGCAGTCCATTGCCATTGCCCTCGAAAAAGAAATCAAACCACCTAGGCCGCTCACCCATGATCTGTTCAAGAATTTTGCGGATAGGTTCCAGATTGTGATCAAGCAGGTCATCATCCATAAATTGGTAGATGGGGTTTTCTACTCCAGCATCATCTGTGAACGTGATAATGTGGAAGAGATCATAGATGCAAGGACCAGTGACGCCATTGCCCTTGCCCTTCGTTTTGATGCGCCCATCTTCACCTACAAGACCATTTTGGACAAGGCCGGCATCTTCCTAAAGTTCTCCTCGAAGGAAGATGAGGAAAAGGATGAGGACGACAGCATTGTGGTGGACGAGATCCTTCAAGAAGGGGAAGCCGTTGAAATTGAATCTGGGTCATCCTCCCACGGATACCGCGAAATGACCCTGGACGAACTCCATAACGAACTGGACAAGGCCGTAGCCAATGAGGACTATGAAAAGGCCGCCAAACTTAGGGACGAAATTTCCAAGCGCAAATAAACGTACATGGCGAAAAAGACCAACTGTTTTCTGATACTCCTGCTCCTCTGCTCGGTCGCTTTCGGCCAAAATTCCCTACCCACAGATTCCCTCAATGTCGCCATAGGCACCGCCATTGTTGACGACATTTCAACACAGCATAGCTCGGACATGGTCCCCAACCAAGGATTTTCCTTCAACACCCTTTGGCGTGGCGCATTGGGGATGGCCGTCTTGATCCTGATCTCGTTTCTGTTCAGTTCCAACCGAAAGGCCATCAACTGGAAAACGGTGGGTATTGGATTAGGAATTCAGTTATTGTTAGCGATTGGAATATTAAAAGTTAAAATCATTCGCCAGATTTTTACAGTTCTTGGCAAGCTGTTTAATGAAATTCTCGAATTTACTCTAGCTGGCAGCGAATTCATTCTGGGTCCCAACCTTTTAAACGTGGATAATCCACATGTTGGATATGTTTTTGCCTTCCAAATACTTCCTACAATTATATTTTTCTCAGCCTTAACCTCGGTTCTCTTTTATCTAGGAATAATTCAAAAAGTGGTACAGGCACTTGCTTGGCTGTTAACAAAATCCCTTGGAATTTCTGGAGCAGAAAGCCTTTCTGTGGCCGGAAACATCTTTTTGGGGCAAACAGAAGCACCCCTAATGATCAAAGCCTATCTCGAAAAAATGACCAAATCCGAAATCTTGCTCGTTATGATAGGTGGAATGGCCACTGTGGCTGGAGGAGTTTTGGCTGCTTATATTGGATTTTTAGGCGGAAATGACGAACAACTTAGGTTGGAATTTGCCAGACATCTTATTGCAGCTTCGGTTATGGCCGCCCCTGGCGCCGTTGTCATTTCAAAAATCTTATACCCACAGACTGAAAAAGTCAATACCGACGTCAAAATCTCAAATGAAAAAATAGGCACTAATTTATTGGATGCCATTGCCAACGGGACCACTGAAGGACTAAGATTGGCGGTTAATGTGGGTGCCATGCTCTTGGTCTTTGTGGCCTTTATCGCCATGATCAATGGGCTTTTGGGCTTAATTGGAGATATTACCCCCTTAAACTCATGGATCGCAGCCAATTCCCCCTACGATAGTTTTTCACTCGAAGCTATACTCGGTACGATTTTCGCTCCGCTCATGTGGCTCATCGGGGTGGCGAACGAGGATGTCATGCTCATGGGACAACTGTTGGGCATCAAATTGGCAGCCAGTGAGTTTGTGGGATACATCCAACTGGCGGAACTCAAAAATATGGCCAGTGGCATGCACTTCACTTACAACAAATCGGTCATTATGGCCACCTATATGCTCTGCGGCTTTGCCAACTTCGCTTCCATCGGTATCCAGATCGGTGGGATAGGCTCCTTGGCCCCAGGCCAGCGCAAGACCCTTTCCGAATTTGGGATGAAGGCCGTTCTGGGCGGTTCCTTGGCCTCTTTACTTTCCGCTACCATTGCCGGGATGATTTTGGGGTGATGGAGGTTTAAGGTAAATGGGAAAAAGGCAAAAGGTCAAGAGTGAAGGGTAAAAGGCCTTTTCACCAATCATAAAAATTTAGAATTCAACCTCGGAATTTTTAAACATATATAGTTATGCGAAATTTTCGAGAGTTAACCATTTGGAAAGATGGTCGAATTTTAGTGAAAGAAGTTTACACGCTCACTAAACTGTTACCAGATTCGGAACGATTTGGGTTGATATCCCAAGCAAATAGAAGCGTCATTTCCATTCCTGCCAATATTGCGGAAGGTTGTGGCAAATATTCTGAGAAGGATTTTGTTCGATTTCTTCAAATTAGTCTTGGGTCAGCCTACGAATTGGAAACCCATTTGATTCTTTGTCAAGATTTAGACTTTCTTTCACCTGATGCCGCAGACTGCGTTATAGAAAAGATTCAAAGACTACAACAGAAAATCGTATCGTTCAATCAAACACATCAAATCAAACCATTGACCCTTTAGCCCTTCACCGTCTCTTCTTCGTTGATAAAATTTTCATAAGTCATCCCATCCCTCATTTCAAATCCTTTTATATTGGAGTAATTTCGATGGATTGATTTTTTGTCACATCGAGCGCAGTCGAGATGTCATGGATTTTCCCTCATTTCATTCGTTAGAAGTGACACTAAAACTTAATTTTATAGTGAAATCCCAAAGGGATTTTATATCAAAAATGGATTTCTCGATACAATTTTCCGCTAGCGGAAAATCACTCGAAATGACATTGTAACGGAACAAACAGCATGAAACAATACCACGACCTCCTCAAACACGTATTGGAACACGGCAACCAGAAAGGCGACCGTACAGGGACAGGAACTTTGAGCGTTTTTGGCTATCAGATGCGATTTGACCTTTCCGAAGGGTTTCCCATGGTGACCACGAAAAAACTGCACCTGAAATCCATTGTGCACGAGTTGTTGTGGTTTTTGAAGGGCGACACGAACATCCAGTACCTACAGGAGAACGGGGTGCGCATTTGGAACGAGTGGGCCGATGACAACGGCGACCTTGGACCGGTCTATGGTCACCAATGGCGCAACTGGAACAGTGAGGAGATCGACCAGATCAAGGAAGTGATCGAGACCTTGAAACACAACCCGAACAGCCGCCGCATGCTGGTCTCCGCTTGGAACCCCAGCGTATTGCCGGACACTTCAGTGTCGTTTGCGGAAAATGTGGCCAACGGAAAGGCTGCCCTTCCCCCCTGCCATGCCTTTTTCCAATTTTATGTGGCCAATGGCAAACTCTCCTGCCAATTGTACCAACGCAGTGCAGACATCTTTTTGGGCGTACCCTTCAACATTGCCTCTTATGCCTTGTTCACCTTGATGATGGCCCAAGTATGCGGTTACCAGCCCGGGGAGTTCATCCACACCTTTGGTGATGCGCACATCTACAACAACCACATGGAGCAGGTGGAGCTGCAATTGAGCCGCGATCCACGCCCCCTGCCCACCATGAAAATCAACCCAAATGTGAAGGACATCTTTGACTTTACCTTTGATGATTTCGAGCTTTTGAACTACGACCCTCACCCACATATCAAAGGGGTTGTGGCGGTGTGATTCACTTTTATGTTTTTTTTGGAGCTATAGATGTGTCCATTTTACAGGAACATATGCATATTAGCTATTTGAAATAAGCTCTAATATGAAAAGATTTCCTACGATTGTATTGATTCTAGCCCTTAGTAAAATAGGATATTGCCAAAGCAAACAGGTTGTAGGCGAAGTAAAGAGTTTTGAAAACAATGAACCTTTGCCCTATGTCAATATCGGGATTGCCAATAAAACGGTTGGGACAGTTTCCAATGAAAATGGATTTTTCAAACTTGACATAAATGAAAGAACAACATCAAGAGACACCGTCACTTTCTCATACATAGGTTTTAAAACCGAAAAATACTTGGTCTCGGATTTGAGCAATCAAAAGAGGACAATTTTATTGCACCCACAGCATACAGAGTTGGACGAAGTAATAGTGACCTCAAAAAAAATAGAGCTGAAACAAAGAAAGATAGGAAGAACATCCAAGGGCCTCGGATTGATGCATTCAAATTTCTACTCTTACTACGAAAAAGATATCGATGACCGTTTGAGCAAAGAAAGAGGAATGAAGTTCAAGATCAGAAAAAACTGCCACATCCAGGATTTGAATTTCAACATTACCTCGAATGACTTCAAATCCCTTAAATTCAGGGTAAATTTCTACAAGATTGAAAATGGGCTTCCAACAGAATTGGTAGTTAAAAAAAATATTGTTTTTGAAATCAAGGACAATTCTTTAGGATGGTTCAAGGTAGATTTGGAACCCTACAGTATCTATCTCGAAGAAGAAGTTGAAGAAATTGCTGTAACCATACAATGGGTCGAAAGTGAAAAAGTAGATACAAAAAGCAAGTACTTTGCCATTTCAACTGCCAGTTCTCCGACCCATACGGCTTATTTTAGGGAAAAAGCCATGGACAACTGGACCAAAGGAGGGCAAAGTTTAAGTTTCTATCTAAATGCCTTGTGTGAATAAAAGACTGTTCTAAAAACAATCTCTTTATCCCGTCCCCACACCAACGTCAAGGAATCTCTGCCTTAAGACACCACCCTCCCCAAAAAATCAGTATCTTCCCTCTTACAATCTCATCGCTACGAGACGGTTAGCTGTGATTGTACTCAAAAAACACCAACCTCCATCCTATGACACGAAAACACCTTTTGGCCTGCGCCTTTCTGATCAGCACGTTTTCCCTGTTCGCACAAACCTACATCACCCATGTGACCGTGGCCGATGTGGAAAAACAACGGTTGTTGCCCGATCAGACCGTGGTGATCACCGATGGCCTGATCTCCAGCATCAAAAAAAGCAGTACCGTTAAAATCCCACAAAATGCGACCGTAATCGACGGACGGGGCAAGTTCCTTTTTCCCGGACTTGTGGATGCCCATATCCATTTCTCCCAAAACGGAGGGCTGTACACTCGCCCGGATGCCATCGACCTGAGAAAATATATGGACTACAACAACGAGATTGCACTTGCAAGATCTGACATGGAGACCAAATTGAGGCGATACCTCCAAAACGGGATCACCACGGTGGTGGATGTGGGCTCGTCGTTCAACCTGCTCGACGCAAGAAATGGTTTCAAGGATAATGCCACTACGGCCCAAATATTTATGACGGGGCCTTTATTGACCACTTATGAGCCAGCAGCTTTGGCAAACCTCGGAAATGACGGCGTATTTACCTTGACAAAGACCATTGAAGAAGGCATTAAAGGCGTTCAGCAACAATTGCCCCACCAACCGGACTTTATCAAAATATGGTACATCGCAGGGGCGGACGGATTGAGTGTTGAAGAAAGTGCGCGCAAAAACCTGCCTATTGTAAATGCAATCATTGAAGAGGCCCACAAGCACAATTTGAAGGTGGCAGTCCATGCCACGGAACGGATCACCGCCCAATTGGCCGTTGAAAATGGCGCCGATTTTTTGGTCCATAGTGTGGATGACGAGGTGATAACGGATGATTTTGTGGCTTTGCTGAAGAAAAACAACGTGGCCCTCTGCCCTACGCTGGTCGTTCCAAGTGGGTACATGGACACCTTTGGCCAAAAACTGGAGCTTGGCACCCACGACCTTCAAAAAGCCGACCCCTACCAATTGGGAACGCTGCTGGACCTGAAACACCTGCCCGAAACCTCACTCATCGAGAACTATAAAAAATATGCAAACGACCCGAAGAATGTTGAAAAACTCCAAAAGAGCGATTCCATCTCCAGGGTCAACCTGAAAAAATTGTCCGATGCGGGCGTTTTGATCGTGACCGGAACGGATGCTGGAAATATTGGCACATTGCACACCTCGTCCTACCTGCCCGAACTGAAGGCCATGCAAGAGAGCGGTATGAGCAATTGGAAAATCATGCAGGCCTCCACCGTAAACGGAGCAAAGCTCTTTGGCAAGGAAAATGAGTTTGGAACGGTGACTACAGGAAAAAAGGCCAATCTTTTGCTCTTGGATGCGAACCCCATCGTGGACATCGAAAATGTGACCCAAATACATACGGTCTTCAACCAAGGAGAGGCTTTCAAGCCCAACGACCTCTTGCAAGATTCCCCGACCGATTTGGCCCAACGACAACTGAACGCCTATAATTTGGGGGACATCGAGGCCTTTCTAGAACCCTATGCCGAGGATGTGGAAGTCTATGCTTTCCCCGACCAACTGCTCTATAAGGGCAAAGAAACGATGAGGGGACAGTATGCCCAAATGTTCAAAAACACCCCAGACCTGCATTGTGAACTCAAGGAACGGATTGTTCAGGGTAATGTGGTGATTGACAAAGAGCGGGTTCAATTTGGCACGGAAACCGTCGAGGCGGTCGCCATGTACCACGTTGAAAACGGGAAAATCAAGAAAGTATATTTTATTCAATAAGAAAACAAGGCATGAAAACCATCTCCATCACCCTATTTGCTACACTGCTTTTGATGGGCTGTGGCAATTCCACCCCAAAAGAAACCACCGAAAAACAGGAAGAGACCGTGAAAAAAACTGAAGATACCACCACCCGTCAGTTGCGCCATGTGGTGCTGTTCAAATTTAAGGAGACCTCTACCGCCGACGATATTGAGCAGGTAAAACAGGCCTTTGATGCCCTGCCCTCAAAAATTCCGCTCATCAAAGGGTATGAATGGGGACTGAACAACAGTCCGGAAAACCTGAACAAGGGTTTTACCCATTGCTTTTTCCTCACGTTCCACAGTGAGGCCGACCGCGATGCCTATCTCCCCCATCCCGACCATAAGGTTTTTGGGGAGATTGCAGGCCCACACATCGAGGATGTTCTTGTGGTGGATTACTGGACGGAATAAATTGTGAGCGATTTTTTTTCAAACTGGCAATGACCCTGAGGCGGTTGTGCTTTGTGGCAAAAAGCCATATCTTTTCAAAAAAAGAACATGGGCAAGCCACAAGCTTTCATTTGGGCACTTTTTGTTGCACTTATCCTTGGAAGTTGCAAACGACAAGTTGAAAAACCAGAAACAACCAACAACCCAAGACCGAACATCATCTATATTTTGGCAGATGACCTCGGCTATGGTGACCTTGGCGTGATGGGCCAAACCAGGTTTCCTACCCCGAACATTGACCAATTGGCGGCAGACGGCATGCTCTTTACCCAACATTATTCAGGTTCCACGGTCTGCGCACCGTCCCGTTCCGCACTACTGACAGGCCAACATACCGGCCATACTTTTATCCGTGGCAACAGGGAAATCCAGCCAGAAGGCCAATACCCTATGGCCGCTTCCGTGGCAACGATTGCCGAACTTTTAAAATCGGGAGGGTATGTCACAGGGGCCTTTGGAAAATGGGGCTTGGGCTATCCGGCTTCCGAAGGCGACCCCAACAATCAAGGTTTTGATGAATTCTATGGCTACAATTGCCAACGGATGGGCCATAATTACTACCCCTACCACTTATGGGAAAACCAGACCAAAGTATCCCTAGACGGTAATGTCGGCACCCAGACACAGACCTATGCCCCAGATTTGATCCATGAAAAATCGCTGGAATTTATCGAAAAGCACAAGGACACTACTTTTTTTATGTACTATCCGTCCATCATCCCACATGCCGAACTTGCCGCTCCAGAGGAATACATATCAAAATTCAGGGGAAAACTGGAGCCCGAAAAAAGCTATAAAGGGACAGACGGCGGGGAACGCTACAAAAAAGGTGGCTATGGTTCACAAGAGGAGACCCACGCGGCTTTTGCCGCCATGGTCCATTTATTGGACAGGCAAGTGGGCGAGATCAGAAAAAAAGTGGAGGAACTGGGCATTGCGGAGAACACCCTCATCATCTTTACTTCGGATAACGGACCCCACCAAGAAGGGGGTGCAGACCCTGATTATTTTAACAGCAATGCAGGGCTTCGGGGGCACAAGCGTGACCTATACGAAGGCGGCATACGCGTGCCCATGATCGCCTATTGGCCCCAAAAGATACGTGCGAATTCCACTTCCGACCATATTTCGGCCTTTTGGGATTTCTTGCCCACAGCTTGCGAGATTGCACAAATCGAAATTCCGAAGGGCATAGACGGTATCTCCTACTTACCGGAACTCTTGGACGGAGAGCAGAAAAAGCACGACCATCTGTATTGGGAGTTTTTGGAACGGGGAGGAAAACAAGCGGTTCGGTTCGGGAATTGGAAAGGTGTACGCCTGAACATGGATACCGACCCAGAGGCCGCCATCGAGCTCTATGATCTGACCAATGATTTGGGAGAAGAGCACAATGTTGCCTCCGAACACCCGGAAATAGTGGCACAAATGGGCGCTATCATGGCACAGGAACATTCACGTTCGCAAGAATTCAGCTTTGGGTACGAAAAGGACCAAGAAACGAACAATCCTTGATCTTTCTACTTTTGGGCCCATCACATCTACGCCATGAACCAATTTGAACTGTACCATAAGATCAAAGAAATACAATCAGACCCTATCCGGGAAATGGCTTATTATCTGGCGGATGAAAAACGGATTGCCATCACCTCTTTTGGGCTGGCCTGGTCCAACGCAACTGCGCCTTGGATCTATTTTGACACGGTTCTGGATGTGGAGGGGTTGCAATCCCAATTTGGACTGGGCGAAAACATGGAAGTCCATGAAAACCTAGACCCCAAATCCGGACTTGAAAGGGGTTTTGTGGACCAAACGACCGGTGAAGGGCTGATGGGTAAAATTTGACAGCAGAAATTCCCCAATAAAAAAACCGCCATCAGTCTTGGGGAACCCTGATGGTGGTCTACATGTCTTTATACTTCCAAAACGGCGTTCTCGGTGCCGGCATACTCGTTCCACTGGAAACGGTCGGCCTCGTCATCATTGGTATAGGACCCGTCAATCAGATATCTGAACTCGTAGCTGTTCTCCATCGGAAGTTCGAAGGTCCCTTTGAAGGTCCCGTTCTTCAACTTCTTCAGTTCGCTCGCAGTTGGGTTCCAATTGTTGAAATCCCCGACTACGGCAACGGTCTCTGCCTCATCTGCGGGAACGGTGAAGGTCACCTTGCAGATAGGCTTGCTCTTTAGGTATTGTTTCTTAATTGCCATGGTACCAAAAATTTAATTCCAGTACAAAGCAATGCATAAAACCGCTTACTTACAATTAGTTAGCATCGATTTATCAAATTGATAAAATGCACCTAACCCTAAGGTTACTTTTGGCAAATTAGCTCCCACTTTTTTACCAATCATCTTTTTGACATCCAACGCTTTAGAAGTTTGCCAATCACATCGATTTCTTCCTCTGTATTGTAAAAATGGAAGCTGAGCCGTATGCCCCCGCCCCGTGGGGAGGCCACGATGTTCTCCTCGTTCAGCCTATTGAAGAGTTTTTCATCCCCTTTGATCTTGAAGATGGTGCTGTGTTGTTTTCTTTGGGCAATATGGGGCTCCAGCAGGTCCAGTTCCGAAAAGGTCTGCATGGCCTTCGCGGATAGTTTTTGTAATTGGATCTGCACATTTTCAAGACCGATATCCTCCAAAAAGTGGAGCGCAAATTCCAGACTACCAAAGTTGAAGGAATCCAAATGGCCCGGTTCCAAGAACTTACAGAACGAAATGTTGTTACGCTGGGAAGCATCGTTGTTCACAGAGCCGTTGCCAATACCTTTCAGGTCGAATTGGTCCTTCACCCCATCCTTTACCAGAAAAAATCCGTTGCCATAGCCCGCCAAGAGCCATTTGTAGGCACTGGCCCCCAAAATATCTATGCCCGATGCCTCAAAATCAAACTCTTCCACACCACAATATTGGGTACCATCGGCGATGATCATCAGATTGGGAAAATCCTTTTTCAGCTCCTTTAAAAAATCAAGGTCGATACGGACTCCGTCCACCCACTGCACCAAACTCAGGGCCAATACATCAATCTTTCCCGATTTGACCTTTTCACGGATGTTCGTTTCCATGTCTGCATCAATATCCATATATTCCCTTTTAAAATTCCGGGTCTCAAAAGGCCAGTTCACGGACGGATAATCGCTTTGGAGCAACAGCACCGTCTTGTCCTTGGGCAGGCCCTCCAGCAAGAGGTTCAGCCCCAAACTGAAATTGGGCACGAGGGCCACATTCTCGGGACTGCAATGAAAAAACTTACCGACCACTTTTTTGATCTCGGGCATATGGGCAAATCCCTTGTTCTTCATTTTACTTCCGCCGATCAGGAAGTCGAGGTCGTGCCCTTGGCGCCATTCCATCAAATCTTCGCTCAACAGGCCCGCCGAAGCGGTATTGGCATAGATACATTGCTTAAGTACGGGGAATTTTTTTCTGAGGTTCTGCATTGCAAATGTTTTGGGTACAAATCTTTTATTCATCATATATGAATGTGCCAGTGGTCATGATACGTTGTATCAATATTTGATTTTGTCCTCTTGAGCGCAGTCGAAAGATGGACAAAACATCTCGACTGCGCTCGATGTGACATCCGAATAGACCACTCGCACAATTAGACGATACAATTTCCTTTATATTTGTTGTTAAAGATAGCCATTCCATGTTGTCATTCGGAAAAAAGAAGAAACCTGAAATAGATCTGGAACAGCACGAACTTTTGGAGAATGCCCACAAGCGCATCAAACAAAAGAAACGGCTGTTTTCCCACTTTGTGATCTTTCTGATCGGCAGCCTCTTTTTGGTACTGATCAATAAGATTTTAAAGTATGGGGAGACCTATGATTGGTTCGTGTGGGCCATCCTCATTTGGGCATTCCTGTTCGTCATCCACGCCGTCAATGTGTTCGTGACCCACAGGTTCATGGGCCAGGACTGGGAACGCGCCCAACGTGAAAAACTGGTCGCACTGCAAAAGAAACGTATCGCCGAGATCCAAAAGGAAATAGAGACGGATTTCCCTCTTTCCGGCATCAATAAAAAAAAAGATCAATGAAACGATTGATCATCATTGCCGCCGCTGCGGAGAACAACGCTTTGGGCAAGGACAACGACTTGGTATGGCACCTTCCCGATGATTTTAAGCGGTTCAAAGCCCTGACCACCGGGCATCAAATCATTATGGGACGGAAAACGCTGGAAAGTTTCCCAAAACCGCTTCCCAACCGGGAACATATCGTGATTACCCGAGACACCGATTACACCCCAAAATTCCCTTGCCTAGTGACGCACTCCTTGGAAGAGGCCCTTGCACTGGTAAAGGATGGGAAAACGGCCTATATCATCGGTGGAGGTGAAATTTACAAACAGTCCATGCGGTTGGCCACGGACATGGAACTGACACGGGTACACGGTGTTTTTGAGGCCGATACTTTTTTTCCGACGATTGAGGAAGACCAATGGGAGCTCGTGAGCAAGGAACACCATCCAAAGGATGATAGGCACCAATATGCCTTTACCTATCTTACCTATCGAAGAAAAAGGGACATAGACAATATATCAGGTTAGGAGTTAAGAGTTCTGAGTTAGGGGTTTCAAGTTTATACCTTTTGGCACACTCGCCTGCGCGGGCGGGAATTACACGAATACACTTGGATTTGATGTTTGAACTTGAGCTTGATATTTTTACCAAGCCAGAATCCTGTTTATCAATTCCTTGCCTAACTTTTCAATAATCAAAAATCAAGATGGGAAACTTGGGCATCGGAACAATCGATCAGACTTTTCAGGACCTCAATGTCCTTATTGGAATAGAAAACAGAGGTCTGGGCACCTCCATCGGTCCGAAGTAGGCCATTTTTTTCCAAGACGGCCTTGGTCTGCCGCGCCACCGCCTCCCCCGAATCGATAATGGTGATATTTTCGGGCAATAGTTCCTTCAGTACAGGCAGCAAGTAAGGATAATGTGTGCAGCCCAATACAAGACAGTCTATGCGCTGTGCCAACATGGGTTGTAGAATCTCTTCCAATACGGCCCGCATCTCTTCTGATTGGACCTTTCCTGCTTCAATGAGCTCCACCAGCCCCCTGCCCTCTTGTTCCAAAACGGTGATACCCTCGGCAAACAGTTTGGAGGTATTGTGGAACAGACTGCTGGAAAGGGTTCCCTTGGTGGCAAGCACCCCTACTTTTTTGGTCTTGGTCTGCAGTGCAGCCGGTTTGATGGCGGGCTCTATGCCGATAAAAGGGACATCGTAATTCGCTCTTAAATAGTCTATCGCGTTGGTGGTGGCGGTATTGCAGGCCACAACAATGATCTTACTCCCCCTGTTCAATAAAAACTCGGTATTCTTGATACTAAGTCGTAGGATTTCCTCTTTGGATTTCACACCATAAGGGGCGTTGGCACTGTCCGCAAGGTATAAGGTGTCCTCAGCGGGAAGCATTTTATGGATTTCCTTCCAAATGGAAGTGCCCCCTACGCCTGAATCGAAGATGCCAATTGGTATGTCCATACCCAAAAATAAAGACTAAAAAGTTCATGGAACAAAAAAACCGCTCCTCATATTGAAGAGCGGTTTTTTTGAATTGTATACGATATTGGTTTAGAAGCCCAATTCTTTCTTTACTTCGGGCAGAAGATCTTTGCCTTTGGCCACGATAAGGCTCAATCCTGGGCTGGCATCGATCACATAATCGAATCCTTGCGCAGCGGCCACTTTTTCAATGGCTGCCTTGGCTTTGTCAGAGATTGGCGCGAACAGCTCTTGTTGTTTTTTCTGCATTTCTTGCATAGCTGCTTGCTCAGCTTCCTGAATGTTTCTTTCGAACCCTTGAAGCTCTACTGCTCTTTGCTCGTTCTCCTCATTGGTCTTGGAAGTGGCCTCATTTTGATATTGGGTCAACTTGTTTTGAAGCTCTTTCATGGAGCTTTGTATGTCTGCCCTATAGGTTTCCTGCAATTTCTTCAACTCTGCTTGTGCGGCCTTCATCTCCGGCATATCAGACAATAGTTGCTGTACATTGATATGTGCAACCTTGCTCTGCGCGCTCACAAAACCCGTAGCCGCTACAAACAATACAAGGGCCACAGCAATCCTTTTTACATTTCTCATGGTTCTAGTTACTATTTTGATATTAAATTTAGTGTTTCAATATATGTTATTCTATTGAATCTTTTGGTTGTTCCTGCACTTTTTTCCGTTCGTCCAATTTGGCATCACGTTTGGCCTCGCGCTCTTCCAATAATTTCTTTCTTCGTTCCTCGTAGGCCTTTTTTCGTTCTTCCCTGAGCTTCAACTGTTCAGCTCTTCTATCCTCTATGGCCTTGGCATTGGCTTGCTGTATGGAATCTGTCCTTTGCTGGCGATCCAACAGGGCCTCGCTTATTTCTTCCTCTTCTTCCGCATCCTCTTCAATGAACCTATCCAATCGGTTCTGCTGTTCTTGCTTTGTGTTGGATGCACTTACTTTTCTGGTACGTGCTATTTCCCTTAAAACCAAGTCGCTGACGTCGTGTCTTTTTTCGGAGTACAACATTACAACATCTGCCGATTTATCAAAAATAAAATCGTATCTTTTATTGGCGCCTATTTTCTGGACTTCGTTGAAAACCTGGTCCTGAATGGGCTGTATCAACAGTTGTTTCTGCATCACCAAATCCCCCTGCGGACCAAAGCGATCCTGTTGATAATCCAACATCTCCTTTTCCAAGATTTGGATCTCTTCATCCCGTTCGGCGATAAGCTCATCCGTGAGGAGCACTTTTTCCGCCATCAGGTCTTTTTTCATTTGTTCAATGGCACTCTGTTTCAGCTCTATCTCCTGCTTCCATTTTTGCGCCTTGATCTCCAACTGTTGGGTGGCATCCCTATATTCCTCCACATTATCCAGGATATACTCCATATCCACGTATCCTATGCGCACCCCCCGCTGGGAAAATCCATAAAGGGACGTCATAAGGACAACCAATGACAAAAGAACTTTTGTATTCATCTTTACTTCCGCTTTTTACATAGAAAATATCGTGCCAAATTAAACAATCCATTTATAATGAGTTGTTTAATTTATATCAAGACACTATTTCCCTTGATTAAAACTGCTGCCCGATGATGAAGTGCGTTTGCCAGCCGCTTGGTCCGACCGACCCAGGTCTGGCATCGCTATCGAAGCCATAACCAAAATCGATTCCCAAGAGTCCGAATGCCGGCATAAAAATACGTAGCCCCACTCCGGCAGATCTTTTTATCTCAAACGGATTATAGTCATTAAAATTGTTGAACGAGTTCCCTGCTTCCAAAAATGTAAGTCCATAAATGGATGCAGAGGGTTTCAAGGTGAACGGGTAACGGAGCTCCAAGGAGAATTTATTGTATATGGTACCCCCCTCTTGTTCCAGGTTTCCAGTGATGGCATTGTTGATATATGGGGTGAGGGATTGGTTCTCATACCCACGCAACTGTACAATATCCCTACCGTCCAGGGTGAAGTTTCCAAGACCGTCTCCACCTACATAGAACCGCTCAAAGGGCACATCCCCGATATCGTGGTTATAGGCTCCCAAAAATCCGAACTCGGCATTGGTACGAAGTACCAATTTGTCCACCAAACGGGTGTACCAATCTCCTTTGAACTTGATTTTGTAGAACTCCAACAATTTGAAACGCTCCTCTTCCAACCTTTCCAAATCTCCTCTAAGTTGAGTGTATTCCAATAGTTCTTCCGGCGTAGCATTGTTAGGGTTTCCTATTTCACTTAACCTCTCCGTAGTTTCATCTATATCTTCCTTGATCTGCTTAAAGTCCTTAGTGCCAAAAAGGGAATAGGGAGGGGTAAACTTGGCCGTAAGCTCAAAGTTGGAACCTGTCATCGGGAAAATCCTACTAGGTCCTTGAGAGCTCCTAGAAATTCCTATGGTGTAGTTAATGGAGTTGGAACTACCATTTCCAAAGTTGAACAGACCACTGTTGTAATCGTTGAAATCGTATCGCTGGTAACTCACCGCATGGGATATGGTAAAGAAGTCATCGGGCCATTGCACCCTTTTCGCCAATCCTGCCGAAACCCCAGTGATGGCAAACCCGCGTGATTTATCCACATCTATCCTACCCCTGCTGTCATATCCTGTGGCAAATTGCTGCGTCCTGGATAGGGACAAGTTGAACCTTACCGGTTTTTTTCCTCCCAACCAAGGTTCGGAGAAGTTCAAGCTATACACCCTAAAGGTCCTACTGGCCTGCAAACGCAGGGCAAAGGTCTGGCCATCTCCCATTGGCACAGGCTTGTATGCCTCGCCGTTGAAAATGTTCTTCAGTGAAAAGTTACTGAAAGAAAGTCCAAGGGTTCCTATGAAACCTCCGCCACCAAAACCACCCTGTAGTTCTATTTGACTGGAACCTGCTTCCACCAAACTGTACTGGACGTCCACTGTACCTGCATTGGGGTCTGGATTGATGATATCCGGTTTTATCTGTTCCGCATCGAAAAATCCAAGTTGGCCCAATTCGCGGATACTCCTTACGATGTTATCCTTACTGTATTTTTGACCTGGCCTTGTACGCAGTTCCCTAAAGATCACGTGGTCGTTGGTCTTGTCGTTGCCCACCACGGTGACGTGGTCCAAAAAGGTTTCCTTCCCCTCAATGATCCTTATCTCAAAATCGATGGTGTCGTTCACTGCGGAAACCTCCACGGGATTGATGCTGGAAAAGAGATATCCATTGTTCTGGTACTGATTGGTCAAATCTATGGCATCGGGCTTACTGTCATCGGCAATCCTTTCCTTCAACAATACCCCATTATAGGTGTCGCCCTTTTTGATGCCCAAAATTTGGGCCAGTTGCCTGTCCGTATAGACCGTGTTGCCCACAAAGTCGATGTCCCCGAAATAATATTTATTCCCTTCTTCGAGCTTAATCTTGAGATCAATATTGTTTTCATTGACCCTGGTAAAGGTATCCATCAAGATACGGGCATCCCTGTAGCCCCTTTCGGCATAGGTATCCATCAAATTGGTTAGGTCTTCCCTATAATCTTCCTCAATGTATTTTGATTTTTTCCAGAACCTATAAAACTTCTTCTTTTTGGTCTTTTTCAAGGATTTGCGAAGCCTCTTGTCCGAAAGCTGATCATTGCCTTCAAATACAATCTTTCGAATCTTGACCTTGTCCCCTTTGTTCAGGTTGATGACCATGTTCTGGACATTGACCCCTGAGGTATCGGCAGCGGTGGCTATGTTCACCTTTGCATTGAGATACCCTTGTTTTTTGTATTTGTTCTGGAGATAGTTCTTGGTGTTGGCTATAAGGCTTTCCGTTATCTTCTTGCCCTTTTTAAGGTCGGTATCATCGATAATATCCTCAACCTTACGCTTTTTGACGCCATATACGGTGACATTGTTCAAGGTAGGGCGTTCTTGGATATAGAGTTCCAAAAAAATCTTTTCGCCTTCAATTTTGGTGTAGTACATCTCCACATTGCTGAAGAGATCTAGTCCCCACAACTTTTTGATGACCGCACTGATCTCATCGCCGGGCACTGTTATGGGCTGGCCCACACGCAATCCTGTGTACGTTTTTACGGTCTGCTCGTTGTAGCTCTGAAGCCCGGTGACCGTCAAATCCCCCAAGATGTATTGTTTCCCGTCCTCAAATGAGGTTTCCTGGGCCAAGGCCTGACCGGAGAAAAATAATAGGGGGAGAAGTAATTTAAGGTATGAATGTATAGAGTTCCTAATACCCTTAATTGAGTTGTTCGCTAGTTTTTCCAAATCGTCGTTCTCTATTTTGGTAACTTAATATTGCCTCTACCAAATGATGCTCTCTAAAATCCGGCCAAAATACATCAATAAAATATAATTCGGCATATGCAATCTGCCAAAGCAGAAAATTGCTTATTCTACACTCTCCACTGGTACGGATTAGCAGGTCCACATCGGGCAGGAAGTGCGCGTAAAGATGTGTATTTATAACGGCTTCGTCAATATTTTCAGGTGAAATTATATTATTTTTAACTTTGGTCGCAATCTGCTGTACGGCTGTTTTTATCTCTTCCCGCGAGCCATAGCTGAGGGCCAGGGTAACTGTCATTCCCGTATTTTTTGATGTTTTGAAAATGACCTCTTCCAATTCCTTGCGCACTTTTTCGGGCAAAGTGTCCATTTTACCGATGGCCTTCAACCGTATATTGTTCTCGTGCAAGGTCTTGAGTTCTTTTTTCAACGCAGTCACCAAGAGCTTCATCAAGGTGTCAACCTCAATCTTCGGCCGGTTCCAGTTTTCAGTGGAAAAAGCGTATAGGGTCAGAAAGGGAATCTGGAGTTTGGCACAGCTTTCCACGGTTTGCCTTACGGACTCTACACCATTCTCATGGCCAAAAACCCTGAGTTTGCCCCGTTGCTTGGCCCAACGGCCGTTACCATCCATAATGATGGCTACGTGTTGGGGAAGTCTGTCCTTGTTTACGTCCTCTAGTGTGTGCATTCTTATTGAAAACAATCCTGGCAGGGCTTGCGTCCAAAGGTGTACGTCAACGTAAACCCTGTAAAGACATACCAGTCATCGCTCAATATGTTTCCGAACCGGAACTGCTCAAAATTGGAACCTTCGGGATTGCTTGCGTCCAAATTGTCCGTAAACGTATACCTGGCCCCAATTTCGGCGCCGAGGATCAGGAATTGATTTAACCGATACTTTGCCCCAACCGTCATTGGAATTGCAAAACTACCTTCTTTTTGGTTAATATCCTGCACTTGAAGGGCATCAATATAATTAAAATCGTATCTGAAGTAGGTCAAACCCGTGTAAAGGTAAGGCGTGAAGGCAGGTCCGAGCTTGTGCAGATTGTATTCCACAAAGTTGATTTCCAGTCCCAAGGAGGCTTCCAGAACAGAATTGTCCACGATATAGGCCCTTTCCTGTCTGGATTCCATGCTGGATTTTGTATCGTCTGCCGTGAAATCGCCATAGATGACACTGGCACGCCATGCATATCTTTTACTCTTGTTCCATTTGAAGATTCCACCAAAAGCAGGACCGGAAGGCAATATATAGTTTGTCCTTCCCACATCGCCCACCATATTGGCACCACCGGCAAACACCCCCACCTCATAGGTCTGGGCACTGAGCTTGACCACACAGCATAGAAAAACAGCCAAAACTATCCGCATACTATCCAAAAAATTTCACGTGTTAAGAGTAAAGGAAGGTCAATAAGTATGATGTTTGCATTGTTCTCCTTTGTTAAACAGTTTTTCGCTCCTTTTATTGTTTTTGATGGGTTCAATTGCGTCGATCCTCCCCCCAAAGTAGTTTGTTGCGCAATGTTTTCAAGAAGCTTTCCGATTTGTACTCTATCATTTTTATGACAACGTCCGATTTTCTGATCTTGATTTCCTTGCCGTTGGGAATGTCGGCTATCCTGGAATCCAAGGAGACCAAATGGGTCTTTTCCCTGCCAGAGACCTTGAGCCGTATCTGGGTGTCATCCGAAATGACCAAGGGACGTGCATTCAGGTTGTGCGGGGCGATCGGGGTGAGCACCAATGACTTTGCCGTAGGGGCGATCACAGGCCCGCCGCAGCTCAGGGAGTAGCCCGTAGATCCCGTGGGCGTGGAGACAATCAGTCCGTCTGCCCAATAGGAGGTCAAGTATTCATCATTCAGGTAGGTTTCCACGGTGATCATGGATGTGGTGTCCTTTCGGCTAACGGTAACTTCGTTCAGTGCAAAGTTGAGCCCGTTGAACTCATCCAGGTCGGAGTTCAGCTCTACTTCCACCAAAGTGCGTTCCTCAATGGTATAGTGTCCGGCCACAAATTCGGTGACCAATTTGCGTACGTTCTCTTTTTTGAAAGTGGACAAAAAACCCAACCTGCCCGTGTTCACCCCTACAATGGGAATGCCCAGGTCCTTAATATAGGTAACGGCCCGCAACATGGTACCGTCCCCACCAAAACTCACGAACATGTCAAAAGTGGAATCCAATCCTTTGGATTGGGAAAAGATACCCTGGATATGCCCCTTGGTGGATGTGGAGACCAAATGGTTGAATTTTTCCTCTACGAAAATGCTGGCATCCAGTTTCTCCAGCTCTTCCAGCAACTCCTCCACACAATGTTTATCTTCCTCCAGAAAAGTTTGACCGTAAATGGCTACCTTCATGCTATACGTTGAGATATTTTTCCAAATAGTCCGATCGTTGTTTCAAGTCTTCCAAAAACTGATCGTCGCTGTTTCCAAAAATGATGCTATAGTTGTACCGCCTAAAAGTCTGCGTCACCTCATTGAGGCTCTGTGTGCCTATTTTGAGGGTAATCTGCACCACATCGTTCTCGGAACCTGTGATGAAAGCCCCCAACAACCGGGCATTGTTGCTCTCCACGATCTGCGCTATCTCACTGAAGGAATAGTCCTTGATTCCCGTGGATACCACAAGTATGGCTCCGGGTTCCTTAAAAAATGGAGTATCTATGAAAACACTGACAATATCTTCGAGGTTATAATAGCCGAGGACCATCTGGTTCTCGTCCAAAACGGGCAAGATGTTGGACTCGTTCCTGGAGAACATTTCCAGCACGTCCAGCCATGCCGTTTCCTTGACCACGAAGAAACTTTCCAGTTCGTACCTAAATTCCTCTATGGTCTTGTTCGGTTCAAAACAGGCCAGGTCATTCTCCGACAACATCCCCAGATAAATGCCATTCTCTGTGACGGCCACATGGGAAAAAGTGGTCTCCTCAAAAAATTTGATGACATCCTTCAAGGTTTCCGAAACCTCAAAAATGGGAACATTGGTCACAATTTGGTCTTGTATGTACATGACAGTTCTATTAGGTGCAAAATACTAATTTAAAATGGCAAAAGGCGTGCCTAATCCTTATTTTTGCCTATCTAAAAAAGAACTTTATGACAAAGTTGAGTGTCAACATCAACAAACTGGCAACTTTACGGAATTCCCGTGGCGGCAATGTCCCCAACTTGATCACATCGGCCAAGGACATTGAGTCGTTCGGTGCTGAAGGAATCACCATCCACCCCAGACCGGATGAGCGACACATCCGCTACCAAGATGCAAGGGACCTCAGGAAAATCGTCACCACCGAATTCAATATAGAAGGCAATCCTGTCCCCAGTTTCATCGACCTGGTCCTAGAGGTAAGACCCACCCAGGTCACACTGGTACCCGATGCCGAGGACGCCATCACCTCCAATGCCGGATGGGACACCATAAAACACAAGGATTTTTTGGTGGATGTGATCAAGACGTTCAAGGAACAAGGTATCCGGACCTCCATTTTTGTGGACCCCAATGTGGAGATGGTGAAAGGGGCCGCCAAAACGGGCACGGACCGGATAGAGCTCTATACCGAAAGTTTTGCCCATCAATTTGCCGAAGGCCACAAAGAAAAAAGTATTGCCCCTTTTGCCGAAGCGGCCAAAATGGCACACGAACTTGGATTGGGCATCAATGCCGGGCATGACCTCAATCTGGACAATATCAAATTTTTCAAGGAACACATCCCCCACCTTTTGGAAGTTTCCATTGGACACGCCCTCATCTGCGAATCCATCTATATGGGACTGGAAAATGTGGTGAACATGTATCTACACCGACTGAAATAATGGAACTACTACATTCAAAAATACTGGGAGAAGGCAAACCTTTTTTGATCCTACATGGTTTTTTGGGCATGTCCGACAACTGGAAGACACTGGGCGCCCAATATGCCGAAAATGGGTATGAAGTGCATTTGCTGGACCAGCGTAACCACGGCAAAAGCTTCCATTCCCCCGATTTTGATTATGAGCAGCTCGCCAAGGACGTCCAGAACTATATGGCGCACCACAACATGGGGTCGGCCAATGTACTGGGCCACTCCATGGGCGGAAAAACGGCAATGCATTTGGCCACTTCTCACCCTGAACTGGTCACCAAACTGATTGTGGCGGACATAGCCCCCAAATTCTACCCGCCCCACCACCAAGATATTGTCAATGGGTTGGCCACTTTGGATTTTGATCAAATATCCAGTCGTACCGAGGCCGATGAGATCCTTTCCAAAAGCATCAGGAATTTTGGCGTGAGACAGTTCCTCTTGAAAAATCTGTATTGGGTAGAACAGGGAAAGTTGGGGTTCCGCTTCAATTTTGAGGTGCTCAGGAACAAAATGGAAGAAATTGGGGACAACATAGGCCCCACGGCTCTTTACGAAGGCCCCACCCTCTTTCTCAGGGGAGATCGTTCCGAATACATCCAGCCCAATGACCTTCCCGAAATCAAAAAACACTTCCCGAAAGCACACATTGAGACCGTGGACAATGCAGGGCATTGGCTCCATGCAGAGAATCCCAAGCAGTTTTTTGAAAAGAGCCTTCATTTCTTAAATTCCTAAAAATTTACCCTTTTTATTATGCATGCATAATTTTTTCATCCATTTAATTGTCTGTATAACAATTTTGATATAGCTTTGGTTAATTCTGGTTTTATCAGGAACTAACTCTAACAGATTATTCGATATGAAAAAGTTTTATGCCTTGCTCCCTTTTTTAGGCCTATTCTTAATTGCATGTGAAGATGATACCTCCCTACCCGAAACACCGGGCCCAGAACCTGTGGACTATACCGCGGGGACAGCAGATTTTACCAAGTATGTTGCCGTAGGCAATTCCCTTACCGCAGGATTCTCGGACAACGCCCTCTTCATTGATGGGCAAGAAGCTTCCATGCCCAACATGTTGGCCTCCAATTTTGCCCTTGCAGGCGGAGGCGAATTTACCATACCCTACATGGCGGACAATTTGGGCGGAATGACCCTTCAAGGCAGCCCCATTTCAGGCAATAGGCTTTTCTTGGCCTTTGCTGCCGGTGGTCCGGCCCCAACCCCCGTTGCAGGACAGGGGAGCACCGAGGTTTCCACCAAACTCACGGGACCATTCAATAACATGGGCGTCCCAGGAGCAAAAAGCTATGAACTCTTGGCACCAGGCTATGGTAGCCTGGCAGGTTTGGCCATAGGAGCAGCCAATCCTTACTTTGTTCGTTTTTCATCATCGGAAAGCGCGACCGTGATTGGTGATGCCGCCGCGCAGAATCCCACCTTCTTTACCCTTTGGGCCGGCACCAACGATGTCGTATTATACGCCATTGGCGGAGGCGCCGGTGAAGACCAGGCAGGAAACCTGGATCCAAGCACCTATTCCCGGGATGATATCACCGATCCCAACGTATACGCCAACGTCATGAACGGAATTTTAATGACGATGACCGCAAACGGGGCCAAAGGCGCCATTGCCAACATTCCCTACGTTACCGACATCCCCTATTTCACAACAGTGCCACACAATCCCATTCCGTTGGATGCCGCCACCGCAGGATTTCTGAACAGTGCTTCGGCCTATGGAGCCTATAATGCCGGTCTACAACAATTACAGTCAATGGATTTGATAACCGAAGATGAGTTGGCAAAAAGAACCATCACCTTTGCCGCAGGCGAAGGAAATGCCGTTGTTATCATTGATGAGGACCTTACTGACCTCACCATATACAACCCGGCATTGATCAACATGAGACAAGCCACCGAAGAAGACCTTATGGTGCTCACCTCAAGAACCTTCATCGGCACCTTGGCCAATCCCAACGACCCCACATCCATCAATGGTGTGGCAGTGCCTTTGGCCGACCAATGGGTACTTACTCCCGAGGAGCAGGAATTAGTGAAGAATGCCACAGATGCCTACAACCTGACCATTTCTTCCTTGGCCAGCACCTATGACCTAGCCTTCGTTGATGCCAACGCACTGATGACCGACATCAAAGCAAATGGTGTTCAGTTGGCAGACGGCAGTATCGTTACCGCAGCCTTTGCCACTGGCGGAGGGTTTTCATTGGATGGTGTCCATCCGGCCCCTAGAGGCTATGCCATTTTGGCCAATGCCTTCATCGCGGCCATCAACACCAAATACGGATCGAATTTGCCCGGTGTAAATCCTTTGGATTATACCGGACTATATATTAACTAAGCAACATTTAATTTACTATCTTAAAGGCACCGTTTCTGACGGTGCCTTTTTTAGTATCAAAAAAAATCCAAAACAACCTTATGAAACTCATTTTAAGACTTTTACTGAATGCCCTGGCCGTTGTCATCCTATCCTACATCCTGCCTGGTGTGGGGGTGGACTCCATGTTTACCGCCATTATTGTCGCCGTTGTCCTGAGCATCCTCAACTTTTTGGTCAAGCCCATATTGGTCATTCTCACACTTCCCATCACCGTGCTCACCTTGGGCCTCTTCCTCTTGGTGATCAATGCCATTATCATTCTCATTGCTGCAAAATTGATCGATGGCTTTCAGGTGGTGAGTTTTTGGTGGGCCATCATCTTCAGCTTGTTATTGGCTTTTTTGCAGGCCATTTTGCACTCCATTTTGAAAGAGGATCAATAGAATTCATTTTGTTTGACATTCAAGCGTTTAAAAAGTTGCTGCCAAACCAAAAATGCATTACTTTTGCCACCCATTTTTGAATAGCAAATTAGGTAGGAGATGAATATTACTAAAGAGCAGATTGACGATCTTAATGCAGTTGTAAAAGTCGCCATAAGCAAAGAAGACTATCAGGACAAGGTAGAAAAAATCCTAAAGGATTACAGAAAACAGGCCAACATCCCTGGTTTCAGAAAAGGTCAGGTTCCCATGGGACTGATCAAAAAGCAATATGGCAAGGCCGTTTTGGTGGATGAAGTGAACAAACTGCTCCAAGACAACCTGAACAAATACCTTACCGAGGAAAAATTGGATGTGTTGGGCAATCCCCTGCCCAAGCAGCAGGAAAACTTTGATTGGGACAAGGACCACCTCGATTTTGAGTTTGAACTTGGACTGGCCCCCAGTTTCGATGTACAGCTCAAGACCAAAAAAGCGGTGACCCAATACAAAATTGTCGCCGACAAGAAAATGATCGACGAGCAAGTGGAGCGCATCCAGAAGCAATATGGAAAACTTGTTTCCAAAACTGAAGTGGGAAAGAAAGCCGAAGTTACCGGTACTTTTACCAATGAGGCCGAGGACATTGACCACAAGACCACCATCGAAATAGACAAGATCAAGGGCAAAAAAGCCTTGGACGCCCTTACCGGGAAGAAAGTAGGCGAAACAGTGACCCTAGCCACCAAAGGCCTTTTCAAAGAAGATTATCTTTTGTCCAGTGCCTTGGGCATCAACCGTGACAAAGCGGACAAATTGGACACCAACGTCACTTTCACCATTGATGAGATCAACGAGCGCGAACCCGCCGCTTTGGACCAAGACCTGTTCGATAAATTGTTCGGAAAGGACAAGGTAACCTCTGAAAAGGAGTTGAAGGACCGCATCAAGGAAGATTCCGAAAAACAATTCGAGCAACAGTCCGATCAGAAGTTGTTGAACGACATTACTGAAAAACTGATCGACGAGACCAAGTTTGAACTTCCTGCCGAGTTCTTGAAAAAGTGGATCCAGATCAGCGGCGAAAAACCACTTTCCGAAGACGAGGCCAAAGAAGAGTTTGAAAGATCCGAAAAAGGACTCCGTTATCAACTTATTGAAGGCAAGATCATCCAAGAGAACAACCTTCAGGTACAGTTTGACGAGCTCAAGGAATTTGCCAAAGGCTTCATCAAGGCGCAAATGGCACAATATGGCCACTTGGATCCAAAAGATGAGGAACTGGAAGGCATTGCCGCAAGGGTATTGGGCAACCAGGACGAGGTGAGAAGGCTTTCGGAGCAGTTGATGAGCCAAAAACTATTGGACCTTTACAAAGAAAAGGCCAACCTCAAGGCAAAGGAAGTCTCTTACGACGACTTTATCAAGGAAGCATATAGCTAGGCTATCGCTAAAAGAAAAATAAGTATCTTTACGGTGCCGAAAAGCAACTTTTTCGGCACCTTTTTTTTAAGATAAATCGAAAGAAATCCTATGGATTACGGAAAAGAATTCAAAAAATACGCCACCCAGCACCATGGCATGAACAGCATGCACTATGACCAGATCATGAGCAGCATGTACCCCATGAACATGACCCCGAACATCATCGAGGAAAGGCAGTTGAACGCCATTGCCATGGATGTTTTCTCCCGATTGATGATGGACCGCATCATCTTTTTGGGCACAGGGATCAACGATCAGGTAGCCAACATTGTACAGGCACAATTGCTGTTCTTGGAAAGCGCGGATGCCTCCAAGGACATCCAAATATATATCAACTCTCCGGGTGGAAGCGTGTATGCCGGATTGGGCATTTATGACACCATGCAGTTCATCAAACCCGATGTGGCCACCATTTGTACCGGTATTGCCGCATCCATGGCCGCCGTGCTGCTTTGCGCCGGACAGGAAGGCAAGCGAAGCGGGCTTACCCACTCCAGGGTAATGATCCACCAGCCACTTTCAGGGGCACAGGGCCAGGCCAGCGATATTGAAATTGCAGCGAAAGAAGTGTTGAAGATCAAGGACGAACTGTACCAGATCATCGCCAAGCATTCCGGACAACCTTTTGACAAGGTGTATGAGGACAGTGACCGTGATTACTGGATGAAAGCCGATGAGGCCAAGGAGTACGGAATGATCGACGAAATTTTGGCAAGGGACAGATCCTAACAAATTAGTTTATTAAAAAACAACCACTTAGCGCAAACCAAAACCATTTTTTTTACGTTATTGTAGGTTGAATGCAGAATATTGATGAAGTATGGCAAAGGAAAATCTGGAATGTTCTTTTTGTGGTAGGAAAAAACCAGAAACCAATTTATTGATTGCAGGACTTGATGCACACATCTGTGATAGATGTATAGAACAGGCCCACAGCATAGTCGCTGAAGAATCCAAACAATCCAAGAACCAAGACCTCTCTTCCGAACTGGTCCTGAAAAAGCCCATGGAGATCCACGATTTCCTGGACACTTTTGTCATTGGCCAGGAAAGAACGAAGAGGGTAATGTCGGTTGCGGTGTACAACCACTATAAAAGGCTTTTGCAGCCCAAGGGCAAGGACAATGATGTAGAGATCCAAAAGAGCAACATCATCATGGTGGGGCAGACCGGAACCGGAAAGACCCTTATCGCCAAGACCATAGCCCGAATGCTGAACGTGCCTTTGGCCATTGTGGATGCCACCGTGCTCACAGAGGCCGGTTATGTGGGCGAGGATGTGGAAAGCATACTCACCCGTCTACTACAAGCTGCAGATTACAATCTGGAGAAAGCGGAAAGGGGCATTGTCTTTATCGATGAGATCGACAAGATTGCCCGAAAAAGTGACAACCCTTCCATAACCCGTGATGTTTCCGGGGAAGGTGTGCAGCAAGGATTGTTGAAACTATTGGAAGGCACCGTAGTGAACGTTCCGCCCAAAGGCGGGCGTAAGCACCCCGATCAAAAGTTCATCGAGGTAAATACCGAGAACATCCTTTTTGTGGCGGGCGGTGCATTTGACGGCATTGAACGTATCATCACCAAACGCTTGAACATGCAGGCCGTTGGTTATAGTGCTTCCAAAGCGGAGGACAAGTTGGACAGCGAGAACATCCTCCAATACATCATCCCAAAAGATCTGAAGGAATTTGGGCTTATCCCTGAAATCATTGGTAGGCTACCGGTGCTCACCCACATGAACCCTCTGGACGCCAAGACCCTAAGGGCCATTTTGACCGAGCCCAGAAATGCCATCATCAAACAATACGAAAAGTTGTTCGACATGGATGGAATTTCGTTCACCATCACGGAACAAGCGCTTGACTATATTGTAGAAAAGGCGGTGGAGTACAAATTGGGGGCACGCGGATTGCGTTCGCTCTGTGAGGCTGTATTCACCGATGCCATGTTCACCCTGCCAAGCAGTGACGAAACGGAGTTCAAAGTCACCAAGGCTTACGCCGAAAAAATGCTTTCTTACGAGACCATCAAAAAACTGAAAGTGGTGTCCTAGACCCAAAAGGGTCTAGACCGCTTTCTTGGTAACCACTTGTGTCACTTGTTCCAAAAGGCCCAAGCACACTTCTGAAATGATTTTTTCATCGGTGTAAAGACCGTGACCGAAATGGGGAACCACATTGAGTTCCACTCCCATTTCCTGTGCCCATTTCTGGTTGGGCATGAACTCATCATACTCCCCATAGATCAAATTCATGGGTACATCGGGCCTTTGGTCTTCCAACCTGATCCGTGTAGCCGATATAGAGGTAAGGGATTTCATGGGCAAACCTCGAAGTGCCGCTTTATAGGCAATGGTCCCTCCCGTACTGAAAGCCAAGTAATGCGCCGGTGTGGTTTCCTTTTTCAGCAATTGGGCAACTGCGGTATCGATTCCACCATCAACAAAGGCCTTGTGGATGTTCTCTTCGGTGTTCAATGGCACATCGATGCCCCCTAGTTGCTGGCAATCGTGAAACACGATGTCGTAATACTGCTGAAGGTATCCAAAATAAGAGGCTATCCATAGCCCCTTTTTAGCGCCCCACATGTCTGAGATGACTACCAGTTTTTCTGTCATTGTTTAATGGTTTAGTGTTTGACAAAATTTGATGGGGAAATTTCATCATTAAACGTGTAACCTCCGCTTTTATTTGTTCAAAAGATTCGTTTCCACGATAAAGGGTTCAAATTTACGAAAACGTTTTCGTAAATTCAATATACGGAGTTACATTCTATAAAAACTATGTTATTGCACGTTCATTTGGAGCAACTCTTCAATGTAACACCTTTCGTTTGAGAGCCTTGGAATTTTGTGCTGACCTCCCAATTTGTTCTTGGATTTCAACCAATCATGGAAAAGGTTCTTGCGTGCCACGTGCACTTTGGGCATTTTGAGGGTGATATTGTTGTACCGTTTTGCCTCATAGTCCGAGTTCAACGATTTGAGCGCATTGTCAAGGGATTCAATAAAATGTGATACATCCTTAGGTGGCTTTCTGAATTCAATGACCCACTCGTGGGCCCCTTTTTCCTTATCGGTCATGAAAATGGGAGCAGCGGTGTAGTCCATGATCTCGGAATCGGTGGTTTGGCAAATCTGTCGCAAGGCTTCCTCCGCGTTTTCAATGATCAGTTCTTCCCCAAACACATTGATGTGGTGTTTGGTACGCCCAGTGATCCTGATCCGGTACGGGTCTTTACTGGTGAACCGCACTGTATCACCGATCTTGTACCGCCAAAGTCCGGCATTGGTGGTGATTACCATCGCATAGTTTACCCCTAGCTGCACTTCCCACAAAGGTATGGCCTTACCATCTCCTCCGGGACCCATCGGGATAAACTCATAGAAAATGCCATAGTCCAACATCAACAATAGGTCATCTGAATTGTTCTGGTCCTGTATGCCAAAAAATCCTTCGGAGGCATTGTAGGTCTCATAATAATTAAAACTTTTGCGGGGCAACAGTTTCTTATACTGGTCGCGGTAGGGCGTGAAGCTCACCCCGCCATGGAAATAGACTTCCAGGTTTTCCCATATCTCGAACAAATGGCCCTTACCGGTTTTCTCCAAAACTTGGTTGAGCAATACCAACATCCATGAGGGAACGCCTGCCAAACTGGTCACATTTTCTTGGATGCTCTCCTCTATGATGGCCTCCAATTTGGATTCCCACTCGCTCATCAGGGAAACCTTGTTGCTGGGCGTACTGCTGTATTCTGCCCAAAGGGGCATATTGTCTATCAAGATAGCGGAAAGGTCCCCGAAAAAGGTTCCATTGTCCTCATAGAGCTCCTTGCTCCCTCCCAACCTGAGGCTCTTTCCAGTGAACAATTGGGAATTCTCATTATTGTTCAGGTAGAGGCACAGAAGGTCCTTACTGGACTTGTAATGACAATCCTCCAAGGCCTCGTTGCTCACCGGAATGAACTTGCTCTTGGCATTGGTGGTGCCACTGCTCTTGGCAAACCATTTGATGGTGGTGGGCCAGAAGAGGTTCTGTTCGCCTTTACGTGTGCGTTCTATCAATGGGGCCACATCCTCATAGCTCACCAAGGGCACCCTGTTGCAGAATTCTTCATACTTGGGCAAATCCCTGAAGCCATACTGTTTACCGATCATGGTGTCCTGGGAAAAATCCATCAACTGTCTCAATACCTCATCTTGGACATCCAAGGGGTACTTCAAAAAAAGCTCTATCTGATGATAACGCTTTTTCAACAACCAAGAAGCTATGGAATTGAATAATGGTATTGGCATTTTTAGGTATCTTTAACCGAGAATTTAGCAAGGTGTAACCGCTAAAATAGCTTTTCTGGCTTTCATTTTCAAATTAGAAACAAACATTCATTCCACATGCTATACGAAGGAGTCCTACGCAAAATGCAAACCGAAAACGGGAAGCCCATCCAGTACTTTTTGGTCTTCGAGAACGATTTTCTCAACATGAACCAAGCGTTGGGCAAACAGCTCCAAATCGATTTCATCAAGTTCCAATGTCTGAACTGTGGAGAGGACAAGCCCATCTACAGACAGGGGTTCTGCAAATCCTGTTTTTATGAGACCCCGCTTGCCGGCGATTGGATCATGAAACCTGAACTGAGCACGGCCCATCTGGACAAGGAGGACCGTGACCTGGAATACGAAAAGAAGATGCAGCTACAGCCACACATTGTATATCTGGCCAATTCCAGCAATATTAAGGTGGGCGTTACTCGAAAATCGCAAGTACCCACTCGTTGGATCGATCAAGGGGCGCATGAGGCCATCGAAATTGTGGAGGTGCCCAACCGATATCTGGCCGGGATCACCGAGGTGGCCCTCAAGGATCATGTGAGCGACAAGACCAGTTGGCAGAAAATGCTCAAAAACGACATTGAGGATGTGGACCTCGTGGAGTGGCGGAACAAGTTGAAACCCTTTATTCCCGACGAAGCGGCCAAATATTTCATCGAGAACAATGGGGAGACCCATCTTGATTTTCCGGTACTGCAGTATCCAGAAAAGGTAAATAGCCTAAACCTGGACAAAACACCTAGCTACACGGGGGTACTCAAGGGCATCAAAGGTCAGTACCTCATCTTCGAGGACAACACCGTGTTCAATGTACGGGGCAGCGAGGGATATTATGTAGGTATCGGCATCGGTTGATGCCTTTTTCAAAACCAACCTTATACCATGCTCAAATTTTTTAGAAAAATCCGAAGGGGACTGATCGAAGAAAAAAAGGTCGGCAACTATGTGCTCTATGCCATTGGCGAAATCGTATTGGTGGTAATTGGCATTCTTATCGCCTTGGCCATTGACAATGCCAACGAGGACAGCATCAAACACAAGAAGCAACAGGTTTATCTCATCGGTCTGAAAAAGGAATTCGAGACGAGCCAAAACAAACTCAAGACCCTTATTTCTGTCAACAAAAAGAGCTATGAGGATTCCAAGACCATCATAGGTTTTATGCAGGACCCAAACCGCCTTCCTAATGAAGAGGAACTGTCCAACCTGCTCTACAATGCCTTCGCTTTTGATATTTCCTATAACCCCAACAATTCGCTATTGGAGGAAATGATCAATTCGGGCAGCTTGAAGGACCTCACCAACCCACAACTTCGGGTTTTGCTCACCAACTGGATTTCCAATATGGATGATATTTCCAAACAAGAGGCCATGCTGGACCAGGAGAGGGACCAAATCATCAATATGTTCCGAACGAACGAAAACAGCATCAAGACCATTTATGACCTCACAGGGGTTTCCGGTGATTTGGGACTTCCCGTTGCCACGGAACAACTGAGCAACCTCCCCCTTTTGCAATCCACCGAATTTGAGAACAATCTGTTGATGTTCGTCCTCACCAGCATCACCACGGAAACCATGCACTACGTTCCATTGATGCAGAGCATGGATGAGATTCTGGCCACTATCGAGGGTGAAATCGAGGAATAAAAAAGGGCTGTCTAAAAAGGTGTCATTCTGAATGAAATGAAGAATCTTTTTGAAATTCACCCATTTGGCAATAAAACAATAAAGATTTTTCACCTGCCCCTTCGACTGCGCTCAGGGTGACAGCTCAAAATGACAATTTGATCACTTTTTAGACAGCCCTTTATATTTTTTAGTTCACAGTATCTTTCTTCTTCTTGCCCAATAATCCACCGAGTACGGATTTTGCGGCATTCTTTACGTCTTCTTCCTTGGTTGTGGTCTTGGTCGTATCGGTAGTGGTGGTCTTCTTGTCACCGCCTAGCAGGTTCCCCAACGTTTCTTTCACCCCGGAGGATTTGGTAGCAGTGGTGTCACCCTCGTTCTTTTTGAACACATCGGACAACAGATCTTTGGCCTTGTCCTTGCCTTGGTTCACCAATTTTTGTTTTTGGATCTCCACCAGCTTTGTGGTCAAGGTCTTGACCCCAGAGGTCAAATCTGTGCTTACCGTAGGGCTGGTAAAGTTGCCACCAATATTTGCTGTAACGGGAATGGTGACCTCACCCAGGCTATTATCGTTCAATTGGGCGATCAGTTTGTTCACCTCCGCGCCCAAATATTTGGCAGGAACGTCCAAAGTGGCCTTGTATTCCATTTGTTTTTCAAAACTATGGCTACCTGCCACATTGATGGCAATGTCCTTGTACTTTAGCGTAAAAGGCTTTACACTCACGGTTCCATTGTCAAAACTCAAGGCCGTTTTTAGCCCATCCAGATTGATTTCCTTGGTGTTCAAGAAATTGAACTTGCTGTCCAAGGCCGAAACCAAGGGCGCTTTTTCGGTATCCACCTTTGGTGACAACAATTCGGCCAAAAGGTTCCCGGATATGGTCGCCAAATTGGGGGTAAAGTCATCCTTCAGGTTCCCGGATATCTTGATGTCGGAATTGAGTTTTCCCTGAATGGCGCTGGCCAAGGGTGTCAACACTTTGAACAGGTCCAATCCGGCAAAGGATTCCCCGATGTTGAAGTTGCTCATCCCAAGGTCCACATCAAATGTAGAGCTGGCCTCTTTGGTGGAAACGGAACCCGACAAGCCCAGTGTACCTCCAAAAAGATCGGAAGTGAGATTTTGCACCGTCGCCGTTTCATCCTTGATCACCAAGGTTCCCTTCACGTTCTTCAGTTTCAGGTTGTCATACAGCACGGTATTGGCCGCAGCCTCTACGGTACAGTCCAAAAAAGAAGGTATTTTTATACGCTCCTCACCCGTAGTTGCAGGGGTACTCTCCTTTTCGCCCGTGCTGGTTCCCGTCTCGGCCGTTTCTTCCATCATAAAATCGTTCAGGGCAAACTGGTTGGAGCTCAGTTTGAAGTTACCCTCCACTTTTTCATCGTTGAACATAAAGCCCAACAAATTGGTCAACGTTCCTGAAGCATTGAAATCGGTGCTTCCCGTTTTGCCTTCAAAGGAGTTCAGGGCTACCGTTTGCGGGTTGAAGGTCATGGCCGCCTTGCTGATGGCCACGGGGTTCTTTAGTTCTTCGGAGGCATATTCAAATCCTGTGAGCTGCATGTTACCGCTCATCTTGGTGTTCTGGTACTGTTTTTTCTCCAAGGATTCCATATCAAAACCGGTGGTCACGTCCGCATTCAGGATTCCTTTCAGGTTATAGTCATCGGGAACGGGATAAGCCTGTGAAATATTGGCCAGATTGATTCGTCCGTCCATGTGGGCATCCACCTTGGTGTTGCCCATCAGCTCCCTGATCTTGGCATTCATGTTGAACTTGTCCTCGTCAATGGTAAAGGAGAGCCTGTTGATGTCCACGTAGGTATCTTCGGTGATCCCCGTTTCGTTGTTGATCTCGGTATCGATGAACACATTGCGCACGGCCTTGGGCAGGTCGGGATATTTGAAGGACGCATTGTCCGAATTGATGGCAATCTTGAACGTAGGGATGTGTTCTTCGTCCACAATGCCCTTGAACTGTCCGTTCACCTCAAAATTACCCGTGGTCTGCACGGTCTCGATGTTCTTGGAATAGGCTTCCGGGATCACGGCGAGGAAATTCTTGAAATCGGAAGAGGGCGTCTTGAAGGTAATGTCCACTTCTTGGTTGTTCTCATTGATCTTTACAAAACCATCGAACACCAAGGGCAGTTGGTTCACCAACGCCTTGTTCTCCAAAAAGGAATATTTGCTCTCCGCCAGATCGATATCGATCAAGGCATCCAGATTGATCTTGTTTTTGTTCAGATACAGGGTGCTGTCCATCTCGAAGGAGACCAAGGCATCTGTCTTGGTCTTCAATTGGGATTTTTCGAGGGATAGATCTCCGGTACCGGAGTGGTTCATTTCGGAAATGGCCAAACGCATACCGCTGGAAAGATCATGGTACACAATCTCGGAATTGGTGATGTTATAGGAATCCATGTTCAAGGTGAAGTTGTCCCCGGATTCTTCGGTAGCTTCGGACGGGGCACTTTCATCTTCCTTGGCAATGTCATAGTTGGCATTTTCGTTTTCATCCACTTTGACATTCAATTTGGCCTTGTCCACATTGAATTTTTGGATAACGATGGGCTCATCGGCAGACTTGAACAATTCCTTGATGGACATGGTAAGCTCTATATTCCCTGAGGAAAACAGGGTGTCACCCTCAAACGGGGCCTTGTTCACCAGTGAAATGTTCGTGAGTTGCACATTGGCGCTGGGAAAGCTCTTGAGCAAGCTCAGGCTCGCATCCTCAAAATCCAAAGTGGCATTGATACTGTTGTTGACCTTGTCCTTGATGATCTGTTCGATTTTTCCTTGAAGGAACAAAGGAATGGCCACAACCAGGGCGATGAGTACAAGTAGGGTTATAACGGTAATTTTCAGGACTTTTTTCTTCATACTAAGATGTTTTACAACAAATTAAAGGAGAAGTCCTCAATCTAAAGAAATTTCTTCCCCTATTTTTAAGTTAAATCTTTTACGCATTAGATATACGAAAAGATAGAGCAGAGGGGTGTCCAAAAGTGCTATAATTATCTTAAAAAGTACTCCACTGATAACCAGACCATAGAATTTGTCCCAAGGCAAAACGCCAAATATGCACAAAAGCCCCACCACGGTGACCGTATCTATCAGTTGTGATGAGAAGGTGGAGAAATTGTTCCGGAGCCACAGCATTCGGCCCTGTGTCACCTTTTTCCAAAAGTGATAGATGCTGATATCGATGTACTGCGCCGCCAGATAGGCCAACATGGAGGCCAGCACACCCAAGGGCGATAGTCCAAACACCTTACCGAAGGTAGCATCATCTATGGGTGAGCTGGGAATAGCCTTGGAATAGATGGCCAACAAAATGATGCCCATGGAAAAAAAGGAGGCAAAGATGCCCGCCGTCACCACTTGATTGGCTTTTTTCTTTCCGTAGATCTCAGAGATCAGGTCGGTGATCAAAAAAGTGATCGGATAGGGCAAAATCCCTACCGAAAGCTCGAAAAGGGGCGCCCCAAAAACAGTGACCTCACCGAACGGGGCCCAATGGAAAAATTTTTGAAATATGAGGTTGGACACCACCAAGGAGGTGATGAACAGTGCCCCAAGGTACAGATAGATGGAAAATGCCGCTTTTTTGTCCTTTTGCGTCATGCTTATTTAATGTTCAGACGGAAAGGCATCTTGGCCTGAATCCCTTCCTGTTTGCCCAATTCCTTGAACTCCTTCAAAAGTTGGTAGGCTTCCGTACCGATCTCTTCCTGGATGATGGACTCCCCTATCTTGGTCTTTACCCCGCCCATATTCTCCATAAATTGCTCAAAGCCTGACTTGTATTTTGGATATTTTCGAATGCCGTAGGAATCCAATCCCGCCATTTCGGCCGCCGCCGCTATGGCATCGTCCAAATTGCCCAGTTCGTCCACCAAGCCGTTCGCCTTGGCATCCACCCCACTCCATACCCTTCCCTGGGCGAGTGAGTCCACTTGGGCAATGCTCATGTTGCGGCCTTGGGCCACACGTTCCAAGAAGATACCATACGTTTCCTCGATACTTTCCTGGACCACGTTACGGAACGAGTCGTCCATGGGCTCGAACAGCGAATAGTCCACCGAATTTTGGTTGGTACCCACCTGCTCGGCATTGATGCCTACATTCTTGGCCAGTTCATTGATGTTGGGAATGGTCCCAAACACGCCAATGGACCCAGTGATGGTCGTGGGTTCGGCAAAAATCTTGTCACCTGCCACACCGATATAGTATCCACCCGATGCTGCCACGTTTCCAAAGGAAACGACCAAAGGCTTTTCCTGTTTGGCCAGTTGCATCTCCCTCCAAATGATATCGGAGACCAGAGCACTGCCCCCAGGGGAATCCACCCGGAACACAATGGCCTTTACACTTTCATTCTCCACCGCTTTTTGCAGTGCCTCAACGATCAGTCCCTGACCGATGTAGTCTTTTCCGCCCTCTCCGTAGAATATCTCCCCCTGGGCATAGATCACGGCTATCTTGTCGGTCCCTGTCACTATATTTTTCTTGCTTGCCGATTGGGCATAGTCCATAAACTTGATGTAGTTAAGCTCTTCACCCTCGTTCACGCCCACTTTTTCCCGGAGGAGGTCCTCGTACTCATCAAAGTGCAGTACCCCGTCCAACAAACCGGAGGCCACGGCCAAACTGGGTGTTCTTCCGCCCAAAGTATCGGCCACGATGTTCAGGTCCGCAGGGCTCATCTTTCTGGAGGCCGAAATGTCGTCCACAATAACATCCCAAATGGAAGTGATCAATTCCTTGATCTGCGTACGGTTCTCGTCACTCATGGTATTGGACAAAAAGGGTTCCACCGCGCTTTTGTACTTGCCATGGCGAATGACCTCCATTTTTATCCCTGATTTTTCCTGAAGGTCCTTATAATAAAGTACTTCTGTGGCAAGCCCCTTAAAATCGAGAATGCCTACGGGGTTTATATATACCTCATCGGCCACACTGGCCAAATAGTAATCCTTCTGGGAATAGATGTCGGAATGGGCGAGCACGAACTTGCCCGAGGATTTGAAATCGAGCAATGCCTCCCGGATCTCCCTGGTCTGCGCAATGCCCGCTTGCAAAAAACTGGTGGTGATACTGATTCCCTCGACACGGTCATCCGTTTTGGCCACTGCTATGGTGTGCAAGATCTCGTCCATGCCTAACTCGCCACCCCAAAGCGCGGCAAAAGGGTCGGTTTCGTCCTTACCCGTATAATCTAACACGGGGACCATGAAGCCAAGCTCCAGGACCGTGTTCTTCTTCACCACCACTCCATCATCCGCATTGCCCATCAACATCAAAAAAATGAAGAACATCCCCATGATTATCGCAAATGCCATCAAGCTTCCCAAAATGGAAGCCAATAGGTTTCTCAAAAAGTTCATCCAATGAAAATTTAATCTGTCCCAAATATAACCATTGTAGTATTGTTTTGTTTACTTTGTTTCTTCGATTATGGTCAGAAAACAAAAGGTATATCTTTCGCTGGGAAGCAATTTGGGCAATCGCCGGGCAACTCTACAAAAAGCTGTTTTTCGCATCCAACAACGCGCAGGATCTGTATTGGACATTTCATCGGTGTATGAAAATCCGGCCGTAGGTTTTGAGGGGGACGATTTTTTGAACATCTGCATTTCCCTACTGACCCCACTTTCGCCAGAAGCGTTGCTTGATACCCTGATGCAAATTGAACGGGATTTTGGTCGTGTGCGCTCGGAGACAAAGGCGTATGGCTCCCGGACCTTGGACATCGACATCGTTTATTATGGCACAGAGGTCATCCATACGGACGAATTGGTGGTGCCACATCCGCAGATGCAACATCGGAACTTTGTACTGAAACCATTGGCGGACATTGCCCCCCAATTTTACCATCCCGTGTTCCAGAAAGACACCCGAAACCTATTGCAGGAATGCAAGGACCGCAGCAAGCTCATCAAAACAAAATACCGATTGTTCAAGGACCGTTCGGGACTGTATTCCCAATTGCAGTTCATCGCCATCGAAGGGAATATCGGTGCGGGCAAGACCACCCTTTCCAAGATGATCGCCGAGGATTTCAATGCCAAATTGGTACTGGAACGCTTTGCCGACAACCCCTTTCTGCCCAAGTTCTATCAGGACAAACCCCGCTACGCATTTCCTTTGGAAATGTCCTTTTTGGCGGACCGTTACCAGCAGTTTATGGACGACACCTCACAGTTTGACCTGTTCAAGAATTTTATGGTGAGTGATTATGACATCTTCAAATCGCTCATCTTTGCCAAGGTCACCTTGCAGCAGGAAGAATTCAACCTGTACCGAAAGCTGTTCAACTTTATGTACAAAGAGGTGAAAAAACCGGAAATCTACCTTTACCTCTACCAAAATACCGAACGGTTGTTGGCCAATATCAAGAAAAGGGGCAGGGACTACGAGCAGAACATGGACCCGGATTATTTGGAAAAAATCAATCGGGGGTATTTGGATTTCCTGAAGGACCACCCGGAACAGAACAGCCTCATCATCGATATGGGCGAGCTGGACTTTGTGAACAATCCGACCGATTATGAGTCCATTTTGGAGATGCTCGATGATAACATCCTTTCATCCCAATTTTAGGAGAATTTTTAGAAAATGTTTGGATATAACGATTGGTTTTATTTTCTTAGAGCCCTCTTAATAAGGAACTAACTAACTCAAACTTTATATCGGGCCCTGATTTTTCAGGGCTTTTTTCATTTTTGGGCATTCAGTTTGGACCAGAGATCCCATACCACTACCCCAGCACTTACGGAAATATTCAGGGAATGTTTGGTCCCCAACTGCGGAATTTCCAAAACGGCATCACTGGCCGAAACCACTTCTTGGGCAACCCCCTTGACCTCGTTGCCGAAAATCAATGCTACCGTTGTTTCGGGGTCAGTTTGAAATGTATTCAACATGATGGCATTCTCGGCCTGCTCCACGGAAATGACCTTAATGTGTTTGGATTTTAGTTCCTCAACCAGTTCCAGGGTATCCTTTCGGTATTCCCAATCCACACTTTCGGTGGCACCAAGCGCTGTTTTTCGGATATCCTTGTGGGGAGGCGTCGCCGTAATGCCACAGAGATAAATCTTTTGCACCAAAAAAGCATCCGCGGTCCTGAAGACCGAACCAATATTGTTCAAGCTGCGGACATTGTCCAATATGACAATGATAGGCGTCTTTTCCGCTTCCTTGAAACTGATGACATCCAGTCGTTCCAATTCGCTATTTTCCAGTTTTCGATTCATTTTTTTAACCATTGGGGGCAAAATATCAACAAAAATTTTGGGAACATGATGAAAGCGATATATTCGTCTTCCACTCAATTTATGGGACAAAAATAAACGAATAAAATCGCTTTGGCAGCCAATAAGACAAAGAAGGTAACCCCGTTGATGCAACAATACAACACCATCAAGACCAAACATCCTGATGCACTGTTGCTCTTTCGTGTGGGCGACTTTTATGAAACGTTCGGGGACGATGCCATCAAGGCCGCCAAAATATTGGGTATCATCCTAACCCACAGGAACAATGGTGGCGATAAAACGGAATTGGCCGGATTTCCCCATCATTCCCTTAACACCTATCTACCCAAATTGGTAAAGGCGGGGCAACGGGTGGCCATCTGCGACCAGTTGGAAGACCCCAAGATGACCAAGAGCATCGTAAAACGTGGGGTGACCGAATTGGTGACTCCCGGTGTGGCCCTCAACGACGATATTTTATCGGCCAAGAGCAACAACTTTTTAAGTGCCATTCATTTTGGCAGGAACAAATTGGGTGTCTCCTTTTTGGACATTTCCACAGGGGAATTTTTGACCTCCGAAGGTTCTGTGGAGCAAGTGGACAAGCTCCTTCAAAATTTTGCGCCCAACGAAGTATTGGTCTCCAAAAACCATAAAAAGGAATTCACAGAATATTTCGGTAACCAATACCACAGCTTCTTTACGGAAGATTGGATTTTTCAGGAAGATTATGCCTTGGAAAGCCTGAACAACCATTTTGGCACGAAAACCCTTAAGGGTTTCGGTATAGACCACCTCAACCATGGAATCATTGCCTCGGGGGCCGTATTGCATTACCTATCGGAAACACAACATAGCCGCCTACAGCACATCAACCAGATCCAACGCATTGCCGAGGAGGAATATGTGTGGATGGACCGGTTCACGATCCGAAACCTGGAACTCTACCATTCCCCCCATCAAAATGCGGTGACCTTGTTGGACATTATCGACAACACGCTATCGCCCATGGGTGGTCGATTGTTGAAACGCTGGTTGGCCCTTCCTTTGAAAAATCTGGAGAAAATTCAGCAGCGCCATCAAGTGGTGGCCCATTTGAAGGAACATGGTGATCAATTGGAAAAGATGCAGCACTGGATCAAACAAATGGGAGATCTGGAGCGACTCATTTCCAAATTGGCAACCGGAAAAATCAATCCGAAGGAAGTCATCCAACTCAAAAATTCATTGGAAGCCATCGTGCCCATAAAATTAGCAGCACAGGACAGCACCAATCCTTCCCTACAAAACATCGGGGAACGTTTGGACGCCTGCGAATCCCTTCGCTCCAAAATCAAAGAGGTGTTGAACGAGGAAGCTCCTGTGAACCTAGCCAAAGGGAACACCATCGCCCAAGGCTACTCCGAGGAATTGGACGAATTGCGCAACCTTGCTTTTTCCGGGAAGGATTATCTGGACAAAATGCTGGAACGTGAGACCGAACTTACAGGAATCACTTCGCTCAAAATCGATTCCAATAACGTGTTCGGTTACTACATTGAGGTGCGCAACACCCACAAGGACAAGGTGCCTGAAGGTTGGATCCGCAAACAGACTTTGGTGAATGCAGAACGCTATATCACCGAGGAACTTAAGGAATACGAAGCGAAGATCTTGGGGGCCGAAGAACGCATCCTTCACTTGGAGCAACAACTGTTCGAACGCCTATTGGTGTGGATGCAGGAATTCATCACCCCCGTTCAACAGAATGCCCATTTGGTCGCACAGTTGGATTGCCTTTGTGGATTTGCACAACTCGCCAGCGAAAATAATTATGTGCAACCGACCATGGATGAATCCACTACACTGGACATCACGGAAGGCAGGCACCCAGTCATTGAAAAACAATTGCCCTTGGGCGAGCAGTACGTGACCAATGATGTACTACTCAACCGCGAAGATCAGCAGATCATCATGATCACGGGTCCGAACATGAGTGGTAAATCGGCTTTGCTGCGGCAAACGGCCTTGATTGTGCTCTTGGCCCAAATGGGAAGTTTTGTACCCGCCTCCGAAGCCAAAATTGGTGTCATTGACAAAATTTTTACCCGTGTGGGGGCCAGCGATAATATTTCCATGGGCGAATCGACCTTTATGGTGGAGATGAACGAAACGGCATCTATCCTCAACAACCTGTCCGAACGCAGTTTGGTGTTGTTGGATGAAATCGGTCGCGGTACCAGCACCTACGATGGCATTTCCATTGCTTGGGCCATTTCGGAATATTTGCACGAACATCCGGCCAGGGCCAAAACGCTTTTTGCGACGCACTACCACGAACTGAACGAGATGACCACCACCTTTTCTCGGATCAAGAACTACAATGTTTCGGTGAAGGAATTGGAAGACAATGTGCTTTTCCTTCGGAAATTGGTGCCGGGGGGCAGTGAGCACAGTTTCGGGATCCATGTGGCCAAAATGGCCGGCATGCCCCAACAGGTGATCCAAAAGGCAAACAAAATCCTGAAAAAACTGGAAAAATCACATTCCAGCGAAGAGATTTCAGATAAGCTCCAAGCCTCGCAAAATGAGATGCAGTTGAGTTTTTTCAACCTGGACGATCCACTTTTGGAAGAAATCAAGGACGAAATATTGCACTTGGACATTGACACCCTTACTCCCGTGGAAGCCCTAATGAAGCTTAACGAAATCAAACGGATGTTGAGCAAAAAGAAGAAGGCGACTTCCTAGTTTACCCGATTGAATTCCTCTTTTTCCAGATTGCGTGATTTTTTGTTCGCATTTCCTCCAAAACTTCTGGAGTAGGTCAACCTAAAAATGCGAGTAAAGGCCGATTCGTCCCGATACCGCGACCGCGTATCAATATCAAAAACAATGGGGGTCATCCCACTCAGGTGCGTATGGATATCCAAACTTCGGAACACATCGGAAACACTGAACTGTAAGGTTCCCCAGTCATTCTTAAACTGCTTCGAAATTCCAAAATTCATCACCCCAAAACCTTTCGTGGAATTGGTGCCGTTGTAGTGATCAAAATTGTACCAACCCGACAATTCCACATCCATTTGCCAAGGCAATTTGATGCTTTGGTTAAAGTTGAGACTCTGGTAGAAATAGGTCTTTGAGGCCGGATCGGGACTGTACGAAATCTTATAATCGCGAATGGCCGAAGTGGAGGACACATTGAGTCTGGCCCAAGGTGCCCATTGCACGGGAATGTTCAAAAAGAGACCTATACTTTTCTGATAATCTGCATTTTGAGGGGAAACCACCAAAATATCGTTCTGTGGTGTGGAGGTCAATTGGTATCGGATAATGGGGTCGATTTCCTTTTGAAGCGAGAGTCCCAAAGAATACCCATTTTTCACATATTCCAATTGTAGCGTATTAGTGATGCCGGGCCTCAACATGGGATTGCCCGTGAAAATGGCCGTGGGATCATTGTAATACAGACTCGTGACCAAATCGGAATAGGCGGGTCTACTAATCCGGCGATGATAATTGAGGTTGAGTTGTTTATTTTCCGAAAGTTGGTACTGGTAAGAAACCGATGGAAAAAATTGACTAATCTTGAAATCTTCGTCCGAAGTGGACAAGGTACGTCTCCAATCCTCATAGCGTAAACCAAGGTCGACCTTCGATTTCTCATGAAGTTGCATATGAAACTGAGCATACATTGCCCACAAGGTTTCATCACTTTCTACCAAGCTTTGGGAACGGGGATCCACAATCCATTCGCCTTCCAACTGGGTCTCGATCTTGCTGTCGTTGGTATTATCGGAATAACTGCCCTTGAACCCAAATTCACCTTCCACCTTGTCACTGAAGACATGGTTGTAATCCAACTTAAGTACCCCCAACTGGATGGTGGATTCACTAAAACCTCGATTCCCATCCGTAAAAATTTCGTTTTCCGGGTCGTAGGGCTCATCGTTTTCGTCAAAATATTCGCTCTTTGTGGTGGCCGGGTTGTCGTTGGTATAATTGAGATAACTCAAGTCCACGGCCAAACTGGAATGATCGGTAAGCTTGCCAGTCAAATACAAAGAAGAAATCACGTTCGCTTTTGTTGAGGTACCGTCAGAAACCAAATGCGACCTGAAATAATCCTGTCCTTCAATAATTCTTCCGTTGTTCACATTGGACATGGATCGGTTCTTGGCAAAATTCAAGGTGAGTTCCCCACCGAGTTCCACCTTTGGTGAAATTTGATAGCCCATTGCCAAATTTGCATTATGGGCATTGTTGTTATTGTTGAAATAGGTAGAAAAAATAGCCTGACTTGGCGCCCCAAGAATAGGTTGAAAACTGGTTCCCGACCCTTCAAACCCATTTTTGCCATGATCATGGAACAGGGAATAGTTGGCATTCAGGTGCATTTTCTCCGTTCCGAAGGAATAGCCCAAAGAAGTACTTGCCTTTTCCCAATAGCCATACCCCAAACTGGCACTGTAGTTCCACTGGCTGCCCTCGTTCAATCCTTTTTTGAAGATAATATTGATGATGCCCGCTCCCCCATCCGCATCGTATTTGGCCGAAGGCGAGGTGACAAGTTCCACCTTTTCAATATTGTCCGCCAAGGTGCTTTCCAAAAGCGCCATCACATCTTCCATGGACATCGATACCCTTCTACCGTTGAAAAGGACCGTAACCCCACTTTGCCCGTTCAAGGAAAACTGATTGTCACGCCGGTCCAAAATCACACCGGGCAATCGTTCCAATAACTGCATCGCATTACTACCCTTGGTCATGACACTGCTCTGCACGTTGATTACTTGGCCCTCCGGAGTACGTTGCACCCAATCCCTTCGTGCCGCCAATACCACCTCATCCAGCTCGTTCACATTTTCTGTCAACACCAAAGTGCCTAATTGCTGTGATGGTTCACCAGCATTCAAATAAAAAGGTTCCGTATAAAAATCTGAAAAACCGAGATAAGTAACACGCACTCTAAACGCACCAACTGCTTTGGTTTCCAAGGAAAAATAACCCGTATCGTCAGTTATGGCACCTGTAACCAAAGTTGTATCAACCGCCTGATACAACACCACATTGGCAAAAGGAACAGGATTGCCTTGTTCATCGTTTACCCTGCCGGTTACTTGCGCCAAAACTTGGGAGATTCCAGCAATCAACATAAGATTCACCCAAAGATTTTTACCAGTTAAATACTTGACTTTCATTTGTTTTGAATTGATTTCCACCAAATGAAGTTTGCTTTGTCCTACCAACATAATTGGATTGACCGAAGGGGATACTTAGTTGACTTCCTGCATCTTTTCCCAGATAATGATGTAAAATGTCGTTCGTCAATTATTTGCGGCAGGTCGTCAATTTGGTTCGAGAGCAAGGCCAAAAAAAGTAACTTGTACTGATTTATGAATTTGTGGATGGATTTCAACCGACTGAAAAAGATTGCCTTGCGACTCAAACTGTACCATATCCCCTTTTGGCTGGGATATCATTTGGTATGGTTGACCATCAATGTGGGCAGCCTTTCCGAAGTTTGGGAGTATCTGCTCCACAGCGACACGTCCGTCAAATTCTATTTTTATGTGATCTTTCAGATTATCGGGGTGTACTTCAACCTGTACTTTCTGATTCCGAAGTTGTTGTATGTCGGTCGTTATGCCAGTTATATTTTTTCGGTATTGGCCACCATTTTGGTCAGCAATGCCTTTATCGTTAGCGGATATTTTTTGGCTTCCTTTCTTTCCGGAAAGACGTTGTTCGAGCTGTTCGGGGTATATCCATATCAATTCACCACCATCTATTTTGTGTGGGCCCTGCCCTCCACCGTTGCCAGTATGACCTTGGGGATGAGCATCAAATTGGGCAAGAATTGGCTACAGGCCGAGAAAAGGCGGTTGCGACTGGAAAAAGAACACCTAGAAACCGAGCTCAAGTACCTGAAATCGCAGATCAATCCCCATTTTTTGTTCAATACCATCAATTCCATTTTTGCGTTGATCCATAAAAACCCAGATCTGGCCTCGGAATCGTTGGCGAATTTTTCGGACATGCTGCGCTTTCAATTGTATGAATGCAATGATGAACAGATTCCGTTGGAAAAGGAACTTCGGTTTATTGAAAATTTCATCGACCTGGAAAAACTGCGGTTGGATCCCGAACATACCGAAATGCAGTTCGATATTCTGGACCAAACGCTGCATCAAAAAACAATCGCTCCCTTTATCCTGATTCCCTTTGTGGAAAATGCCTTCAAACACGTTTCCAAAGGAAAAGGGCAACCCAATTTTATCCGAATGACTCTGAAAGTGACCGATACCTACCTCAAACTGGACATCGAAAACAGTAAAGGTCCCAATGGACTTGGCAACGAGGACGAACGACCCAAAGGCATCGGGCTGACCAACGTGGAACGTAGGCTGCATTTATTGTATCCTGAATCGTATTCGTTAGAGATTGATGATCAAAAAGATAGATTTTCCGTACTATTGAAACTGGAATGGCAAAAAAACTGAAGTGCATAATCGTGGATGACGAACCACTCGCCAGGGAGGTGCTGCAGGAATATGTGCAGGTCATCGACCATTTGGAACTGGTGTGCACGGTAGAAAATGCCCTGGAATTAGACCAAATGTTGGAAAAACAGGCCATCGACCTCATCTTTTTGGACATTCAGATGCCCTATTTGACGGGGTTGGATTTTCTAAAAGTCCGCCACGACCTGCCTATGGTCATCATCACCACGGCCTTTCCCAATTATGCACTGGACGGGTTTCGGTTCGATGTGATCGATTACCTGTTGAAACCCATCACCTTTAATCGTTTTTTTAAGGCGGTGACCAAAGCGGTTCGCTACCATTCCTATAAATCGGGCACTCAAGAACCTACCGAAACAACCGCTGAACAACCCTACTTTTTTGTAAAGTGCGACGGGCGGTATCAAAAAATATATACCTCGGAAATCCTATTTGTAAAGGCCTTGGAAAACTATGTGTTGATCCACACCACTTCGGACAAACACATGAGCCTGATGCCCTTGAAGACCATTGAGGAAAATTTGGACACGGAAGCCTTTATTCGGGTGCACAAATCGTACATCGTTCCCATTGCCAAAATACGGTCTTTGGAAAACCACGAGCTGATTTTGGAAGAGGGCCATAAAATTCCCGTAAGCCGAAATTACGCCAAGCAGTTACAGGACAAAGTATTGAAGGACAAGGTACTGAAACGAAAAGAGCCGTAAAAGCCCCTCGGATGGGCGAATAAAAAAAGGGCTGCTGGAATTTGGAGTCGCAGATCGTTCCATATTTTTATGGAAAACACTTTACATTTTAAAGAAATATATTAAATTTGCATCCGCGCTCAGAAAAAGTGCGGGTTCTTTTAAATGCGAAAATAGCTCAGTTGGTAGAGCATCACCTTGCCAAGGTGGAGGTCGCGGGTTCGAATCCCGTTTTTCGCTCGATTCCGACTCCGCTCAGTCACCACGAGTGGAGTTTTTTTTTACGTACAAGTCCTGCTCGAGTGGTGGAACCTGCCTGCCGGCAGGCAGGTTGGTAGATACGGATTGAAAAAGTGGATTATGTTCTATACTTATGCGATATATAGTTTGGAAAGAAATTATATTTACGTGGGTATCACTTCCAATACAGAAAGAAGGTTAAATGAACACAATTCAGGCAAAAACAAAACCACTAGGCCTTATAGACCTTTTGAGTTAGTTTTTGAAAAAGAGTTTCGGACAAGGGCTGAGGCCAGAATTGAAGAAAAAAAATTGAAATCTGGGTTTGGAAAAGAGTTTTTAAAGAATTTGATTCAAAACCAGAAGAAGCAACATACGAAAGATTAAGTCCTGTCATGCCTACGGCAGACAAGCTCGAGTGGTGGAATTGGTAGACACGCCGGACTTAAAATCCTGTGGGCATTTGCCCGTGCGGGTTCAAGTCCCGCCTCGAGTACTTTTAACCCTGTTAATCAATTGATTTTCAGGGTTATTCGTTTTTATCTAGACAACTATTAGACAACAAATTGACAAAGAGAATAAAATAACAAGTTTTTCCAGGGGAAACGCCAATTAAGCAAAAGGCCAAAAGCTATTACAACTTTTGGCCTTTTTTCATGACACGTTACATTATTTAAACTTCCAGTATCTAACATCTCAGATGAGATTATACTAGAACTCTTAATCTACCATTTCCAGATTTTGTATCACAAAATGTTTTGATTACATCCATAGGCAAACAAAATGCATCTGCCAATTCTTCATCCGAATAATCCAATTCAGTTTTATGCAATTCATATCCTTTGTAAAACGTAACAGGTTCATCAATGAAAACGTTGACCCCTTCGTTTCTTTTCAACCCTCTTCGGCTAAATTCCATATTGAGATATTTATACCTATCCTCTGGCATGACCTTTAAATCTCGTGCCCTCCTGATTATGGAGCTCATGGATGTAAGCCAGTAACGTTTTAGCTCAGATAAATATGACAATTTAAGCCCTCTGAGAGAATTTTTAATAATATCTCCTGGCATTAAAAACTCAGCAGCGAATCTATTTGCTTCCGACTCTTTGACCTTGGCCAAGTTTCGAGATTCAGGTATGGTTACATTGCCTAAAACATGAAATAATAAATGTCCTAGCTCATGCGCTAGATTGAAACGTTTTCGATCATTAGGAAAGTATTTGTTAAGAATAATAACTGGAAAACCGTCATCAGTCTGAATAGAAACTGCATCAAATTTCATATCGGATGGAATTTCAACAATAATGATCCCGTTTTTCTCTAGCAGGTGAAAAATATTCCTAACTGGCTCATCAGGTTTCAATCCTAACAATTTGCGTGTGTGTTGGGCCACATATTCTGGTGAGTAGCCCTTTTCTAAATCAAAAGTCTTTAATGTAAATTCCGGCCATTGAATGGATTCAGCCATACTATCCACTAGATAGCCTATTAACTTAATACTATATTCAAATTCATTTTTTAATTTTTTGGTGATTGTACTTTTTTTGCGGTAGTGTGCATTCTCAACTACATTTGAAATTCTCTTACTTAAAAAGCTTTTTGGGAAATTCAAAAAGTCAATAATCTTATCAGTCAAGTCCTCCGATAGTGCTTCCACACCTTTTTCAAATTTGGAAAGATTAGACTGAGACAATCCATCAATTCGTGAAGCAAGCTCTGTTTGGGTATAACCTCTAAACTCTCTTGCGAATGTAAGTTGTCTGTGGTTGATGCTCATAATTGTTCATACTAAAATAGGTCCGGTGAAACCATTTGTTAATTATCAGTTACTTTTTCTCTTTTTTTGGACCCCACCTTTTACAACTGGAATAACGGGATTATTGTCAATAGGATTAGTATTTGCAATAGTTCCTGTGTCATCCACGTCATTTTCGGTTATAGTCCACTTTACCTTATCCTCGTCAATATAAACCAACTTAGGATTAGTAACATTCCCTAGTCCATCCTTTTGATAACCAAAGAACAATATAGGGTTTTCCATCGTGCCTGCTGTATCGAACAATGGAAGGCTCAATTGTTGGGAAATGGCCTCTACCGACTTAGTCTTTATATTCATCGGCATATCCTTTCCATTTAATTTTTTGAAAAGCACCACAAATCCATTTACATTCAGCAAAAATCTTTTGTATTTGCCAAACTTCCACTTCTTGGGAAAATGTCTTTGAATACTCTCAATCATTTTAGAATTTAGCAATGAGGCTTCAAATCCCCTTGCCCTTGCTTCAGGTCTTGTCTGTACTACTTCTTTTTCGTAAGACATAAAAGCCTCTCTAAAGGCTTGGAACAATAGAGGTAAAACCTCCTTCAATTCGAGTTTGCACTCTTCTTCTGAGACAACTCTCCTTTTTCTTGGATTTCTCCAATCGTTTTGGTACATTTGTACTGTCATGTGAAAAAAATTTAGATAGTTTCACCGGAAACTATTAAAAGACAATCCCACTCCAATGGGATTTCTTTTTATCCACAAATATATAAAAAATAAATGAATATGGAAAATACATTATATAATATACGATCAAAAATGTATGTTTGGATGTCTGCTCCCATTTCATTCATCCTTCACAAATAGGAAAAACAATTTATGCCATAATCGATGTGAGTAGATTTAAGTCCTATCATCCCATGCGTTAATTTTCTGATTTGAAAATTTATTTGGGAAAAATCACCTCCTAATCAATGGAAACAGATTATTCAATAGTTGGCAACACAATTACAATGCGTTTGGACTACATGGACAAGCTTATGGAGAAAGTGACCAGATTGGCAGCTGATGCAGCGGTCGAAAAGTACAAGGAAGAGATGATGAAGGATGAAAAACTGACTTGTAATAGTGCATCCAGAAAAATTGGCGTAAGCAAGGCCACCATAATAAGGTATATCACCAATGGAAAGAAAGTTGGAGGAAGGACCGTCAGGCTAAAGGCCACTAGGACCGGACGGGACTATATCATTTCAAGGCTCGACCTCGAAGAGTTCAAAGGGCGACTAGGAATCAAATGACAGGGTCTGTCGGCATGGAACAACTATTTAATCCTTGATATCATTTTCCTCAAAAATCACATTGCCTCCTGATGGATAGGGCGGTCAATGTATACCACCTGCGGCGGATGAAAGTGAGCAGTGCAAATCAAGTGCACGAGATCGACTCA
>NZ_QBUK01000007.1 GCF_003058265.1 Flagellimonas amoyensis
TGAGTCGATCTCGTGCACTTGATTTGCACTGCTCACTTTCATCCGCCGCAGGTGGTATACATTGACCGCCCTATCCACTAGGAATCCTGTCACGAAATCAGACCGTCGAACTTTTTTTAACTTTGTGGCAATGGTTCCATAAAGTCGTCAAAAGTAAAGCAAATCGTATTTTGGAATGGGATCAAAAGCATAATCCTTTCCTATTCGGAAGGAAGTTAGCTAACAAATCCACAGGCTTCGGATAGAGCTACCGTGGTCGTTTTACGTTATTGAAAAAGGAATTTGTCAGACCCAGCCTTTTTCCAAACCGAACTTCAACAACTGAAGCACAGAACTGGTCTGCGTTTTTTTAAAGATACGCTTTCGGTGTGTACTGACCGTATGCGGGCTTATACTCAAGATATCAGCAATCTCGGTAGTTTGGCACTCATCGACCAGTAGCCGGAAAACTTCCATTTCCCTTTTGGTAAGTAGGCTCTTCTGTGATGTGCCTTTTTCAGCAGGCAGGATATCAAAATACGATGGTTCGCCTTCAAGCCCTATGATGGACAACACCATTTTATTGCTCTGTTTCAAATCAGTGATGTCCGTAAAGATCACAAAGGTCCGGAGTACGGCCCCTTCCTCATCGCTCTGGATTACCGCGACCTGCTGTAGAAGTCTTTTGATTTGTCCATCCTTGCACCGGATCCTAAAATCATATCTGGTCTTATACCTGAATACTTTTTCCGTTGGAAGGTTTCCCCAAAAATCGGTTATGGCCGCTTCAAAGTCCAGATAGGTGACCAGGTCATCGGGATGGATCGCTTCCAGAAATTTTTCCAAGGTAAATTCCTCCATGGTATAGCCCAACAATTTTGTAATGGACTCATTCTGGTATTCCATCTTCATTTGTGGTGGACTAAAGATGAAATAACAATAATCGCCCACCTGGAAGAGATTGAGTATCTTTTTGTAGATATCCATCTCTATATGTAGTTCCTGAGGGGTCTTGTGCTGGCCAATTTCCTTCCAAATATCAGTGGCCTTTTGGAGCGTGTGCTTATTCATTCAACGGGGGTTACTGAATCTCTAACGTCAAATATTGGGAATCTTGAAAAATAACCCATAAAAAATACCCTCCACAGGGTATTTTTTAAAAGATGCCCAATGAATAGCTTAGACCTTTAGAAAAAATGAAGTTTTAGGAAGCCATAATTGCATGCCCAATATGGCCCATACCACTAGTGAACCGTACCATCTTGCATATCAGCCCCCACACCTTTACCTACCTTGGTATCCTATTGGATAAAATCCCATTGATCGCTTTTCTGCTTTTGGGCACCATCGGTACTTCCCAAACCATCCTCAAAAAAGGGGAAGACCATTCCTATCAGGGATATGCATCTTCCCTTGTGATATCCGACGATCCTTCCGGTTACATGAAATCCTTTGAGATCGGTATCAAATGGACAACCTATATGGGGGAACCTGTAGAGAATTATTCCTTCTCCTGGGAGGCCAATGATCGGTTTACGGTCAAGGTCGATGGAAAGAGCGTTTCCATTTCAAAATACGAACTGGACAAATATCCAGACCTGGTCAAGGAACTGCAAGCGGTAAAACCATCCCGGGCCGATGTGGTACTGTACGGAAAGGCAAAGGGAGGCTCGGCAAGCGTCAAACCAGGAAGCCTGCCCAACGAACCCCGTTTGTTCGAACAAAATGGGGGCTCGGTAAAAAGGGCCGGGCAGTCCTATAGGGTCTACAACCTATTGGGCACTTTTGTCTATGAGGTATCCGACAGCAACCTTCTCTTCGGTACCAGTGGAAAAAAGATAGCGGGATCCATCATTGGCGGAAGCCCCAATTGGAACAACTTCATCCAATGGAGGGACAAGCAAACCTATCTCGGTGGGGTTTCAAGTGTGGCAGACTACCATGTGCTCAATTACTCCCCGGCCGAATATGGCAACCTGTCCGCAGAGGAAAAAGAAAATGCCGACCGCAGGTTCAAGAACATCTACAAGATAGTGGATGAACTGGAGGTAAGGGCATCCTTAAAGACCTTGGAATGGGGATACCAACTGGAATCCATTGCCAGGGAGTACCTGAAAAGGGAAAAGAAAGAAGAAGAAGAAGAGGAGGAGCAAGAAAGCGAAAAAGATGAGGATGATTTTTGGTCCGATGAAGACCCTGTCGGTCATGGCGATTCCGATTTTTGGGATTCCGATGGAGGGCATCAGGAGGCCACTGATGATGACTTTTGGTCATCGGACCGTTTACAGGTGGATATCATCGCCCCAAGAAACGGCTCCACGAGCCAGACCAATGTGATCGACTTTGCTGCCAAGTACAATATACAGAGTGATGGCTTCACCGGGGTCGTGCTCTATAATGGTATCGAACAGCAGTTATTGCCATCCGATGGCCAATTCCGGGGAAAACTGGTCCTCAAGGCGGGCACCAACAATGTCCGTTTCCAGATCCGCCATGGGGAAACCGTCCTCAATGAACAACAAGTGGTCGTGAACTACTCCGGGAAGCCAGTAAAGCTCAGGACCACGCTGACGTGGAACGGACACGCCGATATCGACCTACATTTGACACATCCTAATAATGGGCATTGTAATTACGGGAACAAAAATACGGGACTGGCGGTGTTGGACGTGGACAATACCCAGGCCTATGGGCCGGAGAACATCAGTGTGGAGCACATGATCAGCGGGGAATATACCATAAGCGTTGTAAACTATTCCAATACCCCTGGCATCAAGGCCACGGTCTACATCTTTTTGGACGAAAGGCTCCACACTACCAAGGACATTTATTTTGACCACCAGAGAGAAGTGGTCGTTGAACGTATCAACCATTGACCTATGAAGCACCAATTTTCTTTTCTCTTTTTGATCATATCCCTTACTGCTTCCTATGCCCAAAATGACAGCGAACTGGCCAAGAGCTATTTTTCACGGGCAGAAAAAGAGTATGGGGACAAAAACTTTGCGGCCTCCCTGGACTATTTGCAAAAAGTATCCGAATACCTCAGGGGCTCAACCTATTCCAAAGTCGAGTTCCTCTATGTGATGAACTACTACAAGACAAAAAAATACAAGGAAGCCAACCAGCATGTAAAACGGTTCTTTGATCAAAACCCTTCCTCCTCTTCCTCCATGTACATCGAGATCATGGAAATCCTGCCCGACCTGAAATCCTATGCGGACGAGATCGAACGCCGGGAAAGGGAACAGGCGGAAGCCGCCGAGAGGGAAAGGATCCGTAGGGAAAAAAAAGCCGAGGCGGCCGCTGAACGTGAACGGGTCCGCAAGGAAGAGGAAACACAAAAAATACGAATGCAATTGGAACAGGGCATCAAGCCTGATAAATATCACTATGTGGGGAGTTTCACCCCTGAAGGCCTAGCCGTGATCCAAAGTGAACAAAGCAGAAAATATGGTTATGTGGACAAAACGGCAAAAGAGGTCGTCCCACCCGAGTATGAGGAAGCCGAAGATTTTAAAGAGGGCATTGCCAAGGTAAAACTAAATGGCAAGTGGGGCTTGATCGATCCCACCGGATGGCAGATGACCCCATTTAAGTACGACGAGATCAGTTTTTTCGCAAACGATATGGCCGCAGTCATGTTAAACCATAGATGGGGATTTGTGAACATTGCCGGGGAGGAAACGGTGCCATTGGTCTACGACGAGGTCCATTATTTCAAAAATGGTCTTACAACTGTGACCAAGAATAATAAAAAAGCACTGGTCAATAAAGTGGGCAAAGAGCTGACCGCTTTCAAATATGACACTATTTATAGTTTTTACGAGGGTATGGCAGCAGTGTCCATCAATGGCAAATATGGGTTCATTGACACATCCGGAAAGGAAGTCATCCCTTTGATATATGATGATCACGGACCTTTTAAAGGGCCCTTCGCCAAGGTAAAGCTGGACGGAAAATGGTTCCTCATAGATAAAAATGGAAAAGGGCTATAATTATGTATACAACACTGGGAGGATCGGCCATTTTTTACAAATATCCGCCTGGGACTGCCTTGAAATAAAAGAAGAATTTTTTAACCAAATAAATTTACAATGAGCAAAATACTTTTTACCACAACAATGTTGATAGGACTTTTTGTCCAATTGAACGCCCAAAGTGGTTATGACGAGATCTTGGACTTCAAAGAAGGGTTGGCCGCGGTTTCCTCCAATGGAAAATGGGGCTATATAGACCAGACCGGAAAGCTGGCCATTCCTTTAAAATATGATAAGGCCTATTATTTCCTAGACGGTATGGCCGTAGTGGCCAACAACGATAAGTATGGACATATAAATAAACAAGGTGTTGAGATAACCCCCTTAAAATACGATTGGGTCTACCGCTTCAATGAGGGAACTGCATGGGTAAATATGGGCGATAAATATGGCTTGGTCAATAGGGAGGGAAAGGAAATCACACCCATTAAATACATGCTCTATGGTGATTTTCTGGAAAATGTGGAGGATGTTCTTTTTTCTGAAGGGTTGGTCGTCGTTCATGTGGGCGATTGGGATACAGGGACGGCTGCATATATCGATACTACGGGAAAAGAGGTATTGACTACATCGTACCATAGGGGAAGTCAATTTCATGAAGGACTGGCCGCTGTTTCAAAAGATGGTTATTATGGTTTTATAGATCGTACAGGCAAAGAAGTCATCCCCATAAAATACGATGAAGCATGGGGCTTCTCTGAAGGCACTTCAATTGTCAAGCTTGATGGAAAATATGGATTGGTCGATACATCGGGTAAAGAATTGGTCTCTCCCCAATACGATAGAATTGGGTATTTTTCCGAGGGATTGGTCACGGTAAGAAAGGACGGGAAGTATGGGTATATGAATCGAAAAGGGCAATTGGTAATTCCCATAAAATATGACGAGGCCCATGCATTTAGCAACGGAGAGGCAAGTGTCAAAGAAAATGGAAAATACTTCACTATCTACAAACCATAAACTCGGTATAGAAATAAAAATTTTCAGCTACAAACTTAAATGGATGGATATGGGAACCAAAACCTACCCAAAAATAAAGTCGGTCGTTCTGATCTTTATGCTGTGTCTATGTGCCACTGGTTGCACCTGTGCCAAAAAATACACCCATCTCCAAGCCATGTATATGGAGAGCAAGGCACTGGGGCAAAACATGGAGGATGACTACAGACGGCAATTGCAGGAGAAAGACCAACAGATTTCCGAACTCGTGGCACATATCAAACGCTTGAACCAACAGATAAAGGAATTGGAACCCAAATGAGAACTATGCGAATCCTAGTTTTTCTATGGCTCTGTCTTTGGGGCAGGGACCTTATGGCCCAAGAAAAGGAATGGGGAAAGCTCATTGGGCTTTTGCAAAAGGAAGCTGGCTATTTTGAGGGAAAAAATGGCTTCATCCAATTGGGAAAAAGCAACTACAATACCTTTTTACTGGAACGCATATCCGTCACGGATACGCTGATTGTGTTGGCCACGTCCCTACAAGATCGCTTCGGGAACGAGGGTTCCGAACAGTATGTGGAAGAGACCATCGCCTTGGACCAACCGGAAACCGAAATCGTATCAGCGCAACTGGTCTACGATCATCCCCATTACTTTTCAGATTTTCCCAAATCCCTATTTTTACTGATGGACTTCAAGGGCGGGGTTCCTATGGTACATAGAACAGTGTCCGTACACAAAAACTTAAATACAGGCCAGATCGATAGGTCACAGATGGAGGGGACCACAGCCCAGATTCTATTTCCGATACGAAGTGGTCGTAGAAAATCCCTTTTCCGGGCCATTGACCAATACCAACTAAAGACCCTAAAAACCAAATTGGAAAGTGACCGGACCCATTGAGACAACAATTAGTTGGGGAGTGTTCCCCGTTTGGAGCACCAAAGACTGGAAAGACCCTATACCAAACCTTGCTAAAGGGATATGATATTTGACCGTAAAAAATTGGAAGACCTGAAAAAAAACCAACAGTTGAAGTTGAGGGCAAAAGCTTTTTTCAAGGATTCCATAGAACCGTTCAAGGAAATCACCTCAGTTTTGGACCGATGGGAAGTCCAATATATCCTATCTGGGCTATATATTCCGGACAGGGCGATTGTGCCCTACCTGTTGGACTTGACCAAGGTTTCCTCCCTTATGTGCGATGCCCACTTCCAGGGGACACAAGAGACTGAAAGGTTAGGGAAATTGTTTGAACAATATCCCAGTGTCCATCCGCTACGCTATGTCCCGCCGATTCCCATGATCCAGGGAGAAGCAAGCCTTCAAAAGGCCGGGGACAGTTTGTCTTTGGACGAACAAGATGTCTATCTGTATTACTTGCGCTATGCATGCGTCCTAAAATTATCCTGGAAAGAGCTAATTTCCATCCCTGAAGATGAGCTCTTTAATTTTTGGCATGCCGATACAGTACTATTCCCCGAGCAGTTGGACTGGTTGATTTCCTATTCCTTGGAAGAGGAATGGTACGCCGGAAGACCAGTCAATAGTAATTATTAAAGACCCTACCATGAAAATAAACAGACCCTTCAACCAGCTGACCCTATCAGAATATGTGCCCATCATTGAAAATCACAAGCAATATTCCGATTTCAATACCTTGGGACTTTATCGTTCCCTTTTGGAAAACCAAAACCTGACCTTGCAAGAAAAACAGGAAATCCGTGACTTTGCCCACCAATATTTTCAAAAAACCTTTGAATTTTTACAGCTCAAAGACCCACAGACTTATTTCGAGATATCCACTTTGGGGGAACAGCTCACCAAAGGTGATGAATTGAACCTGTGGCGCATCATACGCGAAAACCAGCAAGATATTTTAAAGAAGAAACAGATCAAGCACCGTAATTTTGGTACATATTCCAAACATGATTGTGGCTATGACCATTGTCCCTATAATGGTTTAATGATCCGACAAGGAACCCCTTTGGCCGAATTCTCCGTATGCTTTGACTCCGATAAAAACCAAGACGAAAAAAAGCAAAAATCCCAACGGTTAAAAAGGGAAAAACGAGATTGGAAGCGGAACAGACCCTCTAACTAATTACACAGAAACATTTCTTTTCACCTGAGAATACCAACCGCTGAACAGCTTAATTTCACTGCCTTTGAGAAACCAGAAATGACATTTCCATTGAGGGGCAATCCATTCACCACATGTTAAAGCTGGACACCTCTGCATAACTGAAAAACTCCACTGTTCTATCAGGTTCTTTGGAACATGGAACTTACTTCCTTGTGTACTTTAAGGTAATGTTCTTCCAAATCCCGTTCTGAAAATTCCAATGGTTTGGGCAAGCCTCGTTCAATCTCTGGTTTTTGAAATAGCACCTTTCGATCCTTCCCATCGGCAAACACCACAAATTCGCCCTGTTTCAGCCGAAAGAATACCTCGGCCCTACGTTTGGACACCTCCCGCTCCCCTTCTGTGATACGCCGTTCGAGGCTTAATCCCGAGCTCTTACTCACACTGCGGGTAGGCATTTTTACCAGTTCAAAAAACCGCTCATAATAACGTGCTGTATCCGGGTCGTTGACCTTTCCAAAGAATTGATACGATAGATTGGACAAAATAGCTTTACTGGCCTTCTCCCCATACATCATATCGTTCTGCACCTTGTCCTGTAGGACATATACACTTACAATATCATAACTCCGAAGGGTGGCCGGAATGCGGTGCATGTTCAATAGCCGTATAGTTGAGGCCTCTTCCAAGAGCATAAAGGAGGGCATGCGTTGCCGGATGGACATTTGTTTGGTGATGGTATGGATGATGGTGGCGATCACCGGGGAGAGGGAAGCATCCTTTTGCGGATTGTTGACCAGGGCAATGACCGAGGGATTCTCTGAATTGTTGATGTCCAAAGGGATCTCATCTGCGGACAACACCATAAAGATCTTTCGAGTGCTGATCTTTTTGATGGCATTCGCCAAGGTGCTCATAACCCCGGCGGTCTGCCGTTCCGACCCCACCCCACTGATAAAGGCATCTGCCATCGCTCGGGAAGTAAGGTTCCCCCTCAAAAACTTGATCAAGCTTTTGATACCCAATTGTTGGTAAAGTGCCATCAAATGGGGAAGGGTACAGAAGTCCGGGTAATCCGTTTTCAACCGCCATATCAATCCGCTGATCAGCCCCTCTGCGGCATCCTTAAAGAACCGGGAGGTACTGTTCCCATCCGAATCCTTATGCTCCATCAGGTTCTCCAACAAGACCCGGGATACCTCATGGACACTTTCCTCATCAGGTAGATATCGTGGCGCAATGGGATTCACCCTATGGTATATGGGTCCAAAGGAAACGATCCGGAAGGGCAACTTTTGGTCCATCCATAGTTGAAAGGCCATTTCGGTGATCTCAAAATCCTTGTAATCATGGATGACCCCTGAAAAACCCTGCTTCTTAAAATGCTCCAAAAAACCATAGATGACACTTTCGGTCTTTCCACTCCCCGCAGCTGCCATAACCGAAATCCCTCTACGGATGTTTCCAAGTACGAGGTCCCTCCCTTTGACCTTCAACCTTAGCTCGAACACCTTGGATGATTTCATGGAATCCTTATAATAATCCACCAGACCATAGATGACAGTATGCGCAAAAAACAAAGGGAGCCATAAGACCATCGACTGCTCCAAAAGCACAGTCGAACCCAAGGTCCATCCTATGGATACAATCACTACCACTAGACCTGCAATTACATAAACAAACCCATACTTGAGATATCTGTTGGCCACTACCGAAATCCCTCCTCCAAGTACCAAACCCAGTATACATTCCAACCAATTCATATGTCCCATTACACTATGATTTAAATTCCTATCGAACCTGATTCCAAGACCTTTCCGATTCCTTTCTTGAGTTGCATCATTGCCCTGTGGGCCAATTGAGCCTTATTGGTCGGAATGTTCGGAAGATTTATACCTGCCTTGAACAAGAGCTGTCGCGCAGCCTGTTGTTCATTGGTGGGCAATCCCAATAAGGCAGAGAAAAACCGTTTGGGGTCTTTATCGAGTACGTTCCTTGCGTGGTAGGTCTCCACATAGTTCCGCCGGTAGCCAAATTGCGCATCAAAGGTCTTTTCAGCCGCCCGAAAAAATTTGTCCCGATCAAAGCCCTGTTTGATGGTCTGTCCATGGAGGATAGTTTCCGAGGTGCGAAACTTGGACCCTGGGGAAAGGCTATGGGAATTGGTCACATCCATCCGGCTCACGATGATATGGACATGACTCTGGTAGCCTTCCTTGGCCATCCCCGGAACAATGCGTTTGCCCTGCTGTTTATGGGGTGCCTCAGCCTCCAAGGCCTTGATTTTCTCTTGGAGTTTGGTAATGTCACCTGTCCTCCTGCCCTCCTTGATGGCTCTGATCCGGTGTTGCAGTTCCAAGATCTTGCTGGCCGAGGCTTGGTTTTCCTTTACCTCCCGGTCCTTCTCGGAATAGGTGCGTTCCCGCTCCAGCTTGGCAAAATACAGGATGTCCTTGACGGTGACTTCTTGGTCACGGTAAAAGGAGGCCGCATAGGCCTTCATGACCTCACGGGTATAGTGTCTCAGTTTCTCAGGATCATCCCCGATGTGTTTGAGCTCTCGTTGGGAGGGACTGACCACTAAGGAATAAAACTTGGGTTCCCTTTGCTTGAGCTTGGCGGTATTGGCATCAATCTCGGCAATGGCCCGCTCGGCGTCAATCCCGTTCTCCTTGTGGTTGAAATATAGTTCCTGCAGCTCTGGGGCCTTGCCTTCGTTCTCCTTATCGAGGTATCGGACAAAGTCGCGGACACTGCCCCGAAAATTGTCCCCCAAATGTTGTCGTGTGATGGCGATGTACATGCTTATGGCTTTTTAAGTTTTGTGCGGTATTTTTCTAGGGCCCCTGCATTGAGGTCCAACTTTAAATGGTCCTTTCCGAATCGGTTGTGGAACAGACTCACATGGTCCAGGACATAGGCAAAGTCTGCCCTGAGTTCCTCGTACCGCTCTTCCAGACGATCGTAGCGGATTTTGGGAACGGTGACCTCGGCATCATAGGGTTCCATATCGGTGGGCTTTTTGGTCTCGGTCAATTGCTGTTCGATAAAATCGAAATCATTGTCCCATGCTTCCCCATCGGATGCCAGCTCCTGTTCAAAGAGTGCCTGGATCATACTGACCGTGGGCAGGGTCTGTTCCTTTTCGATGCTGCGCATGATGGCGACCATGGCATTGAAGCGGCGTTTGATCAGGTATTTGAGGCTGGCAATGGTCTCGTACATCCGCTCGTTTGGGGAAATCCCGTTGTGCTCAAAAAACTCCACCATGGCCAACAAGGTCATGGAATGGGACTTCCCTTGTCGTTTGGAAAATCCTTTGAATTTTTGGAGCACTGTTACTTTGATGCACACGGTCCGAAACGGTTCCTTTTCGTATCCTTTATCCATTTTTAGCTTAAAAATTCCTTGATTTTACTGACCTCAGCGCATTTTTACGCTAAAACCACTTTGGTCATTATTTTCAATTTCCCCGAACACCCCATAAACAGGGGCCTTGCGGAGCACTGAAGATCGGTAGGACGCGCCAGCGTGCTACCCTCTTGCTTCTCCGATTTGTCCCGAAGGGATCAAATCGTATCGCACAACATGGGTCAAAATCAATAGGAATTGAACCCAGTTGCCTAATCTGTAAAAGTCAAATCGATAGGTACGGAACAAGGAAAGTCAAACCCATATGCTAGGCATAGCAAAAGAATTCCGCACTTAAAATGTTGATGAAAACCAACCCTTTAAAGATAGAAAAACCAAGGTTCAGAACATAAAAAAAGCCCATCATAATGGATGGGCTTCGATGTTGTGTTTTGGGTTTTACATATTGAACACAAAATCATAATTGTATAGATTTCGCATGGCTTCCCTTCGACTCCGCTCAGGGCAGGCCTCAATTGAATCTCATGGTCCATGGCATGATTTTGGCAAATTGGCGCAATTCGGTCCCGGAACGACTTTCCACATCTTCCTTGGAAACGGAAAGCAAACGTTCCTGGGTTTCGCTATCGAGATTGGTAAAATTCAAATAGACCATAATTCAATGCTTAAAAATTTCATTGTTATAAATCATAAAGGCTAGGGTCAAAACCATCGGGAAAATCCCCAAGATCATGTTGCAGTTCCGACCCTATTTCTAGATCGGTCATTTCAAGATACACTTTCATCGGATTTGGATTAAAGAATTCCATTATCAGCAAAACTGTAATACCGACCATCAGGCGCAAGGATGATATGGTCCAATACCTTGACATCGAAAAGCTGTGCCGCCTCTTTGATCTTTTGGGTCAATTGTTTGTCCTGATAACTGGCCTTGAGTTGACCCGAGGGATGGTTATGGGTCAAGATGATCCCCACGGAAAGGGTTTTTAGGGTAATGGCAAAAAGGATGCGCAGATCCACCATGGTACCCGTTATACCCCCATGGGATAATGGATAGATACCCTTGACCTTGTTGGACTGGTTGAGCAGCACGATCTTAAAGGTTTCGTGTAGGCCGATGGTCTTGTTGTCCCAATTTTGGAACAATAGATTCGCCACCTCGTTGGAGTTGGTCATGGATAGGGATTTCAGGGTGCTGAGCTTTTCCCGATAACTGATCTGTATTTCATTGACACGGTGTTCCATTTCAAATGTGTTAAGGATGAAAAAGACAGGGATGCCCAAAAAGGTGGACACCCCTTATCCATTTTACTCGGCGGTATTGTTATCACCACCGCCCAACAATAAAATCTCACTGGCCACTACTTCGGTAACGTACCGCTTGTTACCCTCTTTGTCCTCATAGGAACGGGAGGTCAATTTCCCTTCGATGGCCACTTCCTTGCCCTTGGTCACAAATCCTTCGACAATGTCAGCGATCCTTCCCCATCCGATGACGGTATGCCATTCGGTGTTGGTGATGCGCTCCCCTTCGGAGTTCTTGTAATGTTCATTGGTGGCCATGGTAAACCTTGCCACACGTTTCCCTTTGTCAAGGTCTGTAATGGTAGGGTCTTGCCCTACATTTCCGATCAACTGCACTTTGTTTCTCAATGTACTCATGATAAAAAGTTTTAAAGGCCTGCCGTCTTCCTTTATTGGATAAATCAGCAAACAGGGTTAAAAATTTCCCCTCTATTTTTTTGGTCTTTGTTTCCCAAATTTTAAGGGGCGTTTGTTTGCTTCTTACGTGCGTAGCACAATAAAAGAAGGGGGTTCTGTCAAGGCTTTTGGACAGAAATCGGGAGGCTCCGCGACGTAGCAAAACCTTAAGGTTTTCAAGGAAGTGGAAACCCTATTTATGGACAAAACCTGCCTTGGGCTTGACAGGTTCGATAAGGGCCTTAGGAATTCCATCCGACCCATTTGTCAAGGGAGCGTACGGGAAGTTAAGCGACTGCAGGCGATGGTGTCCTGATGGGAAGTCCTTGGGTCCTGCCCTGTTTTTCGATGCCCCGAAAAACAACCAGGGCTTCTTTTATTAAGGACCCCTTAAAATTTGATGGGCGGACGGACGGATTTGCGGCGTTCCCGGCAAAGCCCCAAGAAGGGTTTGCAAAGGAAGGGCGCACCAAAAATCCGTTTGGAAGACTTCCGAATTGGCCAGGCTACTCCTAAATTATTTTGATTCCATAAGTCTTGTGACACTGTAGTTTAGGCATGCATTCTTAATATAAAGCCCCAATGAAAAAATCAAAAAATGAATGTCCAAGAAATGAAGATGGTCCCTAGGAAAAGCTCAAAGTGAAAGTGGTTCCTTTTCCCGCTATGGAAGAAAGCGAGATGTCACAACGTATGGCTTTGGCAAGATCACGGATCAGATGAAGTCCAAGTCCGGTTCGGATGCCCACTACCTCGGTATCGTCATAAAGGGCCCTGAATTTAGCATTGCTTCCCCCAGGGCCATTGTCCGTAATGGATAATTGAACCTTTGTACCTTCCTGCTTTGCATTCCATATGATAAGGGGGGTATCCGTATGATCGAGCACCTTCAACGCGTTACCCGTGAGATTGCGCATGATGGTTTTCAAATAGTTCCCATCCGTTTCAAGGTAAAGGTCTTGGGGGTTTTCAAATCTTATGGTAGTTTGATTTTCACTGGAGAAATGTCTGGATATATCCTGAAAAAGATCATCTATGGATATCCTTTCGAATTGTGGAATGAAATTTTCCATCTGACCCTTGCTCCACAAAAGGATATCTTCCATGGAAACCAATAAATTCTCAGCGGCAGCGATGGTATTCTGTTCGAGCCTAGACCTATTTTCCTTCGAAAGCAGTTCGGGATTTTCCTTTTGGAGGTGCAAAAAGTGGATCAGATTGGAGACAGGGGCCCGTAAGTCATGGTTCAATATCCCGAAGAAACGGGCCTTTAGCTTATTGCTCTCATCCAATTCTTGGTTGAGCCGGAGCAATTTTCGGTTGTTCTTGCGCCTAGTGCTGTTCTGGTAAAACAACAGTCCTCCAATCATTGCCAGGGATACAATTCCCCCAAGCAAGTAAAACTGCTGCTTTTTTTGTGTTTGGAGTTGCATTTCGTTCACTTCGATTTCCTTATCCCGAAGGGCTATTTCATAAGTACTTTCGATACTTGCAATTTTATTCTTGGTATTTTGGGAATACAGGGAATCACTAATTTGGTAGCTTTTGTTTAAGATTTCAATTGCTTTTTTGAATTGGTTCTGTTCTTCCAACACCTTGGAATACGCTTTGTAAAAGTGCATTAATTGCTCTTTGTTTCCGGACACCTTGGCGAGAGAAATCGCTTCCGTTAAACTACTGTCCGCGGCAGCCAATAACTCAGGGTCTGACATCTTAAAACTTGCCGGCATACTATGGCGTAGGCTATCTGTCCGGTATAGATTTATATAAATCATCCCTTTGTTGCCGACATTACTAATGGTGTATATATTTGGGGCATTGCTTTTTTCCAATATGGCAAGGGCCTTATCTATAAACTCCAACTGTCTAGCAGGCTCATTGTTATAGCTTTCAACAAGCTGCGTATAAATTCTTGCCCTTCCAAAATCATTTCCTAGGGTATCCAAGTATTTAAGTGCATCATAAAATGGCTTTTTTGCTTTTTCCGGGTTTTTCTCCAACAGATGGCTCACACCGATAATTTCAAGAGAATAAACAAGCTCAATATAATTTTTTTCCTTTTTAAAACTGGAGACTGCATTTTCTGCATAAGCCCTTGCTTTTCCAAAATTATGCTGTTGGACAAAAATGCTTGAAACCCGATAGGAGCCCATGGCCAACAAATTGTTGTCGTTTAAAGCTTCAGCAGCGGCAGTTCCTTTCATGAAATATTCAAGAGCTTCCGTATACTTGTTTTCGTGTTGTTGCAGACTGCCCAAATTATATAATGTCAATATTTCGCCTCTTTTATCCCCGAGGATTCCATATAACTCGTACGCCTTTATAAGATGCGGTAGAGCCTCTTGTCTTTGCCCCGATTCCATGAGCACATTACCAAGATACTTTTCCGAAGTAACAATACCTTTTGTCCACTTTGTACTTTCTGCAAGGGATAATGCTTCTCGGGCATAGCTTGTTGCTTTTTTTAAGTCAATGCCTGCATATGTGTAGGTCAATTCATTGAGTATCTTCACCTGTATGGTATCATTTTTTGCTTGCTGTAACTGCGTTTCCAATGAATCTATCGTTACCCTTGGTGACTGGGCCCGAACAAAATATGCAGCAAACATGATAATCACCAGTAAGACCCCCTTTTTCATAGGTAAAGTTTTTAAAGCAAAAGCATCAAATTATCCTTAAAACTCCTCCCCACTGGAACGGTTGCCGTAGTGTCCATTTCAATTTCGGCCGCTGTAACCCTACGTACCCGTTGCTTTTGGACCGCAAAACTACGGTGTACACGGACAAAGGAGCCAAAATGCTCAGAATTCAAAAGGCTTCCCAAATTGGAAAGGACGCAATGACGACTTTTCTCGGTCACCAATAAGGTATAGTCCTTTAAGGCTTCCAAATAGAGAATTTCATGAAGTTTCACCTTGATTTGTCCATGACCTTCCTTCACGACAATAACATCAGCACCCAGGGAAGCCTCGTAAAGAGAAGCCTTTTTGCGAACTTCCATAAATTCCGATATGCGCCTGACGGTATCAGCAAATCGCTCCATTTTCAAAGGTTTCACGATAAAATCAAGGGTCTCGAGTCCAAAACTCTCCACGGCGTGTTCCGGATGGGACGTAATAAAAATGCAAACGGGAATGTGCAGCGCCTTTTTACGCAGCTCCAAACCACTCTCCCCGGGCATATCGATATCCAGAAAAAGTACATCAATATCCTGAACATCCAAGACTTGAAGCGCCATTTCAGCATCTTCAAAAATCCCGTTGATCTTAAACTCGGGAAACTTCTTCACAAAGGATGTGACCATAAGTCGGTCAATTTCATCATCGTCAACAATAATGCAATTGATTACGTCCATTTATTGTGGGGTTATACTCAAATTTAGGCAAAAAGGGGATTCTTTATACTCCTGTTGTTCATCTATTTAATCCGTCGTTGGTATAAAGCCTGTTTTTTGGTCGGGCCAACCTTGATATTTTGGTCAATGCAATTATTACAACGATCCATGAAACCTACATTTTTGATCTTGGCACTAATGACCCTGTTGATGCTGTCCTGTTCCAAGGATGGCGATGTACCACCAACACCTGACCCACAGGAAGCTGGATTTGACATCCATGATCCTGTGGGCCATTTCATGTTGCTCAACTTTAAGGATTCCTCGATTGAGGAAGGGACGACCGAGACCCTTAGATTATATCAGTTTTTACCGGACAACCTGATCCATAGTCTCCAATTGAATTTTCCCGATGCATCGAATGCCTATGAAGTAATGGATGAAAACACCATTTCCATCCCGGAAGATCGAATCCGCATCATGATAGTCGATGATGAAATCACCAAGGTAACCATCCAGGGTGAGGAGATCAATGGAACCTTTCATCTGATCAAGTCCCCAGCGCAAAATATACTTCCGGGAAACACCTATACGGGTTCCTATAGGTTAAATGAGGCTACCATAATCCATCCCCATTTTTTCTATGGCTTTCACAAGGACGGGCTTAAGGTGGATGCAGGTTTTGAGAAAGGGACTGTACTACGGACCGATAATTATGAATCCATCGGGAATTTTGCGGCTTACATAGAAACACCCAACATCAATGACCCTACATTGATGGATCAGGAATTATTGATTTGGGTAGGCGGAAAATTGGAGGCCAACTATTATGACGATTACTTTGATTTTGAATTCTACGGGACATTTACCGACCAATAACGGTAATGCCCCATATTCCTGTGGCAATATTGCCAATAAGTATAACTACTAAAACCATGAAAATAACATACAATTTTATTCGAATACTGATCATTTCCTTTACGTTTATTGTATCCTTTACCAATTGTAGCCCCGAGGATGGGCGAGACGGCTTGGATGGACTCAATGGGGAACAAGGACCCCAAGGTGAACCGGGCCAAGATGGCAATGCGAATGTAATCAGTCGTACCTTTTGGTCCAGTCAGATTACATGGAACCAAACCTCACTCTATGGAATTAATTATCTAGTGGCCGAACTGGAAATACCAGAGATTACCCAGGCTGTAGTTGAAAATGGGGTTGTTTTGGTATATGGTTCGTTCTTTTGGGGGCAACCATGGTCGGCCATACCCGTATCCTATTATGAAAATGGGAAAACCAACTATTTTTCATACGGAATAAAAATAGGTACAGTGACCCTCCGTACACATCGTGATGACAATACTCTTTCCCAACCAACTATAGCATTCCGGATAGTCACCATTGAAGGTATTCCTGCAACGGGTACCTTAGAGGATAAATCCAAAGACAATCCTTACCATGGTTATTCCTGGGAAGAGATCAAGGCGATGGATTATGGGGAAATTGCAAAAGCTTTTAATATTTCGGATTGACCCTTGATGATATGGACAGGACGGACAATTACCTATCCATCGGGAATTTTGCCGCCTTTGCTGAAACGTCCAATCCTGAAGACCCAACTAAAAAGGACAGGGAGTTGATGGTATGGATGGAGGAAACATTGGAAGTCAACAATTGGGATGAACTTCACGGTAATCACTATTTCGGCACTTTCACAAAACTATAATGAAGACACTCTTAACATGCAAAATCAAATGAACACCTCGACCACACAATTTTTTCTATCGATCCTTTTGGCCCTGTGGACCTCGGTTTCCGTCAACGCCCAGGTTGGTCTGGAACAAGGCGACTACTTTATTGCAAATGTTGGTACGGGCCGTGCCCTAACACCCGTCGATGCCGGAATGAACAGCAATACACACTTAAAACCTTTCAACAAAAGTGGTATGCAAAAATGGACGGTCAAAAAATACACTACCAAGGACAAAAATGGAAATGAAGCCATTTCCTATACCATCCAGCATGTAGCTTCCGGCCTTTATTTGCGACCCTAGCATGTGCCGGATAATGGCAATGCCCTTATATCCGGGAATGACCATTACAGCAATTTCACCATAGAACGGGATGAAGGGAACTTTGTCATCAAGAACATACAAATGGGCGGCGACGCCATGTATTCCAAGAATTTGGGATTCAGCGATGACGAACCCTGGTTTGGCCCCGACGGGAACGGGGATGGATACCGATGGCAATTTATCCCTGTAGAGTAAAAATTTATTTGTTCAACCAAAACCAAAAAGATGAAAATACCCATAATAATGATCATTGCCATATTGGGTACCGTATTGTCGGGCGAAGCACAGGGACTTGCCATACCCCATGCTAGCAATCTGGAGCACGGGGCCTACAATTATTTGGACCTTCCTTTTCATGTGCGCGGTAGTTTGGATGACAACGGATATTGGGAAATGAACAATTCCACTGTTAGGGGAAGGTTGTTCCTTTCCTATAGATTGACAGATCAACCTGGCCAATTTGGACAGAAAATGGAAAAAACAGCTACTGTGGGCATTGGCGGACTTTGGCAAATGTTCGGTTTTGAACTCGTACCGCCCGACAATGCATATCAAGTCTCTTATTTGTTCGACATTTTTCATTTCCACAATGGGGAAATATCGGTAGGCAGGTCCTATACCATCATACCTACCGATACCTCGATCAAAAAATACGGCATACTCAAATTGGCCGAAAAGCCCAAGTTGTATAAAGAACCTATTCCTTATAGGGAACTGGAAAAGACGGACAAAAAGTTTGAAAAGATCAAACTCAATCCCCAGCCCATTCCGCCCAAGAACATAAAAAAAGGCAAGGCAAACCAAAAAACCAATTAAAGAAATGAACCGGAAAGCTAGACCCACCACAAGGATGAACACAAAACTTTTGATCTTCGGTTTATTGGCTCCTTTTGCATTCACGTGCCCGGGGTGTCCAGAACATAAAACAAGAATTTGTGGTAACATCGGTACGAGGGACATTCCAAAGGGCCCTGAAAGCGACGACCTACGGAACAACTTTAATGGAAGGAAAATGGTATATCACGAAGGGAACAATACAAGGGCAACCATAACCTGTACGGGAAACCGTAGTGCCCAAACCCTACTTGTGGCCGTAACAGGGCGGCAAAAAATAAAAACAGGTATAACAATAAAATTTTAGGACAATGAAGAAAATAATCTTAATACTCGTAATGCTCTCGTGCACAGGATTGCAGGCACAGTTAAAAACCATCAAAATGAAAGTGGAACCGTTGCCAAGGCCAACCATCACCTCGCCACGTGCCGATTCTGAAATCAGCGGGCCTTTTGTTTTGGTGGGCAAAGCAAAGCCCGGTGCGGAAGTAACAGTAAACGTGGTACCCTCGTACAAAAAGAGCAGCTCAAATAAACCTGTTCTTGTGAAATCCGGAGAGAAAAACCTATATGGACCACAGGAGTTCAAAGTAAGGGCAGACGACAAGGGCATCTGGCAAGCCCCGCTCGCAGAAGTCAAATTCCATACCGGGGCCACCAATCGGGAAATCAGGGTCATCATCGGGCAAAAACTCGGACTCAGCACGTCTGAAACAGAGCAATATGTGTACAAAGTCACGACGGAGTTTGTGATGTCCGCTAGCGTGAAAGGCACGCTCCGTCCTACCGACGATAAGGTGAGGGAGGCTTTCAGTGTCCAGTTAGGCACTGCCCCGGTGCCACTGAAATTCAAGGCCGAAACCAACACATCCAATCCATTCCCTATCGGAACCAAGGATTTCAAAATAAGCGGTTCAGGCTTAAAAGGTTGCCAAATTACCGTAAAGGCAACTTTTGACGGCATAGAAGAAACTGTCTATGAAACAAGCAAATTTGCGGGCGTTCAGGTACAAACAAAGAAAAAGACAAAAGATCTGAAGGACAAGGACCTGTTTGCAAAATCCTTTACAATTGGTGAAACAGGACAATGGAGCGTTTCGTCCATTGACCCGATGGAAGACAATGGAAAAAACCCCAATAGTGTAGGTTATAAAAAAACCGTGATGCGTAAAATCAACCTCACTGTAAGCATAAACAACGGGAGCAAAGAGGTGTTGGTGAAAAACATAGCACTGACACCCACACCAGGATTATAAATCATTAAAAATAAGAATTTATGAAAAAGACACTTTTTTTGTTGTTCATAGCCATACTTGCTTTTTCCTGTAGCAACGATGACGACAATGCCCCGCCTCCCGAACCGCCCATCCCGGTCGAACTAAGGTATTTGAGCACCGTCAAGAATAAAAATGGCGAAACAGTCCTGTCCATTGAGTACAACGAAAACAAGCGAATCAAAAAATTTATGGCCTATGGCGGTGATTACATCAATCGTTATGAATACGATGAAAATGGTCGCATCAATACAGTATTCTTGACTCTAAATGGCATCTCGTATGAAACTGCTTATTCGTATGACGAAGATGGAACCATGAATGGATACCGTTTCGATAATGAGGATTATCCAGTGGCCTATGATGCCGCTGACAATTCCTACTCTTTTGTTTCGCCATCCAATATCATAAACAAGATTTATTTGGATCAATATAATAATTGTGATAAGATGGTCATAGATTTCCCGGATAGTACCGATTCATCTTCCTATTACCTGTTTTATGAACAAAACCATAAAGGTCCCTTGTACAATGGAGGCGATATGGGCCTTACAAATATTATAGGCCCTCTTAATGGTTACAACTATTCTGTTTTTAATTTTCAACTTCTGCTCAATGTGTTCTCCTTACCCATCGAGGAAGTTTTGACCGATATAGGCTCGATGACATTTGATAACGGGTATGATGAAGATTCATTTTTGACCAAGACGACCCAAACCAACGTGGTGCCCGATACCGAAAACGGCGGGTCTCAGACAATTGTTTCCGAATATACCTATCATTACATACAACTTTAATGTTCTTTAAAATGAAAACAAAACTTTTCATTTTCGGCCTATTGTCCTTTTTCCTGTCTTCCTGCAGCACAGATGACGACCATGATCTGAATACTCAAATTCCTGCTGAAAACCAATACTTGGGCAAGGTCACAAAACCGGACGGTTCGGACCATGTTTTGATCAGCTATGATCCCGATGGGAGCATTCATGAAATCCGTCAAGAGTATGAGCAGGGTTTTTGGCTGAATCTACAGTACGGATACAACAATGACCATCATATTCGGGCTATTTATGTAAGCGGTGAAGGCATCAGTACGATTAACTTTTTTTATGATGAACAGGGAAACCTATCATCGTATGACGATGGATACGGGGAATTTCCCATACAGTACCATCCAGCCGCAAACCTGTATGAGTTTGATGAAGGGGACGATCACTGCAAGGTTTATCTGAATGAACATGGCGATGTCACCAAGTTTTCCATTCGCTACTTTGGCCACGAAGAAGAAGAGATTTACAATTTCACCTATGATCTGGACAAACGCGGTACGCTGTCCAATGCAAATCCCATAGCGCTTCATACCCTTATTGCGGAGTGGCCTTTGTTCCTGGATATACTGGTAACCAATAATTTAACTTCACGGCCCTTTGTAGAATGCCAGGCTGACGGTTTACAGATTTCTTCCGAAAACAGTTATGGTTCAAACGGGTTTTTGAAAATGGCAAACATCACCAATACCCAAATCGAAACACCCGGAGCAATATCCTATGAATACATTGAACGCTAACCTTGCTGAGGCCCTATCATTGAACATTTTCAAACTAATTTTACAACAACCCTATGAAACCACTATCCTTTCTTATTGCAACATTCCTACTCAGTAACTTGGCACAGGCACAACACGAATGGTATGAGACCTTCCCGGATACCACCAGCATTAAAGTAAAATGTGCTGAACTGGTCCAAGACTTCCAAGGCATGATCACAGCGGTGGACCCCACCATCGACCTACAGGACCCCAGTCCCGCTTTCAGTGCGTGGGGTCCATTTTACCTACAACCACAAAATACCATCTACCTTCCTTTATGGGATTTAAGCCCAATGGAATTAAAAGCATTTTGCACAGAGCTTGGCGGTGGTGAATTGGAAGGCGAAAGGATGTTTGGGCTATTCTTCAATGGATTTTATGTAGCGCATGAAGTAGCACACGCATTACAGTTTGCTTCCCATGCCCGTGCCGACAATGAATATGACAACGAATACACCGCAAATGTCATTGCCTTGCTCTATTGGAGGGAAAAAGGAAAACAAAAGGAATTGAAAGCGTGTTACCAACTGGCCAAAACAGCGCTATTGAAGCTGAAAAATCCCATTCCTGAAGGTGAGGATGCCAAAGCATATTTTACGGAACACTATTGGGAACTCGCCAAGGACCCTTACCAATATGGCTATATCCAATTCTATCAGTTCGTACTGGTCTATGAGGATAAAACACTATCGGATTTTAATGGCTTTATCAAGGAAAACATCATCCAAAAATGATAGTGGGCCAAAGTCATATATATCGACCCCGACTACTTCCCCAACTTTAATTTCAATGGATAACGATGGTTTCGGTTGTTGAAGCGGTGGTTCAGAATTCTTCATATTAAAAATAGACAATTGTCCATGACGTAAGAAAAACAAATGATTCAAAACAAAGGAAAATCCATCATTTTTAATATTAAAAAGGTTAAAATATATTAAATCGGTTCCCCCAAAAATTGCCGTGGGAGACCCTTTAAAATGGGCGTTTTTTATAAAAATTGGAGTCCCGTCCACTTCAGTGCTTAAAAAAGGGGACTTCCCCAAAGAACAAGACCGAATTATCTTTATGTGGATCTACATCCTTTAATCCAACCAATGCCTTTTGGTAAATATCCCCATCGTCGTAGGTGAGCACAAGGGTAAAATCCTTGATCATATAGCTGCCATTGCCCACATTTCGATTTTGATAACCTGTATTTGTAGATTTCATTCCGATAAACCCTCCCTTGTTTTCAAACCTTCCATCCTTGTAAAAAACGATTGCCCTGGCATTGGGGTTGCTTTTCCAATTCGGTCCACTGCTACTGTATGAACCATCGAGCCTGAGACCATCCACTGGCACCGATCTATAATAAAACGTAACCTTGTCCCTTGGCGGGTAACTCATCTTGGTGTTGGACACTATTCCCAATTTTCTTTCATACCCCGGAAACATAAGATGCATTTCCCTTCCCTTATCCAAAACTTCACCCCATGTAAAGGAGTCAAACTTTGGGTTGTCCTGGAAATTCAACAGCCCTTCATCAGGAATCAAGTCAATACATTTCCCATTGTCTAATTTGACAAAGAAGGAAGCAGAATTGCTGCCTTTGATCACATTGGATTTATACGTCATCCATACTTCATATTTGGGTATTTCTGGGTTTGCAGGGCTCACTTCTTCCATGGTGTACTCACCTAAGAGGGTCATATCTTCCAAAAAGCGCTCCATCTCCTTTTGATAGATATCGTTATTGGTCAAGATCAAGATATTGACCATTCGTTTGCCCTTGGAACTGGTTATGAGAATGGCAGCGCCCCTAATACCTTCTTTTTCATAAGGCGCTGAACCGATCCGGGTTTCCCAATCCTTGTCCCTACTTCCCGGCTGCATGATGGCCTCACCGGTACCCAAAACATTTTGAACAAGGGATTCCCAACCAATGCTGAAATTAGCATCGGCATCGTTCACGGTTTCAATGGATTTATAAACGGTCATCACACAATAGTTGCCACTGCCATCTTCCTTGCTGAAGGTGACCGTATTTTCTTGGGAAGATCTTTCCCAACCCAATGGCGGTTGGTACATTACAAGATCAAACTGTTCCTGTCCGTTGGCACAAGAAGCCGAAAGCACCAATAAATAAACAAATAAGGTTTTCATAGTTAGAATTTTAAAGTTTGGTCATGACCACATTTCCAAGATGGATTTTGTTTTTAGCAGTATCGGATTCTGATACATTCTGCCAATTGATCGAATTAAAAACCGTTGAAGGACCAATCCCGCAAACCACACAAGCCTCACCATAGGCCATCTTCAATTGGGTGCTGGACAATTTCAACTTGTCATTGACAAAGACTTCCATTTTTCCGTCCATGACCTTTACTTTCACGTGAACTTTAGGGTCTGCGTTTGTAAATTCAGGAAGTGGTTCGGTTCCCGATATGCCCGGAACACCATTTTGTTTGTTCTGTGAAGGTGTGCCCTTTATTTCCATTTTTACCTGACCCCTAAAATTTGTGGTGCCTTTGGCAGAAGCTACCCCTGGGTTAAAGGTTATTTTTACGGTTTCACCATTTCCGTTGGTATTTTCAGCCCCTGTATCGTGCATTTTTCGGGTGTTGAGCATCAATTCCACACTACCTCCGGTTCGGGTATCAAAATCCTCGTTGGTAATCAAATCAAACTCAATAGAAAAATTCTTTGGCAACGGATAGTTCATCAAGTTGGGACGAAATTGGTTGTATCGACCTAATAGCACCCAATTTCCTTCTTCCTTTGGAAGGTCAACAATTTTGCAATGCTCCTTCATTTGGTTGAAATACCAGTTTTTAGGTGGAGAACCTATGGCATTGGCCGAAAAATCATCAGCAAAATAAACGTTTGGTCTTGTTGCATTTTTGCTGGATGGACTTTTTGGGGAATTGGCTGCTAAACTTTGTTTTCCTTTATTTCGAAAACCGTCCAACCTCGCTTTTAATCCTGCTTCATCAGAAGGTGTATAGGCAACTCCCTTAACTTTTTCCGGGGAAAAGAAATAATCGTGGATATATTGGTAATTCAAGTTTTGGGTCAATGCAGTGTACAATTCATTCAACTGACTACCGCTGGTTTGCCCAAAAAATGGATAATAGACGGTAACCCATTGAGGTTGTGCAAGTTTCAATTTATCATAAACGCCTGGAGCAAACTTGTAAACCTTATAATTGTGCAACGGATTTCCACCATTATTCAATTCAAACGGGTCTGAAAAATTGAACATGTATTCGTCCGACTGAATGTTTCGAACCACAGCAGGTGTGTTCAAACTGTTCTTGTATTTTATTCTTAATTCCGCAATGGTGGTTCTGTATCGTTCGTAATCCTGTTTTTTGCTTTGGTTTCCGGAAACCATCATCTCTGCCAGTGCCTTATCCGACATTTCCAAGAGTTCCCCTTTGGTTACTTCCACAAAGGGCAATTGGTTGTTGGGCGCCAGCATCACACTTTGATTATTGTTTCTAACGGTAATGAATCTGGATGCGTTGGGATGAATGCCTTTGGGCCTTGGATCAGTTTTTTGATGCACGTATAGATCCCCGGTACCATCGGCCATCCAAGTGAAATAATAGGCCCCTTTTTTATTGAGAAACTTCATGGGATATGCCCCCACAATTTGGTTGACATGGATATAGAATGGAGTGTTTTCTTCAGAAACCGGTTTAAAATGCCCTTTCTCGTCAATCCATTTTCCGTTCAGTGCATAACTGACATTCCATACATTGAATTTTACGCCATAGCCCCAACTGTCACGAAAGCGGGTGACCGTTCCCAACCCGCCTACTGGTGTATAGGATTTCTTCATCCAATCCACTAAATTGTTCAGGTGTTTTTCGATGATCTTACCCTCTGTATCCGTGGGCGATTTCCAATTTCGGTCCCAATAGTTGTTGCTCCACCAACCGATGACACTATCTTGAATACGTTGTTCGGGAGTAAGTTGCGCAAAACTGTGGATACCAAAGCACAGCAGCGCTATGCATGTTGCATGTTTCATGATCAATTGATTTAAGGTTCCAATGTGAAAATCGCGGTTTCTTGTCCTGCGGCCACGCCAGTAACATGGATCCCGCTTACCATGCCAATGGTCGCAGTCGCTTTTTCTTCGATGACTATGGGGCCTGCACCGGCCTCCGCTCCAGCTTCAAACACCATTCCGCAATCAACTGGGGCATAGTCTCCATCAAATTTAAAATACATCTGCCCCTTTGCGCCCAATACGGCCGCATTTGCCCCTACACCAAAAGCCAATGTGAGTTCGCCTGTCGTGTAGTCTTTTTGAATTCCAAGAATTACCAATTCGCCCCCTTCCACTTCCCAGCCCTTACAATCCATTTTTACGTTCAGGGGACCTGAAACAATCTTCACTTTTATGGGACAATTGGGGTCTGGCTTTTCATAGATGAACACCTGTTTTTGTGGTGGATTTTCAAGGATTTTTTCGCAATCGCGAACCACGTTTTCCGCAACATCCAGCTTTTGAAACTTTTTGTAATCGTCCAAATGCACAAAAAGCTCCGATGCTACACCATAAAATATATGTTCATAACCATCTGTGTTGAGCAAATATTTGTACCAGTAAAGGGTTTGGTTGGTAATGTCATAATATTTAAAAACCGTGGCCTGCACTTTATGGTCATACAGTGCAGCCGATTCTTGCAGGTAAGCTTCCGTTTCTTCCTTTTTCATGACACATTCTTCATAGGCTGATTCAAAACTTTCCCTGTCATATCGTTTTCGAATTTTGCCTTCCAATTCTTCTTGCAAGTATTTTGCATCGTCTATGGATTTATCATCCGAAGTGGTAAATCCCCTGGTGGCCATATCCAAGGTCTCTTTTTGAATTTGACTCAACATAAACATGGCTTTGCGACTAAAAGGCGGATTACCGACAATCCCATAAGTGCGTTGACTCATTTGCATGACCGATTCCTTGGAAATTTTGTCGGCATGTTTTTCATCATACTCACGATTTTTGTCGCCCCAAGCATACATCAAATCCTCTATTTTTTGACGCTCTTCCAAAACCGGTTTTACATCCTTCAAGGTTTTGGCCGAATGTGGTGTTTTGTATTTATTAGGGTTGAAATATTCGGGAATCGTTGGCTTTAACTTATCGAAATCCAAATCGATATTGTGCTCGCCGACCAGCTTGTCCAAAGCTGGTGAATACCCATTTTTCATGGCCTGTTCCACATGGGGGATCGCCTGTGGAATTTTACCCTGATGGATCAGAATCAAAGCCGTTCCGCAATGGGCTTCGTGATTGTTTGCGTCCATTTGAAGACACATGGCAAAAAGAGTTTCGGCCTTTTGGGTATCGCCCAACGACAAATAACACTGTGCTGCATTGTTGTAGAGCGTTGGGTTAAGGTTTTTGACCATCAAATGCTCCAAAAGTGGCAAGGCATATTGAGGATACCCTGTTTGGTGGAGGATCACAGCCAAATTATTTTGCGAAACCAACATGTCCGTGTTCATTTGGGCCACACAAATAGCAGAATATACCGCAGCTTTGGGATTCTTTTGCGTGAACAGCAAAGGTGGCAGATTATTGAGTTCATGTGTTGAACTGTATTTGGAAATCAGCACATCAACTTCGCTACGGATGTTTGCAGGAATGGACCGTACTGTTTGGGAAAGCATTTGTTCAATGAAGTCGTCGTATTGCATTTCCGTAACAAGCTTTGGCAATTTGCCCAAAAGTTCTGTTTGCTTTTTGGGAATTTTTGTACTGACACCAGAAAGGGAAGCACCTCCAATGGGGGAATTCCCGTTTTGGAGCATACCCATCGCTTCTTCCATCATTTTCCGTTCCTCGGGCGATATGGATTCCATAGCTTCCTTCATTTGCTTTTCGGCATCGCGCATCATGGCCTCTATTTCAGCCTGTGTGGGTATTTTATCTGGTTTTGTTTGTGCTGAGATCATTTGACCGGACGCACAAACGGAAAACATTATGATATATAAAAATCGCTGCATGGCATTTACGTATTTCTGATCAATTGCGAACCTCCTTGAGCTGTCCATTTTTATCGGTTTCGTAGAACATTTGTTCAAGCGTATCCGCCTTCAGCTCAAGGGTCACACCATCATCTTTGGTGGTTACCGAGAGCACTTTGAGGTCGGTCATCAGTATTTTTTGAAAAATCACTTTCCGGTCCGCTTCCAATTTCAGCACCGCGATCTGTCCACTTTTCAGGGCAATTTTTGAATCAACAATGGATTGAAACGCATTCACTGCAACAGAATTGGGAATTTTAAGGGTTACCATAGTGGCATTGGTTATGGAGAACCCATCAATGACAAGTTGACGCTCATAGCCCCGTTCCATGGAAGTCCCTTCAATCAAATTTCCGTTTTGATCGATAAATTTTCCGAATAGTTGGGTACGTTGTGCCGCTAGAGACATGGGTAGGGCCAACAAGGTGATGAGTATTACGGTGAATGATTTCATCTGAATGGCTGTTTTGAAGTTTGATGGGGTAAAATTCGAAAGGAGGTGCCTAAAAGTCAATCCCACCCAAAAGGTATTTTGCATGCCCAAAAAATCCCCTGAAACAGTGAGCTGCCCAATGCATAAAATGCTGATATTCGCAAGTATAAATCCTATCTATGCCCACTAGACTTTTCATGGTCCTGCTCTTCACCATTGCATTTCCCAAAGGGGTATTGACGCAGCATTCCCATGAAATACAGCGACTGATGGAACTTGCCGGATCGCAAAGAAATGATAGTGCAAAAGTTGCCGCTCTGAACCAATTGGGGTTTGAAGGTGATGATTATGGGCTCGATGGTGAAACGTTTGCCAAAGAGGGTTTGCATTTGAGTACAATCTTGAATATCCAGAGCGAAAAGGCAAAGGCTCTTTTGAACCAATCGCTACACTTCACTGAAACTGGTGCCTATGACTCGGCACTTATGGCCATTGAGGAGGCCCAGAGTCTTTATGGAAGCAAAGACTCGACCTCACATGCTTCCTTTTATGCGAAATATTATTTCGCATTGGGCATGTTGGCTCTCCCCCAAGGAAATGACAAGGATGGCGCATTGAAAAATTTTTTGAACGCATTGCGTTTTGCACAGCGGACCAAGGACAATTATCTTGTTTCGGTCTGCTACGGCGGAATCAGCACGTCCTACAATTTTTTGAGACAGTTTGATAAAGGCATCGAAAGCAACCACGAATACCTGAATTTTGCATTGCAGTCAAAAGATACATTGGCTCTGGCCAAAGCCTATCAGAATCTGTCATCCGCCTATTTGAATGCAGGAAACCAGGAGCAATACAGTTTTTATGCTGAATCCTATGAGAACTTGGTCCCACATCTTAAAAATCCTTTTTATAATTGGTTATTGGTACATAATCGGGCGTTGAGCTATGCAGAAAAAGGGTTGTTTGAACAGGCTGTCATAGAGGCCGAACAATCCATTGAAATTGCCAAAAAAGAACAACTCCCCACCTCAAAACTATTGGCATCCTATTACCTCACAGGTTATTGCCATTATCTTTTAAAACAATATGAAACCAGCAATGGGTATATGATGGAAGTGGCAAAATTGGCAGACAGCATCCATTCCCCTGAATATAAAATGTATGCCGCAAGTGGATTGGCAGAAAATTATGCTTTGCTGAAAGCGTATGAAAAAGCCTATGAAAACCTCAGTCTGCAACTGACACTTTCTGATAGTTTATCTTCGGAAAAAACCAAAATCAATTCCAACTACCTGCACATCAAAAATAAAATCGAGCAAAAGGAAAGTCAGATACGGGAGCAACAAAGTTCCATTAAACTGAACAGAACCCTGAACTATATCCTAATAGGGAGTCTTGCGTGCTTATTGGCCATGGGGTTCTTGGTGTATAGAAACTACAGCTATCGGAAAAAAATCCAACTGCAGCGCATACAGGAACTGGAATCCGAAAAGCAACTTTTGGAGGCACAGGCATTATTGAAAGGACAAGAAGAGGAAAGAAGCCGAATTGCCAAAGACCTGCATGATGGATTGGGCGGCCTTTTGAGCGGGGTTAAATTACAATTGGGGGCCATGAAAGGAAATTTGATATTGACAGAAGAAAACGGAAAGGTGTTCAACAGGGCGTTGGACAAGCTGGACGAGTCCATTGCTGAAATGCGCCGTGTCGCACATAACATGATGCCCGAAAGCCTCCTTAAATTTGGACTGTATCAAGCCCTTACGGATTATGCCGAAGGCCTTTCCGTAGGACAGGATTTTGTCATCGATCTTGAGGTGTTCGGACTGGAAAAGAGATTACCTTCCTCTTCTGAAATTGTCATTTACCGAATTGTTCAAGAATTGATCAACAATGCGGTCAAACATGCAAGGGCCAGTAAAATCTTGGTACAACTGATCCGTCACCAAAACCAATTGAACATCACGGTGGAAGACAACGGGATCGGGTTCAATAAGGAGGAAAACAGTGATAAAAAAACCGCAGGCTTGCAAAACATACGTTCAAGGGTGAATTATTTGAACGGCAAGTTGGATTTCCAATCCAGACCAGGCCATGGAACTTCTGTGTTTATTGAACTTGAACTGGAGTCCAATGGATAATATCAAAGTCATTGTGGTGGATGATCACCCCATGGTAATCGAGGGCATGAAGGCCATGCTGAACCAAATTAGGTCTGTACAGGTATGCGCCTTCGCCTCCAATGCCTATGAAGCGCTGGACAAAGTAAATGAGCACCTTCCCGATTTGGTGATCACCGATATCAACATGCCAGAAATCAGTGGTGTGGAACTGGCCTCAAAATTGAAAAAGGATTTCCCCCAGATCAAGATCATCGGGATGAGCACCTTTAATGAAAGAAGCTATATTTTACAAATGATGCAAAATGGGGCCGATGGATACCTGATAAAATCAGCCTCCAAAGAAGAAATTGAAGAAGCGATCGTTTCCGTTATGAATGGAAAGATCTACTTGAGTGTGGACACCGCGATGACGACCCAAGAACGCAGGGATATAAAAACCCAACCTGTTCTTACCCGACGCGAAAAAGAGATCCTTCAACTCATCGGAGATGGATTGACCAATCCCCAAATAGCGGAAAAATTGTTCATCAGCCTCAACACCGTGGATACGCACCGTAAAAATTTGCTCTTGAAACTGGATGCCAACAACACGGCCAGTTTGGTGAGGCAGGCCATCTATTTTAATCTGTTATATATTTGAGGCTTTGTCAGCGCACCCATGCTACACGGATATCCAAATCCCATCGCCAATTTCAGGTTCACAAAAATTGTGATGAAGCCGGTTCCCAATTCATTGACTTAAGCCTTATGGGCTTAATCCCTTTTTGATTACATTTAGTAAATCCAAATCGGGACTTCATGAATCGTATTGCCCTCATCTGTTTCGTTTCCATTGCGTTGCAAGCATTCGGGCAATCCCAAAAAGAAAGCGATTCCATAAGGGTTTTCAGTCTGATCGAAAAGGCCAACACCTATTACAACGAAGCTGCTTACGATTCGGCTTTCCACTATTGTGATCAAGCCGAAACGCTCGCCAAACAATTGAAATCCTATCAGGGCCAAGCTTTCGCAAACATCAAAAAAACAGAAATTCTCATTGAAAAGGACGAATGGTTGGACCAAGCCCTAAATGCGGCTGAACACACCTTGGATTTGGGCAAAAAGAACAACGATTCCTTGGTGATTTCCATTGCCCTTATGCAACAGGCACAGGTAAAAATGTATCAAAACAAGGTTGCAGAAGCCTTGGATTTGTTTAAAAAATCTAGCCCCTACTTTACCAACCACCCTTCAGCTTATGCTGCTTTGGCCCATAACGACCATGGCTATGCTTTTGGGCTTAATGGCCAATTGACCGAAAAGGCCGACCAGCTTTTCAAAGCGTTGGAAGTTTATGAATCCATGCCATCCCCTAACCAAGGTGAGATAGCCATTGTTTATAACAATCTGTCCATGGTCTTTTATGAACTGGGGCAAATGGAGAAAGCAGTACAATATGGAGAAAAATCCATCGAGCATCGAAAACTGGACGGCAACCTGGAAAAACTGGCCCTTGGCTACTGCAATTTGAGCCAGATGTACCGAAGTCTGGATCCCAAAAAAACGGAGGAATATCAAAATCTCTGTGTCGCATATTCCGAGAAAACAGGAAACCAGGACAGGATGGTACATGCCTACATCACCTCGGCATTGATGGCCAGCGATGCAGAAAATCGGGAAAAAGCGATTGAATTTGAGCAAAAGGCCATTAGCATTTTGGAACAAAACCAGAATGATCGGGGCATGTTGGCAAAACGATATTTGGCCTTGGGCATGCATTTCAAGGCATTGAAGAAAAATCCCGAACAGACCGAAGCATATCTGAACAAGGCGTTGGAGCTTTCAAAATCGGCTAAGGATAAAGGTGTGATTTCGGAGACCTACAACCAACTTTCCGATTTCTACGAACGGCAAAACAAACTCAGGGAAGCACTCGACAGCCAAAAAAAGTATTACATCTACCGAGACAGTATCATCACCGAAACGACCAACGGCACCATTGCCGATTTGGAAACCAAATACGAAACAGCTAAAAAAGAGAAAGAAATCGATTCATTAACGGCACAAAATGCGCTCACCGAACAGCAGAAAAAAAACCAGAGCCATCTGTTTCTAGGGCTTTTGGGCTTAGGCCTGATGATAGGCGGTTTACTTTTTTACGCGTACCGAAACAAGCTGAAGACTGCCAAAAAATTAAAGGAACTCGACAGCTTGAAGTCACGTTTTTTTGCCAACATTTCCCATGAATTCCGCACGCCGCTCACCCTGATCAAAAGTCCGTTGCAAAACCTACAAGAGCGGGAGAACGATGCGGAAAAAAACAAGCAACTTGGGATGATCGAACAACACTCGGATCGGATGCTGGTTTTGGTGGACCAACTGTTGCAACTCTCTAAAATTGATTCGGGCAGTGTAAGGTTGCTGTTCCAAAAAAGCAAGCTTTCGGCATTCATGGAAACCTTGGTGGAACCATTTCAGCAGGGAGCAATTGAAAATGGGCTGAAATTCTCAAAAGCGATCACATTGCCCAAAACCGAGCAGTGGTTTGATAAAGACGTACTGGAAAAGATCGTGTCCAACCTGCTTTCCAACGCCTTGAAATACACTCCGGAAAATGGTTTGATCAACTTTCGATCCGAAGTTAAAAACCAACAGCTTTCGATAACAGTTTCCAACCCATCCAGACTTCAAAACAAGGACATTTCCAAATTGTTCGTTCGCTTCCATCAAGAGCAAAGCGATTCCGAAGGTGTAGGTATTGGTCTTGCCCTGGTAAAGGAACTGGTCACCCTATATCGAGGCAACATCAAAGCTTCGGTAGCAAGCGGTATACTTTCTTTTGATGTACAATTGCCACTGGATGAAAACACCCTAAGGGAATTGGGCGTGTTTTCTGAATCCAGTCCACAGGTCCCTTTAGTCAACGATGCCATCGAAAGCTTGGAAGACAGGCCTATCATGCTCGTTGCCGATGACCATGCCGACATCAGGACTGTTCTAAAAGATCTGTTTAAAGATCAGTTCCAAATCCTAGAGGCCGATACGGGCGAAGCTGCTCTGAAAATTGCAATGGAACAAGTTCCGGATATGGTGATAAGCGATGTGATGATGCCCGAAATGAACGGTTTTGAACTCACCGAAAAATTAAAATCCAACGAAGCGACCTCATTTGTGCCTGTAATGTTGCTCACGACCAAAACCAACGATGCAGCCAGATTACAAGGTCTTCAGGCCGAAGCCGACGATTATGTAAGCAAACCTTTTAACCACGCTGTTTTAAAGTCCAAAGTACAGCAATTGATTGCGATGAGGCAAAAGCTACGCGAGCGTTACAGCAAGGAATTGGTATTGAAGCCCACCGATGTGGTGATCAGTTCCTTGGATGGGAAATTCATTCAGCGGTTGGAAAAAATACTGGAAAAGGAACTTTCTAATTCCGACTACACCATTGATGATTTTGCCAAGGAAATTGGTATGAGCCGCATGCAGTTGCACCGAAAATTGAAAACGCTGTTTGGTGTTTCCGCTACAGAATTCATACGTAACGAACGCCTTAAAACCGCTGCGGAGCTTATCAAGAAAGGTGGTGTCAATATTTCAGAAATTGGATACGCCGTTGGGTTCGCCGATATGTCCTACTTCGCCAAATGCTTTAAAGATAGGTTTGGCGCAACCCCTTCCAACTATAGTTTGGACACCTAAAAGCCCTTTATTTACCGGTATTTCAATGCATGTTACATGGCTCTTATGGTCTGTTACATCACTCTTAGTGCTCCACAAATTCCACCACTACTTTTATCCTAAAACCAAATGGACGTTGTGATGCCATGCCTAACAAACAGAAGTACAATTATTCGGGCAAACTGGAACGGCTTCCTTCCACCAAGGTCTATATCAACATCCATTATTTGGAACGGGGCAACTACGAATTGCACATCATGCACAATAACAAATTGATCAAGAAAACAACCTTTAAAAAATAACCTCATGAAAACAATCAAAACACTTTGCTTCACTTTGCTTGCACTAACCTATGGTTGTAGTGGTGATGACGACAATGGCACGCCCGAGATACAGTACGCTGATTTTCCGATAACCATTACCAAAACCAGTACGACTGATCCTGGGGCGAACAGAAGTTTCAATTTTACGTACAACAACGAAAACCAGATAAGCAATATCTCCATTGTGCTTCCTGAAGGTGAAGTATATCGCGATTATGAGTTGAGCTACTCCAATGGCAACCTGATCCGTATTGCGGATGGGGATTTTGGCTATACGTTTGCCTATTCCACAGAAAACAGGTTGAACAATCTTGTTCTGGACAACGGAGTTGTAAACGTCACGGTTCCCGTAACGTATGACGAAAATGCAAATACCTACAGTCTGACCTTGGAGGGCACATCGGTCCTTACAGTTGACGAAGGAGAAACCATGCCCCTATCCTATATGACCGAAAGCACCGAGACCACTATTGCGTATACCACGATGGATGGTGTTTTCAAAGACCTTGAATACCACGTGGCCTTGGGCATTTTCTTTGGCGGAAACCAAGGTATTGATTACTTCTTTTTCCACCCGTTTGCATTGCAGGGCATTTTATTCACCAACGAAACGGAAACTACCGAATGGACCATTACCAATTCACAAGATGGACAAGGCAAGATTGTCCAGGTAAATGCAGCCACACCATTTGCATCCTATGCCTATAGTATCGAATACGAACAACGTGAACCATAATACCACTAAACCTCATAGTATGAAATCAATACGTATCACAGCTATGCTGTTCTTCTTTTTCGGAGCACAGGCCAACGCACAATTCCTTAAAAAAGTAGGCGATGCCGCCCAGCGTGGCGTGGAACGCACCGTAGAGCGAAAGGTGGAGGAAAAAACCGAAAAGGAAACCAACAAGGCCATGGACAGCGTCCTAAACCCCAATAAAACGGATAAGAAGAAAAATAAAAAAGAGAGTCCAAAAAAAACCAAGGAAGCAGCAACAGTAAAGGGAACCGTTAAAACGGTAAATTCCAATAGTGATTTTGTCCCTGGCGGAACCGTAATCTTCGCTGATGATTTTACACAGGATGCACTTGGTGATTTTCCGGCACAATGGAATACCAATGGAAGTGGTGAGGTCGTCACCATTGATGGATTGGAAGGCAAATGGTTGAGCGTGATGCACAACTCCGTTATCAATCCCGTTTTGGACAAAGCCCTCCCGGAAAACTCGACCATAGAGTTTGATCTGTTTTTGCAAGCCGATGGTCAACGATCCACACCGTTCATTCAATTTGGGCTGACACCTGTTCGCGATATTCTCAAGGAAGATATGTTTTACAGAAACCGTTTCTTCATCAACCTGCATCGCTATGCCGAAAAGGATGGACAAACTCTGGAATATGGCTTGAAAAACGACGTGATCGGCAATAAAAGTGACTTTCCGCTCACCCAATATGCCAATAAGGTTCTGCACGTGGCCATCGCCATCAATAAAACCCGAATCCGCTTGTATCTGGACGATAGCAAAGTCATCGATTTGCCTAGAGCTTTGACTTCGGATATGCTCAACAATTTCTTTTTGAACAACAACTACCTGATTCCCGCTTCGGAAATCCCAATGTTCATCAGCAATGTGCGTATTGCTTCCGCAGATGTGGATGCGCGTAGTCTGTTGATCAAGGAATTGATGGACAACGGAAAAACATCAACATCGGATATTTTGTTTGATGTGAACAGCGATGTTTTGAAGCAGGAATCGTTCGCCATCATCAAGCAATTTGGTGATGCCTTGATGCAAAACCAAACCTTAAAAATCAAGATTGTCGGACATACAGATAGCGATGGTTCAGACGCAGCTAATATGGAGCTTTCCAAAAAACGCGCTGCAGCAGTCAAAACCTATATTACCGAAAACTATGCAGTGACCGGCTCCAGGATCCAAACAGAAGGCAAAGGCGAATCACAACCTATTGCCCAAAACACTTCTGCAGATGGCAAAGCCAAAAACCGTCGGGTGGAATTCATCAAATTGTAACCTCATAACCCTAACCCTATGAAAACCATAAAATCCCTATTCTTTACAACACTCTCCGCCATATTACTTGTTTCGTGCAGTAAGGATGATGATGGTGGCAATCAGCCGTTGCAGACCTTACTTTCCAAAAGGATAACAGATTCAGAAACCTTAAGTTATACGTATGATAGCAATAACCGAGCTACAGGTTACAGCTCCGAAAATCCAGTTGGGGAAAACAACTATTCGGTAACTTACAGATACAACAGTTCGGGACAAATGGTGGAAGCGAACTATACTACAACATCTGGCACTTATACCAAGATTGTCTATTTGCATAATAACAATGGGCAACTCACCCAAATAGAAACCTATATGGTGACCGCAGGTGTTGCCACTTTAGAATCAAAATCGGAGGCTGATTACAGCACCACAGGAAAAGTAAGCGTTTATCGGACAACTTTAAGTGGAACACCGTATCTCAATACAGAGTACTATTTAGACCCGAATGGAAATATTACAAGCCAATTATCCTATGACGCATCCGGCCTCCTTATTGTTACCTCGGTAAGTTCTAATTTTGATGATAAAAAAACGGCTTCAGCATCATTGCCAGATGAAAGTTTTGCCAGAAATAAAAACAACTATGGCACTGTAGCCGTCACCCCAACGGGCGGAAGCTCCAATATCAGCAACTTCATGTATGAATATAATGATGATGGCTATCCCACCAAACGTACTTCAAATGTGGGTAGCATTGTAACTTATGAGTACATCAAACGTTAATTTTTGTTTGGAAGTAGTCCTTTGTGAAAACCTGTTTTTAAGCATGGAACACTGACAATATTATTTTTTAAAGTATCCCGAAACGGATATATGTCGATAGTGGATTGGGACATTTGACAATAAATTAAGAGTTTGCTTTCTATTGGTTAGGGGACAATTCAAAAGCCTTCCAAAGTGTTGTTTTTCAAAAGTCGAGTATTTATTCCTTTTAACCAAAATTTGTACTTTGCAATACAACCCGTGTTAAAAATATCCTATATTAAAGCCAAAATATTTATTGATTTTATGCTTGGCACATTGATTTTATGCTTGGCACAAAGAATTTAGTTTTATATACCATCGTACTTTTTCTATGTGTAAATTGTTCAAGTGACTCGAGTAGCGGTACAGAAGATCCTAATACTGAAATTCCCGATTCATCTCCTGAATTCACTTCTTTATCTAAAAATTCAGCCAATTTTGGAGAAACCATCTCAATTGAAGGCACAAACTTAGACGCAAGCGAAAATTACATTATTAAACTTGATGACACTGAGTTGACCATCACAGAAATATTATCAAATGAAATAAAGTTTGAGGTACCTGAGAATGCTATTTCTGGTAATATTAGTATCACTTTCAACGGGACTTCCAAAGTGATTGGAGAACTATTAATTAGTTTGGAGTTCACTGGTATATCCAAAGATTATATTGAGCCCGGAGAGGAAATTGAAATATATGGTACTAATATCAATACAACCTTTGATTATTCGATTAGCATTAATGCCGTTGAGGCAAACGTTAAAAGTATTACTACCAGTAGTTTTGTTCTTGAATTCCCATTGCAAGCATCTTCAGGAGACATATTGGTTTCTTTCAACTCAACAACTTTGAATGCAAGCATATTGTCGATTAAAAAAGTTTTTGAGGGTAATGTTCTCTTATCCACCCAAGAAGAGGTGGATAATTTTGGCAATGAAGGATACACTGATATTACAGGATGGCTTGGAATTGGACCAGAGGATACTATTCCCACAGATGAAATTGAAAATGTAGAGAAACTGGTTCATATAAGAAATGTTGAAACTGGGGTTAATATTTTACATAACAGTGCACTTAAAAATCTACATGGCTTGGAGAATCTAAGTTATTCCGGATTTTTGTGGTTTCAAGTATCAGATTGTGCCTCCCTTACCTCATTGACTGAGCTTCAGATTGTTTTTGCTGATATACAAAGTCTAATCATATCGAGAAACGAGAACCTTGAGGACTTGGAAGGGCTGAATAATATTGGTACTAAGGTTGGCTCATTATTCATAATAGAGAACGATAATTTAAACAATATTGAGGCTCTCTCTGTAGATACCCCGATGTTTAGGACAGGTTTTCTACAAAACTAATATAATTATCAAGCTGCTCTCTTAAACAGATCAATGGGTCTTTCATAGTCAATGGACTGGTGTCTTCTTTCATGGTTGTAATAATCAAAGTACTCTGCCAATAACAGATAAAGGTCCATACCGTCCCTTGGCGGGTTCAGATAGATCTTTTCGTATTTCACGTTTCTCCATAGCCTTTCGATAAAGGCATTGTCCGTGGCCCTTCCCTTGCCGTCCATGCTCAGGCGTATTCCCTGACCCAAAACATAATTGGCGAACTCCTCGGCGGTGAACTGGCTTCCCTGGTCCGTATTGAGGATCTCAGGTGTCCCGTGCCCGCCTATGGCCTCTTCCAACGTTTCCCTGCACCATTGGGCATCCATGGAATTGGACACGCTCCAGTTCAGGACATAGCGGCTGTGCAGGTCGATGATGGCCACCAGGTAGAGATATCCCTGTTGCATGGGGATATAGGTGATGTCGGTGGCCCAGACCTGGTTGGGACGCTCGATGGTCAGGTTCCTGAGCAGGTACGGATACGTTCTGTGTTCCTTGCACCTTCGGGAGGTATGTTTTCCCGGAAGGACGGCCCTGAGGCCCATGACCTTGTAGTAGAGCCGTTCGATACGGTTCCTGCTCACCTTGTACGCTCTGTCCCTGGTCAGCCAGATGTGCATCCGCTTGGCCCCTTTGAAGGGATGGTGGAGATAATGCTCGTCCATCTCGCGCATGAGCTTCAGGTTGAGCTCGCTCTCGCCCCTTGGCCTGTAATAGAGTCCCGAGCGATGGACCGACAATGTTTCGCATTGTTTTACAATGCTCATCTTGGAATGACCCCTGCGTATCATTTTTCTGCGTTTGGAGAGCGGTCTCAGCGCAAGGCGTCCTTTAAAAAATCGTTCTCGACCTTCAACTGGCCTATGGCCTTTAGAGGTTTGTCCTTCTCCCTTTCGGTCTCGATGCGGGCATCCTTCTTGCCCGATTCGAACACCTGCTCGGCCCCATCTAGGAAATCGCGCTTCCATGCGCTGATCTGGGTCGGGTGTATCTCTTACTTCTGGGCAAGTTCGGCAAGGCTATGCCGCTCTTTCAAGGCTTCCAGAACAACCTTGGTCTTGAACTTCGGGGTGAATTTTCTTCGTGTCATATTCAGTAAATTTAATGATTAAACTTACTGCCCTAATTTTTGGGGTATCTACACTATACATAAATGAAATGGGCAAAAAAGCTTGAATCAAAATTAACGATTCAGAAAAATCAATGGGAAAATTGATAACAGGATCCAAATAATTTAACAGCTTGGTAGCCGTCATGATCGCCAAATGTATCAGCTAATGGTACATTTAGATATAAATTGCCTGCCTTTTAACGTTATAGGTTGAGGTACAATTCCAAAATACCCAAAATTGGGTATTGCGGTAAACAGCTGTACAGGGCTATTTTTGTTCATGAACCTAAAATCTTACAACAACCTGGACATGGAACCAGTTATCTTCTTCATTTTAAGTTCCGATTCTTTTTGCCCCTATGGAAAGATGTATAAGGTTGCCACATCAACAAACAACACCATGGATTCCCCGTCATGATGAAAAAAGCATTTTTATCGGTTGTTTTCCTATTGTCTGTCTTTTTTATGGGGCAGGGACAAGAAACCTACCCTGCCAATGTACTTGGGGGTCCGCTCATTGGCATGGATCTATACAACTTCAGTTCCCGTGGGATAACGGGTAAAGTACAACATCTGCACAGTCTGGAAGTCAGCTTTGGCCTTGCGGATTGGTATTGGACATCCAATACAAGCGTCGCGGGTGCAACTTCTTCCATCAACCTGGAAATGGCAGGGGATTTCACAAGCTTCACCATGGTATTGCCGAGTGGCGGTCATAAAAAGGTGGCCCTGTCAGAGGCCAACATCGTTCCAACAGGGTATAGCATTGCCAATATTCAGGTGGATATTGAATTTGGGAAGATCAATGCAAGGGCCCATGCGGAAATTGACTTTTCTGGCCATTGGGGGGAACGAAAACACAGTTCCGGTGGTATGAGATTCAATGCCCAGGATGACGGTGATGCCTTCAACGACTACGTGAACGACTTTTTCAAACAAAACAACCGATACCCTTCGGTTTCGGAACTGTTCTCGGGGCTCGATGGTAAAGTAAGTATCAAAAGCAGGGGCACTTTCAACACCTCCATACTCTCCGATGAAGCTGCCTTTGTGTTGAATAGGATAAGGGAATACATTGAAAAGGAATGGGCCAGGGTCGAAAAGGACAATACACTCAACAAACTCTTGACCGAAGCAGAAAATGCTCAGCATTTCGGCCGTATGAACGAAGCCATACAGAAATACGAAGAACATTATGCCATCAGCCAAGACCCTTCCATCAAGGCCAAAATAGACGAATTGAAGGCCAAAAAACAGGACGAGGCAGAAAAGTCCACAGCAGAGGGAAAATCGGAAGCGGAATCCCAAACCAAATCCGAAGCTGAAAAAAATGGCACAGAAAATAGCCAACCCACCAGAACCCAGGAAGCTCCTGAAAATCTTGATCCTACCATCCCAAGAAATGAAATGGGAACGGAACTGGATTTTTGGGGCAACCCCATCGTTTCCAAAACAGAGGACGGATCGGCCAAGACAGTGGACTATGCGGGCATGGAAATGGAGAACAACGCGCAGTACCGACAACAGATGGAACGACGACAAAATGAAACCTATGCCAAGGAACAGTTCGAACTACAGGAAGCCGAAAAAAAGCAGCAGGTCGATGCGGACAACAACGCTATCTACCAGCAGGGTAACGAGATTTACCAAAACTCATTGAACATCGAGTCCGATTTTGAGGAAGCGAAAAGCCAACTCGATTACGGCTCGGGGGATGCCCTTTTAAAGAGCAGTGCCGCTTTGGCCAGTACGGCGACCAATGCAGCGGACGCGACCACAAGTTTGGCAGGTATGGGTGTGGGAATCATTATGAAAATGGGTAAAAATGCGGCCAAAAGGAAGGCAGCGGAAGAAGCAAGGGCCGAGCGGGAACGCCAACGAAAAGCCGAGGAGGCCCGTATAAAGGCCGCCAAAGAGGCACTCAAGAACACCCGTCTCAAAGTGTTCCAGGCCTTTCCTGAGGGGGAACTGCCCCTGTCCTCCACCAAATCCAGTGGAAACAATCTCTACTACTTTGTGTATTCGTACAAGGAAACGGAACTGACCTCTGAAAACCCAGCGGTTTTTGTGAGCAACCCATTTGCCATTGGAAAATATCCCGACAACACCTGGCCCTTACAGACGAAAATTTCGGAAGGTGTCAACAAACTGACCCCTTTGGAGGAAGTTGTCTGCGGTCCCTTTTATAGCCGATCGGAGGCTGAAGGGGTCCATCGATCCTTTGCGGATTACCTCGCCAAGACCAACATGCAGGCCAAGGTTGTGAATTATGCTGGATTCAATGCCCATCCCGAAAATGGTCCGGGCACCCAAGAAAAACCCAAAGTGGATTTTTGGGGCAACCCCATAAAAAATCAATAGTCGACCCAATAGTATGAAAAACGCCCTAGTCATTTTACTCTTATGCTTGGCAAGCAACACTAATGCCCAAGAGACCATTGCCCGGTTCAAGTACGAGGATGCCGAAAAGGCCTTTGTGGCCCAAAACTACCAAGAGTGCATCGACAACCTGAATGAAGCGGAAAAGCTTTTGGGCAAGACCGCTCCCAACATCCTCCATCTGAAAATCTTGGCACAGCACCAACTTTTTGAGAAAGATCCCTTTGAAAGCTATGAGGCCCTCGAAACGCTTCGCAGCAACTGCAACACCTATCTCGCCAATTATGACATTGCAGGATTGGAGGAAAAATACCGGGATGTGTATGATATCTCAAATCAATTGCCCACGGTTTCAAGCACAAAAGAATTTAAGGAATTGGGGTTGCTACATACCAAAGAACTCAGGGAAGCCTCATTGAACAAGGCGATTGCACAGAACAACTTGGTCTTTGTGGAGGGAAGCACCTTTACCATGGGCAAGAATGGTGATGCCCATGAAGTGACCCTCAGTGATTTCTATATCGGCAAATACGAAGTGACCTATGCGCAGTGGAATGCCTACCTGAGATCCACCGGGCGAGGGAATAGCATCTCGAAATACCAACCGAGCAAGAAAGATGGGGCATTTTACATGCTCACCAGTTATAATGACGCTTGGGACCAGGCCATGGCCTATTGCAAGTGGTTGGAAAAGCAATACGGGGGGACATGGCGCCTACCCACAGAAGCCGAGTGGGAATATAGTGCACGGGGGGGCATTAAATCCCAGGGATATAAATACAGTGGGAGCGATGACATCAGGGAGGTCACCGAAAAAACGGCCAATATTTATAGACCTGTGGGCCTTAAAAAAGCAAATGAACTGGGTATCTATGACATGACCGGAAACTGTTTTGAGATCTGTTATGATTACTGGGACAGGAAGTATTACAGCGAATCCCCAAAAGAGAACCCGATGGGCCCCGGGGAAGGCAAGCACAGAGTGGCACGTGGGGGAGGCGGTAAGATGTTCGCCATATCGAATTACGATAGGTGGAACACTTCCTTGATCGACAAAGTTGGGTTTCGGGTGGTGTACATCCCTGATCAAAACAACCCATGATATTACCCAAGATTTGGCGGAAACATAGGATAACCTAGCTATGGGTACATGCCAGACCCTATCAATCCCATATGAAATCACTATATCCAGATCAAATGTTCCCATAAGACAATCCCTTATCGACCGTTATATTGACCCATAAGGTCAAAGACAAAATTGGCTTGGGTCTGGTCAAGTAACGCACTTTTCTCCATACTATCCGATACACCCGAAAAGGTATAATAATTACTTAAAAAGTATTATTTATACCCTAATAGGTATAATTTCAATTATTATGTGTATTTTGCACCCGAAAAGGTATAGTAATGAAAACATGGAATAGAAATAATCCCATAGCACAGTTCATTCGCAAAAGAAGGAAGGACCTTAACCTGACCCAATTCGAACTTTCGGATACTACAGGGGTGGGGCTTCGTTTTGTCCGTGAATTGGAACAGGGAAAACCCAACTTGATGACGGATAAGATCAATCAGGTACTTTTATTCTTTGGACATGAATTGACCCCTAATCCCATAAGTGATGCGACAAGGAGAAATTTGGGTGAACAATAAATTGGCAGGAATTCTAATGGAAAATGAGGATGGCTATCACTTCGCCTATTCCATGGACTACCTAAGATCGGAAAATCCCGTTGCCGTGTCCCTGACACTACCGTTAACGGATCAAACCTATCATTCAGATTTTTTGTTCCCCTTTTTCGATGGTCTGATTCCCGAAGGATGGTTATTGGACATTGCCCATAAAAACTGGAAACTGAATCCCCGTGATAGGATGGGGCTTCTATTGGCTACCTGTAAGGATTGTATCGGCAACATAAGTGTATTGGAAAAATGAGCAACTGTCTAGCCTGTCAAAAACCGCTTTCCCCAGAAGAGGATCTATATCATCCAGACTGTCTAAAGGCTTTTTGGCAGAATGATACGCCTGTACTTATATTGGAGTATGGGCTATCGGATATCGAGGAACTTGCCAAGGAGAATGTGGCACAACGCGTCATTGTCACCGGTGTACAACCCAAACTTTCCTTGGGTTTCACCAATGATAACGAATCCAGGCTCACCATTGTGGGGGCCTTGAACGGAAGGTACATCTTAAAACCGCCTTTTTCCGAATACCCCCAAATGCCCGAAACGGAGGCCCTTTCGATGTTGATGGCAAAGGCCTGTGGTATTGATACCGTACCCTTTCTCTTGATTCCTTTGAAGGATGGACATTTGGCCTATCTGACCCGAAGAATAGACCGGGATGCCAAGGGCAACAAATTTGGCATGGAGGATGCCTGCCAGTTCACCCAACGTCTTACGGAACACAAATATAGGGGTTCCTATGAACAGGTCGCCAAAGCCGTAATAGGTTATGCACAAAACCCAATATTCGATGTTGTCCGGTTCTATGAACAGGTCCTTGTCTCCTTCTTGATTGGAAACAATGATATGCACCTCAAAAACTTTTCCCTTTTATCGACCCATGGAACTTCCTACGCCCTAGCCCCTGCCTATGACATGATTTCGGCCCAATTGATATTACCTGATGATCCCGAGGAACTGGCCTTGACCTTGAACGGTAAAAAAAATAAAATCACAAAAGAAGATTTTGATTTGGCAATGGAAAAGGCACATATACCCAAAAAGGCCATCGAAAATTTGTGGGCACGGGTCATGGACGGGACAAAAAAATGGCCCACTTTGATTATGGAAAGTTTTCTAACGGATGATAAAAAAAAAGGGCTCCAGGAATTAATTGAAGATAGAATAAGCCGCATCGTATAAATGGTATTATTTGTAAGGTGCTCTTCAAAATCAACATGATTACCGGACCGAACCTTAGTTAGACTATTTGGCCTTCCCAACATATAGTATTCCATCCAACATATTCGGTCCTTGTCCAAAAAGTGGACTACGAAGAAGTGTCCACTTCCTATGGATGACCATAAAAAAGAGGAGCCTGTTTCCAGACCCCTCCCTGCATATATCCAAATTAATCTTTGATTACCTTGGCCTGCTTCTCAAGCGCCGTAATCCTTTCCTTGATCCGGGCTTCACGCTTTTGACGACTTTCGGCATAGGTTTCTTCAATGACCGAGATCTTGTCCTTGTAGAAGGATTGCATTGCGACATAAAAGGATCGGTTGGTCAGGTCATTGGTGTGATTACTTTCACCAAGATGCACCTGACGGGTCAATAGGAACCTTAGCAGTCTATGGAAAGTCTCCTTCTTGAAGTTTTCTTTGAACCGGGCCACCAGTTCTCCGTGGGATAACCTTGAATCATCCTCAAAGAAGTCTTTAAAATGTTCCCTCTGGCTATAAAACCCGATGTTATTCTCGAACAATGAAATGGAAATGGCCACCATTTCATCCGTGGTCAAAGGTTTCTTCCGATCGATATAATCCGTTTCCCTGATCATGTCCGCTACTTCCTTGAACTGATTATTGTTCTCAATCTGTTTTTTCCGAAGTTCCCTTGCATTGATCTTGATGATCTGTTCCTCCGGGGTGCACTCGGCCATCTTTCTTTTCTCCAAGGACTTGGCACCTGAGCTTCCACCATCTGTTTCCTCCCTCACCTTAACAAAAATGGCCTGGGTCAAATAGGTATCCGTTTCCAGAAGAATACCCTTTTCAAAACCATGGTCCAAGGCATTGTCCCATGCCTCCTTTTCCTCAGTAAAGGATTCTAAAGCCTCATTCAGGAATTCAGCTAATTCTTCCTCTGTGTATTCATAGTGCCGGTACTCCTCTTTAATACTTTCCAAGGTAGGCTCAATTGGCTGCTTTAAAATGTCAAGTTCATTGGTCAAATGCACCTCAAGACCTACTTTTTCCATCTGGGCCATGACCCATTGGTTGCGTTCCTCCTCCACCCAGTATTTGCTAATGTTGGGTACCAGTTTCAATCCCTCCTTTTTCACCCTTTTCAAGAGTTGCATAAAGGTCTTGGTCTTTTTGTTTTCAAAACAGGATGTCCGGGTACAGACCATTTTACCCTCCCCGAATAGATTGCCCTGGTTGGCAGCGTTGAATGGACATAAAGTACATGCCCCTGCCTTGGGTAACAAGGTTTTATCCGCTACGTCAAATGGTGCCCTGGTCAAGTCATAGGTCCTACTCCCAACCATTCGTCTGACCCGATGTTCTTGATATTCCCCTTCAAGGCTTTCCAATAGCATCTGCTGCTCCCCTGGTTCAAAAAGGGCCACCGCCACCCCAAGGGAAATGGTCATTTCCCCAGTACGGACAAAGGCCTTGAATCCCTCGATCAAGCCCGCCAGTTTGATGCGCTGTCGGACATAGTTTTCGGATCGCCCCAAACGTTTGGCGATCTCTGTGGGTTCGTAACGGTCCAACAAAAACTGGATGGCCTCGGCCTCTTCTGTGGGTTCTACATCCTTCCGTTGGAGGTTCTCGATGATCTGTACTTCCAGAACTTCCGTATCGACATAGTCCCTTACCATGGCCGGGATAGTCGTCAATCCGGCCAATTTACTCGCACGAAACCGTCTTTCACCTATGACAATGGTGTAACCCTCTTCAGATTTTCTGACCGTTATGGGCTGCAATACCCCATGTTCGGCAATGCTCTGTGCCAAATGATGGAGACTTTGCTCATCAAAGGTTTTTCGGGGTTGACCGGAATCTGGGAAAACCGATTCGATTCCCAACATCTGCATCTGTGGAACCGATACAGCATTTCCATGGGATGTAGATTTCAATGCCCTTCCACCTTGTTTGTTACCTTTTTTTCGTGTCGCTCTTTGTTTTGTTTGTGCTTCCATGATTTTTGGATTTTGGTTAAACAATATTTGAGCTAAAACCAAGCGGAAGACAACATTTTGGAGTGGCAAGGAAACGGAATAAATAGTGACCCATGGAACGGTTTTATGCCGTCCCTTGTCCGAGAAAATAGTGCGAGCTTAACTTTCGATAAAGATTGATTGATAAATTGAGTACCACTATACATCCCCATTGAAATTACAATGGTCTAGCGTTCAAGCAAAAAACATGATAGTGAAATCAAAATGAAGTGAAAGTGATGTTTGCAATCCAGTTGCACAATGAATGCTTTATCTTTGAATCGTGAAACTTTTGGCAATCATATTATCCCTTTATTTTCTTGGCCTGAATGCTATTCCTTGCGGGGATTCGGAAATGGTTGGGGGTGATGATACCCAAAAGGTTTCGGTGATTGACCATGAAGGCGGGCATGATGGGGCATACGAACTTTGTTCGCCTTTCTGCCAATGCCACTGTTGCCATGTCCATACTGTGGATTTTGGCATTACTACTTTTGAACCGATGACCCACTCCATTGTACGAGAAAATTTCGTCCATTTTGATGGGCTGGGCAAAGAGGTCGCCTTTTCACTTTTCCAACCCCCGCGGTATTGATTCAGTTTTTCATGGGATAATTGTATCCCATAGACATTTGACATTCAGGATGCAAACATCCTTTCTGCATCCATGGACTTTCTTTAACTGAATTAATATCATTTGCCAATGATCAATAGAATCATTGATTTTTCAATCAACAATAAATTTTTTGTGGGTCTGTTCACCCTTGCCCTAATCGGGGCGGGCCTATGGAGCATGACCAAGGTTCCCATAGACGCCGTGCCCGATATTACCAACAATCAGGTACAGGTCATCACCCAAGCACCCAATCTGGGAACAGAGGATATAGAGCAATTTGTGACCTATCCGGTCGAGATTGCAATGGGCAATTTGCCCAATGTCAAAGAGATCCGATCCATATCACGGTTCGGACTTTCAGTGGTCACCATCGTTTTTGATGATGATATGGGCAACTACCTACCACGTCAGTTGGTGGGGGAAAAATTGGTTGAGGTCCAGGAAAGCATTCCACAAGGATTTGGCAAACCCAAAATGGGTCCCATATCCACAGGTCTTGGGGAAATATACCAATACACCCTTGAGGTCCAGCCCGGATATGAAGACACCTATTCTACCGCAGACCTGCGATCTGTGCAAGATTGGATCGTCCGGCGGCAAATGGCCATGGTTCCTGGGGTCATCGAAGTGAATGCCTTTGGCGGAAACATAAAACAATATGAAGTAGCTGTTGATCCAGATGCACTCCGTGCCATCGACGTGACCATTTCGGAAGTTTTTGAAGCATTGGAGGGCAATAACCAAAACACGGGCGGTGCCTACATTGAACGCAACCATCAAGCCAATTTTATTCGTGGCGAAGGCTTGGCACGCACAGTCACGGATATTGAGAACATCGTGATCAAGAACGAGGGGGGCATTCCCATCAAGGTCAAGGATGTAGGCAAGGTGCAGGTGGGCCACGCGGTCCGTTACGGGGCCCTGACCAAGGATGGAAAAGGAGAGGCAGTTGGGGGCATGATCTTGATGCTCAAAGGGGCAAATTCCAATGAGGTCATCAGCAAGGTCAGGGATCGCATGCAACAAGTACAGAGATCCTTGCCCGAAGGTCTGGAGATCAGACCCTTTTTAGATCGGAGTGAGCTCATTGCCGAGACCACGGGTACAGTGACCACCAATCTTTTGGAGGGTGGGCTGATCGTGATCTTTGTCCTGGTCTTGCTCCTGGGCAATTGGAGGGGAGGGCTCATCGTTGCCTCCACTATCCCCCTGTCCTTACTTTTTGCCTTTATCCTGATGAACCTGTTTGACGTATGGGCCAACCTAATGAGTCTGGGCGCCATCGATTTTGGGATCATTGTCGACGGTGCCGTGATCATTGTGGAAGCCACCGTGTTTCTGATGTACACCAAGCTGTCCAAAAGAAAATCGACCCAAAAGGAAAGGGACAAACTAACGGGGAATGCCTCCAAGAAAATGATGAACGCTGCGTTTTTCGGACAACTCATCATTTTGATCGTCTTCATTCCCATCTTGGCCTTAGAGGGTGTTGAAGGCAAAATGTTCCGCCCCATGGCATTGACCTTCATTTTTGCGATGCTCGGGGCCATGGTGTTGTGCCTGACCTATGTTCCCATGGTGTCGGCATTGATTTTAAAACCACCGGTAGCTGAGCGTAGTCGAAGCTACGGCGACCGGATTTTGCATTGGGTGGAGGATCGATATGAAAGACTTTTGACCCGTGCCTTGACCAAAAAAGGGGTGATCATTGGCATAACGTGCACTATCTTTTTGGCGGCCCTGTTTGCCTTTACACGATTGGGGGGTGAATTTATTCCCCAATTGGATGAAGGTGATATCGCCTTTCACGCTATTCTGAAACCCGGCAGCTCCCTTTCGGAGACCATTGCGACCACGACCAAGATCGAACGGATCGTCAAAGCGGAATTTCCGGAAGTCGAGAACGTGGTCAGTCGCATTGGTGTGGCCGATGTGCCCACGGACCCCATGCCGATGGACATTGCCGATGTATTTGTCATCCTAAAACCTTCGGATGAATGGACATCGGCAGCGAGCAAGGATGAATTGGTGGAAAAAATGAAGAGTGCAGTGGGCATGGTGCCAGGGGTGAACTTCGAGTTTACCCAACCCATCGAAATGCGGTTCAATGAACTTTTGACCGGAGTCCGTGAAGATGTGGCCATCAAACTCTTTGGAGAAGATCTGGATGTATTGGCCAGTAAAGCTGAAGAAATGGGCAAATTGATAGCCAATGTTCCCGGGGTTGCCGATATGAAAGTAGAGGCCACGGCCGGATTGCCCCAGATCACAGTGGCTTACGATCGGGACAAAATAGCCCAATATGGATTGAAAATCAACACATTGAATAACTTGGTGCAATCGGCATTTGCAGGAGGACAGGCCGGGGTCATATTTGAAGGGGAAAAACGTTTTGATCTGGTCGTCCGGCTAGAGCAAGACAACCGAAGAGGTATAGAGGATATCCAAAACCTGTTTGTCAATCTTCCCAATGGCACGCAGGTGCCCCTGAAAGAAGTGGCGGAAATCAGTTATGAGCCAGGCCCCATGCAGATCAGCAGGGACGATACCAACCGAAGGACCTACGTGGGCATCAACATTCGCAATAGGGATGTGAAATCTGTGGTCAGGGATATCCAACAAAAGTTGGATGCCGAGTTTGAGCTCCCGGCGGGTTATTACATCCGCTATGGAGGGGCCTTTGAGAATTTGGAACGGGCCACAGATCGTCTCCGAACGGTAGTGCCCATTGCATTGGCACTCATTTTTATCCTCATCTATTTTGCTCTGAAGTCATTTCCCCAGACCCTTATGATCTATTTGGCCATTCCCATGGCCACCATTGGCGGCGTGTTCGCCTTGTGGATGCGTGGTATGCCTTTCAGTATTTCGGCCGGGGTTGGGTTCATCGTGCTTTTTGGTGTGGCGGTACTGAACGGTCTGGTCATGGTGAGCGGCCTGAACGAACTTAAGGAAGATGGAGTCACAAACCTCAAAGATCGTGTTGTTCAAGGGACCAAACGACGGGTGAGGCCCATCATGCTCACTGCCTTTACGGACATTTTGGGATTTTTGCCCATGGCCATCTCGGTATCGGCGGGAGCAGAGGTGCAACGGCCTTTGGCCACAGTAGTAATCGGAGGGTTGGTAACGTCCACCCTGCTTACCCTGTTCATCCTGCCCATTTTCTATCAGTGGATGGAACAACGGACCGAACGCAGGGCATTGTCAAAAATGAACTGGAAGGCATTGATCATCTTCCTGATTTTCTTTTCTGTTACGGGAATGGGACATGGACAGGACCTCCAACAAGAACAACATCCCGAAATTGGTCTGGATGAGGCTATAACATTGGCCATGGAGCAATATCCCCAATTGCAAACGGCAGCATTGGAGATGGAACGACAGAAAGCCTTGAAAAGTACCGCCTACAATTTTGGAAACTCCCAAGTGTTCACCGGGGGTGAGGAAATCAATGGCGATATCGGTATATATACCCTTGTAGGGGTGGGACAACAGAATATGGATCTGTTCGGGATCAGGCCAAAGGTGGAATTGGCGCAGCAGCGCATTTCACTTGCAGAGGCATCCTATACATTGAGCAGATTGGAAGTAAAACGGGAGGTCCAAAAAGCGTGGTCCAACGCCTACCGGGCAAGGCAATCCTATGGATTGTACCATGAACTGGACTCTATTTACGATGCTTTTTCAAGGGCGATGGAACTGAACTTTCAGGTGGAGGCCATCTCCCAATTGGAACATACCTCGGCGTTGAACCAAGCATTGCAGATCAAGAACCAACTCCAACAGACTGAAAAGGAATATGCCATGGCACTCCAAAAGTTGAATTTATGGTTGTTCTCCGAGACATTTTACGTCGTCCCGAAGGATTTTGAGCCCGAAACGGACTTACAGGAAATGACCTTGAACAGTTTGGAAGACCATCCGATGACCCATCTGGTAAAAAAGCGCATTGATGAGACCAATGCTTTGAACAAGGTGGTGCGGGCCGAACTTTTGCCCAAATTCAATCTTCAGGGTGGACTCCAACAAATCAATGGACAGCGTGGTTTTTACAGTTATCAAGCTGGAATTTCCATCCCGTTGCTTTCAGGGAACAGGGGCGAGGTCAAGGCAACCCGGATACAAAGTGAAATGGTGGAGCGGGAAGCGGACCTGGTGTTGCGGAAAATGGAAAGCGAATACCGACAAGCCCGATTGGACCATGAAAAATGGTGGGATACCTGGTCTTTCTATCAAAACAAGGCCGTTCCCCTTGCCAAGGATCAACGAAGGGGAGCGCTTATGGCCTATCGGGAGGGGGCATTGGATTACGCTGGATTTACGCAGATCATGCAAGATGCCATCAACACGGAGATCAAGGCTTTGGATGCCCTGGATAACTATCTCCGATCAAAATTTGAACTACAATACTTTATCAATGAATAGATTTATGCATTCCATACGAAAGAGAATAGGGTTTGTGCTGTTGTTGCTGATGGCCGTAGGCTGTGGGAACAATGTTGAAAATCACAAGAGAATAGAAACAAGTGAACAAACTGCCAACGAAATGTCCCCAAGTGAGGGAATCCTAATGACCCAACAACAGTTCGATGCCCTTCAAATGGAAATTGACACGTTGCAAAAACGAAATATGGGCGGATATGTGGAGGCCAATGGACAACTGGAGGTGCCTCCCCAAAATGAGGCCGCCATTACCTCGGTGATCGGGGCAAATGTGGCATCCATCGAGGTCATTGAAGGAGATGAGGTAAAAAAGGGCCAGGTGCTGATGTATCTTTCCCATCCAGACATTATCGCCAAACAGACGGATTACCTCAACGCCCATACCAATGGCCAGTTTCTGGAGAAAGAGTACGAACGGCAAAGGAAACTGTACGAAGCTGGTGTGGGAAGTGGTTCTGCCTTTCAGAAAATTGAGGCCGAGTACCTTGCCGCCAAAAGCCTGGTGAAGGGATATGAGGCCCAATTGCAGCAATTGAACATCAATGTGGCCAGTGTGCGGGACGGGAATATCCAGCAACGGGTCGCCCTGCGTAGCCCTATCGAAGGGTCGGTGCAAAAGGTGAAGATCAAAACGGGCCAGTATGTCGGTCCACAGACCGAACTGATGGAGGTGGTGAACACCCACCACGTCCATGCGGATATGATGGTCTTCGAAAAGGATGTCCATAGGGTAAGTAAGGGGCAAAAGGTGAATTTCAAGGTGCAGAGCCTAGCGGACACCGAACTTTCGGCCACGATCTACTCGGTAGGGAAAACCTTTGAAGAAAGCCCAAAGGCCCTGCACATCCACGCCGAAATTGAGAACAAAACAGGGAATTTGATACCCGGCATGTATATTCAAGGTCGTATCTTGACGGATAGTTTCCAAACAGAAGCATTTCCTGAAGGGGCCATTGCAGAGGAAAACGGCAGATCGTTTGTCTTTCTGGCAAAAAAAGAAAGCAATGATTGGTATTTTGAACCTGTGGAAGTGATCAAGGGAATCCGTGACAATGAATGGGTCGAGGTCAAATTTTTGAAATCACCCGATCAAAAGGCTGAATTTGCCCTGAACAATGCCTATTATCTTATGGCCGAAAGGCAAAAAGGAGAGGCGGAACATAGCCATTAAAGACATTGCGATGAAAGAAATAGAAAACATATTGGAGAGCAAAGGGGTACGGCCTACGGCAATGCGACTTTTGATCTATAAGTTTATGGCCAAAAAAGAAAGGGCGCTTGCCTTGACTGATATAGAGGACGCATTTGAAAAAGCCGACAGGACCACGTTGTACCGAACATTGAAAACTTTTGAGGAAAAGGGGGTGGTGCACCAAATCGATGACGGAACCGGCGTGCAGAAATATGCTGTTTGTGACCAAGGGTGCAATTGCGACCTGGAGCAGGACCTGCATCTCCATTTCCATTGCAACACTTGTGGCGAAACGGTATGCCTAACCGAACAAAAAATCCCGCACATCAACCTCCCTGAAGGCTTTGTTGCCGAAGATGCCAATTTGGTACTCAAGGGAATCTGTGACAAATGCACTTCCGTTGCATCCTAAATTTTGGGAACTTGGCCCTATGATGAAGAAAAAGAAAACACGATTGGAAGACCTGGGCAAGGATGGACATTCCCATAATGATGGACACCACCATGACCATGGAGCATCTGGCTCGGGCCTACCAACATATTTCCCTGCGATTTTCAGCTTTTTGCTGTTGGTAATAGGCATCTGCCTGGACTATTTCGATGTGCTTCCCTTCTTCAAGGGATGGATGCGTATCCTATGGTACACCATTGCCTATATTCCCGTTGGGTTTCCCGTGGTCAAAGAAGGTTGGAAAAGCATCAAAAAAGGGGATTTCTTCACTGAATTTCTATTGATGTCCATAGCCACCTTGGGGGCCTTCGCCATTGGGGAATACCCTGAGGGTGTTGCGGTGATGTTGTTCTATTCCGTGGGTGAACTGTTCCAGGATGCCGCCGTAAAAAGGGCCAAAGGGAACATCAAGGCACTGTTGGATGCACGACCGGATGAAGCCTCGGTCTTCAGGGATGGGGATTTTATAACCGAAAACCCGGAGAATGTCAACATCGGGGAACGCATCAAAGTGCGGGTCGGCGAGAAAGTTCCGTTGGACGGTGCACTGCTTTCAGCAAGGGCCTCGATGAACACGGCTGCCATCACAGGGGAAAGCAAACCCGAGACTCTAGAGAAGGGAGATATCGTCTATGCAGGCAGTATCAATCTGGACGGGGTCATCGAAGTGGAAACGACCAAGGAATTCAAGGACAGCTCCATTGCCCGTGTCTTGGATATGGTGCAGAACGCTACCGCCCGAAAATCCAAGACCGAACTGTTCATCCGAAAGTTTGCCAGGATCTATACACCTATTGTGGTATTCCTTGCCATTGCCCTTACCCTTCTCCCCTATTTTTTTGTGGACGACTATAACTTTAGGGATTGGCTCTACCGGGCATTGATATTCTTGGTGATCTCCTGTCCCTGCGCCTTGGTCATCTCCATTCCGTTGGGCTATTTTGGTGGTCTTGGTGCCGCTTCCCGAAATGGGATACTGTTCAAGGGAGCCTCCTTTTTGGATGCCATGACCAAGGTGAATATCGTTGTCATGGACAAAACGGGCACGGTAACCAAAGGTGTGTTCAAAATCAAGGACATCAAGTCCGCTGGTATGGATGAAACAGAATTCATGGGGTTCCTCCTGGCCTTGGAAGCGCAATCCACCCATCCCATCGCCCAGGCCATAGTACAATACAAAAATGACAACCCGCAGAAAGCCATGGAAGTGAGTGAAGTGGCCGGAAAAGGATTAAAGGGTATAGTTAACGGAAACGTGGTCTTGGCAGGCAACAAAGCCTTGATGGAAGCCAATGGAATAACGATTCCGTCTGAAACCGATTCCATCGTGGAAACCCTGGTCATGGTCAGTGTGAATGGCAAGTTTTCGGGATATGTCACCATAGCCGATGAACTCAAGGAGGATGCCCTGCACGGGGTTCGACAAATCAGGGAAGCAGGGATATCCAAACTCATCATGCTATCCGGTGACAAGGATTCCATCACCCAAGAAGTGGCCAAGGAACTGGACTTGGATTGGGCCAAGGGAGGATTATTGCCCGAGGATAAGCTCCGTGAGGTCGAAAAACTAAAAAAGGTCACAGATAACATCATCGCCTTCATTGGCGATGGTATAAATGACGCACCTGTATTGGCGGCCAGTGATGTCGGCATTGCCATGGGGGGCCTTGGTAGCGATGTGGCCATAGAAACGGCAGATGTCATTATCCAGACCGACCAGCCCAGTAAGATAGCCAGGGCCATTAAGATCGCCCGTTCCACTCGTCGTATCGTTTGGCAGAACATTGGGTTGGCCTTTGGGGTCAAGGCGATAGTGCTCATTTTGGGAGCTGGAGGCATGGCCACCATGTGGGAAGCCGTCTTTGCCGATGTCGGTGTAGCCTTGTTGGCCATCTTGAATGCTGTACGTTTGCAACGGATGCAATGGGAAAACAAAGAGCTTGGTCAAAAAAGGTGAGGCCTGACCATGTCCAAGAAATGGAATCTTAAACACTACAACTTGGATGACAAATTAATGGTTAAGTCTTTCTCTCTAATTTCCCAAAGTTCCATTTTGAAAATTAAACTGTATTGTTTGGAAGAAATGTTTCAATGTTTTTCACTACAGTTGCAATAATTTCATCAGCTTCTGGGGCATCATCCTCGGTAATTTGATGGGCGACACTGGTTTTCCAAGCCCTTTTCACATTTGCGGTCTTGGTATCATCCACCAAATCCGAAGGATTGGTATACGCTAGATTTTTATGCTCCATTTTTTTAAGGAAAAGAGGAACAATCCTTTCCCAGTCCTTTTTGGAAAATTTTTGGGTCAGATGGTACAGATCATAAAAATCCCGTGGTGCCGTGTATGAACGCTGCTTCAGGGCCCTTAGCTTTTCAGCGATCACCTCGTCAATGACATAACATGGGCATTGTTTTTCACCTTGCAACCCATCGGAATAAGGATGCATAATGGGCAATATTTCGGGTTCCAAAAGGATGACTTCATCCGTACTCACCTCCAATTTAATTTTGGTCATCCAACGATCTGGTGGCGGAGGCTGTTGGTTTTTTGAGTGATTGGCCCCCCAATATTTTATGGATACCTGAAATCCTTTGGGCTCATCATTAAAGACCAATCGGGAAATTTCACCTACACTGAACAGGATTCCGGTCCGATCTGTTGTGGTCTTGGCAATACCTTCCAGTTTTTCTTTTTCCAGTACGAAGTCCTTCTCCCTTGCCGTGAAATCCAGATCTTCTGAAAAACGATAATTCTTGATACAGCATTTACGCAGGCATGTCCCTCCCTTGAAAATAAGGTCATCCTTATAGGTTTCAAAAAAGACCGATAGAAAATGCCCCAGGACATAGTCCTTGTCCACGGTATCGGGAGGCACCTTCCATTCTTTTGATCGCTCTATGATTTCCTTTTGAAGAATCATCTAATATCCACTTTGGGCCATTTGCAACAGGTTATCCCTTTTGATGTTCAAACGCAACTTCCATTCACTTACAAATTCCCCTTGATCCAGTCCACCGGCATCGATCAAACTATACTTTTTGTTCACCTGCTTTCTGGCATATTGGATAAAATCCTGTAAGCTGTCCGCATGGAAAAGGGTTGCCAAAAAGCCCAGTCTTTTCGTCAGGGCAATATTGCCATAGGCCTTCGTATAGGTAATCAATCTTTCATTGTCCCATTTTTCATTGGCGAACGCTTTGATCAAATCGTCCAAATCACCCCCATAGCGGGGTTGGTCAAAACAATCCACTATGGTCATTTCCCTATCGGTCACCAAAAAACCATTTGCTCCAAAGCCCTCCAACATGGTACCGATATGTTTGCTTTCCTTTACGGTAACAAACTTTACCTTGGAGCCCAAAATGTTTGTATCCCTTTTCCTGTGGATAGTTTTGACAAAAAGGGTATACGGAAATCGTTCTGTAAGGTTATGATGGTGCAAAGCTGACCAATAGGCCAAGGTACTACCAGGGCTGATGAATGTAGCCAGTACATTGACATTGGAATAATTGGGTTTGGCATATACCCCTCTTTCTATTCGGTTCAACAACCCCTTTTGATGGAGGTTCTCCACCAATTCATTCAGATTATCCCCCAGGCTTTTGGGCAATTGGATGGCCAGTTCCTTCAATTTGAAATAAAGGATTTCATGATCCTCCAAATACTTTACTAAAGCAATATGGCTTTCATTGAGATTTTCTGAGATGTATGTACTTTTCGCCATTACCTTTTACGACACAAAGAACCCTAAAAAATAGGGTCTATCGTTACACGATTGGTAAATTTAGGGGATTCATTTGAAAAAATAAGATTAAATGTCTAAAAAGTTTGATATCAAGGAAACATAGCTCAAAAAGTTAAACCTAGAACCATAGTGGAAACGCCAGACAAAGTATACCACACTCGCTGGATAAAATTGAGTACCTTTAGATGAAAACAAAACTTTGATTTTTAGACCACTATGGCCATTTATTGGGTGGCTCAAATTTTCCGTATTTGGTGGTACCAACCATCCGGCTCATCCAATCAATGTTTTCAAAACCCATTCCCGTTTAGAACACGCAAAGCAAAAACAACTTTTTGAGCACAATCTTCATGTGCTTAACCATCAATAAAATAGTTATACTATTCTACCTTTTGGTTCAACTCTAAAAGCTCAATAATTACTGTGGTTTTGAAGAAAACCTGTCCTTTAGATCATGGTATCTACAAAAAGAGAATTTTACAAAATGTGCTGTTTGGAATAGTCTTTTACACTTTATACCAAAAAACCAATCGCAAAATATCTACTAAGATGATATTTACCTTAGAAACATTTTTAAGTTATTCCTGTAAACTTTGCCTATAGGGATTACAAATCCATCAATGGTAATTCTATTCCATTCTTTCCATTACGGTGAAAGTTGGATTTCTTACTGTCAGTCCCTAATTTATTCGAAAAGCACCATCCATGAGTGCTTGCTCTGAATTCGGAATCCCAATGTGTTTAGCAATGGTCTTCCAATCTTTGACGGCATTTTGGACCTCTTTTAAAATTTGGTTCATTTCAGTAGTGTCCAAGCGAAAATATTCGCCTACGCTTTTGGCCAGATCAAAATCCAGGGCATTGTTGTCCATATCGATGTTCAACGCCAGACCTGCTTTATCTATTGAGGGATTGATGTCATAGGCCGGGGACAGCAGCCATCCCTTAGGAGTTAAAAGGAACCCATGATTCCTCAAATGGTCATCGGTATTGGAAATGGCAATATTGAACACGATTCGACGCCACAGTTGGTGTAGATTCTTTTCGACATCCACTCCATGGGTCTGGATGAATTCCGCAATGTCCAAATAGCTTGCAGGTTGGTCCCGGATGGTATCCTCATTGTTGCCCGTCATGGTCATGGCAGATGAAAAATGAATTCTTTCCTGTTTATCACGATCAAAGCGTTTGGTAAAAAAAGTATGGTATTTTCCCGTGATTCTTTCAATCCTTGAGGGCGCCATTTTGACACCACAATTGATTCCCAACAGGTAGGCCAGAAATTCCCAGCCTCCTTTATCGATGGTATCGTTCTTGGATGGAAACTTGGCTATCCAAAGATTGTCCTCTTCATCTTTTATATTGGCCTTGGGTCTTGCCCCGCCCAAAGATGATCCTGGAGCCATCAAAACGGCCAACCATTTTCCTATTTCGGTACCATCCGTTTCGTTCTCAAAAATATGGGCAGCCTGTTGCAGTTCCCTGACCGAGGTCCATGGAGGTGTTGGTTCCAAGGCGCTATCGTCGAGAAAAGGTCCTTCCGGATCTGTTTTAAATCGCAGCCCCCCCATTCTACTTTCATCGTAGACTCCCAACAAATAATCGATTTCATATAAGGTTCTCGGGGCCATATTGTTAAACCTTGCTTCTTGGGCAGCCCTTCTTTTCATCAATGTCCTTCCCCAAGTATCCGGCATACTGTCGAGGAAGATGCCAAAGTTTTCCTTGCCAGTGGGGTATTGGGGGCCGGAATAAAACTGGATGTCCGGATCCAACACCGATTGTTGGCCGGATTTCATCCAATCCCTATCATACTCAAAACTGAAGGCCTTTTTTCCCTTCGCATAATGTGCTGAAAGTATCCCGATCAGCATTGGCTCGGCCAACCCCTTCCAATGGGCATAAACAAATATGTCGAACTTCTTATTTGCCATTCAATAACGTTCTATAATAAATCCAGATCCTGTAATTTTCTTCCAAACTCATCATCCGATGCCAATTTCAAAAAATCATCCTGTAGGCCAAGAACCCTCAAAACATTGAAATAGGCACCTATGCCCACACTCGGATCTCCCTTTTCGATCAAGTATAGGGTACTTCGTACAATATCAGCCCTTTCCGCAACTTGGGTTGTTGTGAGTTTTCGTCTTTTCCTGGCCAATTTTATATTTTCACCCATGCTTTCCAAGATCTTTAAATGCTTGGGGAAGAGGGTTTGTTTTCTCCTGCTCATTACAATATGATTGTTATTTCATACAAAAGTAGCTTTTTTGACTGAAATAACAATCAAAAAATAATATTATTCCACCAAAACCCAAAGCATCCTATCGAACAACACTTAAATGGCCCCTTTCTTGTACACTTTCTCGGTCCTTGGATTTGGTACTTCTTGTTTCAGATTGCTCTTCCAAAACCTGTTTGAGGGCCTTCATGTCCTTGCTTATCTTTTTCTCCACGACCCTGGCATATTTCTGTGTGGTCGAGAGTTTGTTGTGTCCCAATAGCTTGGCCACGGTTTCTATCGGCACATTGTTCATCAGTGTTATAGTGGTGGCGAAGGTATGTCGTGCAACGTGGAACGTAAGGTGCTTTCCGATGTTGGCCCTTTGCCCAATGATCTTAAGATATTTGTTCACCTTTTGGTTTGAAAACACGGGCAACAACGATTGATCATTGTGGATGTCGGGATGAAGGGCATACTTTTCCAAAATGTCCTTGGCCCTCGCAAGTAAGGGGACCTTTAAAGGTGTCTTGGTCTTCTTTCGCTTGACATTGATCCATTGTTCCCCATCGACCCCGATGACTATGTCCTTAATTTTTAGAAGTTTGACCTCTATATAAGAAAGACCGGTGTAACAGGCGAACAGAAAGATATCCTTGACAATGTCGATCCCTTTTTCGGGAATGGCAAGGGAAAACAGTACTTCCAGTTCCCAATCTTCCAAGAAATCACTGTCATAGTCCTCATATTTCAATCTGTATTGGAGAAACGGGTCTATCGGCAAACATCTCAGTTTATAGGCAATGCCCACAAACTTCTTGAACCGTTCCAGGTGTTTCATGATCCCATTGTTGGTCAAGGGCTGGTGTTTATTGATAGGGTTACAGGTCCGAAGGAAACTCTCAAATTCCACAACGAATGAATAATCGATAAAGGACAATCTGATATCCTTGGCATGGAATCTTTTTTTGATGAAGCGTTTGAGATATGTTTCGGTGGCGCCATAGTTCTTGGTCGTACCAGGGGCCAGTTTGGGTATCTCGTGCGTCCGGTGGTATTCAAAAATATCCTCTAGGGTAAGAATCTTTTTATCTTTTCCCAGGTATCGCTGTTTTATGGCATTGGGGGAAATGGGAAGTCCCTCTGAAAAGAGTTGACGATGGCAATCCAAGAGTTTGGCACGGACCTCGTCCAGATACTTGTTGGTACTATTGGCTTCAGAGGACCTATGGTCCATCCTGCCCAATTTGGGACACCATCGTTCTTCCAAGGTCGATCTATGGACACTGAGGTCACAATAGCGCCCCTCAAATCTGATCCGGGCATAAATGGGAATCAGGCCATCACCCTTCTTGGCCGTTTTCTTCAGCCAATAGCCAATGCTAAAGGAATTTGAACAGTTCATGTGTATTCGCTTCAAGTGGAACAATCCGTTGAGCGAAAGTCAAATCACACGAAAAATCAGATCAGAACGTACAAGTTAAGGAATTTGCCCCTAAGAAAATAGGACATCGAATAGGACATCCTCAATATTGGTTCCAAATGGGCATAAAAAAAACCAGAAAATATTTAATCTTCTGGTTTTTAATGAATTATGATTTCGTTTATATTCACAAAATCATGGTTCGTCGGGGTGGCAGGCCCATCCCTATAAACGTAAATAGTTGATTTTCATTATTTTACACCGTTAACTTGGACCAGTTAACCGAACCCTGAACCGTGTTCAAATCGGTACATCCAGAGGCAAAACTTATGGGAGTTTCGCACCTCTAATTTAGGCATTAATTTTTGAATAATTATAAATCAATCTTGGAGAAAAGTAATATTTCGTTAAAGTCTTTTCTTAGTTATCAAAATCTTAATAAATTGTATATGCCATTGGTGGACATTGAAAATGCAAAATAATGGGAAAATTTGAAATAAAAACAGACAAATCCGGTAAGTTCCGATTTAATTTAAAAGCTGGAAATGGTCATGTAATTCTGAGCAGTGAGCCTTATGCCACTAAGGCAGACTGTGAAAAAGGTATTGCTTCCGTCATTAAAAATGCTTCTATTAAAACTAGATTCGAGAAACGGAAGGCATCAGATGGAAGCCCCTACTTTAACTTAAAGACCTCCAATGGTCAAGTTATCGGGGCAAGTGAAATGTATTCTAGCATAGCTGCCATGGAAAATGGCATTGTGTCTGTTATAAAGAATGTAAGTTCTATTAAAGAAAAAAGGAGTAAAAGAAATAGCCCTAATTTCAGGAACCAAAAAGTATATCTATCAAAAGAGGTGAATGCAAACAAAAAACAAGTTGAATTGACCCAAAAACTAAACCATAATAAAACTGTAGAAAGTAAAAACATAAAACCTAAACCTTGGATATTTAAGGGAACCTACTTCAAAGAAAACCCAAAAAGTACCTCAATTGATTCTAAAAATACCTATGACATATTTCTTCCATTATTTGAGTTTTTGAATTTTAGACAAGCAGATATTGCTAAAATTTTGGACGTGGATGTTTCCACAATATCTAGGTGGGGGCAATCTAATGTTGAATTATCACCTCTTCAATTAGCATATTTACTAAGAATCGAAAGAATAGTATCCGACGGAGAGCAGGTCTTTGGTTCCAAGGATGAATTTAAAGATTGGCTGTTTTCCAATAATATCACTTTGGGTGATAAAAAACCAGTTAATCTTTTAACTGATCCTTTTAGTATTGAACTAGTTGAAGAAGTTATTGATGCTCTTAGCTGGGGAAATTTTGTTTAATGGTCTATTATCGTTTATATCAAGATTCATCTGGAAGAACGTCCACTGGGTATGGGACAGGTGGAGCCAGATGGAACAAGAAGGGAACTCCAGTAATCTATTGCGCAAGTAGTATATCAATAGCCACATTTGAAATTCTTACTATCATGGGAAGTAAAGTATCTTCTAATCCCTTCATTATAGCCACAGTAGAAGTAACAGGCGTTTTGAATTATATTAGAGAAATTGATTTACCAAAAGATTGGAACGCAATTCCACGTCCAACTAGCACTCAAGAAATTGGTACTGCATGGGCTAAATCCATGAATAGCCTTGGCCTTATGGTTCCTTCAGCAAGATTACCACTTTCAGCATATCCTAACGAACATAACTTATTAATCAATCCTCTTTCTTCAGATTTTGCAACCCATTTTAATGTGATAAAGGAAGAAAAGTTTATTTTTAATTTAGGATCTTAGGTCTTAGACACACAGTTATTTAGCACGTGCTAACTAAATAATCCAGTATAATTATCAAATAGCTTTCTTAATTATAAGAGAGCCCACGCGTTGTATATGCTCTTGGCATTTAGTGAGTGTCACTGACCTCACCTTACGGGTGTACAAGTACCCTCGACCATTCTATTCAATCAATAATTAATTCAAGACCAGCTTTCTTAGCTTTGTATTCTATTTTGGTAATCAAATCACAATAGCTCCAATTTCTCAATACAAATCCCTCTTCTTTAGCAATCTCAGTTTTTTCCTTCTGATTCAAAAGTATGAGGGTTCCCGCTCTATGTTTAACGCAAAAATCAATCAACCTCCGGCTATAGACATGCAAACGGTTATGTACATATTTACGTTCCGTTTGCCCAAGCCTTTCAACTGCCTTTAATTTTCTTTTTATGCCCTTACCCGACTTGGAATATGTTGCCCCAATCTTAGCCCGTCTGTGAGCCGATTGTATCGCCAGTCTTCGGTATAAAAATTCTTCCTTTGTACCAATGGTAAGCCTTGCCTCACCAATCTTTACAACAATAGGATATTCAAGGGACAGAGAAGCCTCTGCAATAATCTCAGCTCTTAAATCATTCCTTTCCTTTTCAATTTCAAATACTGCCAATAAGAACACCTTGCCACCTTGAAGTTTTATATGTGAAGTGCACAGCTTGGTCTTGCCCTCCACTACCCGCTCCAACAACGTCCGTTTATCCGTAAAATCCTTTCCCAAGTAGGTTTTAATGGGAATCCGAAATAAACGAAAGCAAAAGGCTTTTTTCTCATCGTTATAGGCTAATCCACTCATACCCTCCAAGTCAAAGGGAAAGGCCATATCCCTTCTGAAATTTTTCAAAGAACGTTCACCATTCCAATACTCTGGTTGGTTCTTTTTGAAAGAGGAAATCAAGGCTTGGTTCAAATTGGACAGTACGTTTGTGGGGATTTCTCCTTTAAAACGGTCCGATACCACTCTATAGGTAGTGTTTATCCTAGAACGGTTAAGCATTCCTTGTTCATCTTTCTTTTCATCAGCCAATTTATATTTTACTCCCTCTGATAGATAAAAGAATTCCCTTATCATTTCCTGCACATAAAGGTGTGTCACTATTAGGTTGGCTGCCCTAAAGCATCTGTTCTGCCACTGGTACAGTTTATCCAAGGCCTCTTTTTTCTCTTCTTTGGTAGGGAGGTCGATTAGGAGTTGAATCTTTCGAGTCAGTTTTAGTGTTGACTTTTCCATGCTAGGCCGATTGCAATTGATGTTTTGCTTCCATTAGCCTATAGGCTATCATGAATTCCCGATGCACCTCCTTTTGGGAGAGATTAAGTTCATTGGCTATTTCGGAAAAGGAACACCTCAGTTCACAACGCATTTTAAGCACCTTTGTCTGTTCTGCGGTCATCTCGCCGGTAAACTTTATCTCATCCATATTGTTATTACTGGAATCGAGCTTATTGCCTCGATGAAGAATGGTTTTAATATCATCAATGGCTTCCTTTATCTCACTACAGGTTTCATTGATGCCTCTTCCCATTGCTATGGAAATAGCTTTATACTGGAAACCGTATTTCAAACACAGATTGATTACATGTCTTTTACTGTCATCCAATAAGGGAAGGACGCGTTGGATACTTTCAAACTTCTCTTGTTCCCCTTCCTGTAGTTTAAAATTCTTATTGTCTTCCGCAGGGTCATACCCTACCATATAGTCTTGGTAATTCTCAAAACTCTCCAAGGAGTGGACTTTCCTAAAAAACCTATTCTTGGGGCGTGTATAGTATGAAATGCACTCCCTTTTCATAACAAACCGAAGGAAAAAATAAATGTGCTTGGGTGATTCCAAGCTGTCCCTACTCACCCACAACTTTAAGAATACATCTTGTACCAAAGTTTCCACAACAAAACCATCATCAAGAAAGCTCTTTCCCAACCAGAAAATCTGTTTGTGATATTTGGTGTAGATTTCAGTAAAGGAAATAGCACAACCCTTTTTTAGGCGTTCATAGCATTCTTCTAGGGAATTTTGATTTTCCATTCATTTGTTTTTTGAGGTTCTCAGGTGTTGATGAACTTCTTATTCTTTGGTTTGGGATTTCTCCAAGCTGAAATTTTCGTTTAAATTAGTCGTGTTGAAAAATGTAACCCACCACAACCGATTGTAAATTACCAGTATAAGGTTGTATTTTACCAAAAGGGGGAAACAAAGGAATATTTTAAATATCTTTAAGTTATGCCGACAGAGACAAAAACTAATCATATAGGACGAAAGATTGCCCGAATAAGAGAACTCCGGGGAATGAAGCAAGAAACCCTAGCTGAGGAATTGGGAATCAGTCAGCAGAGTGTCTCAACCTTGGAAAAAAGCGAAATCATAGAGGATAAGAAACTTGAAGAAATCGCAAAGGCCTTAGGAGTAACTAAAGAAGGAATTGAGAATTTTTCCGAAGAATCTGTTTTAAACATTATTTCAAATTCTTTTCACGATCAATCAGCATTAAATGCAATTTTAAATCAACCTACTTTTAATCCGATTGATAAAGTAGTTGAACTTTATGAACGTCTAGTTCAAGCAGAAAAAGACAAGGTTTCTTACTTGGAGCAGTTGCTGAAGGACAAATAAATACCTCTTAATAAATAGATTACTTCTTCTGGATAAATAGATTACTTCTTCTGGAATAAAATGACATTTTGGCCCCTAAGGAGTTAACAGATGTAGTTGCATTTCTGAAACTTGCATCTTGATGAATCAAACTATACGATAAAGAATGCCCCCTTACATCGGCTTTATTCATATATTGGATGTATATAAGTGCCTTTTACATCTACATAAAAGTTGTGTGTAATACGGACAAAACATTTAGAATGAACATCAAAATGCAAAAAAAAGTCTTTAAAAAGACCAATTACTTATACGGATTAAAATAACATAAAAAAGGGCGAGGCTTCATCACGGGCATTTGGATTTAAGAATTACCTTTTTTGTAGTCAGACTTACTCATTTTCTTATTCAACAAAGCATGTAAAAGAGTATGATTAGAGTCCTCTGTCATTCATTTATATTTGCGAATCATATTAATTTATTATGGACCTGAAGGATTACAATATTCAAGAAGTATTTCAAAAATTGATTAAAATTGAACCAAAGGTAATGGCCATTGAAACAATGTTTAACAACCAGCGCAGATTGGAGAAAACAAACTATGCCCCACCATATCAAAGAAATTACGTTTGGGATAATGAGAAGGCCACTTTTTTTCTAGAAAGTATTATACTCGGAACAGAAATACCTCCTTTAATTTTTTTCAAAACAGATGAAAAAATTGAGGTTATCGATGGTCGACAAAGATATGAGACAATTTATAATTTTGTCCGTCAAAACTCAAAACAAAAATTGACCCCAAGCGGACTTTGGAAATTTAATGACCTTAAAAACAAGAAATTCAATGATTTAAATAAATCTATCAAAGATGTTTTTTGGGACACCAAACTTAGACTTATTGAATTCAGTTTTATCGATGAGAATGAATCAATTCAATACGAAGAAATTGTTAAACGCGAGGTCTTTAAAAGATATAATTCTGGGATAACACCTTTAAGAGCAACAGAAGTGGATAAGGCCAAATATCTAGATAATAACCTTAATTCACATTTTAAACAAAACATTCTTTCGGACAGAATTGTTCTAGATGATTTGAAACAAATTTTCCACTATGACAAAGTGGATATCGAAATTATTCTTAAAGAGATTCGCAAAATAATCGTATTGGACAATATTCCAATAAAGTATTACTCCACAAAAAAGGATATAATAATAAATAAGTTTTATGATTTCTTATACGGAGATTCAGAAGTAGATGTGGCATTCATTTATCTTAACTTTTTGAAAAAAATAGGATATATAGACAATATTCTTCGAAAGCTCAAAAATGTAGAAACGAATCGACTAATGGTAGAATGCCTTTATTGGGCTATTTCTGTATTAGAAAAAGAAGGGATTGAACTAGATTTAGTATTCTCAAAACTCAAGGAAAAGGAAAGCGAATTGGTGAACTTTATAGAAGAGAAAGTAAACATCTATACTATCGAAAGGAACTCCTTTGCTCCGCAAATTATTGAGCGATATTCTACTACAGCTGACTTTTTTTCAGAACTCTTTGTAATTGATTACGAAAATTATATTAACAATAATCAGGAGTTTAAAGATGAAAATAAAAAAATCGATAAAATGGAAATTACAGATTCATCGATTTTGGGCAAGTTTGAAAGTTTGAGACTAAACAAACCAGATGCATCATCTATTACAATCGATGATATTTGCCGTCAAATGCAGAGAAACCGTTTTTTGGTTAGGCCACCATACCAAAGGAACGAAGTGATTAACACGAGTAAATCTTCTGCTATTATTGAAAGTATTATACTAGGCATTAAATTACCTCCTATTTTCATCTATAAAAGACTTGACGGAGTATCTGAGGTAATCGATGGTCAACAAAGGCTTTTATCAATTATTGGGTTCATTGGTAAAAATTATATCGATGAAAAAAATAGGCAACAACTTTCAAAAAAAAATAAATTTAAGCTAAATCTCAAAAACGGCATACTCAAAGATTTAGATAGAATAAGCTTTGCCAATTTACCAGAGAAAGTTAGGAGTAAGATTATGGACTATGATTTATGGATTATAGAAATTAACCAAAAGAATAATCCTGAGTTCGAGCCAATAGATTTGTATCTCCGATTAAATACAAAACCTTTTCCCATAAAAGAGAATACATTCGAAATGTGGAATTCTTATGTACAACGTAACACTATAGATAGCATAAAGACTTTGCAAAAAGCTCATAATGAATGGTTCTATTTGAGGAAAAATAATCGAAGGATGAACAATGAAGACCTTGTTACGAGTTTAATTTACCTAAATTTTAAAAACTCAAATTCGTATCGAAATCTAAACAAGATTTATTCATTTCTAGATATATATAAAACCGGCGAAAGGATTGGTATAAGGATAAAATCTAAAAATGATATTACATCTATTTTAGAATCGAATGAACAGATAGTGCCCTTTAAAAATGCTGTAGAAAGTTTTTTTGATAATTTCATTCTAGTCCTAAAAAATCTTCTTGATAAGGAAGAATTTGCTGAGTTAAGTAATGAGCTTGATTATTTAATCGATGGAGCCAATCGAAGAACCGCTAAAAATTTCTACGCTCTTTGGTTACTTATTGCAAATTCAAAGCCAGAGCAATTATATTTAAACAAATCTGAAACAAAGTCAGACATACAGAAAATAATACGAATGACTAATGAAATTGACTCAAAAAAAGCTTTTGAGAATCATATAGTAGAGTTTTGGGAAAAATATAATATATGAAAAACATTTATAAAGAGTTTTACCCTCTTTCTGAGGCACAAACCAAAAAATTGTTCTTAAACTCAATCTTTGTTTTAGATACCAACGTCCTTCTAAATTTCTATAGATATTCCACAAATACTGTAAAAAATTATATTGATGCACTGTCCTCTATTAAAAATAAGTTATGGCTACCGTACCAAGTTGGACATGAATTCCATAGGAATAGAGTTAATGAGATATATAATCAGTGTAAAATTTATAATGAATCGATAAAGGAGCTGAATTTGATTCGAGAAAAATTTACCAATGTCCATCGAAACCCATTTTTGGATGAAAAGCATATTGATAATCTTGACAAGATTATTGAGGAATTGACTGCAACTAAGAATTATTTTGAGAATTTACCTCAGAATGACAAGATGCTAAAAGAAATCGAAATTCTTTTCAACAAAAGAACGTCGACAAGTCTTTTGCCAGAGGAACTTCAATTAATTTATACTGAAGGAGCAAAGAGATTTAAAAACAACGTCCCTCCTGGTTATATGGATGAAAAACAGAAACCGGAGGAACATAGAAAATATGGAGATTTGATAATATGGAAGGAAATCATAAAAATAGCAAAAGAGAAAAAGCAGAATATAATTTTTGTAACCTCTGAAAAAAAAGAAGACTGGTGGAGCGTTATTAATGGCAAGTTAATTGGTCCAAGACCGGAGCTGAGAAGAGAATTTTTTCAATTGGCGGATAGACAGTATTACTCTTATCAGCCATTTAGGTTTTTAGAATTGATAAAGAAGTATTTTGATTTACAATTGGATATTGAAACAATACGCGAAGTTAAAGAGGTAAATAATTCAGTTAAGACTAGTAGTGTAGCATACTCCTATCCTGTTATAATAGAAAGTTTATCCGTTATACCTGCCTTTACAAAAGAGCTGGAATCTTTTGGATATGATATTGCTGTTGAAGTTTATAGAGATGATTACCACGAGGTAAAAGTTAATCTACCTGAAATACCTGACTTAAAGAGAAAATTTGAAGATCGGCTGAGTTCGACTTTAATAAAATATCCAATTTACCTTGTTTAAAATCTGGAAGTAAATAAAAGTAAATGTATAAGGAAGTATTAATATGTGTAGACTCCCTTAAAACCGAACTTTTTAAAAGTAGAATAACAAAGACCCCAAATCTTACCCCAACTTTTGCGCATGGATCCTATCGGGTTTTTGTAGTGTTCCGGTAGATAAGCGTGAAGCAAAAACCCGATAGGGCGCAACCTACTTTTTGAATTTCAGTAGCCCATATCCTCACCCGTACCCCTAGCCTTATCAATGCCCCTTCCAAGAGCCTTGATGATCTTGGCAGCCATCTGTACTTTATTGGTTGGTATACTGGGAGCTTTGACTCCCATCGTTTTAAGTAGTTTAAAGGCCATGTCCTTTTCCTTGGTGGGCAGTCCCATCACCTTGGCAAAGAACTTTCCCGGTTCCTTGGCATGGGCCTTTCTCCCAACATAGGATTCCACATAGTTCCTTTTGAACCCTGTTGTTCTATCAAAGGTCTTCTCCGCTGCTTGGTAAAAACTGTCCCTATCAAATCCCCTCTTGACCGTCTTTCCGTTCAGTTCCACTTCGGATGCCTTATGCTTGGCCATGGGTGAAAGCGTATAGGTGTTCGTTACATCCCTTCTACTGACAATGATATGGATATGCGTCTGTAGCCCCTCTTTTTGCATACCCGCCGCCACCAATTGTCCGCTCTGTTTGTGTGGTGCCAATCTTTCCTGCTCTTTGATTCTTTTTTCAAGCTCTTTGACATTCCCGATGGACTCGCCCCGTTCCACTTTCCTTATCTCGTTCCTGAGCCTTGCTATCTCGCCACGGTAGGGAGCATTCTCCTGAACCTGTTTGTCAAAGCCCCTATAGGTGCGCTCATGTTCTATTTTGGCGTAATATTTCAGGTTTTCGGCCATTACCTCTTGGTTACGGTGGAAACTCTTGGCATAGTCCTCCATAAGCTTCCTTGTGTATTCCCTTAGCAGGTTCGGATCATTACCGATGGCCTTCAGTTCCCTTTTATTGGGACTGACCACGATGGAATAGAATTTTGGGTCTTTCTGCCTAAGTTTGGCCGTATTGGCATCTATTTCATCGACGACCGTTTGAGGGCTTACGCTGTCGTTCTCTTGGTCAAAAAATTCCTCCATTTGTTCGGGCAACCTATCCTCGTTTTCCTTTTCCAGATAGTCCACATAGTTCCCTACACTGGAGTGGTAGGTACTGCCCATTTTCTGTGCTGAGATGGTAAGGTACATGAGCGTTATCTTAATTGATATTTCAAACTTTCAAAATCCCCGATGCCCATATTGATTTTCAGATATGGCTTTCCCATCATTGGCTCAACCTTCTCTACATTTAGAAGCATTTCATTGCAACGCTTTTTATATTCTTTGAATTCTAGCAATATTCTGTCATGCTCCACTTTTGGAACAGTGTTTCTAGGCTCCAAAAAATCCATTCGTTCTTCCTGTATCTGGACGGGTTCCCTTCTCGGTTTCCTCCCATCCTTCACATAGGCTTCATAAAGAATCAACATCATTTCATAGGTGGGCCGTATACTGGTCTTCTCCATGTTCTTGATAATGGCGATGAGCCTATCGAATTTTTTCATCATCTGACGCTCCATCTTTTTGATACTGTCAAGGATGATCTTTGTTCCCTCTCCATAAGGGTCAAGGTTGTTATCCTTAAAGTATTGTATCATTCCATCCAAAACCTCGCTATGGGATTTGTTGAACCTTTTGGAATAGCTCCGAAAACGTGTGGCCGTTTCTTTCTTTACGGTGATGTTCGAATAACCCCCCGTCCCTTTCTTTGTTCTGCCATTTGTGGATTGCTTTTCCATAGGTGCGATTTTGTTTTTTAGTGAAATTGCGTCAATTTTTTCGTCAAAAATTTCCAGTGTTTATTGGACTTCCCTAAGGGTTTACTGTAGATTTTGGAAAAGTCTACTGTAGCCCCTGATTTTGCAAAGTATTCCAAAATCTATTCAATCAACTGGTTTTCAACTTGTTGAATACCCGAAAACAACCGTGATGGCGCAATTTGCGCATCACCCTCTTGCTATTCCTACGTCCCGCAAGCGGGACCGAATGAATACAGCCTTATTATCCTTCGGCTGCTTTTTTGGTCTGCATATGTTCTATAAGGTTTTGCATGTCCTCCCCTATCTTATGTTCCAAAACCCTTGCATAGATCTGGGTAGTGGTCAATTTGGTATGGCCTAGCATTTTGGAAACGGTTTCAATTGGAACACCATTGGAGAGTGTTACCGTTGTGGCAAAAGTGTGCCTGGCAGTATGGAAAGAAATATTCTTATAGATTCCACAAGCCTTTGTAATCTCCTTTAAATAACTGTTGGTCTTTTGGTTGCTCAATACAGGTAACAACTTTCCGTGTATCAATCTTTCATTGCAGTTTTTATATTTATCCAAGATTTGTTTTGCTTTGGGAAGTAAGGGAACCTTGACCGCTTCATCAGTTTTTTCCCTTTTCGTATGGATCCAAAGGTTTCCATCGATACCCAACCGCATATTATCAATATCCAGTGCCTTTACATCTCCATAGGCCAATCCTGTATAACAAGAAAAAAGAAAGGTGTCCTTGACCCTCTCATACCCCCTTCCTGAAAATGTTGTTTCCTCAATAAGCCTGAGTTCCCTTTCAGTCAAAAAAGAGCGTTCATTCTTCTTATAATGCTTTTTATAGTTCACAAAGGGGTCTTTGTCCAACCATTCCAACCTCACGGCAAGGTTCACCATTTTCCTTAACCGCTCCAAATGTTTCATGGCCCCATTATTGGTACACTTCTTTCCCTTTTGTAGATCAGGCCCATTTATCAAATAGTTCTCAAAGTCGGTAATGAATTTATAGTTCAATCGCTTTAAGTTGATGTCCTGAATTCTTCGGGTATGCTCCAAAAACCTTTTGAGATATTTTTCTGTACCATAATAGTTTTTCATGGTTCCCGGGCGAAGCTTACTCTTTTGTGATTCGTAATGGTACTTGATAAGCTCCATAAGGGTCTTGTGCTCTTCATCTTGTCCAAGATAACGGGCCTTGATGGCCTGTGAAGTTATAATCTTGTCCTCACGCAACAACTGTTTATGGGTGTCCATAATCTCACCGTAAACCTCATCCAAATAGCTGTTCAATAAACGGGCCTTGTGGGTAAGTCCATGGAGCCTTCCCTTATTTTCATCCCATTCATTCACCGAAACATAACGTTTCAAACTTATCTCGGCACGTTTTCCATTGACGGTGATACGGGCATAAATGGTCAATTTTTCAGGGTTGTTGGAAATGTCCCTAGTGAAGATTATAACCTTTAAAGTGTTGGAATTGCGCATAATACATAATTTTTGGGTTTGACAAAACTGGTTTGCAAAACACCCATAAACAGCGTCAAACTGAAGCTAAATTATGCACAAGAAACGTACCGAACCATTCACCGAACTCTACACCTTTTATATGGTTTTATTTGATATCAGATGAATGCATAAAAAACAAAAAGCACTGTCAATCAGTCGATTAACAGTGCTTTAATACCACCTATTTAGTGGTTCGTCGGGGTGGCAGCACCAAGTTGATTCCACTACACCGCTATATATCAATAAGTTACATCAATTTTTCAAAATCAGGTAACCGAATAGGTAACTTTTGACCGTTCCGAGTTACTTTTCAGATTAAAAATAGTAAAATCCAACTTGAATTGATACGAGGGTAAATAAAATAGTTAACAAAAGTAAATTACCATAGAAGACCAGACCTTACATAATCTATAGTTGGGTTTTTACTTAAAACGCTTACCAAAAATTTAGCGGGGACACTCAATAAATCAAAATGCCCCCGCTGCAAACTAGCTAACTCAAATCTCAAAATTTTACTCTAACCAAATATGCTTTCAGAAAATATTCAAATGTTTTTTAATGGGCATCAAGTTAAAAGATTCCCGTTCTCGTCCCATTCGGCCACGATGTTGCGCTTGCCCTGGTCCACACACTTGGCCAGCCATTCCGGGTCGTACGATACCCCGTGCTGTGCCAGCACATCATCGGGTACCCCGTCCCATACATTGGGCATGTTCCCCTTGTAGCCCAGTTCCTCGATCCCGATCTTCGAGGTGTAGAAACCCGTCATGGTCAGGTTCCTCACCATCGAGAAGAAGTTCACCTCGAAGGGACGCTCGTTGCCCGGCACCTCCGGGTCGTAGTATGCGATCGTGTCCAGTATGGCCTTCTGCTGCGCTTCCGTGGCCGCCTTGAACTCCACCCCATGGTCCAGGTTGCTCCTGTGGTCCAGCCACATCACCCCACCGCGAAGGTCCACCTGCATCGTTGGTATGTCCTTGGCCATGAACTCGATGAAGGACACCACATCCGCATCCGAGGCACTCTTATATTCTTCGCTCCCCGGCAATATCAGGTCGCACAGTATTGTGAGGGTCTCCTCCTCATGGGCCGTCAGGAAACGTTCCGCCTCCAGTTCGGCCAACTGCTCGTTCTCCCTGGCCGTGCGCCACTTCAGCATCGGCACCTCTTGTACCGCTGTCTCTGGGACCGTGGGCTCCGGCCTGCAGCCATGTATGGCCAGTCCCCCGGCCACGGATCCCAACACTATCGATTTCAGACTCTTCCTTCTGTCCATTTCCTTACAGGTTTTGTTGTTTCAATTGCTCCACTATATAGTCCGAGGCCCTCCAGGAGAGTGCCAATATCGTCCAGGTACAGTTCTTGTCCGCCTGCGAGGTGAACACCCCGGCGTCCACCACGAAGACATTGTCCACGTCGTGCAACTGTTGGTACCTGTTGGTCACAGAGGTCTTCGGGTCATCGCCCATACGGGTGGTGCCCACCTCGTGGATGATCCTCCCGGGGGCGTGAAGGCCATAGTCCACTTCTTTCCCTGGTTTATCGCCTAGAGGCTCACCCCCCATTTTAATGATTATTTCTTCAAAAGTATCTTGCATGTGCTTGGCCTGGTTCTTTTCATAGTCCGACCATTTGTAATGGAAGCGCAATACGGGAATCCCCCATTCGTCCACCGTGGTCGGGTCGATCTCGCAGTAGTTGCTCTTCAGGGCGATGGATTCCCCTCGACCGCTCATCCCCACCAAAGCACCATAGTATTTTTTGGCATCGCTACGGAGGATGTCCCCATAGCCGCCCACCTTTGTCCCGAAGAACTTGTTGAACTCGTTCACGTTGAAGCCGAAGCCATATCCTGGCATTCGCATACCACCACCAATTTCAATATGATATCCCCGTGGAAAGTCCAGCTTGGAGTTGTCCCCCCACCATGGCGAATAGACGTGCATACCGCCCACACCGTCCTCATTGTAGGACACCTTGCGGTTCATTAGATCAGGAACAAATCCGACTCTATCCGCACCTGTAGAATCATGCAGGTACTTGCCCACATGGTCGCTGCTGTTGCCCAGCCCGTTGGGGTGCTGCGGGCTCTTGGAGTTGAGCAGGATCCTCGCCGTGCTACAGGCCGATGCACCGAGCACCACGACCCGGCCCTTGAGCTTGTATTCCTTGCGGTCCTCCTTGTTGATGTAGGAAACGCCCGTGGCACGGCCCTCCCCGTCCACCGTCACCTCACGCACCATACAGTTCACGAACAGGTCCACCTGCCCACGGCTCTTCTGCGCGGGGAAGATCAGGCAGGTGCCCGCCGAGAAGTCCGCATACACCTGGCAGGCCCTGGAGCACTGCCCGCAGTAGAAGCACACCCCGCGATCGTTGTTGATCCGCTTGGTGAGCATCGACATCCGGGAGGGGTATACCGGCACCCCGGACTTCTTCGCACCCCTGATGTAGAACAGTTCGTGCAGCCTTGGTTTGGGCGGGGGAAGGAAGAACCCGTCGGGGTCGTTGCGAAGCCCCTCGTTGGTGCCGAACACCCCGATCAGCTTGTCCACCTTGTCATAGTACGGTTTTACATCGTCGTAACCGATCGGCCAGTCGTCCCCGTGCCCATCGATGCTCTTGTGCTTGAAGTCGTCGGGGCCGAAACGGAGCGATATCCGCCCCCAGTGGTTCGTGCGGCCGCCCAGCATGTGCGAGCGGAACCAGTCGAACTTCGTGCCGTCCTTGTGCGTGTACGGCTCACCTTCTATCTCCCAGCCCCCATAGGCGGCATCGAAGTCCCCGAAGGGACGTACCGTGCCCGCACCGCGCCTGGGCGACTCGTAGGGCCAGCGCAACTGGGTCTTCTGCTCCGGGTCCGCAGGGTCGAAGAAAGGGCCCGCCTCCACCACGGCCACCTTAAGCCCAGCGTCCGCCAGCACCTTGGTCGCCATGCCCCCGCCGGCGCCCGAGCCCACTACTATCGCATCGTATACCGTTCCGTTTTCCTTTATCTGCATTTTAATCCTTTTTTAAATTTAAAAATCCATTTTTTGGCTCAAACTCTACCATTGCTATACTCCGATCAAATATTTTCAACTATACTTGGATTTAATTTTAAATCATTGTCGTTTATTGCCTTTAAATAGGCTAGCTAAAGAAATTGAACTTTAATCATCAAAGTTATCTGTACGAAATGCAGAAGCAGGCAAATCATGACTATTGTACAAATTTGGCAAGGCTTTATCATAGAACGCAAATCGAACTGCAATTGGATTTTTAACTTTAGATGAGCTTACAATAACAGTGTTTCCATCAATTTTTGCCTTTGCCGGATAAAACTTTTCATCTACACCAGCAATGTAAAACTCGTTTAATTCCTTTCCCTTTTTCCTTAATCCATGTTCAGCATATTCAAAATGAACAACAATTTTATTCTTATTAATCTCCATTGATTTATAAACCGGCCCACTAAAAGGGATACCTTTAATTCCATAGGTTTTGGCCAAAGCCCATAAAGCCAACCTATGACCAACTTCCTGCTTATTCCTGGGATGAATGTCATCCAGGTTTCCAATATCATTGGTAACAGCCATTCCTGTATTTTCCACAGACTTTAAGGTTGTCAATTGTGCATCCCTTATCAAAGCGGCTTTTAAATCTTGGGTATCCCTTACATAAGTATATGGGGCTATTTGAGCATACAAAAAAGGAAAGTCTTCCTCCCATAGGGCTCTCCAAGAACGAATCAACATTGGAAATGACTTATAATAGGATTTTGCATTGACACGATTTGATTCTCCTTGGTACCAAATGACTCCTGCAATCTTGAATTTTGCCAGTGGGTAAATCATACCATTGTAAAGAGTACCCAAAGTTTTAGGTGCCCCTGCACTACCTTCGAGGTATACCTTTGCATCATTCAATTCCTTGTCATTTTCAATTAAATTTCGGGCCATCCAAACTTCAATAGGAGTCCCACCCCAATTTGAGCTTATAATGCCTATTGGGATTGATAGATCCTTATGTAATTTTCTTCCGAAAAAATAACCGACAGAACTAAAATTCTGCATTGTTTTCGGTGAAGAAGACACCCATTCGCCATAAGTGTCCTCAACAGGCACATCTGAAACAAACTTGGGAACTGTGAAGAACCTAATATTTGGATAATCTGCATTCTGAATTTCTTCATCAGCATTGTCCAAGCCCATATTCGGGGTCCATTCCATATTGGATTGGCCTGAGGCAATCCATACTTCCCCTATCATTATGTTATCAAAATTTATGGTTTCATGACCGCTAATCGTTAGTGTAAAAGGACCTCCCGCACTTGGTGTTGAAAGCTTTACTGACCAAGAACCTTGATAAGCTCTTGTAGTGACTTCATTATCATTCCAAGACCCTTTCACTGTAATAGTTTCTGCCGCCTCTGTTGTCCACCCCCAAATGGTCACGGTAGATTGTTGCTGCAAAACCATATTGTCCGAGATGATCCTAGGTGTCCATATTTTTGCAAAACAAAAGTTTGAACAAAAAAATACTATCAATAACCCTAGGAATGTGTTTTTTGTACTATTCATATTTTGATTTTAGGTTCACCTATTAGACCCCAACCACAACTTCCAATTAAACTATTTTGATGCTTAAGGCTTCCTTTATACTATAGCCAAACTCAAAAAGATGTTGAACTGGAACCATAAACATTTCAAGGGTAGGTCCCAATCCCAGTTGGAAATATTATGTACTCTTTAATTCTTATAAAAAACAATTATAAAAAGCTATCATTTTTGGATAACCTTTAAACCATTTGGGGCTACTATCTCCGTATGAACCGTTCCGGTTTTATTCTTTTTATGACTGATTTTCAATTCTCCAAATTTGGTAGGATAAGTGCCCTTTACCCATTCCAAATTTCCCAGATGAGGCTCAATTACTACTGTGTTTCCACCATCTTTCACCTTGACGCCTAGAACATGTCTACTGAGCCAAGCTGTGGGACCACTGGCCCACCCATGGCAAAGGCTATGTCTATAACCTATATAGCAATAATCCCCAAAATCACCGTGGATGTCATTGACATCTTCTGCATTTAGTTCGTCTATTCGACCAGAATACTCCATATTATCAACATTAAAATCTTCCCAGAAGGTAGTTGCGCCTAAATCAAGCATGCCCCCCCAGTAATCCTTAATCAAGTCAATGGCAGTTTCGTATGCTCCCGCTTTTGACATTGCCTCCAATATGTAATAGCCATAAAATGTGGACATATTTCTAGGTCCATCCTTTTTAAGAATCCTATCATGGATTTCTGTGGCGTTCCCAAGTCCACCCAGAGCTACTAATGCCCCTGCTTGTTTGCTTGAAAATTCCTTAGGCAGATAATCCCTAAGCTTGTTTGCGACTTCCTTATAATGAGCAGATTTTTTTGGCAAATCCATAACTTCCATGATATCCGCACCTGAATCAAACGTCAAGGCCATCAATGCCTGTAAGCCTGCATGGATCTCCTTTGGACTTTCACTTGTTGGCCAATCCAAAAATCTATGGCCATCAAGCTTCTCTACACCCTTAGAATCGATATATGACTCGAATTTAGCCAGCAACTTAAGTATGTAAGGTTGTTGTTCCATCAAATATTCCATGTCGCCATGTGCGTCATACCACTCTTTATGAATAATCAACCACCACATGGAGTACGAACTTATTCCATTCATCCATTCCAGTGACGCATGTTGATCTCTGGCAAAATCCAAGCTTTTGGGTACCACTTCATTCTTTCCGAAAACAGTATTGATGGTCATTACCTCAGGGTGCATATCCCCAACCCATACCAATCTATCTCTTTTGATACCGTCCCAAAGAAAATCCTGCATGTTCAAATGGACAGTATAAGCCCCTGTCTTCCATATCGAATCCAATCGGGAATCGCTCGACTCAAAAGAACCCAAATAGGGGATATCCCTAAATTGAAAAATAGCCTCAACCGATTTCAATGGTAAAGTAACATTAGGGTCCACTAAATCCAGCCTGACAAATCTAAAGCCTGAATTCCCCACCTCAATGCTGCCCAACCAAGGCAGTTCCACAATAAAATCACGCATGGAGTGTTCATTCGTAGCATTCTGATCGCCACCGATTTCTGCCATTGCTTCTCCAGCAGATTCCCCAAATCGAACCCTTACCTTGATAGGCAACTTACTTTCCCCTATGGCTCGCGTTAAACGGATGCCCCCATAAATTTCTTTTCCAAAATCCAGTAAAATTCCAGGTTTGTCTATAGCGTTACTGACCAGTTTGACAATTTCCGGTTCATTTACCGATACCTGACCACTGCCCTTTTTTAGGAGAACACCCGGATTCCCCACAATAGTACCTTCAGCACTTGACTTCCATACAATGCGCTGGGCCGTCAGGTTCACTTTGGTCATTTCGGTGGTACGAACCTTATCTTGAAACTCGTTACCGAAAACTGGTGGTAACTGACCATATACCCTTGGGAAAAGGGCCAAGAATAAAATGGCTATTGTAATTCTTAGTTTCATTTTTCTTTTATTGTGCTTCAATGGTTACTGGCCCTATCAAGCCCGAAGTTGGCAATTCTTCATCCTCTTTAACATCACTGACTAAAAACCAGGTGCTTCGGTCTTTTTCATCAAGTCCCATATCTCCCTTGAGCCTGTTCCTCCATAGATTTGCCACTGTAACCTCAATACTATTCTCCCCTATTTTCAGGTTATTGACATCCACAGCCAATCGGAATGGAGCCATCCAAGTAGTACCAAGATCTACCCCGTTCACCTTCACTTTTCCCATGACCCCTACGTCGCCTAGGTTGATAAAAACCTTTTCCTGTGTCGGAAGCTGTTCCAATTGAAAGTTCGATTTGTATGTTACGCTACCGGAATAATATTTTATAGAATCGTTATCCGATGAACTTAAATCCATTAACTTTTCCAAAACCACTTCCTTCCCAGGACCAGCCCTCTTGTCAAATTGAAGCGCCCAAGGATCGTCCAAAGTTTGGATCGTTTTAAACTCTGGAAAGTTTTTTGTTTGGTTTTGGGTTATTCCATCTTCCGCAACGAACACTACAAACCAACTCTCATCAATTTCAAATTGGAGTGGGACAGATGTTCTGTCCTCATCGACTCGATATTCCGGTAGATTACGAATTTCTCCTGTTACCGCATTCCAAAGTTGTGGTTTTTTTCCACTTACCCTAAACGATGGCTCAACTTGCATAGGTTTTCCACTTTGATTGGTCAAAAAGTAGATGTCGGCTCCTTCTTTTATGTTTCTATGGGTCCAAAGAATGTCCTTTTCGTCTGTATCTGGAATCAACACGTCAGGTGCTATTCCAAAATCACTTAAAGCCTTCCCTAATTTTTGAGCCATTTGTTCAGGGGATTCATCGAATGATTCCACCTCAATGAAGTATTTTTCATTCCGAAGTGACCTGCTCAGTGCAGCCACCTCATCATCTGCTTCCGGATAATCAGTATAGCTTGGCGATTGCTCTGGCAATTTACCAAAGACAGGTACTCCATTTTTGACCAAAAACTGAAGTTTTTTTAACACGGCGGGCCTCATTTTAACAGTCGGAGGTAACACCAACATACTATAGGCTACACCACTTGGTAAAACCATTTTATTGTTCTTCACACTGATATCGCTTAATATCACCTCAGCATTGATATAGTCATAAGAATAACTTTTGGACAATTCCGGCTTACGCTCCCCAGTCATAATTGGGGCGTCCTCACTTATAAAATAACATACATCGGCCACATAGTTTCCAGACTCCAGGAGAACTTGACTTCTTCGTAGATAGTCTATCCAAGCTTTACTCTGTTCAAACCATGTATTATGGCGATTGATCTCTGTGCCGAACCACGCATTAACACCAGGTTCGCGTTCATCATCCGGTTGATGGATATAAACGTGCAATACAAAGTGATTGATCCCTTCGGTAAAGCTCCAATCTCCTCTTTTTCTCAATTTTGCAGGATGTCTCAAAAAGACTTGCTGAGAGGATGTGAATGCTTCGGCCGAAACTCGATTTTTACCATAAATATGTGCTGCAGATGAGGCTGCTTTACACTCAATATCCCCTAATGTTCCTTCGTTCCAAAATTCACCACTCACAAGGTCAGATTGCCCTCCGTACATTAAGAATTCCGAGGGATATCCCCAGTGTCCATAATTCTCAAGCCATAATTTCAATCCATTTTCGTTACTGATCTTTCTGAGGCCACCAACATATTCATAGGCCACCAAATCAGCAACAATCCTGCGTAAATCCCATAAAAACCGTTCTGATGCATCTACACTTTCTACAACCATACCTGAAAAAACAGGGAGGAATCTTACAGGGTCATACCCAAATTTACTTTGGAACTTTTGGGCAAAATCATCCGTCCAATTGGTGCTCCCCATCTCATAACTATCGGCAACGATATATTTCAGGGCATCCTTGGATTCCTCTGGAATCCTTTTAATCAACTCACCAACGAAGTTTTCAAAGTGAAACCGGGCTAAAGAATCATTCATCTTATCGATTTCAAATCCTTTCCCTTGAGGTGCTGAAGGTGTGTTCCGTGTTCCGGTTGGACTCATGCCAAAGCGCTGCACACGCCATTTCCCTTGGGGCACTTCCCATTTCAAAACACCATTGTCGCCCAACTTATTGGATATATCCATAACCTTGGAGGGATCGACGACGCCTTTGCCATTAATGGGTTCCTCTTGGGCATCCCAACGGTAACTGGCATATGTTGGTTGTGGTGTTGGGTACATTTTTCCCAATTGTTTTTCAACGTAATGGTCCAGAACCAATTTTGAACTCAACTTGATTTCCGAAAAGCCAAGACCATTTGATCCCTTCAAAATACTTCCGTAAGTCCTTCGTATTCCAGAGCATGTCAACCTAAACTTTGTTGACTTTCTAGACGGGAAAGATATACTTAATTCACCTTGCTGGATAGGACCTATGTTCACATCCATGTTTTGTCGGTCAAACTCAAACGTTTTGACGACTTCATACTTATCCCCTTCAAGTGATTCCAAGGTACAATCACATTTAAATGGCGTACCCATTGGAGCAATGCTTAAATTCTGTACTGAATTTGCTTCCTTAAGTTCAAAATCAATGATCAATTGATTTCCTTTGGATAAATCCAACGGAACCCCTGTGGTCACATCATTGTCGAACCATGAAGAAAGGTTTCCTAGGTTCTTTGGTGTTGTGGATAATTTGGCATTGTTCAGATCAAGTAAGAACTCATTTTCGGAAGATACCGGGGTAGCAAGTAGATAGGTGTCTTGAAAATCCAGCGTAGGCTTATCCAGTTTAACCTCTACCATGGCTGGTCCTTCTACTATAGTTGAAGAATACGTTACGTAACGCATAGCCTTATCCGAAGTCACCCACGGCCCTCCTGATTGACTCCATCCCGGGCAGTTGAAAACGCCAATGTCAATACCGAGTCTTTTACCTTCTTCCACAGCATGAACCATGGTTTCCCACCACGCTTCGCTCAAAATGGGAACCCTGCCATCTTTCTCATCCGGATTGACATTTCCAATCAAGGCAGCTCCGATCCCAACCCGTTTCATTGCTTCCAAATCCTTGGTAACACCTTCTTTCGAAATATCATCATTGATCCAATACCAGTACACCCATGGTTTTGCAGAATCGGGTGGTGAGGTAAACTCACTTGCGAGTTTCGAATAAGTCAAACTCTCAGGATCAGCCCCAGGTATTTTCTGGCATCCACTGATGATTAAAATCAACATTGGAACCATTGAAGAAAATAAAATAAAAATGCATCGAGTATGCTTAGCAGATAAGGTCATTTTATGAAAATTTTCAAACCGTTAGCAAACTAAACAAAGTAAAAGGGGTAAATTATCCTGTACTATGCTGTATCTATAATTAAATGTTTGATTAGATTCTTACGTGATTAGGTCAATTAAACTTTTTCTACCACAAATCCCTTTTGACAATAACGCAATAAGACCGGACTTGGAGAAATCACATTGACAACCTATCTATGAAATCAAATTCGTTTTTCACAGCACCGGACTGTTTATTCAATAACATGCTAGCAGCCGTTTTGCCCATTGCCCGGAAGTTCGTTGAAATCACAGTAATTCCAAGCAGTTCCTTCAAAGGGGTGTCATTGTAGGAAATCACACCGATTTCTTTGCCAAGATTCAACCCAATCTCCCTGATTCTTTTCAACAGTGTCACCAGGTCAGCTTCCTCGATAACTATGAAAAGATCCCCCTTCTTTAAAATCATTTCATCATATATCTCATCATACACCTCGAAATCCAAATGATGATGCGAACAAAATTTTCGGAAACCATGTAAAATTCGTTTTGGATAAGGATAGATTGTTTTTTGAGGATATACCAATACCAGTTTATTATAGTTGACTATTTTATCCAAACCTTCAACAAGAGCGCTGTAAATATCATTTTCAAAGTCTTGATAAATTTCAAATTGGCATTTCCCGTCGTAACCTTTATTATTATCCAAAATCGCCAATTTCTCAAATGGAATCCGCTCCAAAATCTTCTTTACTTCATCCGTGGAGCTCAGATGATGTAATTCTTCCGTTTTGAAATGGGGCATTATTACATAGAAGTCAAATGCCCCCAAACTTTTGTTCAATAGGTTTAAAAACAGGGATTCGTCGCAGTGGTACACTTGTAAATCGACATGGGCCTCAGCACCAACAGTTTCAATAAAAGAATTATAAATTCGCATTTTATAATTGCTTGCCTTATTGATCAGGAACAAGACATTGGTTTTTGAAATCAGTGGTGTCTTATTCACAAAATATCCTTTTCCTTTTATGGAAACAATAACCTTTTGATCCTTTAGTATACTATAGGCTTTTTCCACTGTGTCCCGGGACAAGTAAAACTCCTCGCTTAAATTGTTGATAGAGGGCAATTTCTCATCGATCGGTAAATTACCAGAGGCTATATTGGCAATTATGCTTTCAACAATTTGCAGATATTTCGGTTTCCGAGACTTTGGGTCAACCTCTATGTAACTATACGAATCCATAATTTCCAGGGGGTTTCAATTTCTGGCAATAATAATCTAATTTACTGGAAATATTAAAAAAGTAAAAATTACGGTACACCACAGGATAGCCGAAGAATATCGATCAATTAAGTTAGCGGTTCCAACATTAATCAAACACCAATGAGCATAGACATCAAGGAATTTAAGCACGTAAACTATCTGTGGGACGAGGAGCGGGCCCTGGAACTCGGCGACGACCAGGTCGCCCTGTTCCTCTACAGGTCCAACATCCTGGGAGCCGACCTGAGGATCACCAACTACGGCGGGGGGAACACCAGCTGCAAGACCATCGAGAAGGACCCGCTCAACGGCGGAGATGTCGAGGTCATGTGGATCAAGGGCTCCGGGGGCGACATCGGCACTCTGGACCGCAGCGGTATCGCCGGGCTCTACACCGAGAGGCTCAGGAACCTCAAGCACGTCTACAGGGGGCTGCACGACGAGGACCGGATGGTCGGACTGTTCAACCACTGCATCTATGATCTGGATAGCCGTGCCCCTTCCATCGACACCCCTTTGCACGGGCTGCTGCCCTTCAAGCACATCGACCACCTGCACCCCGATGCGCTCATTGCCGTGGCTGCGGCCAAGGACAGTGAAAGGGTCACCAAGGAAATCTGGGGGGACACCATGGGATGGGTCCCGTGGCAGAGGCCAGGGTTCGACCTCGGCCTACAGCTCGAAAAATGCCTCAACGACAATCCCGGCATCAGGGGGATCGTTCTGGGGAGCCACGGCCTGTTCACCTGGGGGGACACCTCCCATGAATGTTACATCAACAGTTTGGAGGTCATTGAAAAGGCATCGGACTATATCGAAAAGAAAATAAAGGGGAAAGGAAGTGTCTTTGGCGGGGCCAAGGTAAAATCCCTCCCATCCGAAGGGCGTAAAGAAAAGGCCGCACGGTTGATGCCCCTTCTCCGTGGCCTTTGCTCCTCCGAAAAACGAATGATCGGCCATTTTACCGATGCGGACGTGGTGATGGAGTATATCAACAGCAACGACCTGCAAAGGCTCGCTCCCATGGGGACCTCGTGCCCAGACCACTTCCTCAGGACCAAGATCCAACCGTTGGTGTTGACACTTGACCCCAAAGAAGATGTGTCAGATCCAGAGGAAGTTCTTAAAAAATTGGAACCTGCCTTTGAACAGTACCGGAAAGAATATAAAGAATACTACGAGAACTGTAAACACGATAACAGCCCTGCAATGAGGGACCCCAACCCCGTGATCATCATTTACCCCGGGGTCGGGATGTTCAGCTTCTCGAAGGACAAGCAGACCACCCGGGTCGCCAGCGAGTTCTATGTCAACGCCATCAACGTCATGAGGGGGGCCGAGGCCATATCGGCCTACACCTCACTCCCAAGACAGGAGGCCTTCGACATCGAGTACTGGCTCCTGGAGGAGGCCAAGCTACAGCGCATGCCCAAGGAAAAACCGCTCTCCAGAAAAATCGCCCTTGTCACAGGGGCCGGTGGGGGGATCGGCAAGGCCATTGCCGACAAACTTGCAGAACAAGGCGCAAATGTCGTACTGGCCGATATTGCAGAAGACCGATTGAAAGAAGCCATCGGCACCTATAAAAGAGACGTGGCAGGCTATGTTGTTTGTGATGTCACCGACAAAAAGTCCATTCAGGAAGCCTTCAAAACAGCATGCCTTGAATTTGGTGGTGTAGATATAATCATCCACAGTGCCGGGCTAGCCATCTCAAAACCTCTGGAAGAAACCACAAGTGAAGATTGGGACCTGCTACAGAATGTTTTGGTAAAAGGCCAATTTGAGCTCTTCAAGCAAGGCGTTGAAGTCATGGACAAACAAGATCTGGGGGGGGATATTATAAGCATCGCCAGTAAGAATGGACTGGTTTCCGGCCCCAATAATGTAGCCTACGGAACGGCCAAGGCCGCCCAACAGCACATGGTACGACTACTAGCTGCTGAGCTCGGGCCAAAAGACATTCGCGTGAATACCGTAAATCCGGACGGCGTCATCGTGGGCAGCAAGATCTGGGAGGGCGAATGGGCCGAAGGCCGTGCAAAGGCATATGGGATAAAAGTAGAGGAGCTCCCGGCACACTATGCCAAGCGTAATCTAATGAACAAAATAATCTATCCCGGTGACATTGCCAATGGTGTATTTGCCTTGGTGGGCATTTTGGATAAGAGTACAGGTTCAATCATAAATGTCGACGGTGGAATGGCCAATGCATTCGTCAGATAAAGAAAAGAGTAAGTTGGTTTAGTTTAATTCAAGTATCCCCGGGCCAGTTCATCTGGTCTACGGATTTTAAAAGTTTAAGAAATGAAGTTAGATAGAGTGCAAATAGAATCGGTCAACAAACCTAAAATCGAGTTACAACAAAAAAAATTCGAGGCTTTGGGTATTGATTTGGAGCATCAAGGCATTGAAGTAAAACAACTATTAAAGAAAATAAAGGAATTTCAAGTTGCCATTCCCAGTTGGGCATTGGGAGCAGGTGGAACCAGATTCGGTAGATTTTCAGGGCAGGGCGAACCCGGGACATTGGAACAAAAAATAGAAGATGTGGGACTTATACACGCCCTAACCAATGCAGCTGGTTCCATCTCTTTACATATTCCTTGGGACACCCCTCAAAACATTGAGGAAATCAAAGCAAAATCAAAAAGTCAAGGGTTAAGCTTTGACGCAATGAACTCAAATACTTTCCAAGACCAGCTTAACCAAAAGCATTCCTATAAATTTGGTTCATTAAGCAGTCTAAATCATGCTTCAAGAGAACAAGCAATTCAACACAATATTGAAGTCATTGAATTAGGTAAAAAATTAGGTTCCAAAAGTTTAACGGTTTGGTTGGCCGATGGATCAAACTTCCCTGGGCAGAACAATTTTCAAACGGTACTAAAGAACACACAAGATAGTCTTCATAAAATCTATAAGGCACTTCCACCGGATTGGAAATTGTTAATAGAATATAAACCGTACGAACCTAACTTTTATAGCACTGTGATTCAAGATTGGGGAACTTCATTTATGTTGGCCAATGAATGTGGGCCAAACGCATATACCTTGGTGGATTTGGGCCATCATCTCCCCAACACAAATATCGAACAAATTGTCTCCACCCTTATGCTAAAGGGAAAACTGGGAGGCTTTCATTTCAATGACAGTAAATATGGGGACGACGACCTAACCGTTGGCAGCATTAAGCCCTATGCCCTTTTTCTAATATTCAACGAACTGGTATATGGTATAGCAAACAATCCCCAAAATCCATACCCTTCATGGATGATCGATGCCAGCCATAATATCAAGGATCCGATGGAAGATCTGACCCAGTCACTGGAGGCAATATTGGAAGCATATACCAAGGCACTGCTGATCGATCAACATAAATTAAAGGAAGCACAATCAGTCCAAGATGTTGTGGCATGCCAAGAAATTCTCCAAGCCGCTTATCGTACCGATGTACGTCCGTTATTGGCTGAGTCGAGGCTACAGTCTGGGGCAGCACTGGATCCCATCGACGCCTTTCGAAAGCTAAAAGTAAGAGAACAACTGGTGAAGGAACGGGGAAAAGCAACCATTGCATCCGGCCTATAAAATGTATATATGGAATTAGAAGTTACAGGTGTTTTTGATATAGGGAAAACGAATAAAAAGTTCTTCCTTTTTGATGCCAATTTCGAGGAGGTATATCGAGAATACACACAATTGGATTTGATAGAGGATGAGGATGGCTATCCTACAGAAGACTTGGAAGGACTCTGTAATTGGATCAAGGGAGTATTTGAAAGAACCATTAAGTCCAAAGAGTATAGTATAACAGCTCTAAATTTCTCCACATATGGGGCAAGCCTGGTCCATTTGGATGAATTTGGCGAACCGTTGACCCCACTTTATAATTATACCAAGCCATACCCAGAAGAAATAAGACAAGAATTCTTTCAAACGTATGGCCCAAAAAATGATTTTCTAAAAGCAACCGGGTCAGACGATTCAGGAATGTTAAATTCGGGGCTTCAGCTCTATTGGCTAAAGCGAACAAAACCTGAAATATTCAAACGTATAAAATTCTCCATCCATCTTCCCCAATACCTTAGTTATATATTTACAGGAATCCCGGTCAGTGAATATACCAGTATTGGATGTCATACCGGAATGTGGGATTATGGTAAAAAAGACTACCATGATTGGATCTACAAAGAGAATTTGGCACAGCTTCTCCCCAAAATAGTCCCAACGGAAACTAGTCTCAACATGAATTATGACGGCCATCGCATTAAAATCGGTGTCGGAATACATGATAGTTCCGCAGCCCTCCTCCCCTATGTGAGAAGTTCGGAACAACCCTTTATCCTTTTGTCCACGGGTACCTGGAGCATAGCATTTAACCCATATCAAGATGGTCAACTGACCGATTTGGACATTGCCGATGATTGCATCAATTATATGCGTATCAACGGCAAATCAGTTAAGGCATCCAGACTTTTCCTTGGCAATGAATATAGGGAACAAGTAGCTTTTTTGACCAGGTATTACGACGTCGACACCAACTATCACAGAACTGTAAAGTTTGATTATGACGCCTATTATGATATTACCAAGGATTTCGAGCATATTTTCAGCTGGTATAGCCTAAAGTCCGAAAATATGCCACATAAGACAGTTATAAAGTATACCTCCTTCGAACATGCGTATCACCATTTAATGATAGAATTGGTAATGCTGCAATTGGGAAAAATAAAAAAAATATCAAGTTTAAACCATGAGGGCAATCTATATATAGATGGTGGATTCAGTGACAACGACATATACATCAATTTGCTTTCACATTCATTGCGGAATATGAAAATAATGACGACCGATTCGTCATTGGGAAGCGCCATAGGTGCAGCAGTCGTAATTTCTGATAAGAAATTGAATTCCAAATTCTTAAAAAAGAACTATGCTTTAAAAAAGCATGTTCCGTTCATCATCAAATAAATCAAATCACATTTTGGGAGGCCAATATTGTTAAAAACCATTCAATTATGAAACTAGCCATACAATTGCCCAGTTTAATTTTAATAACCGTACTATTTTTCTCCTGTGGGAGGAACCTTTCCGATGGGCCAAAAGTCACCGGCCTGAAAGTAGAGCACATGATCTCACCCATCGGGATAGATGAAAGTGCCCCAAGGTTTTCATGGAAAATGGACAGTGAGAGTAGTTTTGGTAACCAAAAAGCCTACCAAATCCTAATCGATACGGATTCTTCCGAAGTTGCATCAGGGAGAGGGTATCTATGGACCGCGGAAGTCGAATCGGACAGTTCATTGATTGTGTATAAAGGTAGCCCACTCCAAGCCAACACCAAATACTATTGGGGTATAAAAATACGAACAGCAGAGGAACATTATGGCCCCATATCCATCTCTTCATTTGAAACTGGATTGATGGACTCGGTAAAATGGCAGGGGCAATGGATTACGGACCAAGAAGATGTTCATCTAAAGGAGGCCCCCTATTTTAGAAAAGAATTGCGCACTTCAAAGGAAGTTATCAGGGCACGGGCCTATATCACTGCTGCCGGTTTATATGAGTTGACCATCAATGGACAAAAGATCGGAGATCATTGGTTAGACCCCATATATACGAGGTTCGATAGGCGTAATCTCTATGTAACCCATGATATAACCCCTTTCTTTCAGAAGGAACAAGTTGCTATTGGTGTACAGTTGGGCAACGGTTGGTACAATCATCAATCCACGGCAGTGTGGAATTTTCATGAAGCAGGTTGGAGGAAAAGACCCCGATTCTTGATGAATATCAAACTTTGGTACGCAGACGGCACCTCTGAAACCGTAGCAACAGACGCTACTTGGAAAACCCATTTAAGCCCCCTTGTCTTTAATAGTATTTATACGGCAGAACACTTTGATGCCAGGCTTGAGTTGGAGGGTTGGGATAAAAGTGGTTTCGATGACAGTCAATGGAGAAATGCAATCACTGTAAACGCCCCTTCGGCTAAAATCAGTGCCCAGGCCTTACCGCCCATAACAGGGGAAAAACTGAAGTTTGCCTCCATGGACAAACGTACCGACCAACAATACATTTTTGATCTGGGCAGAAACATAGCCGGGGTTACCGAGCTCAAGGTCAAGGGAGAAAAAGGAACACAAATTAGGGTCACACATGCTGAGCAATTGGACAGCATCGGCAATCTAGATCTTTCCAACATCATTGTACATTACCGTCCAAAGGACAGTTTGGACCCCTTCCAAACTGATGTATATACACTGCAAGGAAAGGGCGAAGAGGTTTTCAGGCCCCGATTCAACTATAAGGGCTTTCAATATGTCCAAGTTGAAAGCAATCAACCAATCGACATTGATTTGGGTAACATTTCAGCATACTTCATGCATAGTGATGTCACACCTATCGGAAAAATAAATACATCCAACGAGGTCATCAATAAAATTTGGGAGGCCACCAATGCCAGCTATTTGTCCAATCTATTTGGTTATCCAACGGATTGTCCACAACGTGAGAAAAATGGTTGGACAGGTGACGCACACATCAATATCGAAACGGGGCTCTATAATTTTGACGCCATATCCGTATATGAAAAATGGATGGACGACCATAGGGACGAACAACTGGAAAATGGGGTGCTCCCATCCATTATACCAACTTGGGGCGGATGGGGATATGATTGGGGTAATGGTCCGGATTGGACCAGTACCATAGCCATCATTCCGTGGCAATTGTACCAATTCTATGGAGATGACAGGGCACTAAAAGAAATGTACGAGCCCATGAAAAAATATGTTGACTATATCACTTCCATTAGCTATGATGGAGGATTGACCAATTGGGGTCTAGGTGACTGGGTCCCCGTAAATTCGGTCACTCCCAAGGAGTTTACATCCTCCATCTATTATTATGTTGATGCACTGATCCTGTCAAAGGCCGCACTTCATTTTGGCAAGCATGAGGACCACCAAGAATATGCCCATTTGGCACACAATATCAAAAAGGCCATAAACGACAAATACTTGAATAGGGAAACAGGTATCTATGGCAGTGGATACCAAACTGAGCTGAGTGCACCACTCTATTGGGGCATTGTCCCAGATGCGTTAAAGGATAGGGTAGCTGAAAACCTAGCGTTGGAAGTACAAAAAACCAATCATATTGATGTTGGTCTTTTGGGCACTCGAACCATTTTGGGTGCATTGAGTGAAAATGGATATGCCGACCTTGCCTATATGCTGGCCTCTCAAGAATCCTATCCTTCGTGGGGGTGGTGGATCAAAAATGGCGCTACAACCTTATATGAGAATTGGGATATTGATGCATCTTCGGATTTGTCCCGAAACCATATCATGTTTGGTGCGATCAGTGGATGGTTCTATAAAGGATTGGGAGGAATCAGACCGGATGAGGCAGCGCCAGGATTCAAACATTTTCTTTTGGAACCCAACTTCGTCAAGAAGTTGCAACAATTTGAAGCCACCTACAATAGTGTCCAAGGGCCCATAATTTCAAATTGGGAATGGGCAGGCAACGATGTCCTATATTCTTGTGAGGTGCCCTCAAATAGTTCAGCAACGCTTAGATTCAAGGGTAAATCTGCTACTATGGATGGCAAGGCCATAGGGGAAATTTCGGGAGGAATCGTAATGATTCCACTTGCTCCAGGTAATTACAGTATACGAATTGCCTTTGATTAAAGCATCTTGTTATGAAAAATTGAGGAAGGGGCCTTTCACAGTATTGATTGGCCCCACTTTGTAAAGTTTACCGGAACCATCGGAGCATGTCTAAAATCAATCTGTCGAGTCAAAAAATATACCGCTTACTGCTGCATTTTCACCTCGAACTTGGTTTATCCTAATTCGAATTGGACCTTCGGCCATAAAACTAAGGTATTTGCCTTTTTCATAGTTTTTGATTAGCTGGACTGGACCACTTAGGGTCAAGTTATTTAAATCAAAGACTTCGACTGCACTTCGTCTTTTCTTTCTATCCCAATCCAAAAAATAAAGTGACACCTTGTACGAGGACTTTTTGTTGGCATGTACATCTATAGTCATGCTCTGACCCGTCGGTTGTGGATCTCGAGTAATCATTGCGGATGAATGTCTACCTTTCGTTCCATTTCCCTTCAATTCCAAGTTTCGGGAATCACTGCCATTCCAATTTACTGTTATGTTTTGTGTTGTTTGAATACTATCAATGTAATTGGGCAACTCCCCATCCTGTACGTCAATGGGCTTACCTAGCAACCTAAATCCATGCTTTCCATATTTCCCTTTCCAATCACCAGAGGTCATACTATCTTGAACAAACGACTCAATTTCATAGTTGTAACCCTCCTCTTTGGATGAAGTTGACTCGGATAAATCAGTATATTTCAATTGTAGATTATAAGTGCCTGTATACAGATTTTTTAAGTAAACGAAAGATTTATCCTGTTCAATATCACGCTTTTCTTTTAAGGTTTTCGTGTTATGGGACCAAAGTTCCTTCCCATTCATACCAATGGACTTTAATCGGTTCCCCAATTTTGGGATTACGACCTCGTCTGCTTTGGTATTAGGGGGAACTATAAGATGGCCATTGCCAGATTTGAGGTCAAAACTAGCCTCGATTTTTCCATGGGGTGTTGGTAAACTTCCTTTCAATTGATATATCGCATCACTAAGAAATGGAAATACTGTAAAGGACTTAAAACCCGCTTGATTCGGTTTTATTCCCAACACATTTTCCGTCAACCATTGTGTAACACCGGCCCCCCACGGGTGGGTAAAACTTGTGTAACCACATTGGTTGTTCGGTGGGGCATCATTATTACCCAGTATAGTGTTCCACGAAGGGCGATACACTTCAAAAAAGGTAGTTCCTCCATATTCTAATTGGCCTCCCCAACTGTCCTTGATGGTTTGCAAGGCTACATCCTTTTTGCCTGCTTTGGCCATGGCTTGGATTATGAAAGTTTGATTAAAAGGTGAGTATGAAAGTCGGTTCAACCTATTACTGAACAACTTATCAGACATGGAGGCCACGGACTCCAAATCCAACAAACCTGCATTGACCACTTCTGAAATAGCATGCACACCAAACTGGCCAACAAGTCTATCATTACTTTCCAACTCATTGTATTTTTCACTTACATAACCATCATATTTATTAGCTAAAGCATGTTTCCCAACGGCGGCCAATACTTTCGAAAACTTAGTCCAAGCATGTAAACAAAGCATTTTATACGTGTTCTGGGCCTCTAAAATATTTGGGTTCTCAAAACCCGCTCCCAGTCGCTCGTCCCAACCCATAAAATGGAGATCGGGTAAGTTGTCATAATGATTGTATGCATTCTCCAAGCGATTATTGGCATTATCGATGAAGGAGAGTAAAAAATCCTTGTCCCCACTATAGAGATAGTAATCTAAAAGTCCCAGCACCCAATAAATGGAATAGGACGCAATTCCATTGTCTTGTTTTGAGGTGAAAACGATGTTCTTTTTAACAAAATCATAGTTACCGAATGCCACTAATGATGCGGCTTGGGCTGGGTATGCGTCCCCTGTCCAGGAGTGTCTATCACTCCGTTCCATCAAAATGGCGCCAAAATATTCCTGCAATAAATTTAGTTTTACCGTATAGGCACCGGTGTACCAAATTTGATTCAGTGTCGAATCATTTGAAATAAAACTTCCCTCATAATTTGTTGGCTTGATTTGACAAACAAGCCTAATGTTCTTAATATGCCAAGGTTTGGAGAAATTTTTTATGTGGATCCAACCGAATCTTACACCTTCATATAAATAATCATTTAATTCCAGCCTGTAAACATTCCCATATTTGACAGGACGTTTAGTTTTCACTGGGTTCTGAGCCCCGGTATTCAAAACCGCAGGTTCATTATATTCGCTTATGCTCATTTCCACCTCCCCCGAAAGGTCATCGGATTCAAATTCCAGCCAACCAGCACTTACCCTTCCAAAATCAAGCATTATTTCACCTTTTCCTGAAATCAAAATCGTAGAATCCTTAATTTGGTTGAAAGATTGCGGTGGATAGAAATTTATTTTTTCCGGATTCAAGTAGTAAATCTGTAAAGAATCAGATGCACTTGGTGAATCCCAAACATAGTTTATCAAGGGATCTGGAGAATATACATTTTTATCCTTCAAATAATTCCCTCCGTGGAGGGATTGATACGGTTGGCTAACTTGGCAGTACGCCACCAATGTTCCCGCTAGCCATACCAATCCCACCAAAAGCAATATATTTTTAGGCAAGTGAAATTTACCTGGAAATGATTTCAAACCACAAATATTTAGGTGGACAAACAAAAACCTTTGACAAAAACTACTTGGGAAAACCATAATTACATTCTTTAAGAAAATGAAATTACCAAGATGGTTTTGGAGATCTATTATAGTAAATGTGCCATTATTTATATTTTGTGATAAAACTTGAATACCAGTCTTAATAACAATTGGCAACACAACTCTTGATGCCCTGTAGAAATTGCATTAATCCATTTGGCCTCAATGCTAACAGATTCTGGTATTATTGATAAACAGGCTAGGGAACACCTAAGCTTATAGAGGTTTTTCAATCTTTCACTTCATTCATTCCTGGGGATAAATGATACTTTCCATTCTATATTTCTTTGGTGAAATGCCATATTTCTTTTTGAATAATTTTGAAAAATAAAAGACATTGTCGAACCCAACTTGGTGGCCTATCTCACTTATGTTCAAAGCAGTCATATTCAATAGATTTTGGGCTCTTTCCAATCTTAAGTTAAGTAGGTACTGATTTGGTGAATGGCCATTGATCTGTTTAAACTTTTTCCGAAAAGTGGAATATCCCATGGGAAGTTCACGTGAAAGTGCTTCCATACTAATGGAGTGCTCAAAAGAATCCTGCATGATATGTTTCGCCTTGGCAATCAGTTTTTCATCCAGGCTATTCATTGGGCTTTCATGATTTGCCTTCGTATTGATCAGCCCCAAAATTTGCAGTGCAATACCTGAAATCTGTTGTGCATAACCAATCTGCGATGCCTTGACAATTTCGATCATTTTGGTGAAAAGTGTCAGAATATTACTGTTGAAACCTACCTCAATGATTGGACTATGCTCATCAAAAAACCCTTGTTTCATCAAATATTGGATTTGTTTACCATTAAAACCAACCCAATATTCCTCCCAACCAAATTTAGCATTTGGCTTATATCGATGTCTAACACCCGGAAACAGAAAAAAGCAATTCCCAGCTCCAATTTCCGTAGGTGGGGTAAGATCTGAGCTATATAACCCTTTTCCTTTCGAAATAAAGACTACATAATAATCATTCAATATGCGCCCCTTGTTCCAAGTTAGGTGATGGCTTTCTGGGTGTTGTTCGGCTGGATATTGATGATATGAACCCACCTTGGAAAAACCGACGGAAGTCACATAAGTTCCCCATTGGTGCTCCGTAGGAGAAATGGTTAAATACTTAAAATAGTTTCGTGCCATTTTCTTTCCTTACCACATTAATATTTCATTTCTCGAACAAATGATGCGTTCATTTTAAGCATTAAACAAATTTTATGCCTCAAAAATAGTTATTTGATTAAAAAATATCAAAAAGTACAAAAAAAGAAAGATTTAAACCAGTAGGTATCCCACTGCACTATCCTATTTTTGAAGGAATATCCAAGCACTATGTGCAATAAAATTAATTAACTATGAACTACACACTAACAAATGATCAGATTCAGAGCTACCGCTCCAATGGATTTTTGATCCTCGAAGACTTTCTGACTCCTGATGAAACAAAGTATTGGAGAGACACCATCGATTTGGCCGTCAAAAATAGGAAAGGAAGGAAATTTCCCCATTCAGAAGTCAAAACTGGGGAATCCGATGGCATCAATGACAATGCTGAATATTTCGGCAAGGTGTTCGACCAGATCGTGAATTTGTGGATGACCGACGATAAGGTAAAGGAACTGATGTTGGACAAGAGGATAGGTAAAATGGCATGTCAACTGGCCGATGTTGATGGCATACGCGTCTGGCATGACCAATCATTGGTCAAACAACCTTGGGGCAATCCAACAGCGTGGCATTTGGATACACCGTTTTGGTCTTTTGAACATAAGGAAGCGCTCAGCATTTGGGTAGCTTTGGAGGATGTGACTCTTCAAAATGGGTGTATGTACTTTTTGCCGGGGACACAACTTGAAACCGAATTTACCGAACCGGGTATTGGTTCCAACATGGACGATGTATTTAGAACCTATCCAAAGTTTAGGACAAACAACCCTGTGCCTGCTGTAATAAAGGCCGGAAGTTGTACTTTCCACAATGGATTGACCATCCATGCCGCTGGTGTGAATATGACCCCGAATACCAGAAAAGCCATGACTTGCGCATATATGCCCGATGGATCGGTGTTCAATGGAAAGAAAAATGTATTGCCCGAAGACTATTTCAATAGTCTTACCATCGGTGACCTTTTGAACAATGAAGCACAAAACCCATTGATCTACCATAAAGATTGGGAAAAAGAGGCTGTATGACAAAATGGGGGTTCTATGAAGCAATGAGGCCTACTGAAATTGAGGCCATTTTGGAAAACAATCCCATAGTCTTTCTTCCATGGGGCGCCCTTGAATATCATGGCCAACACAACCCAATTGGCTTGGACAGCATCAAAGCCCATCATCTGTGCATTGATTTGGCAAAACAAGTTGGCGGTTTGGTGATGCCAGCGGTCAACTTGGCCGCCAACCTTATCAAATCTTATCCAGGCCATGGCTTTAAGAAACATTCCATCGAATTTTCCGAACAACTTATAAAAACAATCTGTGAGGAATATTTGGGTCAACTTGCGGAGCAAGATGTAAAGATTATTGTTTTATTATCAGGGCATGCCGGAGAACCACATTTACAGATCCTGAAGGATGTCGCTGCCGAATTCAATAAAAAGAATCCAGACAAATTCTGTTGGACCTTTGCTGAATTCGAAATTGTTCCAGACAGTTTACTGGTTGCCAATCATTCTGCGTTGGGAGAAACATCCCTACAGCTCCATTATGCGGAAAACACTGTCGATTTAAGTGTGTTACCAAAGGATAGGCCCATTACGTTGCAATTGGATGCTGTTTCAGGGGAAGACCCCAGATCGGCAACCGCGTCCAAAGGTGGACAGATTGCAAAAGTATTTGTTGAAAATGCTACAATTGAAATACAAAGACTAATCAAAAAATACAAAAGCGAATGAACTATAGGACACTTGGCAGAACAAACTTGGAAATCAGTGAAATCAGTTTGGGCACATGGGCCTTTGGAAACAATGTATATGGCGGTGTCGACGAAAAAGAGGCAATAGACACTATCCATACCGCAATGGACCTGGGCATCAACCTTTTTGATACTGCGCCACAGTATGGAACGGCCCAACAGGACGGCATTGCTGAAATTGTTCTGGGAAAAGGACTTAAAGGGATCAGGGACAAAGTCTGTATTTCAACAAAATTTGGAAGAAACCCTTGTATTTCCAAGGGTGCTTCACAATTTTATAAATCAAGGGTGGTCAATTCTGTCGAAGAGAGTCTAAAACGATTGCAAACGGATTACATAGATGTACTGTTCTTTCACTCCCCTTTTTTCCCATCCGAGATACATGATGATGTTTGGGAAGGAATAGATCAGGTTAAAGAACAGGGGAAAGTACGATTTGTTGGGCACTCCATATCCAATTTTGCGGAAACCAAAGATATGGCACTACATTGGGCACTTGAAAAAAAGATTGATGTTGTGCAGGTGGTACTGAGCTTGATGAACCGGGAAGCAGAAGCATTGATCCAACAATTGCAGGCCATTGGGGTTGGCGTTTTCGCACGGGAGTGCTTGGCCAACGGCTTTTTGTCCGGAACAATCAAAGAGACCACCAAGTTTGCTCCTGGTTCTTTAAATTCTAGATACTCCAAGGAGGAACTACGAAAGCGGATCGATCAGGTCGAAGCCTTTAAATTTTTGACACGCGACAACAAAATAAGTATGCCTCAGGCTGCATTGCGTTGGACATTGGATCAAAATGGAGTTTCCACAGTCTTGTCTGGAGCAAAAAATAAACGAGAGCTCCAAGAAGCTGCAGCGTCTTCAGAGATAGAACCTTTTGATTCCATAAATTTGAACAAGGCCAAAGAGGTACTTCGAGAAAATTTTGAAGCTGCCTAGTGGGTTCTTTACTAGGATTGTTTTTACACGCAATAGGAGGCTTTGTGGCCAGAAGTTTTTTCTGCCATTTAAACCCTCAACGTTTTACGGGTACATGAAGGACTTCGATTTGGAAAACTATTGTAATAGGTCAGAAGACCACAGCCTAACGGAAAGGACAAACATCGATAGCCCAAGGACAAAATGAACTTCCAACAGCAACTCAACCGATCTGTCCATGAGGATTTGAATCTAAAACAAATGAAGGAGTTTAAAACCTTTATAGATGTCAGTGAGACTTCAAGGAAAGAACCCTGACGAGTTTAAGCCTTTACTTCAAAAGATTTTACCCAGTGCCATTTATTTATAATTTCATAGCGAACTTCAAACGGCCAATAAAGAATATTCCATTATTCCAACTATATATGGTTTGTATTCCTTCTTTATTAGTGTAAGTCAAGGACAGGATAGTACATGACAGGAATCCGTCCTATGCTCAATAAATTGCATTTATTTAGGTAGTATGAAGAAATTAAATGTCCATGTCAGGGCCTTACTGGAAGTTGGTAGCCTCAATTTCCAAAAACCAAACCAAGCAAGGCTACTTTGAATTGTAGACATATATTGAATTCCCGTTACCTTTTTTACAAGGTAGTTGATTGATAAATTTTAGAGAAATGAAGAAAGTAATTTTTGTTTGTTTAAGTATAGGCCTTTTGATTCTAGTTGCCACAGGTTGTTCAGAACAGGAACAACTGCCCGAATGGAAAAGAAAGTATGAGAACACCCAAACTGTTCGTTCCATGTTCATGGATCCCCCGATGTTTTATGCACCTCATGCCTTCTGGTTTTGGAACGACACCATTAGGGATACCCATTTTCCTGCTTCCATGGCCCAAGAGATGGCTAAACAAAGATTGAACCCAGGTTACGCCCATCCCCGGAGTTCGATGAGTCGTTTAAATCCCAAATTTCCTTCACTTCCCTACAGTCAATATTTAGAGGACATATGGTTCGACAGTTTTGGAAATGCCTTGAATATTGCCAAAGAAGAAGGTCTGACCCTAGGATATTGTGATGAATATGACTGGCCAAGTGGTCAAGCCGCTGGTCGTGTTCTGAAAGAACGCCCAGAATTGGAAGCCAAACATTTGGATTGGCAAAGGTTTGAAATAGCGGGTGGCCAAACAGTCAGATATGATTCTATTGATTTTGCCGTGGCCGCCAAGTTAATCGATAATAAAATCAACTCAAATACCCTGGAGTTAATTGGTGAAGGCAAGAACATCAGTTGGAACGTTCCTGAAGGCAATTGGGTCATTTACACCTATACAAAAAAACACCATAGGGGATATGATGGAGGCAAAGTAAATTATCTCGACCCCAAACTAATGGAATACTTTATACCCCTAGTCCATGAGCAATACTCCGAACGATTTGGGGAAGAAATGGGCAAATCTATACCAGGGGTCTTTGTTGACCATGAGGGGGATTATGGTTGGCGAATGGCCTGGTCGGAATACCTTCCAATACGATATCAGGAAATAAAAGGTCGCGATATGCGTCTTTGGCTTCCCCTCCTAACCGAAAAGGATAATGAAGGGCTATACCCAAAAGCGCGTGTTGATTGGTTTGAAGTGATATCAGATGTCTATGAAGAATGCTTTTTTACACCCATGATAGACTATTTGAATGAGCATGAAATGTATTATATTTCAAATTTATGGGAAGAGTCACTTATGTTCCAAGCCGTAGCAATGGGTGATTTTATGAGGGTTACCAGAAAGGCGACGATGCCAGGCACAGATTGTCTTTTAATGAAATCCCAAGATGTACATGACTTTAAGGAAGTACAAACAATTTCAGAATTTGAGGATAGGCCTTTTATGAGTGAGATAATGGGTGTCGCAGGCTGGGTTCAAACCCCTGAAATGATGAAAATGACCATAAATTCAATTACATCATTTGGCGTAAATCATGTGGTCCCACACGGCATCAATTTAAATCGCCGACATGAAACCAATCCATTCCCGGCTGATTGGTTCAATGATAACCCTTTTTGGCCCTATTTGCACAACTGGACTGATTTTTCCAGGAGGGCCTCATTTGTGAATAGACAAAGTAGCTTGGTTGCCGATGCCTTGTTGTTTAATCCCCAGGAAAGTGTATGGGCCAATTCTGAGGGGATTTTTTCAAATGATCCAAATCGTCATATTTCAGACGGAGCCGAGGATTGGGATAGCCTTGCAATTAAGGTTAATCAGATTTATTCGGATGCAATGAGAACAATGAACAAAAACAATATTGATTTTTTAATTGCCGATAACCATTATTTGCAATTAGGCAAAGTATTGGATAAAAAAGAGCAATCTAAAATTTCGGTTAAGAACCACGAGTTCTCTTCCATAATCCTTCCGCCTGTTTTTGTCATGTCAACAGTTTCGATGGGCAAGATTTTGGAATTTGCCAAAGCAGGTGGATTGGTCATTGTTTTGGGGGATTTACCTAAAGGGTCCGTTGAGAATGGCATAGGTGATTTAAAAATTCTAAATCAAAATGAGGAATTGATCAAGTTGCCAAATGTAATTGATCTTTCGCGCTCGGAAAATACTCTGAACGAGATGATAGAGGTTTTGAACAAAAAAGTACCCCCCCAAATAAAAATAAAAAATTCGGGGAGACTTTTTACCTCCCACCGTAAGAAAGATAAAGATCATTTCTACTGGTTTGCCAACAATTCGGACAGCCTCCAAGTTTTTGATGCTTGGTTAAGGGAAGGGAAGGGAGTAGCGGAGATATGGGATTGTGAAACCGGTAAAATCCGTACTATCCCATCAAAAGAAGAACAAGGCTACCAAAAGGTTTCCCTCCAATTAAAACCCTATGAGGCCTATTGGTTGGTATTCAATGAGGAAGGTAAAAAATTCCACCAGAATACAGTAACGGAGGACAATTCCATTAAAAAAACCATTCCTACCGAAGATTGGTTGGTGAGCTATCCGATGACAGACACCATCTATCGTACTTCGTCCTTATCGGAACTATCTTTGGACATAAACATTGATCAAAAGAAATTGGGCCTTGGTTTTAACGATTCAGATTGGAGCTACAAATCATTTATAAATAAAGAGCCCTCAGAGGCTACCGCCAAATCAAATCAACTTGAATATTGGCGTATTACGATACCTATTGGTTCAAAAGCCTTGATCTTTCCAGATGAAATGAATGGTTGGGAAGTCTGGTTGGATGGAAAAAAACAGCTTCTTTCGAACAATAAAACCAATTTATCCAAAGAAAATAGACTATTGGCCTTTGTTGCCACACCCAACAGTAAAAATCTACCTAAAGAGTCATTGAAATTTGTGGTTGGTAAAAACTCGAAGACTGAACTGAAATCCTGGTACACCTATGGTCTAGAGCAATATACAGGATTTATGGATTATGAAACCACCGTTACCATGGAATCCGAATGGGATAAAGCTACGATTGATTTAGGGGATGTGAAATATGTGGCAGAAGTCTTCATCAATGACACATCGGTCGGTTCACGAATGTGGACCCCATTCAATTTCAATATATCCAATTATTTGAAAAAGGGTAAAAACCAAATCAGGATACGGGTTGGCAACTTAATGGTCAATGAGATTTGGAAGTTCTATGATTTGGGGGAGCTTCGTACTTGGGGTTGGACGGGAGTTCCTGACTATAAGGACTATGATGCTGGTTTATTTGGCCCTATTACTTTGAATGTTTCAAATTAATGCTTCTTGATTCCATAAATTTGACCAGGGCCAAAAGGACACTTGAACAAAGTTTTGACGAAGCCCCATGGGTGCTTAACCAGAAGTTACTTTTTAATGGAACAAACTCTTAAAACTGAATAAAAAACAAAACAATGGGTTCATTAATAGGATTGTTTTTACACGCAATTGGAGGCTTTGCGGCCGGAAGTTTTTATATGCCATTCAAGCTGATCAAAAAATGGCAATGGGAGTCATCTTGGTTGGTTCTTGGAGTCGCGGCTTGGATATTGACCCCAATGTTCGTGGCATGGTTGACCTTACCCAACCTATTTGAAGTATTCAATGCCTCTCCATGGGATGCAAAACTGTATGCTTTTCTGTTTGGGGTACTTTGGGGCATAGGCGGTTTAACCTTTGGCCTTTCCATGCGGTATTTGGGTATGTCCCTCGGTATGGGGATTGCTCTCGGTTTCACAGCAGCGTTCGGCACGCTGATTCCCCCCATCTATGACGGAAGGATACTGGACTTGGTCCAGACCAAAGGGGGATTGTTCACCTTGGCAGGCGTGGCTATTTGTCTTTTTGGGATCAGTATTACCGGAAAAGCAGGGATATTGAAAGAGAAAGAACTGAATGACGATGAAAAACAGACGAGTGTTCCAGATTATAATCTAAAGAAAGGAATTGTAATTGCCATCATATCAGGCATTCTAAGTGCATGTTTTGCATTTGGGCTTCAAGCGGGGAAACCCATTGCCGATAAAGCGGTCGAATACGGAACAACCGATATATTCATGAACAATGGTATCCTGGTTTGGATTCTTTGGGGTGGGTTTGCAACTAACTTTATTTGGACAGCCATCCTTAGTATTCGGAAAGGCAGTTATCGTGACTTCTACGATCCAAAAAATAACAGGAAAACCCGAAATTATCTCCTGGCAGCAGCTGGCGGAATTACGTGGTACTTTCAATTTTTCTTTTACGGAATGGGTGCCACTTTTCTGGGTGAGGAGTTTGAGTTTGCCAGTTGGACCCTACATATTTCTTTCATTCTTTTCTTCAGTACCATGTGGGGCATAATCTTCAAGGAATGGAAAGGCGTTTCCAAGAAAACAATGCTAACATTGGGTCTTGGTCTTGTGATAATTCTTTTGGCAACCATACTAATTAGTTTGGGAAACAATGTCTAGGAATTTTAGTCGCGGGAAAAGCTTCTAAATAAACCGTGAAGTTTGAAATTAAACTATACGTAACACCATTCGCTCCACCGAGGCGCAGAATAAATATCTGGGTTGGACCAACTCAATTTGAGAGAGACTAAAGGGATGATAAGGAAACCCTTAAAACTCTACAGAAAAATGGACTTAAAGAAATTAGAAATAAATCTAAAGATTTATGACCAAGACTTCATCCGACATTCTTAATAAATAAGTTTAACCCTTAAATTGGATTTGTCAGATAAGTACAGAAGAAAAAATCATCAAACCAAAGTCAGAACTGCTGGAACTTCTTTAAATTGAAAAATCAAAAACATCTCTTATAACCAAATTCCAAGTTTTCCATAAGATAAAATAGCTACAAAAATCACTTCTTAAATTATAAAACATAGTTTCGCGAGTGAACGTCTACCTACAAACCTAAACTTTTTGATTTTTGATTCGTACTTCATTATGTATGAAAACACGTAGTCCCAGGTAGTCATGGATTTCATCATCCTATCTGTATGTTAAAATTACATAATTGATCCTATTCCAATCATTCATGCTCTTGAAAGTCGTTTACCAAAATCACAAAGATGGTTTTCTCAAGCAATAATTTCCAATTTATGATTATGTCTTTATTAGGTTTCCAATACTTTTTGATAGTGTTTGCAGGCCCTTTGCATTTATTGGTAAGTTGAGAAATTCTTTAGGTTATTATGATTTGGCAGTTTTTTACAATTTACTATCTCGTCAATTATTACTTTTTGTTTTTAACAGCCTTATGTTCTACTAATTTTATCATAACTAAACGAGCTTTATTAATATAGTAGCTGATAATTCATCCATTATTAGGGAAGCCTATATAAGCGTTCTGAAGGCCCGGACACAATCAAAAATACAGGATAGTGCAGGATGGGATTCTTGCATCGGATTAATAATCTTGTTAGACTGAACAAACAAATTATTAACTAACAAACCATTAAATTATGAATCTTGCAAATAAGTTGAAATTAAAGATTGTAATTCTAATTTGCTCATTCTTTTTCAGCAATATGATTATTGCTCAAGAAATCTTGGTTTCTGGAATTGTGTCGGGGGCCGATGGGGCAATTTTGCCTGGAGCAAATATTTTAGAAAAGGGCACACTAAATGGAACACAATCAGATTTTGAAGGGAAATACTCTTTAAATATCACAAATGAAGATGCGGTGTTGATTGTCTCTTTTTTAGGCTTTGTTACGATTGAAGAGGCTGTTGATTCAAGGACCGAAATAAATTTTACCCTTCAAGAGGCAGCAGAAAGCCTAGATCAAGTTGTAGTGGTTGGTTACGGCACTCAAAAAAGGCAAAGTGTGACTGGATCGGTTGCCACAGTAGATTCAGAAGAACTTAGCGTAGTTCCTGTAGCAAATACCACAAATACATTAGCTGGTCGCCTTCCTGGTCTGATAACCAAACAAGAGAGTGGATTACCTGGATCTGATGGTTCATCATTAAGTATTCGTGGTTTTGGATCACCACTTATTATTGTTGATGGGATTCAAACCGACTTCAATAATATAGACGCCAATGAAATAGAATCCATTACAATTTTAAAAGATGCCTCTGCAGCCATTTATGGGGCTCGGGCTGGTAATGGAGTTGTTCTTGTTACAACAAAAAGAGGAAAAGAAGGAAAAATCAATATTGCATTTAATACTTCTACGACGTTTCAAAAGCCAACTTTTCTCCCAAAAATGGCTAGCTCTGGTCAAATGGCCGAATTACATAGAGAGGCCCATATCAATCGAGGTTTGCCTGAAGAAAATCAACGATTTTCAGAAGAAGATGTTCGAATATTCTATGCAGGAAATAATCCTGACTATCCAAATACAAATTGGTATGATGAGGTCACTCGTGACTCCGCGCCTCTTCAGCAATATAACCTATCTGTTAGAGGTGGGAGTGATAAAATTAAATACTATGGATTTTTAGGATATTCCAATCAAGAAACCATTTTTAAAGGAAATGCTGGCGATTACAAGCGTTTTAACCTTAGATCTAATGTGGATGCAAACATTACTGATAATTTAAGTGCCAATATTGATATAAGTCATATTTGGGAAGATAGAGATTTTTCATGGCGCCTTACGGATGATCCGGGGAATACCGTTTGGCAAGAGTTGTGGGATACAGAACCATTCTTTAATCCAACCAATCCTGATGGAAGTCTTGCCTATGGTGGTGCTGGTGGAGCAGTTGGCATACATGCTTTGGTAAACAAAGATCATACTGGGTATAATAAGAATGTCAATGAACGGTTAATGGGAAGCATAGCGCTCAATTATAATTTCGATTCGGTCTTAAACGGTTTGAAAGCAAGAGCTTTTGTAAGTATAAATAAGGACAATGGTTATGGAAAGTATTGGAGATACTTGCCCAGCAGTTATACATATGTATATGAATCAGATAGTTATATCCAAAATACTTCCCAATCTGCTCCAGATTTAATCCATACAGACAATAGAACCCGTCAATTAACGGGCCAGTTGTCATTAAGCTATAACACAACAATTGCTGATAATCATGATATTTCAGCATTAGCCCTGTACGAAGTTATAGACAATTACAACGAATGGATTCGAGCCGGACGTGGAGGATATACTTCTACCGCAATCCAATATTTATTCAATGGTGGGCTAAGTGCTCAAACAAGTGATGGAAGAGCTGATGAAATGGGGCGCCAAAGTTTTGTGTCGCGTTTAAATTATTCTTTTAAATCAAAATATTTACTGGAATTGGCCATGCGGGTGGATGAATCCGCAAAATTTAACAAAGAAAATAGGACAGGTTATTTTCCAAGTATTTCACTAGGTTGGCGGTTGTCCGAGGAAGGCTTTTTTAGAGATAATATCACCTTCATAGATAGACTCAAATTAAGATTGAGTTACAGTGAAACCGGTTTTGACAATGTGGGAAATTTTAAATATTTGTCAGGATATCAAGCTGGGGGGGTTTATTTTGTAGGCTCTTCACCTTCAACAGCCATTACAACCACTGGCTTGGCCAATCCTAACTTGACTTGGGAAAGTATGAAAACCTATAATTTAGGGGTCGATTTTTCACTATTTAATGGAAAACTGAATGGAGAATTTGACATGTTCAAACGGAACCGGGAAGGAATTCCTGGATTGAGGACCGGGTCATTACCTTCAACTTTTGGGGCAACGTTACCAACAGAAAATTTAAATGCCATTGAAACAAAGGGCTTTGAACTAATCTTGGGTTATGAAAATAATATTAGCGACTTTAATTATAAAATTACGGGCAATGTTTCTAAATCCCGATCAAAATGGACATATTTTGATGAGCCTGTTTATGAAGATCCAGATCAGGAGCGAATTTCTAAATTAACCGGACAATGGACTGATCGTACTTTTGGATATATTTCTGAAGGTTTGTTTACAAGCCAAGAGGAGATTGATGCTCTCGATTATGTATATGATGAAGTTCAAGGCAATTCTTCGTTAGCGCCAGGTGACATAAAATATCGAGATGTCAATGAGGATGGCCTATTGGATTGGAGAGATCAAGTTGAAATTGGAAAGGGAACTACTCCGAATATCATTGCTGGACTGAATTTGGATCTATCCTATAAAAACGCATTTTTAAATGCTCTATTTCAAGGAGGTTTCGGTTTCAACCAAACTTTAGTACTACAACGTCAAAAAAATTATTCAGAGCTAAACTATAATGAAAGATGGACGCCTGAAAACAACGATGCTTCTGCATTGTTCCCAAGGACAGGCGGACCAGCTTCCAATTATGCAACTTCAACATTCTACCTCAAAAATTCAGACTATGTTCGGTTGAGAACTATTTCCATTGGATATAGTTTTCCAGAATCAATTCTGAAACCGTCCGGAATCCAAACTCTTAAGTTGTATTTAGCTGGCACAAATTTATTTACTGTAAGTGATGTTGTCAAATATTCAATTGACCCAGAGTCTCCATCGGGGCGTGGAGGGTTCTATTATCCTCAAATGAAATCTATCGCGATAGGTTTAAATTTAACTTTATAAAAAAAATTAGTTATGAAAAACTATAAAATATTAGTATTTGTTTCAATCATTTTTATGTGTTCCTGTGAAGATGTATTGGAAAAGGAACCGTTGGATCTAATCACAGATGCAACAGTATGGAAAGACCCTGTTCTAAGTGATAGTTATCTAGACCAATGTTATGCTGAAATGAAATTTTATTTCGAAAGCGATTATGGTTTTAGATATGGAGATTATTTTGATCAGTTTACAATGGTACACGCCTATGGAATTGCAGATGAAGCTTTAAAGTCTTGGGATGAAAATTTTGGCTTTGGTTTCTCAATTACTGTTAATGGAGGAGTATACGAATGGTGGGGGTATCCGACAATCAGGAAATTGAACATATTTATTGAAGAAATGGAGGTTTCCAGTCTATCCGATTCATATAGAATACAACGGACGGCCGAAGCTCGTTTCTTAAGAGCATTTGCCTATTTTAATTTGGTTAAACGATATGGAGGCGTTCCTTTGATCACTAAATCTCTTTTATTGGATGATTCTGAGGAAGAACTCTATCCGGTTAGAAACAAAGAAATGGAAATATATGATTTCATTTTGTCAGAACTCAATGCTATAGAATCAGATTTATTGGATGAAGAAGAAGGTAGACCATCTGGGCATGCCGCACTTGCATTAAAAAGTAGAGTTGCTATGTATGCTGGAAGTATAGCAAGTTGGGGAACTCCTGCTCTTGATGGGATTGTAGGAATTCCACAGAATATGTCAACTTCATATTGGCAAGCAAGTTTCGATGCCTCAAAGCAAATTATTGATAGTGGCGTTTTTGAGCTTTATAACCAGGACTCTGATAAGGTTACGAACTTTAGAAATCTCTTTTTAGATGAAGGAAACAGTGAAGTTATATTCAGCGAGCGATTCAATGGTTTATCTGGGAAGGGACATTCCTGGGATATGTGGCAGGCACCGTTTAGTTATCATCCATGGGGCAAAGGGCAGTATTCTTCGCTTTATTTAGAAATGGTTGAATCCTTTGATAATATTGATGGGACAGCAGGTATAATTGATAGAGATAAAATTGCTTCAGGTTATGCATGGACAGTTGAGGAATTATGGGGAAATAAAGATCCTCGGTTTAAAGCATCCGTATATACTCAAGGAACTTCATGGTTAAATGGTTCGATTAACCTTGATTTTCATGCACAGACTAAAACTCCGGAGGGTACAACAAATGTAGGCTTCTACAAAGGTGTTCCTACAAAATCAGTTGCCTTCGGAAGAAAAACTCCTTTTGGGATCTTAAAGTACCTTGACGAAGAAGAACGTAGTGTTCAAATGGAAAGAAATTTCTCAGATACAGATTACATAATTTTCAGATTAGGAGAAATTTATTTGAATTATGCCGAAGCGGCCATCGAACTTGGCAATGATGGTGAGGCTCTATGGGCTATAAACAAAATCCGGGAACGGGCTGGGATGCCCCTATATACGAGTATATCTCGAGATTTAGTTCGTAAGGAACGAAAGGTTGAATTGGCTTTTGAGGGTAATAGGTATTTTGACTTAAGAAGATGGCGGGTCGCTGAGAATGAATTGTCCCAAGGTTTTCATGGATTGCAATTTACGTTGGACGGAAGTTCTTTTGAGGAAGGAAGCTATGATGTTTTAACAGCTAAATATATTCTAACAATCGAGAATAATGTCAATGGAACGCCAACGCCAATTTTTGATGAAAGAAATTACTATTTACCTATAGGCTTGAGTCGTACCGGGCAAAATCCCAATTTAGAAGAAAATCCTGGCTATAGGTAAATCATGATAATTTGGTTAAACTGGACAAAGGAACCAGTAAAATATTTGCGTAATCACCCCAATATTTGAGCCAAAAATTAATTAAGACACGGTAAAAATTAAGATAAATTATTTCATAATGAAAGGAAATTATAGTTTAACAATGAAAACATCAAAAGCGCTATATTTAGTTATCATCCTGAATTGGGGGTTCTTTCAACTTGGCATGGCCCAAAAGAAAGACAGTGATTATAAAGTTGCTGCATATTATTGGCCCGCTTATCACAATGAACCTAGATGGCGAACATTTTTTGATGGCCGCGAGGGCGAATGGGAAATAATACATAGGGCTTTACCAAAGTACGAAGGTCATAGACAACCAAGAGTTCCAGTATGGGGATATGAGGACGAAACCAATCCTAAAGTGATGGAAAAGAAAATAGATGCTGCCGTTTCCCATGGAGTTAATGTTTTCATTTTTGACTGGTACTGGTATGAAGAGGAACCCTTTTTAGAGAAAACGATCAACGATGGATTTCTAAAGGCGAAGAACAATGATAAAATCGACTTTTATATTATGTGGGCAAATCATGCCGCCACAACGCTTTGGGATAAACGCCGTTCCCATAAAATGGATACTATTTGGAATGGAGAGGTAGACCGTAAAAATTTTAATATTGTCACAGATCGGATCATTGAAAAGTATATGAAACATCCTTCTTATTTAAAAATTGATGGTAAGCCTGTTTTTTCAATATACGAATTGGGTACCTTAATTCAAGGGCTTGGGGGAATAGAAGAAACCAAAGACGCACTTGATTCCTTTCGGGAAAAAGTTAAAAATGCAGGGTTTCCGGGACTTCATCTTCAGGCTATACTATGGTCCAATATTCCAGACACAAAGTCCAATGTTCCTGGCGACAATGCGAAAACACAGAATAACACCATTGAGGTTCTCGGTATAAATAGTCTAACCAATTATCAGTTTGTACATGTGTCTAGCCCCGTTGACAATTATTTGGATTGGGCTAACAAGGCTGTTGATAAATGGCAAGATTGGGACAATGAATTTTCAGTTCCTTTTTTCCCACATGTTGCAGTTGATTGGGATACTAATTCCAGATTTTACGACTATAAACCCAATATTAAAGAAGGGGTGAACCCGACAAATTTTAAAAAATATCTAATAAAAGCAAAATCATACATGGATAAACATCCTCAACAATATAAGTTAATGACCATTAACTCATGGAATGAGTGGAGTGAAGGCAGTTATCTTGAACCAGATACTGAACACGGCTATGGATATTTGGAAGCAATAAAGGCGGTGTTTGGCTCAAATTAGTGTAAAAAGGGTGTTTTAGTATAAATTGAGGTTGAATTTCATTTAAATGCAAAAATGTTTCTAGCATTATCCAATCAAAATGAAGATCTTCCGAAAATATGATATAAAGCACTAACCAAAAAGTATGAGAAGAATCCAAGACAATTATAGTGTTTGAATTGATTAGGTGGCTTTACCCAAATTCAATTAATAATTGGTGTTATGAAGGCTTTGAAGAACCAAAAACAAGATTAATGCTAAAAATGTTGGCAATTTATGGATAAAAGCCACTTTCTCTTAAAGTGAGTAAAAAGAATGTTAGCGGGGAGGGAATATGTCCCCGCTAATTTTTTTATCTTATTTTGAGTATTTGCTACCTAACGTGGTAAGAGAATTTGTTCAACCCTGATTTTCAAGGGCAGTTTTTCTCGGAATCAGGGACCAACATTATTTTGATGGAACTCTCAAATTAGGTCTTCAGTTGACATTAGGGTGAGAGCATGATGCCCAGGATTTTATGAAATAACCAACATTCATTCACAGCCAATAAGAGAAATGGACATTCTAAGAATAAAAATTTCTTACGAAGATTCAGAGATAACCGTCCCGAGTGCCAAAAATACATTCATCAAATCCATTATAGTCACTAAACGCCAAGGCAGTTTGGTGGACAATCCCTAGCCAATTATTTTACCGTATCGAACGGTAAATTACCAGAGGCTATATTGGCAATTATGCTTTCAACAATTTGCAGATATTTCGGTTTCCGAGACTTTGGGTCAACCTCTATGTAACTATACGAATCCATAATTTCCAGGGGGTTTCAATTTCTGGCAATAACAATCTAATTTACTGGAAATATTAAAAAAGTAAAAATTACGGTACACCACAGGATAGCCGAAGAATATCGATCAATTAAGTTAGCGGTTCCAACATTAATCAAACACCAATGAGCATAGACATCAAGGAATTTAAGCACGTAAACTATCTGTGGGACGAGGAGCGGGCCCTGGAACTCGGCGACGACCAGGTCGCCCTGTTCCTCTACAGGTCCAACATCCTGGGAGCCGACCTGAGGATCACCAACTACGGCGGGGGGAACACCAGCTGCAAGACCATCGAGAAGGACCCGCTCAACGGCGGAGATGTCGAGGTCATGTGGATCAAGGGCTCCGGGGGCGACATCGGCACTCTGGACCGCAGCGGTATCGCCGGGCTCTACACCGAGAGGCTCAGGAACCTCAAGCACGTCTACAGGGGGCTGCACGACGAGGACCGGATGGTCGGACTGTTCAACCACTGCATCTATGATCTGGATAGCCGTGCCCCTTCCATCGACACCCCTTTGCACGGGCTGCTGCCCTTCAAGCACATCGACCACCTGCACCCCGATGCGCTCATTGCCGTGGCTGCGGCCAAGGACAGTGAAAGGGTCACCAAGGAAATCTGGGGGGACACCATGGGATGGGTCCCGTGGCAGAGGCCAGGGTTCGACCTCGGCCTACAGCTCGAAAAATGCCTCAACGACAATCCCGGCATCAGGGGGATCGTTCTGGGGAGCCACGGCCTGTTCACCTGGGGGGACACCTCCCATGAATGTTACATCAACAGTTTGGAGGTCATTGAAAAGGCATCGGACTATATCGAAAAGAAAATAAAGGGGAAAGGAAGTGTCTTTGGCGGGGCCAAGGTAAAATCCCTCCCATCCGAAGGGCGTAAAGAAAAGGCCGCACGGTTGATGCCCCTTCTCCGTGGCCTTTGCTCCTCCGAAAAACGAATGATCGGCCATTTTACCGATGCGGACGTGGTGATGGAGTATATCAACAGCAACGACCTGCAAAGGCTCGCTCCCATGGGGACCTCGTGCCCAGACCACTTCCTCAGGACCAAGATCCAACCGTTGGTGTTGACACTTGACCCCAAAGAAGATGTGTCAGATCCAGAGGAAGTTCTTAAAAAATTGGAACCTGCCTTTGAACAGTACCGGAAAGAATATAAAGAATACTACGAGAACTGTAAACACGATAACAGCCCTGCAATGAGGGACCCCAACCCCGTGATCATCATTTACCCCGGGGTCGGGATGTTCAGCTTCTCGAAGGACAAGCAGACCACCCGGGTCGCCAGCGAGTTCTATGTCAACGCCATCAACGTCATGAGGGGGGCCGAGGCCATATCGGCCTACACCTCACTCCCAAGACAGGAGGCCTTCGACATCGAGTACTGGCTCCTGGAGGAGGCCAAGCTACAGCGCATGCCCAAGGAAAAACCGCTCTCCAGAAAAATCGCCCTTGTCACAGGGGCCGGTGGGGGGATCGGCAAGGCCATTGCCGACAAACTTGCAGAACAAGGCGCAAATGTCGTACTGGCCGATATTGCAGAAGACCGATTGAAAGAAGCCATCGGCACCTATAAAAGAGACGTGGCAGGCTATGTTGTTTGTGATGTCACCGACAAAAAGTCCATTCAGGAAGCCTTCAAAACAGCATGCCTTGAATTTGGTGGTGTAGATATAATCATCCACAGTGCCGGGCTAGCCATCTCAAAACCTCTGGAAGAAACCACAAGTGAAGATTGGGACCTGCTACAGAATGTTTTGGTAAAAGGCCAATTTGAGCTCTTCAAGCAAGGCGTTGAAGTCATGGACAAACAAGATCTGGGGGGGGATATTATAAGCATCGCCAGTAAGAATGGACTGGTTTCCGGCCCCAATAATGTAGCCTACGGAACGGCCAAGGCCGCCCAACAGCACATGGTACGACTACTAGCTGCTGAGCTCGGGCCAAAAGACATTCGCGTGAATACCGTAAATCCGGACGGCGTCATCGTGGGCAGCAAGATCTGGGAGGGCGAATGGGCCGAAGGCCGTGCAAAGGCATATGGGATAAAAGTAGAGGAGCTCCCGGCACACTATGCCAAGCGTAATCTAATGAACAAAATAATCTATCCCGGTGACATTGCCAATGGTGTATTTGCCTTGGTGGGCATTTTGGATAAGAGTACAGGTTCAATCATAAATGTCGACGGTGGAATGGCCAATGCATTCGTCAGATAAAGAAAAGAGTAAGTTGGTTTAGTTTAATTCAAGTATCCCCGGGCCTGCATGAATGGTCCGGGGTTACCCCAAAAAATCAAGCAGATGAAACTACAGGACAGCACCAAAAGCCACCAACAGGAAAACATAAGAAAATTTGAGGCCATTGCCCTAAGACTTATAAAATTTTGAATCGCCAATCCCTGCACTGTAAAAAATAATTATTTCCAATTTTAAGCTGTTAAAAAAGCAATAGCATGACCCTACGTTTTGATACCCGATACCCATCCGTTGACGACCTAAGGGAAAAGGCCAAAAAAAGGATACCTCGATTTGCCTTTGAATATTTGGACGGTGGGTGCAACGAGGACGTCAATCTTTTGAGGAACACTTCCGAGATAAGGGACATTACCTTAAAACCCACCTACATCAAGGATTTTAAGTCGGCCTCCATACAAACAAGATTGTTCGGGGAAACATATGATGCCCCTTTTGGTGTTGCCCCTGTGGGCCTTCAGGGCTTGATGTGGCCCAATTCCCCCGAAATCTTGGCTAAAGCAGCGCTCCAACACAACATTCCCTTTATCCTGAGTACAGTGACCACAATGGATATCGAGCGGGCCAGTGAACTTACCGAGGGCAAGGCCTGGTTCCAACTGTACAATCCATCAGAGGATGCCGTACGGAACAGCATCATAGATCGCGCCTCGGCCTCAGGTTGCCCAGTACTGGTGTTGCTCTGTGACGTACCCACCTTCGGATACCGACCACGGGACTTCAAAAATGGTCTGGCCCTTCCACCAAAAATGACCTTGGCCAATATCCTACAGGTCTTGGGCAAGCCAAGCTGGGCCATACAGACCTTGAAATATGGCATTCCTACCTTTGAGACCCTTCGACCCTATACCCCAGAAGGCCTTAATCTGAAACAATTGGGCAAATTTATGGACAGGACATTTTCCGGCCGTTTGAACGAGGAACGCATCAAACCTATCAGGGATCGATGGAAAGGCAAATTGGTACTGAAGGGCGTGGCATCCGAGGAGGATACCGAACAGGCCATTCGATTGGGGTTTGATGGTATCATTGTCTCGAACCACGGCGGACGGCAATTGGATGCAGGAGAGTCCTCCATTGCACCATTGACACGGATTGCAGCCAAATATAAGGACCAGATCACCATAATGATGGACAGTGGCATGCGCTCGGGTCCCGATATTGCCCGGTCCTTGGCCAAGGGTGCGGAGTTTACCTTTATGGGTCGCTCCTTTATGTATGGGGCAGCCGCCTTGGGAACCAAAGGTGGCGACCATACCATGTCCATCCTCAAGGTACAGCTCCAACAAATCATGGATCAATTGTGCTGTGAAAACATACAAGACCTCCACAAACACGTAATATGACAAACGCACAAAAAGCAAGCTAGCACTAAAAAATTAACAAACAAACCAAACCACATGAGCCAATTCAATATTGAAGCAGAAATCGAAGAAATAGCAGGTGGAGAATTTGAAAGGGAACCGGTACCCCAATCCAAACTTAAAAGTTGGAAAAGTTTTTTGGGGATGTATGCAGGAGAGCATGCCGCAGGTACGGAGTTCGTGATAGGCCCCTTGTTTCTGACCACTGGTGTTAGCGCCTTCGATTTGATCATTGGTCTTTTAATCGGTAATCTATTGGCGGTTCTTAGCTGGCGATTTTTAACCGCCGAAATCGCTGTTAAACACCGACTCACACTTTATTACCAATTAGAGAAAATTTGTGGTAAAAAGCTGGTCATTGGATATAACCTTGCCAACGGAATCTTGTTCTGTTTCCTAGCTGGGGCCATGATCACTGTTTCTGCCACCGCTGTCGGGATTCCTTTCAACATGGAAATGCCAAAATTGACAGATACAGTTCCCAATGGCATGACCTGGGTCATTATTGTGATTGCCATCGGAACAGTCATTTCATTGATTGCCGCCAGGGGTTATGAAACCGTCTCAATTGCTGCCAACTGGATGGCACCCATAATTGTTCTTGCCTTCTTGGCAAGCGGCTTTGTTGCCTTGCGCGAATTGGATGTGAGGAGTTTTTCTGATTTTTGGAATATTTGGGGCGAAGGCACAGATCCGTTTCCAGGTCAAACCAAGTATACTTTTTGGCATGTAGTGATATGGTCATGGTTTGCCAATGCTGCCATGCACGTGGGCATGTCTGACCTTTCTGTGTTTCGATTTGCCAAAAAAGCGAATGCAGGATGGACCACTGCCGCTGGAATGTACGTTGGTCATTATATGGCTTGGATAGCTGCTGCATTACTCTATGCAGTATATTTAAAATCCCCCGAAGCCCAACTAGCATTGGCTGAGGGAAATCCCCCCACTGTTGCACCTGGACCATTGGCTTACAATGCCTTGGGTATTTTCGGTGCAGTAGCAGTGGTTTTGGCTGGCTGGACAACAGCAAATCCAACAATATATAGGGCGGGATTGGCCTTTCAAGCAATAATGCCCAAAACTTCAACTTTCTGGGTGACCATTATAGCAGGAAGTGTTGCCACAATTGCAGGTCTGTTTCCAGCATTTGCCATGAAATTGTTGGATTTTGTTGCCCTCTATGGTTTTATTCTTGCCCCTGTTGGAGCCATAATAGTTTTTGAACACTTTTTTGGCAAAAAAATGGGGATTGTGCAGGACTATGCAGAAAATCAAAATAAGTCTTTCAACGTTGCTGTTCTTTTGGCTTGGCTTTTAAGCTTTGGTCTGTTCTATTCCCTTGCACACTATTTTGGAATATTCTTATCCTTTGTCATCCTTCCCACTTGGATACTATGCGGTCTTTTATATTTACTCATGGCAAAGAAAAGGCGTTAGCCTTGAACTCATAAAAATAAGGAGCCATTGATTTTATGGAATATGTAACCCTCATTTCTAATACTTTATATTCGATGAGCCTGGAAAAAAATTTTAGTAACCCCATTGTCCCCTTAGTGTTCTTTCTATCTTTATTTTCATTGTCTCCCTAAAAAATGGCTCTTTACCACACTATTGACACCCTCCTGCATTTGAAACATATAATTCTATTATTCGCTTCATTTGGGTCATTATTTGATCACCACAGATCGGTGCAGCACAAACCATAAAGGTATTGGTAATATTAAAGTCAAGGGAAGGAAAACACCATCGTCGATTGTTGAATTGGAACCCTACTCCGGATGAATTTCCAAAAGTTTTACAATCATGACAAGTTCAATGCTATTTTCCAACCACAAGTACCCGATTCCCATGCTGTTCCCTCAATATCAACCGCAACCGTTCGTTATCACCAAGAACAAACTTGGGCAAGACCATTACAAAACGGATGTCATCCCCATGGGCCAGTATTTTTGGCAATCCAATGGTCTGATCTACCTTCAATGGAATCTCCTGGTATGAGGCCCTTCGTTTTTTGGAACCATTGACCAAGTGAACATCCCAATGATCCACTTCAAAATCAACTTCCGATCGATTCTTAAGGCCACAGACCAAATAAACCTTTTGATCGGAATAATGGACGTTCTCCAATCGGAACACCAGTCCCATCTTTCGTCTGCGCGCCAAGGTCGTAGGAGCAGTATCCAAAAGCCTTCGAGCCATTTCTGAAATCACGACACGATCTTTCTTGGCCGTTTTGGCCAAAGGTACATTGGTTGGAACGGGACGTTCCGATCCAATATGTTCCCCAGCTTGTATAAAATAATTCAACCGAGGAATTTCTTCTGTATAGGTTAAGATATAAGCATATACAAGACCATCGTTGGTGATCACCAACAAATTACTGTCTTCCGCCTCCACTCCTTGCAACAAGCCAACATGGCCCGCCCTTTTCCTATCATAGGAAAAGACAAAACCCTCATGGCCGGTCACGGCACGCTTGATGGGGCTTGGAAAGAACAAGGCCACACTCATGGTCCCGTTCACATAAAGGGTATCCAAGACCTGTTGCCCCCTCAAACCCATGGTGCATAACAAACCTAAGGTCAAAAAAATGATTTGTTCGTTTTTCATAATTTAGGTTTTAGCATCAATTGATAATTACCCTTCACCTCCACCTTTATGGCCCGATTGTGCCGTTGGAAGATTCGGTTCAAGCCACCGATCTGTGGGAGGCCCGGTACATTCATCTCGCCGATGGCCTCATCCAAGCCCTTTTCCATGAGCTCACCTTTCAGGTGGTTTTCCACATAAATCCCTTCTTGGTCGTCCTGCAAATCATAGGCTTTCCAAGGGATTCCATTTTCCCCAAATGCTGGAAGGTCCACCATCACCCGGTTGGGGCGTATCTTGACAAACCCATAAAGGCGGGTTCCCTTCGGAACCCAATTCCCAGCCAGATAAACCGAATCGGACAACCGCAGGTCCAAGCGTTGTCCATCCCTTAAGGTTTGATCCCCATCCACATATACCTTGACCGTAATATTATTTGGCAAACCTTCAACGATATCGTGTTCTTTTGGGTTGGAAGCAAAAAAAAGCTGATGGGACAACCCCAATTCCTTTATCGGGTTTTGCAGGTTCGTTTCCACAATTCGAGTTAAGGTGTCCGTCACTCCTGCTTTGGGAGCAGGAGGGTGCAGCTCTGGGTTTATGATTGGTTTTATTCCAGTTTGCAGGGCTCCGGCATCAAAAACACTATCTATGATCCGTTGTTTTTCATATTCCATATAATCCGGGTTGAAATAGCCCTTGTCATCAATCATATGGTCGGGATAGATGGGAGGAGCGGTAACCTCCCGTTCCTCTTTCATGGCTTCCAACGCCTTTAATTTGCTGTCGTACTCGACCTGAGTTTCTTCCAAATCGGGTATGGGTATCCGTTCGGGATCCAATTCCGCTTTCTTGTCCTTTCCAAAGATCATGATGCCATAGATGGTAATGAACAATACAACGCAGACCAGTACAAGGGCAAATACAATCTTATTCTTCTGTGTTTTCATTGGCTTCAATTTTACGTAGTGAGTTTTCAAAAAAGTCCGTGATCAACAACCCATGCGGGTTGTGTGGAAAGTTCCGTTCCACTTTTAATAAATGACCCGAGGTGACCAGTTCATAATTATCCGTTGCAGAACCTCTATGGATGATAAGGACTATACGGGTTCGGAACCCCATGGATTCCTTTCCTATATTGACCTTGGTATCGATGCGCTCCACTTGTTGTACCAGGGAATATTGTAACAATCGATTAAAGAACCCATCTGCCTTCTTCTGCTGGAAGATCTCGGTGACGCTACCATTGCCCAACCACAGGGCCCTTTCCATGTTACTTTCATAGCTTCCCGCATCCACCCCATAGAATAGCCGATGGAATCGTTCCAGATGGGCCAGGGCCTCCACTTCGAGATTTTTCCGTTGGTCCACCCAGGTCAAAGGGATTACCTCCCCTTCCCCATTCACAACAAAGGCATGATCCAAGGCTTCCCTGTGCATTTGGGCCATCAAAACAACAGACAGGGTACTGACCACACCTGAACAAACGACCACGGATATTGCGATCCAGCGGTTGAACCGCAAGACCTTTTGAATAGGTATAAAGGGTGTTTTCATTGCATTGTTTTTTATCCGGTGAACAATCGAAGGGTAAAACGGGTCGCCCGTCGATACAGTTTGAATTTCAAAAAGACGATAAATCCAATGGTCCCGATCTCGATGATGGAGGCAAAGAATTCACTCCCCCAATCAAACCCAAAGAGGTTCCCCCAAAAATTGGTACTGATTTGGGTATAGAGGTTATTCACAAATACATTGACCAGAAAGAAGGCAGGTACCAGCATATACACTGCTGCATACAGCTTGAAATAGTTGTAGGCCAAGGGACGGAACCTCTCAAATACGGCCAGACTGATGACCAAGGGGAAAAAGGCCTGTAGAATCCCCAGCAGGAAATACCGCTCTGCCAGGAACAGCGGATAGATGAACAAGTCCATCAACCACAACACCACCCCGATGATAAAGGCCAACACCTTCAATCCGTACAAGGGGGTGACCAAGGCTTCGTACAACAGGGCCATGGCCTTTTTGGCGGCTTCCAGGGCACCCACATCCCGTTCCAGATCCACGTCCTGTAGCTGCAATGGGAGGAGTGCCGGAGCCGTATCCCGATATTGTGCCTCAATGGCCACCAGTATCCCATCGAATACCCCTAAAACTTCTGTGGAGAAGATGACCAAGAGCACAACCAAGAAATTCTTGGCGAGTTCGGTGGGGGTCAATCCCCAGGTATGCCCATCGGTACTGGCTATGCCCTCATTGTATTTCTTCAGTATATTGACCAAAAAGAACAGGACGGCCAAGGTCTTCATGCCTACTATGGTGTATTGGGAAAAATCACTGTCCTTGATGGTCTGGAAGACCGCATCCACATATTCCAGGCCTATGCCCAAAAAGTAGCCTGCCATCAGTAGTTGGTTTCCCGGTTATTGATGATGTCCTGCATCCGACGGAAGGAGATGATCTCCCGATAGCGTCGCGTCTTGACCTCCAGTTCGGCCACCATTTCTTGGGACTGTACCTTCTTTTCCATCAGGATGGCCGTCCGCTCCGCATCGGTCATCTTCAAAAAATCACTGGACAAGATCTGGTTGACAAAATCCAAATCATCTATGGCTGTGTCCATGATCCGCTCAAAGGCACGGGACACTTGTTCCACCTCACTTGCCTTTATATAAGGGGAGTTCAAAATCTCCCGTAAATCGGTCTGGACGGTACGGAATAAAATCTCATTGTTCCGGGCCAGTTCCCTTACTGCCTTCAACTGCCGGATGGTGTTGTTCACCTTGACAATATTGTCTTTCTGTTCTTTTAGGAACTCCACGGTCTTCAACAGCTCTGCTGTCTGCTTGGCCGATTCCACCAGGGACTTGGTCATACTGATAAAGTTGGTGTTGTCATACACCGGCATCCCCTGGCAGGCAGCGCCTGCAGGCAATAAAATGGCCATGGACAGTACCATAATCCATGTTCGGGGATTGTTCCAAAAGATTTGTTTCCAACCTATTTTCATATCGTTTTCTTTTTTTGGTTTATAAATTCCTTGATGGCCTTTTCCATGTCATTGGTCCGTTCATACAATTGCATGATGGACTCGTTTTCCGTTCCATCGGTGAGATAGGCGGCATATACCTCAGGGGGCACCTCCAATCGGAAAATGTTGCTTTCTCTCCCGATCTTGACAAAGAACTCGGTATACTTCCGATACCCGGTCAGGTTGTTGCGAATGGACCGGAGCTGGTCCAGGTCATGGTCCGAAAGGTTGAGCCTACGTTTGAGGTCCGTATATCCCTTTTCGTTGCGCAGGCTATAGATGACCTGGGTGTTTTCTAGGATACTGGCCGCTGTAGTATTTTCGGGCAATTGGTTGATGGATTGCAGGATGATACCAATGGCCCCGTTCTGTTTTCGGATGGCCTGATAATAAAACTCCACGCTTTCCAAGACGTTGGGAAACTTCAACTGTTTGGCGAACTCATCAAAAAGGATGATGCCCCTTTCTGATCGGTTCCGCCATATCGTCCTTTGGATGGCCGACTTTATCAGTTTGAGCATCACTGAGAGGATTTCCTTGTTGTCCCGCACTTCGTCCAGTTCAAAGACGATCAGGTGCTTGTCCTCGATCTTGTGGGACTGATCATTGCCAACAGTGAACAGAAAGCTGTACAGTCCCCCATCCACATATTCGGATAGGATGTGCAAAAAGCCATATACATTGAAATCGGTCTCCGCCACTTGGACTTCCTTGACCAAGGTATCCTTATGGTCATCCACGAATTGGTATAGGGAAGCCAGGGAGTGTCCTGATCGGACCGATCTGTAATAGCACAACAACACCTTTTTGATGGCCACCTCCCTGGACTTGGTCACCATGGTTTCGGCCAAAAGTTCCAATAGAAAGACCGATAGGTCCTCCAGACGCTCCGGGGTCAGGTCGGCTTCATCGGCAATATAAAAGGGATTGATCCCAAGGTTCTTACCCTCCTCGAACCGAAGGATCAGGTGGGCATCGGGATAGAGCTTGGCAAATTTCGCATAGGAGCCCCCAAGATCGATAATGACCAACCGGACACCCGCCTCGAAGAATTGGCGTAAAATGTTGTTGGCCAAGAAGGATTTCCCTTCCCCTGTGGGGGCAAAAATGGCAAAATTCCTAGCCTTGATGCGCTTTTTAGCCTCGTCCCACACATCCTTTAACACAGGGATATTGTACTGCCGGTCATTGAAAAGAATCCCTTGTGCATCCGATCCGTAGTTGGTATTGTTGATATACAGGCATAGGGCATGCTTGAGATCGGTGACATATAGGTCCGCATTGGAAAAATTGGACGCATGGCAGAAGTGGGAGTTCAGGAAATAGTGCAACCGTTCCTGTCCGTTGGGACGGTAGGGCATCATATCCAGTTCCTTGAACTCAGCCTTGACTTTGGACGCTATCCGTTTTAGTATTTCTTCCTCTGAATGCCAGAATACCACATTGAGGTGCCCCCTGATGATCCGTGCACTGTCATCCGAATTGATCTGGTCCAGGATGTGTTCTATTTTCTTCAGGACCGCTTTATTCTGGGAGCCGAAATTGGAACTCTTGCCCAGCTCTTCCACCTTTTTGTCCAGGAGTTTGCGCCACTTGTGTTTGTCATCGAGGTACAGGATATGGTTGACCATGTGGTTTTCCCCCAATTCCAGCCCAAGACCGTCCAAAAACCCTTGGTGAAAGCTGAACCCATCCGAACTGAAGCGTTCGTTGGGTCTGCTGCTCTGCACGTACTCCCCAAAACTGTGTTCATGGGTAATGGCCATGGCATCAAAAAAATGGTCCCCTATCTCCATGGGTCCCTTCCCCCAATGGATATCCGTATCAAAACCCTCATTGAAGCCATTGAAATGGGCATTGTTGATGTCCATGATCTGCCCCTCTTCCAAAGGTCTCACTTCCAGACTCTGCCCATTGTTCAAATAGACCACGGCATCGGTAACTGCAGTGATAAACCCCGCCACCTGTACATCCAATTTGTGATGGAGGCCCTTTTCCATTTTCCGGAAGGGATTGACATATTTGGCCGCATTGAGCGTCTTGTCCAAGGGCAAGGTAAAGAACAGCAAACTTCGGTGCACCAAGTGTTCCCTGCCCTTGAAGTATGAACGGGTGGCCCTTTGTAAAAAGGATGTATTGGGAAGCGGTCCAGGATCAAAGCCTTTCTTTTGATAGATTTCCTGTTTATGGACGACGGTACCCACGGGCAGCGACTTGAAAGCCTGGAACCAGATATCGTGCATGTTCTCAAAGTCACGTTCCGACTGGCTATAGATCTCTGGAAGCTCTACTTCATAACAGAGCACCACATTGCCGTTGTTGGCAAAGACCACATTGTTCTGAATGTCCAGTATGGGATGGTGTGCTTTGATATCAATCCTGTCCATACGCATAGGGGTTTCTATTTTTATTGCTCAGGGAACTGGGAAATACCTGTGTAAAACCAGTCTGAAAGGGCTTTTTGACCCACTGTACCAATGCCCCATAGAGCAGGGCATTGGCTAGCAGCAGGCCCACGATGACACCAAAACTGAAGGAGAAAATGATGATCAACAGGGAGCAGATCACCGATACCATCATCAGGGCAAAAAAGGAAATGGGCAGTCCCATGACCATGGCGCGCTTCCGAATATTTCTATAGACCTCGTAACGCTTCATCAGACCACGATTCCAATAAGATAGGTAAAGATGCCCACGACGGCCCCTGCGATCAGAACAAAGACCAGTACGCGGGTGATCCCCTTTTTAAGGTCAGCGTTCTCCCCAAAGAAGTGTCCAGCATTGAACAGGAAGCCCACCAAAAAAATGACCCCCAGGATAATGGGAAAGATGGCCCGAATGGTATCGGATATATCATTGACCGAATCCTCGATGCCCCCGATCTGGGCCAGAAGAGCACTCGATGAAAAGAGCAACACTAAGGAGATGAAGAAAGATTTTCGCATATCGTAAACGTTTAAGGGTTAGACGATTGTTGATATGTGAAAATTAGTGGATTATATATATCAAATAACTGATAATCAGCTATTTGTGAATATCATTATTGCTGCATCAAAACAGGTTCAATTGGTCTGGAATCCATGCAGATTTAATGAAAAAGCGAACACTCCCTGTTGATAAGTGCCATCTGGTTCCAATCCCTCCGCCCCAAAAACGTCAAATTCGACTGATCGGCCCATCAAAAAGTGCAGCAATTCACCCAAATTCAAGGCTACATGCTACACCAGCCACAAAACCTTATTTTCTTTTGTCCTTACAATCCTTATCGAATCCCACCAGGTTAAAGAGTTCCCTCATTCTTGACCTTACCCGGTTCCCATACCTTGCTTCCAGTTCCTGGGCATTGAGATTGGTGGTGGCGTGGGTCTTGATCTTATGGTCCGTGAACAGTTCATAGCGGGACAGCAAGATCTCCCCCATCACATTACATTCCTTCCCAAAATGGACGCCATCGGGTTCCACACCCAGATCATCAAAACAAAAGGATTGGGAATTCCCATAGTCCCCAATGATCTTAAAGCCCAAATGGTTGAAGCCAAAGACAATGTTCCTCGACGGAATGACCTCATAAGGCCTTTGGTGGGGCACCATGAACTTGAACAGTTTCATCAGGCTGGTCTTCCCACAGCCTACCGGACCTGAGAGGAGGAGGCCCTTATCCACATCGATACCCAACTGTTTACAACGCTCCCGGTCCCTGATAAAGTAGAGACTAAGCTTGTACAGCATCTCTTGGTCCTCACGATGGATCCTGAACTTCTTGCCGAACAGGAGTTTTCCCTTGGCATCGAGGTAGACCAAGATCTTTTCGAAATCGTATTTGATCTCCCTGCCCTTCAAGGAGCCCAGTTCATAACTTATGTCACCTTCGGTGATGATATGTGGGGACTTAAGATTCATAGCGGTTCGTTGTAGTCCTTGTCCTTGCTGGTCCCTAAGTTGTCCCGATATGGGACAGTGGGAGGATGTTCGGCATTGTTTTCTTCAATATCAAAAACTTTCTTTTTCATTTTCTTTTGTTTCTTCCCGTTTGTATTGTTTTTTGTTGTTTGTATAAGTTTGTTTATAGGTACCAATGCTTGTCCAGGGCTTGTCCCGATTTTGGTACGGTACTGGTCCAGGGCTTGTCCAGTACTTGTCCCAAAATCGAACATCTTGATCCTGCTGCCCTTATAAGGATTGTGGGATGGGGAGTAAAGGATATAGTTCCAATGGCTGAGCTCGCGGATGCAGCGGTGATAGGTCGATTTGGACCCGATCTTGGCATAGGCCATGGCCTCTTCCCTACTGATATAGAACTCGGCCACAAAATAGTTTTGGTTCCACAATTGGAAGAGTCCTATATACAGGCTGATATGGGTCGGGTTCAAACGGTTGTCCTTGGCAAACTGGGCAAACACCCCGTTCAGGTGTTTGATATAATTGATGTCCTCCACCCTATATGCGGTTATGGACCTTGTTCTGCTCCAGTACTTCCATGATCTCATGATATTCATAGTAGAGTACACCTCCTATCTTGGTATAGGGCAGGGTCCCGTTGACCCTGAGGTTTTGGAGAGTGCCCGGGGATATGCCCAAGAGGTCCCGCACCTCATTGGATTTGAGCCATTTTTTGTTGCGCTGTCTCTTTTCGTTCTGCAAAAGGTCCTTGATCTCCTCCAACAGTTCAATCTTGAATTCCCTTAAATCTTCGGTGGTAATGATGGTAGCTCCCATGTGTTTTGTGTTTTAAAAGAAAGGGCCACTGCATGAATTTCATTTCAATTGGTGGCCCGTCCACTGATTTAGCTCACGAACTTTATGATTTTATACCATAGGTGTTCGTGAATCTGCGATTTGACTTTCAGGGACAAAACTCAACAACGGAATTGGAATAACTTCCCAAGTTGGTACCTAGGTGGGTGATTTTTTTTGCACATAGGAAATGATGGTATTTAGTTCAATTTGAACATGGTACATCCAATAAAACGCCCAAAACCCTCAAGATTTTACCCTGACGACCCATCAAAATGCAAATTCCCAAGTTGGTACCAACTTGGGAAAAAATAAAGACTCATTCATCCAGGGATTCCATACGTTGGTGGAGCATCTCGATGAGCTTGTCCAAAAAGCGGGTCTTACTGGTCTTCCGGGACCGGATATCGATAAACGTGTGATAGTAGTTCCCTAGGTCAACATTATAAAAGTGTTCGAAATGGGCGGCCAAATCCTTGATGTCCACAGTACCGCTGTTGATGCATTTACTGGCGTGAAGGGCATATAAAAGTTCGATCAGGTCGGTCTTGGTACCGGTCCAGAACAGTTTTGAAGGTTTTTCCATAGCTATGTTTTTAGGGGGTTCCAAAATTTTGTCCAGATCATCCACTTCCTTTCGGAGGTAGACGATCAACATATCGTAGGCCATGATGGTGGCGACGGTCCCATCCTGACAGGTGGAGAACTGGTCATCGATCAAAAAATGGAAGGATTCCAGAGGTAGGCGCAGGTCCCGGTTGCCCCGGACAAAATATTGCTCGTCCAGGGACATGGCCCCTCTCCGATAGTAATTATAGAATTCCAGGTTGTCATTAAAAAAGGTCTGGAACTTATCGATCTGGTGCTGGAGGTATTTGACTTGGGCGGCATCGTTTCCCCTGGGACGTTTGCTCTCGATATTGAACAATTTGACATAATAGATCAGCTTGCTGAAGATTTGGGGCTTCACGTGCTTAAAAAAATAGATCTCATCGGCTTGTGTGGCAAAGGGCTTTCCCGTGATCTGTTTTTGCAGCTTTCGGATACTCTTCTCCACGAGGACGATTCCTTTCTCCGCTTTAAAAAGGATATCCCCGTTCCCGCTTTCCAACGCATCCAATTGTCCCTCAAATTCCGATAACAGCTTTTGGTATTTCATGACAATCTTCCCTCACTGCTGGCCTTCCATGACCCCGAGCATTTCCAAGATGAAATTGTCATTGGTCTGGAGATAGGCATACTTTTCATGCACGATGGCACCGAGTTTCCGTTTTTCAAAGGCTGCGGTCATTCCAAAATCGATCTTGGCGATGCCCAAACCTACTGCCCGCTCAATGGTCCTGTAGAGCAATTGCCGATAGGTGGCAAAGGTGTCCAAATGATCGTAGTCCATACCCACAAAGGCAGGGATATAGACTCGGCCCAGATTGGTAAAACAGAACATCACGCCAAGGATGGTATCGGGCCCATCCACTGGGGTCAGCACGATAAATTCCCATAAGGGATGTTGGTTCATTTCCTCAAAGAGGCGGTCGGGAAATGAAAAAGTGTTGAGTCCAAGATTTCGGGATTGAACTTCACCAAATAACCGCTTAAATTCCAACAATTCAGAACGGGTAACTTTGCCAACCACTTTGGTTTGTGCCAATTCCAAATAGGGTTGGACATCCTTACGAAAATGCCTTCGGTTCCTGGCTGACAATTGCTCCAAATAGGCTTCCATGGACGCCTGTCCCAAAAGGTCCACCGTGCAACTGTTCGGCATTTGCACCCTTAAAAAGCCATGCCCATAGAGGTCGTTGTGCCAAGGGGTATTCCCTTTGAAATCCCGCAACACGGTCATCTTGGCCCCAAACTGATGTTCCAATTTCTCCATGGTTTCCAAAAGACGGCCCATGGCCTTGTCCGCCATGGGATGGGAAGGATCCAGGAACAGATGATCCCCTTCCGTGAACAGGCATCCCAGGGAAAGTACCTTTGAGGATAGATGGTATTGATCCGTTTTTCGTTCGACCTCTATGGCCTCGGACACTTGTGCGGGTGCGAGCATATCATCCTTCCAAAGGCCAAGGGTCAGGAAGGTCATCAAGATGGGAGTTCCCCTTTTATCTTTTATGGTGACATACCAAAACTTCCAATTATGTTCTTGAAGGTCATTGTTGCTAAAAGACCTTTCCAAGAATCGCAGCCCTTCCCAATCAAAGGTCCCTTGGCCACCAAGATGACGGTTCCATAGCACTTTATCTACCAGTTCGATGGAGGCATGGATTTCAACACACAGTTCTGACTTTTCATTAGAAATAGCCTGATTTCGAGGTTCCAGCTTAAAGGCATGGAATACCCGGTCCGCTGTGGTATGGGTATCCTCCAAAGCCTTGGGAAAATGATGTTCCATGGCCTCGACCAATGCCTTGATCTCCTCCAGTTGGTTATGTCTGGAAATGGTGATCCTCACTCCGGTGTTCTTGACCGGGACGGCCGGAAAAATCCCTAGGTTCACATAAAAGCCCTCGTGCATCAACCGATTGACAAAATTGTACCCCGTCTTGGGCATTCCGGTACCGATGTAGAAGACCGGGGAGGTATTTTGATCGATCAAGGGCAGATCTGTAGCACGTAAACGTTCATTGAAATGGTCTATCCGTTCCCTTAGTTCGTCTTGCAGCCCATAGATCTCCGGGGAAAGGTGGATCTTTGCCGAAGCGATGGCCGCGGCCACCGAAGCCGGTTCCAATTGGGCAGAAAAGGTCAAGGGACCTCCAAAGGTCTTGATTTTATCGTACATCGAAGCATTGGAACAGGCCAACACGGCACCGCTGGCCCCAAAGGTCTTGCTCAAGGTACCGAAGAGCAGCACGTTTTCTGGCAGCTCCCCCAATTGGTCCAGGACATATCCAGTCCCGTTCCTACCTACCCAACTCATACCATGCACATCATCGAAGTACAAACGGAGTTGCGGATACTTTTGGGCAAGTTCCATCAATGCTTTTACAGGGGCATAGTCCCCATACATGGAATAGATCCCATCAGCCATGTACCAAATATGTTGTTTGGTGTGCTGGTACTTTTTGATTTTGTCCTCCAGCATCTCCAAATGGTTGTGTCGTATCATCTCAATCGGGACACTTCGGGTCTTAAGCATCTTGGCCGCATTCTGTACACTCCAATGGACCTGATGATCCAAGATAATCACATCCCCATCTTCCACTACACTGGGGATAACCCCTAAGTGCCCAAGGGTACTGTTTTTGGTAATGACAATGGGATGGCCGTATATGCTGCCAACATGGTCCTCCAATTCCTCATAGAGGGGATTGGAGATATAGGATTTGGACAGGGGAAATTGGGTGCCATATTGCCCAATGGCCGAAATGGCGGCCTCCTTCAATCTAGGATCCTGCTCCAATCCCAGATAACCGGTGGTCCCAAAATGGAACAGTTCCCTGTCCCCTACCCTTATGGTCCGTCCCGAAAAGGATGCTCCCCCTGCGTAGAGGTGCAACACCCCTGCCTGTTTGGCATCAGTGAATACTTCGTGTACGGTGTTCAGAAAATTGTGGTGCTTGATCTTTGCCATATCCTTTGGTTTAAATTGTGCTAAAAAGTAATGTCATTTGTAGGATTTTGAATAATAACCAATTCGTTTACTCCGTTTCAGTCAAGCATTATTCCGTTTTAGTCAAGTCAAATACCTTTAATTTGGGACAGCACTCCCCCTGAAGCGAACCCAATAGAACAATTTTTGTAAATTCAAGGATTTTACCAGTTTTCGCCATATGAGGATATCACATGAAAACCAATATGCCATTTATCTGTTGACCGAAGAGCTACTGCACATCATTTATAAGAAGAGCCTTTGTATCGACCTCAAAGCCGCCCAACTTATCGTAAGGGACCGGATGATGCTCCAAAAAGGAAGGAAAATGCCCGTACTCTGTGACATCCGTGAGGTGTTGAGGGTAAATAAACCGGCTCGGGACTATTTGGCTTTGGAAGGGTCACAATGGATCACCGCCCTGGCCTTTTTGATTGATCCCCCGGTCAGCGATGTGATCAGCAGCATTTATTTGGGAACCCATGCAGAGACCGTACCGACCCGTTCCTTTACCAAAAAATCGGAGGCCCTTGCCTTTTTAAAAATGAATGGACGCATATGAAATCCCAAGCAATAGAAAGCACCCAATGTTTAAAAATCGCCAACCATGCCGAACACTGATGATTTTAGGGTAAAACGCATCCATAAGATGCTTCTTGAAATGGCCAGGGGCAACTTTTTCTATTCCCTTGAACCTTCCGATAAAAATGACAATATCGCCTCCTTGGTGGTCATGCTCAACATGGTCAATGAGGAAATTGGGGCAGCCTTTATCCATCAGGGTTTTGCCAATGCCCACAACACCCCACAATGTATCATCCAACTTTCCTTGCTCCTGGACACCAACGGTACCATCGAGATGGTCACTAACGGTTCCTGTTCCCTTTTGTCCGCATTGCCCAAAGAGATCATTGGAAAGAATATCATGGAACTCATGACCGAGCCCTCCAAAAAGATATGGGCAAAAAAGATGGTGAAACATTTGAAGCGGGATAGATCGGAAACGGTATTGTTCCTGGAACTGATTACAAAGGATGGTCTTTTAGTGGCCCAGAATTGTCAAATCTCGGTCTTCCAGGCCTTGGACGGGAGTGGCCGGAAAATCGTTTTGAACTCCGTATTCTTTTCCAAGGGGGAACCTTTTGAGACCGGTCTGCCCAAAAATAAACTCAAAGTAACGAAGGGAATCAAGGAACACAAGGTCACTTTGACCCCAGAGGACATCCAAATGATCAGGGAGGTCCATGACATGATCCTTAACAACTTGGACAAGGATCTTCCCTTGCTCAAGGACCTTGCCCTCCAAAAGGGGACCAATGAATACAAATTGAAGTATGGCTTCAAGCAGATCTATGGCACCTCGGTATTCCGTTTCCTGACCCAGGAACGTCTTAGGAAGTCAAAGACCTTGATCCAGCACAGCAACCTTTCCCTAAAGGAAATCGCCCATATGACCGGGTTTAAGAGTCCGGCCCATTTCTCCAGGGCCTTTCGGGGCAAATACGGTAAAACCCCAACCGACTTGAGGGGGTAAACCTCTCAAAACATGTAATTTACTCCGTTTGGGTCAAGGAATACTCCGTTTAGAGTAAATCAGACCTCCGAACTTTGTCATATCAAATCAAAAGATATGTCAATCAAGGGAATCCACTCGAAACTTACAACACTGTTCAGCATTTTGTTGACCCTACTTTTCGTGTATACAGCGGTCAGTAAATTGATGCATTTGGATACCTTTCAATTGAGGGTGGAGCGTATGCCCTACATTGCATCCTATGCTACTCTGATTTCATGGGCCGTGCCCTTTTTGGAGTTGGTGATCGCTGGCCTATTGTGGTTCACAAGATACCGCACCCTGGCCCTATATGCCAGTTTCGTCTTATTGGGATCATTCACCATCTATATCATTATAGTCCTAAAATACAGTGAGTCCATCCCATGCTCCTGCGGCGGGGTCATTTCGGCTCTGGGATGGAAGGACCACATACTATTGAATATCTCCTTTATGGTCCTTGCCCTATTGGGAATTCTGTGGTCGAAAAAACAGTACAACATCCAAGAAACTCAAAAATCTGTACAGTAGGGGAAGCCGAAAACCTAGAAAAGAGTAGGCATTAACTTTTATACTTAGTATTATGAAATCTAATTTTTTAAAACTTGTTTTACCGGCCTTCGCCATCCTTTTAGCGGTCGGTATAGCCTTCGCAACTGAAGAAAGCAATCTGATGCAACCTGGGTATGCGGATACCCCATCGGGTCCTTTGCCCGTCCAGACCGATTGTCTGGACGAGGGCCAGATCCAATGTAAGGCTGGAGCTTATTTTGTGTACAAGGATATTGATTTATCCGACCCCTTGTATGAAAGGGAAGAATAGTTCCATTCAGCTAATTAAAGATATAAAGGTGTCCCTAGGGACACCTTTATTGCTAATCCAAAAAATCACCACGTAAACCCTATCCGTGGGTTCTCTTGTAAAAAGGAAGTATTGCCAATCCTCTTTATTCCATTCCTAGTTTATCCAATTTTTTCAAGCAGAGGTTCCAATGTCCCAAGGATTCCATTTGCTTGTTTCTTTTCATTTGTTTTTCTATTCCGCTCTTCAGGTCCATCAGATTGCCCATCATCAGACCTTTGGTATGGTCTGAATGGACAAAACCTTTTTTGGGAGCCTCATAGATTTTCCGTTCCTCTTCAATGACATCAAGTATCCGATCCAAGTAAGTCAGCTGAACTTCCTGCTTTCTTCGACCTACATGACCAAGATTTGTATGCAATTCCTTGAATAGACCCTTCTGTAGATCATTCAAATAGGCCTCCAATATTCCTTCGAATCCTTGGATGGTCTGCATATGCTCCAATCTTTTCATCCGTTTGGGGCGTAAGAGCTCGAACAGCAATAACTGCTGATGGGTCAAAACCTGATCCGGATATGTCGAATACCTGATCTTCGTCTTGAAATTTGGTCGAGTCAACCAATCTGGTGGATCAAAAGCCCATTCCATTAAAAAATCGAGGGCCTCCTTTTGGGATTCCCAAGAAATTGGGGTATACATCTCACCGGGTTGATTGGCCGATTTATAGAAGACTTCATAGCCCCCAATTAACGAAAGGACATTTCTCATGGTATCGTTCCATAGCTCCAATGCCTCCCCGTACATTCGTTCCACCCTATGGTTGTCCTTTTGATCTTGGTTCACCGTGGGCATGAGTGCCATGGCACGCTCCAGGTTCTTCAGCCCCAACTGTGCCGCTCTGATTGGATCATCGGTTTCCACTACCTCATTGGTGGCCCCGGGCCCTAGAATTTCCTGTTCCGCATTGATAAACCGGTACCAAGGAACGGAATCCTGTTGCCGGATAATGCGCTCCAACCGATTCTCTTTTTCCCTTAGCGATAGACCTTTTGGAAATTCAGAATATGCCCATTCGATATAGTAGTGGTCCGTAGGGCCCACCTTTTGCAGCAAAAGGTAGGGAGGTACACTATCCTCCGGCTGGGCGATATTATTGTGCCTAGCATAGCTCATGATACTTGGGGTATGCCCCATTTTTTCCAACCAAATGGAATTTCCCATTTTTTCAAGGGGATAGCTGTGCTCACCATAGTGGTTGTCCCGTATCCCGAAAGCATGCCCAGTCTCATGGGCAGTTAGAAATTGCAACAGTCCCCCTATGAGTTCATCGGGAAAGGGATAGTCCTGCGCCCTTGGATCCAAAGGAGCACATCGAACAAAATACTCATCCATCAACCGTGTAATGGGGCTGCCCAAAAGAATATCCGATTTGATGATCTCCCCCGATCTAAGGTCGACAACCCTGTTCACAGATGAGCTTGTAATGGACTCTTCCAAGTCACGGATATTTTGGTTGCCAAGCCACTTCACAACTGAATTACCTAGACCAAATTCCGTCCACTGATCCAGACTATCCACTTCCTTTACCACAATGGCGTCTTTGAACCCTGCGGATTCGAAGGCCGGTAACCACTCCTCGATTCCTGCTTTGACATAAGGTCTCCATTTTTCGGGAATATCCGGTGATAGGATATAGGAAATTGGTTCGATGGGTACACTTACATCCTGGTCCTTGAACTTTTTCTCCAAACGCCTTCTCGTGATGCTTCCCAGGATGACCTTGCCATTACTTCGTACTTCTTGGTAGTCCTCTATCCAAAAGCTCATTCGATAATCAAAATTTCTGTGTTCCATGGGTTCTGACAAGACCACAAAGCTGAAAAATACGGATAGGGCATAGTTGACCCCTTCCTTTGATATTCCCAGATGGAATTTGACCATGACCTCTCCATCCAGTTGTTTGGTTCCCACGAGTTCATTCAACTCAGGAGCCTTTTGCCCATCGGGAAAATAGTACCATCCCAATGAAGGATCGGAGAGCAAATCAGTGATGTCAATTTGGTATCCATGTTTGGAACCTTCAATTATAGGAAAAACACCCAAAATGTTCCGTTCCAGTTTCCGATCCCCGTTCAATGGAATCCAAATCCCGGCTTCTGACCAAATGCGATGCTCTTCCATATAGATCTTGTCCCCCGCCTTTCTGAACCTTATCTGCTTGTAATCATATCGATTCCCGTCATCTATTCTGGTCCAGAGTATGGGTTCGTCCATAGCGCTAATGGGGATATCCAATACCAATCTACCCTCCACAATGGCCGCTGATAAATTTGGGGGTTCTGAATTCCTATGGTGGATCGAACCAACGGGTCCTATGCCCTGGCCCATACCCATAAAGGGCATCATCCAAAAACCCAGTATGCTTAAAAAGTATTTCATTTTTTTTGTTTTATGTGTGACATCCCATACCACCTAGATCGTCTTCGGAATTAGGTGGCCGGGTTTCTTTTACAGGTTCAATAACCGTCATTTTGGGGCAATAGATTGGGGTTGCGCTCCAGCTCTGCCTCAGGAATGGGAAGCAATATATCCGACGGGTCCCAATTGGGTTTGAGATCTCCCAATGCAGCATTGGCCAGCCCTAAACGTTTCAGGTCAAAAAAACGGTGCCCCTGTTCTGTGAATAATTCGATGCGCCTTTCCCTGACAATGGCATCCAATACTGCATTTGCTCCAACTGCCGTTGTATTCGGCAAGCCTGCACGATTTCGAACCGCATTTAGGTCCTGTTGTGCCCCATTGGCATCACCGGATTGTACCCTAGCCTCTGCCCTGATCAAATACTGCTCCGCCAAACGGAATCTTATGGAATATTCCAAGGATTGGGTTTCCGTTATCCATGCCTTATATTTATGGGAAAAGGAAAGTGTGACCGTGTTCCCGGCATTGGATATACTATCGATCCAAGCCACTTTTCGCCCATCCCCATTTTCAAAAGCTGCTAGAAGGCCTTCGGACAAGCCATAGGTTTGCCCGGGTACGGCATTGATGATCATTTGGCCGGCTTCATAGGTATTCACGGGCGAGTTTCCCGGTTTCAATTGCCATATGGTTTCCATGGATTCCTTTAGGAAAACCCTGTTCAGATTATCCTCCAAATCAAAGCCATCGATAAGAACGGTAGAAACGGATTCCGCTAGTTCCCATTGGTCCGTATAGAGATACATCCGTGCCAAGAGGGCCTGGGCCACATAGTGGTCGGGCACCACCCGTTCCTCGTTTTCCACCTCGGCAGTTTCCAAAAGATTGATAGCATCCAAAAGGTCGGTGATAATGGCATCATATACCTCCTCCTGTGGTAAACGCGACACCTTATTGTTCTGGGTATAATCCGTTGTGGTGATATAGGGCACATCCCCGAACAGGGACACCAAAATACTGTGCATATAGGCCCGGGCAAAAAAGGCTTGCCCCATGTATCTATCTTTATCAGTGTTTACCAAAGAAGTGGAATCCTCCAACCCTTCAATAATGGCATTGGCGCCATAGATGACCTGATAAGCTTGGCCCCACCAGGTCAAAATATCTGCATTGTGCGGCAATACCCGGTTTTGGTGGAACTCCAATAGTTCGGGATCCATCCCAAAATAATCCAGTTCATCGGTATAAATGCCCATTCTTGTGGTCAGTCCAAAGTTGCCCGAGACAAGTCCCTGTTCCCTCATGGCAAGATACAGATTGGCCAATGCGGACTCCACCGTTGCCGGATCTTCGAAAACCGTCTTTGAGACCAATGTATTTTTGGGCGGCCCCACTTCGACAAAATCGGTACAACCGATCAGGCCAATTAAAGCGAACATAAGTAGGCAAGCCCGACCAAAAAAGTTGCTTAAACCACTCTTGATAAAATTTTTGAAATCTTTCATGCTAGTTTATTTTTAGTTAAAAGCCCACTTGTACACCTAAAGTCAACTGCCGTAACGGGGGCAATCTCGTATTGGAAGTCTGTTCGGGGTCCGGCCCCCTGTAATCTGTCAAGGTCCATAGATTTTGCCCTTGCAGGTACACATTGATCTCCAACCCATTGTCCAAATTGGGTATCTTATAGTTCAGGGATATATTCCGTAATCGAACAAAGGAGGCATCCGAGACCGCGGCATTGCTTCTTCGTTGCAATGCACCCCTATCCTCTCCAAAGATCAACCCTGCCGATGCTATTTGAAAGGATTTGATATCGCCTGGCTCCTGCCATCTATCCAATAACTCCACGCTCCCATTTTCTGGATACCCAGGAGTGGTATTGAACTGAAGGGTATTATAGGCCTTTTGTTTTTTAAATTGGAAGAATACATCCAAGGTCAGATTCCCCAAAGCAAGGGTATTGCCCAACCCTCCATAAAAGTTTGGGGCCAGGTCTTCCACCCATTTGCGGTCCTCGGAACTGGTGATGGCACCGTCACCATTGAAATCCTCGAATTGGTATTGACCGGTCTCGGGGTCCACGCCCAAGGAATGGTAAAGATTGGTAATGGTCAATGGCTTCCCTATGATATATCTGCTGGAGAATGTGGAGTTTTCCAAATCCTCAAATTCCACCAATTTGCTTTTGGGCACGGTAAGGTTTAAACTTGTGGACCACTTGAAAGTTCCGTAAACAAGGTTTACCGAACGGACGTCCACTTCCACCCCTGAATTCTCCACAACGGCATCGAAATTCCCTGTCAATTCCGTGAAGCCCGTGGTGGCCGCCAATGGAATTCCGATCAATTGGTTGGAGGAACGGTTCCGGTACCACGAGGCATTGAGGTTCAATCGTTCCTTGAAAAAACCGAGTTCCAGGCCCAGCTCCAGCTTTTTGTTCTCCTCCCATCCAAAAAGGGGATTGAATATGCCGGTAGGCCTTAAGGCAGAAACCCCATCGTAGTCGTCCCCCGTTATCGTATAGGTATCCAAAAACTGGTAATCCCCGATATTATCACTACCTGTTGTCCCATAGCTCCCCCGCAATTTCCCGAAACTCAATACGGAGTCATCTTGAAAGATGGACGCTTCGGAAAAGACCCAGGCTAGGCCCACTGCGCCAAAATTCCCAAACTGTCTATCAGGCCCGAAACGGGACGATCCGTCCCTCCGTCCGGTCAAGTTGAGGATATATCGATCAATGTACTTGAAATTGACCCTGCCAAATACGGCATTGTATTTATAGTCACTGTCCACATCGGTCAAAGATTCCACCAGTTCCGCTGCCGCCAGGTTCTCAATCAAACTATTATTGGGAAAACCACGTCCACGCAACACCAACTGTTGGGTAGTTTCCTGCTGAAAGGTGGTTCCTACCAATACATCGACCGAAACGTCCTTCCATTCCCTGTTCCAATTCAATTGGGGCTCCACGATCCATGATTTTCGCTGTGATTGGTTCAGGCTCATATTGGAATAGCCCTGTGGTGTCAGGTTGAGCCTGGGGTTTCGTGCGGAACTGGGCAATGTCCGATACGATTCCAAGCGGTAATCGGTAAAGCCCAGACTAGTCCTCACCTCCACATTTTCAAATACTTTATACGAAACCATAGCATTGGCCATAAGGGTATTGGTCTTCACCTCGAACTTTTCCTCCAATGAGGCCAAGGGATTGTCCCAAGTATTGTTTTCCCAGTTCAGGTTACCCCCTTCATCATAAAGTGCCGGTGCATTCGGCGCAAGTGTATAGGCCTTCAGGGTAAAGTCCGTCCGGGGCAAAAGGTTGTTCTCATGTGCATATTGGGTAGACAGATCGATGCGGAAACGATCGTTGTTAGATCGATGATTGACATTACTATGAATATTTGTCCTTTTATAGTTTGCATCCCCGGGGAACACCGTGGTTTCCCGTTGATGGGAACCACTGATCAAAAATTGGGTCCGTGCACTACCCCCTGATATCGAGAGTTGGGCATTGTTCCGATAGGCCGTCCCACCGATCAGTTCCTTTTGCCAATCCGTATAACGATTGTTGTCCCACAAAGTGATATCGGGCCAAAAACTATCGTATGCAGGGTTTTCAAGGGCATCCCCAAATCCATCATTGATGACCCCTTCACGCCTTAACTCCAGATATTGTGGGGTATTCAACAAATCCATAAAATGGGAGACCCGTCCCAGGGAGGAACTGAACTGTGCATCGAATCGGGTCTTCCCTTCCCTACCTTTTTTGGTAGTGATCAAAACCACTCCATTGGCTCCTCTGGACCCATATATCGCTGTGGCATCGGCATCTTTGAGCACTTCAATGCTTTCAATATCATTGGGGTTGATGGCATTGAGCGGACTGATATTGCCCGAAAAAATCTGTCCTGACACATTTGTGGACCCCATGGATAGTGAACCAAAGGGCACCCCGTCCACGATAAACAAGGGATCGGATACCCCATTGATGAAATTCCGTCCACGGACCTCTATTTCAAAACCACCACCAGGAACCCCAGTGGATTGTACTATGTTCACACCGGAAAGATGCCCTTGCATCGCTGCCAATGGATTTCCCACTGGTTGTTTGTCAATGATATCTGCCTTTATGGTTGCGATATTACCTGTACGATCCCGATCGGAAACCGTATAATATCCTGCATTGAGCACCACTTCCCCCAATGCCGTGACATCCTCTTCCAATTGGACGATAACCTCCTCTCTTCCAGCAATGGGAACAGTAACGGATTTAAAGCCCACCATGGAAAAGATAAGCACATCGGTAGGACCCGCATTGATAGAAAAGGAACCATCAAAATCTGAGATTGTTCCAATTTGCTTGGATTCCACCACAAGGTTCACCCCGGCAAGGGGATTCCCGGAAGTATCGGTCACGGTGCCTGAAACGGTAATCTGTGGTGGTTCCAAGACAGTGCCCGCTTGCACATGAAATGAAAAAAATGACATTAAAATGACATATAGGAGCATAAACAGGATTCCCCTGCGCACGCTTGATATTGAATGTTGCATAAATTGAGTTTGTTTGATTTCTTAGTTAGTTATTCTCCACACTGCCCACAAGTCACCATAAAATCGTAACTTCCAAAAAGGACATCAAGGTTCGGACAAAGGCCACCCTGCCCAGATAAAAACATATCTGGAAGTAGGGTCCCAAAAAGGACATGAAACCGAAAACTAGGGCCGGAAACCCAAAAGTGGAATCGTCAGGAATGGGACAAGGAGTTATCGTTTACCGGAAAGGCGCAGCGTGTATCCCAAACCTACCAAAGAGGATTAAACTGGATTCTTGGGCTTTTTCTTGAACAGGATATCAAATACCGAAAGCGTGCTCACCAAAAAGGACCCCACCGATACCCAACCAAAAAAAACAAAGCCAACGTTTCCCATAAACCCATTGGTTAAGCGAAACCCGAATAACAATAAAGAAAACAAAAGCTTAGAAAAAGTTGGGCGTGGAACTCAACTTATCTCTTTTGAGGCACTGGTGGAGCCTTGCAATCGATAAGCAGCCCACGCCCGGGTCGTGAGCCATCCTGCTTATCATCTCGATTGCATAAAAATTACCAGTTTTCAAAAGCGAGACTCTAAGCGATAGCTTCAAATATGTTTTAAACGAAGAATCGCAATATATGTAATTGGGGATAAATATAATAAACCTTTTTGTATTAACACATATATGTGTTGATGAAATCTAATTGATTTGGCAAATTTTGAAAGATGTCAGATGTTGAACTCTATAAACTTAAACAAAACATAGGTGCTATCATTAAAAAGCATCGAGAAGAAAAGGGAGTATCCCAGTTAAATATGGGCATCGACATTGAAATGTCCGCAAATCAAATTGGAAGAATCGAGAGAGCTGAAAGTAACCCTACTGTTGAAACTTTATATACTATCGCTAAATATTTAGATTTTGACATAAGCGAATTCTTCAAAAAGTAATATTCTAACTTCCTCCACTCTAATTGCTTCTCTCATTTTAAATTACCTTACGGAATTCTGCATTTTCCTTCTCTTTTAATATCTTACATTTAACCTCATCTCCCCAAATTATCTTAGTTGAACAAATGAAAACTATGCTATGCCTTATTGAGCAAAACTTGGACATAGCCAACCGACTTGGTATTATATGCCCAACAAAGTTAAGCATATAACCAAGTTGGCATTCATTTTGAGCACATCTGCAAAATAGAGTTAAAAAGGAATAAAAATTTATGTTACCAGTAATACTTGGAGTCGGAATAGCCGCATTGATTGCAAAATCGATTTTCGATAATAATTCAGAAGAGAAAAGAATATTTATTAGTTTCTCTATGAAAGACGAGAAATATAGAAACTATTTGGTAAAACAGTCTAAAGAAGAACGTTCACCTTTCAGTTTTGTAGATATGTCCGTAAAGAAACCTTGGGCAGAAGAAAAATGGAAAACTGAATGCAGAAAACGAATTGTTTCTTGCGATGCTGTAATTGTGCTTTTAAGTAAAAATACCTGGCATTCAAGCGGAACAAGATGGGAAATAAAATGTGCTAAAGAAGAAGGTATTCCAATTTATGGAATGCACATTCAGAAAAATAAAAAAGGTGCAATTCCAAAAGAATTAAAAGGTTCAAAAATAATAACTTGGACTTGGGATAATTTAGAAAGCATTATAGAATCTGTATAAATGAAATTATTTGTATGTAATAGAAGTACTGATTTATCAGCAACACAAAGTGTAATTGATGAACTGCTTATTGAGTCAAAAAACTTTATCGCTGTTCAACAAGAAATTGAACATTCTGAAAATTGGAAAACACTTGTAGAAAATAAAATGAACGAATCAGATTTTGTTCTTTTTATAGTTGGAGAAAACACATTTGAAAGTGAACAAATAATTTGGGAATATGCAAAAGCAAAAGATTTAAACAAAAGAATAATTGGTTATAAGTTACCAACTGCAACAGAAGAATCCATTCTATTCTGCCAAGGGTTTCAAGTTTTTGATAATGTTAAAAATTGTTTTGAATTCTTAACGAAAGTCTTCGATGATGACCGAAAACTAAAATTTGAACAATACAAAATAATGGTAAGTTCAACTGAAAAGGTAACCGACAGTCGTTTAAAAGTAAATAATCTTTTCCTTACAGTAAGTTCTACTATAATATCTATTGGTTTCGTTTTAGGTAAAACATTTGGATTTACAATTCCTGTTGTAATTGGTATGTTAGTTTTAACTGCATTAGCTCTTTTGATTTCCTATTCTTGGGAGAAATTAATAAACTCATATGCACTATTAAATCAAGGAAAATTTAGAGTTATAGATAAAATCGAAAAACAGTTGAGGACAAATATGTTTGAGGACGAATGGAAAATTCTAACGCAGGAGATAAAATATAAACCAAACTCGGAAACTGAAAAAAACATAGTAAAGTATTTTAGAGTATTTGTTATCATTTTAGGGATTTTAGAAATAGTATATCTCGGATATTTAATCTTTCCTCATTTACCACAATGCGGATGCTAAAAACATAATTATATGAACAAAAAAAGAGTATTTGTTGCTTTCGCAATAGAAGATAAAACAACCAAAATATTATTTACTGGTATGGCTAAAAATGCAAAAGTACCATACGAATTTGTGGATATGTCAGTAAAAGAGCCTTGGAGTGAACAATGGAAAACAAAATGTAGAACAAAAATAAAAGGATGTCACGGAATGATAGTTTTGGTTTCTAAAAATTTAGCAAAAGCTGATGGAGTACTTTGGGAAGTAAAATGTGCGAAAGAGGAAGGAGTAAAAGTTCGTGGAATTTACATAGATGGGGCTACTATTTTACACAAACCAAAAGAATTATATGGAACATTAACTGAATCTTGGACTTGGGAAAATGTAAAAAACTTCATCGAATCACTATAAAAAACGAAATGCCAACATCGGCTATAGCAAATGTAAGATTACTGCTTAAAAATGAAGATATTGCAACTAAATAACATTCGGTCTGGCGACAAAGATTCGGTTTCCAAATCCCGCACTTGCCATAGTTGGGGCCGTTGCCCACAATAAAAACCAACCACTATAAATTGGAAAAAAGAAAAGAAAAAGAATACAACAAAGCCGACCTAAACTTTACTGCGGAGACATAATTAAAGTGGAATTACCTGAGTTAGTGAAAAACTTATTTGGGGTATCTATTAACCAAATAAATAATCAGTGAAAAAGCCAAATGAGAAACAGAAGCTGACCCTCTCCTTTCTTCAAAAAATGGAAGAAGAAGACAGAGAATTTACGGACAAAGAATTAGCAAATGCTTCGTCCTATCCGTTAGGGGCTTCACTGCGGGCCAAACTCAACAGAAATGAATTCGGAGAGTTCATTCTCAAACAGGCTAATGGCTTGTATAAAGCTCAACATACCCTTGGGATTTCGCTAAATGAGTATGCTTTGAAGGTTAGTTCCAAATATCGCCATGCAAATCCTGTAAGTCACTCTACTGGAACCTCACCTAGCAAACCTTCTGATCAACTGACCGACAAAAGTATACAAGCGGCCCTTGCAGCAATTGAGATTTATAATAAACCAGATTTTAAATATCGTGAAGAGACCTTTTCAATTCTCCTAATCAATGCTTGGGAGTCCTTGCTAAAGGCTAGGATCCTCCAAAATGAATTAGAGCACATAGAAGTACTATACATCAAGGATAATAAAAATCCAGGTGGTTTCATACTTTCCCGCTCAGGAAATTACAGAACAATTTCTATTGGTGACGCAATTAACAAAGTGGAATTAGACCCTACCTTAAAAGCCAACCTTTTCATATTGGTTGAACTTCGAGATAATGCAATCCATTTTCGCAATGATAGCCCCGTACTGAACACAAAGCTTCTTGAAATCGGAACTGCAAGTCTTCATAGTTATCTAGAAATGTGTAAAGATTGGTTCAAGAGAGACCTCAGTAAATACAATTTCTTTATAATGCCTATGTCTTTCTTTCATGCTCATGAAGTGAAAAGTTATTCGGTAAACTCTGAATCAATTCAGACTCAGAATTTACTAAGATATATTGGAAATAAAGAAAAAGAACATCCACATGATCCACTCTCGGCGCATAGTATCTCACTTAGATTGGAAACAAAATTTGTAAAGAGCAAAATGCTTATCGATCCCAATGACCCTGATGCTATTTCGATCACGGTTGATGAGGAAGATGCATTTAAAAAAACCTTTATTTGGGAGTGTAGAAAAGATCTCCTACCAAGATTAAGTAACCGATATTCTGATTTTAAACAGACTCCTGAATTCTGGAACTTACTTAGACAACTAAAGAAGAACCCGAAATTCTGCAGAGTACGTTATTTAAATACTAAAACGAAGACTGGTGTAAAACAAGAATTTTATAACCCAAATATTGTTCAAGAACTAGATAAACACTATACTAAAAGGCAATAAAACGTTACAACAATAATAGGTAATTGTTCTTATGGTTAATAAAAGTACTAGGTTGAAAATAAATGATTCCAACATCACTCATTTAATCTGCAAATTCAAACGACCTTCTAAACTCGACCAACTTCTTATTTTCACTTAATTGCCTTCACTGTTCCTAAAATGAATTTGTGGCTAATCAATGTAACCATTTACTGAATAAGGAGACATTAGATTTCCGGCCATACTAAACTACAAATCAAAACGTTAGAAGTAATACTAACCATGATTCACATCCACGGCCAAATAGAATCCCTTAAACGTATCCGGGAAATCTTGGACCATCATGGCATTACTTGGTTTACATCCACTGGTCAAATAAACAGATTCCTCAAAACCTTCGAAAACGAAAAGGAATCGTTGCTCTTTAATATTGAACGTCAATATGAACTGGAACTTGAAATTCTCGTAACAAAGGTACATCACTACCAAAAGGAGTATGAATCCGTAAAAGACCATGTAGAAAACACGCTCAACAACAGAATCTCCAGCTTAAAGGCAAAATCCAAAACCCTTTCACTTCCAGCCAAAAATGCCGTGATTGAACTCCTGAATTGGTACCGGCAGCAAATCCTTCTAGGTTATACGTTCATCCTCGATAAGGGCACAAAATACATTATAAAACTTAAGACCAAACCTTACCAAAAACGTTTGGATCCCACACAAAAAGAGCTTGAAGCATACATAGCCAACCGTCAGAATAGCATTTCGGAACGCTTTGAAACTAAGTTTAAGGAATTGGAGTTCACACAAAAAATTACTGAGGGCCTCTACCCTCTCATTGCTGGTGCCATAGGGGAACATAAAGTGGCCAAAGAGCTAGAAAAACTACCAAGACCATTTGTCCTGATCAATGATTTTTCGCTTGCTTTCAACAAACCTATATACAACCGACGTGAAAATGACCGGATATTCAGTATCCAAATCGACCATTTATTGGTCACACCTGCAGGAATCTTTATCATTGAGACCAAGAACTGGAGTAAGAAATCCCTGGAGCGTTATGACTTTCGCTCTCCGGTCAAACAAGTGAGACGGGCCAATTTTGCCCTGTATACCTTACTAAACAGCCCGAACACCTCCAACAGAGTTATCAAACCGCATCATTGGGGACAGAGAAAGTTGCCTGTAAAAAGTATTGTTGCCATGATTCATCACAAACCCAAGGAACGGTTCAAGCACGTTGCTATCAAAACGTTACAGGAACTCAATGGGCACATCAAGTATTTTGATCCGCTTTTTGATAACGAGGAGGTGGAAAGCATCGGAACGTTTTTGATCAACCTCAAAAATTAAGGAAATCAATTAAGTTTTCACTACCCCATTCAAAATGGATAACATCATATGCTGCCCTTCAGCCACATCTTGTTTGCACTAAACCTTTGGAGTCTGTTTTTCATTACGTTATCCCGTATTTCCCCTAGCACTATTTTATTAAATTTATCTTTTACTAAACCAACCAACCTCATGCTACGAAGACTAGTACTATCAATACTGATATTCTTCCATTTTGTCACATTTGCCCAAAATGACGAAATCAAATTGGTCTCCTGGAACATCAAGGACTTTGGCAAGACCAAGAACAATGAGGAGCTAAATAAGATCGCCGAAATTATAAAGGACACTGATATTCTGGCCATACAAGAAGTGGTGGCCGGATTTGGGGGTGCCCAAGCAGTGGCAAAACTTACGGATATCCTTAATCGAAAAGGCAGCAAATGGGACTATGTAATCAGTAATCCTACCAACAGCCCCAAATATGTATCCGAACGTTATGCCTTTATCTGGAAGACCCATAGGATCAAGATCAAAAACAGGGGTTGGCTTGTTTCTGGTTTGGATACTTCGATAGACAGAGAACCATTCTTACTTAATTTCTACCTTGACAGCAAACAATTTACCGTGATCAACTTTCATTCCAGACCCTATAACAAGGATCCGGAAAGTGAGATCAAGGCACTTACTAGATTTGTAATTGATTCCCTAAAAACTCCCTTGATCATTGCCGGAGATTTTAATGTGGATGAAAAAATGCCCGTTTTCAACACCTTAAAAAAATTAGGATATCAAACCACAATCACTGGTCAAAAGACCACTTTAAAATGGACCTGCGAAGGAAACCAATACCTCAACCATCCCATTGACAATATTTTTTATTCGAAGGATATCTTCAAGGTGGAAGGCAAGGTTATTGACTTCGTACGATTTTGCGAAGAGTTGGAAAATGCCCGTAAACTATCAGATCATTTACCCATATTCTTACGATTCAAATTGCAATAAATGGCTCATGAAAGGTAAATCAGTCGATAGCCGTCATCAACGACCATATCATTTTTCGGTGAAAGGATAGACTCGTTCCGATGGTCAATCACGCCCAACAAGGTTTCATTCTTTTCGAGTAAAAACAGTTTCACTTCCTTTACCTTGGTTGGAACAGAGAGCCCCAGCTCCGTTGGTCTCAAACTTTTCACACGTTCCCCTTCCCCGCCAAAAAGCTGATAGAATAAATTGGATACATTGGGATGGCCAATACATGTGGAGATAATCTTGGCATCGATCAGTTCCTTAAACAGGATTTCGTCCCCCATGATCTTGTCCTTGATGATTTCAGCATTGACCTCATCGTTAATTTCAGCAATCGTATGGGTATTCGGTGCTTCCTTTTCAATATGGAAAACCGTCATGACGGTTCTCAAGTCTACATCGCGGATAGTATCGTGTTCATTGAACTCTGCAAAGACGATGGCAAATTTAGCCTCTTTGATTTGCACCAACTTTAAGGTATTGAAATCCGTATAATCGGCATTCACATAAATCAGACCATCCTTATCGGCAATGGTCTTTTGGGTGATTAGGACAATTTTATTGCAATACCTCCGATCACGCAAAAGGTCCTGAATCACCTTTTCTGCAGATTTGGTATAGCCACATATCACGACATGGTTCTTGATGTTAAGGCGGGTTATTTTCCCTGAGGTAATGGCATTCATGACCAACGATATTTTATTGAGAATGATTGAAATGAAAAAGCCAAAAATGGCCATATTGAAAATCAAAAGAAGGATCGACAAAAGTTTCCCGAAAAATGTCTTGGGCGTGGTGTCCGCCAACTCAATCAATTTGAGGGAATACCAGAACGAATCTGTAAAACTGTAGAAGGCCTCCTTATTTCGGGTATGCTCCACGCTGTACAACCCAAAACTCAGTACCAGCAATATGGCAAGCGTTACCGTAAAAAAGATATAGAACATCCGATTGTGTTCCCGCATCCCTTGAAGAATGATATGGAGCTTGTCCATTTCACGAAATATCTTGAAGGCCCTAAACAATCGGAACAACCGAAAAAATCGGAGAAAGCGGAGTACCCGAAAGGCCCTAAAGAAGGCCAACGAGGGCAATATGGCCAACAGATCGATGATCGACACAGGTTTGGCCATCCAATGAAGCTTTTGGCGTATTGCAAAAAGCAATCCATTGCCTTTGTAATCATCTCTAAAATCTGAACAGATGTAAAAGCGGATTCCATACTCTGCTATAAAAAACAATAGTATGGCCTTATCCACAAATTCGAAATTCTTGGAAAGGTACTGGTCCTCATTTTGAAAAAAGATGAGTACTATGGAAAGTAGAATCATAAAGCCGGTAAAGACATCCAAAAGATATTTCTTTGGATTTTCCTCATCGAGGAACCAATATCTCAAAAACTGCTTCATGACCAGGCCGTGTTGCACCACAAGCTATTAATCCTCAATCCCATGTGTAGAGATCCAAATCCAGTGAGCTGAATGTTCAAAAAATCAATGAACATGAAAATGACCCCATGATGATCAGAATAAAAAACAAAGTCACCATGCAACCGCTATTTTTTGATCTTGAAAATGATTTTCGGTAGGTCAGGCCAGGAATCCCGGTCCGGATAGAATAACCTCTCGAACTTATACTTCCTCGTTTTCCACGAACGCTGGGCGTAATTCCCGATTTACTAATATGGACGCCAAAACCTTTGCCCAAATTGACCCTTTTGTTGAACCTGAAGGACATGGTTACTTTTTTAAGATGAAATCTCGAATGATTTTATCCATATGAGAAGGTAAATCGGCTTGTTTGATTTCGAAGTCATTTACTTTCAATTCACCAAACCATTTACTCCAATAGGCCCGAATGACATCTTCCTCATAGGGATTGCCTTTCACCGGGTTTATACCCAAAACCAGTACATCCAAATTAGATAAATCCTTCTTTGGCACGATGAATCCAAAATCCTTTTCATCGAAACGCTTTTGCCAATCTGACTTGTTTAAACCGTTCTTTTGAATAAGTTGTGGAATTATGTAGCTTGTCTGATTGTCTTCCTCCATTTTGGAATCTTTATGGAACATATACCCATCGGTCAAAATCACCAAGATATTTCTATACCCCTCATCAACACAATAGTCATCCACTTTGTTCTTGAAAAACCCCCAAATGTCCGACCCCACATAATTATTGTCGGCTATGGCAGCCTCATAGATGGTTTTTGATATGGTCCCGTATTTATTGGATACCCTTAAAATGGAGTCTTTGTCCACATCGACTTTTGTAAAATGGGTCTTCAACTCTGCGACCTTTTTGTTCAGGGTTTGGTCCGATGGTTCGGGATCTATGAATACTTGAATCTTATCATCAATTTGATTCACTTTTTTGTTCAATAGATGCCATTCGAAACTTTCTACCACCGATTCGAGATATCCAATATCCCTCATATAAAATTCCATGGCAGGTGAAGGATGCTTTTGAGGGTCTATCCTATCAGAAAGATCGATCAAAACACTAATGTTCAAATTGCTATTTAGACGTACTTTCTTACTAATTGGATTACGTATTGTTTCCTCTGGCTCCAGTTCAACTTTTGGATCTTGTTTACAGGATTGTAGATGGCCTACAACAAACATCAACAAAACGGTTCTAAAAATGTTTTTCATACGATCAATTAATAAGTTTGTACAACCTTCCTTCATAACTTTCATCTGCTATTTCATGCTCCTCCAAGTGCTTTCGTTCCTCTTCCCTGCATTTAGCCAACAACTCATCCCTTCTTTTTAGGGCATCGAAATTATCGGCTATGGCCAAAAACCAGCCCTTTACATATTCTGCATGGTAGGTGAGGTAATGTTTGTTGGAAAAAATGAACCCATCAATGGTCCTTTGCAAATCATTTATCTTTCCCTCTGTTCCAGCTATTTCTTCCTTGATAGGATTGATTTTCCCCATTAATTTGTTGATTTCCTGTTGGGTATTTTCAATATCTTCCCTTCTAGATCGGATAAAGGATTTTATCTTGTCGAAATTGTCATATTCTTTCATGACAAAATCAAACACCAATCCCCAAATGATATAGACCACAAAGCCAGCAAAGATGATGCCCCAGAATTCAGGGGAGGCAAAAGCTATTTTCAAATCAAAGGGAGGAGAATTCAGGGTTTTGTCAAATTCATAAATCTTCTTCTCAATTTGATAAGCCAGAATAGCATCAAATATGAAAGTGACCACGAACAAGGTTCCTATTTTTATATAGGACAACCAATTCTTATGCTTTTGGAACATATGGATCAAATACCCCAACCCCATGAATGCAAACGGAATGGTCGCCACGAACACGCCTTCCAACCATCCATCCGCAATCGCTTTTGATAAAGCATTGGCATCGAAAATTGCAGCGGTAAGTTCATCATCTGGATCAAAGGTTTTGAAAAAGGCCGAATATGAAGCCGATATATAGAAGACCAACAAATAAAAAGTAATAGGAATCAACACGATCAATCCCAGATAAAATTGAGCTTTGGGTTTTTTGTCCGCGTCCTCCACATACTTTTCGGGATTGTGTTTTACATCGGTAATCTCAGATTTAAACTGTTGTATTTTCTCTTCCCAGATGCCAATCGTCTCTTCTAGAATAAGTTTGGCCGTCTTCCGCTTCTTCAGTTCAATTTCATACTTGCCCCTTTCTTGTATATAAGGTTCTTTTAGGGACTTTTGGAGTCTCTCATCCTCCCTACACTTACCTTTATAATCCATATACACATCCTGCAAACAGGCTTTAAAAATCATATGGTTTCCCTCGGCCTGTTTGGATGAGCCATAACCACTTTCAAAAAAGGTGAGTTTTATTTTTTTAACATCTTCTTCCTTGTCATGTACTACTTCGGCCTCTGGGTTCTTTTTTATCGAGAATATTTTTTTCAGTGCACTCATGTCAATCGTTCATTAGGTTCATCAATTGTGTTTTTGAAACATTCTGTTCGGCATTCTCCAACAAAAAACCACAGATGTCCTCCACGTTTTCTTCCAGAAATCCAAACTTTAGACAATACTTTCTCAGGGTGTTCACTTCATCCTCCGTTGCAACCCCATCGGCCCAAATCATGAGTGCCAAATCGTATAAATACTCGATTTTATCCTTTAGCTCTTGCGGTACGCTAGAATCCTGGGAAGGGTTAAGCAGAACCTCATTTAATTGTTCTTGCCCTACGCCCCTTTCCTCTGCAAATCGATACAGCATTTGAAGTTCAAGGACATCAAAATTGTCATCGGAGAAAGCCATTTGGTAAAGTCTTAGGAAATGACTTTTCAATTCCAATGAAATGTTCATTTTTTCCATGGTTGATTATTTGATTAGTTTTCACAAGCTATTCCATCATTATCCCTATCCAGGTTAGAATAACAGGTTTTGTTGGTTTCAAAAGTTGATTGTGCCTCTTCTTGGGATGAAAAATCAGAACAGTTTTTCTTGATGCAGGACGATTCACTTTCACTCGTACAAGCAATGGATACCACCATTATCACGAAAGGCAATAACAGGCTTAGAAAACAGCCTTTATTATTCCTGCCTTGAAATGCTTTTGATCTTTTGCTTACAAAATGTCCCTGGACATAGGTTCCATCTTTTCGGTAATATCCCTTACGGTACCCCATGGTTTATGAAAATAAGGTCAAGTCATCCGCCTCGGCAACCGGGGCATCACGTTTTACGGCAGCAATCCCATTCTTACAGTTCTGTTTTGAGCTGTACATTTCACTGGTGGCAATAATCTCCCCGTTTCCTTTGGATCGGAGGTTGAAATAATAATCGCCGCTTTTGCTTTTTTTGATTTCAAATTTTGGAAAGGCCATTTGTATTGGTTTTTATGGTTTGAGTCCCAAACGTAAATCCAATACTGACCAAATCCTTACAGAATTCCGTAATGCCATAACTAATTAAGATGTGGCCCACAGGAAAATATTCATAACAAAAAGAAATAAAGGCAGGATATATTAACCCCACCTTTTTTATCGAATTAAATGATTATCAGGCACAAAAAAGAAGTCTCAAATCGTTTTTAATCCTCCCAACCGCAAAGGGTGCGGCCCAATTCCTTGGCCTTAGCCAAAGTGACTTCGTGGATTTTAGTGGAACAATTGGAGAGTCCCCTACAGGATTTGCGGTAATGGTACTTTTTACTCCCCTTCCCCATGCAGACAAAGACATTGGTATCCAAAGAAGTGGACCTATTGATACTAGTGGTCAATACAAAAAGTAAGGGCAAAAAAAGAATGCTAATCCTCATAGAAATCAATGGTTTGCAACAAAAGCTCCTCAAACTGGTAGATATCGTCCACCGAATTGATCAAATGCCGAGTCTCCTCTTTACGTCCATTAAAAGTACCAAGGTACTTATTCCCGCCATTCAAGTGGAGCCTACACAAGGGTTTGCGGTTGTTGTCATCCAACAAGATACCAAAATAAGATTGCATTATCCCTATGGACAATGCGATTGACAGGGAGTTTTCTACGCAAAATGGCCACCACTATTCGGTATCCGTCCATTTCCTCTTCAGAGGTAGTTACTTTACTGATTTTTTCGGGCTCCTTATGTTCTTCTTGTTGCTTTTCCGATTCCTTGTCTAGAGCTGCATTCAGGCGATCGTTCACCTTTTCGCCGATGGTCTGGGCAAAGGCCTTGCTTACCAAATCGGTGAATTCCCCCATTACCTTTTCAGTAAGCCGGCCTGTGTAAACCCTTGATGCGAACAATCGCACAAAATTGTATGAAGGGGTTTGAAGTTCTTCAGAAATCATCTTTTTCAATTCCTTGGTATACTTTAGGGAGCTGGCGTTGTCCACAATCTCATCCACATTGAAGTTGGACTTGTGGAACTTCCCAATTTCATTGATGACATTCTCCTTTAATTGGGTTATATCAAACTCCAAAAAGGGTTTCTCGTCCATCTTGTTGACCGCCTCAAGATCCGCATAAAACTGGTATTCGATACCGTTGGTCAATAAAGCAAAACGGGTTTTGGTCGTATGGAAGTAACGGAACAACTGGGAGTTGTGCGGATTCAACTTTTCCTTCCAGTTTTTACATTCAACAATAATGATGGGCTCCCCATTCTGAAAAATGGCATAGTCTACCTTCTCCCCTTTTTTAAGCCCGAGATCTGCAGTAAATTCCGGGACCACTTCGGTGGGATTAAAGGTATCGTACCCCAACAGGTTGATGAACGGCAACACAAAGGCGTGCTTGGTGGATTCTTCGGTATCGATCTGTCCTTTTAAATTGACGACCTTTTCGGCTAAGGTTTTAAGTTGGTTTTGGAGTTCCATTTTTACAATTAATATTTTTTTTCTTCCATTTCAGCAATGCTCAATCTTTTCATTTCCTTAAATTTTCCAGAATTATCATATAAACTGAGGTTCCCATTTTCTTCTATTAAATAATACTCTCCATGATTATTTTCATAATCATATCTAGTAGCGTTGCTCTGCTTTTTCTCAAAAACCTCTTCAATTAGTTGTCCTCCCTTGCCAAGAAGACCGTTATCTGCATAAATAGATTTCATAAATAGTTTCTCTTTTTCTTTAACCAAAAATTTTTTATTGGGGAGCATTGCGTCATTATCATACCATGAAGCAATTATTTCTCCTGACACCTTCTCATCATTCATTTTTTTATATGCTTCCCCAGAAGCTCCCATAATTTCTAGCTCAAGTTCTGGTTTAAAATGAGATATTGCCCAAGCTCCATATTCAGTTTCCTGTTCAGGTAAATAGTAAAAAATCCATAGTTTTTCATAGTTAGCTCTTTCATCCTTTAGATTAAAAGCTAAAGTTCTGAGCTCTTTTTTACTCATTGGTCTTTGCAACCTTATTTTGAGGTTGGCTTTCCTTAACGATATATCTACATCTTCTCTTATTATAGAATATGTTTGTTCAAGAGGATTACCACTATCATGACTCTGATTATTTTTGTGATTGTTACACCCTATTGTTTCAAGTAGAACAATTATGAGAATTAATCTTTTCATCAAATAACCTAACTAGTATGACAATCTTTTGAGCAATGTACACAGCCGTTAGATTGCTTATAGGTTTTCTTTGCCTCATTTACGGCAGATTCGCAATGAGTGTGATATCCTAAATCTTTTTTACTAACAACAAGTGTTAACCAATAACAGCCTTCCTTATGAACCTCATGGTCGCCATTTGGCTGAGCTGTCTTGTTGACATAATATTTCGGCATGGTTTTAATTTTTAAAAATTGCATTCCAAACCTAGCCCCTTAAAAAAACAATCCCTTACAGAAATCCGTAAGGGATGTTATTTTGTTCAAAAGAATTAATGGCCAGTGTCCTGAACAGGATTTTATTCACTCACTTGTACCAGATAACTTTTCCACTCGGCTGGAATTTCATTTATGTCATAAACTTCAAGCCCTTCCTGTTGCATACTGGCTGTTGATTGAATCAACGTTTCATTCAGAAATTCCGTTTCCAACTTATACATGGCCCCGGTTGCAGGATCGACTATCAACATACCAATAAGACCTCCCAAAAGGATATTGCCAAAGTACCACCCATCCAATTTAAATTCTACAGGAACTGTTTTGGTATCATATCCTGTTTTAGAAAAAGTAACTTGATACCTTGCCTTTCCAAAAAATCCGCTCCCAGCTTTTAGCTTTAAGGTTGCAGGGGTTTGACCTGAGAAAATTTCAATGCCTTTTTTATCCTTGATCATGATTTTAGCCTCACTTGGAGCACTGTTGATAGAGATGGGATAACTTCCTTTACTGACAATGGAAGCACAGCTTGAAAGAAGAACGGAAGTAGCCATAAAAATGGCTATCACTTTGAAGGTTGATTTTTTAATCATTAAAAAGGTTTGGTTTGATTTGTCCAAATTGTATGGCTTTTCGGATTTGCCTCGTTTTTTATAGTGGTTCCTGAGCTCCACTTCAAGTTGTTTTTAAAAGACCTTTAACTTGCAACAAACCTAACCTCATAAAAACCCAATCCCTTACAGATATCCGTATGGGATTTAGATTTATTCAAATAAATAAGGGAATGATCAGATTCTATCTTTTCGGATAAGCTTGGCCAGCAAGTGATTGGTGTTCTTGGCCCCGAACTCATCGAACAGTTTGCTCACCCTTTTATCGATGGTGCTTTCGCTATTCGGTGTAATGTTCTTTTGTTTGAGCCGTTCTGAGATTTCCTTTTTGGTAAGACCATCCGCCAAATCCTTTAGGATAAGGATATCGAACTCGTCCAATTCAAACACATTGTCGGAAACATTCAAACTGATCTGTGTGGAAACAAAGGTACGGTTGTGATATACCTCCTGCACAGCTTTGACCAACTCGGACAAGCCATGACGCCCTTTACAGACATAGGCATTTATCTTTTCTTCCCTGAAAAGGGTATTTACCTTTGCCGGATTGTCCTCCATGGAATTAACAATAACCTTTAGATTGGGCTGCAATTCCCTTACGGCCTTGATGAGTTCCAGTCCTGAGGTCAACTTTCGATCCACATGGTCCTTTTTAAAGAACAGATCGGTAACAAGCAATTCAAAAGGTTCATTTTGCGCCAAGGCCAGTTTGAGGCGGTTAAAGGCTTTATCACAATAGAACTCTTCTTGGATGACCGGAATGTTGAATTCGGTTCGAAGGGTTTCCACAATACCTTGGTTGGTATCCTGAAAATCTTCCGTAATCAGCACTTTTTTGAACATAGTAGGTACGTGTTTATCTTGGAATAACAAGGCTGGCCTTAAAACCTTCCCCTTTACCAGAACCAAATGTAATGGTTCCCCCTATGGCCTGGATACGCTTTTCTGTATTACGAAGCCCATTCCTGTATTTAAGGTCTTGTTCGGATGCCCCTTCGCCATTATCCGAATACAATACTTTAAGTATTTTTTCACTTTCGACAAAACCAATAGTGACCAATGTTGCCATACTGTGCTTCCCCATATTGATCATGAGTTCCTGAAGGACCTTGAACAATACTTTTTTCGCCAAAGGGTCCATTCCTTCCCAATCCACCTCCTTGCTTCCTGAAATAAGAAGTTTGGCATGATCTGGTGTCCGGTAGCGGAGCATTTCCAAAAACTCCTCCTTAAACTGTGAACCAGTATCGACTTCGTTGATCTCCCTGGAGAAGTTACGGCTTTGGTCATAGAGGCCTTCCAATTTGTCCAAGACCTTGATTTGGTCCGTATTCCCCTGAAGCATTAACATGGCTTGGTTTAGACCTGCCCCAAAATCATCGTGGAGTCTCCGGGACATTTCCGCTTCAGTCTCCAATGTAGCTTCCAATTTCGCCATGGTATTCTCATGTGTCAATCGCTTGGTACGCTGTTTAAAAGCATATATCAGAAAACCCAATACGATCAAAAGGAAAGCCACTCCAAAAAAGGAAACCAACTTCTGGTTCCGCTGCCGGGTAACTTCCAGTTCCTTTTGGGTATTTTCCTTTTCTAGTCGAAGGCTTTTTTCCTGTGTCACCTGATAGTCGTACTTATACATGGCAAATTGGGTCTTCACATTTAATTCTTCTTTATACAGACTATCCTGCAAAAAAATATAGCGATCTCGTAAACCTACATTGTTCGGTTCCAATTTCATCAAAAACCCCAAGGCATCCGTTTCGGCCCTTGGCGCTTTCAAGGATACTGAGAGATGGATTACAGAATCAAAATAAGCTTTCGCCAGCACAGGTCTATCATTGGAATAAAACTCTCCCAAATGGGTGTAACTTGCAATCTGACCCCTCCTATCCTTATTCGTTTGTCTTATTTCCAGTGGACTCATAAATTCTTCAACCTCCGTTTTATTTCCAGAAAGCCATTGGGCATAGGACAAATTGTCCAGCACTCTCGCATATTGTGAGGATGTTTTGACCAAAGTACTATCCAAACTTATTCTTGTGAGCATTTCAACGGCGTCACCATATTTCCCCATATCCATAAGAGTGGTCGCTATATTGTTCCTAACAGCCAATCTTTCATTTTGGGAATCTATAAAGTTCATGGCCATTTGATAATAAGTAATGGCCTCCTCATGGTTCAACAATTTTCGATGGTTCGTTGCCAAGGTATTATAGCAAATGGAGAGATAGGTGGAGTCTTTTTTTGCATCCAAATAAGGTATGGCTTCCGTAATGGTTTCCTTACTTCCAAAAAAATCATTCTGATTCTTTTGAATGACCCCCATGTTCAAAATAGACCTTGCGATCCAACTGCTATCTTGGACCTCCATGAAACTTCCTTTTGCATTGGTATAGTTCAAAAACGCGCTGTCTGGACGATGTTCAATTTGATCATAATAATAGCCCATCAAATAATATTGCCTACCCAATATTGCATAATCGCCAAGGGCCTTGGCTTGTCTCAATATATTTCTATTGTAAGTTTGAAGACTGTCGAATGCTTTCAGATCATACAGAATCAAATTTTTTCGGTGGAGTAACTTCAAGTAGAACGTATCCTTGACATCATCTTTTGAGAAGTACAAGGCCTTATTGATGGCTCCATATTGTTGTTCTGCAGTCAAGTCCTTTTGTTTGGATTGATTGAAATAATGAAGAACACTATCATGTGGCACACCCGTTGTTGGAGCGGAATCACCACTTCCCCATTTACAGGAAACAAAAAGGCATGTCAATAGCACTATCCAAAACTTCTGCATACATTTTAATTTGGACTAAATGTATTAAAAAAGGCCACACCTATTGGGTATGACCTTTTAAATCAATGAGATGGATTAATCATCTTCTTCATCAGGTGGAGGTGGTGGGAGATCCTCATCATCTCCTTCTGTTGCCAGGGTCCGGTACATTCCTTCAGTTTCTGCGACACTTTCGGTGGTGCAGGAAAACATGAACATATTTAAGATAACGGCCAGTACGGCCAAATACACTTTTTTCATTTTTACGATTTTTCGAGTTAAACAAAAGGGTGGCCGTCCGGGATTTTCCCAGAATTGTTTGTTTAGCCTTTCAGCCACCCGTGAGCTTTGGAGTACTCCCTTGTTTTTGGAAAGTGGAAACTGTAAGCGGTAGATCTGACTACTCTCCAACGGGTCAAATACTGACCGCTTAACAGAATCCCGTAAAAATGAATTTTCTAGAAACGCTATGTTAGCAAGGCATAGCTGAATTCATTTTCTTGGACAAATTTATCTGTGCACATCAGCTATCTTTATAAGGAATTCCAGAGATTCCAATAATTCCAAGGAATTCCAGAACTATTCCTAAAATTCCAACCCGACCATGAAACCAAGGACCAGTAAAAGCTATCAAGAGGAGGTTTTAAAAAAGTATAGAAGAGAAAAAGGAGGGGAAATGAGCGGTTATCTTGCCAACCCTACCCGAAGGCAAATTCGGGAAGCCTGTATTTGGTTGTTGGATAAAAGAAAAATGAGATATGACGAACATACCCTTATTAGATTCTTTCAATTTCAAGAAGGGAAAAGTAAGATTGTTCAGATGCAACAATTTAAGCCAGACCGCTTTTTACCCATTGTTAATTTTCTAAAGGGAAAAACAAATGATACTGGACCTGAAAACTTGGAGCTCATTGCTTGGCTAATTGATTTTCAACCTAGACCTTATGAAGAATTTTTAAAGTCATATGGTTCAACCCATGCTTTTGAAACTGATGAACAAGAACCTGAGTACATAACCCTACGCGTAGCATCTGAAGTTCCAATATCTCCCCCTGAAAAAAAAGAAGAAGAAGAGCTAAAAAAAAGACGAAGACTGATCATTACCATCAGTATCGTCTTTACAACTCTTTTATTTATAATATTGGTGATAAAACCCTCGCTTTTCAATTCCAATCCAATTCCCAATACTGAGAATCATTGTATGGCTTGGGCCGACTCTTTATATGTTGAAGTGTCCTGCACTTCCAATCCCTACTCAGATTTCGGAACCAAAGTAGAACCCATGGACAGAGTAAAACTGAACAGCTTTAAAAAAGTGGAAGTTTCCATGGCAACTGATTTCTTTTCAGAAGATGAAAAGCCCCTGATATGGTATTTCAAAACTAAGGATGGGGAAATGGAATTTTTCACGGCTCCTGGCTTGCACCCTATTACAGGCGAAACATTGCGCAAAATCACACCCTATATCATTGAGACTTACGTGCCATTACATATCAATAACACAGACTCCTTTTTACCAAGAAACCAAGAATAAGAATTCGCTGGAGAATACCAGAACCCGCGTGAGGGATTGCAGTGAAAAGCCCGACCCGTGCAAAGGACGGCCTTGCAACGCAAAGCCCGGCCCTCTGGGACACGCCCACACAGAGCTTCAAACAAAAACCAGCCCTTATCATCCGTTTTGATATTCCAATCCTAAAACGGGTTTCCCTGAAAATTCTTGGATTGAATAGGGCGTTTCCCAAGGTAGTTTGGAACAATAATGGAACAATTATTTTTTTTACACAGTTGCCCCACCCTTACTACCATTTCTGTTTTTGGTCTATATTTGGGTAAACCCTCTTACCAAAGGGCACACTGGATAATCCACCAAGGATGACCGACCGATCCCTAGACCGTATCCAGACCATTTTCCAATGGTTGTCCATTGCCATATTGGTGGCCAGTTTTGTCTTTGCTGCCCTTTGGGTCTATAATACCTCCATGAACCTAGAACCCATTTTGGCGTTTCTGGGCCTGTTCTATTCCGTCGTGGCCCTCTTGGGCAACTGGGTCACCAAACAATTGGAAAAACGGGTCAAGGAAGAGGAACTCAGCATCACCTATGCCCTGGCCCATGGTTATATGTACAATTATCTGGCTCCCGTGGTGCGTGGACTTCGCAAGAAACTCTCCGACCCTTCCGCCATGAGGTTCATCGTCTATATTCCCAAAACCCTGAACGAGTTCAGGTCCCATGCCATCGACGAGGTCATGACGGAACTGTCCAACAAGCAGTACATCGTGGACACGGTCGAACTGGTGTTCGAAAATGAAAAAAGAAAAATGGACTATCGCACTGCCAAGAAGTCCAAGGACAGTGCCATTCACTATTTTGACTTTCCAACGACCCTGCTCACCCTTGAAAAGGTCATTGAGTATAAATTGAAGACCGATAAGGACAGTCGTCCTGACAAGGAGATAGCAAAGCTGTCGGAAGTGTATATCTCCAACTTTGGGAAGCAGTTGACCTCTATTTTGGAAAAGGAGGAGTTCGATGCCATCAGGGGGAACATTAAGATCGTATCATCGGGACGCTTTGATTTTTTGGAAACAAATAATGCCCTGTAGCCCAACAGGACCCTTTTATCATTTCCGGTTCTCTAGAAGTTCGTAATATTGCCGACCATTTATGAAAACTAAAAAATAAACCAACCCAAAACACTTTTGAAAACCCAAAGGGAACGCATACCATTTTATATAATAACGGGAGGCCCAGGTGTCGGGAAGACCACCCTATTGGAAGAACTTCAAAACAGGGGCTTTGGAACAGTTCCCGAAATCGCACGGAAACTGATCAAAGAACAACAGGAAATTGACGGCGAAGCTTTGCCCTGGAAGAACAAAAAACGGTACATGACGCTGATGTTCCATCGCTCCGTGGAAAGTTTAAAAACAACAATCAAGGCGTACAGTGGGACCCAACCCGTATTCTTTGACCGTGGTTTTTTGGACGCCCTCTGCTATGCCTCTATGGAAGGCATCCCGATTGACCAAGAAATGAAAACGGTATCGGAAACCTTACGGTACAATACCTCCGTCTTCATATTACCTCCTTGGCAGGAAATCTACCAAACGGACGAACAACGCAAACAAGATTGGAATGAGGCCGTGTTCACCTACAATAAAATGATCCAGACCTATCGAGGATACCAATACGACCTTATTGAAGTTCCCAAGACTTCTGTCCAAGACAGGGCTGACTTCATCGTTGACTTTATCAAGAACAATTAATACTGGTCAATTACCTCTCCCCAAAATACCTAATCAAAACAATCCAACTTTTCTTCCAAGACCATTGGCCTATTTTTGCAATTATGTTGCATTCTTTCTGATGGGTTGGCTACTGTTGCACTCGTCTTTATTGGTCATTCAAATGCAACGGTATCCCAATGATTTTGCTCTTTGTGCCTTGCTCGACATAACCGGTCTAATTTCATCTTGGACGAGATTCATAACTGCTTCTTTCAATATACCGCAGGCCTTGAGTTCATGGTAGTCACCTACCTATTATAAAATTCATACTTGTGCACATAGGAATTACTATTGATTCCTGGATGGAGGCCACTACTTTGGCATTAGTCCTTCTTTTTTGGAATGGAATTGAACCGATTTGCAATACACTTTCGAATAATATAGGCTTTACCATATACTAAAGGTAGTTGTCATACCCAGCCTTTTTCCAAACCAAATTTCAACAACTGAAGCACGGAACTGGTCTGCGTTTTTTTAAAGATACGCTTTCGGTGTGTGCTGACCGTATGCGGGCTTATACTCAAGATATCAGCAATCTCGGTCGTTTGGCACTCATCGACCAGTAGCAGGAAAACTTCCATTTCCCTTTTGGTGAGCATGTCCTTCTGTGATGTGTCTTTTTCAGCAGGCAGGATATCAAAATAGGATGGTTCGCCTTCAAGTCCAATGATGGACAACACCATTTTATTGCTCTGCTTTAGGTCAGTGATGTCCGTAAAGATTACAAAAGTCCTGAGTACGGCTCCTTCCTCATCGCTTTGGATGACTGCGACCTGCTGCAGTAGCCTTTTGATTTGACCATCCTTGCACCGGATCCTAAAATCATATCTGGTCTTATACCTGAATACTTTTTCCGTTGGAAGGTTTCCCCAAAAATCGGTTATGGTCGCTTCAAAGTCAAGATAGGTGCCCAGGTCATCGGGATGGATCGCTTCCAGAAATTTTTCCAAGGTAAATTCCTCCAAGGGATAGCCCAACAATTGTGTGATGGACTCATTCTTGTATTCCATCTGCATTTGTGGTGGACTAAAGATGAAATAACAATAATCGCCCACTTGGAAGAGATTGAGTATCTTTTTGTAGATATCCATCTCTATATGTAGTTCCTGAGGGGTCTTGTGCTGGCCAATTTCCTTCCAAATATCAGTGGCCTTTTGGAGTGTGTGCTTGTTCATTCACCGGGGGTTACTGAATCTCTAACGTCAAATATTGGGAATTTTGAAAAAGAATACATTAAAAATACCCTCTGGAGGGTATTTTTTAATAGATGTTCAATTTATAGTTTAGACTTTTGAAAAAAATTGAAGTTTTTGGGTGTCATGATCACTTTTCCGATCATGCCCGATACCACAAGTGAACACCCCTAGCCTACATATCATACCCTGCTTTACTCGCAGCCATAAATCTATAATTAACCAAGTCAATCTGATTGCCATGTTCCTTTTTGGTACCGTCGGGTTTTCCCAAACGGTCCTCAAAAAAGGGGAAGACCATTCCTACCAGGGATATGTATCCACCATCGTTGTATCGGACGACCCATCCGGCTATATGAAATCGTTCGAGATCGGTATCCAGTGGACGACCTTTATGGGAGAACCTGTAGAAAATTATTCCTTCTCCTGGGAGGCCAACGATCGGTTCAGGACAAAGGTCGATGGAAAGACCGTCACCATTTCAAAATACGAACTGGACAAATATCCAGACCTGATAAAGGAACTGGAAGCGGTAAAACCATCCCGGGCGGATGTGGTACTGTACGGAAAGGCAAAGGGAGGGTCTGCAAGCGTCAAACCGGGAAGCCTGCCCAATGAGCCACGTTTGTTCGTGCAAAATGGAGGCTCGGTAAAAAAATCAGGGCAGTCCTACAGGGTCTATAACCTCTTGGGCACATTTGTATATGAGGTATCCGACAGTAACCTCCTCTTTGGCACCAGCGGAAAAAAGATAGCGGGATCCATCGTGGGCGGAAGCCCCAATTGGAACAACTTCATCCAATGGAGGGACAAGCAAACCTATCTCGGCGGGGTTTCAAGTGTGGCAGACTACCATGTGCTCAATTACTCCCCGGCCGAATATGGCAACCTGTCCGCAGATGAAAAGGAAAATGCCGACCGCAGGTTCAAGAACATCTACAAGATAGTGGATGAACTAGAGATAAGGGCATCCTTGAAGACCTTGGAATGGGGATACCAACTGGAATCCATTGCCAGGGAGTACCTGAAAAGGGAAAAGAAAGAAGAAGAAGAGGAGGAGGAAGAGGAAGAAAGCGAAAAAGATGAGGATGATTTTTGGTCCGATGAAGACACTATCGGTGGGGACGATTCCGATTTTTGGGATTCCGATGGGAAGCATCAAGAGGCCACTGATGATGACTTTTGGTCATCGGACCGTTTGCAGGTGGACGTAATCGCCCCAAGGAACGGCTCCACGAGCCAGACCAATGTGATCGACTTTGCCGCCAAATATAATATACAGAGTGATGGCTTCACCGGGGTAGTGCTCTATAATGGCATCGAACAGCAGTTATTGCCATCCGATGGCCAATTCCGGGGAAAACTGGTCCTCAAGGCGGGCACCAACAATATCCGTTTCCAGATCCGCCATGGGGAAACCGTCCTCAATGACCAACAAGTGGTCGTCAACTACACCGGGAAGCCGCTAAAGCTCAGGAGCACCCTAACGTGGAATGGACGTGCCGACATCGACCTACATTTGACCGATCCGAACAATGAGCATTGTTATCACGGGAACAAAAATACGAAACTGGCGGTGTTGGACGTGGACAATACCCAGGCCTATGGGCCGGAGAACATCAGTGTGGAGCACATGATCAGCGGGGAATATACCATAAGCGTTGTGAACTATTCCAATACCCCGGGCATCAAGGCCACGGTCTACATCTTTTTGGACGAAAGGCTCCACACTACCAAGGACATTTATTTTGACCACCAGAGAGAAGTGGTCGTTGAACGTATCAACCATTGACCCATGAAGCACCGATTTTCTTTTCTCTTTTTGATCATATCCCTTGCCGTTTCCCATGCCCAAAATGACAGCGAACTGGCCAAGAGCTTTTTTTCACGGGCAGAAAAAGAGTATGGGGACAAAAACTTTGCGGCCTCCCTGGACTATTTGCAAAAAGTGTCCGAATACCTCAGGGGCTCTACCTATTCCAAGGTCGAGTTCCTCTATGTGATGAACTACTACAAGACAAAAAAATACAAGGAAGCCAATCAGCATGTAAAACGGTTCTTTAATGAAAACCCTTCCTCCTCTTCCTCCATGTACATCGAGATCATGGAAATCTTGCCCGACCTGAAATCCTATGCGGACGAGATCGAACGCCGGGAGAGGGAGCAGGCGGAAGCCGCCGAAAGGGAAAGGATCCGTAGGGAAAAAGAGGCCGAGGCAGCCGCAGAACGCCAACGGATTCGCAAGGAAGAGGAAACACAAAAGATCCAAATGCAGTTGGAACAGGGCATCAAACCCGATAAGTACCACTATGTGGGGAGTTTCACCCCTGAAGGCCTGGCCGTGATCCAAAGCGAACAAAGTAGAAAATATGGTTATGTGGACAAAACGGCAAAAGAGGTCGTCCCGCCCGAGTACGAGGAAGCCGAAGATTTTAAAGAGGGCTTCGCCAAGGTAAAACTAAATGGCAAGTGGGGCCTGATCGACCCCACCGGATGGCAGATGACCCCATTTAAGTACGATGAGATCAGTTTTTTTGCAAACGACATGGCCGCAGTCATGTTAAACCATAAATGGGGATTTGTGAACATTGCCGGGGAAGAAACGGTGCCATTGGTCTACGACGAGGTCCATTATTTCAAAAATGGTCTTACAACCGTGACCAAGAATAATAAAAAAGCACTGATCAATAAAGTGGGCAAAGAGCTGACCGCTTTCAAATATGACACTATTTATAGTTATTACGAGGGTATGGCAGCAGTGTCCATCAATGGCAAATATGGGTTCATTGACACATCCGGAAAGGAAGTCATCCCTTTGATATATGATGATCACGAACCTTTTAAAGGGCCCTTCGCCAAGGTAAAGCTGGACGGAAAATGGTTCCTCATAGATAAAAATGGAAAAGGGCTATAATTATGTATACAACACTGGGAGGATCACGTCATTTTTACAAATATCCGTCTGGGACTGGCTTTATATCAAGCCAAGAATATTCAATCAAATAATTTTACAATGAAAAAAATACTTTTTACCACAACAATGTTGATAGGGCTTTTTGTCCAATTGAACGCTCAAAGCAGTTATGATGGCATCTCTGATTTCTATGAAGGGCTTGCCTCGGTTTCCGTCAATGAGAAATGGGGCTATATAGACCAGACCGGTAAGCTGGTCATACCTATAAAATATGACATTGCCTATCAATTCATTGACGGAATGGCCGCAGTGGCCATAGATGGTAAGTACGGCCATATAAATAAGCAAGGCACTGAGGTCACCCCCTTAAAATATGACTGGGTCTATTATTTCACTGAAGGGGCCGCATTGGTACAAATGGGCGATAAAATTGGCCTGGTCAATAGGGAAGGAAAGGAAATCACACCCATTAAGTACTTGATCAATCCCGATATTCTGCCCGAAGGGACAGGCAGCTATTTTTCCGAAGGATTGCTCGTCGTTCATGTGGGCGATTGGGATACCGGCAAGGCGGCATACATCGATACAAAGGGCAAAGAGGCCATACCTCCAATGTATGATAGAGCCAATCAATTTTCTGAAGGATTGGCTGCTGTTTCAAACGATGGTTATGCTGGTTTTATAGATCGTACGGGTAAAGAAGTCATTCCTTTAAAATACGATGAAGCATGGGGTTTCTCTGAAGGCTCTTCAATTGTCAAACTTGATGGAAAATATGGATTGATCGATACGTCGGGAAAAGAATTGGTCTCTCCCCAATACGATAGAATTGGGTATTTTTCCGAGGGATTGGCCACGGTAAGAAAGGATGGGAAGTATGGCTACATGAATCGAAAGGGGCAATTGGTAATTCCCATAAAATATGACGAGGCCCATGCATTTAGCAACGGAGAGGCAAGTGTCAAAGAAAATGGACAATACTTCACTATCTACAAACCATAAACTCGGTATTGGATATAAAAATTTCAGCTACAAACTTAAATGGATGGATATGGGAACCAAAGCCTGCCCAAAAATAAAGTCGGCCGTCCTGATTCTTATGCTGTGTCTGTGCGCTACGGGCTGTTCCTGTGCCAAAAAATACACCCATCTCCAAGCCAAGTATATGGAGAGTACGGCACTGATGCAGACCAAGGATACTGATCATAAACGACAATTGCAGGAAAAGGACCGGCAAATAGAGGAATTGCTGTTGCACATCAAACGCCTCAACCTGAAAATAAAGGAATTGGACCCCAAATGAAACGTATGCGAAGCTCCGTACTCCTATTACTCTGTTTATGTGGCATAACCCTTGCCGCCCAGGAAAACGAATGGAACAGGCTCATCGGTCTATTGCAAAAAGAGGCCACTTTTTTTGAAGGAAAAAAAGGGTTCATACAATTGGTCAAAAGCGAATACAATACCTTTTCAATGGAGAAAGTGACCGTGACCGATTCGTTGGTCGTGTTCGGTATGCGGCTGCAAGACCGTTTTGGGAACGAGGGATCGGAACAATATCTGGAAGAATTTACCGTGTTTTACAGTCCCGAAACAGAAATTGTCTCGGCGGAATTGTTCTATGGCCATTCGTACTATTTTTCAGATTTTCCCGATTCCCAGTTCCTACTGCTGGAATTTGACGAGAGGTTTCCAATGATACAGAAGACTGTTTCGGTTTACAAAGACCTAAAAACAGGACAAACGGACCGTTCGGAGATGGAGCAGACGACCGATCAGATCATTTTTCCGATCCGCCGTAAAAACAGGGCTGTGATATTTAAGGCGATCGATCAATATCAGCTCAAATCCCTAAAGCCCCGATTGGACGATGACCGTAACCACTGAACCTATAAAGTCAGGCACGGTGATATGGTCGTTTCCCCAAGGTTCGGATAGGTCGATCGCTTGTTCCGTGAAGAAAATGCATGTGCAAAACAAATCATAAAGAGGCTTCAGCATGAAAATAAACAGACCCTTCAACCAGCTCACCAAATCGGAATATTTCCCGATCATTGAAAATCACAAGCAATATTCCGATTTCAATACCTTGGGACTTTATCGTTCCCTTTTGGAAAACCAAAACCTGGACCTGGAGGATAAACTGGAACTTAGGGATTTTGCCAACGGCCATTTTCAAAAGACCTATGATTTCTTGCAGCTCAAAGACCCACAGACCTATTTCGGGGTCTCCACTTTGGGTGAAGAGCTTACGCGGGGCGATGAACTGAACCTCTGGCGGCTGATCCACGAAAACCAGCAAAAAATCCTAAAGGAGAAGAAAATCAAGCACCGTAATTTCGGTGCATACTCCAAACATGATTGTGGCCATGAACATTGCCCCTATAATGGATTGATGATCAGGCAGGGAACTCCTTTGGCCGAAACGTCCATGTGCTTTGCCACCGATCAGGACAAGGATAGGAAAAAACAGAAGTCCCAACGCCTGAAAAAAGAAAAGCGGGATTGGAAGCGGAAAAGACCCTCTTGATAATTGCACAGTAACATTACTTTTCAACTGAATAAGCCAACGCCTGAACAGCTTAATTTCACTGCATTCGAGAAACCAGAAATGGTATTTCCATTGTGGGGCAATCCATTTATCACTTGTTAAAGCTGAACGCTTCTGCACAACTGAAAGACTTCACTGTTCCATTAGGTTCTTTGGAAGATAGAACTTACTTCCTTATGTACTTTAAGGTAGTGCTCTTCCAAATGCCGTTCTGAAAATTCCAATGGTTTGGGCAAACCTCGATCAATCACTGGCCTCGGAAACTGCACCTTCCGGTCCTTTCCATCCGCAAAGACCACAAATTCGCCCTGTCTTAATCGGAAGAACACTTCAGCCCTTCGTTTGGACACCTCCTTCTCCCCTTCCGTTATCCGTCTTTCCAGGTTCAACCCTGAACTTTTGCTCACACTCCGGGTCGGTATCTTGACCAACTCAAAAAACCGCTCATAATATCTTGCCGTGTCCGGGTCATTAACCTTTCCAAAGAACTGATAAGATAGATTAGAGAGAATCGCCTTACTGGCCTTCTCCCCGTACATCATATCGTTCTGCACTTTGTCCTGCAACACATAGACACTAACAATGTCATAACTTCGCAAAGTGGCCGGTATTCGGTGCATGTTCAATAGCCGTATAGTTGAGGCCTCCTCCAACAACATAAAGGAGGGCATGCGTTGCCGGATGGACATCTGTTTGGTGATGGTATGGATGATGGTGGCGATCACCGGGGAAAGGGAAGCATCCTTTTGGGGATTGTTGACCAGGGCAATGACCGAGGGATTCTCGGCATTGTTGATATCCAAAGGGATCTCATCGGCCGACAAGACCATAAATATCTTTCGCGTACTGATCTTTTTAATGGCATTGGCCAAGGTGCTCATGACCCCGGCAGTCTGACGCTCCGACCCCACCCCACTGATAAAGGCATCCGCCATGGCACGAGAGGTAAGGTTCCCCCGAAGGAACTTGATCAAACTCTTGATTCCCAATTGTTGGTAAAGGGCCATCAGATGCGGCAGGGTACAGAAATCGGGATAGTCCGTTTTCAATCGCCAGATCAACCCACTGATCAGCCCCTCTGCCGCATCCTTAAAGAACCTGGAGGTACTGTTCTCATCAGCATCCCGATGCTCCATCAGGTTCTCCAACAAGACCCTCGACACTTCATGGACACTTTCCTCATCGGGCAAGTACCGTGGTGCAATGGGATTCACCCGATGGTATATGGGCCCAAAGGAAACGATCCGGAAAGGCAACTTTTGGTCCTTCCATAGTGGAAAGGCCATTTCGGTGATCTCAAAATCCTTATAATCATGGATAATCCCAGAGAAACCTTGCTTCTTAAAATGCTCCAAAAAACCATAGATGACACTTTCGGTCTTCCCGCTCCCTGCAGAGGCCATCACGGACACCCCTCTACGGATGTTCCCCAGGACCAGGCTCTTACCCTTGACCCGTAACCGTACCTCGAACACCTTGAAGGGTTGTTGGGTATCCTTATAATAGTCCACCATCCCAAAGATGACTACATGGATGAACAACATGGGCAACCAAAACTTCAGGGCCATTTCCAAAAGGGAATCCCATCCCGATGCCAACCCGGTCCCAATGGCCAGGGCTACCAGAACCCCCAAACCAATACCAAATCCATCTCGGAGGTATCGGATGCACGCCCAGGAAACACCTATGCTTCCTATGAGGCAGATTACATTCGCAAACAGTGACAAATTTTCCATGGCTACTATATTCCAATTGATCCCGATTCCATAGCCTTCCCTATCCCTTTTCGTAACTGCATCAGGGCCTTATAGGCCAACTGTGCGGAGTTGACCGGTATGGTGGGCACCTTGATGCCCGCCTTGAACAAAAGCTGTCGTGCGGCCTGTTGTTCATTGGTGGGCAGTCCCAACAGGGCCGAGAAGAACCTTTTAGGATCCTTGTCGAGCAGGTTCCGGGCATGGTAGGTCTCGACATAGTTCCTTCGGTAGCCAAATTGGGCATCAAAGGTCTTCTCCGCCGCCCGATAGAATTGGTCCCGGTCAAAGCCCTGTTTTACAGTCTGACCATGGAGGATGGTTTCCGAGGTCCTAAACTTCGAACCGGGCGATAGGCTATGGGAATTGGTCACATCCATCCGGCTCACGATGATATGGATATGGCTCTGGTCGCCTTCCTTGGCCATACCCGGAACGATACGTTTGCCCTGTTGTTTATGGGGCGCCCCAGCTTCCAAGGTCTTGATCATTTCTTGGAGTTTTGTGACGTCCCCTGTTTCCCTTCCCTCCTTGATGGCCCTAATCTGGTGTTGGAGGTCCAAGATCTTGCTGGCCGAGGCTTGGTTTTCCTTGACCTCCCGGTCCTTTTCCGAATAGGTGCGTTCCCGCTCCAGCTTGGCAAAATACAGGATATCCTTGACGGTAACTTCTTGGTCCCGGTAAAAGGAGGCCGCATAGGCCTTCATGACCTCACGGGTGTATTGACGCAGTTTCTCTGCATCGTTTCCGATATGTTTGAGCTCCCGTTGGGAGGGACTGACCACCAGGGAATAGAACTTGGGTTCCCGTTTCTTGAGCTTGGCGGTGTTGGCATCGATTTCAGTGATGACCTGTTGGGCATCAATGTCATTCTCATTCTGGTTGAAATATAGTTCGTGCATTGCAGGGGCCTTTCCTTCGTTCTCCTTATCGAGGTATCGGACAAAGTCGCGGACGCTGCCCCGGAAATTGTCCCCCAAATGTTGTCGTGTAATGGCGATGTACATGCTTATGGCTTTTTAAGTTTTGTGCGGTATTTTTCGATGGCCCCTGGATTGAGGTCCAATTTTAGATGGTCCTTTCCGAACCGGTTATGGAACAGGGACACATGGTCCAAGACATAGGCAAAGTCCGTTTTGAGTTCCTCGTACCGCTCTTCAAGACGATCGTAGCGGATCTTGGGAACGGTGACCTCGGCATCAAAGGGTTCCATGTCCGTCGGCTTTTTGGTCTCGGTCAACTGCTGTTCGATAAAATCGAAATCATTGTCCCATTCTTCCCCATCGGATGCAAGTTCCTGTTCAAAGAGGGCCTGGATCATACTGACCGTGGGCAGGGTCTGTTCCTTTTCGATGCTGCGCATGATGGCGACCATGGCATTGAAGCGGCGTTTGATCAGGTATTTGAGGCTGGCGATGGTCTCATACATCCGCTCGTTGGGCGAGATCCCATTGTGCTCAAAAAACTCCACCATGGCCAACAGGGTCATGGAATGGGACTTCCCTTGTCGTTTGGAAAATCCTTTGAATTTATGGAGCACCGTTACTTTGATGCACACGGTCCGAAACGGTTCCTTTTCGTATCCTTTATCCATTTTTAGCTTAAAAATTCCTTGGTTTTGTTGGCCTCAGCGCATTTTTACGCTAAAAACGCCCAAGGCCTTATTTCCTAATATCCATGTAAGCCCCATAAACAGGGGCTTTGCGGAGCAACTATGATCGGTAGGACGCGTGAGCGTGCTACCCTCTTGCTTCTCCTTTTTGCGCCAGGGGCCCAAAAAGCATCGCACAAACCATCTTAAAAAGACCATTGTCCCTTATCATATTTTACCTAATGGAGCACGGACTTTTGGAAAGTCAGATCAAGTTGGGATGCCGTGCAAACTTTGCTACGATGTAACATCTTAAATATACCCACATTACATCAGGTACAAAAATGCGTTCTGCGGGCAAATGGCATCATTTGCCCGCAACATATATGAAACGGCCATTTATGGGTTTCCACAACGTCAGGAGTTCCACGGGAACGCCAAAGAAAAGACCCTTTTTCAAGGGTCTTGTTCCCGTCAGTCCTCCTATGGGACTGTAGTGGTCTGTTCCCTGTAATACTCATACCTGAATATCCAGAGATTGACCACTAGGGAGTAGGTTTTGTCCACCGTGGCATCCGCTGTCTTTTTGACAACGCTTTTCTTTGGATGTTTCTTCGCTGGGATCTCCAGTGACTTTTTTACAATTGCTTTCATAATACATCATTTTAAATTATCGATTATTTGAGGGCATTCCCGCACTTCCCAAAAATTTCAGCTCAAAAGGAAACGGAATAAATAGTGAGGTACGAACGGTTTATGCCGTAGTCTTTTGATGGGAACATTTTTGAAGGGCGAACTTGCGGTCAAATAAGGGATAGGTATTCCTTAGGGTTGCCCAACACTTTGCAAACAAGAATTACCCAAATTGGTTTTTGGGTGTTCGACCCACCTAAAAACCAACCATGAACCCATAAAAAAGCCCATCAAAATGAATGGGCTTGGATGGTGGGTTTAAGGGTTCACATATTGAACACGAAATCATAATGGTATAGATTTCGCATGGCCTCCTCTTCCAATAGTGTATCATAGTCCTTATCGTGGGTTTCCGCAAATTGGCGCAGTTCGGCCCCCGAACGGCTTTCCACATCCTCTTTGGAACTGGAAAGCAAACGTTCCTGGGTCTCGCTATCAAGGTTCGTAAAGTTCAAATAGATCATCTTTTTACTTTTTAAAATCAGGTTTACAGATCATATAGGCTTGGATCGAACCCATCGGGATAATACCTAGGGTCGTTTTGTTCTTCCAACCATTCCTCAAATTCGGTCATTTCAGGATCCACTTTCATCGGATTTGGATCAAAGAATTCCATTATCGGCAAAACTGTAGTAACGGCCATCGGGTGCAAGGATGATATGGTCCAAGACCGCGACATCAAAAAACTGTGCCGCCTCTTTGATCTTTTGGGTCAATCGTTTGTCCTCATAACTGGCCTTGAGTTGTCCAGAGGGGTGGTTATGGGCGAGGATGATCCCTACCGAAAGGGTCTTTACGACCACGGCAAAGAGTAGTCGCATATCCACCAAGGTGGTACATATGCCCCCTACGGAGAGCGGATAGATGCCCTTGACCTTATTGGATTGGTTGAGCAGGATGATCTTAAAGGACTCTTGTGCCCCAATAGTACGGGCATCCCAATTTTTGAAAAGTAGCTCGGCCACTTTCTTGGAATCGGTAAGGGAGACGGATTTCAGGGTGCTGAGCTTTTCCCTATAACTTATCTGTATTTCATTGACTCGATGTTCCATTTCATTTTGTTTTAAGGATGAAAAAAGAAAGGGATGCCCAAAGACTGGACACCCCTATCCATTTTACTCGGTGGTATTGTTCTCGCCACCACCCAAAAGCAGGATCTCACTGGCCACCACTTCGGTCACATACTTTTTATTGCCCTCTTTGTCCTCATAGGATCGGGAGGTCAATTTCCCTTCGATGGCCACTTCCTTGCCCTTGGTCACGAAACCTTCGATGATGTCGGCCAGTTTCCCCCATGCGATTACGGTATGCCATTCGGTGTTGGTCAACCGTTCCCCTGCGGAGTTCTTGTAGTGTTCATTGGTGGCCATGGTGAACCGTGCCACACGCTTGCCTTTGTCAAGGTCTGTAATGGTGGGATCCTGCCCCACATTTCCGATCAACTGCACTTTGTTTCTCAATGTACTCATGATAAAAAGTTTTAAAGGTCTGCTGTCTTCCTTTATGGTCAGATCAGCAGACAGGGTTAAAAATTTCCCCTCTATTTTTTTGGTCGTTGTTTCCCAAATTTTAAGGGGCGTTTGTTTGCTTCTTACGTGCGTAGCACAATAAAAGAAGGGGGTTCTGTCAAGGCTTTTGGACAGAAATCGGGAGGCTCCGCGACGTAGCAAAACCTTTAGGTTTTCAAGGAAGTGGAAACCCTATTTGTGGACAAAACCTGCCTTGGCCTTGACAGGTTCGATGAGGGCCCTAGGAATTCCATCTGACCCATTGGCAAGGGAGCGTACGGGAAGTTAAGCGACTGCAGGCGATGGTGTCCTGATAGGAAGTCCTTGGGTCCTGCCCTGTTTTTCGATGCCCCGAAAAACAACAAGGGCTTCTTTTATTATAGACCCCTTAAAATTTGATGGGCGGACGGACGGATTTGCGGTCTTCCACGGCAAATCCCCAAGAAGGGTTTGCAAAGGAAGGACGCACCAAAAATCCGTTTGGACGACTTCCATATTGGCCAAATGGCAACACATCAACTATTGCGACGGTAATGGGTTTGTAATCCTAGAACTTGGTTTCCTTTTAGTCCTTCTGGAACAGCTCTCCCTGATCGTTAGGGGAAGGTCCGCTCAACTTGGGCATTGAAGTTTTCATGCTATCCTTTAAGGCTTGTCTTCGTTTCTCATAGATCCAGACCCTTAACCTTTTCAAAAGACCAATCTCATATTCGGACAGTTGCTTTGGTGCCACCTCCTCCATGGCCTTGATTTGACCTGTTTTCTTGAAAGTCTTGGCATATTGGAGCCCACACCATGTGTAAATGTTCACCCATTCGCTGGGCATGGGCGATTCGAATGTCCTGGGCATCATGTAGGCCACAACCTCGGTCAAGGAAGCCATGTGTTCCCCACGTATCCGGGTCAACATTCGGGCCATGGTAATATTGTTTAAAAGGTCTTTGGGCACAGCATCCTGCCATTGTGATGGGTAGACAATGATGGGGCTTTGCAATAGGTTCATAAAGTCAAGGACAAAATCGGATTTGTCCTTTTTAAAAGACTTGGGTCTTAGATTTGAAATTGTGGTTTTCATTGGCTCCATTTCAAAGCCAAAATCCAGTTGTACTACGTTTTGTTTTTCCATGATTTGCGTTTTAAATTGAACAATAGTGGCAGACAGCCAAACGCAAGGGAAAATTTTGGAGTGGGAAGGAAACGGAATAAAAAGTGACATAGGCAACGGCTTTATGCCGTCCCTTGTCCGAGAAATATTTTCCGGGTTTAATTTTGGATACTATTGGACAGTAAAAAAGCCATCAAGAGAGGTTCATTGTAATTTGATTTACACTTGTGCCATAAACTGTTATATTTCAAAATTTGATTAGATAAGAATTGGGGATGCATTAGCTTGGACAACCTATAATGATATGACCAATTTGTATGAATATGTCTATTTTCGTGTAATTCAAATGTAAAGAGGATTGATTGTGGAACTAGAAAAGATGTTCGAAGAAGCAAAACAATTGGCCATGGTCAAGTATAGTGATGATTCCTTTTATGACGCCAATGGCAATGTGTTATCGGAAAGGGTCCACGATTGGAGAAACCATGTCCCAGAGGAATTCAAGAGAGATTGGGCCTATTTTTCCGAAAGGGAGCGCAAACTCATTTTTATTATGGCCGTTGAAGCAGCATCCAATGAAGAATGGGATTAGTTATCCTATGTAGATATTTTCAACAAAATCTCCTTTCCTTGTTCCCAATTATCCTCGGAAATATCCCATGATTGTTTTCTTTTTATTTTACCCCTAAGAGTACTGACCCCACTTGTCTTGGGTCAGGTTTCAAGGGTTGTTTGACGGTCGTAACCACCTCCAGACTGAAATGCCCGAACTCTTCGGTCACCGTTCCGTGGCATAGATAAATGCCCTTTCCATGTATGGGTGTGGATGCCATCGTTTGGGGAAAGTGGACACAGTCAAAAAAGTGACCTTCCAGATCGAGCATGGTGGTAAAGCGCATGGTGTCTCCTTTGGATGTGGTGTTCAGTCGAGTATGCACCATGGAACCATAGATCCAGATCTTTTGGTTGACTTGGGCCTCAAAATCACTGGCGGTCAACCTACTCTTCACTTTGCCGTCCATAAGTTCATAATACCCACAAAGCGGAAATCCCAAGAGTTCCATTTGGTCATAAGCATCCTCAATAGGATGGGAAGGTAAGTTTGGTAATGTAAAATGCTTGTGGTTGGGTTTAAAAAGCAATTTCTGGATAGTTTCCTTTCGATGGGCCTTGGTCTTGAACACGGCCTGCCATAGCATTTGCTTCTTGGGCACCCCAAAGACACGAAAGGCATCGATACGTACCAAGATGGTCAACTGTTCGATGGCAATCGGGACACGGTCGATAAAATCATCAAAATCCCTGAATTTTCCATGGAGTTGTCTTTCGTTGAGGATGCGTTGGATGACCAAACGTTCCAGACTCCGAAGCTGTCCCAGTCCCAAATAGATGTGCTTTCCATAAATGGTATTGACATGGTCACTGCTGTTGATACATGGCGGATGGATGACACCGCCCCACATCTTGGTCTCATGCACATAAAGTTCGGTATCGTAGAACCCTCCCCCATTGTTGAGCACGGCCACCATAAATTCCAGAGGGAAGTAGTATTTGAGGTAAAGGCTCTGGTAGCTTTCCACGGCATAGGAAGCGGAATGTCCCTTGGCAAAGGCATAGCCCGCAAAACTCTCAATCTGTTCCCAGACCATCTGGGTCAGAGCGGCATCATGCCCCTTATGTCTACAATTTTCAAAAAACTTCAACCTGACCGCTTGGAACTCTTCACGGGAACGGAACTTTCCACTCATCCCCCGCCGTAGCACATCGGCCTCCCCTAGGTCCAGTCCTGCAAAGAGGTGGGCCACCTTGAGCACATCCTCCTGATAGACCATGATCCCATGGGTCTCCGGCATGATTTCCAACAGGATGGGATTGGCCTCTTTGCGGCGTTCCGGTTCCCGTTCCCTGCGGATGTACTCATCCTTCATCCCAGAGGAGGACACCCCTGGACGGATCACGGAGCTGGCCGCCACCAGTCCCAAATAATCATGGGTCCGAAGTTTTTTCATCAGTCCCCGCATGGCAGGGGATTCCACATAATAGGCCCCTATGGCCCTGCCTTGGCTCAACAGCCGGTTGATATGGGCATCCTGTTTCATAGCCTCCACGCTCTTGATGTCCCAAAGCATAGCATCGGGTTGGTTGCCCTTGATGACCTCCACCGCCTCTTTGATCTTCGCCAATCCCCGCTGCCCCAAAATATCGAACTTGAACAGACCCACATCCTCGGCAATGATCATATCGAACTGCACCGTCGGGAACCCTTTGGGTGGCAGGGTCGTGGCCGAATAGTAATGCTCGGAACGGTCCAGGATCAGGATACCCGAGGAATGCACACTGATGTAGTTGGGCATCCCATGGATATAGGTGGCGTATTTCAGCACCAATCGGGCCAGTTCATCCAAGGCTCCCTGCTCATACCGACCCGAACTGAGCTTATCAATTTCCTCGGTGGGCAGCCCGAACACCTTGCCCAGTTCCCGAACGGCGGCCCGGTACTTAAAGGTATTGTAGGTACCCAAGAGGGCTACATGCTCGAAACGTTCAAAAATATAGGCCGTGACATCATCCCGGTCCCAGGTGGAAAAATCAATGTCAAAATCCGGGGGCGAGGCCCGAAAGGGATTGATGAACCGTTCGAAGTACAGGTCCAGTTCAATGGGATCCACATCGGTGATCCCTATCAGGTAGGCCACCAGACTGTTGGCCCCGCTACCCCTGCCCACATAGGGATAGCCTTTGGACTTGGCATAGGAGACGATATCATGGTTGATCAAAAAGTAGGACACAAAATCCAGTTCCTGGATGGTCCGAAGTTCCCGGAACATACGTTCCCTGACTTTTTCCGTAGGATGGGCATAGCGTCGGGGCAACCCATCCAATGCCAGTTGCCGCAACCGTTCCACATCCAATGCTTTGGACTCCAAAAAACGGGACTGGTTCTGGGAAACCCTATCACTTCCAAACCCAAAAGCAATGGAACAGGAATCCATCAGCCGTTGGGTGTTTTCCCAGATATGCGGAAAATCAACCAAGACCTTTTTCAATTCCTCCAAGGGCCGAAGGGTATCGGTGGGTCTTGCCTCCTCGGACTGGGGCAGTTTACTCAATAGCGTGTTCAAGCCTATGGCCCGAAGCAAGCGATGGGTATTGAAATCCTTTTTGTTACGAAAGGTAACAGGTTGTAACAACACCAATCTGTCGGTATAATCCCGATATCGGGAGAACCGTAATTTCCGGAGTTCTTCCACCGAAACCCCTATATATTCATAGGCCCTGAAATCCGTCCGTTCCTCTTCCTGTATCTTCTCGAAGGGGTAGATCACATGAACGTTCATAAAAACAGGGGCCACAGAGGGAACGGGCATTCCCTTGTGCAAATGCTTGGATAGAAAGGCATTGATTTCCCTAAACCCCTCGTTGTTTTGCGCCAGACCCACGAACTCCTGTATGTTCCCGTTCCGAAAATCAATGCCCAGAATGGGACGTATCCCCTGCTCGTTGGCCAAGCGCACAAAGTTCATCCCCACCGAACTGTTGTTGATGTCGGTCAGAGTCAAGGTTTCCACCCCATGGGAACGGGCAAGTTCCAAAAGCTCGCTTTCGGAGAGCACCCCGTAGTTCAAAGAGTAATATGTATGGCAGTTCAGGTACATTATTGCTGTCTATGGGCCAATAAGATGGGTGGTTGTCCGTCAAAGGGGTTGCCTCCCCTTCCTATACTGTGGGCGCCCAAAGCAGAGGCCCGCATCAGACTGGATTCCCCAAAGCGGTTCCGTACCCGGTCCATGGCCTGGTAGAGGTTGAGCAGTTTTTCATCATCGGCAAAAAGGTCAATCTGGTAATGCCCCCCTACGATATGACTGTAGTTGACACCCACGAGTCGGATCAGCATCCTTCGGTCATAAAGGGAAGTAAAGAGTTCCTTCACCAAGGGTACCAACACATGGTCCGCAGAAGTATAGGGTACCCGTTTCTGCTTCGTATAGGTCTTGAAGTCACTATATCGGATCTTGACACTCACACAGCCTGTCATCTTGTTGGCCCTTCGGAGTTGGTAGGCCAGGTTCTCCGCCATGGCGAACAAAGTGGTCTCCAGTTTGACCATATCGGTGGTATCCTTTCCATAGGTCCGTTCCGTGGAAATGGACTTCCGTTCATGGAAAGGGACCAAAGGTGAATTGTCCAGCCCTTGGGCCCTCATCCAGATGGTCCGCCCGTGAAGGCCAAAAGCACTTTCTAGCATTTCAAGAGGCAGCTCCTGTACCGTCTGTATGGTGGTCACCCCCATATTGGAGAGAAGTCCATAGGTCTTTTCCCCCACCGAGGGCAGTTTACGGATGTGCAGGGGCGCCAAGAACTCTTTCTCCAATCCAAGATCGATCTTCATCTGGTTGTTGGGCTTGGCCTCCCCAGTGGCCACTTTGGAGACCACCTTGTTCTGGGACAGCCCAAAGGAAATAGGCAACCCTGTTTCCCTTAAGATCCGTTGTCGCATTTCCGAAGCGTACTTGTAACAGCCAAAAAAGCGGTCCATGCCCGAGAGGTCCGCATAAAACTCATCCACACTGGCCTTTTCAAAGACCGGGACACTCTCCTTGATGATCTCGGTCACATTGTCCGAGAACTTCATATAGGTCCCTGCATTGCCTTTGATGACCGTGGCCTCTGGGCATAACCTACGGGCCACTTTCATGGACATCCCGGAATGCACCCCGAAGCGCCGGGTCTCATAGCTACAGGCCGCGACCACCCCTCTGTCCCCCAACCCTCCGACCAATAGGGGCCGCTTCATCAGACGGCTGTCCAGCAGCCGCTCACAGGAGACGAAGAAGGTATCCAGATCGAGATGGAGAATAGTGGGTTTCATAAAATAATTGGATTTATTCCTATAACTTGGAAAATATCCAAATGTACGGAAAGGGTTGACCCATTTCAAAACTTTAACAATTTTGACTATCTTAATGCAGCATAATCCAACCTCAAGATGTGCTACTCGACCAGACAGACCCGGGAACGGAAAGAACTGGAGAAACTCCTTTCCGTAAAGGCCATGTACGGTGACATCGACACCGACCTGGAACTTATTTATTTCCATGCCAACGGCTGGAGCCATCCCGTGATGTGGACCTTGGGGCAGGAAGAGCCCAACAACCTGCTCCCGGCACTATGGGGCATCATGCCCCCGAAGGAAAAATTGGAAAATTACACGGAGTATTTTAAGAATCCGAAGACCTTTGGGGGATTGAACGCCAAATCCGAAAACCTTTTTGACCACTTCATATACCGGTATTGTTGGGAGAACCAGCGGTGTATCATTCCCGTGGACGGTTTCTTCGAGCCCCACAACACCAAGGTCAAAGTAAAGGGAAAGGATTTTAAAGTACCTTTCTATTTCAGACGAAAGAACGGTGACCCCATATACCTAGCGGGCATCTATACCAACACGGCTGATGCTAGAAGGACCTTTGCCGTATTGACCAAGGACGCCACCCCTATGTTTGAAGAAATCCACAATGAAAAGAAACGACGTCCGGTCATCATCGATGACGAGAATCTGGAATCTTGGCTGCATCATGGCAATACAGCCTCCGATATACAGGATCTCATCGATGACGATTTGTGGGAAGGAGATCTCGAAGCCTATCCCGTCACCAAAGATCTTCATAGTAGGACCGTAGACTCCAACTATCGGGGCATCATTGACAAAGTAGAGTACGAGGAAGTGTCGATTTCCTATGGATGACCATAAAAAAAGAGGAGCCTGTTTCCAGACCCCTCCTTCCATATATCCAGATTAATCTTCGATTACCTTGGCCTGCTTCTCAAGCTCCGTAATCCTTTCCTTGATCCTTGCCTCCCGTTTTTGGCGACTTTCGACATAGGTTTCTTCAATGGCCGAGATATTATCCTTGTAGAAGGATTGCATCGCCTCGTAAAAGGATTTGTTGGTCAGGTCATTGGTGTGGTTGCTTTCCCCAAGATGTACCTGACGGGTCAACAAGAACCGGAGCAGTTTGTACAACGTCTCCTTCTTAAAGTTTTGCTTGAACTGGTCCAGCAATTCCTTTCTGGACAGTTTGGAATCCTCCCCAAAGAAATCCCCAAAATGTTCCCTTTGGTCATTCCATCCGATATTGTTCTCGAACAGCGTGATGGTGATGGCCACCATTTCGTCTTTGGTCAAAGGTTTGTTCCGATTGATGTAATCCGTTTCTCGGATCGCATCAACCACTTCCTTGAACATCTTGTTGTTCTCAATATGTTTTTTCCGAAGTTCGCGCATATTGATCTTGATGATCTGTTCCTCCGGGGTACATTCGGCCATCTTTCGTTTCTCCAAGGACTTTGCCGCTGAACCTCCACTATCCGCTTCTTCCCTGAACTTTACAAAAATGGTCTGTGTCAAGTAGGTACCTGTATGCAGGAAAACCCCTTTTTCAAACCCATGGTCCATGGCATTGTCCCATGCTTCCATTTCCTCGGCATAGGATTCCATGGCCTCGGTCAGGAATTTTCCCAATACCTCCTCAGTATGGTCACAATGGCTGTATTTCTCCCGGATTGCTTCCAAGGTCGGCTTGATCGGTTTCTTCAAAATGTCCAGTTCTTCGATCAAGGGCGAACTAAGCCCCTGCTTTTCCATTTGTGCCAGGATCCACTGGTTCCGTTCTACATCGATATTGTATGTATTGATATTCGGAACCAGTTTCAATCCCTCCTTTTTGACCCGCTTTAGCAGTTGAATGAAGGCCTTGGTCTTTTTGTTCTCAAAACAGGAAGTCCGGGTACAGACCATTTTACCCTCCCCGAACAGATTGCCCTGGTTCGCTGCGTTGAAGGGACATATAGTACATGCCCCTGCCTTGGTCACTAATGACTTATCTGTCACATCAAAACAGGCCTTGGTCAAATCATAGGTTCGGCTTTCAATCATCCGTTTGATCCGATGCCCTTGGTATTCTCCTTCAAGGCTTTCCAGCATCATCTGTTGTTCCCCAGGTTCAAAAAGGGCCACTGCCACCCCAAGGGAGATGGTCATTTCCCCAGTTCGGACAAAGGCCTTGAATCCCTCGATCAATCCGGCCAGTTTGATGCGCTGGCGGATATAGTTCTCTGAACGCCCCAGACGTTTGGCAATCTCACCGGGTTCGTATCGGTCCAACAGAAACTGTATGGCCTCGGCTTCCTCCGTGGGTTCTACATCCTTCCGTTGTAGGTTCTCAATGATCTGTACTTCCAGAACTTCCGTATCGACATAGTCCCTCACCATGGCCGGGATAGTGGTCAACCCTGCCAATTTACTGGCCCGAAACCGCCTTTCCCCCATGACGATGATATAGCCATCATCGCATTTTCGGACCGTGATCGGCTGCAATACCCCATGCTCGGCAATGCTTTGAGCTAAATTTTGAAGACTTGGTTCATCAAAAGTCTTTCGGGGTTGCAATGGATCGGGCGATACTGACCTGATTTCCAACATTTGGATTTGCGGAACGCCATCCACTTTTCCAACCGTTTTGGATTGTTTTGGTTTTGAAGGTTGCTTTGAACTTCTTTTGCTTGTCACTCTTTGTTTTGTTTGTGCTTCCATGATTTTCGGATTTTGGTTAAACAATTTTTGAGCAAAAACCAAGCGGAAGACAAAATTTTGGAGTGGCAAGGAAACGGAATAAACAGTGACCATCGGAACGGTTTTATGCCGTCCCTTGTCCGACAAATAGTTTGCGAGCTTAACTTTCGGGAATATTGGTTGGAAAATAATTATAACAGGAAAGTTCAGTTTCTTATAGCCCAATAATTGCCAGCAAAATCATTTATTGATAAATGCCATTTCTCATCCTTTTGGAAATAAATCTTCATTGGATAAAAGAAAGTATATTTATCAGCTCCTCTTTATTGAGGAAGCAATTCAAGGAAACCAATAGGTCCATTAAGAATAAGAGCAATTTTGGCAAATCAATTCCAGACTGTTTTAGTTTGGGCAACTTTGTTTTAAAATTGAGTGTGTTTCTTTAATACAACATTTTACATTGAAAAAAATATTGAAGTTTTGAATTGAATTGGAAGGGACATCCCCCAAAATATGGCGTAATTTTATGGTCCCATCCAATACCCCACTGATTTGCCCTGTTTTCTGGGCAAAATCAAAGAGCGTACCTTCAATATCATCGGTTTGATATTGAAATTTTGGCCAATCCTTTTGTTACCAATTATATCGCATGAGCCGATGAGAATATTTATTTGGCTCAAAAAAATAAAATATTAGAAATAGGAGAACTCACAATGCACAAAACAGTAGTGGTCTACCACTGGAAATGGAAAAAATTAGCAAGTACTATTAAAACTGGTCAAGCCTACTGTTTATCTCCCATCATCCGTTCCTCCCCATTGAAATCTTAAAAGGGAATTTTCAGTTCGCTGACCGCTAGGTTTGAACTTGCTTTGGCAATAAGTCTTTCGGTATTTTGGTTTTTCACCAAGGCATTGAAATTGATAATGGTCCTTCCTAGTTTAATCAATTCAGTTTTGACCAAAACCGTATCATTCACCGAAGCTCCATTAAAATAATCAATGTTCAAACTGATGGTAGGGTAAAAATTTTCCAACCCCAGTACCATGAAGTTAACGCCAATACAATCATCGATCATGCTGGAAATCACTCCCCCGTGGAGCATTCCCAAAGGGTTGGTCATTTCTTTTCTGACCGTAAACTGAAATTCAATGGATTTTTCATCTACGGAAACCACCGTTCCATATAACCATTTGCCAAAAGGGGACGGACTCCCCGAAAAGGGTTTGCCAATAAAACTTTGTACTAACTTTAATCTTTTATTCTCCATAGTTCTTTACTTTATTTTTCAAAATAAAATCAACCAACTTTTCCACTGGAGGCCCAATGAAAAGAATACATGGGATGACGACCAGATATGCCAATCCCCATGATTTTAGCCAAACCCGAAGAAAAGTTGGTCCGGATAGATCTGTGTCTATAGCTATGACCACGAATGAGATTGCTCCAGTGGTCACTATTCCCATGATCATCGCAAAAAGGATTTTTCTTTTCATGCGCTTAAACTCTTTAGCTTCCCAAGATCATCCTTTGAATCTATCAACCTCTTTCTGAATGGCGCCCTCAAACATTTTGTAGGCATGGTTTTGAAGAAAAAATATCATTCTGGACATTTTACCAACCGGATTGCGAAATTTTGAAGATTTTGAACGTATTAGTTTCAGTATGGCGTCAACGACCACATCCGGTCGTTCGGCACTTTCCAAGCTCCTTTTTAAATAGGCATCGGCCTGTTTTCTATAGAAATCATATTCCGGAATCTTGGCCACAGTCGTCACCAAATTATGCTTAAGATTTGTCTTGGACCACATCGGCTCTACCAAGTTTACCTTGATGTTGAACTGGTCCAGTTCAAACCGTAAGGATTTAAAATATCCTTCGATGGCATGTTTTGAAGCTGAATAGAAGGATTTATTGGGAAGTCCTATTAAGCCCATCATAGAACTCATGGTAATGATCTGACCGCTTTTCTGCCTTCTGAAATGTGGCAAAATTGCATTCGTTAAGGCAATGGTTCCCCAAAAGTTCGTATCAAACTGCTTTTTGCCCAGTTCCAAGGGGGTCTCTTCAGCCAGGCCGACAAGCATATAACCTGCATTGTTGACCAAAACATCCAATTGACCTATGGCATCAAAAAGCTCATTTGTAAAGGCTTCTATCGAATCCTCGTCTGTAATATCCAAGGTCATCATTTGAAATGGTACAGGTATTCTCTTTGGATTACGTGTGGTGCCGATCACATGATATCCCCTATCATGCAACTGGTTAGCCAACTGTAGGCCAATTCCCGAGGATGCCCCTGTGATCAATACGGTTTGTCTTTGTTTCATTTTTAATTGTATTATTTTTTGGTTGGGAAACATCTAACCGATGCTTGCCAGCTTCTTCTTGACCTTCATCATTGCCGCACTGGGCAGTATTTTTGCAAGAACAGCATTGAAACGGTTCTGAAAGCCCACAATTTTCTTCCCTTTTCCGTACAGCAAGAGCTCCACTCCAGCTTTAGCCACTGTTTTTACGGGCATTGGTTTGGTGGATTTCATGAAATTGGTCTTCCTCATTTCCGAAGAAACAAACCTCGTTTCGGTAATGCCAGGGGTAAGTGCGGTAACTACAACACCACTTCCCTCCAATTCTGCCGCAAGGGTCTCTGAAAAGGCCAGGACAAATGACTTGGTGGCTGAATAGACCGAATAGTAAGGAAAAGGCAGGAGTGCAAGCAGAGAGGATACGTTCATGATCCTACCCGACTTTCGATCTGCCATATCTTTTGCGAACAATTTGGTCAGGATTACCAGACTGTTGATATTAATTTCGATCATTTCCATTTCCTCCTCCAGTGATGTTTCCAAAAAGCTGCCATAGTTCCCAAATCCGGCATTGTTGGCCAAATGTGACACTTGGTAATTTGCAGACTTGATTTCGTTATAGAGTTCTATCGCCTGATAGGTCTTGCTCAGGTCTTTCGTGATGTAATGCACAATGACCCCATGTTTTGAGGACAGCTCTTGCTGCATGGTTTTCAATTTATCCTCACTACGGGCCGTGAGAATGAGATTGTATTTAAGGGCCGCAAGCTGCTGCGCCATTTCATGGCCGATCCCTGAGGATGCTCCTGTAATCAATATATATTCTTTCATGTGTCTTTTTTTATTTGTTTTTCAACGGTCACATGGAACACCCATATTCAAGCTTGTTTGTGTTAAAGGAAACTTTGTCATGGGTGTTTCATTCTAAGTTGATTTTATAATTATTTAATTTCCCAATTCCTTTCCATGTCCAATCACCTCAACCTCCGGTGGCATTAGTTTATACACCACAGTACACACGAGAAATGCCAGGAGAGTAGAGCTTATAAGCCCGCCCATAAGTACCACTACCAGACCCGAATACAATGGGTTGGCATCCAAAATTAAGGGTACGAGGGCCAAGGTAGCGGTAAGGGTAGTGAGCGTGATGGGAACAAATCTTGTTTTTGCCGCCTTTTTGATGGCCTCGGTCAGTTCCATTCCCTCGGACCGTAGCTGGTTCGTGAAATCCACCAAAAGAATGGAGTTCTTTATCTCGATCCCTATGAGCGCGATAAACCCTACGGCTGCAGTAAAGGACAAAGGATTACCGGTAAGCCAAAGTGCGATGAAGGCACCGATCATGCCCAGGGGTATCACCGAAAGTACGATCATCGAACTTTTGAAAGAACCGAATTCAAGGATCAAGATCAGTAAAAAGAGTACTCCGGCTATCATCCCTACAATCTCGACCCCTGAAAAGGCATCATCAGCATTTTCCAGCTCCCCGGCCGCTTTGTAATAGTATCCTTCCGGGAATTCCATCTGATCGAGCTGTTCTATGATTCTTGCGTTAAGGGTGGAATATTTAACACCACTCACTGCATAGGCATTCACAGAAGTATATCTTGCTTCATCATAATGGTAGATCCTCGAAAAATCGGATTCGAAGGTTATGTCGGCCACTTGCTTTAACGGGATTGCCTTTCCTGTATAGGAGTATACATATAGATTATCGAGCACCTCCATGGTAGGAAATTTGTCCCGAGGCAGGGTTACCACAATATCGATTTTGTCCTCGCCCTCCCCTTTGGAAAATTCCGCCATGGGCAGGCCAGCGATGGCCATCCTTACCGTTTGGTCAATCGCTGCTGTCGGTATCCCGTACAATCCCGCCTTTTTCTTGTTGACACTGATCTTCAAATCCGTCTTTTTGTTCGCAATGGGGTTGGTGATATATTGGGAACCGGGGGTATTCTCTATAATCTTTTCCACACGGAATGCGAGGCTCTGGAGTGTATCCAGGTCTTCCCCGAAAATCCTGATGGCGACAGGGGCCTCCAAGGGGGGGCCTTGTTCATAATCGATTACCTGTATCCTGGCGTTGGGGTAATGACTAAATTTCTCCCTCAACTCATCAACGATCACTTCCTTCTCCTCATAGGAATGGGCATCGGGCTGTACAAACAGTTGGGCGAAATTGGGTTGTTCGTTCCGCTGCCTCACGTTGTAGTAAACGGTAGGGTTACCCGCTCCGACGTTGGACGTAAAATAAGTGATGTCATCCCGCTCCAGTAACTCTCCTTCAACGTACTGGACGACCCGGTCCGTTTCGTCCAGATTGGCTGTGATGGGCAACTCCACATTGATCTGAAACTGTGGTTTTTCGGATTTTGGAAAAAGGCTGAACCCTATGACAGGGACCAGACCAAACGATCCGAGCAATAGCCCAGCTGCCAGCACTATGGTAAGCCAGGGCCTTGCCAGGGCCGCATCCAATACTTTTGAATAGTAGTTGTCTATAAATCGTTGTAACGCACGCATAAAGATATTTCCCTCCCCGTTTCCTGCATGTGTCTTCAGGACACGGCTGGAGATAAACGGTACAATGGTCAACGATACCAGCAAGGAGGCCATCACCGTAGTGACCACTGCCATAGGCAGACCCCTGATAAAATCCCCGGAACCTCCGGGAAGGTACAATAGCGGAAGAAAGGATACCACCAAGGTGGCCGTCACCCCTATCACGGCCATGGCGATCTGTTTCACTGCCTCAATGGAGGCATGCAGTTTGGTGGCCCCGTTCCTTAAATACCTTTCGATGTTTTCCACCACCACAATCGCATCGTCGACCAGTATCCCCAATGCCACGATCAATCCCACGATACTGAGCTGATTGATGGTAAAACCGAGCATGTCCATCACGAACAGACCGATGGAAAGGGAAAGTGGTATGGAGATCATTACCACTAGAGATGCCCGTGTACCGAGCGGCAAAAGTGTAATCAGTACCAACAAAATTGCAATAACAAAATCCCTCGCGAAACTCTTCAACCGGTACTTCACGTTTTCCGACTGGTCAAAGTTGACCACCATATCCACATGGTCCGGAAGGGTCGATTTGAATTTCTCGATGATCGGCCCCGCCTCATTACCTACATCGAATATATTTTCGCCGTCCTTTTGGCTGGCGGTAATCAATACGGCTTTGTGTCCGTTAAACCGCGTGCGGTGGTGCTCTTCTTCGTTGGAAAGTGCTACCGTGGCAATGTCACGAAGCTTGATGATCTTGTAATTATCCGCAAAAACCACGGTATTGCGAATATCCTCCAGGTCTTCATAATCCCCACTGGTCTTCACATTGAACCGTCTGCTGTTCATGTTAATGGCCCCTCCGGGTATGTTCACATTCTCGGATTGCAGTGCTCCATATACATAGTCAAGCCGTATTCCCTGTTGGGCAATTTTTTGTAGGTCCAGTTCCACCCTTACCTCCTGTTCGGGATACCCCCAGGTCTCCACCTTTTTGAATCCCGATACCTTTTCCAACTCTTCTTCTAAGTTCTCCGCTATTTCTTCCATTTCAGCATAGGAGGCAGTTTCGGATATGAGTGCCATTTGAAAAATGTTCACATCCGATGAGTTGAACTCCTGTACTTCCAAAAGGTACAGGTCGTCCGGCAGTTCGTTCCTGGCAGCATTGACCTCCCGCACTATTTCGGAGTATTTTTCGTCCCGGTCTACATCAAACTCGTACTCTACATCAATGACAACAAGGCCGTCCTCTATGGTGCTCCTGAACTTTTTCAAGTCATCGAGCTCATTGATGCGGTTTTCCAAAGGCTCCACGACTTGGTCCTCCATGTCGAGCGGGGATGCCCCGGGATATACGGCTATCACAAAGAACCGGGGGAAGTTCACTTCCGGGTCCTCGCCGCGTGGCATATTTACCAGTGAGTTTACGCCGAGCGCAAGAATGGCCACCAGGCACACAATGGTAAACGAAGCATTTTTGACAAAAAATGATATGAGGTTTTTCATCTTGCTATTGTTACAAATTAATTATAGGTGAGCGTTCGCTTTTTCTTTATCATCGATCACCTTGACGGTAGAATATTCTGTCAGGTATCCCGATCCGGCCGAGATCACGTCCTGAACATTTTCAAGGCCGTTTTTCACGGCAATCTTATTGTCCAGCATGAAGGCTACTTCAATAGGTATTTTTTTTACCTTGTCTTCGCCATCCATGGTAAAGACAAATCCCTTTTCGCCCGAGCCATCCACCAATGCTTCCACGGGGATCACCTGATAACTTATGGGGTCCGATGGGATAATCTTTGCTTCGGCAAACAAGCCCGCGGCAAACTTTTTACCGTTGGGATCCACTTGGATTTCCACTTGGTAGGATCCGTTGGTGGGATCGGCCCCCTCTGCCATCCGAAGGACGGTCCCCTCAAATCCTGTTTCCGGATAGGCATCAAAAGTCAAAGTGGCCCTGTCGCCTTCCTTTAGCCTTACCCAGTCTTTGTCGGCAATGCCTACTTGGAGTTTCCATTGGTCATCACCGGTATCGTTCATATAGAAAACCGGCATTCCAGGGGAGACGAGCTCCCCCTTATTTTTCATCTTCCTCACAATACGGCCATTGGATACTGCCCTTATTTCTGCAAATCTTTGATTGAAGGCCGCGATCCGCAATCCTTCTTTTGCCACGTTCAGGGATGTTGTAAGATCCTGGAGGTTTTCCAAGGTAGCAACACTATCTGCGTAGAGGCTCCTGACCCTTGCAAGGTCCCTCTCGGATTTTTCCACTCCGTTCTTTGCCTGGACTACCTGTGCATTGATCTCTGTCAGGTCAAGCCTGGCAAGGAGCTGCCCTTTCTTTACTGCATCCCCTTCTTCTACGAATATTTCCTGGATGATACCACCTATTTTAAAGGACAGTACGGCCTCTGTTTCCGAAAAGAGCAACCCCGATGCATATACGGGTTGCACCATTTCTTTGTGCTCTACACTATAAAGGTTTACGGCCACTTCATGGTTTCCCTGGGAAGCGCCATTGTTGTTGCCACAGCTTAGCAGCAATGTTGCAAGTGCAAGACTTACAAGGTTTCCGGTTATTTTCAATCTATTTTTCATTTGTTTTTTTTATGTTTATTCAAAGTTAAATGTGGCATTGGCCCTTTCCAGTTCCGCAAAGGCAATCCAGGAATCATACAGGGCTATGTTCGTGTTGAGCCGGGTATTTATCCATTGGTTCTGGGCATCCAGGAGCTCGATATATATGGCCCGTCCCTCCTTGTAGAGTTTGGTAATGTCGTCCTGGTATTTTTTCGCCGATGTTTCCCGGTCTTTGTGGGATTTGAATTGTTCCAGGGCCGATATGAGATTGTTATGGGTTACCTCAAACTGCTGCAACAATTGTTGCCTTACATTATCGGTCTGGGAATTGATTTTCTTTTGTTCCTCTTTCACTTGTTTTAGCCTGTTCTTGTTTCTGTTCCCCGAAAAGATGTTCCATTGCAGGGCAACGCCCATAAAATAGTATCGGGAATCCTTATTGACCTTAAAATCGAAATCCTGAAAACCGAAATCGGCAAAGCCGTTTAACGATGGGTACCAATGGGATTGTGTGAGTTTCGCTACATTTTCGGTTATATCCTTCAGCTCATCCAATTGTGAAAGCTCTTCCCTATTCCCTGTGTTCTCTTCTACCAAGGCATTGGGCAGGTTTTCATCTGACTGATCGACCTCTATCTCGGTGTCGAGCTCTTGGTTGAGCAGAAAATTAAAATAGACCTTGGCATTATTGCTTGTTTGTTTTGCCGTTTCCAGGTCCGCTTCGATACGAATGACCTCATTGTCGCTCCTCAGGACCGCTGTACGGTTGATCATGTCATTTTTGAACAAGGATCTGTTCACCCTCTGGTTTTCCCTGACCAATGCCAAAGCGTCTTCATAGATCTTGATTCCCTCCAGTGATTGCAAATACCTGTAATAGGCAATCTTAATGTCTTTGACCAATTCCCTTTGATAGATTTCCAGTTCTATCTTTTGTAGGGTGGTCTGTTGGGCCTTGATCCTTTTGTTGTAGATGATCTCAAAGTTCAACAGGGGCATGGTGGTATGGATCTTGGCATCATAAAAATTGTCCGGATTGATCAGAACGGACTGGTTTTCCAACACGGGAAATGCATCCGAACCGGTAAGCTGGTTCAGGGTACTGTACACAGGGTTCATCAGATCGCCAATCGGAATGTCTATTGTTCTTCCGCCATCTGCCTTAGTATAATTGGCGTTCAATGAGACCGTGGGATAGAAGAGGGATCTTGCCTCGCTAAGGGCATACATGCTCTTATTGATGTCAAAATTATGCTGTCTGATGACCTCGTTATTCTCAAGCCCTGCCTGTATGTAATGGTCGAGTTTGGTTTGGGCATTGCCTAAAAGGCCTCCTCCGTAGATCAGGAGTATTATCAATATCTTTTTCATTTTATACATTGTTTATTATTTGAACGTTGTTCATTTTTTAAGTCAAAAAAAATTAGAGTTTTCCTATCATTTTTACGTATTCTTTATAGCCGTCGAACAGGATGCTTTCCGGTTTTGAGAATTTCACTCCTTTGGTCCGTTGCCGAATCTCCAAGCTGCACATTCCATGTACCATGCTCCATATCATAAAGGACAGGGGTTCCGCCAAATGCCCCTTGAAATGCCCCTTTTCCATACACTGTTCCACGGTGGTCTTCACCGAACCGAAGGTCTCCACCCCCTCGTTCCAACCTCCTTCTTCCGAACTTTCCAAAAATTCCATAGGGGCCTTCAGATTGAACATCAAATCGTACATCTCCTGGTTTTCCATGGCAAACTTAATATAGACCCGGCCCATTTCCTTCAGACGTTCCATGGGATCTAAAATGGCGAACAACCCCTTGAAATACCCCCCAAGTTCATGGAACCCTATGGAGTGTAGATCGTGTAAAATGGCGTTCTTGTCTTTAAAGTACACATAGACGGTCCCTACACTATAGTCAATCTCGTCCGCTATATTGCGGATGGTGGTCTGATCAATACCCTTTTCTATAAATAGTTTTTTGGCCCCTTTTAGGATCAGACTTTTCAATGCTTCTTTTTCTCTTGCCTTTCTTTCTGCCGTACTCATAACTATAATTTCTTTTGCAAATATAGAATTATTTTTGAACGTTGTTCATTTTTTGAATAATTTTTTTTTGAGTTTATCATCTTATATAGATCAAGGGCTTAAATTACATCCCTTCGCTTCATATGCTCTTATTGGTTCCTAATACCGTTCATTGTTTGACAAGCCCGTTGATGAAAAGTTCTTTCACCAGTCCCGGAGGGTGTTTTAAAACATAGGCCAGCCAGATGACCTCAAACCACCATTGGGCGACCATATTGGGATTAAGGGTTTTGTTGTAAAAGCCCAAGGAAATTCCCTTTTTTATATTTTCCTCCATCACCTCCTTTATGATCTCTCCCTTAACGTTTACGAAATCTTCAAAAATTTCGGGATAATGTGTTTTGATGTCATTGAAAAAGGAAATGGAATAATGATGGAAGAACTGGTTGAGGATATCGAAAATTTGGGATGCTTCCTCTTTGATGTTCATATTGTTTCCAACAGTGCCCTGTAATTTGCTTAGGGTCGATGTCAGCAATTTATCGCTTAGGTGTCTGGTAAGGCCTTCCTTGCTCTGGAAATATTTATAAAAGGTTTTCTTGGAAATGGACAGTTGTCCACATATATCATCCACCTTGACAGTGTTCACGCCAGATTCTGCGAACAGCTTGATAGCGGTTTCCATAATGTTACCTTCTGTGTTGGAAACTCTATGCATCGAGGAACAAAGCTTGGATTTAAAATTTTGAGACTTTAGTTGTTACCTTTCCAGGGGTTTTATCCTTCCCCCGACCGGGCACATTGCTTTCACAAAGATATTAAATATTTTGAACATTGTTCAAATAATAAACAACGTATATCAAATAGCCATGTTCTTATATGAAACAAAATCACGGCCATAGTCTGTGACCAACATTATCTTTCTTAAGGCTTTTGGGTTTTCTTTACCAATAACTGTTCATGGATTATACATCCACATGGAATGATAAAAGTTAGCATTCCGGTGATTTTAAAATTGCCAACTTTTGTGGTCCATTAATGGTATCTCCCTTCATTAATAGCATAATATCCATCTAAGGCACTCCCAATTGCAAAAGCATTAAACTTTAACTGACACCATTGGTTGCCTTGACTTAAACTAATTCGAATCTGTCATGGAAAATTTAGTTTCATTCTTGTAGAGTTTGGGGAATTGGAAAAATGGAAACAAATATTGGCTGCATAAAATAGTGCGTTTGACAACCCCGTGAATAGCTCATTCTGGCTAAATTTACAATCGGAATTCATTGCAATTTCCTATCTTAGGTATACGGCGTAAGATGAGCCAGGATTTTGCAAAACGAACCATACCCCAAACTTTATGCACAATCCCAAAATGTTAAAATTTAAACCGTAAAGCCCTTAATTGAATATGAACTTAGCACAAAAGTTGGGATTTCCCGAAAACTCCAAATTATTGATAATACATGCAGACGATGCCGGACTTTCCCATTCTGAAAATATGGCCACAATTCAATCGTTGGAGAAAGGAATTGTAAATTCATATAGCATCATGGTACCCTGTCCTTGGTTTTACGAAATCGCGGAATTTGCAAAAAAGAATCCCAAATTCGATTACGGAATACACTTAACACTGACCTGCGAATGGGATAATTACAAATTCGGCCCTGTACTGCCTATTTCGGAAGTCCCAAGTTTGGTAGATGACCGTGGACATTTCTATAAAAAAAGAGAAGAACTTAGGAAAAATGCAAGTGCCGAGGATGTTGAAAAGGAACTTCAGGCCCAGATCGAAAAAGCAATAAAATCCGGTTTGAAACCAACCCATATCGATTCGCATATGTACAGTGTTGGAGTTAAACCCGAATTTTTTAAAATTTACAAGGATTTAGGCAAAAAATATAATCTTCCCGTTTTAATAAATGAACAATTGATGAAATGGGTGGGACTAAACCCTGACCAAAACATTGAAGATGGGGATTTTATAGTCGACAGAACCTATGTCGGCGAATTTAAGGATTTCGAGACCGGTGAACTGGCCAATTTCTATAGTCGGGTTTTAGAGAACTTGAAGTACGGGCTCAACCTTATTCTAATTCACCCTGCGTTCGACGATAACGAGATGAAAGGCGTTACGGTAAATCATCCAAATTTCGGTTCCGAATGGAGACAAATCGATTTTGACTTTTTTATCAACCAGGAAAACAAATTGAAACTTAGGGAAAATAATATTGAACTGGTAACTTGGAATGACGTGGGAAACGTGAAAAGAACTTTGTAGGACAATAGTAACCGTTGTACAAGCCCTTGATCAGTTTCAAAGTTGGAGGATTTCAAACCTCTATAAGAGCTTATTCGTTTTTATACGGGTTTGTAACCTGATTGTCCGAGGGTTCATCACATCGCTTGACAGTTCGCAAATCCGATCATCACTTTAAATTGATGGACGGTTGCCTCTGATAAAAATATTAAAAAATGTTCAATCGGGATTCCAATGTATTGAAGTACCTTTCTTTCATATCATCCGAAAGAAAGGAGATTTCTATCAATTCCTTCCATTTAGTCGTACCTTTTTGCATCTGTTCCAGAATCAATTCGATTGTCTTGTTGTTCAATTTTAATCGTTCCTTCGCATAATAGTCCATAAAATCGGAGGCTTTCAAATTCCTTTTTTTCCCTTTTAGGGTCAAGGCAATTTCTTTATCGGGATCCTCTATCATAATAGAAGAGTTCAACAGGTCATATGCCGGGGTTAAGGTTGTCTTGGCGCCTTTTGTGATCAGGGGAAAAATTTTTTAAGTGCATATCCTCATTTCCGGTCACATGATAGAAAATGACCCGTTTGAAAAAATCTGCTTTCTCAATGGCTGGGAATGAACAGAATTCTTCGATTACCGGCACCATTTTTTCCATGGTAAAGCGGTATTTGGTATCCCTCGTGTTTCCTGTCAATTGAGCAAAATCTTCAGTAGTATATTTTTTTCCCTTACCATAGCGGTCAAATCGCCTTATAAATTAGGACAGACTGCCATCTTTGGCATAAACCATCCCATGCAAAGGCATGTCCAGACCAAATTCCTTTGCCATACGCATGGTCAAATCTTCATTTTCTGGCAATTGCGGAAATAAATCGATTTGCGGTTTTATGATGTAGGTGCCAAACTGATTCACAATTTTAAATTCCCGCCCAACCACTGAAATTGTTGCACTCAATTTGGGCTGTACCCCTTGAATGGATAACTTCTTTGCCCTATTTACGGCTTCCCTTCTCAATTCAGCAGCCATAAAGGGAAGATCGTTAAGATGTGTTAACTTGGGTGCAATCATTTTAAGCCCCCTTTCGCTATATTTTTCTGTACCGCATAATTCGTATGTGATGGGACATCTATCATCATCCATTGATTTAACCGTTACCGCACCGACCAGATCCGTTCCCGTTGCCATTAATTGTGAGAAATAGTCCTCTTGGTCGATTTTGAGCAATCCTTCCAACATTACACCTTCAGGCAACAGGCCTTAAATCCTTCGATCAAACCGGCCAATTTGATGCGCTGCCGGATAAAGTTCTCCGAACGGCCCAGACGCTTGGTAATCTCGACGGGTTCGTAACGGTCCAACAGAAACTGGATGGCCTCGGCTTTCTCCGTGGTCTCCCCATCCTTTCGCTGTAGGTTTTCAATGATCTGGACTTCAAGAACATCCGTATCCACATAGTCCCTGACCATAGCCGGGATAGTGGTCAATCCTGCCAATTTACTGGCTCGAAACCGCCGTTCCTCCATGACGATAACAAACCCTTCATTGGACTTACGGACCGTGATCGGCTGTAATACCCCATGCTCGGCAATGCTCTGCGCCAAATGATTCAGACTTTGCTCATCAAAGGTTTTTCGGGGTTGTGTCGGATCCGGTGAAACCGTACCGATTTCCAACATTTGGATTTGTGGAATGCTTTTTACACTTCCTACTGTTTTGGATTGTTTTGGTTTCGAAGATTGCTTTGAACTTCTTTTACGTGTTGCCCTTTGTTTTGTTTGTGCTTCCATGATTCTTGGATTTTGGTTAAAAAATATTTGAGGTTAACCAAACGGAAAACAAAATTTTGGAGCGGCGAGGAAACGGAATAAATAGTGACATTAGGAACGGTCTTATGCCGTCCCTTGCCCGACAAATAGTTTGCGAGTTTATCTTTCGAAAACTATTGGAATAAATACCCAATCCACAACATTGGTTAACTTTTCGAGTTACCAAAAAAAACGCCTTTATACATTTGCCATTTGTGCAGCTACCGACCATTGGAAAATACGGGACAAGGGTGAAATTCAGGGGATATTATCAATAAAGTACCCGGCTTATCCTTTGACCATATCGAAACCCCTTTGAAGAATTGTAATTTTCGCATGATAATATGTCAAAAAAAGATTGGCTTTTAAGAATTCATAAAGCTTGATATCTTTTTGTGGGTAATGATTGGGTTAGCACCCTCGCTCCTTGCGACCATGGCACCCACAGCGCATCCAAAATCAATAGCTTTTTGCGGCCCTTCACCCGATAACAGTTTATACAGCACCGAGGCAAGGAACGAATCCCCTGACCCGACGGTATCGACCACTTTGACACGATAGCCACTATTGTAATAGAATTCTCCCCTATGGTAGATTATCGCTCCATATGCACCCTTTGTCACACAAATGGTTTCTGTATTCGTCAGTTGGGAGAGTCTGGCTATGGTACGTTCCATGGAATTAAACTTTATATCCAGATACCCTGCGACTTCAAATAACTCATCATCGTTGAACTTGATAAAATTTGATTTTATCAAGAGGTCCACTATAATATCCTTGGTATAATGCGGAACCCTCAAATTAACATCAAACACTTTGTATTCCGCTACGGTCATCAAAGCCTTTAGGGTTGATCGTGATTGTCCGTCCCTACAGGCCAAACTACCAAAAATGAAGATGTCGGATTTCTTGACCTGGTCCAAACCATTTTTTGACAATGGGACCTTATCCCATGCCACTGGGTATGCAATATCATAAGAAGCAATTCCCTTATCGTTCAAGACCACATTTACCTCGCCTGTCCGGAATTCATCGTTGATTCCAATACAACTGGTGTCCACTCCAATACCATTTAGGTATCCCAAAAGTTTTTTACCATTACCATCATTTCCAATAGCACTGATTATGCCTACTTCAACCCCATAGGATTGTAATCTGGAGGCCACATTTAAAGGGGCTCCCCCAATCCTGGAGTAGGTAGGGAAATTATCAAACAAAATCTCACCAAAGCAAATTGCTTTCAATACACTCATAACTAATAAAATTAAAGAGTGAGGGCATGACGCCCCCACCTTAAAAACTAACTCAACTCAATTCTTTTATCCTATCGCCCCATCTTTGGATAGAGATCTATTCCTTCAACAGATAGTAATAAACCGTTGCTTTATATCGACTTATGTTTTGTTCATCCTTTCCCCACTTTATGGGCTTATATCTTTCAAGGGTAGCTCTAAATGAAGTGCTGAAAGGTACATTATCGGCAAGGTGAAAACGGTTGACCACAGTAATCCCATTACCATCAATCGGTGTTTGCGGCTGGTTGGCAAAAGAACTCTCAAAAGTTGGAAAGGGAGGTTCGGCGGACCAGGCATATCCGATGTAATCCTCACTGCCCGTTCCAAAGGTGGAAGGAAACATTTCTCCATCCACATAAAATTTCTCATCACCTTCTCCCCACCACCAATCAATATTCTTTTTGTCCCATTTTCCATACCACCAAGAGGAAGCTTTTTGTTCAGGCTCCGACCATTCATTTTGAATTTGAAGCGTTAACCCGCAATACCTGCCGATTCCATTGACATCCAAAAAAGTCCACTCCAAATTACGATTATCCACGCGCGCCTTGGGACGACTACTTTGTTCAATTTGATCCACATTAATGTGTCCCCAACCATCGGAGGAAAGGTCATTGATCACGATTTGGGCAGATTTACCCTTAAAATCCGAAACATCCCAAGAATTCCAATACAGGGTTTCGATGTCATTTCCAGTAGCGGTACGAACAACCTTCCCTCCTACCAAAAGGGAAACATTTACCTTGTCCAGGTCACTACCGCCCCCAACCAAGAGATTGATAAAGTCCTTGGAAATCTTAAATTTTGATGACTTCAGCGTACCAATGGCCTCATCTCCATGTTGAAATGAATTTACATAGCCCTTGCCCCAATATCCTTCCACTGGGCTTTGATGTCCATAGCGATCCAATACTGCAGGGCCTTCTCCAAAGGCATCGCCTTCCACGGTCCACCCTTGATACGAAAGATCTTCAAAATCAAAGACCACATGAGCGTCAGCTGTCATTATGGGCTCTGACTGTTCTTTGTCGGCTATAAAGCGGCCATGGAACCTGAGGGGGTTTACATTTTCTTCCATTTCCTCCGACTGCTCAAGATATAAGGTAAAGGAAATAGGGTCATCACCTCGGTTTTCAAAAACCAATTCCGCCTTTTTGGTGTAGGGCATGACCCAATTGGAATATAACCTATTTCCAATGACCCCAACGGGTTGGGCCCGAAAAGGATTCAATGCTTCACCCGTCCCAAAAAAAAGACCCATGGGGGAATGGACCGCAGAAGGATACTTGTCATCCCATGAAAAGTCAAGCCAAACGTTTGCCAGGGCATCGTCCTTTTTGGATGCCGTCAGCTCAATTTCCAAACGCTTGATGGCTCCACTGCCTGTCAGGCTCAACACCCGTTTTCGTTCCTCGGGACCCAAAGTGACGGACAGCTTTTGTACTTTCCCATCATCACTTTTGGCCAGATACCCTCTTTTTCCCAAAAGCCTATCTGTTTCCGCCAATGCCATTCGTTCTTCATTGGTAAACCTGCCATCAAAGGAATCAATGGTTTGGTTCTTTGGAAGATTCGAATATATGATGTGGTAATAGGCCCCCCAATCACCAGTAAAGGTGATTTTACAGTGCTTTTGATAGGGAATCGGAATAAAACTGTTCCTCCCTCTGGACAATGTTTTGACCAACTCAGGAAAGTTCATTGGCGGGATATCCGCTTCAAAAGTCTCAAAAAATGCTCTGAAAGGCTTATCAATGATAGGATTCTTTTGCCCATCAATATAGATCTTGATATGGCCTTCCTTGGCAAGGGCAGACCAGAACCGCCATATGACACCGGGACCGTCATCCTCAAATACGACTATTTCCTCTCCCTCCTTTCGGATATATCCGTCACCGTCACCGTTTGCTCCCCACGAAACATATTTTTGCTGTAGTGTATCATATTGGGAAGAACGATCATAACTGGAAAAGGTGGCCGTTTTTTCATCTGGAATTGGAACAAAGGTCAATCGTTCCTGATCATATAGTCTTTTCAACAAATCCGTATAGGTCAGATGTTGGGAGCTTCCCATGATAGGTACAAAAAAGGCCATCCATAAAGCCAACATAGCAAATTTAGACCTCAACCTGTAGATTTCTTTTTGAGCATTACCAAGTATCATGTACCAATGAATTATTACTACTGGTGCAATTCAATATCATCGAGGTCCCATCTGGTCAACTTTTTGATATGGACCGTGCCCCCTTCGGTGAAGAACTCTATATCCGTACTGTTGGCATCTGGATAGATCTTACTGCTTATGACGGTTTCCCCATCATTTCCAAAAACCTCAACACTGGAACGATCCACAAAAATGTGCAGTTTCACTGTCTCGGTTTTTCTCATGGGTCCAGAACTGACCATGGGAAACAATCCTGAAAAATCAACTTTTCCACTGCGGGTCCTATCTACATTAAGCTCTTGCCCAACCACATCATAAATGATCTTAGTTTCCTGGTCTCCCCCTTTCCCTATTTTGACGCCAAACTTCTTGCTGTTGATCTCATTAAATTCAACCTCTAATTCATAAACATTCTTACTTGGCTGTAATTTGGTAGGGCGCCATTCTCCTTCAAGGGTATGGGGAGACATCTTAACCTGTTTCTTTCTAAGGCTTTTTAGCTCTTCAATAGGGTGCTGTACCAATCGTACTCCTTCGGTAAAGGTCTTCAATTTCAGCTGTCTTGGAATGGATTGGAGTCCCCTTAAAGGTTCAGAGGCCACATACCTCCAACTGCCCATCCAACCTGTCCAAACAATTCTATCCTCATTTGGCCCATAATTGTTCCAGGCCCTAGCGGCAAAAAAGTCAGGGCCATAATCAAACCAGAAGGAATTTTCGCGTTCTCTTTGGTAAGCACGATCACTCTGCATGATGTGATCAACATAGATATAACCGGCTTCATCGGTCTTTTCGTCAACTGCTTGAATGGTCGCCTGTTTACCAACAAATTCAGATATGTTCCAGGACTTCCATTGGAGCCCCCCGGAATTGTTTCCGCTTTGCGATCGGACAATACGCCCATCCACGATCAAATTAATGGAGACTTCGTCCGGGTAATATCCTCCCCCGACTAAGAAATTCATGAACTCCTTTTCTATCTTGAAAGTTGGGGAAGTGACTTTTCCTACCGAACTTGCCTTGTTATGGAAACTGTTCAGGAACAACTTACCTTGTTGTCCCATTATGGCACCCTGTTGAAAAAGGGCTCTATCCGAGGGGGACTCCAAAAATGCATCGCCCTCCATGTTCCATCCATCAAGGCCGTTCTCAAAATCAAAAATCACATCCCCATGCACATCATTGTCAAATGCCATCAAATCCGCCCTAAACCCTTCATCGAGGACAAAACGTTTTCCGTCAAAATTTCCAATAAAATATTGACCCGATAATGGCTGAACACTAATGGTCAATACCCATCTGGTATCATTTGGGTCACCATCAACCGGCAATTCGAACAGATCTACACATTCCCATACCCCGGCTTTGGCACCCCAAGGGCCAAAATCGCTTAGAAAGTCCCAATCAATCAAGTTATCCGATTCAAAGAATTTGATCTTTGGAACATCTGCCCATCCAATGGCCATGATCCATTTCTGGGTAGGTGGATACCAAAACACTTTGGGGTCCCTGAATTCCCGTGAACCAATATCCAAAACGGGAAATTTGTCCAATCGTTTCCAACTTCTAACACTGTCCAAGCTATAGGCCAGCCCTATGACCTGTGTGTTCCAAGGTTCCACTTGGTTATGCCATAGGGATACAAATGGTGGATTGTCCAGGGTTCCCAGACCACTTGTATTGTCCTTGTCATATATGATAGTTCCTGAACCGCCCAGTTGTGTCATGCTTTGACGAATGGAATCCTTGACCTTGGCAGGAGTCGAATCATCCCTTAGTAATCGTCTGTTCTCGGTCCTCCGTCTTCCATAATCGGTAAACTTCCAATGCACAAAATCTTTACTCTTGGCAACACCCCAATTATTATAATAATCACCATCAAAATAGTAAAGACCGGTTGGGTCACCTGAAGGGTAAAAATGATATGCTGGGTCATATTGCCCTTCCATGCCCTGGCCGTATGCTGCATTTACAAGGCAGTACAATAGGCCAAAAACGATGCTAAGTTTTTTCATAATTTTTCTAATCTCTTGATTTTTGGTTTGTGGGCTCAACATATTGCCATTCTATGGATTTCATTGGCCAAATTCTCAGTTTGCCGATGTTGTCCTGGTCTTCAAATCCCATGAGTTCCATTCCTTGGGCATCGCCTTCCATAAAATAAATCCTGTCGGTAATGGAAGTGCTTTCATCAACATATATTTCTATCATCGACCTGTCCAAAAAAATACGAAGCTTGATTTTTTCCCCATCCTTGGCCAAAGGTGCCCTTAGGGCTTCGAACCTACGTTCAGGCTGTTCCTGGATTTTATCGAACACCACGGAATTTGTCTCTGGTTCATAATAAATCATTGCTTGTGGGTTCTTATCCTTGGATTGGCGGACGATTATCCCTCTTTTGATATTATCCCTAGCGAACTCCAATTCAATCTCAAATTGAGATCCACTTGTTTTATTTAGAGCTTCCTTACTCCTTGAATATGTACAATTTTCACAGTCGATGGTAGGTTCCATCCGAAGGTTCTTGAGTTCTTCAATAGGGGCAAATTCTAATGTACCATCATCCCCCAGCCATAGGCTTATTGGCAAACCGGCATTATGTGCCCAACCCATATCGAACGTATCAGTTCGCCCATATTTTCCTTGGGCTATGGAAAAAACGATTGATCTATTGGTTTTGGGATCCACCAATCCACTGGGTCCTGTAAACCCAAAATTTCCATAGTCCATCAACCTAGGTTCATCATCATCCGGAACAAACTTTTTGCTATTCTTATCGAATTCTCCGATCCAATAAAAAACCTCAACATCCGCTTCGTTTCTGATGGGCAAGACCATAAAAACATATTTATCCGTTTTCTTTCCTGTAGCATCAGGTAATGGCAGTAAGACGGGCAATTCCCATACACCACCCAAAAATGGGTACTTTTCAATATCGCTGATATAGACCGGATGAAGATGTTTCCATGAGCGCATATCCGAAGATTCAAATAAGGCCGCTGTTCCTCCTTTTTCCGCAATCCCGGTTCCGACCATCATATAATACATGGCATCGACCTTAAAGACATAAGGGTCCCTGAACTCACGATGCAGGTACATCGCAGGCTTATCCACTATCAACCCGGTTTTTTCCCATTGGATTAAGTTATGGTCGTCCTCATCCTTTGGAAACGCTGTGGATACATATTGGTTTTCATGCTTGTTATCGTTCCCGGCCGTGTAAAATAAGTAAGGGGTATCATCGGGACCTACATAGGCCGAACCTGACCAAATACCATCGGGATCGACATCTCCCTTCTCGGGTGCCAGTGCTATATCAGCGTGTTTCCAATGAACCATGTCATCACTGACCCAATGGCCCCAATGAATCTGGCCCCAATAGGGACCGAACGGATTGTGTTGGTAAAACAAATGATATTTGCCTTTGTAATACATTGGGGCGTGGGGTTCGTTCATCCAATGTGAGGGTGCCATGGCATGGTAACCAGGACGAAACCCATCTTTTAGCTTGGAATAATCCAATCGTAAACTCTCCAGGAGGCCATCCAAACTTCGCGGCTTGTATTCGGTCCGGGAATTCCCAGCCGTCAATGGACGAATATTCAACTCATCCAATAACCCACTGATCATGTTAAACTTGAATTTTCTTCCAAAACCACTGGCATTGGAGTTCCTTCCTATGGTCAATTTGTAATCTGTAGCTGAAAAACAATCCTTTATATCCTTTATGTCCAAGGATTCTTCCAGGATTTGCTCGCCATTTCTTGCAATCTGTATTGATTTCCCATCATAGCCTATCTGAATAAAGTTCCATTCATTTTTCTTCACAAATAAAGAATCATTGGTAAACCGCTTTTTGTCCAAGGAGGATTCGAACTGCACTGCAAGCTGGCCATGTTTTAACAAGCCTACTTTAAAACCTAGGGAATCGGTCACTGAAGTATAATCCACGATGGCCGATAGTTTATTGTCCACTGCACTATCAAAGGCCCGTGGCGCCAACCAAAAGCTGAGTTCAAATGTTTCCGGTAACCTAAAGTCTTGCAGTTCCATATAGGTGGAATACCCGTCAAAAAGAAGGGAACCTCCCTGGCCAATACTTTTCCAAAGAAAATGTGGTTTTTCATCCGTAAGGCTATAGGGAGAATTGTACAATTGCACTTCGCGCTGCCCTGCAAGTTCCTTCCACCAGGATTCCCCATCGAAGGAAAGGTGCAGTTCCTGTGCTTGGAGGGCAAAAGGAAAGGTTACCAAATAGAGTAAGGCCCTAATAAAAATCTTCATTTGTGTTCTGTTTTCAGGTTTAATTTGGTTTCGGTAAATTTAGGTGAGGGTTCACGCCATGGAATGATCCCGATAAAGTGAACCCACTTTACATTGGAAAAAGAACGGGTTTCCCCCGTTCCTTCCACTAAACAAACTACAGTTACCTGCTACTCAAATAATCAATACTGTTTTTATATATTTTTTCCACGTTGCTCAAATAGGGGTTATCCCGGTCATCGTTCATGCTCCATTCCATGCCCCCAATCCCTATGGTTATGATATAACCTTCAAATCTTTCAAATGGGTTCCAGACAATTATTCCTGCGGCAGTCTGCGCCTCAATGGTATGGTCCCAAATGGCAATGGGCTCCGCATTGTACAAGGAATTGAAGGTTGCATAGGGTGCGTTCGTGAAGGATCCCAGGTTCCAAAGGGCATTATGGTCTTCTTTATATCCTGGGTCGATTACATAGGCCAAATTGGCATCGAAGAACTCCAGACCGTTCGAAATGATATTGGACAAAGAGGAACCGCTGAAGCCGATGCCCCAACTATCGGGATTTGATCCCCCGGCACCTGTACCAATGATGGTCCTTAATCCAGAAGTATCCCTTCCAAGTTCCTCGACCAGACCCGTACCCAAAAGTCCGGCCACAATCTTACCTCCTTGAACGTAAAATTTTGAAAGTACATTCAATCGCTCCAAGACGGCATCCGGTTGATCGGAGGAACCCACCTGATCATGTACATATACTAAGACGTTGACACCCTCCAAGGCCTCGTCGGTCAACCCATCATAGGGAATATAGACAAAGTCGTCACCGTAGGTTTCCTCGGTCCATAGTGCAGCTGCCTGTACATCATCATCCACTATCCCAGCAATTGTTGCACCATCCCCCAAGAAGGCTATTTTTGAAGGTAAAATGGTTGCACTGATACGATAGACCCTTTCTGAATCACCATTGCTCACGGTTATCTCGTTCGGTTCGTTCAGATCCAACATGGAGCCACTGGATGGGGACAAATTGACCCCCTCGGGAACTGATGCCTCAAAGAGTACCGAGGTCAAATCGGTGTTTCCCGCCAGACTCACCTTTATCTTCCCTGCCAAATGATCTATCTCAGCACTTTTGCTGTTCAAACTTGCACTTTCAATGATATTGAGAGTTGAAGGCCCATCCATATAGTTTTCCCTTTCTTCACAGGATAGCAATCCCGTGAGAACCATCATGAATGCCATGACTTTATAAACAATTATGTTCTTCATTTCTCTTAATTTAGTAGGTAATCAATTGCATTTGCATGTAAACGATGGATATTGTCCTGGAAATCGTTAACCGCCCCATTATTATCTTCCATACTCCATTCCAGCCAGCCACCGGTATTCAAGATCATGGTCCCTTGGTACTCCCCTTGGGGCTTAAACTCGGCAAGGCCGATACCACATCCTCTTGAATCCAACCATTCATACCACCTGATCAAAACGCTATTGGTCGCAGCTTCAAATTCCAAGGCTCTTTCTTCGCTGCATTGGGCCTCCGTGAACAAACCGTTATATTCGCCCACACCAAAATCGATTCCAAAATTCCTATCCTCCTTGTACCTCGCATTGTTCATAGGGTAATTATCCGTACCTCCTTGATCCAAGCCAGCCAAGAGTGGATGGTTCTGGGATTCAGATGGACTGGGTACCGTATAGGTGCCCCTCAATCCCCATGCATCGAAGTTTTCCCCTCCGACAACACTGGTATTACCTCCTTCATTGGTAAACAAGGTTCCGCCAATATTTATTCGGCCGATATCGTCCAGTAGATTAATTGCAAATCCTTCAACAATCAAATTCCCACCACCTTTGTAGTAATCTGTAATGATATCCACCTTTTCAGGTGCCAATCCACCATCAGGCATTTCCTGTGTATCAACATTGTCCCAATACAGAAGGATCAATTCTGTACTTTCTAGGTCGGTACTGGTCAATGAACCAGCTTTTAAATAGACAAAATCCTCTGCATAGTTCGCCTTTAGCCAAAGAGCAGCTGCCTTAGTATCGGGTTCCGATATACTTTCCAAACAATCTGCCCCACTTATAAAAGCAATCTTATTGGACGAGGCAATTATTCTTGCATTGACCGTATAGGTTTTTGTCAACCCTTCCACATTGGTCACCGTATAGTCTAATGGTCCCGAGGTAAAATCCTGTGATACGCCAGAATCAGGAGAAACACTTGACCCTTCGGTCAATTCGATTATCGGGGTAATCGCAGAAATATCCGTACCTGCAGGAAAATCCAAATTGATCACTGAAGCAACATTATCAATGACGCCTGTCACACTACAAACATCCTCACCTGTTTTAATGCTAGTAATCAATGGCTTAGGCGATTGGCTTACCGTTACAAAGTAGGATTTGCCCGTAAAGCCATCATTTGACAAAACAGTAAATTTGACCGGATTGCTAAAATCCTGTGCCACACCTGATTGAGGAGAAGCGGTTGTCCCTCCCGGAATGGTATACTGTGGCACCAAAGCCTTTATGTTTTCCTCACTGCCCACATTGACCATTATGCTCCCGTTTTCCTGATCGATGACCCCTTCATTTTCTCCAATGGAAAACGTGGTGATCATGGGGTCCCCATAGGCGCTAATGGTTACGGTGTATGGACGGGACGCTCCATTGTTTGTGACGGTGAATACAACCGGCCCACCTGAAAAATCAACGGTACTGCCTGAAGATGGATCCACTGTGGCACCGTCTGGCACGGACAATTCAACGGCGAGGTTACTGATGTCCATACCGGCAGCCAAGGTCAAAGTAATGGTTCCCGTTGTATGGTTTATTGCAGCGGCCTGTCCATTGATTTCGAGAGATCGGATTATTGCACTGGTGTAATCGGGCACATTATCCTCGAAGGTAATGTCATCATTACAGCCCAAAGTTACCGTCAATAACACTCCTAGAAAGAATAGGAGACTTCTTTTGATATAATTTGAATGATTTTTCATCTGTGTTGTTTTAATTGGTTAACTGTTAATACCCTGAACGCTGTGAATAGACACCTCCTGATGCATCAATTTCTATTTGGGGAATGGGAAGGAATTCATCCCTTCCTTCTGTAAAGGAAGCACCGCTGTAATAGGGTCTTTTACCGCTTTCGGCAAGCATATAGTCATTGATCCAGCTTGGAGCGATGCCCCACCTGACCAAATCATAAAAATGGTGTCCCTCATTATGCAGTTCCAGCCGTCGCTCCATACGGAGGGCCTTTCGGGCATATGCCTGTACCACTCCCGTTGTGGGGTAAAGTTCAATGGAGTAATTAGCGGCCGGGTTGCTCGGATCGTTAAAATCATAGACCCTGGGTGAGTTCTTTGCCCTAGTCCGGATTTGGTTGATAATGGTCATTCCCGTCTCCACATCATTGAGTTCAATAGCGGCCTCGGCTTTCCAGAGCATGACATCACTTATTTTTATCAGAGGCCAATCCAGAGCTCCCTTGGCCCAGGGAAACCCGCCCGAGGACCTTAAATCCGAATAAGGGTCGATTTGGTTCTTCTTCCTTACATAATAGCCGTAGGTGGCAACGTCCCTGTTCCAATTGTCCTGCATAGGCATACCTTCCCATTTTTTCCATGTGATTCCCGGCCTTCCAATGGAATGGTCCAACCTCGGGTCCACAGGAGTGGTAATATCCCTGGGATCCAAATCTGAATTGTTATAGGTATCCAATAAGGGAAGTCCGACATCATCAACTTTAAACGCGTTCACTATATTCTGGGAGGGTTTGTCAAAGTCATCACCATTGAGATAGGGATGATTGGTATCGTCAGCGGGTGAATCCGGAGAGTTCAAAAGATTGCCGAAATCCAGGTTGCCAAATTCTGAACCATCATTGATCGAATATTGAATCGCAAAGACATTCTCCTCGTTGGCATATCCCGGTGTGGAATATAGCTTTTCGATATCATCTACCAATCCATAGGGTCCCGCCAATACGATATTGGCGTTCGTGATCACTTGTTGCCACTGTCCTCGGAATAATTTTGCCTTGGCCAGATAGGCATGGGCAACTAATTTATTGACTCTTCCCAGGTCAGGTTGTGTTTCAGGCAACACAGGGATCGCTGCGTTGAGGTCTTCCTCAATTTTACCCCATAGAAAATCCTCATCGAACGAGTTCTCAATATTAGGTACCTCTTCAACAGGGGTGTTTTCGTCCAAATAGACAAATGACCCAAAGTTTTTCATGGCCTCAAAATAGAAATGGGCCCTGAGTACACGTAATTCGGCCAATCTTACCTCTGCATTGGGAAAATCAGAGGCATTCGCAATGGTGGTCATTGCGCTATTGATCCTAAAAATTCCAAAATAAATGGCTCTCCAAAGGTTATATACGTTTTCCGATGAAGGAAACACTTGATGGATTTCCAGGGCGTGCATTCCCCCTCCTGGATTGTCCCCGACACCACCACCGCCTTTGTAAGCATCGCCACTTCTGATATCTGAGAAGCACCAGTTTGATGGTGCATGGTCAAATGGCCAATTATCTCTAGTTTCGCCTGTATTGTACCGATAATCCAAGGTACTGTATGCACTTACAACCAACTGCTCCAGATCAAGGTTATCCTCAGATATTACATTCTCAGGACTTACATCCAAATAATCTTCCGAACATGATGCCAAAGACAGGATGGCTATGGACATCATTAGTATTCTTATATTTTTTTTCATCTTTTTAGAATTGTAGATTAAACCCGAGACTAAAAGTTTTCGTATGCGGATAGACACCCATACCGGCAATTCCGATACCGGTCCTGCTCAATCCGGGCACCTCATAATCAAATCCCGTGAAGGGTGTTATGTTGATCAAATTTTCAGCCTGGATATAGACCCTTGCCATTTTTATGCCCAGTTTGCTGGTCGTTTCAGGATCAAAATTGTAAGCAAGGTTGATATTCTTGAGTCTAAAGAAAGACCCATCTTCCACAAAATAGGTCGATGGTCTTTTTTGATCATTGGAATCTGTCGTGCTCAAGGCCGGAATGGTCGAATTTGCATTGCTTGGGGACCAGGCATCCAAGGTATTCAACCCATGGTTGAAACCGAAATATGGAAAATCCAACAATTCCCTTTGGGCATTGTACATGTCGTTCCCTTGTCTTCCATCAAAGAATAGACTGAAATCCCATCGTTTGTAGGATGCGGAAAGATTAATCCCATAGGTAAAATCCGGATGTGGATTACCAATTATAGTCCTGTCATCCTGATCAATGACCCCATCACCATTAAGATCTCTGTACCGAATGTTCCCAAGTGCCTTTCCAGTTTGTTCGGCATGTACCGCCACTTCCTCGGGAGTCCTGAAAATCCCATCGGCCACATATCCGAAATAAGAACCTATGGGATGTCCGACACCCGTATATGAGACGCCCTGTAAAATGAAATTCTCGGAATTACTGATACTTGTGATCTCATTTTTATAGGCAGAAAAAGTTAGGTCAACCCCAAATTTAAAATCATGAATAGGACTCGATGAATAACCGAGCAAGATGTCCAATCCCCGGTTGACCATGTCACCGGCATTAAAGAAGAGGGTACTCCCAGCTTCACCAAGTACGGAGGGTTGAATGGTTTGCAACAAAAGGTCCGATGTGGTTTTTTCATAGACATCGACCACCAAGTTGATGCTATTGTCGAACAGGTTGGCATCCAATCCGATATTGGTTTGATAGGACTGCTCCCATTTAAGATCAGGATTACCTACTTGATTAGGCGAGACCCCAATGGAGATGCCCCCATTTCCACCACCTGAGAGATCATAATTACTGTTTTCCACCGCGGTTTGGTAAATCGAATACTGTGCATATTCCAGAATATCCGCATTTCCATTACCTCCCCAAGAAGCCCTTAATTTTAAATTGTTAAAAACATTTGATTCGTTCAAAAAGTTTTCATTGGACAAGGTCCAACCAACAGATGCCGTTGGGAAGACCCCATATCTATTGTTCCGACCAAATCTTGAGCTTCCATCCCTTCGGACACTTGCGGATGCATAATATTTGTCCGAATAATCATAGGATACTTTGGCGAACATGGACTCACGTTTACTATCGGCCCCGATGCCATATGCATCCAACAGGGAATTATCGGCAATGATATCATACTGATCGATATTCTCGAAATCCACCTTGGTTCCCATGGGCACCTGAATCCTTTTAAAGTCATTGTCCTGATCTCTTTCATAGGTTTCATGTCCCGCAAAGGCGTTGACGGTATGGTTGCCAAAATCCTTGTTGAACCGTAACAAATTTGTAAAAATGTAGGTGTCGGAAACATTTCTGTTTCTTGCGAAGCGCTGATAATTTAGGCCATCCTCAATAAATATATTTCCCAGAATGCTTCCATTTTGGTTGAAGGAGGCCGTTTGTTCATCATACTTATAGCTGTTATGGTCAAAATTAAACTTGGAAGAAAAGGTCAACCCATCCAAAATATTGATATCGGCATATATATTTCCAAAGGTTCGCCATGTTTTTTGGACATTGTCCTTGTTGATGTATAGGATGGCCAAGGGATTCCATTTATCCTGCAAACCAGCTCCAGTTGGCCCTCCGTAAGTTCCATCTTCACCATAAACTGGAATCAAAGGGTTTTGTAATAGGGCATCTTCCATGGAATTTGACCTCACTTCCCTAAAGTTTGCAACCGTTAAATTCTCTCCGATGGTCAATCTATTCTTGAAAAGATTGACACTGGAGTTGAGTCTTAATGTGATTCTTTCATAAAAAGTATGTGAGATGATACCATCATCTTTTGCGTGTCCGAACCCGGAGAATACCTTAAACTTATCAGAGGCATAGGAATATCCCAAATCGGTTGTAGTAGAAATTGAATTACCTGTGATGACATCCACCCAATCCGTATCGGAGACCCTTAAATTATTGTTGGCATCCAAGAATTCTGGCAAGGGTGTTCCCGGGGTGTATATGAGACTACCGGCCACGACAGGCACACCGCCCTGGGCCGCATACCTCACATCCAGCCAATCCTGGGCGTTCAACACGTTGAAATTCTCCCGAATCGTGTTCAGGGTGACCCTAGAATCCAAGGTCAATCTACTCGTTCCGCTTTTCGCCTGTTTGGTTGTTACTACAATTACCCCCCTTGCAGCCTCTGTTCCATAAATCCCCGCAGAAGCAGCATCCTTTAGGATTTGAATGCTCTCCACATCATTAGGGTTCAATCCTGCCGGGTTATTGGTCTGTACACCGTCAATTACCCACAACGGGCCAGTTCCTCCAAAAACGGAGGTCAGACCACGTATGGAAATTTGGGTGTCATTACCCCCTGGGACACCTGATGACGTTAAATTAAGTCCAGGGACCCTGGATTGCAACTTTGATATTACATTGGGCGTGGATACTGTATTGAGTTCATCCACATCGACCACGGAGATCGCACCTGTGATATCCTTCTTTTTTTCCGTGGTGTATCCCGTGATCACAACGGCATCCAACTGAAAAGTATCTTCCTGAAGTATTGCGTCATAATTTGCCCCTTGGGCCACAGCTATTTCCACGGACTTAAAACCAACATAGGATACAACAAGGGTTTCCCCATAGTTGGCGTCTATCTGGTAATTCCCGTCAAAATCGGTTTGGGTACCTCTGTTCGTCCCTCGGACCAACACCGTGGCACCCAGAAGCGGCAATCCATCACTTTCTGAAGTGACCTTGCCATTGACAGCCACTTCTTGGGCAAATGAAAGCCCAACAGTGAACATCAGACATATATAAATTAGTTTATTCATTTAGTTAAAATTTTAGTTTGATTTCAGTTAATTTCAGTTTATCATGTTTGTTATTCCATAGGCCAATGAATTGGTTAATTATCAATGATATTATAGATTGTCACGTTTGCTGTCGCAGTTCCTCCTGTAACAAAAAGGTCTACACCGTTGGCATTCACTGAAGTCGGGAAAAAGCGTCCTGTAAAATGGGATTTGTCATCTATGAAGACCTCCATTACGGACCCATCCACAAAAACCCTGAGATTGATGGTCGATCCAGGTTCAATGGTATAGTCACCTTTCCGCACATCCTTCCTTACCCTTTGGTCTAAGGAGGCCTTGGAGGCATCCACTACCCATTCTTGGCTGACCATGTCATAGTACACCTTATACAACTCCTCATTGTCAGGAGTTTTGCCCAAAATGAATCCGATTAAATCGGCATCCCCGGTTTCTATTGTGGCGGACATTTCAAAATGACGTCCTGTATAGCCGTTCAAATAATCGGTGTCACCATCCGTAAGGGCAATACCATTGAACTGTTGCTGTTCTCCCCTAAGTCCTGTCAAGTCAGGATGTGGGCTTATGATGATATCGCCTGCGGCGTTCAAGGTCCAAACCTGTGGCAAGCTGAACAAATTGGCCCATCCCTGCTCCATTTGAAATTGCGGACTTACTTCGTCCGGGATAATTCCAATGGCCGTAATGTTGCCAGCATTGTCGGTGGTGACCGTAGGGGATAGAAACCCATTGACAACCTCTAATTTTTTTGCCTCCTCAAAATCTGGGATAAATTTCCCATCCACAAAATTCCCGATCCAGTAAGTGGTTACTGCAGGTGTATTGTCCGGGGTTTTTTGGACCAATAACATTTCCTTTCCGTTGGGAAATTCATAGCGTACGGGCATTTCCCAAAACTGGCCATCCCCTTCATTTTTCTGTCCCTGGTAAGCGATGCCACCATAGATCCAGTTTTCAAAATCCGTACTACTGTAGTAAACTACATTTGCCCCAATGGTGGATATTCCACTACCTATCACCATATGGTATTTTCCATCCTTATGCCATACGAATGGATCACGAAAATCCATATCCACATCAGAAGGAGCCCTTGGAATAACCGGATTGTCCACATTTTTGATCAAGGTTTGGTAATTATCCAGGGAAGTGGCGGTTCCCATTCCCGCCTTAACCCCATCCACCCCTGTATATACTACAGCCGGTGTGTCGTTCTCGAGAATAACAGAGCATCCGGACCATATACCATGATGGTCCCAGCCTTCGGTTGGCCAGAGGACGGCATTCTCTTCTTCCCAATGTATTAGGTCAGGACTAATCAGATGTCCCCAGTTTTGTTGGGCTATACCCAAAAAAACATCGTTTTTCTGATAGAACATATGATAGGCATTTCCTTGGTACACCAATCCATAGGATTCATTGGCCCAGCCATAATCTGGAATAGGGTGGTATTTAGTTCTGTTGGTATCCCCCGAATAATCGATGTCATAACTAAAGTTGACCTGATTGGGCGCTGAATAGCCATTCGCAATTTGGGCCACATTTTGTTGTGTGGCCTCCCCTGCATAAACCTTTATCTCATCTATGCTCCCAGAAAAATAATCCACATCATATATTCCCATCTTTTCACCATTGGTGTTCTTACCGATTTTTACAGGGATAGTAGTGGCTGCCCATGATATCTCACCTGAAGGGACAACCACGGTTTTAAGGGCCACATTGTTCAAATAAATAATCAAATAGGTCTTTTCTGCACTGAGCCCGACCACTACATGGTTCCATTCGTTCCTATCTAGACTTTCCGTAGTGACCTGTTCCTGTGCCACCCCATTGATATGGTATTTGACTACAATTTGACCGAACTTATTGATGGCCAAACTCAGTCCTGAATTGGCTCCCTGTGATGTCATTGCCAAAATTCCCGCTGTACCCACTGGGTATGATTTGGGTGCGGCCCAGACCGATACGACCAAATTTTTGTTGGGCATTGGGTTTGTGGGCAGTTCACCCACGACTTGATTGGACAGGCCGTCAAAAAATAGGCTTTGCCCCTTTACCCCTGCCATTCGGCTAATATGGTTTCCCTCGATCCCGAAAGAATTTCGGGTATGGACTTCCTTGGTGTCCGTTCCAGAAGTCTCATCCAGCTTAAATTCGTATACCTCCCGTAACTCGTTCACTGGATCTGGATCCGGATCCGGTACCGGCTTTGTTTCATCCTTACTACAGGAAATGCATCCTGATATGGAGAACAGGGTAAATGCAATGCTTAACAGTTGGGTGATCTTACTCTTCATTTTTCGATGTATTTACTTCACTCAATGTGAATTTGTCCAAGGACATACTTTCAGGGTTGACGACTTTGAATTCTGAGAACCCATGGTTAGGAAATACCTGTGTGGTCATGACGTATTCACCATCATTGATGAATATTTCAATGGAAGAAGCATCTATGGCCAACTGTAAGGACAACTTGTCACGACTCCCAATAGCCATTTTTTGATGGGATGTCTCCTTATATTGTTCACTGAATTCCGAACTACCTGTCTGTCCCCTATCCACAGAAAATATTCCGGTGCTCTTTTCATATTTTATAACATAGCTATCCCCACTTGGATTGGACAATTCAAGTTGTAATGAATCCTTGAAGGTCGCCTCAAGGGAAATGAAGCTCGCGGACAGATTTCCAAAAGTAAAATCCGTAGGAAAGCTACCGCTGATCCTATCAGCAGGTACTGGAGAAATTTCTTTTTTAAAGGTCTCGATCAATTGACTCTTGAGCAGGTACCCTTCCCCGTTTTTCACCAATTCCAGTTCCCTGGGCAGGGTCATGGCAGAACGCCATTTCTCAGTCGGTGTCTTTGTGGCATAGTTCCAGTTGCTCATCCATCCGATCAGGATACGTTTTTGGTCCGGAGTATTGTTATATGTAACGCCTGCATAATTATCGGTGCCATAATCGAGCCATTGGCTTTTCTTTTGGTCGGTTGTAAACGTGGCCCCATCATAGTCCCCTATGAAGTAACGGGTCCCGGACCCACCATTCGGTGCACTTTCCCCTCCATGGCTGACTATGAGCACCCATTTTTCCTCATCAGTTCCTTCTACTTTCAGTTTAAAAAGATCCGGGCATTCCCAAACACCAAGTGGTGGATTGTCATCAAACCCAAATTTGCTTTTCAAAGACCAATCCTTTAGATCTTCCGATTCATAGAATTGGATATGGTCCTTGGCTGCCAAGACCATTTGCCATTTGGCCTTTTCTTCGTTCCAGAATACTTTGGGATCCCTAAAATCCTTGATACCGGGGTTCTGGACGACCGGATTCCCTGCATACTTTTTCCATGTTTCACCGCTATCGGTACTATAGGCGATACCTTGAGTCTGATAAATATCACTTCCATTGCTTTCCTTTTCGGGGTCATGGTACGTGAAAATGGCGACCATGGCATTTTTTCCAAAGCCCGCGGTATTATTTTTGTCCACGACCGCGCTTCCTGAAAATATGTAACCCAGACTATCCGGATATAGCGCAATGGGCAGATGCTCCCAATCGAGTAGGTCCTTACTCCTTGCATGGCCCCAGTGCATGGGCCCCCAAACCGTATCATCGGGATAATGCTGATAAAAAAGGTGGTAATATCCATTATGGTATACGAGGCCATTGGGATCGTTCATCCAATTTTCTTCTGGGGTAAAATGAAACTGGGGGCGATATTTTTCCACTGTTTTTTCTTTTTCGTTTTCTTGGTTTAAGGTCACAAGCTCATTTTGGTCTTTTTGGACTTTCTTACAACTGCCGATGAGCAACACTAGGATCATGGAGATGTATTTCGCTTTTTTTGTCATTGATTTTTTTTGTTTGGTTATTAATTTCTGGCTTGATTCTTCGAGGGAAACCCCTTTTGTCTCTGGCATAATAAAGGCTACAAAAAGCAGTTGTAGCACCATCATAAAAGCAAAAAAGGCAAATACGGCCCCTGCTCCAACCATGGAGAACAATACTGGGATAAGTGATGGAATGATTGCTGCGAGTACCCAATGGACAGAACTCCCAAAAGATTGCCCTGAACTTCTTAGGTGATTGGGAAATATCTCAGAGATAAATACCCAAATGACCGCCCCCTGACCAATGGCATGTGAGGCAATAAAGAGAAAAAGGAAAATGGGCACCGCAAGGCCTGTCCATTCTAGAAAAAAGGCACAGGAAACCAAAGTCAATGATATAATATATCCCACCGAACCGAAATACATCAATTGTTTTCTGCCCAGCCTATCGATCAAATAGACCCCCAACAAAGTGAATACCAAATTGGTGATGCCTATACCAATACTACTCAACAAGGCTGTACTTTCGCCGAGTCCAGCTTCCTCAAAAATCCGTGGAGCGTAGTATAAAAAGGCATTGATTCCCGATAGTTGGTTAAAAAGAGCTATGAGAAATGCCAAAATCAAGGGAAACCTGTATTTTTTGTCAAAAATGGTTTCAAATTTGTCATTATTGTCCTTATCCTCCTGGATTTTCAACATCAGAGCCTCTGCATCCCTATCGGGATCAATACGCTGAAGTACCTCGCGAGCCTCATTAGTTCTAAACTTTGACAATAGCCATCTTGGGCTCTTGGGCACACTCAACACGAATAGGGTGTAAATTATCGCAGGTATGGCCTCCACACCCATCATCCATCTCCAGTCGTTCTCTCCAATACCATTCAATAAAAAATTGGAGAAGAATGCAATAAGAATCCCAAATACGATATTAAATTGGTAGAGGCCCACAAGTTTGCCCCGATCCTTTGGAGGAGCTATTTCGGAAATATAGGCCGGAGCTGCGATGGTAGAGGCCCCAACACCTATACCGCCAATCAGCCTGAAAATGGCAAAGATATACGGGTCATTTGCAAATGCAGACCCCAGTGCTGAGATGGTGTACAATACCCCTATCCAAAGCAGGGTATTTTTACGTCCTATCCTATCGGTGGGTATACCTCCAAAAATCGCTCCGATTATCGTTCCCCAAAGTGCAGTGGCCATCACGACCATTCCATGGAAAACATCAGATGAACCCCAAAGCGCCTGTAGTTTTTTATCGGCCCCGGAAATGACCACTGTATCAAAACCAAAAAGGAACCCTGCCAAAGCTGCCGTGGTGGCCCATACCCAAATTTTTTTCATATCGATTTATCTATATCATTTTTGCTAATGTATTCGCAATAAAACGATATCGATATTACTGATGTTTCAGTTTTTTACGTTTTTGTTAAGAAAGGGTTATTTTATTGTACTGTTTTGATTTACAGCACTTTGATCAAAAATTAGTTTTAACAAGGGGTTTAAACTTTAGAAATTGTAACCAGAATTTGCACAGAGGTTACATCTAGGGGTAAAGTTGGGAAGGAAAACGTTTAAGATTGGGATGATTTTCTAAAAGCTCCTGGGGAATTTCCGAATTTGTTCTTAAAGGAAGTGGAAAAATAACTAGGGCTGGCAAAACCGGAAGCATAGGCCACCTCTGAAATGGGAAGGGAGGTATTTTCCAACATGGATTTGGCCTTATCCAATCGGATATCACTGATATAGTCACTAATGCTGATCCCAAAAATTGCCTTGACTTTTCGGTATAACTGGACTCTTGAAACATTGAGATTATCAGCCAAAGCCTCAACGGAAAATTCGGTGTCATCAATATTTTCCATGATACACTGATTCAGTTGATCGATGAATTTTTGTTCCAGGTTTCCATAATTTCCAGTCCCCTCTATCTTATAAAAGTTATTGGTATAGTATAAGCGTAGCTTTTCCCGATTGTACAACATGGATTTGATGGATTGGATCAAAATAGTGTAGCTAAAGGGTTTGGTCAGGTATAGGTCTGCCCCGGATTGAAGGCCCTTTAAATAGGACTCCTTGTTATCCAAAGCGGTCAAGATGATGGTTGGGATGTGGGAGGTCTTCAAATCATTCTTCAAAATGGTGCAGATTTCAAATCCGCTCATTTCAGGCAAGTTTACATCGCATAATATGATATCCGGGACAAATTCAAATGCCTTTTCAATGGCATCTGTCCCATTGGACATGAGAATATCGTACTCATCCATCAACTTGTTTCTAAGGAACATCGAAAGTTCTTTGTTATCCTCAACAATAAGTATGGAATACTTTTCCATGTTCGATTCCAGTACATTTTCCGGGACATGGTTTCCAAAAACGGCTTCCGAAGCGAAATCGGGAATCGTCGACTCCTCCAAATCCAAATAATCAATTATATGATCCTCATTAAAATGGGTATTTCCTTTGAACAGTGTAATAATGAATTCAGTCCCTTTATGCGACTTCACCTCAATTTTTCCCAAATGAAGTTCGATGAACTGTTTGCTGAGGTGTAAACCGATCCCTGAACTGTTCTTCCTATTATTTGACCCCTTAAAGAAGGGGTCAAATACGTTCTTGACCTCCTTTTCAGGGATTCCGATACCGTTATCCTTGATATGGATAGTGACATCATTGCCTTCTTCATTATCCTTGATGAGTATGGTAATCCAACCATTGTCCGGTGTAAACTTGAACGCATTGGAAAGGAGGTTGAAGAAAACTTTATCCATTAAATTCCGATCGATAAAAAGTTCCAAGTCCTTGTTATTGCTATCAATGGTAAACTTGATGCCCCTTCTTTTGGCTTCTCGGGCAAATTCAGCATGGATATTTTTTGTAAATACAAAAATATTGGTAATGGAAGCTCTAATATTGAAGGTTTTATCCTCTGCTTTCCTGAAATCCAACAGGTTGTTCATAAGCCTTAACAATCGGTTGGAGTTGGTATGTATAAGTTCCAGCTCATTCATGGCCCGAGGCTTGTCCACCATGGAATCCGCTAAGGAATCCACTGCACTCATGATCAGGGTCAGTGGTGTTTTGAATTCATGTGATAGTCCTGTAAAGAAATTGAGTTTGGCCTCATTGCTCTCTTTTACCTCCTTGGCTATTTTCTCTATTTGGTTTCTCTGTACCGTAATTTTTTGATTGATGACCTCCAATTGCCGATTCTTTTTTCTAATGGTAAAAATTGAATAAATGCTATAAAGGGCAAGAATCAGTACGACCCCAAATAAAACCAATGTAATCTGCAATAATTTACTTTGTGCATAATAGCGTTTTTCTTGTTCTTTTATCGCTGCGGTCTGTTTTTCAAGATCGGCCTGTTGGTCATTGATCTTATCAAATTGGTTTTTCATGATATCGGCATTCCTACGGTTGATTACCGTGGTACCGAGAAGATTTTCTTTGTCAACTTCCTCCCCATGTACAAGTTTTATGGCCAATTGTAGGGCTTCTGATCCCCCTGTGGGATACAATATCGAGGCTTCCAAAATTCCAGTGCGAACCAAGTTTATTCCTCCCTCATCACCGTTTAGTCCATCAACACCGATAAACTTGATTTGACCTTCCATACCCTTTTGTCGTGCTACCCGCCATGCCTGATAGGCCATTAGGTCGTTGAATGCATATACATAGTCAATCCCTTCGCTCCCCAAAGAATCCAAAACTTTTGAAAATCTATCCTTCGGTGTCCCATCAATATTTCCCTTGATACTCATCAAAAGATCAATGTTCCGGTTGCTGTCAACAACTTGATGAAAGCCCAAACTTCTTTCAATGACCGGGGACGAATTATCACTACCTTTAATTTCAACAATATTGGTCGGTCCGTCGGCCGCAGAGACTATATAATTGCCAACATCGCGCCCTACTTCCAGATTATCCCCCCCCACAAAAGTGGAGAACCTATCGGTATTGACCTTACGATCGATCAATACCACTGGGATTCCTGAGTTATACGCCCTCTCTATTACTGGAACAATGGAATTGGGCTCCAATGGAGAGACAATGATGGCATCATATCCCTCATCGATCATTTGATTGATATCCTCAATCTGTTTATCAGTATTATAATTGGATGGGAAAATGGTGAGTTCCACATTATTCTGCAATGAAGCCTCTACCTCCATGCTATGGTTCATAGCCCTTCGCCATTCATGGTCACTGATACATTGGGAGAATCCCACCCGGATGGCATCGGTTTTATCAGTATTTACACAGGAACAACAAAGAATACCAAAGAAACAAAGGAGTAGCCTGAATCCTATATTCTTGTTCAAATTCATCGTAAATGTCATATAAGTAAAATTAACTAAAGTTTGATAACCGATAATATCGGCAAACCATGGTTCTTGCCTCATTCGTAAACAGAAAAAACGAAAAATGAAGCATGGATGGAAACGCCGGACATAGTAAACCACACTCGCCGGCTATAATTGAGCACCTCGAAACTAACACAAAAATCTGGCTTTCAAACCACTAAAGCCAAATACTGGGTGGCTCAAATTTTCCGTTTATAGTGGTCTCAACCATCCGGTCTTCCATATAGTCTAAATCCGTCTAAAAATAGGGCAATAATATTTTTCTTTAATTTTGTACCTTGTTGTACCTAATACAATAACTACCAATGGGCATTGAAACCTATTTTCAACTATTGACAGATGCCGAAAAGAAGCATTTCCCTGAAAAATTGTTCTTTGGTGGGGATGAAGATTTGCTCTATGAGAAAAGAAGGGTTTCCGTTGTAGGTTCAAGAGCAGCTTCAAAGGAAGGCTTACAAAGAGCAAAGATCATATCAAAAACCTTGGTCAAGCACGATATCATAGTAGTAAGTGGATTGGCAAAAGGAATTGATACTATGGCCCATCAAACTGCAATCGATTCAGGTGGACGGACCATTGCGGTTTTGGGAACACCTCTAAATATCCCTTATCCAAAGGAAAATGCAACACTTTTGGATAAAATCAAAAAAGAGCATTTGGCCATCTCCCAGTTTCCGGAAGGTTTTCCAACACAACCAAAGAATTTTCCAATTAGGAATAGGACCATGGCATTGATATCCGATGCAACGATCATCATTGAGGCCACTGATAAAAGTGGTACCCGACACCAAGGCTGGGAAGCCCTTCGTTTGGGACGCGAGTTGTATATTTTGGAAAATGTTATACAAGACTCAAATGTTTCATGGGCCAAGGAAATGTTGGATTATGGAGCCCAAGTTCTTTCCAGGGAAAATGTGAATGAGATTTTTACCCACATTCCATACTTGACCTCAAAATTTGAGGATGCCTTTTGAAATTCCATTTGCCACAATGCTGGAATTTGCGAGTCGGGGCACCAATGAGACTGCACAACTCTCAAAGAGAATATGTGGTAATATAAAGTCGGGGAATGCCCGGGTAATTGAACGACTGATATATTATATGTCTGAATTGCCACAAGAACACCCAATTTCCCAAATGTTCAATAGCAACCCAGTATTGGTCCCAGCACCTAGAAGTACTCCAATGGTTGAAGGTGCTCATTGGCCAACTAGAATTTTGTCGGAACACTTAGTAAATTCAGGTTTTGGCAGTACGGTTCAGAATTTGATTGAAAGAATCAATCCTGTTCCAAAATCAAGCAATTTCTACACCGCTGAAAGCCGTCCATCCTGCAACACACATTATGATAGTCTAATGTGTACCCCTCCAGAGGCTTTTGTTGAAAAAATAATATTGATGGACGATGTTTTCACACTTGGCAGAACTTCATGTGCTTGTGCAAGAAGGTTAAAAGAAACTTATCCAAATGCTGAGGTTTTGGTTTTTGCAGCAATGAGAACACGCGGGTTCATAACCACCTTGGATGAAATAGTTAAACCTTCTCACCAAATAATGGTTTATAATCCAGACCAGGACAGCATTGTCTTGCCCAATTAACAAGGTTTTTTATTTTCATATTTAACAAATAAAAAATACTTGGTTGTTCTTAGTTTAAGTGGTTTGAATTTATAGTCATTACAGAGACTCATGCAATCCTTTTATGGGGGTTAATAATGGGAATTTAAGCCACACTCGATTTCCAGGCTCGCTTCACATTGGTAATCTTAGCTTCATCCACTAAATCCGAAGGGGAGTTATATGGTAACTTTTTGTGTTCCATTTTAATTAGGAAAATTGGGGTGATCCTTTTCCAATCCCGTTCGGAAAATTCTTGGGTCAGATGGTACAGATCATAAAAATCCCTTGGTGCGGTGTATGAACGTTGCTTCAAGGCCCTTAACTTCTCAGCCACCACTTCATCAATACTATAACATGGGTATTGTTCTTCACCATTCAGCCCATCGGAATATAGGTGCATTATATCCAATGTTTCAGTTGCCTGAAGGAGTACCTCATCGATACTGATCTCCAATTTAATTTTGTTATGCCAACGTTTTGGAGAAGGTGGCCGTTGATTTTTGGAATGGTTTGCCCCCCAATATTTAATTGGGACCTGAAACCCTTGGGCTTGTCATTAAAGACCAATTGGGAAATTTCACCTACACTGAACAGGATTCCTATTCGATCCGTGGTGGTCTTGGCTATGCTCCCAAGGATTTCCTATTCCAACACAAAAGCTTTATCCCTTGCCGTGAAATCCAAATCCTCGGAAAAGCAATAATTATCAATATAGCATTTACGTAGGCATGTACCGCCCTTGAAGACCAGATGGTCCTTATAGGCTTCAAAAAAGACCGATAGAAAATGTCCCAAAACATAATCCTTGTCCTCTGTATCCGGTGGCACCTTCCATTCTTCCGATCTCAGTATGATTTCCTTTTGAAGAATCATTTAATACTCAGTTTTTACCATTTGCAGTAGATTTTCCCTATCAATGTTCAATCTAAACTTCCACTCATTTACAAACTCTCCTTGTTCCAGGCCTCCAGCATCCAATAAGCTATATTTTTAGTTTGCTTGCTTCTTGGCATATTCAATAAAACCCTGTAAGCTATCCGCATGGAACAGAGTCGCCAAAAAGCCAAGTCATTTGGTCAAGGCGGTATTGTCATACCCCATCATATACTCTATCAGTTTCTTATTGATCCATTTTCCATTCTCAAGTGCCCTGATCAAATCGGATAGGTCTCCGCTGTAACGGGTTTGATCGAAACAATCAAACATGGTCATTTCCCTATCGGTCACCGAAAAACTGTTCGATCCGTGCCCCTCCTCCATTGTACCAATATACCTTCTTGCTTTTACGGTCACAAACTTTACCTTGGAACCTAAGTTGTTCGTGTCCCTTTTCCTGTGAACGGTCTTTACAAAAACCGTATATGGAAATCGCTCCGTTAAATTATGGTGGTGCAAAGCTGACCAATAGGCAATTGTCCCACCTGGGTTGATGAAGGTCGCCAAAACGTTCACATTGGAGTAATTGGGCTTGGCGTATGTGCCACGTTCTATTCGGCTCAACAATCCCTTTTGATAGAGGTTTTCCACCAACTCGTTCACATTGCTCCCCAAACTCACGGGCAATTGGGCAGCAAGATCCCTCAAATTGATGAAAAGTATTTCATGGTCTTCCAAATATTTCAATAAAGCGATGTGTCCTACATTGAGATTTTCTGATATGTACGTACTTTTTGCCATTACTTTTTATGTTACAAAGAACCTCATAAATTAGGGTCTATCGTTACACGATTGGTAAATACAGGGTATTCATTTCAAAAATTGGCTCAAGATGATAAAAGTTTCATCAATGGCCTCTGATTTGAACAATTAGGCCCATGGCCAAACCCATTGTGCCAACTCAAATATGCCAAAGCCCATCTCCATTACCGCCCCGAAACTTTGTTACCAATACGTCCCCCGTCATTTTTCAAAACGGTCCTAAGGCCATCCATATCCGCACTTATCTTTTCTTCCAATACCCGTGCATAGATCTGGGTGGTAGTGATCTTGGTATGGCCCAAAAGTTTGGAAACCGTGGCAATGGGGACACCATTGGAAAGGGTCACTGTTGTTGCAAAAGTATGCCTTGCTGAGTGGAAAGTAAGCTTTTTATCTATTCCAATTCTTTTTGCGACCTCCTTGATATAACTGTTCATTTTTTGGTTGGTCAGGACAGGCAAAAGACCATTGTTTTCAACAATGGGGACATCCCTGAACTTATCCAAGATCTCCATGGCCTCTTCCAAAAGTGGGATCCTGAGTGGATATCTGGTCTTGGTGCGTTCCAGGAACAACCAGAACCCACCATCCACTCCACGGACCACGTTCCCTTTTTTTAACTTTTTCACATCAATATAGGACAGTCCCGTATAACAGGAGAAGACAAAGACATCCCGAGCGATTCGGTGACCTTCTTCGGGAACGAAAGCATTCTTTAAGGTTTCCAACTCATGCTTTTCCAAAAACTCACTTTCGTGTTTGTGCATCTTCAACTTGTACCGGGCAAAGGGGTTTTTGTCCACCCATTCCAGGTCCAAAGCGAAGTTCATCAATTTCTTCAATCGAGAAAGATGCTTCATCACCCCATTGTTGTTGAGGGGGTTCGATCCTTGCAGGGATGGTCCCTTTCGCAGGAACTGTTCAAAATCGATGATAAATCCATACCGTATATGCCTAAGATAGATATCTCCGGTCCTATGGTACCTGCGCAGGAACAGCTTGAGATAATTCTCTGTGGTATAATAATTCTTCAGGGTGCCGGGCATTAAGGTCCCGTTCGTGTTCTCATTGTGATAGGTCACCAATTGCAACAAGGTCTTGTGCTTCGAATCCACTCCCGTGAACCTCGATTTTATGGATTGTGCGGTGACCAGTTCAAAATCGGAAGACAATTCTTTATGACAGGCCAATAGCTTGGCATGGACCTGATCCAAATAGTTGTTCAATTGCTTCCCTTCGGTCGATCTTGAAGTTGTTTTCTTAGCATTTGTGTCCCAAAAGGTAACCTGGGTAACTCGTTTAAGACTGATTTCGGCACGTTTCCCGTCCACGGTGATCCGTGCATAAATGGGTGCCAGACCCTCTTTTTCCTTGGCCAGGTTCAGCCAAAAATGAATACTGAAAGTTCTTGAAGTGTCCATAGACTCTCGCTTTAGTTGAATATTCGATTTTTTTGAAAGTCAAATCGAAACGAAAGTCAAATGCTTGATAGTTACCAAAGTAGTGAAAAAAATCGGTTAAAAACAGGTAACCGAATAGGTAACTTTTGATATGGTTTTAAAGGCAATCAAATGAATTCAAAAAAAATGTATTTCCTTGAAATTCATTTGATTAACCTTTTTATGGGTTCTGTTAAAACCCATTCCGTCGGGGTGGCAGGATTCGAACCTGCGGCCTCCTGCTCCCAAAGCAGGCGCGATAACCGGGCTACGCTACACCCCGAACTATTATTTGGAAAAGCGGAGAGACTGGGACTCGAACCCAGGCGACGGTTACCCGTCGACAGATTAGCAATCTGCTCCGTTACCACTCCGGCACCTCTCCTATTAATTTTTTTCCTGAACGTGCACTCCAAAAATGCGGATGCAAATGTACCTTTTCATCCAATAGATCGCAACTATTTTTCCATTTTTTTGAACCAATAGTTTGCATCCCTCTGCTATTCTGGATATTCCACCCTCAAATGGTAGATGTTCGTGAGCTTTTGCTTCAATACTTTCTTGACCATTTCTATTTCTTTCAGGGTAATATTGGCATTCAAAAACTGATTGGTCTGCATCTGCCCTTTCACAATCTTTTCCACAAACTCATCTATCGCTATAAAAGTTGGGTTTTTCAGGCTTTTGGAGGCAGCCTCAACAGCATCAGACATCATCAGAATGGCCGTCTCCTTGGAAAAGGGAATCGGACCGGGATATCTAAAATCATCCTCGTCCACCTCCTTGTCCAGTTCTTGCTGCTTTTTGAAAAAATAATAGACCAAAGTGGTTCCATGATGGGTCCGTATAAAATCAATGATACGATCCGGCAGATTGTGCTTTCGCGCAATCTCGATGCCATCAATAACATGATCCACAATGATCTTTGCACTTTCCATGGGGGGCAAATCGTCGTGCGGGTTCACACTCGTGATCTGGTTTTCGGTAAAGTAGGTCGGGTGCTCCATTTTGCCAATATCATGGTACAGGGCCCCCACCCTTACCAACATGGCATTGGCCCCGATTTCATTTGCCGCGGCCTCGGCAAGATTGGCTACTTGCAGGGAATGATGGAAGGTTCCCGGAGCCTTATCGGACAGTTCCTTGAGCAATTTGGAATTGGTATCCGAAAGTTCCAATAATGAAACATCGGATATCAGCCCAAAAAGCTTTTCGAACATATAGATCAGTGGCTGGGCAAAAAGCGTCAAAAGTCCGTTCAGGACAAAAACCCCGAACAAGATCCATTCAATATTCTCCAGATTCCCCTCATGGATGGCATGGAAGGCAAAATAACCAATGATATAGATCAAAGTGATCTGCCCTACCGAAATGAAAAGATTGGCCCTTTTATACAGCTCAGATGCCGTCAAAATGGTAACGATACCGGCAATGATCTGCAAAAAGATATATTCAAAGCTGTTGGGCACCACAAAACCTAGGATGAGTACCGTCAACACATGGACAAAAAGGCCCAATCTGGCATCGAAGAAATTTTTGAGTACCAAGGGCAGAATGCACAACGGCACCATATAAACATAGTTTTCATAGTGTTTCACCATCAAGGTAGTGGCAAGGACCATGAGCAGGACATTGAAGAAGATGAAAGTGACCTTGTTGTTGTTCGTGAAAATATCACCCCGATAGCGTTTGATGAAGAGAAACAACATGATCAGTACCAAGGCTACCAAAATGATATATCCCAACAAAATGAAATAGTAATTGTTCCCCCTCCAAAGTTCGGATTCGTATTCATCTTTTAGCGAACTCAAGACTTTAAAGTCCTCCGCCTCCACAATTTCTCCTTTTGCAATGATGAGTTTTCCTTGGAGCACTTCTCCCCTCGTGTAGGAAATCTTCGAAAGTTCGTCGGTCAACGCGCTTTCGGTCAAAGATCGGTCATATACCAGATTGGGCTTTATGCTCTGTTCCACAAGCTCCTCTGCACTGGAAGCTCCTGAATTGCCACTATCGGAAAACTTTCTGGACACTTTTTGCTTGGCCCCAGTAACATCCAGATAGCCATTGCTCCCCAGTGGAAGGGCCTCATTGTTCTTCACCACCACGATGGAACTGGTCTGGGGGAGCTCTTCAAAAACCCCTGCAGCATATACCTCATCGATGGCTTCTTCGGCCAAGTTCCAGAGTTCGCGCCTTTGTTGTGAAGAAAACATGGCGCCAAGACCTTTTTCCACTTCGGACTTGACATTCGCTACCACATTGGCCTCAAAGGCATAATAATCCGTTTTGTTGTTACGGATCGTGAGTTGTTCTTGGGCTATTTCCTCTTGGGACTTTTGAATGGAAAAATCGATGGGAGCATATAGGTTCTCGTATTGCCAAGGTTTTCCCTTTTGGAAATCATACTTGAACTTTCCGCCCTTCGGAAAAAAGAAGACAATCAAGGCAACGGAGACAAAATAGAGGAAATACTTGTAAACCAGTGATTGGTGTTTATAGATATTATCCAATGTTTTTCCCATAGCCGAGTGCTGTCAACATCAAAAATAGAAAATATTAACGAACATGATGGGCTTGTGCCCTCTTATAGCTTTGCATTTAATTTTAGTATTTTCGCAGAAGTAAAAATGCACATATGAAAAAAGTCGTCATCGTTTCAGCCGCCAGAACCCCGATCGGGAGCTTTATGGGGTCGCTTTCCACCGTTCCGGCACCCAGATTGGGGGCCGTGGCCATAAAAGGTGCCCTGGACAAAATCAATTTGAAGCCCGAGCTGGTGGAAGAGGTGCTGATGGGGAACGTGGTACAGGCCGGAACAGGGCAGGCCCCTGCCAGACAAGCCGCCATTTATGCCGGTATCCCGAATACCGTTCCCTGCACAACGGTGAACAAGGTGTGTGCCTCTGGAATGAAATCCATAATGCAGGCGGCCCAATCCATTGCCCTAGGCGAGAATTCCATTGTAGTGGCAGGCGGCATGGAAAATATGAGCCTTATCCCCCACTATGCCTATTTGAGGAGCGAGACCAAGTTTGGTCCTTCCACATTGCTCGATGGTATGCAAAAGGATGGCCTTGTGGATGCCTATGATCAAAATGCAATGGGTGTATGTGCAGATGCTTGCGCCTCCAAATATGAATTCAGCCGTGAAGATCAGGATGCCTATGCCATCCAATCCTATCAAAGATCTGCGGATGCATGGAAAGCAGGAAAGTTCAACAATGAAGTTGTTCCCATGGAAGTGCCCCAACGAAGAGGAGAACCCATCGTGGTCAGTGAGGATGAAGAATACAAGAATGTAAAACTGGACAAAATTCCTTCGCTCCGTCCCGCTTTCACCAAAGAAGGTACGGTAACGGCTGCCAATGCCTCTACCATAAATGATGGTGCTGCGGCCCTGGTGCTCATGAGTGAGGAAAAAGCCATGGAACTGGGCCTACAGCCATTGGCTGTCATCAAAGGATATGCAGATGCCGCCCATGAACCGGAATGGTTCACCACTGCCCCTGCAAAAGCCCTTCCCAAAGCGCTGGATCGGGCGGGGGTTTCCATTGGGGACATCGATTTTTTTGAGTTCAACGAAGCTTTCTCGGTTGTGGGACTTGCCAACATGAAACTTCTTGGACTGGACGCTTCCAACGTGAACGTGAACGGAGGTGCCGTATCCTTGGGACATCCCCTGGGTTGTTCCGGTGCCAGAATCACCATAACGTTACTGAACATATTGGAACAGAACAATGCCAAATTGGGTGCAGCGGCCATTTGTAACGGAGGTGGCGGCGCATCTGCAATTGTTTTGGAAAAATACTAGCGATTCAATCTACTGTAAATGCAATATGGAATTTGTCCACTGAGCATTGTTCCCATCAGAACAGCTCCCGATGATTCATCCGAAATGTCCTCCCAGCTCTTATATGGTGAACATTTCAAGGTCTTGGAACATCGCAAAAAGTGGAGCAAGATCAGGACGGCCCATGACAATTATGAAGGTTGGGCTTCCAATAACCAGATCATCCTTATTTCCGAGGAAATGTACCAACAATTGGATCTGGGACAGGACCAGAAAATATCCGCTGACATCATTTCGCACATTTGTACCGATGATGGCATGTTGCTCCCTGTACTTTTGGGTTCGATGGTAAGTTCCTCATCGTTCTTGGGCCATTCCTTTGAAGGGAGCCATATCAGTGAAGTGAAACCCAAAGAAAATTTGGTGGACACAGCCTTTATGTACTTGAAGGCCCCTTATCTGGCTGGAGGAAAGACTCCTTTTGGCATAGATTGCTCCGGTTTTACGCAGATGGTCTACAGAATAAACGGCTATGCCCTTGAACGAAAGGCCGGGACCCAATCCAAACAAGGGGAAGCCTTGAGTTTTATTGAAGAAAGTGAACCTGGCGACCTTGCCTTTTTTGATGACCAGGATGGCACCATCGACCATGTGGGCATTATATTGAGGGACAATTATATCATCCACGTGAACGGCCATGTCCGCATAGACCGATTGGACCATACGGGCATCTTCAATACTCAAGAAAAGTCATATACCCACAAGCTTCGGGTCATTAAAAAGATCATATAAAAAAGCCCCATTTTTGTGGGGCTTCTTTTTACTTTGAAGGTTGAGGTTTATTCTCCCAACAGTTTTTTCATCCTCATAAAGTTCTCGGTATCTCCCAAAGCTCCGTAGATGTTCTTCAATTGGGTAAGGATACTTTCATTATCAGGATTGGTTTTCAAGGCGTTTTCAAGAACGTTTGCCCCTTCTTTGAAAAGACTGTCTTTTTTATTTTTCAATTCGTCATATTTGGCAATATCCGCTTTTGAGCTGCCCAAGGCATTCATCTCATCGATCAGACCATTCCCTTCGTTCACATAAGTAGTAGAAAGGTTCAATAGGGCATTGATATAACCTGGGTCGATGGCCAATGCTTTTTTGTAGGCATCCCTTGCTTCTTCCAAATTGCCCTGCTCCATATTGATCACACCGATATTGTAAAGCAAATCTGGATTGTCAGGGGCCATTTCTGATGCCTGTGCCATCATTTCCTTGAACTTGTCCTTATCACCCAGAGTGTAGTGTAGATTGGCCTCTCCCAATACAAGGTTTACATCTTCAGGATTTTCGGCCCTGGCAGCAGCGTATGCCGCAAGAGCTTTCTCATTGTCACCCAATTGCTGATAGATCAAGGCAATGTTCTTTACGATCTCCGGCTTCTTGGATGGGCTCTTTTCTTCTTTTGGGTCTTTGTGTGTATTAGCTTTTACATACAGATCACGGGTCGATTTGTCCATAGTCTCGGTCTCTCCCGTTTCAATGTTGACAGCAGTATAAGTGACTCCACTACCATCGTAGTTCACTTCTTTAAGCTCATTGTAGTAATCCAGCGCCTTTTCATAGTTCTGTCCGTTCACTGCACTATTGGCCGCATAATAGAGATAAATGGTGTCCTGTGGGCTTAGTTTGTAGCCCATGTAGAGTTTTTCGGCAGCTTCGCTATACTTCTGGTTGTTGTTGTCCTCTACTGCTGCATTCACTAGATCAGCTGTCATTTGGGACAATTTTTCCTTAGCCACGGGGGTATACTTTGATTTACCACTGGCCTCTTCAACGGAAATAACTTTGTTATAGGCTTCGATTGCTGGCTCAAATGCTGTTGCATCCCCTTTTTTTGCCAAATCGGAATATACGTTTCCTTTTACGGCATAGTATTGTGCCTGCATCTTATCATCGGCGGCATCAATAGTGGAAGCTGCTCCTTCCAATGCAGTTTTTGCTGCTGCGGCATCTCCATCCTTCAAGGCTTTTTCCGCATTCTTGATTTCATCCTTTTGGGAAAAACCCATAGTTGAAATCCCTAGAGCAAGTAGTATTAAAATTCTAGTCTTCATGTCAAAAATGTAATTATTTAGTGTTTGTGTTTATTTAATTATTCTCGTTATCGTTATCAATCGCCGTGCCATCTTCCCCTTTCACCTCAATATCAAGGATATCGGCTTCTTCCACGGGATCGTCCTCCTTCATGACCTTGGCCACTGCAGCAATGGAATCGCCGTCCCTCAGGTTGATCAGGCGCACCCCTTGTGTGGCCCTACCCATAACCCTAAGGTCCTCTACGCTCATCCGTATGGCTATTCCAGACTTGTTGATGATCATCAAATCGTCGGTATCCGTCACATTTTTTATAGCCACAAGACCTCCAGTTTTACTGGTAATGGAAATGGTCTTAACTCCTTTTCCTCCTCGGTTGGTGATCCTGTAGTCCTCAATGGTGGAGCGTTTCCCATACCCATTTTCAGAAACCACGAGGATATCCTCTTCCATATTGTGCACGGAAACCATTCCGATCACCTCATCCTTATCGTCTGCCAAGGTGATCCCTCGAACACCGGAAGCATTTCTACCCATAGGTCGGGTCTTGCTTTCCTCAAAACGAATGGCTTTCCCTGATTTCAGACCAAGGAATATCTGGCTGGCACCCGTGGTCAACTTGGCTTCCAACAATTCATCATCGTCCCTCACGGTTATGGCATTGATACCATTTTGTCTAGGGCGTGAATATTGCTCCAAAGAGGTTTTCTTCACAATACCCTTTTTGGTGGCCATGATCACATAGTGTCCGTTCACATAATCCTCATCCTTAAGATCTTGTGTACAGATGAATGCCTTGACCTTATCATCCATTTCGATGTTGACCAGGTTCTGGATGGCCCTTCCTTTGGAAGTCCTGCTTCCCTCAGGAATTTCATAGACACGCATCCAGAAACATTTTCCTTTTTGGGTAAAGAACAACATGTACTGGTGGTTGGTCCCAACGAACAAATGCTCCAAGAAATCCTCATTTCGGGTGGATGATGCCTTTTGGCCCACACCTCCCCTGTTTTGGGTCTTGTATTCCGAAAGCGAGGTCCTTTTGATGTATCCGGCATGGGAAATGGTAATCACCACTTGCTCATCCGGAATCATGTCCTCTATGCTAAGGTCTCCTCCAGCATAGTTGATTTCCGACCTTCTTTCGTCACCATATTTTTCCTTGATCTCCAACAATTCTTCCTTGATGATTTGCATCCTGCGCTCTTTTTTGGCAAGAATGTCCTTCAGGTCTTCTATGGTCTTCAACAACTCTTCGTACTCTTCACGGAGTTTGTCCTGCTCCAATCCGGTCAATTGGCGCAAACGCATCTCCACGATGGCCTTTGCCTGTATCTCGGACAGTTTGAAGCGTTCCATCAAGTTGGTACGTGCCTCGTCCACATTGGAAGAACCTCGGATGATGGCGATCACCTCATCGATATTGTCCGATGCAATGATAAGTCCTTGCAAGATATGCTCGCGCTCCTCGGCCTTTTTGAGTTCAAAAGTGGTCCTGCGCACCACCACCTCGTGCCTGTGTTCCACAAAGTGGTGTATGATTTCCTTCAGGTTCAACAATTGTGGCCTACCTTTGACCAAGGCGATGTTGTTCACGCTGAAGGACGACTGGAGGGCCGTGTACTTGTACAAGGTGTTCAGTACAATATTGGGGATGGCGTCCCGCTTAAGGATATAAACGATACGCATTCCCTTTCTATCCGATTCATCTCGGATAGATGCAATTCCTTCAATTTTCTTTTCGTTTACCAGGTCGGCGGTCTTTTTGATCATGTCCGCCTTGTTCACCTGGTAGGGTATCTCGGTCACGATGATGCATTCCCTGCCTTGCACCTCTTCAAACGAGGCCTTGGCACGCATCACCACACGGCCCTTGCCTGTATGGAAAGCCTCTTTTACCCCTTCATACCCATAAATGATCCCCCCTGTTGGGAAATCGGGAGCCTTGATATGGGTGATCAGCTCATCTATCTCAATATCGTGGTTGTCGATGTAGGCAATGGTCCCATCCACCACTTCGGACAGGTTGTGGGGCGGCATGTTGGTCGCCATACCCACGGCAATACCTGAAGCCCCGTTCACCAAAAGGTTGGGAACACGGGTGGGAAGAACGGTGGGTTCCTGGAGGGAGTCATCAAAATTGAGTTGATGGTCCACGGTATCTTTATCGATATCGGCCAACATCTCATCTGCGATCTTCCGCATTCTGGCTTCCGTATAACGCATGGCCGCTGGGCTATCGCCATCCACGGAACCGAAGTTTCCCTGACCATCGACGAGCATGTACCGAAGGCTCCATTCCTGGGCCATACGCACCATGGTGTCATAGACAGAAGTATCCCCATGGGGGTGGTATTTACCCAAAACCTCCCCTACGATACGGGCAGATTTTTTATGTGCACTTGTAGATCTAACGCCCAGTTCGTGCATCCCGAAGAGCACTCTTCGGTGAACCGGCTTGAGCCCATCCCGAACATCTGGCAGGGCACGTGACACAATGACCGACATCGAGTAATCGATGTAGGCAGATTTCATCTCATCCTCAATGTTGATAGGAATTAACTTTTCTCCTTCAGCCATGCTAAAATCTTATTGTTTTTTGTGGTTAAAATATCATGGCAATATACAGAAAATAGGAGCTTTTACCGCCCTTGGCACTTACTTTATTAAAAAAATTATCAACAGTTGCACAGGGGTCGCCGCACAGTAATAAAGCTATGTTAAAACAGTAAAAAAAGCCGCCTTATTCCGACATTTACCACTAGTTTGTCGAATATGGGTACGGTATTTGACCTATGTAACAATACTTTTATTAATTTTAATTGCTGAAAAAGAAACCTATGGACGATAATTTTTCCCCAAGAGTAAAAGACGTTATAGCATACAGCAAGGAGGAGGCCCTGCGATTGGGCCATGATTTCATTGGAACGGAACACTTGATGCTGGGTCTTTTGAGAGATGGAAATGGCAAGGCCATCAACATATTGGACGCATTGGACGTGGATCTGGAACACCTTCGCAGAAAGGTGGAAATCCTGAGCCCTGCCAATCCGAACACGGGAACTGTTCAAAAGGACAAAAAGAACCTGCACCTAACCCGACAGGCCGAGCGTGCATTGAAGACCACTTTTTTGGAAGCAAAGCTTTTTCAAAGTTCTTCCATCAATACGGCGCACCTATTGCTCTGCATCCTTAGGAACGAGAACGATCCCACAACAAAATTGCTGCACAAATTGAAAGTGGATTACGACAATGTCAAAGAACAGTTCAAATCCATGATCACCAGTGACGATGACTATATCGATTCCCCACAGGCGGAATCCTTTCCAGGAGATGCCGATGATGTGGGTGATGGAAAAGAAAGCACCTTCGGGTCCAATCCCGGGCAAAAGGGCAGCAAGAAATCCAAGACGCCTGTGCTGGACAACTTTGGCCGTGACCTCACCCGTTTGGCCGAGGACAACAAACTCGACCCCGTGGTGGGCCGCGAAAAGGAAATCGAGCGCGTTTCCCAGATATTGAGCCGAAGGAAAAAGAACAACCCACTGCTCATTGGTGAGCCCGGTGTGGGTAAAAGTGCCATCGCCGAAGGATTGGCGTTGCGCATCATCAACAAAAAAGTTTCCCGCATCCTGTACAACAAACGCGTGGTCACTTTGGACCTTGCCTCATTGGTGGCCGGGACCAAATACCGTGGCCAGTTTGAAGAGCGCATGAAAGCGGTGATGAACGAACTGGAAAAAAACGATGACATCATTTTGTTCATTGACGAGATCCACACCATTGTCGGGGCCGGAGGTGCCACAGGAAGTCTGGATGCCTCAAACATGTTCAAACCTGCCTTGGCAAGGGGCGAGATCCAATGTATCGGCGCAACGACCCTTGACGAGTACAGACAATACATTGAAAAGGATGGTGCCTTGGAACGTCGATTCCAAAAAGTGATGGTGGAGCCCACTTCTGTGGAGGAGACCATCGAAATTTTGATGAACATCAAAGGCAAGTACGAAGACCATCACAACGTCAACTATACGGACGAGGCCATTGTTGCCTGCGTAAAATTGACCAATAGATACATGACGGACCGCTTTTTGCCGGACAAGGCCATCGATGCACTCGATGAGGCCGGTTCCCGCGTGCACATTGTGAACATGGACGTGCCCAAACAGATCTTGGAACTGGAAAGCCAGTTGGAAGATGTGCGCGAACTGAAGAACAGCGTGGTTAAAAAACAAAAATATGAAGAGGCCGCCAAGCTCCGTGACGATGAAAAACGACTGGAGAAAGATTTGGCCGCCGCCCAAGAGCGTTGGGAAGAGGAAAGCAAACTCCACAGGGAGACCGTGACCGAGGACAATGTGGCCGATGTGGTCTCCATGATGAGCGGCATACCCGTGAACAGGATTGCGCAGACCGAAAGCAACAAATTGGCCGAACTGCCCAACCTGATCAAAGGTTTTGTGATCGGACAGGACGAAGCCGTGGCCAAAGTGGCCAAGGCCATCCAGCGTAACCGCGCCGGACTGAAAGATCCCAACAAACCTATTGGGTCCTTTATCTTTTTGGGACAGACAGGGGTCGGAAAAACACAGTTGGCCAAAATTCTGGCCAAGGAACTTTTTGATTCCGAAGATGCCCTCATCCGCATTGACATGAGCGAATACATGGAAAAATTCGCCATATCCAGATTGGTGGGTGCACCTCCCGGATATGTGGGTTACGAAGAAGGTGGACAGTTGACCGAAAAGGTACGTCGCAAGCCGTATTCCGTGATTCTCTTGGACGAAGTGGAAAAGGCACACCCAGATGTGTTCAACATGCTTTTGCAGGTTTTGGACGATGGGTTCTTGACAGACAGCCTTGGACGCAAGATCGATTTCAGGAACACGATCATCATCATGACCTCCAATATCGGGGCCCGTCAGTTGAAGGATTTTGGTCAAGGCGTCGGATTTGGAACGGCTGCAAAAAAGGCACAGGAAGACACCCATCAAAAGAGTGTCATAGAAAGTGCGCTCAAGAAAGCCTTTGCCCCTGAATTCCTCAACAGGATAGATGATGTGATCGTCTTCAATCCATTGGAAAGAGAGGACATCCATAAGATCATCGATATTGAGTTGGACAAGCTTTACAGAAGGATCAAGGACATTGGTTACGACCTCAGTCTTTCCAACAAGGCCAAGGACTATATTGCCGATAAAGGTTTTGACAAGCAGTATGGTGCCAGACCTTTGAAGCGGGCCATCCAAAAATACATCGAGGATGTGCTTGCCGAAGAGATCGTGAACTCCAAACTCGAGGAAGGGGACAGTATCTTTATGGACCTGGACGAGAAAAAAGAGGAGCTCACCATCAAAATAAAGAAGACTGAAAAGTCACCTGAGACCGAGTAGCAATCAGCTACACTCCAAATACAAAGCTGGCCCATGGCCAGCTTTTTTTATGACATCTTACCATACAAACGATATTTGCGCGTTTAATCTAGTATTTTTCACCTCCCCTCGCTTTCCATATACTTTCGTTGAAGAGACACTATAATTACATTTGGGGATGAAATTCACTTCTACTAAGAAGACGGTTGTTGTACGCGAATACCGTTTGGATATTGGCACCGTACAAGTTTTTGATGATTACATGGTATCCAGCTTTGACGAAGGAGTCACTGTTACCCTGGAAAGGGCCTACCAGATCATTGGAATATCAGAGATACATTTCAGGGACAGGAATTTCGGCTACATCAGCCTAAGAAAAAATTCCTATGCCGTGGACCCCACCATATACAACTACGTAAGGGGAATGGACAACCTCAAGGCCTTTGCCATCGTCTCCAAGAAGGAAATAGACATGCACAACTTCAAGATTGAAAAGTTGTTCTACAAAAAACACATGGAGTTCTTCATAGAATTTGACAACGCTCTTGCTTGGGTAAAGAAAAGAGTAAGGAGCAATAAAGGCAAGGACAAAGCCTAGGACCCGTTATCATTTTCGGCCTCAGGTTGTTGTAACAGCTCCATATAGGCACTTCCAATATGTTTCACGATCCCAGAAGCTTTCACGGCCTCATATCCATTTTTGGAAGCACAGACATCGCCGGCCAACCCATGTAGATACACCCCAAAGATGGCTGCCTGCAAAGCAGGATACCCTTGTGCCATCAAACCTGTGATCATCCCCGTTAGCACATCACCGCTACCTGCTGTGGCCATACCCGGATTCCCACTGGTGTTCACATAGCCATCTCCCTTGTACACCGTAATCGTATGCGCCCCTTTGATGACCACAACTACATTATGTTTGGCGGAAAAAGCCTTGGTCTTGGCCAATTTCTCAAAATCGTCCTTCCATTTTCCCACCAATCGTTCCAATTCTTTGGGATGCGGCGTAAGCACCGACAGACCGGGAACATCTTGCAACATATCAGTATGCTTGGCCAGAATGTTCAATCCATCGGCATCGATGACCATGGGCCTTTGCATTTCTTTCAGGAAGGTTCCAAAGGCCGCAACCGTATCATCGTCCATGCCAATTCCCATGCCGATTCCGACCGCAGTAGGTTCAAATGGAATTTCTATACCTGAAATGGTCTTATCCCTGGAACCCGTCAAAACCATCACCTCGGGCACTGCAGTTTGTAAAGCATCATATCCACATTTGGGTATAAAGGCCGTCACAAGACCACTTCCAACGGCAAGGCAGGCATTGCTCGCCAATTGCACCGCTCCTATTTTACCATAACTCCCGCCAATGATCATGGCATGTCCGTAGGTTCCCTTATGGGAAAACTTGAGTCGGGGACGATACATGGGCAAGACTTCTGGCCGACCTATCAGTTCAAAATCCGTTTCCGTTTTTTGGAGGACCTCTTCATCAAGACCAATGTCCAATAACTCCCATTGGTTGACATAGACCCCAGTTCCGGGAAGGAAGAATACCAACTTGGGCACCTGAAAACTCAAGACATAACTCCCACGCACCACATGGGAAGGATTCCAAGGAGCGTTGTCCGAAGGCAGTCCCGAAGGAATGTCCACGGCCAGTACAAAGGCGCGCGACTCATTGATGTACTGGATCAACTGGCCCACCCATGCATCCGGCGGCCGGTTCAGGCCAATGCCAAAAATGGCATCCACCACAATATCATCCGGGGAGATCTCGGGCAGTTCACTGTCCTTGGTCAAGAAATCGGGCCAAAGTTTCCGCTCCTTCAACCGTTCCAGGTTCAAAAGAAAATCTTTGGACCGCTTTTCACTATAATTGACCACATAGACCTTGATGGAATAGCCATGCTCCAACAATTGACGGGCAAGTGCCATACCATCACCGCCATTGTTCCCTATGCCACAGAAGAGCTGGATCCTTACCTGTGTGCCCCGTAATCGGGAATGGATCCACTCAAATAACTGTGTGGCGGCGCGTTCCATGAGTTCATCACTGGAAATCCGTTGTTTTTCAGTTGTGGATTTGTCAGCTTGATAGATTTGAGATGCGGAAAAAATTTTCATTCAGCAAAAAATATTGGTCATTCGTGAGGATTTCGCAAAAAACATCACAAAGGATTTGATGAAGTATCCAAATGTACTACTTTTATCACCTCATTACAGCATAATGCAGCTAAAACAAACGGATATGGAACCCAAAAAGATGAAGTCACTTTCATCTATCTTCACCATCACCATCACCACCCCTTTGGGGTAAGTCTGCTATATATCATCCGTCCGTTTTTTTACTCTTTTCAATAATTTAGTACAACAGAATTTTTCATCATGAAAATCTTAAAATTTGGTGGCACTTCCGTGGCCAATCCAGACAATATTCGCAAAGTCAAATCCATTGTCGAAAAAAACAACAGTGAACAGATAGCGGTCGTTGTCTCCGCTTTTGGTGGAGTTACCGACCTTTTGTTGGACACTTCCCGCTTGGCTTCCAACCAAGACCCCGCTTATAAAGAATCCCTAAAGCAAATCGAGGACAGACACATTTCCGCCATCAGGGAACTTGTCCCAGTCCGCGCACAGAGCACCGTGTTGAGCAAGGTAAAAAGCGACCTCAACACTTTGGAAACCCTGTTGGAAGGATCTTTTTTGATCGGTGAGCTCACCCCAAAACTTTCAGACAAGATCGTAAGCTATGGTGAGTTGCTCTCTTCCTATATCATCAGCGAATTTTTCAAATCCGAAGGATTGGATGCCGCTTTCAAGGACAGCCGCGAGCTCGTCATCACGGACAATAACTACGGCAAGGCAAATGTGGATTTTGAGAAGACCAATGCCAATTGCAATGCCTTTTTTAGCGCGGATGCACATAAGATCACCGTACTTCCCGGGTTTGTGGCGTCGAGCAGATCGGGCAATTCCACCACTTTGGGCAGGGGCGGTTCGGATTATACAGCGGCCATCATTGCGGCGGCACAACAGGTAAGTCTCCTGGAAATCTGGACCGATGTGAGCGGTATGTACACAGCCAATCCCAAACTGGTAAAGCAGGCCAAATGTGTTTCCCATATCAGCTATGAGGAGGCCATGGAACTTTCACATTTTGGAGCTAAGGTGCTCTACCCGCCCACAATCCAACCCGTTTTGGGCAAAGAGATTCCCATTGCCATCAAAAACACCTTTGAGCCTGAGAATCCGGGCACTTTGATTGCCAAGAACAATAACGGTAATGGAAAGACGGTCCGCGGAATCAGCCATGTGGGCAATATCAGCCTTTTGTCCCTCGAAGGGCCGGGCATGATCGGTATCCCTGGAATCTCCAAGCGGTTTTTCGAGACCCTTTCGCTCAAAAACATCAGCATTGTGCTAATCACCCAGGCCTCTTCCGAACATTCCATCTGTGTGGGCATTGCGGACGAGGATGTTGATGTGGCCGCCGAAGCGGTGAACGACACCTTTGCCTATGAGATCTCCAGCAAGAAGATAAAACCCGTGATCGTTGAAAAGGACCTTACCATTGTGGCATTGGTGGGCGACAATATGAAAAGTCATCAAGGTCTGAGCGGTAAAATGTTCAGCACCTTGGGCAAGAACAATGTGAACATCAGGGCCATCGCCCAAGGCGCATCAGAACGGAACATTTCGGCGGTCATCAAAAAGGATGATGTGAAAAAAGCGCTCAATTCGCTGCACGAGACCTTCTTTGAGGAGAACATCAAACAGCTCAACCTATTCGTGATGGGTGTGGGCAATGTGGGATCCAAGTTCCTTCAACAGATTCGTCAACAGAAAAAATACCTGAAGGAAGAGCTCAAACTCAATATCCGGGTCATCGGCATCAGCAACTCCAGAAAGATGGTCTTTGATGAGAACGGGATTGCCTTGAAGGATTGGGAAAGCCAATTGGCCAATGGCGAAAAAGCGGACAAACAGGCTTTCTTTGACCGGGTGAAATCCCTGAACCTTCGCAATAGTGTGTTCGTGGACAACACCGCCAATTTGGAAGTGGCACAAAGTTATCCCGATTACCTTAAAAATAGCATTTCCGTGGTGACCTGCAATAAAATTGCGTGTTCTTCGGACTATGCCTACTACAGGGAACTGAAGGAACTGTCCAAAAAATACAATGCACCTTTCCTCTTCGAGACCAACGTGGGTGCTGGATTGCCCATCATCGATACCCTAAAACACCTTATTGCTTCGGGCGACAAGGTGAAAAAGATACAGGCCGTACTTTCCGGCAGCCTTAATTTTGTGTTCAACACTTTCAATGATTCCGTCACCTTTCACGATGTGGTGAAACAGGCCCAGGAACAGGGCTATACCGAACCTGACCCGACCATTGACCTAAGCGGTATCGATGTGATGCGCAAAATCTTGATCTTGGCCAGGGAAAGTGGGAACCAACTGGATATCGACAGCATTGAAAACGAATCGTTTTTGCCCCAAGAAAGCTTGGAAACCAATTCCAACGATGCCTTTTTTGAGTCCTTGAAAAAATATGAGACCGATTTTCAGGCTATGTACAAGGAAGCCGCCAAAATGGACTGTAAGCTAAAATATGTGGCCCAGTTCGAGGATGGCAAGGCCAAGGTAGGTCTGCAAAGGATCCCAAAGGGACATGATTTTTACAATTTGGAAGGTAGCGACAACATTGTGCTGTTCTTCACAGAGCGCTACCCCAACCAACCCATGATCATAAAAGGGGCCGGTGCAGGTGCCGATGTCACCGCATCGGGTATCTTTGCCGATATCATACGAATCGGAAATTTTTGACCATGGAAGAAATCAAAATATTCTGCCCCGCCACCATTGCCAACGTTTCATGCGGGTTCGATGTGCTCGGACTCGCTTTGGAATCTGTGGGCGATGAGATGATCGTTAGAAAGACCACAGAAAAAGGCATCCGGATTACTAAAATTATCGGACAGGACCTTCCTCTGGAAACCGAAAAAAACGTTTCGGGCGTAGCAGGCCTGGCCCTTTTGGCAAAAAGTGATTACGACGGTGGGTTCGAGATAGAAATCGATAAGCGGATAAAACCGGGAAGTGGTATCGGCAGCAGTGCAGCAAGTTCCGCAGGTGCCGTTTGGGCCATGAACGAACTGCTGGGAAAACCGTTTTCCAACTTGGAACTGGTACAATTTGCCATGCAGGGCGAAAAACTGGCCAGTGATGTGGCCCATGCCGACAATGTTGCCCCTGCCATTTATGGCGGGTTCACCTTGGTACGGAGTTATGATCCATTGGACATCATTTCCATACCCACCCCTTCCGAATTGTATGCCACCGTAATCCATCCGCAGATAGAGGTCAAGACCTCCGATTCCCGAAAAATACTGAAAACGACCATTTCCTTGGAAAAGGGCATCCAACAATGGGGAAATCTGGGTGGATTGATTGCGGGTCTTTTCCAAAGTGATTATGACCTCATCGGGCGTTCCCTCCACGACCATATCGTGGAACCCATCCGTTCCATCCTTATACCGGCCTTTGACGATATCAAGGCCAACGCACTTAAGGCCGGGGCACTTGGAAGTGGGATATCAGGTTCAGGGCCTTCCATTTTTGCCCTCAGCAAAGGGGAAGAGCATGCCAAAAAAGTGGCCCAATCCATGAAGGAAACCTACCAACCCATCGGAATCGATTTTGACATACACATCTCCAAAATAAATGCCCAAGGCGTAAAGATAATAGACATAAGAGATTAGAAAATAGACGTAAGCCCCATGACCTTTACCTTTCAATTGACCGCTCATCGCACAATGCCTTGGACTTCTGATAAAATCAATTCGATCACATATAAATATGTTTATTAATCTAAATTTATTCGTGTGAAATTCTACAGCCTAAACAACCAAAATATACAAGCCTCATTTAAAGATTCTGTCATTGCAGGTATCGCTCCAGACAAAGGACTATATTTCCCAGAGCGCATCGATGCATTGTCTCCTGCCTTTTTTGATGAGATCGAATCCCTGTCCGACCATGAGATTGCTTTCAGGGCCATCCATCAATTTGTGAACGGGGACATTCCCGATGATGTGCTGAAAGAAATCATCGCGGACACCTTGGATTTTGAATTTCCTGTGGTGGAGATCGAGGACAATGTGGCCACCTTGGAACTTTTCCATGGCCCAACCATGGCTTTCAAGGATGTGGGGGCTCGGTTCATGGCCAATTGCCTTGGTTATTTTTCGCAAGGGGAAAAACAGGATGTTACCGTTTTGGTGGCCACTTCAGGGGATACCGGGGGTGCTGTTGCCAATGGTTTTCTTGGAGTTGATGGCGTAAAGGTCGTTATCCTCTACCCTAGCGGAAAAGTGAGCGATATCCAGGAAAAGCAACTGACCACCTTGGGGCAAAATATCGAGGCCATGGAGGTGCATGGCACCTTTGATGATTGCCAACGCATGGTCAAGACCGCTTTTTTGGATTCGGGCATAACGGACCATAAAAAGCTCACTTCAGCCAATAGCATCAATGTGGCTCGATGGCTGCCCCAACTGTTCTACTTTTTGTTCGCCTACAAGCAGGCCAAATCCAAAAGAAGGGGAATCGTGTTTTCGGTACCTTCCGGAAATTTCGGGAACATCTGCGCCGGCATGGTGGCCCAAAAATTGGGGATGCCCGTACAACATTTCGTGGCCTCCACCAATGTGAACGACGTGGTTCCCAAATTCATGGAAAAGGGAACTTATGAACCCGTTCCTTCCGTTGCCACCATTTCCAATGCCATGGATGTTGGGGACCCGAGCAACTTTATCCGTATCAGGCACCTCTACAAAGATGACTTGGACACCCTGCGTGAAAACTTATCATCCTATTCGTTCACGGACGAAATGACCCGAAAGGCAATGAAGGAAGTCCACATCAACACAGGATACGTTATGGACCCGCATGGCGCAGTGGGGTATCTAGGTCTGAAGGAGTACCAAAAAAAGCATCCGGATACCTTTGGTATCTTTCTGGAAACAGCGCATCCCGTCAAGTTCTTGGACGTGGTGGAAGGGACCTTGGGCTTAAGCCCGGCCATTCCTCCCCAAATCCAAAAAGTGATGGACCGAGAGAAAAAATCCCGTATCATTTCCTCTTACGAAGAACTCAAGGAATTTTTGCTGGCCTAAAATCAATCCAGTTTGGGCAGTTTAAAATCGTCCAACGGACTGGGCTGTTTCATCATGGCTTCAATGGCCTCCGTGGTCCTTGGGGCCATCTCGGATAGATTGACCGGTCCGTTTTCAGTGATGAGGATATCATCTTCGATACGCACGGCAATGCCCCACCATTTTTTATCGCACGCACTGCCTTCTGGAATATAGATGCCGGGCTCCACAGTGATCACTGTATTGGGTTGGAACGGTACATAGGTACCTTGATCATGGACATCCAATCCGAGATAATGGGAGGTGCCGTGGGGAAAATAGGTCTTGGTCTCATCTTCGCTCTTGGTAATGCCCAGTTTGAGCAAACCTTCGGCCACCACCTGATAAGCGGCCCTTCCCGGGGCCTGGAACGGAGCTCCTACCACACTAGCTTTTATTCCCGCTTCTTGGGCATTGTAAACGATGTCATAGATGGCCTTTTGTTCTGCGGTAAACTTTCCATTGGCAGGGATGGTACGTGTCACATCGGCCGTATAGCCATGATATTCCGCGCCAAGGTCCATCAGCACAAGGTCGGTCCCGACCTCCATCTTGTTGTTTTCGATGTAATGGAGGATACAACCATTATTGCCGCCACCCACTATGGATGGGTAACCTTCGTATTCGGCACCATATTTTTTATAGACATATTCGTGCACGCCCTGTATCTCGGTCTCCGACATGTTGGGATGCATGGCCTTCATGACCTCGATCTGCCCCACAGCGGAAATCTCGACGGCCTTTCGCAACAATTTCATTTCCTCAGGGGTCTTGGTCTCCCTCAATTTTGCCATGGCCATGGGCAATACCCTGGAATCCAAATTATTGGATTGCCTGACCACCAACACCTTGTCCTTGATTTCCTTGCGAAGGTCATCGTTGGATGCATTGACAAAATCGCTCAGAAATTCATCTTCCTTCATCTCTGGAAAACGGTTCATATACCTTTCGACCGTCTCTACCAACTCATCCGTTTTGCTTCCATCATCCGAAGAGATCATGGCATAGAGCTCGTTTCTGACAGGATTGTAATCTGATGGATAGTTTGCTTTTTCCTTGAATGTCTTTATCAAATCGAAAAGGTCGGCATTGCCACTTTGATCGCGATAATCGTTTTTGAAATCCACAAAGGAGACGATATCGAACTTTGCAAAATCAACGGGAAAGTTGACAAACTCCTTTCCATTATAGACCATATCGAAGCCCAATTTCTCCTTCACGCCTTCAACACCCAACCGTTTCCCGGTCCACTGCTCTGCCCTTGCATTGCGCTCCTGCACATAAATGATCTCGTTGAACTGTTTGCCCGATACATCGGTCTGGGGTTCGGAGAACAGGACCAGCACGGCGTTGGGTTCCTTATATCCCGTCAAATAATAAAAATTGGGGTCTTGGTGGTAAATGTAATCCACGTCGTTCGCCCGGTTTCTTTCGGCATTGGCGAAAAGGACCACCGCGGTATTGGGGGGCAATAATTTTCTGACCTCGTCCCTTCTTTGCTTGTGGAAATCAGCGGACAGATAATCGGTCGGGGTTCCTTGGGCCATGGCCAATGATACCCACATCATAGAGAATAAGGTGTTTCGTATGAGATTTTTCATGTGATCGGTATTTGGCTCAAAATACAACTTTTTATGAAAAGGTCATTCGTAAAAAAAGAGCTTCCATTTTATGGAAATGATAAGAGTTTTAAGCACTTGAATCCTTAATTAATTCTATAAATTTGCCAAGCTTTAAAAATGGTAGAAATGAAAAATACGGCTCTTTTTGAAACACATAAGGCACTCGGTGCAAAAATGGTCCCGTTCGCGGGGTACAACATGCCCGTTTCCTATGAAGGGGTGAACATCGAACACGAAACCGTGCGCAAGGGCGTCGGGGTATTTGATGTTTCGCACATGGGCGAATTTTTGGTCGAAGGACCAAAGGCCCTGGAACTGATTCAAAAAGTGACCACCAACGATGCTTCCAAACTTACCATCGGCAAAGCGCAGTACAGTTGTTTGCCCAACGAGACCGGTGGTATCGTGGACGATTTGATCGTGTACCGCATCAAGGAAGAAACCTACCTTTTAGTGGTGAATGCCTCCAATATCGAAAAGGATTGGAACCACATCTCCAAGTACAACAAGGAAATCGGTGCCGATATGCGCAATCTATCGGACGACTACTCCCTGCTTGCCATCCAAGGGCCAAAAGCTGTGGAAGCGATGCAATCCTTGACCTCTGTAGATCTGGCCTCTATTGGCTTTTACAGCTTTGTTGTGGCTGATTTTGCAGGTATCGATTACGTGATCATCTCTGCCACAGGGTATACTGGTTCCGGCGGCTTTGAGATTTACTGCAAAAATTCCGAAGTGAAACAAGTATGGGACAAGGTCATGGAGGCCGGTGCCAGTTTTGGCATCAAGCCCATCGGATTGGCCGCCCGTGACACCTTGCGTCTGGAAATGGGTTATTGCCTGTATGGCAACGACATCGACGATACCACTTCTCCCCTCGAGGCCGGATTGGGATGGATCACCAAGTTCACCAAAGATTTTGTGAACAGTGGAGCTTTGGCCAAGGAAAAAGAAGAAGGTCCCAAAAGAAAGCTCATCGCTTTCCAGATGGAGGAAAAGGGAATCCCCAGAAACGGTTATCCCATTCTGGACGAAAATGGCGATGAAATTGGAAAAGTTACGTCCGGGACCATGTCCCCCTCCCTTTCCCAAGGAATCGGGTTAGGCTACGTGCCGGCCACGCATTCCGCTTTGGGCACTACCATCCATATCAAAATACGCATCAACAAAGTTCCGGCAACCATTGTGAAATTGCCGTTCTATAAAAACACCTAGACACCATTTGGAGAAAAAGAAGATTCTGATATTAGGGGCGAGCGGATTTGTGGGGAATGCCATATATAAAGAACTCTGCTCCTATTTCGACACCTACGGGACCTATTTTTCCAACCGTTCCTTCTCTACCAACAAGCAATTTTACAGGTATGACCTGGAAGAGGACGATATTTTCCAGATCCTCGAAAAAGTACATCCGGACGTGATCATTTCCGCCCTCCGTGGCAATTTTCCCGCGCAGATTCAGGCCCATCAACACTTGATGGAATATTTGATGAAAAGCAAGGCCAAACTTTACTTCATCTCTTCCGCCAACGTTTTTGACGCTTATAGCAAATACCCTTCCTATGAATATGACAAAACGTTGTCCGAAAGTGTGTTTGGCCGCCTCAAAATAAAGATCGAGAACATGATGATGCGGTTGCCCAAGGAAAAAACGGCCATATTGAGGGTACCCATGGTCTTTGGGAACAAATCGCCCCGGGTCAGGGAAATCAAGGCGCTTCTGGACAGTAACGAGCCCATCGAGGTCTTTCCCAACCTCATCATCAATGTAACAAATGATGATAGGCTCACCCAACAGATCCACTACCTCATCAACCGGAACAAGACGGGAATTTTTCATCTAGGCAGCAGTGACCTCATCCAGCACGAGGAATTCATAAAGGATGTCATCCAGCGCATGGGCAATTACCACCCCATCCTCAAAAGGGTCTACACCACCAATGAGGACCGCTATCTTGCCGCATTGCCGAAGGACAACAAGCTCCCCAAAAATCTACAGATCAACTGCCAAGAAATCATTGACCATCACATTCCGGTATAAGTCCAATGGACTTTTTCATGTGATTTGGTTAACTTTAGAAAAAAGCACAGCATGGAAAAACTGACGGACAACGAAATCGAAAAAGCACTGCAAGGGCTCCAAGGATGGTCTTACAACAATGGAGCCATCTCAAAGTCATTCAAATTCAAGGACTTCAAAGAAGCTTTTTCCACAATGACACGGATTGCCTTTGAGTGCGAAGCACAAAACCACCACCCCAACTGGGAAAATGTCTATAATACCCTGAACATTGCCCTGAACACGCACGATGTGGGCGGTGTGACGCAAAAGGATATCCATTTGGCCCAAAGTATTGAACGTATCGTAGGGGCATAACGATCGAACCGATAAATCCATCTTGACAGCGGAGCTTTTTTTGCTAAATTTGCCCCCATCCATTACCACACAATTACTATGGGAAGAGCATTCGAATTTAGAAAAGCACGTAAAATGAAGCGTTGGGCAGCCATGTCCAAAGCGTTCACCAGAATTGGAAAAGACATTGTCATGGCCGTCAAGGAAGGTGGCCCCGACCCCGATGCCAATTCCAAGCTGCGTGCCGTGATCCAGAATGCCAAGTCGGTGAACATGCCCAAGGACAATATTGAAAGGGCCATCAAAAGAGCTTCGGACAAGAGCCAGGGCGATTATAAAGAGGTCCTTTTTGAAGGCTATGCCCCACATGGGATCGCCATCTTGATCGAGACCGCTACCGATAACAATACCCGTACCGTAGCGAACATCAGAAGTTATTTCAACAAATGCAACGGTAGCCTCGGGACTTCGGGATCTGTGGAGTTCATGTTCGATCACACCTGTAATTTTACCGTTAAGGCGGATGGGCTAGATCCTGAGGAACTGGAATTGGAAATGATCGATTTTGGTGCGGAAGAGGTATTTGCCGATGAGGATGGCATCCATATCTATGCCCCGTTCGAGAATTTTGGTGGCATTCAGAAGGAATTGGAATCCAGGGAAATCGAGATCATTTCCTCAGGTTTTGAGCGTATCCCTCAAGTGACCAAACAATTGTCGGAGGAAGAAGTGGCCGATGTGGAAAAGTTGCTGGAAAAAATAGAGGAGGACGATGACGTCCAGAACGTGTACCACACCATGCAGGAATAACTGGGATCGCACAAAACAAAAGGGCCTGCATTGCGCAGACCCTTAAGCAACCTAAATAAACCCAACCTAAAACTATTTACTGTATAGCTTTTTTAATTGTTGTACAGGTACATGGACGAGGAACTTGCTAGGTCCACGCTCCATGAAGGCGAAACGTTGCCTTCGATGTCCCAACAGTTCTCGAACCCCAAAACCTTACCGTTGCCTATTTCGGAGATGTAGATGGTTTTTGTTTTGGCATCATAGGCCACATCTATCGGATTGCCCAATTGGGTGTAGGACCCTGCAATTCGTTTCTGGCTGGCCAAGGCAATGGTCCCTCCATTTTCCGTAGCATTGATGAGTGCCGTAAAACCGGCCATGGTATGTATGCCACCATCATCCATCGTGTTCGCGGCATCACCGATGTCCGTCATCACAAGAACATCATCCGAAGCACTGTAGGTGATTCCGTGTGTCCTGACTATGCCCTCGATGGTCACCCGCTTGGTGGCCGACAGAACGCAGTCTTCGGTGTTGGCCAAGAAATCGGAGAATATGGCCAGATCACTTGAATTGTCCACCACGGCCAACAGATTGTTCCCCATAAAAGCAATGCCCCAAACATCAAAATCGATATCAAACGTGTTCATCAAGGTGAAAGAAGTACCATTGTAGGAATAGACATAGAATGTATGTTCCATATTGTCGGAGACCACGACCTTGTTTCCATAGACTGCAATTTCCCTAGGACTCATCAAATCCACACTCCCAGAAAAGCCCAGACTTGCAAGAATACCATCCGCGGTCAATGAGAATCCACCGTAATACTCCAGTTGTAAATTGGACCTGGATGCTTGGATCATGAAATCGTTCAATGCCGAATAGTAAATTCCTTCCGAAGAGGTGGAACCGGTAATGATCGTTTTAGAAGTTCCGCTCAAGATATCATAGACCACCACATTTCCATTGGCAGTATTTGTCGTGTAGAGCTGCGTCATTCCCATTTCACTGGCAGAGCCATAATCCCCATCGGTCTCATCACTGGAAAAATAGATGGAAGAGGCGGACGTCAAATCCTTATTGAATGTTGGAGCAATGTTACCACCGGAACCAATGGAGGTAAACCCAAGCACTTTGCCCGTACCAATATCCGATACATAAACGGCATCTGTCTCCGAATCGTAGGCCACGTCAATTGGATTGCCCATGTAAGTTGCCGAACCGGCCACTCTGGTCTGCATGGAAATGGGCAATACCTCTCCATCGGAAAGTGCATCAAACTTGGCCGAAAAATCGGATATCACATGAAAACCGCCATCGTCGTCCGTGTTGGCAGCATCTCCAATGTCCGTCATCACCATCACATCATCCGAACCACTGTATGCTAAACCATGGGTCCTTACAATCCCTTCGATGGTCACCCTCTTGTTCGGATAGAGCATGTCGTCCGTGGCATTGTCCAAGAAATCGTAGAAAACTGCCAAATCACTGGAAATATCCACAACGGCATATAAATCGCTTCCTTTGAAAGCCACCCCCCAGACGGCAAAAGGGACTTGAACCGTTGATTCCAAAGAGAAAGAGGTCCCTGTCTTTTTGTAGACGAAGAATTTGTTGGAGCCATTGTCGGCCACCACGTAGTAATCTCCATAGACCGCCAATTCCCGTGGGCTTTCCAAATCAGCATTTCCGTTAAATGAGATGTCCAAATCTATGTCCGCATCAAGAAGGCCCACTTCGGCAAAGGCTTCCAACCAATTGGAAGAGCGTGAAGCTTGGACCACCAGATCCTCGGTTGCATCATAATAGATTCCCTCTGCAGCCATGGAAGGAGTACCCAAGGTGACTTGTGTGTCATTGGTCAAATCATACTTGGTAATGGCCCCATTCTCGTTGTTGGTCACATATAAGGCTGCCCTTCTTCCATCGACCATCATTCCATCATCATCAGAATACATGTCATCATCCATCATGGCGTTATCGTCCTCGTTGCACGAGACGAAAGCCAAAAAGAGGGTCATGATTCCCCATTTTAAAATCGAAATTTTCGTAGTGTGTTCCATAAGTCTTTATTTGATCAGTACTTTGTCTTACCTACGGAAACACTATAAGGCGGGTTTGGTTTTTGGTTAAAAAAATCACAAAAAATTGAAAATCAATTACTTGAATAGACAATTTTTTGTGATTATCGTTAAATCAACCCTTTATTTCAGTGCACAGTTCACAGGTTTGGAAGCCTGTTGTGCACAGGAGTGGAAGGGTCAGTATTTGTATCGTACAAAGGCCTCCATGGCAGCATAGCTGGCCAACCCAAGGGATTGGTATTTCAGCGCAGTCTCCTTGTTACGGTCCTCTGCCCTGACCCAGAATTCCCTAAGATCCTCCCCTTGGAACATGACCCCATCCTTTTGGGTCTGGTGATAAAATATGGCCTTGCGCTTCCTCAATACCTGAAGTGGGCTCATGGGAACGGCCATCTCTATCTCGTGGATCTCCCATTCGTGCCATGCGCCCCTGTAGAGCCATACCCAGCAATCCTTCATGAACGGCTTCCCTTTCAATTCCTTCAAAGAAGCGAACAGGGCCTCCAAACAGACACGGTGTGTGCCATGTGGATCGGCCAGATCGCCCGCAGCATAGATCTGATGTGGCTTGATCTGCTCTATGATATCGTTCATGATCTGGATATCCTTCTCCCCAAGCGGATTCTTTTTGATGGTACCTGTTTCATAGAACGGAAGGTCCAAGAAATGTACCTGGCTGTCGGGAATTCCCATATACCTTGTGGCACCATAACTTTCGCTCCTGCGGATGGTCCCTTTTACCTTGCGGACAATTTCAGAATCGTAGTCCTCGGCCGTTTTTGCATTGATCTCTTTGATGACCTCTCCAAAAATTGCGGTGTGGGATATGGCATTGGCCACCTCCGCGATCTTGAGTGCCTCATGGTCGGCAACGGCAATGTTACCTGAAGTCTGGTACACAATATGGACCTCATGTCCTTGGGAGACCAAGCGATCAAAGGTACCTCCCATGGAGATCACATCATCATCCGGGTGCGGGCTGAAGATGATCACCCGTTTTTTGGCCGGTTCGGCACGCTCAGGTCGATTCGTATCGTCTGCATGGGGCTTACCACCGGGCCATCCGGTGATGGTGTGCTGTAACCTATTGAATGTCTTGATATTGAGCTCATAGGATGATTGTTCGGAACTCAAAAGGTCCGACATACCAGAGTCGTTATAATCTTTGTCCGTCAACTGTAGTATGGGCTTTCCTTTTTCCAGGCTGAGCCATACCACCGCCTTGTGGGTCAGGTCCGATGTCCAATCGCAATTGCCCACCAACCAAGGGGTATCTATTCGGGTAAGATGCTGGGCAGCTTCCTTGTCCAAAACAAAAGTGGTATTGGGATGTTCCTGTAGATAGGTGGCCGGCACCTCGGAGCTTATCTCCCCTTCCACGGTCTCCTTTACTATTTCTGATTTGTTCTGGCCCCAGGCCATCAATACGATGCGTTTTGCCTTCCGGATGGTCCCTATCCCCATGGTGACGGCCTTTCTCGGCACATTTTCAAGGCCTTTGAAGGCAGGCGCGGCGTCCACACGGGTAATGTGGTCCAAAGTGATGTCCCTGGTCGCCGAATTGAAGTGCGAACCTGGCTCATTGAACCCGATATGTCCCGTACGGCCTATGCCCAACAACTGAAAATCAAGTCCTCCGGCAGCCTCTATCTGTCTTTCGTATTCCTTGCAATAGTCCTGTAGGTCATCCGCAGAAACGGTCCCGTCCGGAATATTGACGTTGCTGGCCGGAATGTCCACATGGTCGAACAAATGCTGGTGCATGAAATAATGGTAGCTCTGGATGTTGTTGCGTTCCATCGGGTAATACTCATCCAGATTGAACGTGACCACATTCTTGAAACTGAGTCCCTCTTCCTTGTGCATGCGCACCAGTTCCTCATAGACCCGTATGGGCGATGATCCTGTGGCAAGGCCCAGCACACAGGTCTGTCCCTTATCCGCCTTTTCCCGGATCAAGGTCGCAATTTCCAGTGCCACTTGTAGCGATCCTATCTTGGAGTCATCAAAAATGACATTGTGTATCTTTTCGAACCGGGTCTCTTCAAACTGTCCGGCAGGTCTATAGGCTATTGATTTCGATAATACCTTTGTTTCCATCTTCATTCATTTAAGGGGGTTAAGTTAGGGATACTTTTATTTTTTTCCAGGTCATAATCAAAAAGGCGCCTGACACCAAAGCAACAACTGTCAATATAGATGCCGATACCCATCGACCATAGATCCAATAGCCAGTGGCAAAAAGAATGCTATAGATGAGCACTGTTCCGACCACCATTGCCAATATGCCGCTGGGGACGCTCCATTTTTTTCCGGTATTGTTCAGTTCCACACCTTCTGCCCTGCCCTGTTGTTCCACTTTTTTCCATCCCGGGCCTCCCGGTTCTATCTTTCTACAAAAATCATAGAGGACCTCTTTGCTCTCGGGTGATGTGGCATAGGTGGCAATGAGCCATGCAATCGTTGTGACCAACACCACCATCGGATATTCGGTCCAATCGGGCAGAAGGCCGGTATCTGTTGCAAATAGGTAATCCCCAAGTGGAGTGAGCTTGAGTACCAGCGATAGGATCCCCGAAATGAACATGGCCGTGATCTCGCTCCACGCATTGATGCGCCACCAAAACCATCGGAGGATGAAAATCAGTCCGGTACCTGCCCCGAACACCAACAAAATTTCAAAAAGCTGAAGGGCGTTCTGGAGCAAAAGGGCCAAAAGGGCGCTCAATACCATCAACCCGACGGTGGACATCCTTCCAACGGCCACCAATTGTTTTTCGCTTGCCTCTGGATTGACCCGTTCCTTGTAAAAATCGTACACGATATAGGATGATCCCCAGTTCAACTGCGTGGAAATCGTGGACATGTATGCAGCGACCAAAGAGGCCAGTACCAGTCCCAACAGACCCGTCGGGAGTTTGGTGAGCATGGCCGAATAGGCCAGATCGTGCCCCAACTTATCATCTGCGACTATGGGAAATGCAGCTTGAAGGCTCTCCAAGTCCGGAAAGACCACCAAGGAGGCCAAAGCGACCAATATCCAAGGCCAGGGCCGCATGGCATAGTGCATGATGTTGAAGAAGAACGTGGCGCCTATGGCGTGCTTTTCATTTTTGGCGGACAGCATACGTTGGGCAATATAGCCCCCACCGCCCGGTTCTGCACCTGGGTACCATGAGCTCCACCATTGAACCGCCAATGGAATGATCAAAAGGGTGATCAAGGCACTTTTGTTGTCCAGATCGGGTAGAATGTTGAGTTTTTCCTTCACGGCTTCATGGGAAAGCAGGGCATCGATGCCCCCGACCTCTGGGATGTTGACCAAGTAATAGGCAGCCCCGATGGCCCCTCCCATGGCCACGAAGAAAAGGACGAAATCCGTATAGACCACCCCCTTAAAACCTCCCACGGCACTGAAGATCACGGTAATGAGTCCTGCGCTCACCACGGTCTGCCAAGGTTCCAGACCCAACATGATGCCCCCTATCTTTATGGCGGCCAAGGTCACCGCCGACATGGTGATGACATTGAAGATGACCCCAAGATAAACGGCCCTGAAGCCCCTGAGAAAACGGGCAGGCTTGCCCCCATACCTGAGTTCGTAGAACTCAAGATCGGTATTCACATTGGACCGTCTCCAAAGCCGGGCATAGACAAAGACCGTCAAAAGTCCCGTCAATAGGAATGCCCACCAGACCCAGTTTCCCGATACACCATTGGTCCGGACAATATCCGTGACCAAGTTGGGGGTGTCCGTGGAAAAGGTGGTGGCCACCATGGAGATTCCCAAAAGCCACCAAGGCATGGTCCTTCCCGAAAGAAAGTATTCCGAACTGCTCTTTCCAGAGCTTTTTGACACGTAAAGACCTATGCTCAGGGTAATGGCAAAAAAGCCAAAAATGATCACATAGTCCAAAGTATTTAATGATATCATAGGTTTGGTTTAAAGTCGGTTGGTCATATTATAAAATTCGATACATATTTTCAATAAATTTCGACATTGGATAGCACTGGGCATCCAAGGGACGCTGTTATCCCCACTTTCAGCTTTTGGGTTTTCAATCCATCCAAGGGTACTATGCGCTTGTAGCCGATAGTGGTCTCATTGGCCACTTGTTTCCAATGGCCCTCTTCCCATGCAAAGATACCGAAAGCCTCCACACGTTGCCCCAACGAAATGTATTCCTGTAAGACCAAATAGTTGATTTTTGTTTCGGCACCCAGATCCATTTCAAAGGAAGCCGTTGTTACGCCATCATCCGTGGCCCAATAGGTGTTGTCATTTCCATCCAACATATTCAGGGCGGCATAGGTTTCATCATTCCCCCGATAGGTATTCGCCGTAATTTTGGCATTATGGGCCAAATCATGTTGAAAAACACTGTCCAATAGCTTTCTAAAACCCAAAAGTGCGGCTACGTCCTTTTCATGAAAAAGTCCCCTTTGATCGGGCGGTACGTTCAACAAGAGCGTGGAACCTCTGCCCACGGAACTCAGGTAGAGGTCGAACAGGTTTTCGGGGGTCCTTACCAATGAATCCTGTGAGGCGTGATAGAACCAGCCAGGCCTTATGGAAACGTCCACCTCGGCGGGAATCCATTTGGTACCACCGGGGGTACCGTGCTGCAAAAGGTCCTCGATCCCTGCCTTACCGGCATAAAGGGTATCTGGGGTAATGGTGTTCCAATTGGTCTTTCCTGCAACGCCCTTTTCGTTCCCCACCCAGCGCAAATCGGGTCCGGCATCGCTAAAAAATAGCACTTGGGGCTGCATGGAGTCCACCATTTGCAAGGTGGTGGGCCAATCGTAATAGCGTTGTCTATCTATGGTCCGTTTCTCCCGCGCGCCTCCATAGTGGCCATCTCCCCCATTGGCACCATCGAACCACATTTCAAATATGGACCCATAGCCCGTGAACAATTCTTGAAGTTGGTCCCTATAATACTGCACGTAGGAGGGCTGTCCATAATCGGACCTGTTCCTGTCCCATGGCGAAAGGTAAATCCCAAATTTTAGACCGTACTTTTTAGCCGCTTCTGAAACTTCCTTTACAATATCGCCCTCTCCTGCTTTATATGGACTATTGGCCACTGAGTGTTCTGTATAGGCGGAAGGCCATAACGCAAAACCATCGTGGTGCTTTGCTGTCAAAATGATGCCTTTGAAACCTGCTTTTTGCAAGGTTTCCACCCATTGTTCTGCATTAAGTTCCTGCGGTTCGAACCATTCCGGAGATTCATCCCCATAGCCCCATTCCTTATCGGTGAAGGTATTGATGGAAAAATGCACAAATGCATTGAGTTCCATTCGGTGCCATGCCATTTGGTCCTTGGAAGGTATTGGACCTATGGGTTCAGGCGGAAGGATTTTTTGTTCTTCATCACATGATGCCCCAAAAAAGACCATCAATACAGCTATGAAACATGTAATTTTTTGCATGGGTATCGGGTATTTGTGCCAGTGAGGTGGCAATGTAAAAAAAGTAAAGGAAGAACGTGTTCTTCCTTTACTTAATTAACTACAAATAAAAACTAACTCTACTAGCTATTTGTTCTGTTGGTCAAATCCCATACGTGCTTTATTCAACATCCCACCATACTCGTGTGGTCAAAAGATCTGGCCCCTGTCTGGAAATCGCCTCGTTGTAGTTCTGTGGATTGTTTACCTGCTCACTTTCAGAGTAGGTCAACCTTCTTGGAATGGTACCATTGGTAACATTACCTGGATAGTTAACCGGCACCAGAACGGGGAAGCCTGTCCTTCTCCAATTGGAGAATGCTTCATATTCATTTAGGAAAGTTGCTGCCCAATACTGCGTATTGATCTGTTCCAAGGCATTTCCGGGATCATATGGATTGTTGATCAAATAATCATCAATGTCCGCAGAAGGAATTGCACCTCCGCCACCATACATCTCAAGCATTTCCATAGCTGCCCTGACCCCATTGTTATAGTGGGTCTCCGCATCACCTGCCAATCCCCATCTCACATTGGCCTCGGCAAGCATGAACTCCACTTCTGCATAAGTCTGGAAGAACATAGGGTCGTCCAATCCGGTGACCAACATTCTATTGGGTTCGGTATAGGCCTGTATATTGGTTTCTCCTGTACTGTCTTCCAACAGACCTGCATCCAGACCATTTGGAAGGCCTTTTTGTGTTGTGGGATCCAAACGTTCTGTTGGCGTTCTTAGAATCGCAGCTCCACCACCGTCAGTTTCTCCAGTATTTTCGGGCAATGAACCCAAAACTGTCAACCTAGGGTCATCATTGTTCAACATGAAGTCCACAAAGGTCTTGCTCAACCTAGGGCTATTGTCAGCAAGGAAAGTCTCTCCATTTCCATTTTGATTGATTCCTTCCGGGCCATTGGTGTGGGGCACATAAAAGATATCAGCATTGGATTCCATGACACCTCCGTTGATTGCTTTTGTAACCCATTCTTGTGCACCTGCGGGATCTACTTTGATCAAACGAAAGCCCAAACGGAGCATGAGGGAGTTTGCCAGTCTTCTCCATTTTTCCTGATCTCCATTATAAATAATATCCGCAGACCCAAAACCAGAAGTTCCGGTTCCCAATGCAGCTGCAGACTCTTCCAATTCGTTCAACATGTCTGCATATATTTCGCTTTGGGGATCGTAACTTGGCTGGAACACACCGTCTATAACGGCCTTGCCTGCCTCACTATAAGGGACATCCCCATAAAGGTCCGTTAACCTGGAATAGGCAAATACGCGCAAAATACGGGTAATGGCCTTCATTTCCTCGGGCCCTCCTTCAGTTTCCAATTGCAATAGCATATCTTCGACTTGCTTGACAACCCCTGTATAATATCTGTCCATAAGGGAAGACGCATATCCCCTATCCCATGTATATTTATCTCCGGCCCAATAGCCCGCAAGTGTTGCCATATGCTGCATCATGGTGGATTGGTATATCAGGTTGGCCCTCCAGTTGTCATAGCGCTCACTGGATGCCAATAGTATTGCGGTTGTGAGTTTGGTAGACACATCTACCTGAACCGGTTTTGTCGGATTCACATTAACGTCTTCAAATCCTTTGTCGCAAGCACCAAGTATGAAGACAAACAGTATTAAATAAATCGATCTTTTCATAATTTCCTTTTTAAAACTTAATGTTGCAGCTTACTCCATAACTTCTGGTCGACGGTATACCAAAATATTCGAGACCTTGGGAATTTCCGGAGTTATAGGCACTCTCTGGATCAACATTATCTATACTTCTTTTGATATAGAACAGGTTCTGGCCTATCAAGTTTACGGTAACACTGCTCAAAAAGGTCTTATCCAATATTTTGCTTGGCAGTGTGTATCCAAGGCTGATCTGCCTAAACTTGATAAAATCTGCATCTTCTACAAAATATTCAGCAATATCGTTTACTCGCCCATAGTAGGTTTCCAGGTTTTCAGGGTCCACAGTGGTTGTGAAGGAAGTCCCTGATCCTGTTTCAGCGTTGAAGGTTGCACCATCAACTCCAGTAACACTCAGGCCATTTTCCCTACCATTGAGGGTTTCTTTATGAAGCCCTGCACCATAAGCTACCGTATTGGTCCCTGAAAATATCTGACCTCCAAATTTTGCATCGATCAAGAAACTCAAATTGAAATTCTTGTAGGCAAATGTATTTGTAAAACCTACCTGCCAAGGCGGAACGCCTTCTCCCAAAATTTTTCGTTGACCCTGTCTTGGAATCGGAACACCTTGTCCGTCAATATCATAGACGATATTTCCATCGTTATCCCTCACAAACGAAGTGCCATAAATAACTCCATATGGCTGACCGACAACATGGGAGATGTTCACGTTCTGGGTTCTTGGCTCATCCAATGTGACATTCCCATTTTCTGGGTTTGTTGCTGTTACCATACCTTCATTGAATGTCATGTTTACAGATGTGGTCCAATCGAAATTGGATGTTCTGATGGGAGTTCCAGAAATCAACAGCTCCACCCCTTTGTTCTCTATCTTACCAAGGTTTGCCGTTGCACTACTATACCCTGAAGTAATGGAAGTGGTCACGTTTACGATATCGTCTGTGGTCTCATTGGTATAATAGGCCAAATCCAAGGACAGTCTATTTCCAAAGAATCGGGCATCCACCCCAAATTCCATTTCTGTTTTGTTCCATGGAACCAAGTTCACATTGGGAACAGTGGAGCCAGTTACCCTACCCAAAGGTTGGCTCAAGTGTCCTTGTCCGAATATTTCGTAGGTAAGGGCCAATTGATATGCAGAATCGGCACCGCCTGCAATTTGTGCATATCCTCCGCGAACTTTTAGAAAATCAATACTTGTGGGCATTTCAAACATGTCCGAAAGGATCAAACTTGCATTGATAGAGGAATAAAAATCATTGTTCGGGGTCGTTTTTCCCGGGAAAGAAAGGGTGGAAAACCAGTCATTTCTACCTGTGAAGGTCAAAAACGCATAGTTGTTATATGATAGCTCCACAGATCCGTAAAGTGAGCCTATTTCCCTTTTGTTATAATCCCTGGTCCTTCCTTGATTGGACAAGTTGGCAACATCCTCTAGCCCTGGGACGATGAACTGTGAACCGTCCAGTCTAAGACTTTCATACTCTATGGAGTTTTTGTTTGCCCCAAAGAATGCTGATACCCCGAAAGATTCCGTAATATCCTTATCTATTCCCAACATTAAATCGGAGTCTATTTGCGAATACCTCCGCTCTTCCTCGTTCATGGCCCCAAGTGGAATATATGCGGTACCCCATGGTTCAACCGAGGTCGCCTTCCTGGTGTAGTGGTCCACACCCACCCTACCGGTGAGGTATAGCCAGTCCAAAATATCATATCGAAGTGATGCAGATGCAATAATCCTGTTCTTGGTATCCTCATTCCTAAAGTTATAGGCCGCCCAATATGGGTTCTGGGAATAGATATTATCCGAATACATTGTCTCGGTCCCATCGGCATTGGCTCCCGGACTCAAGGTCCTTACATCTACGTTGGGAGATAAAAGCCCCACAGAATAGTTGGCGTTACCCGGAGCATCAGAAAGTCGTGGCCTGTTCATTACATCCTCAACTATATACTTTGCATTGATCTGTGCGGTAAGTTTTTCATTTAGAATTGCGCCAGCATTCAATGAGAATGTCTTTCTATTCAATCCTGAATTTGGTATGATGTCCTCATTGGTCAAATCCGAAGCAGAAAATCTGAAGTTCAAATCTTCCGTACCACTTGAAAGGGCAACTGTATTAATAAAAGTGGACCCTGTTCTGTAGAAGTGGTCATAGTTGTTGCCTACATAGGAATAAGGTCTTTCAACTCCGTCCCATTGTACAACTGGCGAACCATCCAACCGACTTCCCCATGATGAAGTTCCGAAAGCCAATGCCTCGGCTTGGGAAGTTGGGGCTTCCCCAAATCTACCTTGACCGTATTGCGTCTGAAAGTCCATGATGTCGGTGTTGACCCTGTCAAATTGGGCCGAAGTACTGAACTCCACACCAAAACCTTTCTGCCCCTTACCACTTTTAGTGGTGATCAATATAACACCATTTCCACCCCTGGAGCCATACAGCGCTGTTGCCGAACCTCCTTTTAATACAGAAATGGATGCAATATCGTCTGGGTTGATACTGGAAATTCCATCACCTCCATCACTTCCGCCCCAGAGGGATGCTGCTCCATTGTTGTCATTTCCAATAGGAATACCATCCACAACATACAATGGCTGGTTATTCCCTGTCAAGGTACTGTTCCCCCTAATGATCACCCTACTTGAACCTGCCGCTCCCGTGGCATTCTGGGTTATGTTCACACCCGCGATTTTTCCTTGGAGCGCATTGATTGCATTTGGAGTCTTGACCGTGGAGATCTCATCGCCCCCCAGCTCTGTGAGCGAATACCCCAATGCCTTGGTATCCTTTCTGATGCCCAATGCCGTAACAACCACTTCCCCGAGTTGTTGCGCATCTTCCTTCATGGACAAATTGATGGTCGACCTCCCATTGATCGACACTTCCACAGTCTCCATCCCCAATGAGGAAAAGACCAGTATAGCATTGCCGTCCGAAACAGCAATACTATAATTTCCGTCGAAATCGCTAGAAACACCATTACCAGTTCCTTTTTCAACAATGTTGACACCGGGCAATGGCACACCCGATTCGTCAGAAACCGTTCCAGTAATTGTCTGTGCCAAAGCTCCCTGAACGGAGAGCAAAAAAGCAAAAACAAATACAAACTTGAGTTTTTGAATCATGTTAGTTTATTTGATAGTTAGTAATTCTAAGTTGCGTGTTAATTTTACGTTAACGTGCAGAGTGAAAGTGCCTATTTACCTAGGACTTCTGAAAAAATTTCGACCAACAACAAGCGTGAAAAGCCGAAGGTTGATTTTCAATTCTTAAAATAAAGGGGAAGAAGCTTGAAAAAGATAAAGAAGAGGAACATAGAAACTATCAAGGCCAAAGGCCATATACACTCAATGTGCTGTCCTATGGCCTAAAAAAAAGCTGGCCGATATTCTCCAATATCAGCCAGCTCACCCGCGTTTAACTACAATTAAAAAGTACTCATTTCAGATTACTTCCTTTCAAATTGCCCCAAAATGTCCAGATCTATGAAAATTTTAGACCAACAACGATCTGCGTTAGACCAACACCTTCATTTTCCACGATCAAAGTGAACATTTGAATGTACAATACTATTTAGAGGCCTTGATTGCCTGCAATTGTTCTTCGGTCAGGGCAGGGCCATCAAAAAAGGAAACTCCCTTGGCTCCATTTTTCCTTGCCTGATCAATGGCCTCCGTTAACTCCTCCCCGCTCATTTCGGGCACATAAAGTCCTGTATGGAGTTCGGTCTGGGTGGTCTCCAAGTCCTGTACCCCTTGCTTGGTGGCAAACCCTACCCAATCGGTGTCCTCATTATAGAAATTATGATAGATCATGGGCAAGACCACATCCACATCCCATTTGTCCCAACGCTGTCTCACCATATGGTCTGCCATTTCGGGGTAAGGAAACACCGCAGCGGTCAATATTTTGCCATTCTCATGGACAATGTCATAAGCTTCGTTGACCACATCCCGTATCCTGTTCAGGCGAAATTGCTTCCATTCCATATCAATGGCCGGGTTTTCCATATCCCTCGGATTCTTATGGTGCATTTTTTCAAACTCGGCCACGCAAACATCACAGTAACAAAAATCAAATTCTGGTAATTCTTCATTTTGCACCAAGTCATACTTGGGCAATAGGCCTATGGGCAAGAAAATATCGGGAAAACGGATATAATCCAAATGTACGCTGGCCACGTCGTCCACTTTGGAAAGGGCTTCCACCAGACCCAATACATGGTTTCTTGATGCCTCACGGGTGGGACATAAAAATTCATAATACCCCACATACGGCCTATGATCGTAAGCCGATTTTCCTTCCCTGCTCACCACATACCACTCCGGATGTTGCCTCACTACGGAGTCGCCGGGGCGGTTCATGGCCATGATCCATGCGTGCACCTCCATGCCCTCTGCCTTGGCCAAGGGCGCCAAACGGCCCAAAAGCGCAGGATCCGCATTAGTATTGATCAACACCGCATCCAAACCGTAGCTTTTGTATTTTTTAAACTCTTCGGTGTACGATGCGTCATCCCTCTTGGGGTCGGCAGTGATCCATGTCCAATATTTGAACGCCTTCTGCTCTTCGGTCTGTGCCGCTGCCATATCAGCCTCCGGCTTTTTCCCGATGTTGTCCAAACACGATACCACGGACAGGGCGATGAACGCCATGATGATTGCTTTGCTCTTCATTTGTAGATTCATTTTATGAGTTGTTGGTATTTTCCGTCTTCACGGATGGTGTATAGTGAGCCGGTAAAAGGGCTCTTTGCCTGAATGGTCCAACCTGTGCGGTGCACTTCCAGGTCAAGCTCCAATATGGTCCCATCCCCTAAAATTGGATTTGGGGTCAGTTCGGTAATGGAATTGGCATATGTTCCCTTTTCGCCAAAATATTTTTTTTGGGCCCTGTACAGCTTGTACATCAACCACCTGATCTGTTCGTCTTTTGGAATGGTGAACGAATCGGGATTTCCCGCCACATTGGGAGAAAAATAAGCATATCCCCAATGTTCGGGTTCGTGCATGTTGATGACCCCTTGTGGTGACCAGACCCAGTTGTACTCCGGAAGAAATTTTCCGGCTGCGTCCTTTTTTCGTGCGTACGCCCCATCCTTCAGTTCAAAATCCCAATTCACCCTTGAAAAATTCACCCGCCAAAACTTTCCTTCAGGAACATCGTTGCTCCCACTGGTCTCTTTGAGCACTTCCCAAGGCATGGCCACTTCCACGCTCCAACCCTTGTCAACATCCGAAGGGTCGTTCAAAGTACCATTGACCTGTACTGCAGTTTTCAGTCCCAAAATCTCCCAACTGTCCACCACAGAGCCTCCTTCGCGATAAGGCTTTACCAAGAGCAAGTCCCAAACGGTGTTCAGGGCGTTCATTTCAAATTCGTAGTAATTGTGGGTATCTCCATCGGGATCTATGAATATTTCAAAATCATTGTTGTAAAAGATAACCGTGTCCCTTTGCTTAAGGTTGGCCCACACATGGGGCTCTTCCATCTGGGCGTAAAAATAGAGATAGGTCTCATCCCAAAGCATACGTACATTGGTATGGTATGTCGGGGTCTTGTCCCCTTCGATATCGATAAAATCCTCCGAAACTTGGGCAGCTTTCCATGCAGGCTCATCAGCCACACCATCTATGACGATGGGCTCTTGGGCCCTGTAAACCACAAGGGACCTCGGGGCCTTGCTTTCCTGAGCGGAAATCGAAAAATGGGCCGTGACCACTAACATGAAAATCGCCTTCCGAAGCATTTGTCGCATTTTTAATAAAAGTGTTTTATTTGTCCAAAACATTTTGAAGGTCCCTTTTTATGTTGCAACCAAAGGTCGTCAATCAAGTCTGTTTTTCCTTTCAAAATGTAATAGGTACACGTCCAAAAGGACATATTTTGTAAAAATTCCTAATTTCATCCGCATTTATGGCCTTTATTAGACCAACGACGGCTGGGAAAAGCCAAATGCCCAAAAAACATAATCATCTACCCAATGCAACTTCAACTTCCGACCAAGAATAGATTCTTTGTAAACGCTGTGACGGAAAACAAGATCACGCCGTTGCACCATGTCCTATTTTGGGTGATTTACTTCGCCTTCAATTTCCTGAGGTGGGGAAGTTATTTCAACGATTATCTTTACTCGCTCAAATCCAACCTTTTAGGATTCCCAATCCACATCACCCTGACCTACTTTACCATTTACTATCTGGTACCCAAATTCATCTTCAAAAGGCAGTTTGTGGCCTTTGTAGTTGCCCTTTTTACTTCAATATTCATACTGGTCGTAATCAAATACCTGCTCACTTTTTTTCTGATCAGTTACAATGTTTGGCCCGAAGGTCCGGAAACCCATAGTCTGACTTTCAACTATACTGTGGTGATGATGTTGGGCGAACTGTATGTGATCACCTTTGTTTCTTCCTTCAAGCTCACCATAGATTGGCTTCGGGAGACCGGAAGGGTGGCAAAATTGGAAAAGGAACAGTTGGAGACGGAACTCCGCCTGCTCAGGGCCCAGATATCACCCCATTTTTTCTTCAACACACTGAACAACATCTATGCGCTCAGTCTGGAAAAATCGGACAAGACGCCAGACACCATCATCAAACTGTCCGACCTGATGCGCTATGTACTCTACGAGACCCGCGACAAGGACCAAAGCCTCAAAAAGGAACTTGTATTTATCCAGAACTATCTGGACCTTGAAAAAATACGGTATAATGAAAACCTTGATCTCAAATTTGAGGTAACAGGTGATCCGAAAGGAAAAAAAATAGCGCCCCTGCTATTGGTCCAGTTCATAGAAAATGCCTTCAAACATGGGGCCAACAAAAGCATTGGAAAGGTAAAAATAGATATTGGGGCAACGATTGAGGAAAAGTTTCTATACTTTAGGATCAGCAATACTAAACCAAAGCACCAAGAGCCGCCCTCCAAAAAACAGTCCGGTGGCATAGGCCTCTCCAATGTGGAAAAAAGGTTGAAACTCAGGTACGGTGAAGACGAATACCGATTGGACATCTTTGATGAACCCGATGAATACATTGTAAACTTAAAGCTCAAGCTCAGATGAACTTAAAATGTGTTATTATAGATGATGAGCCTTTGGCGATCAAAGTCATCGAAAACCACATCTCCCAAATAAAGGAACTTCAGATAGCCGCCGTGTTCAACAATGCGATAGATAGCATGGAATACCTTAGGGAACATATGCCAGACCTACTCTTTCTTGATGTGAACATGCCCATCATTGATGGTTTTAGTTTTCTGGACAGTCTGGATGAAAAGCCCATGGTCATCATCACCTCCGCACATGCCGAACATGCCGCAAAAGGCTTTGACCTTGAAGTATTGGACTACTTGGTGAAACCGGTAAGCCTTCCCAGGTTCATCAAGGCCGTGAACAAGGCCCTTGCCAAGGTCAAGGAGCAACCCAAACGGGACACTGTCAACGAACACATTTTTGTGAAGGTCGACAAAAAGAAAATGAAAAAGATCTATTTGGATGAAATCATCCTTGTGGAAAGTTTAAAGGACTATATCAAGATCATCACTCCAAAGGGCAACCATATTGTCCACAAGACCCTAAGTGCCTTCACCGAAGAACTTTCCAGTGACAGGTTTATACGAATCCACCGATCCCATACTGTGTCCATGGACAAAATAGATGCCCTTGAAGGTAACAGTGTTGAGATCGGTGGAAAACGATATGTTATCGGTAGAAGTTATTTGGATGATGTAAAGGCCAAGATCTTGAACCAATCCATTATCGGTACAGGGAACAAAGCGGGCCTATCCGATGACGACGAATAATGCCCTTCCCTTGATTATCCTATAACCTTAGGTGATCAAATTCCCGTTCTCGTCCCATTCGGCCACGATGTTGCGCTTGCCCTGGTCCACACACTTGGCCAACCATTCCGGGTCGTACGACACCCCGTGCTGTGCCAGCACGTCCTCCGGTACACCGTCCCATACATTGGGCATGTTGCCCTTGTAGCCCAGCTCCTCGATCCCGATCTTCGAGGTGTAGAACCCCGTCATGGTCAGGTTCCTCACCATCGAGAAGAAGTTCACCTCGAAGGGGCGCTCCTTGCCCGGTACCTCCGGGTCATAGTATGCGATCGTGTCCAGTATGGCCTTCTGCTGTGCTTCCGTGGCCGCCTTGAACTCTGTGCCATGGTCCAGGTTGCTCCTGTGGTCCAGCCACATCACACCCCCTCTGAGGTCCGTCTGGATCCCAGGGGTGTCCTTGGACATGAACTCGATGAAGGACACCACATCCGCATCCGAGGCACTTTTATACTGATCGCTCCCCGGCAATATCAGGTCGCACAGCACCGTGAGGGTCTCCGCCTCATGCTCCGTCAGGAAGCGTTCCGCCTCCAGTTCGGCCAGCTGCTCGTTCTCCTTCGGGGTGCGCCACTTCAGCATGGGGATTTCCTGTGCCCCCGCTTCAGGGACCGTGGGCTCCGGCCTGCAGCCATGTATGGCCAGTCCCCCGGCCACGGACCCCAACACTATCGATTTCAGACTCTTCCTTCTGTCCATTTCCTTACAGGTTTTGTTGTTTCAATTGCTCCACTATATAGTCCGAGGCCCTCCAGGAGAGTGCCAATATCGTCCAGGTACAGTTCTTGTCCGCCTGCGAGGTGAACACCCCGGCGTCCACCACGAAGACATTGTCCACATCGTGCAGCTGTTGGTACCTGTTGGTCACAGAGGTCTTCGGGTCATCGCCCATCCGGGTGGTGCCCACCTCGTGGATGATCCGCCCGGGGGCGTGCAGCCCATAGTCCCGTTCCTTGCCGGCCTTGCCACCGATCACCTCGCCGCCCATGTTGGTGAGGATTTCCTCGAAGGAGTCCTGCATGTGCTTGGCCTGGTTGCGCTCGTTGTCCGACCATTTGTAGTGGAAGCGCAATACGGGAATCCCCCATTCGTCCACCACCGCAGGGTCGATCTCGCAGTAGTTGCTCTTCAGCGCGATGGATTCCCCACGGCCGCTGAGGCCCACTACCGCACCATAATATTTCTTGGCATCGCTCCGGAGGATGTCCCCATAGCCGCCCACCTTTGTCCCGAAGAACTTGTTGAACTCGTTCACGTTGAAGCCGAAGCCGTAGC
>NZ_QBUK01000008.1 GCF_003058265.1 Flagellimonas amoyensis
ACCGACCTCTTCGAGATCACTCCTGCAGGGGCACTCTCCCTCTTGGCGGGCAAGACCCTGGACTTCGAGACCAAGACCCAACACAGCATTACCGTACGGGTGAGCGACGGCGACAAGACCGCCACCGCGCAGATCACCATTAAGGTGACCAACGTGAACGAAGGTGGAGAAGTCGGCCTCGCCGATGACCCTGCCTCCTTTATCACCACTTGGAAGACTACGGTGGCCAATGAGGAGATTGTTATTGGCACTAACTACTATGAGAATCATGTTTATGACTATGCCATTGATTGGGGAGACGGCACTGTGGAACAGATTACTGTCAGTGATGATGCCACCCATGTCTACGCCACGGCCGGCACCTATACCGTGGCCATCAAGGGCCAGTTCCCACATTTTTTGATGTACAATGAAATTGATCAGGAAAGGGGGAAAAAGCTTATGTCCATAGAGCAATGGGGCACTGTACAATGGGAAGATATGTCGGTTGCATTTCATAACTGTGTCAATATGGTCTATAATGCCACGGATGTACCAGATCTTTCCAATGTGACCAATATGCAAGGTATGTTCGAAGGGGCCACTTCCTTTAATGGGGACATCAGTGGCTGGGACACCTCCAATGTGACCGATATGTCAATTTTGTTCGCTGGAGCCACTGCCTTTAATGGGGACATTGGCGGTTGGGATACCTCCAATGTGACCGATATGTCCTATATGTTCGCTGGAGCCACTGCCTTTAATGGGGACATTGGCGGTTGGGATACCTCCAGTGTGACGAGTTTGGAAGGTATGTTCAGCCGGGCCACTGCCTTTAATCAAGACATTGGTGGTTGGAACACTAGCATGGTGACCAATATGGGCGCTATGTTCTATGGGGCCACCTCCTTTGACCAGAATCTGGGCAATTGGAACATTGGTAATGTTACAAGTATGGACTTTATGCTTGATGGTTGCGGTCTGTCAAGAGTCCATCTGAGGGATACCTTGACAGGTTGGAACACATTTGTGACGAACAACAACGGCCCCAACGACATCACTTTGGGCATGGATGGTCTTACTTCATGCACGGAAGCCAATAATGCCTTCCAAAACCTGAGCAGCAATTATGGTTGGTCCTATACGGGCACCGTTGGGTTCCAGGCCAACTGCGTGGATTTTTGATCCAATAGGAATAGCTTATTTCTTAACATAGATATAATCTTGCCACCGAGGGGCCGTTGTGTCCTTCGGTGGTTTTTTATTTGATGATTGGGTTGTCCGAAGAGACGAAAGAACATAGACCGTAGAGAATAGATTTCGGTTATTCTGTTATTTGGTGATTCGGTTACTGGGTTATTCGTGGTGCTTGTCATTCTGAAAACACGGAGTGTTTGAAGAATCTCCACTCCAAAAAGAAATGCTTTGATTGTCGGAAGTCAGAAGTCCGAAAATTTATTCGTGTATATTGGTGCAATTCGTGTCCACTAAAAAACACCCCTAAAGTCCCCTCGAGGGGACAGTTGCTCTGGATGAGGTCATTCGGTTACTGAGTTATTCGTGGTGCTTGTCATTCTGAAAACACGGAGTGTTTGAAGAATCTGACCCAAAAAGGGATTCTTCACGTTGCTCAGAATGACATGGGACACTGAAACAGGATGCTTCGATTGTCGGAAGTGTCACGTTGAGCGTAGTCGAAACGTCGGAAGAGACGAAAGAACATAGACTATAGAAAATAGACTTAGTATTTTGGTGATTCGGTTATTTGGTTTTTGGAAATATGAACATTTATTCGTGAAGATTCGTGTAATTCCTGCCTGCGGAAGGCCTCAAGGGGACAGTTACTGGTAGGCCCCAATTCAAGCTTTTGACTTCGTGATTTTGAACTCAGGAACTGGAAACCTGAAACTTTAACCAAAGCATGTATTTAACAATTCTATACATTCCTTGAGCTTGACTTTCAGATAAATAGAAAAATCTTCTATTCCTCTATCTCAACGACTTTTCGGGTAAAAAGGTGTTTTTGCTTGATGATTTCAGCAATACCTTCTGGCAGTTCATCTTCCCAACCCTCTTCGTTGTTGATGATTTTCTTGAGCACATCCCTTGAGAAAATGTGGAGCACTTCGGGATCGTAATCGATGATGTCCATCACCTTGCCATTATACTTGAAGAATTTGTACAGCTCCTTCATCCGTGGGTGCACTTTCACGTTGTTGCTGGTCAAGACTTGCCCTGTATTGGGATCCTTCATCGGATAGAGGTAGACCTTTAGGTCTTTGAAGAACAATTTTCCAAAGGCTTCCAAAATGCCACCGCTCAAATGACGGTAGTATTTTTCATCGAATACATCCACGAGGTTGTTCACGCCCATGGTAAGCCCGATCTTGGCCTTGGTGTAGTTATTGAAATATTCCACCAGTTTGTAATATTCCTGGAACTTGGAGATCAATACCGTATGCCCCAGCGAACAGAGCAATTCTGCACGGTCCATAAAATCCTGTTCATCAATTTCCCCGGCCGCCTTCAGGTTGGAGAGGGTAATCTCAAAAACCACAATGGTGTTCTCATATTCCACCGTTTGTTCCCTGATGAAAATATCATACGATTTCTGGAACATGTCCATGTTCACCTTGGTAACGGGCCTAAAACTACCACGAAGTGCCAAGATGCTCTTTTTATAAAGTACGGCAGCGGGCAAGAGGTTATTGCCATCGGGCCCGAACATCACCGCATCCGTCATATCGTTTTTGATCAACTGAAGGCTCATCAACCTGTTGTCCACATCGGCAAAGTTGGGTCCCGTAAAGTTCACCATGTCTATTTCCAAGGTGTCCTTATCAATATGATCATAAAGGTATTTCAACAGTTTTTTGGGCTTATGGAACTTAAAGAAAGCCCCATAGATCAGGTTCACCCCCAAAATGCCCAAGGTTTCCTGCTGCAAGCGGGCCTCGTTCTGTTTGAAGCGAATGTGGAGCACGATCTCGTCATATTCCTTCTGATCAGGATCCAATTGGAAGCGGATACCCACCCAGCCGTGTCCTTTGTACCTTTTGGAAAAATCGATGGTGGCCACCGTGTTCGCATAGGTAAAGAACAGATAGTTGGGATTGCTCTCCCTGCTGATCCGTTCCTCCACCAAGCTCATCTCGTGGTCCAACATTTTTTTCAATCGGGACTGGGTCACATAGCGTCCATCTTCCTCAATCCCATAAATGGCATCACTGAAAGACTTGTCATAGGCACTCATCGCCTTGGCAATGGTCCCAGAAGCCCCACCGGCCCTGAAAAAATGCCTTGCGGTCTCCTGTCCGGCCCCAATTTCTGCAAAGGTTCCGTAGATGTTGGGGTTCAGGTTGATCCTCAGGGTCTTTGCCTTTATGGAAGGTATATTTTCAAAAGCATTCTCTTTGCTGGGTACGGTAGGCATATCCGAAAGTTTACTGTGCCACAAAGTTACACTCTTCATTCAATCTATTACATAAATAAGTTATAATTTTGAATTTCATGGATGACAGGATGACCATCACTTTTTTGGGCACGGGAACCTCACAGGGCATCCCCATCATTGGTAGTGATCATCCCGTCTGCAAGAGCAAGGACCCCAAGGACAAACGCCTGCGGGTCTCCGTACTCGTCTCGTGGAAATCGTACCATTATGTGATCGATTGTGGACCCGATTTTCGTCAGCAGATGCTCAAAAATCCCATAGACCAACTGGATGGTATCCTTTTTACACACGAGCATGCCGATCATACGGCGGGCATAGACGACATCCGTCCCTTTTTTTTCCGTCAGGGTGACATTCCCATTTATGCCCACGAGCGGGTCATCTATTCCCTGAAAAGGCGTTTCGATTATATTTTTGCCGATGAGAACCGTTACCCCGGTGCCCCTGCTGTACAGGTATTTCCTGTGGAAAAGGACAGGCCCATTCGTTTGGGTGATTTGGATGTGCTCCCAATCGAGGCCTACCACAACAGGCTACAGGTATTTGGCTACCGATTTGGGGACTTTGTGTACCTCACCGATGTGAAACGGGTAGAGGAGGAGGAGATCAAAAAAATAAAGGGTGCCAAAGTGCTGGTGGTGAATGCGCTGCGCGAAGAGCCCCATCATTCGCATTTCAATCTGGAAGAGGCCCTGGCCTTCGCCGAAGAGGTAGGGGCGGAAAAAACCTATTTCACCCACATCAGCCATATGTTGGGTTTCCATGCGGAAGTGGAAAAAAAACTGCCCAAAAATGTACATTTGGCCTACGATAACCTGAAACTGAAAATATAGGCTTTCCTTATGCGTTATCCTATCGTGCCCTGTCCGTTCGAGCGCCCGCCTGCCGGACGGGCAGGCAGTCGAGAACCGGAGCGCAGTCGAGAACTAAATTGATTTTCAAAAGAATTGAACCATGAAAAACAAGATTTTCCTCTACCTATTTGTGTTTGCGGCCCTTTTGGCCCTCTATCAATTTGTGGCCGGCAACAAAATGCAAGATGCCCTGAACGCCAAGAATGTGGATATTGACCGTTTGCATGCCGAAGTGGAATCCCTCAACGATTCCCTCTTGAAGACACAGCTACGGGTCTTGGACATGCAGTATTTCACCTTGGAGAACAACGATGATGCCCTGGCCTATTATGACCATCTCAATTTGGAGAACCCATCGCGCTACATCGAGGACAAACTGTTGGAGACCAACGAAAAATCCGGGGACAATCCTTTGGTGCCCTATGCGGGAATGGAAAGCGATTTCAAGATCAACAAGATCAAAGTACTGAACCACAAATGGATACTCGCCGATTTCTCCGACGGAAAGTATTGGGGCGACCTGATCATCAAATATGAGTTGAAGGACGACATGAGCGTGGATTTTACCTTGCTGGACCATTTGCTCTACGCGAGAAACTGATGGGAAAGGTTTTGGGCTAAAGGGTGAAGGGTAAAAGGTAAAAGTTCAAGTTCAAGGAGGGTACAGAATTTCAGGTTACGGATGTTTCAGAATGCAGTTTGCAGCAGAATCTTTCATTCTGAGCAACGTGAAGAATCCCTTTTCGGGTCAGATTCTTCAAATACTCCGTGTTTTCAGAATGACAAGCACCACGAATAACTCAGTAACCGAATAACCTCATCCAGAGCAACTGTCCCCTCGAGGGGACCTTAGGGGTATTTTACGGTGACACGAATTGCACCAATATACACGAATAAATTTTCGGACTTCTGACTTCCGACAATCAAAGCATTTCTTTTTGGAGTGGAGATTCTTCAAACACTTCGTGTTTTCAGAATGACAAGCAAAGACAATTCAATTTATCCAAAACTCGAAGAATCCAACAATCCAATTAACCCAAGTCTAGGCTCTACCCGAGAATCTGCGCAGCGTGGTCATTGGTCTTTACCTTTTCGATGACTTTTTCCACAATCCCGTCCCCATTGATCAAAAAAGTGGTTCGGTGGATGCCATCAAAAGTACGTCCCATGAATTTTTTTGGTCCCCAAACCCCAAAGGCATTGATCACGGTGTGGTCCTCATCGGCCAATAACGGGAAAGGAAATTTGTATTTCTTCTTGAAATTGGCCTGTTTGCGCCCAGAATCGGCACTCACACCCAAGAGTTCAAAACCTTGCTCTTGCAATTCTTTGTAATTGTCGCGCAAATTACAGGCTTCCAACGTACAACCGGGCGTATTGGCCCTCGGATAGAAAAAGACGATCAATTTCTTTCCTTTATAGTAGCTGAGATTAATTGTATTGCCATCTTGGTCTTTTGCGGAAAATTCAGGTACTTTATCCCCTGCTTTTAACATATTCATGCGCTTTCTGTCTTGAATTATTGTTTAATATTTATATATGCAAAGTTAAACAAATATGACCAAACAAGAAAAGGTTGATTTTACCATAAATACCTTGGATGAACTCTACCCCACCATTCCCATTCCGTTGGACCATAAAGACCCTTATACCCTATTGGTGGCCGTACTGCTATCAGCCCAAAGTACGGATGTCAGGGTGAACCAGATCACACCACTTTTGTTCGAAAGGGCCGATAATCCCTTTGACATGATCAAGCTTTCGGTGGAAGAAATACGGGAAATCATCAAGCCCGTAGGGCTTTCCCCCATGAAATCGAAAGGAATCCATGGTCTTTCCCATATTCTGGTGGACAAATACAATGGCGAAGTGCCACGGAGCATTGAACTGCTGGAGGAACTTCCGGCCGTGGGCCACAAAACGGCCAGTGTAGTGGTTTCCCAAGCTTTTGGAATTCCTGCATTCCCTGTGGACACCCATATCCACAGGTTGATGTACCGATGGGGATTCAGCAATGGAAAAAATGTGGTGCAAACGGAACGGGACGCCAAGCGCTTGTTCCCGGAGGAAATTTGGAACAGGCTTCACCTCCAGATCATTTGGTACGGAAGGGAATATTCCCCGGCCCGTGGCTGGGACCTGGAAAAGGACATCATCACCAAGACGATTGGCCGCAAAACGGTGATCGACCAATATTATAAAAACAAAAAGAGCCGCTAATTGCGGCTCTTTCTGACAGTTTGATCTGCACCTTAGTTCAAGGTTACTTCAAACTGATGCTTTTTGTAGTCAACTACATGAATCGATTTGGAGTAGCTAAGCAAAAAATTTACTGTCTTTTGGCTAGCCTTCACCGTTTTCACGGATTTTTGTTCTTCAGAGTAAATATTTTCCATATTCTAGCGTAAATGTTTCAAATAGATAACGCCAGTAAAATGGAAATATTGCAACGTTCGACGTAATGCGCTATTAATTCGTTAAAACGATGTTCTTGCGATTAACGATTTTTCTCAAGTTGATAAGGGCATATCGCATTCTGCCCAAAGCGGTATTGATGCTGACCCCAGTGTTTTCGGAGATTTCCTTGAAACTCATGTCCTTGTAGATCCTCATGATCAACACTTCTTTTTGGTCATCGGGCAATTCCTCGATCAAAAGGGTGAGATCGCTCTCAATCTGATCTTTGATGATCTGTTTTTCAATGTTCAGTTTTTCATCCTTGATCACAGAAAAGATATTGAAATCATCACTGCCTTCGAATTTTGGCATTCTTTTGTTCTTACGGAAGTGATCGATGATCAGGTTGTGGGCGATTCGCATGACCCAGGGAAGAAATTTGCCCTCTTCGCTGTACGATCCCCTTTTTAGGGTCTTGATCACCTTGATAAAGGTATCTTGGAAGATGTCCTCTGCAACATCCCTGTCCATAACCTTTGAGTAGATAAAACTGGTGATTCTTTGGTTGTGCCTGTTGATGAGTATCTCTAGCGCCTTCTCATCTCCGGCAATATAGTTCTTTACTAAAGTCGAGTCATTAATCTGTAGTTCCATACAAATTACTTTTTTGGTTAAAATCATCACCCTTCCTTTTCAGGAAAGACTTTCTGGTATTTAGTTTTTAATCTTAAAAAGTAATTATTCTGTATAGGCCTATTCAGTTTTTTAATTACACTCCAAATATATAGTTTTAGGTAGGCGAGCTAAAAACTATGTTGTGAGTTGCAGATTTTTATATGTTAACTGATGCAATATACGTATTAAGTGTTGTGTATCGTATCTTTGAGACCCTAATTTTAACAAATGGCAGCCATTACCGACCTTGATCCCAAGCAGCACATCATTATAAAAGGTGCCAAACTGCACAATCTCAAAAATATAGATGTGGTGATCCCCAGGAACAAACTGGTGGTGATCACCGGGCTGTCTGGTTCGGGCAAGTCCACATTGGCCTTTGACACCCTTTATGCGGAAGGCCAGCGGAGGTATGTGGAAAGCCTTTCCTCCTACGCCCGTCAGTTCTTGGGCAAACTGGACAAACCCAAGGTGGATTATATTAAAGGTATAGCGCCTGCCATTGCCATTGAGCAAAAGGTGAACTCCACCAACCCTAGGTCTACCGTTGGGACCACCACGGAAATCTATGATTACCTCAAATTGCTCTACGCCCGCATCGGGAAGACCATCTCCCCCATTTCTGGCAAGGAGGTGAAGAAGCATACGGTATCGGATGTGATCAACCACATCAAGGCATTGGAAGAAGGAAGCAAACTGTTGCTCTTGGCCCCCATACATATTAAAGAGGACCGAGATCCCATCAAATCATTGGAACTTTTTTCCAAGCAAGGCTATGCCCGTATCAAATATAAGGGTGAAGTCTTACGGATAGATCAGGCTCCCCAGGATATCGGCAGGGAGTTTGACCTTGTGGTGGACCGGATCATTGTAAAGGACGATGAGGATTTTTACAACCGATTGGCCAATGCGGTGGACAATGCCTTTTTTGAAGGGAAAGGGGTCTGCGCCATTGAGAACCTCCAAACCGGGGAAACCCATTCGTTCAGCAACCAGTTTGAATTGGATGGCATGAAATTTTTGGAACCGAATGTGCATTTGTTCAGTTTCAACAATCCGTATGGTGCCTGTCCCAAATGTGAAGGCTATGGGGACGTCATCGGAATAGATGAAGACCTTGTGATTCCCAACACGGCTCTTTCTGTATATGAAAATGCTGTTTTTCCTTGGCGCGGGGAAAGCATGGGTTGGTACAGGGATCAATTGGTAAACTCAGCCTATACGTTTGATTTTCCCATTCACAAACCTTGGTTTGAACTTTCGGAGGAGCAAAAACAATTGGTCTGGGACGGCAACAAGCACTTTACCGGCATCCATGCATTTTTTGAGCAACTTGAGGAAAAGAGTTATAAAATGCAGAACCGGGTGATGCTTTCTCGGTACCGAGGAAAGACCAAGTGTACCGTGTGCAAGGGGAAACGGCTCCGCAAAGAGGCCGATTATGTAAAGGTAGGTGGAAAATCCATTTCGGACCTGATTGAACTGCCCATCAAACGGCTGATGCCCTTTTTTGGGGAACTCCAACTTTCGGAACATGACAGTACCGTTGCCAAACGCTTGCTGCAGGAAATCACTACCCGATTGGAGTTTTTGGACAAGGTGGGACTGGGTTATTTGACCCTCAACCGAAAATCCAATACCCTCTCCGGAGGGGAAAGCCAGCGGATCAACCTGGCCACTTCACTGGGCAGCAGTCTTGTGGGTTCCATGTATATTTTGGACGAACCCAGCATTGGACTCCATTCCCGGGACACCGAAAATTTGATAGAGGTATTGAAATCCCTTCGGAATTTAGGCAATACCGTTATTGTGGTGGAGCACGATGAGGACATTATGAAAGCGGCGGACGAGATCATCGACATAGGACCAGAAGCTGGGACCTTGGGCGGCGAGGTCGTGGCGACGGGGAACATGGAAACCATTTTGAAGTCCAGCTCGCTTACCGCTGCCTATTTGAACGGGACCCAAGAAATAGCTGTGCCCAAAGCGCGTAGAAATTCCAAGCACTACATCCAGATCAAAGGGGCACGGGAGAACAATCTTAAGAACATAGATGTTACTTTTCCACTGAACGTACTGACCGTGATCACCGGGGTTTCGGGAAGTGGGAAAAGTACCTTGGTCAAAAAGATCCTATACCCCACCATCCTTCAGGCTGTGGGTGGCTATGGTGAAAAGGCAGGGCAGTTCACTTCCATTGAAGGAAAATATTCGCACATCAAGCATGTGGAGTTTGTGGACCAGAACCCCATCGGGCGTTCTTCCCGTTCCAATCCTGTGACCTATATAAAGGCATACGATGACATCCGAAACCTTTTTTCTTCCCAAAAGCTGAGCAAACTGCGCGGGTATCAAGCCAAACATTTCTCATTCAACGTGGACGGAGGTCGATGTGAAAAATGTAAAGGAGAAGGTGAAATCACTGTAGAAATGCAGTTTATGGCCGATGTGCATTTGGAATGTGACGTGTGCAATGGCAAACGCTTCAAAAAAGATATTTTGGAAGTCCAGTTTGAGGGCAAAAACATCGACGATATCCTGAACATGACCATTGATGATGCCATCTCCCATTTCCAGACATACAAACAGGAAAAGGTAGTCAGTAAGCTACAACCATTACAAGATGTGGGATTGGGCTATGTTACTTTGGGCCAGTCCTCCTCCACCCTATCCGGCGGCGAGGCGCAGCGTATTAAACTGGCTTCTTTCCTGGTAAAAGGAACTACAAAGGAAAAAGCCCTGTTCATCTTTGATGAACCCACTACAGGGCTTCATTTTCACGACATCAAAAAATTATTGAAATCCTTTGAAGAACTGATTGCCAAAGGGCATTCCATTATTGTGATCGAGCACAACATCGAACTCATCAAATGTGCGGATTATATCATCGACCTTGGGCCGGAAGGCGGGGAAGATGGTGGTCACCTCATTGCAGAGGGTACCCCTGAGGAAATTGTCCAGAACAAGGATTCACACACCGCCAAATATTTGAGGGAAAAGCTCTGAAAGACGATAGAATTTAGACAGAAGAGCATAGACTATAGAGAATAGACTTGGGTTATTGAGTTATTTTAAAAACAACCTATTGTTCTGCCTAACCTTGAACTTGGACTTGGACTTGAGTTTTTTGGTCTTTTCCAAATCGTCCATCCGTTCTTGAAGTAAATGTCCTACATATTTCAAGCCCCATGCCCTTCTTACTGGATTTTCCTTTTTTCATCCGTTGATCCAAACCCCACTTCCATTAACCCAACTTACCCATCCATCAATTGGACCCCTTTTACAACTTTTCAATTTGTTTCATTTGCACGGAATTTTAAGGCATAAAAGCTAAAAAATCCAACTGTAAATCAAATGCTTATTTGCTTTAGGTATTTCTGCTAGCAATTGTGGATTGCCATAGCGATAAGTAACATTATTCTTCTAACCAAATAAACAAAATGAAGAAAATCGGTTTTGGGAGCTTCTCCGCAACACGCTCCAAAAAAATATGGGCTCCAATCGCCCTTTTAATGTCCTCTATCTACTTTGGTGGTCTTTTGGCCAACTGGAACAAATCAAATGTTATGGACATGGAAGAGGAACTTTTTGCCCCTTCCATTTCAATTGTAAAAACAGGCTTTGCCAGAAGTTTATCGGGAGGTCCAGGATGTGACCGTATAGAGTTCACAATTACTGTTGCCAACACCAGTACCAATGGGGAAGTGTTGGATAATATCATTGTCACCGACCCCCTCCATGTGGTGGGCCAACCAGATTTTGGAAGTGATGACAACAATGATGGCCTAATGGATCCCAATGAAATTTGGACTTACACAATTCCCTATACCATTGAGCAAACAGACATCATCAATGGTTTAATAGATAGTCAGGCCAATGTCAATGCAATTGTACAGGGACAGCCCGGTGTGGAGGTTGCTGATTCGGCACAATTAGTTTTGGACCTGACCGATTGCCAACCAGCAATATCTGTCATCAAAATACTAGGAAGGGCAAACTGTACCACTGCCCAATACAGCTTTCAAGTAGCTAATGAAGGGACCTTTCAAATATTGGAAAACGTGGTCCTTAACGACCCTCTTCTTGGAGGTGACTTGGGTGGGCCAAGTTCTGGAGACGACAATAACGTGGGGTTTCTTGACCCAGGAGAAGTTTGGATATACACACCTCCAGTATATAACATTGAATCAACAGACATTATAAATGGACGAGTAGTCAACCAAGCTACGGTAACAGCTCGATCTCAAGACTTTCCTGGCATCGTGGTCTCGGATGATTCGGATGATAACAGCCCGTTGGAAAATGACCCAACGGTACTAGACCTTACCCCTTGCCAAGGAGCCATTTCAATTGTAAAAGCTGGAACAGCTGTTGGGGATATTGATGGTGGTATGCCTGGATGCAACATTATTATATATCAGTTTACAGTAACCAATGAAGGTGATGTAGGGCTTGATAATGTGGAGGTTGTTGATCCGCTGTTGGGAAACACCCCACCCAACCTTGATTTCGGTGATCTTAACAGCAATGGACTTCTCGATCCTGGTGAGATTTGGCTCTATTCTGCAATCTATAACATTACCCCAGACGACATTGACAACGGTCAAGTGGTCAATCAAGCTACAGCTACAGCTAATGTACAAGGTTTTCTGGATGTAATTGTTTCCGATCTATCCGACGATGATAGCCCGTTGGAAGACGACCCTACAGTAATTGATCTCACTGCGTGCCAAGAAGGGATATCCCTGATCAAGACCGGGCAATCGCTCTCACTTTCAGGTGCACCTGGGTGTGATGTCATCCAATATACCTTTGAAGTGGATAACACAAGTATATTCTATGATTTGAGCAATGTGCTCCTTATTGACCCTCTTTTGGGGAATCCCCTACCAGGTCCGGATTCAGGAGACACCAATAACAACAATATACTGGATACGCACGAAACTTGGATCTATATGGCTTCCTATAACATTACGGAAGCGGATATCATAAATGGGCAGGTAATAAATCAAGCTACGGTAACTGCCGATGTTGAAGGGTTGCCAGGGGTTATGGTTTCTGACGATTCCGATGACAACAGCCCACTGGAAAACGACCCTACAATAGTTGATATCACTGCATGTCGTGCTGGTATCTATGCTATCAAAACTGGTCAGGCTTTAGATCTCTCAGGAGCTCAGGGATGCGATATTATTCGTTATTCAATAGAAGTGGTCAACCCAAGTTGGATCTATGCTTTGGACAATGTGGTACTTATCGACCCTCTACTCGGTGTAGGCCCTCTTGCTGGCCCAGACCCTGGCGAAGATGTTGGTGATGACGGTATTTTGTCTCCAGGTGAAACATGGACATACACTGTCGATTATGATATTACTGAAGTGGATATTGCAAATGGTCAAGTGATCAACCAAGCTACAGTAACTGCAGATGTACAAGGACAACCAGGTGAAAGTGTCTTAGACCTTTCCGATAACGACAGTCCTCTTGAGGATGATGCGACCGTTGTCGATTTAACCCCATGCCAACCCGGCATCTATGTCATCAAAGCAGGACAGGCCCTTTCGATCTCTGGCGGTCAGGGGTGTGATGTCATCCAATATACCTTCGAGGTGGCCAATTCAAGTTGGATCTATACTTTGGAAAATATAGTTCTGAACGATCCGCTTTTGGGAGGCATTTTACCCGGTCCTGATTCAGGGGATGACAATAGCAACGCGTTCCTTGATCCAGGTGAAATATGGATATACAATGCCATATACAATATTACACCAGCGGATATCATAAATGGTCAAGTAATCAATCAGGCAGATGTAATTGCAGATGTACAAGGACAACCGGGCGAAACAGTTTCAGACCTTTCCGACAATGACAGTCCAGTTGAGGACGACCCTACAGTGGTTAGTTTGGCCCATTGCCAAAATCCAGCACTGGGATTGATCAAAGAAGGATTGGTTGTTGATGTAGATGCCGATGGCTGTATGGAGAGTATTCTGTACACCTTCACTTTGACCAATACAGGAGATGTTGATCTGTTTGGTGTATTCATTGAAGATCCATTGTTGGGCGGGCAAATACCAGGCCCAGTGAATGGAACGGATGCAAACAATGATGGGGTTCTTTCTGTCGGTGAAACATGGACCTACGAGGCTCTTTATGCCATCACTCAGCAGGATATCAACAATACCTCAGTGGACAACCAAGCCAAAGCGACAGGGTTTACCAATGTGAATACTTTGGTAGAAGATCTATCTGATGATGACAGTCTTTTGGAAGACAATATTACAACAACATCTGTACCTGCTGATGCTTGTACAAATGGACCCCGAATAGGTCTTATAAAAGTGGGTACGTTGATTGATACTAATGGAGATGGATGTAATGAAAGTGTGCTATACCGCTTTACGGTGACCAATACAGGAGGTATTGACTTAGACGGTGTTGATTTGGAAGACCCATTGTTCGGAGGCCAGATACCTGGTCCAATGAATGGAACGGATGCAAATAATGATGGGGTTCTTTCAGTAGGTGAAACCTGGGGCTACGAAGCATTGTATGCCATAACCCAAAATGATATAGATAGTGGCACCATCAATAACCAGGCAACAGTGATTGCAGAACCTGTGGGCTTTGATGTCCAAGTCTTCGATTTGTCGGACAATGACAGCTTTTTGGAAAACGAACCTACCAGTACGGTAATTCCAAATAATGCATGTGTTGGCAATGGGGCGGCCTTGGGACTTATCAAGCAAGGTATACTAATTGACATCAACGGAGATGGATGCGTTGATACCATTCACTATACATTCACAGCAACAAACACCGGGTCAGTGGATTTGATTCAAATAGAATTGGTAGATATTCTATTGGGCGGAGATGTCCTCGGCCCCATCAATGGAACAGATCAGAATAGTGACGGTATTCTTTCAGTAGGTGAAACATGGACCTACGAAGCTTTATATGCAATTTCTCAAGATGACATAGACAATGGGGCTGTGGTTAATCAGGCTACAATTACTGCTCAGGTTGAGAGCGTGAACAGTCAATTGTTTGATCTATCGGATAATGACAGTCTGTCGGAAAACGAACCCACCAACACTGTTATACCAGCGGACGCTTGTACAAATGGAGGTGCCCGTCTAGGTCTTATCAAACAAGGTGCACTTGTGGATACCAATGGCGATGGTTGTGTGGAAACAGTGCGCTACACCTTCACCGTAACCAATAATAGCAACAGTGCTTCAATTGATAATATTATCCTGATGGATCCATTGCTGGGCGGACAGGTTGCAGGCCCAGTGGTTGGAAGTGATGAGAACAGTGATGGTATCCTATCTATTGGTGAAACATGGACTTTTGAAGCCGACAGATACATTGTCCAAGCCGATATTGACAGTGGTAACATCGTTAATCAAGCTATGGTTACAGGAGAGCCTGTTGGATTTGATATCCAGTTGATGGACCTGTCCGACAATGATAGCTACCTCGAGAACGAGATGACAGAAACCATTATTCCTAGTGATACCTGCATTGATGGCGGTGTTCTTATTGGATTTGAGATTTTCAATGGCATCACGCCGAATGGCGATGGTTCAAACGATTATTTCCTTGTTCTGGGCATCGAAAATTATCCAGATAACCAATTGAAGATCTACAACCGTTGGGGTGTGCTGGTTTACGAAAGCGAACAATATGGTCAGGGTACCAACCTGTTCTATGGCATATCGGAAGGAAGGGCCACTTTCCAGAAGGATAAACAACTCCCTAGCGGCACCTATTTCTACATACTGACCTTCACTGGAGAAAATCCAGGAAAAGATAGCTATTCAGGATACCTATATATCAACAGGGATTAATACAACTGAGCATTTCAACAATGAAAAACCACGAATTTTTAGACAAAAAGATGATTTTGAACAAACATAGGAACCTCTGGCTATCCGCCTTTGCCCTCTTTGCCGTCCTGTGTTCGGCCATTGCCCAGCAGGACCCTCAATACACACAGTACATGTACAACACCCAAGTGGTAAACCCTGCCTATGCCGGTTCTAGGGAAGTGTTGAGTTTTGGATTGCTGGGCCGTACCCAATGGGTAAGCCTCGAAGGGTCTCCAGAAACTGGTACCTTCACGGTGAATTCTCCCGTAGGGCTGTATGACAATATGGGGCTCGGTCTTTCCATCGTGTATGACAGAATAGGCCCTGCTGTGGAATCCAATGTAGTGGTGGATTATGCATATACCATTCGCTTCCTCAATGAAGCCAAACTGGCCTTTGGACTAAAAGCTGGATTGGATATGCTAAATGTCGACTACAGCAAGTTGAATATTTTTGACCCCAATGACCCCCATTTTCAAAACAATGTGGACAACAAACTCCAACCACAGGTCGGAGCAGGCACATACTATTATACCAATAAATTCTATGTGGGGCTATCCGTTCCCAATTTTCTGAACTCCAAGCATTATGATGAAAGTTCGCTGGAAAATGTCAACGTGAATGATATCGCTATTGAGCGTTTGCACTACTTTCTGATTGCGGGTTATGTTTTTGACCTCAACGAAAACTTGAAGTTCAAACCAGCCACTTTGGTCAAATATGTGAGTGGCTCCCCATTGCAATGGGACATGTCCGCCAATTTCCTGATCAATGAAAAGTTCACTTTGGGCGCATCATACCGATGGAGTGCCTCGGTAAGTGCCATGGCCGGATTTCAAATCTCCGATTCCTTTTTTGCAGGATTGGCCTATGATTACCAATCCACCAATATTGAGAAATACAGTGATGGCTCGTATGAAGTGTTTCTCCGCTTCGATATTTTCAATAGATCAGATAGGATTGTAACCCCAAGGTTCTTTTAATATAGTATTAGGATGAAAACAGGAAATATAAAACACACTGCACTGATGGTACTTTTGTCCATTGGTGTTTTAAGTGCACAAGAAAGCAAAGTGAAAAAGGCCGATGAGCAATTTGATAGCTATGCCTATATCGATGCTAGAAAAATTTATCTCAATGTAGTAGAAGATGGCTATGAGTCTGCACAAGTGTTCGAAAAATTGGGAGATACCTATTATTTCAACAGCGAATATTCTGAAGCTGCAAAATGGTACAAGAAACTGGTCCAAAACTATCCCCACGAAGTGGAAGCTGAGTATTATTACCGCACAGCCCAAACATTCAAAAGTATAGGGGAATACAGCGAGTCAGAAAAAATGATGGACAAATACGTAACCCTGTCCGGCAATAGCAAAGTCGCTACAAACCTGCAGAACAGTGCTGTTTCCTTTCAGGATCTAACCAATGACAAAACCGCAAAATATAGGGCCATCAATATTACCGAAGGACTTTCCAGTTCAGATTTTGGACCTACGTTCCATGGCAATAAAATTGTGTTCGCATCCTCTTCCAAAAATCCGGAAGGTGGAAAAACCCACGATTGGAACGGTCTCCCCTATTTAGATCTTTATGAGGCTGAAATAGGCGAAAATGGTGCTTTGGAAAATCCCATCGCTCTTGCAGGGGATATCAACACCCCATACCATGAGTCTTCAGCTGTCTTTACCAAAGATGGGAAGACCATGTACTTCACGCGGAACAATTACATCAACGGCAAAAAGAAAAGGGATAAAAAACGATTGGTCAGCCTGAAAATCTATAAGGCCAGCAAAAAAGACAATGGTAGTTGGGGAGATGTGGAAGAATTGCCCTTCAACAGCAACTCATATTCGGTGGCCCACCCAGCATTGAACAACGCAGAAAACCGTTTGTATTTTTCTTCGGACATGGAAGGCTCCCTCGGAAAATCAGACCTTTGGTATGTGGATATTTTGGGAAATGGACAATATGGCCAACCCGTTAATCTTGGCCCAAAAATCAATACTGAAGAGCGGGAAAGCTTTCCTTTTGTGAGTGGAAATGAAAATCTATACTTTTCCAGCGATGGCCATATAGGTTTGGGAGGTCTTGACGTTTTTGTAGTTTCCCTGAATGGTAATGGCCAGTTCAAAACGGTTACCAACCTAAAAGCGCCTATCAACTCCAACCAAGATGATTTCGGTTTCATCATAGATGAATCCAGTAAAATAGGTTACTTTTCCTCCAACCGGGAAGGCAATGAAGGTAGTGTTTCCGATGACATCTATGCATTCAATGAAAATTGTGGCACCATTATAAAGGGTATCATTACCGATGAAAAAACGGGCAGACCCCTTGAAGGTTCATTGGTCACCCTTTTGGATGAAAACAATGAGGTTGTTTCCCAAAAGACAGTTCAAAGCAATGGTGCCTATAGTTTTGAAGGTATCGTCGATTGCGGTACACAATATGCGATTAGGGCCTCCAACAATGAAATGGACTACCAACCCAAGGAAAAGACCCTCACCACACCCACTGGGATAATGACCACACAAGTTGATTTGGCCCTTGCCCCACCCGATTGCCCAGTCAATGATCTAGGATGTAGATTGGATCTGCAACCCATCTATTTTGACTTTGACAAACACAACATCAGACGTGATGCGGAAGTGGAACTTGCCAAGATCTTGCAAGCGATGAAAGAATACCCCCAACTGATCATTCATATAGAATCCCACACCGACTCCAGGGGAGATGACAATTACAATAGGCAATTGTCCGACAGACGGGCCAAATCTACATTGGAGTGGCTGGTGAAAAAAGGAGTGGACAGGAACAGGTTGACCGCCAAAGGATATGGCGAATCTCAATTGGTCAATAAATGCTCCAATGGGGCAAACTGTTCAGAACAAGACCATCAACTCAATAGAAGGTCCATGTTCATTATAAAAAATTAAACCACCTAAAATAAACCGCAACTTTCTAATAAATAGATAGTTGCGGTTTTCTCTATTTTTTTGGCACGCTGATTGCTATTACTTGGTTGGATACAAATAATTGTATCTAGAACTTAAAACCTTGTAATATGAAAAAGTTAGTACTCATAATAGCAGCGGTTGCACTTGGAATCCCAAACATCCAAGCAGCAAAGACAGAAAACACGATTGAGACAAATTTTGTCCGTGGATACGGTAACTCATTCATCTTTGTGGAAGATGGGGTAACTTTTTCAGTTTATCCCGATGGTGAGTTCGACTTTTACATGGACAACAGGGTGAATGTGGGAATCGGTGCCCAGATCGGTAATGTGGGTATCACCTTCAACTCTGGTTACGACTACAACCCTTTTGTGCAGTATGATGATTATGGAGCAGTGATCCAAGTAGAGAACATTCCCATATTCTATGATTATTATGGACGTGTTTCCCAAATTGGAAATGTGGACGTTTGGTACAACAACGGTAGGGTCCGAAGAATTGGTGGATTGCACATTTATTACAATGGAGGTGTCTTCAGTCACTATACAGGATACATCAACATCTATAACAGACATTATGTGTACATGCCTTACCACAGATACTTTATAAGACCTACAATTGGGTTCTGTAATGTGTACACAAGGCCTTACAGGAGATATTACACCCCTGTCCGTTACACCTATTATGCCCCTTACAGAAACAATGTTCGTAGAAGTTATGCTTCTGTTGGAAAGGTATATCGTAACGATAACCGTTACAGAAGGGATAACATTTACAGAAACGACAACAGGGTCGCCGTACGTGACAACAATACGATAAGACGTGCCGATTCTGGTAGAAGCAACAAATCTGTGGCCCAGTACAGTGAAAGAAATGGCAGCCCGGCTGTCCGTTCCAACAATGGTAACAGCAATGTGAAAAGACAGGCTACATCACAGAAAACTATACAACGCAGCAGCAGTGCTTCAAGGAGCAATGGGAACAACGGCAGGAATGTGAGCCAAAAACAAGTGGAACGTACTCCCAACACAAGGAGCGTAACACAACGAACAGTCACATCTACCCCAGAACGCAAAACGGTATCGCGATCCACGACCACCTCAAAAAAGCCTGAAACTAGGAGTTCATCCAGCAGTAGGCCAACGGTGAGCAGGGGAAATGATACCAAGAGGACAACAGTCTCCAGAAGTACTGGTAGTTCCGTAAATAGAAGCTCTGGCAATTCCGCTAGCAAAAGAAGCAACAGCAGCGCCAGAATATCTTCCTCCAGAAGCTCTAGAGGAAACAATTAAAAAAAGTTTTTAGGTTGGTTAGTTGTTTGCCCCGTGGTTGGATTTATCCGCTACGGGGCAATTTTTTTGAGCCATTTGTTCAACAGGCCAGAAACATCTTCAGAAATTCCGAAGCGGTACAAAACGAACACATAGGCTCCCATTATCATACCGGATTTCAGTATAATGTTCAAAATAGGATGAAAGGGAAACTGCAATAAGTAAAACAGTGCCGATAATACCACCAATGTGGCCAACACCTTGAGGGTTTCTTGGGTGAAGGGCAAAATGCCAAACTTCATCTTTACAAAAACAAGTTTTACCAGGTTGAAGATAAAAATAGAAACAAAACTGGCCAATGCAGCGCCTTCTAGTCCCAAGCGGGGAATCAACAAATAATTGAGGACTACGGTCAATACGGCAAGCCCCACCCCAAATCCCAAGACCGTCTTGTAATATTGGGAATTGAATAAAATGGAGTTATTGTTCCCCAAAAGAGAATCCAACACCTTGGCCAACCCTATCAAAAACACGATCACAAAACCACTTCTATAATTCTCAGGAATCAACAGATAAAGGTCGTTCAGGTTCAGAATGATCAGCACAAACAAAAGGCCCGAAGCGATGAAAAGGGTGAGCGAACTTCGTTGGTACAGTTTCTTCAGCCCGACCATATCCCCCAAATTCAAGAGTTCTGCCGTCAAGGGATAAGTAATCTGATGCATCGCCCGCGACGGAACAATGATCACTGTGGCAATATAGACGGCCACACTATAGTAGGCCACATTCTCGATACTGACGAATTGATTCAGCATCACCTTGTCAATTTCCAATAAGATCAGTGCTGCCGACCCACCCAGAATGATCAAAAGCGAGTAGTACAGTATTTCCCTTGTATGCCTTGGAAAATGGAAATCCAACTTGGGATACCGGAGTGTGAAGGCATATATTTTGATGATAACCGTTCGCAACAGGTGCAGACCGACCAATAGCTTCAAAAAAGTATCCAAGGATATCATCTCAAAATAGAACAGGGCCAATAAGATGGACACCCCCACCCTTACAAAGACCTCTTTCATGAAATTCCCGAACACGGACTTCATATGCACCTTGCACCAAGCGTTGAACACTTCAAAATAGGCCATGGAAAGGCCAACAATAAAGATGTACCACAAATAGTCCTTGACGATAGGGTTCACCTTAGAAATCAGATTGCCCAAAGGATCGTAGCCCAACCAAACAACCAATGCCAAAGGAACAATGCCCAATAAAGGGGCAAGGATCATCAGCGTCAAAAAACCATTTTTTTCCTCCTCGGGGCAACGGCTATAGAATTTCACCAAAGTGTTGTGCACCCCAAAGGTCATCAAAGGCATTAAAATGGCACCCGAAGCAAGGATGAACGTAACAAGTCCATAAAAGGCATCCGGCAATATTTTGGTATAGAGAAAAAGCGTATTGATGGCAGCAATAAAAAAGCCGGCATACGTGTACACTACATTCTGAACTGATTGTTTGAGAACAATTCCCATTAGATGAATTTTGCCAAGGATTCGGTCAATGCCCTCCGATGGTACTTTTCAATATTCCCGGAGCCGCATTCTAAATTTCCATGCTGATAGCTTATAAAGCCATCCAAAAGTACATTTTTTAACAAAGCGACATCGGCGTGGGAGCATACCTTACCGGCTTGTGCTTCCAAAACCATGTTGCCCGCCTCCCATCCTTCGGGACCGATGGCCAAAATGGGACGTTTGGCGTTCAGGTACTCGAAAAGTTTTCCTGGGATGATGCCCTTGGTCTCTTCGGAATCAATTTCCAATAACAAAAGCAATTGGGACCGCTGCTGTACTTTCAATACTTCTTCGTGGGACAGATAGCCCATTTGGACCACATAGGCATCCAATCCAAAATCCCTGATGGATTGTAGGACTTCCTCCCCTACTACCCCTGCCAACTGTATCTTCAAGTGTTTTTGAAATCCCGCGTTTTCTTGGACCAATTCGCTGAGGGCCTGCCATAATCCTAAAGGGTTTCTTCCCGTCAACAACGATCCGATGTGGGAAATGGTGAACTCCGAATCCAAGCCAACAGGCTGCAACACATCATCAAAACCGTTGGTGATTACCTTGATGGGCTTGGGCGTAATCGCCTCAAATTCCTTTTGGGTCGTGCGGCTGGTCACTACCACCTTATCCGCCAAAACCAATACTTCTTTTTCCATCCTCAAGTGTTTCTTGCGCGCAAATGGGGTCAAACGTAATTTGCTGTGATAGCCAATGGAAGTCCATGGATCCCGAAAATCGGCGATCCATTGCAAGTCATATCGCTTCTTCAACCCCATTCCTATGAGATGTAGACTATGGGGCGGTCCAGTGGTGATGATGGTTTGTATGCCCTCATCCGCAATGAGTTTTGCCAAAAAGGAAATGGAAGGTTTTACCCAAAACTTTCGGGCATCGGGGATAAAAAAGTTGCCACGGATCCACAGCAATAGTTTCTCCAAAACCGAAGGATCTTTCTCCCTAATGATCCCCGAACTGATGGTCTTGGTCTTTTTCTTGGACAACAGCGATGCAAACCCATAAGGCTCCTTGATGGGTTGTTGGATGACTTTGATGCCTTTGGGGACTTCAGCCATCAATTTTTCGTCCACAATGGGATAGTTCGGATTTTTGGGGACATACACAATAGGTTCAAACCCAAATTCCGGAAGATATTTTACAAATTTTAGCCATCGCTGCACTCCTGGTCCCCCGGCTGGAGGCCAATAGTATGCTATGACCAAAACCTTTCGCATCAGGAATCCTTGGATTTTTTGGGAACAAATGAATAGCCAACACTGCCCACAATAATCAATCCCAATAAAATAGAGGAGATCAAGGCAATTTGGCTGCCCGTTTCCACCACTTCGGGCTGGAACTTGAACTCGATGTTGTGCGTTCCGGCAGGAATTTTCATCCCGCGCAAGGCATAGTCCACCTTGTAGTGTGGCTGCTCCTCTCCATCAATAAAGGCATACCAACCAGATGGATAATGCATTTCCGAAAAGACCGCAAAACCATCATTCGGGTTGGAAGAACGGTATTTGATATGATCGGGACGGTAATCCACTACTTCGATTTGGGCCAACGAATCCACTTCATATCGAAGTTTGGTCAGCTTTGGATAGGTCTTGGTGTTCACTATGGCCTGTGATCTAGAATTGAAATCCTTCAATTTCCCGATCTCTTCGTCCGCTGACGAAATAGGAATCAATTGTTCAACAAACCAAGCATTTCCATTGGCATCGTCGTTGATGGCAGGAATACTGTTGCCTTCTTCATCTTGCTGGATGATGTATTTTACGTTCAGCATATTCAACACCTGAAGGTTGTTCTGGTACAGATGGTATTCGAACAGATTCTGGAGCGCCCTTGGTTTGGCCGCATGGTAGCCCCCGATGGAACTGTGGTAATACGAGGTACGCGCGCCATTTAGCCCTTCCTGTGGATCGAACACCCTGAAAATGGAATCGTCCTGCTGGATCATCTGATCTATTTGACTGGCCTGAAAAGGTTCGCTCATTTGGCGTTGGCGCACAAAATTGTCCTCGTTCACATAGCGAAGGTCCACGCCCACCAAATCGAGCAAAATCAATCCGCCCAATACCAATACAAATACGTTTCTTCCGATCTTTTCCTTGATAAAAAACCAAAGTGTGGCCGCGGCCAGTACCACATAGATCAACGATCTAAGGGTATCTGAAACATATACGGCCTTTCGGTCGCTTTTGAGGATTTCCAATACGGCATCCCCAAAATATTGACGGTAGCGGTCATCATTGGCCCCAGAAAAATCGAAAATGCCCATCAACAAAAAGAGGAACACGACCAATCCAAGGATGATGATAAAACTCCATTTCAAGGCCGCTACTTTTTCCTTTTGGCCCACATTGGCCCTGAACAGTTCCCTGAGCCCCAAAATTCCCAATGCAGGGAAACAGAGTTCCAAAACCACTTGAATGGAGGATACTGCCCTGAACTTGTTGTAGAGCGGAAAATAATCGATCATGAAATCCGTGAGCAATGGGAAATTTTTGCCCCAAGAAAGTAAAAGGGACATCAGCGCGCCTGCCAACAACCACCATTTTTTCTTTCCCTTGACCAAAAATAGCCCAAGAACGAACAAAAACACAATAATCGCCCCAATGTAGGCCGGTGCCGCAGGACCGGAGAATGGATGTGGCCCCCAGTACAGATAAAGCCCGGATACTTCCAAGGCCTGGGAGGGTGGCAATCCTTGATCCACAAAATATTGATAGACCTTGGAATCCTTGCCTAAATTCTCTTGACCTGTTCCCCCGAACAATCTAGGCGCAAAAAGGTCCAATGATTCCGTAACACCATAACTGTATTGGGTGATGTACTCCTTATCCAGACCACTGGTGGCTTCCTTTGGGCTGCCATCAGGATTAATCGTGAGTTCGGATTTTCCCCTCGTGCTCCAATCTGCATATTCCTTGGTGGCCATGATCCCCGTAGCATTGGTGGCAACACCCAGTACAACGGCCAGTATCAAGATACCCACAGAGACAAAAAAATGTTTCAACTCTTTCTCCTTGATGGCATAGATGAACTGTACCAATCCCAGAAGCAACACCAAAAGCATGAAGTAATAGGTCATCTGATAGTGGTTGGCGGTAATCTCCAGTGCCATGGCCACAGCCGTCAATATGAATCCCAATAGGTATTTCTTTCGAAAAACAAGTACAATCCCGCCCAAGACCATGGGAATATACCCGAGGGCATGTGCCTTGGCGTTATGCCCCACTCCAAGAATAATGATGAGATAGGTGGAAAAACCAAAGGCCAAAGCCCCGATTGCAGCCAATCTAAAATCAACTTTCAAGCAGAGCAACAGGATATAAAAACCAATAAAATACAGAAACAGATAATCCGCAGGCCTCGGTAGAAAGCGGATGGCTCGGTCCAGTTTTTTTACATAATCGTTCGGGTAATTGGCTCCCAACTGATAAGTGGGCATTCCACCAAACGCACTGTTGGTCCAGTAGGACTCATCCCCTGTCAGTTCCTTATAGGCATCACGCTCCTTGGCCATACCCTTGTACTGGGCAATATCCGATTGAAAAATGGCCTTGCCCTGCAACACTGGATAAAAGTAGAGCAGTGAGGCAAGGACGAACAAACCGATTACACAAATATGGGTGATAATGGCTTTTGGGGAGAGATTCATGGATAGGTTTTGAAAAGACAAATATTAGTCAATTTCTTCAAAATCTATGTATTCTCCAACTTTTTTTGAAGGGTTGGATCTTCGGAACGGCTTTTTGACGATGGTGGTATCCCCTTCATTTGTTCTATCCCCACCAAAATCCTGAGCACCTCCAAACTGCTGCCCAAACCGTTCACTGGTCTTCTTGATGGCATAATTGAGCAATTTGGGAGCCAACCATTTTAGGAGCAATTTCAACCCAAAATATACTAATATGATGATTAAAATCGTTTGTAGTAAAACCATATAGCTCTCGTTATTGTAACAAAATTACACTGTTGGTCTACTAAACCCCGGAAACGTATCTTAAAATAGTATTAAAATCAGTTATATGGATTTTTCCATTGCCAAAAGGTCAATTTTCTTTTTTGCTTTACTTCCAACGCTTCTCAGCGCGCAGTACACGGATGTCATCAATTCCAATAGGCCGGGAAGGGCCGTGAGTGCCTATGCCGTGGGCAAAGGTGTGGTGCAGGCAGAAGTTGGGCTTTTTTATGAGCAGCAGGACAATGTGGACCTGAACTCCGATTCCAACATTTTCGGTACGGATTACGCACTTCGGTACGGTCTGCTGTTTGAGCAACTCGAAATCAATTTGGAAGGGTCTTTCATGAGCCAGAACATTACCTATCCTGATTTTGGGATTGAAGGGAACCTGACCAATTTTTCAAGAAACCGTTTGGGGCTGAAATACTTGGTGTATGACCCTTATAAGAATCCGGAACGCAACAAACCCAACCTCTACAGTTGGAGGGCCAATAATGTGTTCCAATGGAAAAACCTGATTCCTGCCGTTTCGCTGTACGGTGGGGCCAACTTCCTGTTTGGTGACAATCCCTTTTATCCGGGAGACCCCAGCCTTTCGTACCGAGGAGGCGTGAATACCCAAAGTAGGCTGTCCCCTAGGGTTGTGCTGATTTCCAACATCGCCTATGACCGGATTGGGACTGACTTTCCCGAATGGCGCTATGCCCTTTCGGTGTCCCATGCCTTTCGTGATCCCAGATGGAGTATTTTTGTGGAGGGCCAGGGCATTTCGGGCGACCGCTATTCCGATATCATCCTCAGAACCGGTGTGGCCCGCCTCATCAATTCTGACTTTCAGGCCGATTTTCATCTTGGATCTGGTTTCAAGAATTCGCCCTCACGCATTTTTGCCGTTCTGGGCTTTTCCTACCGTCTGGACTTCCACAAAGATCAGGTGAAAGCCATAGACGAACAACGTGCCGGGCAAAACGGCAGCATCAAAAAGAACGCCAACAAACGAAAGTCAAAAAAGGACAAGAACAAGGAAAAAGATGACATCGATTTCTAATTTTTCATTGAATTATTTTCAGTGATTTAAAACATCGTCTCCTACTTAAATATAGCAACATCAAACCAGTTGATGGAGTTATGGATTATTGAGTTATTAAAAACGTCCATCTAAATAACGGAGTAACTCAATAACAGTTATCCGTTGTATTGCTTTTCAAAACCCAAGATTTTTCAATACATCGCGGTTTCGTTTTTTACTATTACCAATATTCCCTATTATTGGCCTTGCAAAAATTGATGTATGGTCACTATAAAACAGGTCCAGTCCAAAGCCGACCTCAAGCAGTTTGTCAAATTTCCATTTTCCCTATATAAAGGATCGCCTTATTGGGTCCCTCCCATCATCAAAGATGAAATGGCTTCTTTTGACAAGGATACCAACCCTGTCTTTAAAAATGCCGAGGCTTCCTTTTTCTTGGCCTATAAGGACAACAAAATAGTCGGGCGCATCGCGGCCATCATCAATTGGTTGGAAGTGAACGACCAAAACCTCAGGAAAATGCGCTTTGGTTGGTTCGATTTTGTGGATGACCTTGAAGTTTCCAAGGCATTGTTGGACAAGGTGAAGGAAATTGGCCAACAACATCAATTGGAATATATGGAAGGGCCTGTGGGCTTCTCCAATTTGGACAAAGTTGGGGTGCTCATTGAAGGTTTTGATCATATCGGGACCATGATCACGTGGTACAACCATGCATACTACCAATCGCACTACGAATATCATGGTTTTGTGAAGGAAAAAGAATATCTGGAAAACAAGTTCTTGGCCGCAAAAGCCGATCCACAGCTGTTCTACAAGGCCAATCTACTGGTAAAAAAGCGCTACGGCCTGAAGGAAATGAATTTTGAGAAGAGCGCGGACATCATGCCTTGGGTGGACAAAATGTTCGACCTGTTCAATGAAACCTACTCCAAACTATCTTCCTTTGTACGTATCACCGACATCCAAAAAGAATATTTCAAGAAAAAATACATCAGTTTCATCAATCCGGAGTACATCAAATTTGTGGTGGATTCCGAGGATAATCTGGTAGCTTTTGCCATTGTGATGCCTTCATTTTCCAAAGCATTGCAAAAGGCGAACGGCAAACTGTTCCCCACGGGTATCTTTCATTTGTTGAACGCCAGGAAAAACAGCAAGGATGTGATTTTTTACCTGATCGGCATCCATCCCGATTATCAGAACAAAGGGGTCACGGCCATTATCTTTAATGAATTCTACCATACCTTCAAGAAAAGGGGCATCGTGAACTGTATCCGAACGCCTGAACTGGAGGACAATCTGGCCATACGACAGATGTGGAAGCATTTTGATCCCGTGACTCACAAGCGCAGGCGAACCTATCGGAAAGACCTCTAACCATTGGAAAAAAGGGCTAATTACCTTTTGAGTAAGTGACCGCTGTACATCAACACCGTCCTAAAAAATGGCGTGATCCAAAAAAGGATAAGAACTAGAAGAAAACCCTATTATTCTCCCATCGCAGCCGCAACGGCAGCAGAAAGTCGCTTGTAGGTACCGTTTTCCAGTCTTTCCCTAATGGATGAAAAAGCATCCAGGGTTTCAGCAATATCGTCCATGGTATGGGTAGCCGTAGGAATCAAACGCAATAGGATCAATCCTTTGGGAATTACCGGATACACCACAATGGAACAGAAGATACCGTGGTTCTCGCGTAGGTCTTTGACCAAAGCCATGGCTTCTGGAATACTACCGTTCAAATAAACGGGAGTAACGCAGCTTGAAGTTGTTCCAAGGTCAAAACCACGCTCGCGAAGACCATTTTGCAATGCGTCCACGTTTTCCCAAAGTTTTGCCTTGAGTTCTGGCATGGTACGCAACATGTCCAACCTTTTCAATGCACCTTTCACGTAGACCATGGGCAAAGATTTGGCAAACATCTGCGAACGGAGGTTGTATTTCAAATACTCGATGATTTCTTTGTCTGCGGCAACGAAGGCCCCGATTCCGGCCATTGATTTGGCGAAAGTGGCCAAATAGACGTCAATACCGTCCTGCACACCTTGCTCCTCACCTGCTCCGGCACCTGTTTTGCCCAATGTGCCAAAACCATGTGCATCATCTACCAAGAACCTGAACTTGAATTTTTTCTTCAGTTCCACGATCTCTTTGAGGATACCTTGTTCCCCCCGCATTCCAAAGACGCCTTCGGAAATGACCAAAATGCCACCACCGGTCTCATTGGCCATTTTAGTGGCACGTTCCAAATTCTTTTCAAGGCTTTCGGGATCGTTGTGCTTGAAGGTAAAGCGTTTTCCCATGTGTAGTCGCACCCCATCAATGATACAGGCGTGACAATCCACATCATATACAATAATATCGTCTTTGGATACCAATGCATCAATCACGGACATAAATCCTTGGTAACCAAAGTTCAGCAAATATGAAGCTTGTTTGTGTACAAATTCGGCTAGTTCCTTTTCCAACTGCTCGTGGAAATCGGTGTGTCCGCTCATCATGCGGGCTCCCATAGGATAGGCAGCACCGTGCTCCATGGCCGCTTCCCCATCCACTTTTTTGATTTCCGGTCGATTGGCGAGACCCAGATAGTCATTGATACTCCACGTTATAACATCCTTTCCTTGAAATTTCATTCTGTTGGATATGGGTCCTTCCAATTTGGGGAACACAAAATATCCTTCGGCCTGTGAGGCCCATTTTCCCAAGGGTCCTTTATTCTCAATGATTCTATCAAATAAATCTCTCATCTACCTTTTAAATTTGATTCAAGTGCAAAAGTATATATTTTTATGTAGCTCACACAACGAAATTTTTGTACAAAAAAACGACAATGTTTTGCATTGCCGTTTCTTCCAATTTCTATGTATGCATTTTACTTAATGTATTCTATTTTCTCGGGTACTTCAGCATTTTGGATATCGAAAAACCCCTGGTTTTCCATCCAATCGTTGCTATACACTTTGCTCATGTACCTTGATCCATGGTCTGGGAATACCACCACGACATTGCTGTCCGCAGTAAATTCTCCCTCGGTGTCCAATTGGTAGAGTGCTTGCATGGCAGCCCCACTGGTGTAACCTGCAAAAATACCTTCGGTATGTGCCAATTTCCGCGCCATATGGGCACTTTCACCATCGGTTACCTTGATATAGCGGTCTATACTGTTGAAATCCGTGGCCGTGGGGATAAGGTTTTTGCCCAAGCCCTCGATGCGGTACGGATATACCTCATTGTGATCGAACTCACCGGTTTCGTGGTATTTTTTCAAAACGGAGCCGTAAGCATCCACTCCCAAAACTTTCACGTTTGGATTCTGCTCCTTCAAATAGCGGGCAATCCCTGAAATGGTTCCCCCTGTTCCACTACAGGCCACCAAATGGGTGATCTGTCCATTGGTCTGTTCCCAAATTTCGGGGCCGGTACTCTTGTAATGGGCCTCGATGTTCAGTTCGTTGAAATATTGGTTGATGTAGATGGAATTCGGTGTTTCGCTGTGCAATGTCTTGGCCACTTCGTAGTAAGATCGTGGGTCGTCCGCACTCACGTGGGCCGGACATACATATACCTTGGCGCCCATGGAGCGAAGCATGTCAATTTTGTCCGGTGAGGATTTTGAACTTACGGCCAAGATGCACTTGTAACCTTTTATAATGCTCACCATGGCCAGACTGAAGCCTGTATTTCCCGATGTGGTCTCAATAATGGTGCTGCCCGGTTTCAAAAGACCTTGACGTTCCGCTTCTTCAATGATATGGACTGCAATTCTGTCCTTTGAGGAATGCCCTGGGTTGAAGGATTCCAACTTGGCGTAGAAGTTTCCGGTAAGGGGGGCCGCTATTCTGTTTAGCTTAACTAAGGGGGTACTTCCAATTAAGTCTAGGATACTGCTGTGCGCATTTATCTGTTTCTTCATAACTGGTATTAGGTAAGGACCAAATCCTCAAAATAGTGGGGACATGATCCATGCAAAAGTAACATTTTATTTTAAATGGGCCTTTCCTTCCAAATCTAAAATGAAAGCATATTCCTTCGCCGTCTCCTTCAATGCCTCAAAACGCCCAGAGGCGCCACCATGTCCGGCATCCATGTTGGTGTCCAGAAACAGTAGGTTGTCGTCCGTTTTGTATTCCCTCAGTTTGGCCACCCATTTGGCCGGCTCCCAGTACTGTACCTGGGAATCGTGCAATCCGGTGGATACATACATGTTGGGGTAGGCTTTCCGCTCCACATTATCGTAAGGGGAATAGGATTTGATGTAATCGTAATACGCTTTATCATTCGGGTTGCCCCATTCATCATACTCCCCTGTCGTAAGCGGAATGGTATCGTCCAGCATTGTCGTGATCACATCCACGAAAGGTACTGCTGCAATCACTCCCCTGTACAGTTCTGGCTCCATATTGATGATGGCTCCCATCAGCAATCCTCCTGCAGAACCTCCCATGGCATAGAGGTGTGCCGTACTGGTATATTTTTGTTCTACAAGGAATTTGGAAACGTCGATAAAATCGGTAAATGTATTTTTCTTGGTCAAAAGCTTACCGTCTTCATACCAGGGTCTTCCCAAATATTCCCCACCACGGATGTGCGCTATGGCATAGATGAACCCCCTATCCAACAAACTCAACCTGACCGATGAAAAATAAGGGTCAATAGTGGCCCCATATGACCCATAACCGTATTGTAGCAAGGGACTGGTGCCGTCCAAGGGCGTATCTTTGTGGTACACCAAGGAAATGGGCACTTTCACCCCATCGCGGGCGGTGGCCCAAAGCCTTTCGGTTTTGTAATTGTTCTTATCGAACTTGCCGCCGAGTACTTCCTGTTCCTTCAAGACTTTTTTGGTCTTGGTCTCCATATTGAAGTCAATAATGGCGTAAGGCGAACCCATTTCATTGTAGTAATACCGGAGTTCCTTGGTATCAAAATCCAAATTTACCGAAGGCCCGGCCACATAGGTTTCACTATCAAAGGGCAAGTAATAGCTGTCCGAACCGTCCCAGCGGGATATTTTCATCTGGTTCAATCCATTTTCGCGTTCGGAAAGCACATAATAATCCTTGAAAATTTCCACATCTTCCAGCAACACCTCTTCCCGATGTGGTATAAATTCTTTCCAATTGTCCGATGAAGTATGGTTCTCATCGGCAACCATCAACTTAAAATTGGTGGCTTTGTCCTTGTTGGTCAGCACATAAAAGTTTCCATCGTAATGGGAAATGGAATACTCTACCCCTTTCTCGCGTGGGGAAAATATCTTGAATTCACCGTTGGGGTCATTGGCGTCCAAGAAACGGTACTCTGAAGTAAGTGTACTGGTGGAACCTATCACAATGAACTTTCTGGACTTGGTCTTATAGACAAATGTGTTATAGGTGGAATCCTTCTCATGGAAAACCAGCTCATCCTCTGCGGACGGTTTGCCCAAAACGTGCTTAAAAATCTTATCGGAACGTAGGGTGACCGGGTCCTTCTTCGTGTAGAACAAGGTTTTTCCATCATTGGCCCAAACGGAACTTCCCGTGGTATTTTCTATGATGTCCGGATAGATTTCCCCAGTTTGGAGGTCCTTCACCTGAATGTTGTACTGCCTTCTGGATACCGTATCGGTGGCAAAGGCGGCCAGTGTGTTGTCCGGGCTAATGGAAACGCCCCTTAGGTTGAAATATTCAAACCCTTCGGCCATCTGGTTACAGTCGAACATGAGTTCCTCCTCTGCTTCCAAACTTTCCTTCTTTCGGGTATGGATGGGGTACTCCTTGCCTTCTTCATAACGGGTGATGTACCAATACCCATCCAGTTTATAGGGCACGGAAGAATCGTCTTCCTTGATGCGCCCCTTCATTTCCTTAAAAAGATCTTCTTGGAACTTGACCGTGTGGGCCGTCATTTTTTGGTAGTACTCGTTCTCGGCGTTCAAATAGTCAAGGACTTGCTGGTCCTCCCTATTGTTCATCCAATAATAATCGTCTATCCGCACATCCCCATGCTTTTCCAACTTTGTTGGATGTTTGGGCGCCACTGGTGGAACTATGTTCATCGATTCTTCTTTACTGTTTTTGCAAGAGCATGCAAAAGTAAGGCATAAAACTAGAATACAAATTCTTGAAATGGAATGGATCATCCGTTTTGATTTTTCCCAATTTACTACTTTTGTCCAAACGTACAGCATATTTAATTGTTTGCCTTTATGGACTTTTGTCTTCCTGAGCGCAGTCGAAGGATTTGACAAAACGTCTCGACTGCGCTCGACGTGACAATTCAGATATAAATATTATATGTTGACACTTAGTCTATAATCATAAAATTTGAACCTATGTTTGGAGATTTGATGGGAATGATGGGGAAACTGAAAGAAACCCAAAAGAAAGTAGAAGCCACCAAGGAACGGTTGAACACCGTGATGATCGATGAGCAATCATCGGACGGAGCATTGAAAGTGACCCTCACGGCCAATCGGCAGATCAAATCGATTTCCATTGACGATTCCCTGCTTGCGGACAAGGAGCAATTGGAGGACTATCTGATACTCACCCTGAACAAGGCCATTGAAAAGGCGACCAAGGTAAACGAGACCGAATTGGCGGCCGTGGCCAAGGAAGGCATGCCCAATATCCCGGGGATGGATGCTTTTATGAAGTAGCCACACCCCTAAAGTCCCCTGCCTGCGGCAGGCAGGCCTCAAGGGGACATTTTAAATTTGTCAAGTTGAATGTCTAGTCGAGAGCTTCTCGACCCAATCGAAGTGACAACTATCCTATACTTTTCAGGACTTTCAAAAAATGCAGGTGCATCTCATCGGTATAGTCCAAATGGGTCACAATGCGCAGTTTTCCCTGTCCCATACCAATAATGGAAACTTGGTTTTCTGCCAATTGGTCCAGAAATCGTTTGGAGGTCATTTTGGACTCATCAATTTCAAAAATGATGATATTGGTCTCTATGGGCTCCACTTTTTTGATAAAGTCCAGCCCGGAAAGGATTTTTCCAATTTCCGCTGCTTTGTTGTGGTCATCGGCCAGTCGTTCAATATGATGATCCATGGCATAAATGCCGGCCGCGGCCAAAAATCCAGATTGGCGCATACCTCCACCAAATACCTTTCGGATGCGCAGCGCCTTGTCAATATGTTCCCTTGACCCTACCAAAACAGAACCTACGGGGCATCCCATGCCCTTGCTCAAACAGACGCTTATGGTATCAAAAAGGGTTCCGTAATCTTTTGGATCTTCTCCATTTTTCACCAAGGCATTCCACAATCGGGCTCCGTCCAAATGGTATTTTAGATGATGGTCGTCACAGACTTTCCTTATTTTTTGGAGCTCCCCAAAATCCCAGCAGGCCCCTCCCCCTTTGTTCGTGGTGTTTTCGATACAGACCAATGTGGTCAATGGGCTGTGGTAAAAATCAGGGGGATTGATGGATTCCTCCACCTGCTTGGCGGTCATCATGCCCCTATTGCCATCCACCAACCTACAGGAAACACCGCTATTGAAGCTCACCCCGCCACCTTCATAATTATAGATGTGCGCATATTTATCGCAGATCAACTGATCTCCGGGCTGTGTGTGTATCTTGATGGCCGTTTGGTTGGTCATGGTACCGCTAGGAAAAAATAGCGCGGCTTCCATTCCAAAATAGTCGGCCACTTTGGCTTCCAGTTCATTTACGGTGGGGTCGTTCTTAAAAACATCGTCACCAACTTTAGCGTTCATCATGGCCTCCAACATGGCCGAAGTGGGCCTAGTGACTGTATCACTGATCAAATTTATCTCCATATACTAAATCATCGTGCTAGTCCATACAATCCATTCCGATGGGTGAGCCATCGGGAATATCTGGGACCGGAATCAGTTTGAACTCCGAAGGTTCTTCCATAAAATTGTCGATGCGCTTCACCATTTCTGCGGAAATCGCACTCTTCCCATTGCCCAGCAACTGGGTCTTCAAACTTTTAAGGGTTTCATTGGCCATGGCATTCACTTGCGGATGTACGTCATTGTGTGCGGCCAAGTTCATGATATGGTAGAGCACCCTAAAATTGATGGTGTTCTGTACTTCTTCCTCGTAGGCATCCCTGTGGGAAAGATCAAAAGTATTTTTGATGGTCTCCTCCAACACTTCCTGAAGGCCCAATTGGTTTTTGTCCAAACTTTTCTGTTGGATCAATCGGGAAGCGCGTTCTGGGTGCAACAATAATCCCAAGGTCATATCAGCAGCCGTTTCGGCCACAGAAAGGGCATCAAAACTCACTCCGGTCCTCCCTTTGAAGGATTCCCTGGATCGGGAAAAACCAATGGCCCGTGGCGGGAAAAGATCCAGTTTGTCCTTAGGTATGGCAATGACCTTGGCGTCCAATGTTTTCAGTATGGATTCCAATGCTTTTTCCTGAACGGCTTCGTTCACGGGTTTAACAGGGGTCTGCCCGTCCCCTTTAACCGCATAATTGTAATCCAGACCTCCTATTATCTTCGACACGGCCTCTGTCTGGTACCTATGGAAAAAATATACGGGCACAAAAACATCTTCCAAAGTGGAATAGGCCTCTCCTGTTCTGATATTGTCAACGGAAAATTGGGCGATGGCCTTTTCCCTGATCTTCAACATGCTTTCCAATTCTTGACTGGGACTCTTCCCATTGTCCCACAAATGGGCGAGCAAATGGGCTCCGCCTGTTGCGCGGGCATCTTGGTCCGAAATATAACGCAGCCCATCGTCCTGGGCCTTTTTCAAGATACCGTTCAGGGCATCCCGTTCGTTGGTTCCCGAAGGGAAATCGGTATAGGAATAGGCCACGATCACCTTATCCCATTCCCCAATGCCCGTGTCATAGGCATTGGCAAAACTGATGGTATTACCGTTCAATTCAAATTGTGGGTGCGGATAGTCCATGACAGAAGCCCTGTTGTTCGGGCTTGCAGCAAAGTTGTGGGCAAAACCCAGGGTGTGCCCGATTTCGTGGGCGGACAATTGGCGGATACGGGCCAAGGCAAGGTCCAACATCGGCTGGTAATTATCGTCCCGCTCCGCAAAAGGTTTGTTCATGAGCGCTTGGGCAATCATAAAGTCCTGACGGATTCGCAAACTTCCCAAACTCACATGGCCTTTGATGATCTCCCCTGTTCGCGGGTCGATGACACTGGCGCCGTAGCTCCATCCCCTCGTGGAACGGTGCACCCATTGGATCACATTATAACGGACATCCATGGGGTCTGCGTCATCTGGAAGGATCTTCACTTGGAACGCATCCTTGTACCCGATGGCCTCGAAGGCCTGGTTCCACCATTTTCCGCCTTCCAACAGAGCGGAACGGATAGGTTCGGGGGTGCCATTGTCCAAATAATAAATGATGGGCTCCACCGCTTCACTGACCGATGCAGATGGATTTTTCTTCTGTAACCGATGTCTACGCACAAACTGTTTCAGGATTGGTTCCTGAACAGGTGTGGCATAATCATAGTAGGAAAAAGGGAATGATCCACTACGGGGGTCAAAGGCCCTTTTTTTGTATTTATTGTCCGGCAATTGTACCAAGGAATGATGCTGGGCCACGGTCACCAAACTGGGGTCCGGGGTCACCGATCGGATCCATGCCCCTTCGGGAGTGCCCTTGAACGTCAAGGTCACATCAAACTCCACATTCTTAGGAAATGCTTTGGTACGGTCAAAGGCCAAGGCACTTTTGCTCGCATCCAAACTATAGGTACCCTGCTTGCTCCTTTTCAGCCTATTGGAAACGCCGTGCGCATCACGCATCAAGAAGTCGGTAAAATCGATAAGGTAACTCCCTTTGGACTGTTCTTCTATCTTGAATCCGTGCAGGACCGACTTGGCAAAGGCCTGCTCCACTGATTTTTTTTCGAGTTCGTTATCTGTGATGGCCCTAAAAGTCTGGTTGGGCTGCACCAAGAGCAACTTGTTCCCTGCCTTTTTGAAGAAAACGACCTGCTCGTTCCCCAGTTGGCCTCTATCCAAACCAATATCATTGCTCCCAATACCACTGCTCAGGGAATAGACATACAAAAATTCTTTGTCCAGGTCATCCACTTGCAGGTAGATCTTATCCGATCCGTCATCATAATAAAAATTGAAATAACCGCTGAATTTTTGAAAATCCTTGGTCTTTTCAAAAGTTTGGGCCATCATGGCCGATCCCATTAAAAGGAATGCCGCAGCAAGGTTGATGGTGTTCTTCATAGTTTGGTTTGAAATAGACCTTAAAAGTAGGGAAATCATTTTAAAAAAATCTGTCCAAGATCGGAGTTGGTCACTATGTTCAATTTAGTAAAAATAGAGGCCTATTTTTGCTTGTTTCCTTTTTTTGAAGCTCCTTTTTTATGTAATGTTCATGGCATAAGAAGCTGAAAATCCATATTTTACTAAAAAAAGAATATGGGGGCAAACACGAACAAAACCATCTTTTCAAGTTACGTTAGAAAGGATGGGCTCTTTGATGAGGTCTTCGGTAACGACGGAAATGTCAAGTCCGTGTACAAGAAGCTTTTAGATCTCTATGGATCCCGGTCCATTGAGAACTATGTTACTCTGAACAACAAGGCAAAATCCTCCTTTTTCAACCAGGGAATCACTTTTCAGGTCTATGGCGACAAACAGAGCCAAGAGAAAATTTTTCCCTTTGACCTGTTTCCAAGGATTATTGACCCTAAAGAATGGGATGTGATCGAAAAAGGGGCCATCCAACGAAGTCTGGCCCTGAACCATTTTTTATGGGATGTGTACCATGACAAAAAGATTGTCAAGGACAAGATCGTGCCCATTGAACTTTTGAGTTCCTCCCCCAACTATTTGCACCAAATGATGGATGTGGACCCACCGAGCAAGATCTACAACCATATTTCAGGAACGGATATCATTAAACACGCCGATGGCAATTATTATGTATTGGAAGACAATATCCGCTGCCCGTCCGGGGTCAGTTATGTGATCTGTAACCGAACTGCCCTAAAACGTGCATTATTTGGCGTGTTCAACCATTATAAAACATATACTGTTACCGATTATGCGGAAAACCTGCTCAATCTATTGGAAAGCGTAAAACCACCGGGAGTGGATTCGCCCGTTTGTGTGGTGATCACCCCCGGCATGTTCAATTCCGCTTATTACGAGCATTCCTATCTGGCCAAGGCCATGGGCGTGGAATTGGTGGAAGGTCGCGATCTTTTTGTGGAGAATGATTTTGTCTACATGAAAACCACACAAGGCCCTGTTCGAGTGGATGTGGTATACCGGAGAATCGACGACCTGTTCATCGACCCCATGGAGTTCAACCCCGATTCCTCCTTGGGAGTGCCCGGCTTGTTCGCCGCTTACCGAAAAGGAAACGTGACCCTTGCCAACGCCCCCGGCACCGGGGTGGCGGACGATAAGGCCATTTACACCTATGTGCCGGACATCATCAAATATTATTTGAATGAGGAACCCATTCTCAAAAACGTGCATACCTATCACTGTAGCAGACCCGATGAGCTACAATATGTGCTCGATCACGTAGCCGAATTGGTAGTGAAACCGGTTGACGAAGCGGGTGGGTACGGTATTTCCATAGGAAATAAACTGACGAAGGCCGAAATTGAAGAAGTAAAAATCAAGGTGAAGGCCAATCCGAGGAAATTTGTGGCCCAACCTATCATGTCCCTCTCGGTGCACCCTACCTATATAGACCAGAATGAATCCTTTGAACAACGACATGTGGACCTTAGGACCTTTACCGTTTTGGGCCAGGACAAACAATTTGTGCTGAAAGGCGGTTTGACCCGTGTGGCATTGAAAGAAGGCAATTTGATCGTGAACTCTTCCCAAGGTGGGGGATCCAAGGACACTTGGGTACTAAAACAATAAGAACATTATGCTAGCAAGAGTGGCCAACAACCTGTTCTGGATGGGCAGGTATATTGAACGGGCGGAACATATAGCCCGGTTTATGAACGTCAATTATTTTTCTTCGTTGGATGCACCCAACCAACTGTCGCAATCCAGACAGTTTGTGTTGCGGTCCATGCTCTTCATGGTGGGCGACCCGGTCCATGACGATGCCCTCCAGCTGGAAGAAGAGGATGTGCTCTTTGATATCGGGCTCAATCCCGAGAAAAACTATTCCATCATCAGCAGCATCAAATATGCGAGGGAAAACGCCAACTGTTCACGTGATTTGATCTCCACCGAACTGTATGAGAGCCTGAACAAGTTCTATCACTTTGTGATGAACTACCCCAAAGACCTTTTTGTGAAGACCAATCTCTACGATTTTACGGTGAACGTAACGGAAATGACGGCTGTTCTCCGGGGCAAGATCAGGGGCACCTTATTGCATGACGAGGTGTATGCCATCATTATGCTGGGGGTGAACATCGAAAGGGCCATACAGATCACGCGCATCATCAACACCAAATCCAACGATGCCCTCATGGCCCAAGGCAGCTATGGCGATCCTATCGGCAACAGTTTTGAATGGACCACCCTGCTCAAATGTGCCGAGAGCTATGACATGATGCGCCGCTTGTACAAAAAATCACCGAACAGTACGTCGACCTTAGAGTTCCTGATTTTGAACGGAAAATGTCCGAGGTCGCTCATGAACTGCATCAACCAAGTGCACAAGCACATTCAGGAGTTGGACAAAAAAGTAGAGTACGACAAAAGTTCCACGGCCTTCATGGTGGGGAAAATAAGGGCCGAGTTTGAGTTCAAACAAATTGAGGACGTGCAGGAAGACATTCAGGGCAACTTGGATCTGATCCTTAATAAGATGTTCAAAATTAGTGAGAACATGGAGAAGGAATTCTTCAACTACTGACTAACTTGGCAGGATTGAATGGTCGCCACATGTTGTATGAATATGAAATAGATTACGACACCCAGAACTCCTACGAAAAAGGGCTGAGCGAAGCCTTTTGGCAGTTCTTGGTCATCCCAGAGGACAACGACACCCAAGAGGTGAGCTATTGGCATTTTGAAAACGATCTGGGCGAACGGAACAGTGTCTCCGAAAACGGATTGGGCTTCAAAACGGTACAGGTACGTTCCAAGCGGGAAATAGACCACATCACCTTCAATGCCCATTTCAAGCTCACCAAAAAGGAAATCAATCCATTCGATTTTGAACTGCCCCTCGATTTGGCCGATGAGCTCCGGATACTGGACAGCCTTGACTTCAAGGTGGACCATGAGCCCTATCTTCGCAAGACCAGATTGACTTCCCTCCCGGAGAAACATGCGAATATCTTCCTGTTTGATAGGAGCAAGTCCATTTTTGAAAATTTGGTCGATCTGAACCATTGGGTCTTCATACAGCTCTATTTCAAGACCGGCGTTACTGATGTGGACACTCCCTTGGAGGAAATCATAGAGAAACGGCATGGCGTCTGTCAGGACTTTACCCATTTGTTCTGCGCCATAGCCAAGCAGAATGGTGTACCCTGCAGGTACGTTTCGGGCTATCTGCACCAGGGCATAGGTTTTTTTGGTGATTCACAGATGCATGCATGGGCCGAGGCCTTTGTCCCCAATGTGGGATGGATCGGGTTTGACCCCACCAACAATCTACTGGCCAACCACAATCATATAAAGGTCTGCCACGGAAAGGATTACACGGATTGTGCCCCTTTGAAGGGCGTGGTGTATACCTTGGGCGGCAACGAGACCAAATATTCGGTACTGGTAAAGGCTGCGGAACAACAACAGCAATAGATTATTTTTTGTGCCAAAAGAAACCTATTTTTGCCGAAAATAGATTACATGGTAACTACAGATCAGCAGAAAGATCTTATTGAGCGCCTTGGTGCGTTAAGGAGGTATCTTTGACATCGATGCCAAACTTATTGAAATAGAGAACGAGGAAGAAAAGACCCTCGCTCCAAGTTTTTGGGACAATCCACAAGAGGCCCAAAAACAAATGCAATCCCTCAAGTTCAAGAAAAAATGGGTGGAGGACTATGAAGAGGCCAAAACCTTGGTCGGTGACCTCGAAGTTCTGGTGGAATTTCAGCAAGCGGGTGAGGTTTCAAGCGAGGAAGTCTCCAATCAATTGAAAAAGGCACTGGAGGCCATCGAGAACCTGGAATTCAAGAACATGCTCTCCGATGAAGGTGACGAACTCACCGCTGTCCTTCAGATAACCGCTGGTGCCGGAGGTACGGAAAGTTGTGACTGGGCATCCATGCTCATGCGGATGTACCTCATGTGGGCCGAAAAAAGTGGTTATACCGTAAAGGAACTTAACTATCAGGAAGGCGATGTGGCGGGCATAAAGACCGTGACCCTTGAGATTGATGGGGAATATGCCTTTGGATGGCTCAAGGGTGAAAATGGCGTGCACCGACTGGTCCGCATCTCCCCTTTTGACAGCAATGCCAAGAGGCACACTTCGTTTGCCTCTGTGTATGTGTATCCGCTGGTGGACGATACCATTGAAATCGAGATCAACCCTTCGGATATCGAAATCACCACCGCACGCTCCAGTGGCGCGGGTGGACAGAACGTGAACAAGGTGGAGACCAAGGTACAATTGTTCCACAAACCTACGGGCATACAGATTTCCTGTTCCGACTCCCGTTCCCAGCACGACAATAGGGCAACTGCCCTGAAAATGTTGAAATCCCAGTTGTATGAGATAGAACTGCGGAAAAAACAAGAGGCCCGGGCGGAAATTGAATCCTCCAAGATGAAAATCGAATGGGGTTCGCAGATCCGAAACTATGTGATGCATCCTTACAAATTGGTAAAAGACGTTCGGACCGGAGAGGAAACCGGAAATGTAGATGCCGTGATGGACGGTGAAATCAATCCATTTTTAAAGGCCTATCTGATGATGATGGGACAAAAGGAAGAATAGAAATGTTGAAAATATATCACAACCCTAGATGTGGAAAATCAAGGGAAGGATTGGAAATCTTGGAGAAATCGGGAAAGGATTTTGAGATGGTCAAATATCTGGAAGATGTTCCCACCAAAGAAGAGCTCAAGTCACTGATCGGTTATCTAAACATAGCCCCCATTGACCTAGTTCGGAAAAATGAAGCCATTTGGAAGGAAAACTATAAGGGAAAAGAACTGTCGGACGACCAGATCATCCGGGCCATGGTTGAACATCCCAAACTCATCGAACGACCCATTGTGGTGAAAGGCAACAAAGCGGTTATAGGTCGCCCACCGGAAACGATCAAGACTTTACTTTGACCTGATATTCTTGAATTTAACACAAGATGGCCCTATAAATACGGCCAAAATCTTATCTTTAAAATTATGAAACGAATCCAGACCTTATTTTTTCTTGCCTTTCTGCTGGGGCTATTTTCCATAAACGATTTGGTTGCCCAATATGGCTATGGTTCGCCCTATGGCTATGGCAGCAGGTACGGAAGACAGCGGAACATGGTTCCACAGGCTGGACCCACAGAATCCAAAAAAGACGAAACCCCTCCCACTGCAGATGAAATTGTGGACGACCAAATGCCTTCCATCACCGAGGCCTTGGGCTTGGACCCCTTTGAGCAGGCCGTGGTCAGGACTTCCTTGGTGCAATCCGTGCAGCAACGGATAGAATTGCAGATCTTGCAACTGGAACCCCTACAAATGAAGGAGGAAATAGAGAAGATCGAGCGGAGACAAAATGAAGAGCTAAAGGCCGGATTGCCCGAAGACAAATACAACGCATTCTTGGAACTACAGGAAAACAGGTTCAACACCAAAAAGGTCAAGAAAAAGAAGAAGAAAAAAGATTAACAATTCTTTAAGGTCATTCACAGGCCCAAATGCGTTGTTTGGGGATAATAATTTCTTCACCACTTTTTTTCCCTACACATTTGCGATCTAAAATCAAACTATGCACCGGATTATTATCCCGTTGTTGCTGTTGGCCCTTATTCCATGTATAGGTCAAGCCCAGCAAAACCAAAAATCCATCACCATTTCAGGAAAAATATTGGATTCCGACAGTGGACAACCCTTGGAGTATGCCACTTTTGTACTGCAAAAAGCGGACGACCCCAGTCAAGTTACCGGAGGAATCACTGATCCAAGCGGTGCTTTCGAAGTTGAAACCTCACCTGGCACCTACAATATCCGAGTGGAATATATGTCCTATAAGACCTATGCGCTTAACGGACAGAATTATACGTCATCCACCGATTTGGGCGCTATTCGATTGGCCCCAGACGTTGCACAATTGCAAGAAGTGGAAGTGGTCGGGGAAAAGACCACTGTGGAAGTACGTTTGGACAAAAAAGTCTATAATATAGGAAAGGACATCACCACGAGCGGCGGCAACGTCAGTGATGCCCTCAACAATATCCCATCCGTATCCGTGGATGTGGAAGGTGGTATCAGTCTCAGGGGAAATGAGAATGTTCGTATCTTGATCAATGGCAAACCCTCTGCCCTAGCCGGTTTTGGGTCTACCGATGTGTTGCAACAATTGCCAGCGGATGCCATTGAGAAAGTAGAGGTGATCACCAGCCCTTCAGCTCGCTACGATGCCGAAGGAACCGCAGGTATCCTCAACATCGTCCTGAAAAAGGAGAAGACCTTGGGTATGAACGGTTCTGTGAACATCACTGCCGGGGTTCCCTTGAACACCAGGGTAACCACCAACTTCAATATAAGGACCGAGAAATTCAACATTTTCAACACCTTGGGATATTATTACAATGAATCTCCGGGTGGGGGCCGATTTGACAACAATTACCTTACCGATGCCAGCGAATTTGACCGTATTCTGGAGGAAAGGGATTCCGAAAGACAGAACAATGGTTTCAATGCAAACATAGGGATGGAATATTTCCTCACGGAAAAATCATCGATAACAGGTAGCTTTTTCTACAGATTGTCCGATGGAAATGATTTGACCGAAAACGACAACCAACGCTTCTCCGACAACAGTCTGGACAGCCGCACTTTTAGGAGCGAAGACCAAGGCGAAGATGAAAGCAGCTATCAGGTATCGCTCAACTATACCAACAACTTCAACAGTGAAGGTCATAAACTGACAGCCGACCTGCAATACTCATACGACGACGAGTCCGTGTTCACCAACATCGAGGAAAACAGGATTTTTCCAACCGATAGCCTATTGGCCTGGGAAAACATTTACGAGAAACAAAATCAAGACGATATCCTAGCGCAGATCGATTATGTACTGCCCATGGGTGAGGCTCAGTTTGAAGCAGGTTACCGGGGGACTTTTGAAAAGGAGGTCAATGATTATCAACTGGATATTTTTGACCCAGCCTCTGGCCAGTTCGAAACCAATCAAGATCTGACGAATATCTTCACCTACCATGAGAACGTGAACGCGCTTTACACCCAATATGGGAACAAGTTTGGTAAGTTTTCTGCCCTTTTGGGACTTCGCTTGGAAAACACCCAGATGAAGGGTAGCGTGGATTCCGAAATTGACAGTGAGGCACTGGAAGAGATTTTGGGCGAGGATGTGGACCTGAATTTTGACAAGAACTATCTTGGGCTCTTCCCAACGATCAACTTTATTTATGAAATTTCCGAATCGGCCAATGTGTCCATCGGATATAACCGAAGGATCAACAGGCCCAGAGGTTGGTTCATCAACCCGTTCCCCTCACGATCTAGTAGGACCAACGTGTTCCAAGGTAATCCCGATTTGGATCCCGCCTATGCCAATGCATTCGATATTGGATATTTGAAACGATGGAAAGAGCTTACCTTCACATCATCCGTATATTACCAAAGGGAGACCAATTCCTTTGAGCGTATTCAGGAAGAAACCGGCGAAGTGACTTCAGATGGTATCCAGATCATCCGATCTATCCCCATCAACCTCTCCACCAATGAGCGTATCGGTGCTGAAGCGGGCATGATCTACAGCCCTGTGAAATGGTTGCGATTGAACAGTAGCTTCAACTTTTTCACATTCAAGACCGATGGTTTCTTCAACGGCGTGGATTATGGCACAGAGAATTCCAGTTGGTTTGCCCGATTGAGTTCCAAGTTCACCCTTCCTGCCAAGATAGACCTACAGGCAAATTCGTTCTATATGGGTCCAAGGCAGAATGCGCAGACCGAGGATAAGGCCATGTTCTCCTTGAACCTCGCCATGAGCAAGGATCTGTTCAAGGACAAGGCTACCCTTTCGTTGAACGTGAGTGATGTGTTCAACTCCAGAAAACGACAATCTTTCACACAAACACCAACCTTTACCTCGGACAGTGAGTTCCAATGGAGAAGAAGGCAGGTAAACCTTTCGTTCATGTACAGGTTCAACCAAGCCAAGGAACGTAACCGTCAGAATCAGGAAAGACAGGGGGATTTTGAAGAAGGCGAAGGCCAATTCTAAAATAAAGACCAACTTTACTTAACTAGAAAAGGAGCCCATTAGGCTCCTTTTTTATTTGTTGGATATCTAAATTTTTCCTTTCATCCATCTAGATTTGGCTCTTCGAAGAAATCATGAAATGGAGTTTATCCATAAAGACAAAGGCATATGATATTAATTTTGTGAAGAATAATCAAAAATGCCCAAAAACAAAAAAGAAGTCAATTTGGCTTCTTTTTTTATTTATTCAATTGGGCCCGTTTGGCCTCTTTGCGTTCTTTATACATTTCCCGTAGGTTGCCTATCAACCAGTAAGGGACCACAAAGGTCAACAAGAAAATCATCAACCAAAATCCGATGGTCAAAATTGTCAAAAAAGCTAAAAAACCTAAATACTGGTCAAAGTCAAACATTTTTCTTCCTTTAGTTCTTACAAAGATACCCTCTTCTTCTGAAAAAAAACAAATCACAAGTGAAAAAAAAGTGCATTTCACCCAATCCCCTACCATATGACTGCCCTATCCACTACCTTTGTGGATATAAATTTTTTAGAAAATGAGTTTTAGGATTGAAAAGGATACCATGGGCGAGGTAAAAGTGCCTGCGGACAAATATTGGGGGGCCCAGACCGAGCGTTCCCGCAACAATTTTAAAATTGGACCATCGGCATCCATGCCCTTGGACATTGTTTACGGTTTTGCCTACCTGAAAAAAGCAGCCGCCTACGCCAACCATGAGCTAGGTGTGTTGAGTCAGGAAAAAAGGGACCTTATTGCCCAAGTGTGCGATGAAATCCTGGAGGGCAAGCACGACGACCAATTTCCCTTGGTAATCTGGCAAACGGGTTCTGGTACACAGAGCAACATGAACGTGAACGAGGTCATTGCCAACAGAGCCCATGAAATAGCAGGCAAGAAAATCGGTGAGGGCGAAAAAACAATACAGCCCAACGACGATGTGAACAAGAGCCAATCCTCCAACGATACGTTCCCGACCGGTATGCACATTGCTGCCTATAAAAAGATTGTGGAAGTGACCATTCCCGGTGTGGAGCAACTCAAAAATACCTTGGAGAAAAAGTCCAAGGAGTTCAAAAATGTGGTCAAAATTGGCCGTACCCACCTTATGGATGCCACTCCCCTGACCTTGGGACAGGAATTTTCGGGTTATGTTTCCCAATTGGAACATGGTATCAAGGCACTGAAGAACACCTTGCCACACTTGGGAGAACTTGCGCTTGGTGGAACAGCAGTCGGTACTGGCCTGAACACACCTGAAGGCTACGATGTGCTCGTGGCCAAATATATTGCCCAGTTTACTGGACTTCCTTTTGTGACTGCTGAAAATAAGTTTGAGGCCCTTGCAGCCCACGATGCCATTGTGGAGAGTCATGGTGGTCTGAAACAATTGGCGGTTTCTTTGAACAAAATTGCGAACGATATACGGATGATGGCTTCCGGACCCCGCTCCGGTATTGGAGAAATCATCATCCCTGCCAATGAACCCGGTAGTTCCATTATGCCCGGAAAAGTGAACCCTACCCAATGCGAGGCCATGACCATGGTCTGCGCTCAAGTATTGGGCAACGATGTGGCCATTGCTGTGGGTGGTACCCAAGGGCATTATGAGTTGAACGTGTTCAAACCCATGATGGCTGCAAACATCTTACAATCTGCCGAATTGTTGGGCGACGCTTCTGTGAGTTTTGATGAGAACTGTGCCATAGGCATAGAACCAAACCATGATGTGATCAAGACCTTATTGAACAATTCGTTGATGTTGGTAACTGCCTTGAACACCAAAATTGGTTACTACAAAGCGGCTGAGATTGCCAACACAGCGCACAAGAACGGGACCACGTTGCGTGAAGAGGCCGTCAATTTAGGATATGTTACCTCGGAAGAGTATGACGAATGGGTGCGCCCTGAGGATATGGTGGGTAGCCTGAAATAGTTTTAAAAGACTTTTATCCAAAAAAAAGCCCGTCCAATTGAGGACGGGCTTTTTGCATTTATGGATAGTGTGTAATTATTTCAACTCGAATTTGGAAGTACCCAACAACTTCAATTTGTTGTCATATACATTTACCATATAGTTTCCTTTAGGGAACTCATCACCTGGCTTGTTGATGTAGTCACAAACATCCAAGTTGCTGTTCTCATAGTAGAAATTGGTTCCTTTGCTGTAGGTGATATTGGCACCTTCTTCTGTAGATTTAGTGTAGCTATCTCCCAAAACGTTGCCTTGTGGATCAAGAACCTCGATATAGAATTCTCTGTCACCAGCCTCAGCGATTACGTTATCGGCCACGGTAAAGCATACTTTGAACTTGTCAGTTGCCTTGGCCCTGGAAGTGGATACCAATTTACCACTGTTTCTTTCCCTAACTGCATCCACAGTGAAGCTGGAAAGGCTAAGAGCGGAACCTCTTTCAACAGCATCGGCCAATTGGGTGTTCTGTACCACTAGGGAATCGTTGAAAACAGTCTGTTTTTCCAATTCAGTGAACGTGCTGTCACGTTGCATGGCCAACAAGCTGTTGGACTGTGTCAAGGAATCCACTTGCTTCAACAATTTTTCCCTTTCAGCCTTCAAGACATCCACTTGCCTTCTGTAGCGGGACAAAGAAGCGATATCAGCTTTCATTCCTTGTACAGAATCAATGTACTTTGCAATGTTGTCACGTGCAGCAACCAATTCTTCATTGGTAGCATTGCTTTCCAAAATGGCTTTGTCATACTCAGACTTCAAGTTGTTCAAATCAGAAACAACCAATTCTTTTTCCTGTGTAAGAGCGTCTGTAGTTTTCTTTTTATCCTGGTAAAGACTCACGGTGTATATGATGGTTCCCAAAAGAACCACACCCAACAAACCTGCTATTACCTTCAATCCGTTGTTATTCTTTGTTTCAGTCATAACTTTTTGTATTAATTGATTTCTCGTTTAAGGTTTTTTAATCAATTGTGTTTGGTTTATATACGCTCCAGATTATAATTTGGATTATTAAAGAAAAAAAAACATCAAAAAATCTTCATTACAATGCTTATACCTTAATTTTAGGGTAACATCAATAGCATCACACCATGAAAAAAAGTATCATAGCAATGGTCTTTGCCCTTGGCCTTACCATTGCCTGTAAAGAAAAAGCACCCCAAAAAGAAGAAGCTGCCCAAGTGGAAACCCAAACCGAAGTGGAAACAATGGCCGAAGCGAAGATCATACCCATCGAACACGCCACCGCAGTTTTGGAACTGGGGGATGTTACCTTATATATAGATCCCGTTGGGGGCAAATCCATTTTTGAAGGACAAAAATCACCAGACCTGATCTTGATCACCGACATCCATGGGGACCATTTCAACTTGGAGACCCTTCAAGAACTGGACACGGATGGAGTTACCATAGTGCTCCCTCAAGCCGTTGCCGACCAAATTCCCGGGGATTCAGGTTTAAGCCTGGAAATAATGGGCAATGGTGAGACAAAGGAATTTTCAGGAATTGGCATAGAAGCCATTCCCATGTACAATCTTAGGGAGGAGGCATTGGACTTCCATACCAAAGGTAGGGGCAATGGTTATGTGATCACCTTTGGCGGAGGACGCCTCTATTTTTCTGGGGATACAGAGGATATTCCAGAAATGCGTGCCCTGAAAAATATTGATAAGGCCTTTGTGTGTATGAACTTACCTTATACCATGACCGTGGAAAGTGCCGCCGATGCCGTTCTCGAATTTAAACCCAAAGAGGTATATCCCTATCATTTTAGGGGCAGGCCCGATGTAAGCGATGTGGCCAAGTTCAAAGAGCTTGTCAACCAAGGAAATCCTGACATCAAAGTGGTACAATTGGATTGGTATCCCAACGATGATTTTTGATAGTACGAAATAATCACAAGATTTCACCGTTTACATAACAAACTATTAACCAAATCTAATACTTGATCATGGCTCCCAAATCCCTTGTTCTAGTAGCATTGGCCTTCTTTTTGGCCATACAGGCTACTTACCCCTACCAATGTGACAATTTTTATTCCAAGGTGACCTATGCCCTCAACCATTGCAAAAAAGCAATGGCGGCCACCAATTTTGAGCATCAGATGTACTATGCCGAAAGGGCCTGGGAAGCATTGGAAAATGCCAAATCTTTTATGGATGAGTGTGATTGCGCCAAAACAGAGGACAAAACCATCGATGCGATGGAGACCTTGGACAAGGCCATAGCACCTGCCGACTGGGAAGCCGGTCGCTTCTTTACTAAAAAGGGAATGGCTGAAATCAGTGAACTCATCACCTTTATAGATCAGTGTACTTTGGGGGTTTCAACCACCGCCACTGTTGCTGAGGATGAAGCTACTCCCAGTGTGAAACTTGAAACTGGCAGTGCCAATTCCATGGAACTTGAAATGGTCAAAGTCTTCGAAAAACACGCAAACGACAAGTTACAATCCGCCGAACAGGCCATCCAGAACCTCGTGGAACTGTCTAAAACCATAGGAACTACACCCTTGGGTGGGGATGAAGACCCCAATAGTCTTTCTGCACATCAAAAAGCCTATTTGGACAAAGCCAAAAAACTTTTGGAGACCGGATTAAAAAATATGGGGGGGCAATAAACGTCCCTACCTCGTCAACTTTTTATATTTGATACGCTTGGGCATAATATCCGCACCCAAGCGTTTCTTTTTGTTTTCCTCATAGTCAGAGAAAGAACCTTCAAAGAAGTACACTTGTGAATCGCCTTCAAAGGCAAGGATGTGCGTACAGATCCTATCCAAGAACCATCTGTCGTGAGAAATGATCACCGCACAGCCTGCAAAATTCTCCAGACCTTCTTCCAAGGCCCGAAGTGTGTTCACATCCAAGTCGTTGGTGGGCTCATCCAGAAGCAACACGTTACCTTCTTCTTTCAGGGTCATCGCCAAATGGAGTCGGTTCCTTTCCCCTCCTGAGAGCATGTTCACCTTCTTGTTCTGTTCGCTTCCGGAGAAATTGAAACGGCTGAGATAGGCCCTTGAATTTACTTGCTTCCCTCCCATCATCACCAATTCCTGTCCATCGCTGAAATTTTCCCAGATGGATTTTTCTGGATCGATGTTGGAGTGGCTCTGGTCCACATAGGCCAGCTTGGCTGTATCACCAACAACGAACTCCCCTTTATCAGGTGTTTCCTCGCCCATGATCATCCTGAAAATAGTGGTCTTACCGGCACCGTTGGGGCCAATGATTCCCACAATACCTGCTTGTGGAAGGTTAAAGTTCAAGTCTTCATAGAGCAATTTATCACCGTAAGCTTTGCTTACTCCCTTGGCCTCGATCACATTGGTGCCCAATCTTGGTCCATTGGGGATATAGATTTCCAATTTCTCCTCTACCTGTTTTTGGTCTTGGCTGAGCAATTTGTCGTAGTTGCTCAAACGAGCCTTTTGCTTGGCCTGTCTTCCCTTGGCTCCTTGGCGCACCCATTCCAGCTCTCGTTCCAAAGTTTTTTGACGTTTGGAGGCCTGCTTGCTCTCTTGGGCCAAACGTTTGGCCTTTTGGTCCAACCAGCCTGAATAGTTTCCTTTCCAGGGGATACCTTCTCCCCTGTCCAACTCCAGGATCCATCCGGCCACATTGTCCAAAAAGTAACGGTCGTGGGTAACGGCAATCACTGTTCCTTTATATTGTGCCAAATGGTGCTCCAACCAATGTACGGATTCTGCATCCAAGTGGTTGGTGGGCTCATCCAACAGTAGCACATCGGGTTCCTGTAGCAACAAACGGCACAGGGCCACCCGTCTTCTTTCCCCACCGGACAGCACTCCGATTTTTTTGTCAGATTCGGGAGTGCGGAGCGCATCCATGGCTATTTCCAACTTGGTATCAAGTTCCCAAGCGTTGGACGCATCAATCTGGTCTTGAAGTGCGGCCTGCTTATCCATCAGCTTTTGCATCTTGTCCGGGTCCTCATAGACCTCGGGCAAACCGAACATATCGTTGATCTTATTGTATTCGTCCAAAATGGCAACGGTATCAGCAACACCTTCCTTTACAATTTCCAGAACCGTCTTGCTTTCATCAAGAAGTGGTTCCTGCTCCAAATATCCTACTGTATATCCTGGGGAGAAGACCACATCGCCCTGATAGTTTTTGTCTACCCCAGCAATAATCTTCAGCAAAGTGGATTTACCAGAACCATTGAGACCCAAGATCCCAATTTTGGCTCCATAGAAAAAGCTCAGGTATATATTTTTGAGTACAGGTGTATTGGCCGTTTTATAGGTCTTGGTGACCCCGGACATTGAAAAAATGACCTTTTTATCGTCTGACATTGGTTGTTTTTTTAACTATTAGTGAAAAGAGTGGTCACACACGACCTTTGAGGGCATTGAATACCCATGCGATGGCAAAAAAACCGATACCTACCGCTGCGAAACCATATCCAGCAACTTCATCATATTTGAAGGCACCCAGTGCAATCATTCCCAGTCCTACAAAAATCATGATCCATGTGGCCCAAGCGAGCACCGTGTTCTTGTTCATTCCCATTAGTAATTGTTCTGAAGAAGCCCAAATATCGTAAAAAATGAAATAATGCAAAGACTAAGCCTTGGATTATGTTTCAAAAGGAAAGGTAATTCCACATTTTTCACGCACAGTGTCGAGCAATTCCAATAAATCAAGGCTATTTTGATGCGACCAGAGCTTACTTTCAATCTGTTTGGCCTTGAGACATTTGTTCACTTCCATGATTTCATAGTAGTACCCAATCCCGGTCAATGGCATTGGGAATTCTTCTTCGTCCCCATCTTTGGACAATCTGTACCCATCCGCTTCGTGCCATCTGGAATTTAACAGCAATTCTCCTTCGGTACAAGAAATTTCGGCAATCATGCTAGACCGACTGGTCAATCCAGAATACAAAACCGCGTGTGCCCCGTCGTAATCAAAAATCATACTGGTCTGTAGTTCCGTTCCGTTGGGATGAAAATTGGAAGTGGCCAAAATCTTCTTCGGCATTCCCAACAATAAATAGGAAAGAAAAATAGGATAGATTCCGATGTCCAGTAAAGAACTTGAAGCTAGATTTAGATTCCAAATTCTGGAACTTTCATCCCTGTCCAAGGCATAAAAGGCGAAATCGGCGTGTAGGTAGCAAAGCTTGCCCAGTTCGCCATCATCGATCATTTGCTTTACCTTCTGGATGGTAGGATTAAAACGAGACCACATGGCCTCCATCAAGAAAACATTGTTTCGTTTGGAAGCTGCCACCATCTCCATAACTTCTGCCCTACTTATTCCCAATGGTTTTTCACACAGAATATGTTTCCCGTGTTCCATGGCCATTATGGCCAAATCTTTATGAAAATTATGTGGTGTGGCTATGTAGAGGACGTCTACTTCGGTAGATTGAAACAGTTCTTCATAACTGCCAAAAACGTGTGGCACATCGAACTCATCGGCAAACTCCTGTGCCCTTTTCAAATTTCTTGATCCTACGCTGGTGATTGTAGCATCTTCAACCAATTGCAGGTCCGACGCAAATTTCCTGGCTATTTTTCCTGGGCCCACAACGCCCCATCTGATTTTGCTTTCCATATATGCCAAAAGTAATGATTCCCTACATGCTTTCAGACGTCCAGGTCAATTCGAGTGATTTTTGGAGCGATTGCGAAAAAAATTGTATCGAGAATGTTCATTTTCTCGTATAAACCCTAGTTCTCGATACTTTTTCACAAGTGAAAAAACTCGAACTGACAACTCGCCCCAACAATATATCCCAACAAGCAATAAAGGTTAATTCCTATAACTCCTTATCTTTAGCCGACTAAACGAATTTGGACGAAAATGGACCTTACCTTCAATAAAAACGAAGACCATAATAAACTAAAACTCTCCGAGTTACGAAGAAGACTTGCCGAAGTGAAACTGGGAGGCGGCAAAAAGCGGATTGAAAAACTGCATGCCCAAGGTAAAATGTCGGCCAGGGAGCGCATCGATTATTTGTTGGACAAAAATGCTCCTACAATCGAAATTGGTGCGTTTGCAGGTGATGGCATGTACGCCGAACATGGCGGCTGCCCTTCGGGAGGGGTTGTGGTGAAGGTTGGCTATGTGAAGGGAAAACAATGTGTGGTGGTCGCCAACGATGCCACCGTAAAAGCTGGAGCTTGGTTTCCCATCACAGGAAAGAAGAATTTAAGGGCACAGGAAATTGCCATGGAAAACAAACTGCCCATTATTTACTTGGTGGACAGTGCCGGGGTTTACCTCCCCATGCAAGATGAAATTTTCCCGGACAAGGAACATTTTGGTCGCATTTTCAGAAACAATGCCATCATGAGCAGCATGGGAATTACCCAAATTGCCGCGGTGATGGGAAGTTGTGTGGCCGGTGGTGCCTACTTGCCCATTATGAGTGATGAGGCATTGATCGTGGACAAAACCGGAAGCATCTTTTTAGCAGGAAGTTATCTGGTCAAGGCTGCCATCGGGGAAAGTATTGACAATGAAACGTTGGGCGGCGCCACTACCCATTCCGAAATCAGTGGTGTCACCGATTACAAGGCCAAGGACGATATGGATGCCTTGGACAAGATCAAAAATATTGTAGATAAAATCGGGGATTTTGAAAAAGCCGGTTTCAATCGTGTGGAGGCCAAAAAGCCTACAGAAAATCCAGAGGACATCTATGGTATCCTTCCCGCTTCGCGTACGGACCAATACGATATGTTGGAAATCATCAAACGGTTGGTGGACAATTCCGAATTTGAACAATATAAGGAAGGTTATGGCAAAACCATTCTGACCGGCTACGCCCGAATCGATGGCTGGGCCGTAGGTATTGTGGCCAATCAGCGTAAGGTGGTGAAGACCAAACAAGGCGAAATGCAATTTGGCGGCGTCATCTATTCCGATTCTGCGGACAAGGCCACCCGTTTTATTGCCAATTGTAATCAAAAGAAAATTCCGTTGGTGTTCCTTCAAGATGTTACGGGATTCATGGTGGGTAGTAAAAGTGAACATGGCGGCATCATAAAGGATGGTGCCAAAATGGTGAATGCGGTGAGCAATTCCGTTGTGCCCAAATTTACCATTGTGATAGGCAACAGCTACGGAGCCGGAAATTATGCCATGTGCGGAAAAGCATATGACCCTAGACTGATCGTGGCATGGCCCAGTGCCGAACTTGCTGTAATGAGTGGAAATTCTGCTGCCAAAGTTTTATTGCAAATTGAAAAAGCATCTTTGGAGAAAAATGGGGAGCCCTTGGACCCTGAGAAGGAAAAAGCCCTTTTTGACAAGATCAAACAACGGTATGATGACCAAATTTCACCTTATTATGCCGCAGCCCGATTGTGGACGGACGCGATTATAGATCCTCTTGACACCCGAAAATGGATTTCCATGGGAATCGAAGCGGCCAACCATGCACCCATTGAGAAGCAATTCAATCTGGGTGTGTTGCAGGTGTGACCAACCCTAATTTCCCAATTGTGGTTTGGGTCGGGGAATCAATAGCAATTCGGTCTGCCGCCCGTTTACATAGCGGAAACCTTCCTCTCCATAGAAACCGGGCTCTTCCAGCATAATACGGATATCCCTGTTCCATTCGGGAATATTGACGGTGGCGTTCAACTCAATGGCATATGCAGTATTGGGATTAAGAGGATAGTTTTCGCCATCATCTTTTGCAATACCGCCTTGCGCGTCCCACATTCCGATGGTTGTTCCTGCGGAGTGGCCATAAGTTCCCAAGGGATGGGTATAGATGGAAGGGCGAAGCCCAGTATCCTTGGCCGCCTGAAGGGATTTGGCCAAAATGTCGTTCCCTACCCTACCCTTGATCATATTTTGGGTCAAAAAATCCTGTACGCGATTGCCATCCTTCAAAGCATTGACCAAAAATTGAGGTGCCTCCCTTTCTTCCGGAAGCAAAACATAACCCATTTCCTGACAATCTGTGTTGAGTCTGAGATACGTAATTCCAAAATCGCAATGCAACAAATCCCCAGGAAGGATTACTTTTTCTGCCTCTCCTGCTGAAAAAGAAGTCAAGTGGCTCACCAACCCCTCATTGTTACGCTGAATATCCACTGTGGGATGGAACCAGGTATCCAAACCCAGATCTGTCACTTGTTGGCGCATCCACCATACCACATCGTCCGTAGTGGTGATTCCGGGTGTGATCACTTTTTCAGAAAAGGCCTCGGCCACAATATGGTGTGTGATGTCGGTCAGTTGGGCAAAAATGGCCATTTCCCTTGGGGTACGGGTCTCGATCCAACGAACGGCCAATTGCTCGGCAGAACCTACGCGGGAATGAAATTTTTTAGGAAGGTTGGCCATGAACTCATCATAATCCGTCTTGTCCAAACCATCAGCAATGTTATGGTCTTTTGAAAAATTAAGGCCAATTTTCTTCGGATTGCGCTCTTCTATCAATTGTATCAAGCGTTTCCATTGGTCAGGTTCCTTCTCCTTGTCCCATGCAGAAACAATACTTTCCCCTACATTGTATCGGGCCACTGCCAACTTATCCAAGGTGTTCGTTGCTTTGTTCCGATAAAAAAGAAGGATGGTCCTCCGCCTGGCATTCAACCAAGTGGCAGGAAGCATGGTCCGTATGACTGGGTCTTCATTGTATTCCCTGGAAATGACGATCCACATATCGATATCCGTCTTGTCCATCAATTCGGGGAGCAGATGGTTGAAACGTTCCTCCAAGATTTCGTCCATTACCTTGGCCCGTTCCCTTTCGGGCAGAATTTGTTGAGCGGGAAGAATTGCGGGCAATACAAATAGGATGAGCTGGAAAATACTTCGCATGGTTGATTTTTAGCTGAATTTACAGCTTTTGACAGAAATAAAAAAAGTGCCCTGAGGCACTTTATATTATGCATTTGCATACTTTTTGATCAACCGCACGATCAAGTCGTTTAACTTTTCAACCTCATACTTGGATGTTGTAGGTTTAAGGTGTGGGTTTCCTACACCACTATCATCCGTCAGAAAAACATAGGTTCCATTGGTTGAGATGCTGAAAAACCTCATTAGCATTTCAACAGTTTTGTCCGCACCGCTTGCCACTACCGGGATGATTTTTATACCTTCTTTCTGTGCAATTTTTATTTGTTGATGTATGGTTTCAATGTTTTCTTCCGTCAAATGTGGCGGAGCGTCCAAAAGCAGAAACATCAATCGTGCTCGGGCATTTTCATTCCAAGATTTGGACATGGCTATTTTCATTGCCTTTTCCACGGCTTCCTCATAATCCCCGCCTCCACCGGCATACTGCTTGTTTAAATTCATTTGGGCCTCATTCAAGTTGGAGGTAAAATCAAAATCCTTTACAACATACTCATCACCTTGGTCCCTATAAAAGGTCATCGCTATCCTTTTTTCACCAACGGTATTGTCAATTCTACCAATAATGTCCTTCAGTTCTTCTTTCAAATACTCCATTTCATCCCCCATGGAACCAGTTGCATCAATGGTGAACATAATATCCAAATTGTTGCAGGAGGACAAATCCTCTGTTGAGAAGACTACTTCCTTGACATTGGACTTTATCTTTTTTCCGAACAGTTTATCATTGTGAACCACCTGGACATAGTAATAATCACTGTTGGCATTGCATTCAACGTCCTTGAACAATATGCTTTTGCCAAACACATCGGTTTTCGTGGTCATTTCAGGGGTATTTGCATGTTCATTCGCAGAGTACAAGGAAACCTTGGCATTGTTGACCCCTTTTCCATTTTTATCTTTTACCGTGACAATCAATTTATTTTCAAGGTGAAAGCCCCAATCCTCCTTGATTTTTTGGAATTCTTTTTCACGGATGATTTCCTGCCATTCACCAAAATTTTCAATGTCGTTGATCTCCCCCGCTGTCAAAGTTCCCGACCTATAATTTCCATACACCTTTGAATCTCCTTCTTTTGTAACGGACACCCCCGCAACGCTTCCTCCCAGCACATCGGAAACGGCATAACTTAATGACCTCTCACTTTTTTTGGTGGCATAGCCCATAATCACGACCTCTTCCAATGCTTCGTGGCTCTCTTCCATTTGCACATCCACTGTTTTGCTCTCCCCAATCTTTACTTCCAAGGTTTCAAAACCAATGAAGGAAAAAACCAATGTCTGGTCTTTTTGGGCCACAATACTGTACTGTCCATCAAAATTGGTCTGGGTTCCTTTTGAAGTTCCTTTTACCATCACATTCACTCCGGGAATCGGGGTGTTGGTAGCATCCGTCACCACACCCGAAACCAGATGCTCTTGTGCGGTGACCTGTAGGCTAAACGCCAGCAGAAAAAGTAAAACTTGATTTTTCATAATTGACACGGTTTTTAGATTTACCACTAACCTATCATGAAAAACCATAAGGGAAAATCCAGAATGAGTTATCCCGGACGATGGTAACGTGAACGTAACTTTTGGGTGAGTTTAAAAAGTAATGGCCGCCAGCGTTTTGGAACGATCTATCTTTTTTGTGGATGTCTCAGAAAAAGCGTTTACTACGAAAATTTTCTTGGGAACTTCATATTTGGAAAGGGTTTTGAGGGCTTTGATTTGATTCAGCAGAGTATGTGCCTCAAAGGTTTCAGGTTCGGCTTCCACGACCAGCACCAATTGTGTACCCAAGGTTTCGTCCGGTATTCCTGTAACAAAAAAGCGGGTTTTCAAGATGGCGCCCAACTTGTCCTCAATGACTTCTGGGACCAGTTTAATGCCCCCGGAATTGATGATCGAATCGAATCGTCCCAACCACGTGAACCGATTCGCTGCGACCAGTTCCACCAGATCATTGGTGATGACTTTCTCCTCGGAAATCTTGGGCGCATCAATGATCAAACATCCCCTATCGTCCCTAGTGATGCCAATACCAGGAAGAGTTTCAAAATAAGCCCGCGGCTCAGGGGCAATTTCCTTTACGGCTATATGGGTGATGGTTTCCGTCATGCCATAGGTTTCATAGACCTTTGTGGGGAGCAATCCCAACTGTTGCTTCAATGACACATCAACAGCTGCCCCTCCAATGATCAAGGTGCGCACCCTTGGCAACTGATCCAACGACTTTTGGGCCTGCAAGGGTACCATCGCCACAAAATCATAAGCTTTGCCATTGTTGTCCAAAGGTGTGGACGAGGGTTCCACAACATCCAAATGCAGCCCTAGCACCATGGCCCGGACGAGCATCATTTTTCCGGCAATGCCCGTGGAAGGAAGGCATAAAAGTGCCGTCTGTTTTGGTTTCAATTGAAAATAGGCCGCTGTGGCCATGGCCGAGTTGACCATCTGCTCCTTTTTGAGAGTGATTTTTTTAGGTTTACCTGTAGAACCCGAAGTACTGACATCCAAAGTAGAGGCATCCGATGCCCAGTCCACCAAAAATTCACCCAGAGGAACCTCAAATGGCGCCCCTTCTTTTATCAAGTTGTGACCCATCTCGGAGAGGTCGCCAAAAACCAAAGGAACCCCATTGAACCTGAAATCGGGATGTATGTTATGCCAAATCGGAATCTCCATCGGTCAGTGCTGCAAATTCTTCCTTGCTCAACACGCTTCCAAAAAGCCGGTCCTTCCAGTTTTTCCATTTGTATACTTTGGAGAAAATGAACAGCAATATCGGGAACACAACAAATACGGGCATGATGGCATCCCAGCCCAATGCAGGCTCCGAAACATCCTTGTAAATGGAATTGGTCTGAAATGCGGTCCAATCGGCGGTGACCAGAAGCGCTGTGATGAGATTATTGGCGGCATGAAACCCAAGGGCCAGTTCCAAACCTTCGTCCATAAGGGTCAAAATACCCAAAAAGAATCCCGTTCCAATATAGTAGATGAGTAGGCTGTACCCCAATTTCTCCACTTCCGGATTGGCAATGTGCATCAATCCAAACAAGGTAGATGTGACCACCAAGGGCAACCATCGGTTCCTGACCGCCAGTCCCAATCCTTGCATCATATGTCCACGAAACAAGTATTCCTCAAAACTGGTCTGCAACGGAATCAAAAGGATGGCAATGATGGCCAAAGGGATGAATTTCATCAAATCGAAATTCAATACATAATCCTCGGGAGAAGAATAGATATCGATTCCTGTGAGTACAATCGTGATGACGCCCCAAAGTCCAAAAGCGAAAAAAATCCGCTTCCAATCAATTCGTTTTCTAGAGGTCGTCAATGCCGTTATCGGCTGCTGATGGACCAGTAACGTCCATCCCAAAACCACAAAAAAACCGACCACCAAAGGTGCCAATAGAAAAATCAATACCAGATTTGAACCAAATTGGTCAATGATCTGCTGCATCATCGCCTCAATATCAACGTTCGAATTGACGGTGACAATATAATTGTACACCATAAAACCAATAAAGCCCACCGGAAGCACCAAGTACTTCCAAAGTCCATCATTCCCCTTATATCCTTGTTCTATGTACATATTTCTTTGATTAAATCCATATTCCATTCCTTGGAGGTACCATACACCAATTTTCCGCCAGTCACCTGCAACGGGCTTTCGATATTGTTGGTGTACAAACTCCCCGTTCCCAATCCTTGGGGCATGTTGTTGTTTTGGGTGAATGTCCATTGAGCAATGGCGTTCAGGCCTATGTTGCTTTCCAGTGCACTGGTGATCCACCAATCTATTTGTTGCTTTTCTGCCAATTGTATCCATTGCTGGCTCCCGGAAAAACCGCCCACCAAACTGGGCTTCAATATAATATATTGTGGCTGTATGGTTTGTAGCAATTTTTGCTTTTGTGTTACAGAAAAAATACCGATCAATTCTTCATCCAAAGCGATGGGCAAAGGTGTTTTCTGGCAAAGTTCTGCCATGGCATCCCACTGTCCTTGCCGTATGGGTTGTTCAATAGAATGAATATCGAATACCGACAATTGCTGCAACTTTTCCATGGCTTCTTCCACCGAAAAAGCGCCATTGGCATCTACCCGGAGTTCAATTTCATCTGGAGAAAAGTTGTTTCGGATGGATTTCAGGATGGAAACTTCCTTCTCAAACTCAAGGGCCCCGATCTTCATTTTGATGCAACGGAAACCATCCTTGAGCTTCTGTTCCAGTTGTTGGAGCATATATGTCTCATCACCCATCCAAATGAGTCCATTTATGGAAATAGGTGTCTGTTTTTGGGTGAAATCTGATGGAAAAAGTTCAAAAGGGTCATTGGCCGCCACCGAAAGAAAAGCCTGCTCCAGACCAAATTGGATGGAAGGATATTCCGTCAATGCGTCCAGCAATGGTTCCAGGCCCAAATGGATGTTCTTGCAGGTCCATGCCAGTTTTTGCTCGTAATCGGGCACATCATCAATACTGAGTCCCCTCAAAATACCGCACTCCCCTATGCCAAAGCGACCATCATCCCAGAGCACCAAAAACCAGGTTTCCTTCTGGGTCAGTACCCCACGCGAGGTTCCACTGGGGACTTTAAAATCAAGGGTGTACTTCGTGTAGCTTGCTTCCATGGAATGGTACCAAATGTAACCATATTTTGAATTTTGGCTACCATCATCGGACCCGTTAATCGCCGGAAAACAAAAAGAATTTAACTGAAATGGAACCAGAAACGAACTCCTTCGCTATCCCGATCAATGTTCAGTTTGGACTGGAGCTGGTTCACCAAGCGGTTCATCAAACGGATTCCCATGGAAGAATGTGCGCGCTCCTCTGCATCTTCGGGAAGTCCCACCCCATTATCCGTATATTCAAAATAGCCTTGGTCGCCATTCTTACGCAAATGGATGTAAATCTTTCCATTGTCGTCGTTTTCCGGGAAAGCATACTTGAAGGAATTGGAAACGAGCTCGTTCAAGATCAGTCCAAAAGGAATGGCTCGGTCAATATCCAACTCGGTCCCCTCCGCATCAATGGTGATGGTGATGTTGTGCCCTCCTTTTTTGTAAACGGACTGCACACTGTTGATCAAACTTTCGATGTACCCTTGCATTTCTATCACTGAAAGGTCATCGTTCTGATATAGTTTTTGATGGATCAATGCCATGGCCTTGACCCTGCTCTTCCCTTCTTCCAAGGCCTCTATGGCCGCCTTGCTACGCGTGTTCTTGGTCTGTAGGCTCAACAGACTGGACACCATTTGCAGGTTGTTCTTCACCCTATGGTGTATTTCTTTCAACAAGGAATCCTTCTCTATCAGTGCATTCTCAATGATATGCTTTTGCTCGGAGATCAGACGTTGGTTCTTGATACTTTTCAGATAGGCATAGACCAGTCCAACGAATCCCAATAAGGTGAATATCAATGAAACGAACACGAGGTTGTTCCGCTCGTCCTTGGCCTTCATATCGCTGCGCACCTGTTCGTTGATCCGCTTCTGCTCATCAATGAGACGTTGGGAATTCTGAAGGTCTTCATTGGCCACGATGGTGACCAGTTGCTGTTTGATGAGTGCCGATTGCTTTTGCGCCAAGGAATCCTTTATCCGCTCGTTGCGCTTATAGTAAATGGTGGCATTCTTGAAGTTCTCCACTCTATCATAAAAAGCGGCCAACAAGCTGTTTCGCTCAATGGTCTGTAGGATGTTGATGTCCTCAAAGTCAATGTCCAGGTATTTTTTTGCTGCATTGAAACGCTCCAGTTGCAGATTGGCTTGGGCCAAGCACAAGGTGTTGTCAATGATTTCGCTTTTGTGGCTGTTTTTGGAAGATGCTTCCAAGGCCTCTATACTTTCTTCAAGAAGGGGAATGGCAGTTTCGTACTCTCCCATCATCACGTGGCACTTGGCAATGTTCCCTTCGATTTCAGCTTTGAGGAGTTCGCTCTCAAAAATATCCTGCTCACTTTTTTGGGTAGAAATGTCATTGAGGTACACCTCCAAATAAGCCTTTGCTTTTTTCAGCTCGCTCAAGGCGGTCGGGGCCGAATCGTCCAATCGCAAATAGTTGCCCACTTTGCTGTGGTATTGGGCCAGTTTGTAGGTTTCGTTGTCCGCAATGGTGGGCTTTACCTCCATGATGTACTGGTCCCTTGCCTTACGGTAGAGGCCCAGATTGCTGTAGATATCATAGAAAGATACGTTCTCGGTGATGCCCAATTCCCGCTTTTCTTTACGGATTTCTATCTGTTTGTCGTACATCTGGAGATGGGCGTAGTTGTTGTCCAGCACATCCAGGACTATTTTGTGGAGGTCCATCTCCAAGGAATCCTTGTCCTCGTGCAGTTCCTTTGCCAGTGCAATACTCTTGTCATATTCGCCCAGATCATTGTACAACTGGGCCTCCATCACTTTGTAGAGCCTTGTGGCAACAGAATCGTTGGTCTTTTGGGAATTGGCCAGATATACTTTGACGGTATCCAGCCAATCGTAGGCCGAATTCACATTGTATCTGTTGACCGAATTGAAGAAAACCTCGAACCTTTGTGAAGGGCTGCCAACAGCTTCAAATTCCTTCAACGCACTCTGCTCACCACCGCTTAGGTTTTGAGCCGATATGCTGGAAAGAAAAACAAAATATATCGCGGTGAATAAAAATCTTACGTAACGTCCCATTAATTTAACTGATACGGAAGCCCAAGGACAATCCCCCGGCTCCATAAATTTGTGCCCTTTTTATATCTCTTTTCCCCCTAAAAACCTATGGTATTTCAGCAATGCACTGGGCACGACCGAAAACTAGTATGGGGTATATAGAGAACGTCAGTTTAGCTTCAAAATTAAATCCAAACCAAAAGACTTGTCCAGTATTGTTGTGAAATAGGCATTTTCTGTTGTGAAAAGACATATCGTGTATGTGAAGTGGTAGTTTGCCGATGTTTTGTGCATTTCATGGAATCGACCAATGAAAACAAGACCTCCAAAACTAAAAAAGGCCTTGCTTTTTACCACAAGACCCTTTTACGAGAACACTATATGAAAATGAAAAAATTACTTTCTGATTATTACACTGCTAAAGTACAGCCGATGTCCCCTGTTCCAAAAACATTGTTGTGAACGTTCCAAAAGTTGTGGTCATCTGGATGAATTGGATATACGGCATAAAAAAAGTGCCCCAAAAGAGGCACTCCTATGTTTTTGTATCCTATGGATTTAAAAGGATTAGCTGTTCATTGATGAAAGGATGAATTCCTTAAAGTCCTTGGAAATCGGAATCAGATTATTGTTGATCACCACATCCTTGGAATTGATGGCGTCGATATGGTCCACGTTCACGATGTAGGACTTGTGTGCCCTGTAAAACTTGTTGCCTGGCAGTTTTTCCAGATAATCCTTCAACGGGGAACGCACCAAGAATTTTTTGTCGGCCGTGTTTACTTCCAGATATACGTTGTCCGCTTTGATGAACTGGATATCACTGAACTGGATCCTATAGTACAGATGTTGTTTTTTTACGAAGATGGAATCCTTCAGCACGGAATTGGAAGTAAAGCTCTCTCCCACATCATCAAGGTCCCTGTTCGCATCCTTTTTGTTATAGTTGAAATTGGACAAGGCTATCTCAATGGAAGTGTACAGGTCCTGTTGCTCAAAGGGTTTTACCAAATAACCATCTGGTTTCACCGTCTTCGCATTTTCCACTGTGGCCCTATCGGAGTTGGAGGTCACAAATATGAACGGGATGTTGTAGGCCTCCCTGATGTGCTTTCCAAGGTCTATCCCAGTCTTGTCCGATGCCAAGATGATATCGATCAACACCAAATCCACATGGTTGTTCTTCAACACGTCAACGGCCTGCTCGTACACAATCACATTGTCCACGATTTCATAGCCGATTTCCTCAAGCATGGACTGCATATCATCTGCTATGATGACATTGTCCTCTACGATCAAAATTCTAATTGGATGTTCCAAGCTCCCTAAAGTTTATCTGGTTGTTAATCAAATTTACGAAAAAATATTGATTGCGGAAAAGAAGAGTATGGCAAGCAGAAAAGAACTGAGTGCCAATTTTTTAAGCTCTCCATCAAGCTGTCCTGGATCGTGTGTTTTCAGCACTTTTGCCAGGTGTGTCAAAATAGGTACAAAGGCCAACATAAAATACCCTTGCTTCCAACTCAACCCCTCCACTACAATATAGCACAGAAAGCACAAAAAGGCAATGGCCATGAGTAGAAAATGGTATCGTTTCCCATTCTCAAACCCCATTTTCACCACCAAAGTGATTTTCCCATGTTTCTTATCGGACACCACATCCCTGAGATTGTTCAGGTTGAGTACACCCACACACAGCAGTCCCAACCCGATTGCGGGCAAAAATGAATGCCAATCCAACGTTTTTGTGTACAGGAACATACTGCCCAAAACGCCCAACAATCCAAAAAACAGAAATACATAAAGGTCTCCCAATCCCCTGTAACCATAGGGTTTGGACCCCATGGTATATTTGATGGCGGCCCAAATGCTCATGGCGCCCAGCAGGAAAAAAATACCGACGTAGGCCAGATTTTCCAACCCAAACGCCCTGTAAATCAAAACGATGGCGAAAATCATGGATATCGCTATGGATACGATGATGCCCTTTTTGAGTGCCGCTCTAGAAAGGAGACCACTTTGCAGTACCCTTTGCGGTCCTATCCTGTCCTCGTTATCGGTGCCCTTTACCCCGTCACCATAGTCATTGGCAAAATTGGAAGTCACCTGAAAACCTACGGTGGTCAATAGTGCAAGTATAAATATATCCAGTTCAAAAAATCCTTGTTTGGCCGCCATTGCAGTGCCCACAATAATTCCCGAGAGGGAAAGTGGAAGGGTCCGCAATCTAGCGGCCCGCACCCAAGTCTTTGTTTTTCCCAATACTAAAAAGGTTCTTCTATCTTAATCCTTTTTCCGTCCTGGTACGATGCCACAAAGGCATCCTTGAAACCCATCTGCACCAAAAATTCCCTAAATTTTTGTGCCTCTTCCAAGGTTTCATAATTCCCTAATGAATAAGCGTAGAAGGGATTCGTCTTCACAAAAAGGGTATTGGTGAGTGCCTCTGAGGCGAGGGTGACATTGTTGTCCACGAACGATTTTACCTGAACGGAGTAAATCTTTTCCTTATTGAGAAACTCCTTGGCCAGATAAAATTCTTTCACCAGACTGAGTTCTTGGTTCTGGACCTTCAGGTTGTCTATTCTGTTCTTTATGGCATCCAGACTGTCTATAGAGACCAAAAGGTTGTTTTGGTTCTCAAAGGATTGCTTGGTGCTGAGCCCTGCTGTAAAAGAAGTAATGGCCAATATGCCGATGACGAACAGCCCTACAAAGCCCAAAAGGATATTCCTTTGCAACTTCAATTTACGGAGGTCTTTGTTCTTGTATTTTATCTGGTCCAGCAATCTTTCATTGATGATCTGGGCCTTATCTATGTCCTTATGTAGATCCAACAAATCGCTTTCTTCAATAAAAGGCATATTGTCAAGGGGTTATAAATTATCAGCTAGGCTAATAACGTAGTTGTCAATAAGTTAATTGGTATATCTACAAATGTAAAATTTTTAGGGAAAGAAAAAAACTTAGTGGTATGAAATTAATGTCAAAAAGAGATAAATGTCAATTGCCCGGCCTATTTATAGCAAATGGATGCCATCGTCCTGAATATTGATCTTACGCTGTCTGTAGAGAATACCCACTCCTTTTTTAAATGCCTTTTTACTCAAATGAAGGGTTTTTTGGATTTCTTCGGGCGAAGATTTATCATGCAAGGGCAAAAAGCCATTGTTTTCCTGCAACTTATCATAGATGATCTTTGCGGTGGGTTCCAACATTTTGGCGCCAATGGGCTGTAGGGAAACATCTATTTTGTGGTCGTCGCGAACGTTTTTCACAAACCCCTTCAAACGGTCACCAATTGAAATCGGTTTGAAGATGTCACTGTCAAAAATGAGCCCTTTGTGTTTGTTGTCCACGATCACTTCCCAACCCAAAGGGGTTTTGCGAAGTACCAACAGATCTACCTCGGCGTTGGTTTCATAATCGGCCCCACTATTGGTCAAGAATTTTTCCACCCGACTGGAACCGGTCAACCGCATGCTCTCTTCATCCAAATAGCAATGCACCACATACTTCTTTCCGGCTTCCATGCGTTGGGTCTGTTCCCTAAAGGGAACAAGCAGGTGCTTCTCCAGCCCCCAATCCATAAACGCACCATATGTGCCTACTTCGGCAACCTTCAAAAAGGCAAATCCATTTCGGGTAACATAAGGCGTAAAGGTCGTGGCCACAGGGCGCTCGCTATTGTCCAAATAGCAGAAGACCTCCAATTCCATGTCGATTTCGAAGTCCTCAGGCACATATTTGTTCGGCAGGAGGATCTCGGTGCCTTCATCATCGCCCAAAAAAAGGCCCACACTCGTGCTACGGAGCACTTTTAGGGTGTTATGGTTTCCCAGTTTTATCATAGGACAAAGGTAGATGGAATTTGTGGGTATAAAAAAAGCTGCCCCAAAAGAGCAGCTAAATTTATGCAGTTTTGTATCATTCTAATTATAAGCGGATTGCTTTCCAAAATGCTTCGCCAACATATAATAGATAACGGCCCGTTGTTTGTTCTTCTCAGATTGGCCATATTTCTCGATCACACTGTTGATGGCATCCATCAGGGCCGGACCATCGGCAAGGCCCAATTTCTTGATCAGGAAATTGTTTTTCACCGTTTCCAGTTCCTTGTCATCCGATCCGGAAACTTTGGAAGCATCCAAATTGTATATGGCCGGGCCTAGGCCTACGGTTACCTTGGTCAACAAATCCATATCCGGGGTTTCCCCAAATTTGGTCTTGATGTCCTCTGCGTATTTTTCAATGAGTTCGTCTCTTCTGCTCATAATCGATCAGTGTCTTTGTGGATTTATAGTTATGGTCTAAGATATAAAATCGAAATAGTCGAGCAAAATTTTATTGTTCAGCTCCCGTGGAGTATTGATTTCCAAAATCTTGGGCCTGTCAGATTTCATATAAAAATGTTCAAGGCCGTCCATCAATTCTTTTTTGTCCGAAACCTGATGGTATTCAAAACCATACATCTTTGCCAAATGTTCCGCATTGAGTCGGTGCTGGGTTTCAAAAAAAGTATTGAACTCATTGGTGTCCTCTTTCCCCGGAAGGATCCTAAAAATGCCCCCTCCTCCATTATTGACGATGATGATCCTAAAATCGGAACGGATATGGTTGTTCCAAAGGGCATTGCTATCATACAGAAAGCTCAGATCCCCAGTGATCAACAAAGTTGGACTCTCACTGTGAACAGAGGCCCCTACGGCCGTGGACGTACTTCCGTCAATCCCACTGGTGCCCCTATTGCAGAACACTTTCAAGGATGGGTGCATGGGGAACAATTGGGCATAACGGACCGTGGAGCTGTTCGCCAGATGCACCTGATATCCTTGGGGTATGTGCTTTATCACTTCATCAAAAACCATAAAATCCGAGAAGGGAATCTGTTCCAAGTAAGCGGCCCTACCCTTTTCGTAGGCAGCTTTGGCTTGTTCCCAGGTCCTTTTATAGGCACTTTCCGTTTCCGAAGGGACAAGGATATGCTTTAGAAAGGTATTGGGTTGTTCCCTCACATGCTCCGTGAGGCAAAAAAAGGTATCGTATGCGGTTTTAGGGTCGATATGCCAATGGACCTTCGGCTGGAACTTGCGCAGAAACGCCTTGATCTTTTTGGAAACGATCATCCCGCCAAAAGTAAGGAGCACATCGGGCTGGAGCGCTTTGAAAAGTTCCTCCCTGTCCGATGATTTTTCAATCGGGGCAATGATGCTGTCAATGCTGGGAAAAAATTCGGGATGGTGTAAGTTGGAGGTCGTTTCGGTAAATACCAACGTATGGCCGTCCTTTGCCAAGGCTTCCAACACCTCCTGATCTATGGTATTGGGCTGGTCCACCCCCACCAAGACCATTTTCCGGGGACTGCTGTTCCAAACAGAGGCAAACTTGCCATAATCCACCCCTCCAGATGTTTCCATAATATTTTCTCCCGACACCGAGATCTGCACCGTTGGTTGGTCCAACAGGCCATATAGCGGTTCTTCAAACGGAATATTGATGTGCACTGGCGATTTCTCCGCAAATGCTACTCGAAATGCCTTGGCCAATTCGTTTTCGTTGTAGACTTGGACCTCTTCCTGGGTATCCACTAAAAGGTCTTTGCCCAATGTAGAGACCGAACCCTTTGCATGGGAAATGTCCTGCTTCAGATTGGCAGAATACCCGATGTGCTTTTCCAGTACATTGGCCTGCCTGATGGTCTGGCCGTCCCCAATATCGATTCGGTAACTTGGCCTATCCGCCGAAACGACGACCAAGGGAACATCGCTGTAAAAAGCCTCGGCCACTGCCGGATAGTAATTGAGTAATGCACTGCCCGATGTGCAGACCACCGCAACGGGTTCCTGCAATTGCTGGGCCATGCCAAAGGCAAAAAAAGCGGCACAGCGCTCATCCACAATACTATAACAGGTAAAAAATGGATGCTTGGTGAAACCGATGGTCAACGGTGCGTTCCTTGAACCGGGGGAAATCACTATATGTTTGATTCCCTTGGACTTAAAATACAGAACCAATGTTTGTGCGGCGGGAATATTGGAGTACATCATGGAGCACAAAAATACGCTTGAAAATGGGATTCCCCTAAAAACTGGGGCAGCAAATTACAGGATGCCCAACATGGTCTTGCTTTTGTTCTGGGTCTCAATCCATTCATCGAGCGGTTGGGAGGCCGAAGTGATGCCCCCACCCACAAAAATGGAGGCCTTGTCCCCGTAGAGTTCCATGCACCTGAGGTTCACGAACAGCGAAACATCATTTGGACCGAAGAGATTGAGCTCGCCCAAAAACCCGGTGTAAAAGGTGCGCTGGTAATTTTCGTTCCGCACGATGAAATCCATGGCATCTTGGGTGGGTATGCCGCACACCGCAGGGGTTGGGTGCAATGTGGTGATCACTTTTTGGATGTCCGTTTCAGGCTTCATCCTTCCCCTTACCTCCGACCTCAAATGCCAAAGATTGCCCGCCCTGATGGATTTTGCCGCATCAATTTCCAACCGCTCCAGGGCATGGTGCAATTTTTCACGGATGTAATCGGACACCATGTTCTGCTCCTCGATCTCCTTACTGCCCCATTGCGGGTCTTCGTTGCCTTCGAAGGGCAAGGTCGCGGCCAAGGACATGGTCCACAACTTATCTCCCTTGACCTTTACCAAAGTTTCGGGTGTTGCCCCACACCAAGTGCCTACTTCGGGATGGTGGAACAGGTAACAACATGCGTTGGGGTACTGTTGCAATAGATCATCAAAAATGGCAAGGGGACTTTTGGTCAGCGACACCTCTATTTTTCTGGATAGGACCACTTTTTTTAGATTCCCTTTCCCAATTTCTTGGATACCCTTTTCAACTAGCGTCAAATGGTCCTTCTTTCCTTCTTCGGAAAGAGTGACTTTTACCCTTTCCATTTTTTTTTGGATGGAATAGTTTTGCGTTACAATTTCATCAGGTCGAATCAGGACGGCCCTTTTTGTGAGATCGAACGGTGCAAAAACAAATCCCTTGTCCTGAAAATTGGTAAACCGAAGTTCTTTGTCCATCTGAAAAACACCAACAAGTTCTTCCTGTTGCGGTTTTCGATAGATCGCAAAGGGAAAGTCATTTTTTAGCTGATTTTCGACTTTGCCGAATAGGTATTGAAGCGCTTTATTTTCTGGGTAATGCAATGGTAGTCAATTTACAGTTGGAAATGAGATCGCCTTCTTCGTTGGTGATCTTGATCTCCCAAAGTTGGGTGGTCCGGCCCTTGTGCAGGATGGATGCGCGCGCATACACATATCCTTCTTTCACGGATTTCACATGGTTCGCGGCAATCTCTATCCCACGCACAAAAAACTCCTTTCCATCCAAAAAAATATAGGATGCAGCACTGCCCACACTCTCTGCCAAGGCCACCGATGCCCCACCGTGCAGAACACCATCGGGTTGGTGTACCCTTGGGGTGACGGGCATGCGCGCCAAAAGGAAATTCTCGCCCACATCAATATAGTCGATGTCCAACGTTTCCATCAAAGTTCCCTTGCATATCTCATTGCAAACGGACAGAATTTTCTCTTTGTGCTCGTTCATCCTCTTATTTTTTGTAAAATTACACAAAGCTATGGCAATATCGAATTAAGCTCCATGATTATGCCCCACAATGAAAAAACGGTCGCCTACACCACCGAAAACTCCTATCTCACCCAAAACACCATCAACAGCAATACCAAGAATGTTTGGTTGGTGTTCCACGGCATTGGATACCTGAGCCGTTACTTTGTGAAATATTTCAATGCGCTGGACCCAGAGACCAACTACATCATTGTGCCACAGGCTCCTTCCAAATATTATTTGGGGAACGAATACAAATATGTGGGTGCGAGTTGGCTCACCAAAGAGAACACCCAAATGGAAATTGGCAACGTGCTCAACTATGTCGATGCGGTACTAGAGGCCGAAAACCTGCCAAAAGACCTGAATTTTATCCTCTTTGGCTTCTCGCAAGGGGTTTCCATTGCCATGAGATGGTTGGCCCATAAACAAGTTCCCTGCAAAACGGTTGCACTCTATGCCGGGGGCATTCCCAACGAATTGACCAAGGAAGATTTTGATTTTCTAGATTTTGATATGACCAACGTCAAGGTCATCTATGGGGATACGGATGAATTTTTGACCCCGGACCGATTGAAGACGGAAAAGGTCAAAATTGATATGCTATTTAGAGGAAAGGCAGAAATCATCACTTTTTCTGGTGGCCACGAGATAAAGCCCGAAATCATCAAAAGTTTGATATAGAACCCAGAATTTAGATACAAAGTATCTATCGGTTGACGTCGGTTTTTTCTCCTTCTTCGGGATAGTATTTAATGACCCTGGTCGTATAGGTATTGTTTGGGGTCACAATCTGCTTCACCCAGTTCTTTGGCGTATGGCTGTCAAACTGAAAAATGTAGTTGTTGGTGGATTCCGTAGTCAAGGTCTTGGTGACCACCCTGTCCAACACACCTTCCTTGTAATGATAGAACTGTTTTTTCTGGGAGATAAATTCTTTCTCCTCCACACTGTAGATAAACTCCTCACTGGTGACCAGTTTTCCTTTGTCATTGTACACCTCTTCGGTCGCGCGGTTGGGTTCGCCATCAATATACTCCTTGGTGAGCACTGACTTTTGGGTTCCCTTAGGCCCTTTTCGCTCCGAGGTCCTAACAGATTTTTCCAAAATACCATTGGTGTAGGTGCTCACAGTGATCTCATCCTTGAAGGGCTTGTATTCAAAAGTGGTCTCGTCCACTCCGTCTATGTTGGAAGAAACCATTTTTTGGAGCTTGCCCCCCTCACCATAGAGATATACCTGTTGTTCCAAGAACTGCTTGTCGTAGGAAACGATCTTTTCCACCACTTTCCTATTTGGTACGGTGTCTATGGTATAGAAATTCGCCATGGAAGTGGATTCGTCCAAAACGTTCTTCTTATAACTTTCCATTCGTTTCTCCAGCAATTCACCTTCCTTGTATTTGTAGTAGGTGATGTCTTGGTCCGAATCGTTGTATTGAGTAATGGTTTTGGTCAGGACGCCGTTTTTGTTGAACTCGAACAGTTCCCTGCCGTAATCTGTAATGACCAAACACGACTTGACCTTTCCTTCCAGATCAAAATCTTCCACGGTAAATATCTGGACTTCTTGTGAATGAAGGCCAAAGAGATAAAAAAAAGAAATAAGGGTTGCGTAGTGTTTGATCATACTACAAAATTACTTCGAATTAAGGCAATTAAAAAATTTATGGCGCATAGTATGCCCAAATTAACCTAAAGAAAATGCGGGTTTCCCTAAAATTTGCGATCCGGATCAAAAGGAGCGATGTTCATGGACAATTTTTTATCGGAAATCAGCTCGGTGATCAGTTTGCCCGTTGCCGGTCCCAAACTCCATCCCATCATGGCGTGTCCTGTGGCTATGGTCAGGTTATCGAACTTGGTGGGCCGTCCAATGTACGGCAGGCCATCCGGGGTCACCGGTCGCAGACCGCACTGGGCATTGCTCTTGTCCGCTTCGGATATGTGGAGTCCCTTGTAGTACCGTTCCGCTCCTCTGGCAATGGCCTCCACCCTTTCTTTTCTGATGGTATGGTTGATCCCGGAAAACTCCATGGTGCCCGCAAAACGGGTAAAACCTTCCATTGGGGTCACGGCCATTTTTGCCTCCATCAAGATGGCGGGCATGGTGATGCCGGTCGGGGATTCCACATTGATCCTGTATCCCTTACCTCCCTGTAATGGCAACGGAAGTCCCAATTTCTTTGATAATTGTGAGGTCCAAGATCCTGCCGCCAATACCACTTCATCTGCTTGATAGCTGGACTTGTTGGTCACGATTTTGGTGATTTTCCGGTCGGATACCGAAATATCCTCTACTTCCTCTCCCTTCTTGATGGTCACCCCGCTTTGGGCCAGATGTTCCAACAACTTTTTCATGATGAGTGGTGGGGTGGTATGCCTATCGCACTCATATAAAATGGCGCCTTTGGCATCAAAATCCACATTGGGTTCCATTTGCTTGAGTTCTTCCTTGCTCAGGCTCCTGCCCTCTAGTCCCATTTCCACGGCCTTCTCCATCACCTCCATCTCGTGGTCCCTGGCTTCATCGGTCTGGTATACCATCAACAGCCCTCTGTCCCCTATCAGAAAATCGCCCAAATCTCCAGAAGCCTTCATCCCCTCATACAGTTCCCTGCTCAATAAATTGATGTCCCTGATGACGGGCATGGCTTTTTCAACCTTTGGCTTGGTGGATGATTTTTTAAAGTACCAGGCCCATTTGAAGAACTCCACATCCAATCGTGGTTTCATGTAGAAAGGGCTGGCCGAATTGAACATGTATTTCAACCCTTTGGTGATCATTCCTGGGGAGGCCAATGGGATGATGTGGCTTGGAGTAAGATACCCCGCATTCACAAAGGATGCCCCGGAATCAATTTCCGATTTGTCCAAAACAGTCACTTGGTGACCTTCTTTCTGTAAAAAATATGCCGTGGAAAGCCCAACAATTCCGCCTCCTACGACAACAACACTTTTACTTATGTCCATATTCCGTGGTTTACGATATATGAAGTTGAATTTGGGGACCAAGATAAACAAAGGGCATGAGAATTTTTGAACTTTTAGCATGGGTTATGCTGTTATTTGTTATTGGGTTATTTAAAGTTTGGAGATTGATGACTATATAGCCATGATGTAACTTGAAGCCACTTTTTTCAAATTCCAATCCCTTCAATCGGGATACACATTCCATTACCAATCTTTTGACTATTTTTGGAAGATTTTGAAAAACAACTAACAAATGAGAAAACTATCCATTCTTGCTCTGGGACTTGTGTTTGCTTGCAATTCCTCGCAAAAAGCAGTATCAGAGCCTACACAGGTAGCAAAAGTGGCCGACCCTGTGCCCTACGCGGAATCCATTACCCAAGATGACCTCAAAGAACATCTATTTACTTATGCTTCCGATGAATTTGAAGGAAGGGAAACTGGGGAACCCGGTCAGAAAAAAGCCGTGGAATACCTTAAGGCCCACTACGTATCCTTGGGAATTCCCGCAGCCAAAGCTGATGGCGATTATTTTCAAGAAGTGCCCCTGGAAGTGTCCAAGGTACCGGAAGGAAGCATCTCCATCAACGATACCGTATTTGAATTAGGGGAAAATGTGGTTACCTTTTCATCTGCCGAAGGCAACTATGACAGCGTGATCTATGCTGGTTACGGCATTGAGGAAGGCGACTATTCGGACTATAAGGACCTGGATGTTACCGGAAAAATGGTCCTTATCAAGGCCGGTGAGCCTGTGGATGGTGATGGAAATTTCGTCATTTCGGGAAGTGCCGAAAAATCGGTTTGGAGTAACATGTCCGAAGGCATGGGTAAAAAGGCGGAACTGGCACATAGCAAGGGGGCCAAAGGCGTATTGTACTACGATTCCCAAAATTATGCCCGCTACAAGGGTTATTTTGGTTACATGAAGACCAATGACAGCGGCAGGATGCAATTGGCCGGTGACAAATCGGATGCGGTTCTCATCATTCTTGATGAAAATTCCGCCAAGGCCCTTTACAGCGAGATTACATCTTCAGATGCACCCAAGACCATTACGACCAACCTGTCACTCAATGTCACCAGTGCGAACGACAAAGTAAGTTCCGAAAATGTGGTCGCTATACTGAAGGGTACCGAAAAACCGGAAGAATATCTGGTGATCTCATCCCATTTGGACCACGTGGGTATCTCTGCGGATGGCCAGATCAACAACGGGGCGGATGATGATGGCTCGGGAAGTGTGGCTTTGTTGGAAATTGCCCAGGCATTCAAAAAAGCGGCCGATGCCGGCCATGGACCTAAGCGCTCTATTGTGTTCCTGCACGTGACCGGTGAGGAAAAAGGACTTTTGGGCTCTCGCTATTATACCGATGTGGATCCTATTTTCCCATTGGACCAAACCGTTGTGGACTTGAACATTGACATGATCGGACGTATAGACCCCAATTACAAAGGGGCCAGAAACTATCTGTATTTGATCGGGTCGGACAAATTGAGTACCGAACTCCACGATCTTTCCGAAGCGGTGAACCAAAAGTACACCAATATCGAGTTCGACTACACCTACAACGACGAGAACGATCCCAACCGATTCTATTATAGGAGCGACCATTACAATTTCGCCAAGAACAACATTCCGATCATATTCTACTTCAACGGTACGCATGCGGATTACCACCGCCCAAGCGATACACCGGACAAGATCAACTATGATCTTTTGGAGAACCGTACACGACTTGTTTTCTACACTGCGTGGGAAATCGCCAACAAGGACCAAAGATTGGTGGTGGACAAAGCACCGACAGCTGCAGAGGAATAAAATCCAACTGTCCAGATAAGTAAAAGGCCCTTATAAAATAAGGGCCTTTTTGTTTCAAAAAAATCCCAAACCATTCGGGTTGGGATCTATCAATACTTGTATGGAAGGCCGGGCTTACCTCGGCTGTGTTCGGCACAGGCTTCTCGCCATCGATTTCTTCCAAAAACAAAAAATCCCGGAACAATCATGTTCCAGGATTCTTTTAAGTGATAAAGGGTGGAAGACCGGGCTCGAACCGGCGACCTCTGGAACCACAATCCAGCGCTCTAACCAACTGAGCTACAACCACCATTTAAAGCGGATGCAAAAATACTTTTTTGTATTGATTCAACCAAAATATTTTTAGGGTTACAACTACAAAAAATCATAAGAGGCTTTCTTTCTGCTCATTGTGCAACCAAAGACCCAGTACCTGTTTTTTGTATTTAGTACAAATCATCGATGAAATGCATCTTTCTTTGGACCAAACACACTTTTTTTGACGTTTCACAACATTTAATTTCCAAAGAACCGTTCTAAAATTATTTTAGCTGCTTAATAGTTTTTGTCTTTGCTGTCCAAAAAAACCTCTTTATCCAACTACAAGAACCTGCTTGCTGGGGCAATGGTCTTTACCTATTTTTTCCTTTTGTCCCTATCACTATCAGCGCAGACCAGCAAAAATGACAGCTTGGCCTTTAAGTTGCAGCGACTGGAATCCACCAACCGATTCAACCCCAAGGACACAACGCATATCAATTTGTTGATACGGCTTGCATTTTCCTATAGATATCTGGACGGTGACAGCTTATATTCCATAGCGGAAAGAGCCCTCGAATACAGTAAGGCCATTGATTATGGATATGGAAAAGTAAAGGGATTGGATGCACTGGGCAATTATTATTATGATAAGGGCGATAGAAAAAAATCCATGCCCCTCTTCGAGGAAGCCCTTCATTTGGCTCAAGAAATGGACGACATCCGCTGCGAGATCTCCATTATCAATACCTTGGCACAGAACTATAGCTATGAGGGCAATTATGCAGACGCACTCAACCTGAACCTAAAAGGCATTGATCTGGCCAAAAAGATCGATGACCAAAAAATGCTCTCCATTTTGAACGAGAACATCGCTGGGCTCTATGCCGAACAAAAGGACTTTAAAAATGCCCTGATGTTCTACGATACAGTGCAAAAAATCAACAGAAAGTTAGGGAACGAGGTCATCGATGCCGAGACCCAAAGCAATATGGCTTCCTTATATATGGATGCCAAGGATTTCAAGCATGCCATGTTCAACATCAACAGGAGCATCATCACTTTTGAAAAAAACAAGATTTACGACTGGCTTGCCTATGCCTACGAAGTAAAGGGAAACATATACCTTGAGCAGGAAAAATACCAATGGGCCCTTTATTGGTTCGACCAGAGCAATATGCTCTTCAAACACCAAATCGAGGACGATCGGATAAAGATCCAATTGATGAACGGCATGGCCAAAGTGTATCTTGGTCTGGAAAAAGACAGTCTTTCGTTCCTACATGCGCAAGAAGGGTTGGAACTCTCCAAAAAAATAAAATCGCTGCAAGGCCAGATCGATTGCTCGGAGACCTTGTACAAACTTCACAAGAAAAAGGAAAACAACACCGCTGCCCTGGCATATCTGGAAACTTTTAAATCCCTTTCAGATTCCTTGTTCCGGGACAAGAACAAACAAAGTTTGTCTTTGTTGGAGACCAAATTGCAATATGAGCAGGAGAAAAAGGAGCTCATCGAGTCCAACCAAGTGGCATTGGCCAAGCAACGAAACTACATTTATTTTTCAGTGATCGTGTTGCTCATCTTGAGCATCATCATCTTGGTGGTAAGGCGCAGTGAAAAAATCCAGAAAAAACTGAACAAGGAGCTCAAGGAAAAATCCATAGCCGTCACTGAGCGTGAGTCGGAACTGAATGAGATCAACAGGACCAAGACCAAACTGTTCTCCATCATTGGGCATGACCTTCGGGGACCTATCGGGGCTTTGCAGGAATTGCTCAAGCTGTTCATGGAAGGGGAAATAGGCAAAGATGAGTTTATTTCGTTCATCCCAAAACTGAAGAGCGATGTGGAAAATATCTCATTTACCCTCAACAACCTATTGTCTTGGGGGCAAAACCAGCTGAACGGTGCAGTGACGCGTCCCAAACGAATCTCTGTGGAGAAAATAGTGGTGAACAACATGCAATTGTTGTCCGAACTGGCCAAGAGCAAGTCCATCAAGATCATCAACCAACTTCCTGACAACCCTCAAATTTGGGCCGATCAGAACCAAATCGATATTGTGATCCGAAACCTACTGAGCAATGCCATCAAGTTTACGCCCAATGATGGTTTGATTACCGTAGAGGCGGAAGAGAAACCGACTTCATGGCAGATTTCGATACGCGATACCGGAATCGGGATGAACAAGGAAATGCAGCGAAAAGTGTTTGAAGATTCCACCAACATTACCACCTATGGCACCAATAACGAGAAGGGAACCGGTCTTGGATTGTCCCTTTGCAAGGAAATGGTGCTGAAGAACAAAGGCTCCATTTGGGTGGAAAGTACGCTCCGCAAGGGAACCACTTTTTATTTTACCCTACCCAAGGCCGAAAAAAGATACCAGAAAGCCAGCTGATCAAATAAGATCGTCCAGATTGTCCACTGCAACGTATCGCTCCACGGTAAACCCTTCGGCGTATTCCACACCGACTATCCTACCCAAATCCCTGGCACGATAGATCACACTATCGGTGAAATTTTTGCTGCTGATCGGAGTTTCGGGCTCTTTACTTTTTGGGTCGTAGAACTGTGAACTATACGCCATGATGGCATCGGTCTTCTTGTCAATAAATCCCGAGACATCCACCACGAAATCCGGTTCCAAATTTTTCCATTGGATGTAATGGTACACTACTTTGGGACGCCATGGTGCCTGCCATTCGTCGTCCCCGTCCATCTTGGTGTCAATTTTTACAAGCCCACTCAAAAAACAGGCATCGCTTACCAATTTGCTTCCCTTTGCATGATCAATGTGCCTATCGTCCACCGCATTGCAGAGCACAATTTCCGGTCGGTATTTTCGGATGACCTTGATGAGTTCCAATTGGTGCTCCCTGTCATTGGTGAAAAATCCATCAGCAAATTCCATGTTCTCTCGAACGGACAGGCCCAATATTTTTGCTGCATTGGCGGCTTCTTGATCTCTGATGTCCGCTGTGCCCCGTGTTCCAAGTTCACCGCGGGTCAAGTCAACGACCCCTACTTTTTTTCCTTTGGAAACCTCCTTGGCCATGGTGGCCCCTGCGCCCAGTTCGGCATCATCAGGATGGGCCCCAAATACTAAAATGTCTAATTTCATATGCGTTATGCGGTCACAGTCATTGATTTTACCTTGGCAATGGCCTGTTCAATGTCTGCTGTTAAGTCTTCTATTTCCTCTATTCCCAATGACAAACGGATCAGCGAATCCTTGATTCCCTGCTTATCCCTGTCCTCTGGGCTCATGAGCGCATGCGATGTCATCACCGGGGAGACCAACGTACTTTCAATCCCAGCAAGGCTCATTGATGGTTTGATAAGATTCAACTGTTTGAAAAACAACGATACATCTATGCTCGGGTCCATTTCGAAAGAGAGCATTCCTCCAAATCCATGCATCTGTGCCTTGGCCAACGCATGGTCCGGATGTTCCTCCAAACCTGGGTAATAGACGTTTTCCACATCTTTGTTGCCTTTCAGGTACAGTGCCATCTGCATGGCGTTGTCATTTTGGGCCCTTACCCGTATGGCCATGGTCTTGATGCTGCGTTCCAGTAACCATACCGTATAATCGCTCAGACTTCCCCCAAAACAAATGGCGGTCTGGAATACTTTGTCCATGTGTTCTTTTGAAGCAGCCACGACTCCTGCACAGATATCGGAATGGCCTCCCATATACTTGGTGGCACTGTGCAACACTACATCAATTCCAAAATCAATGGGAGTTTGGTTGATGGGGCTGGCAAAAGTGTTGTCGATCATCGAAAGGATGCCGTGTTTTTGGGCCAATTGGGCCACTCCTGCAATATCGGTTATCGTCAGCAAAGGATTGGATGGGGTTTCTATGTAGATCACCCTAGTGTTCGATTTGATCTCTTTCTCAAAATCCTCTACCGACCATCCGTCGGTGAACGAATATTCGATCCCAAACTTTTCAAACTGGGTCACGGCAAAGTGATACGTCCCGCCATATATGGTCTGTTGCAAAACGATATGGTCCCCTGCCTTGAGGAAAGCCATCAAGGCCGTGCTTATGGCGGCCATACCACTACCGAATATCAAAGAGGCCTCGGTATGTTCCAAAACGGCCAATTTCTTGCAAAGTGCTTCTTGGTTGGGGGTGTTGTAGTATCTGGGATAGCGTTTCACATCCACATCCTCGAACTCATAGGAAGTACTCATATACAATGGGGAAACGGCCCCTTTGAACTGGCTGTCCACAAGTTCCCCTTCATGGGTACACACCGTGTTGATGCCATTTTTTGCTTTGTCCATTATAATCTTTCTAGTCTTTTAGTTTTAATTTTTCAGGATTCTGCCTATTGGAGAACAATGAAAGTACTTCTACTGAGTCTGGTTTCAACCGATAATATAGATTGGTATGTTTTGAAATGACAGCTCTCCTAATGTCCTTTTTTAGGGCAGAATCTTGAAACAGTAAAGGATTCTTTGAAATCAATTCAATGGTATGGTCCAACTCATGGGAAAAATTTTTCAATTCCCTTTCTGTCCAATTTTCTTCCAAGTATTCAATGATTCCCTGCAATTCTGAAAGTGCATGTTCCGTCCAAAGAATCTTATAGCCATTTCCCATATAGCTTCTTCGCTTCTGAATGGGGTTTCATTCTTCCCGAGGCTGCATCTTCCATTCCTTGCTCAATGGATTTCTTCTCTTGATCGGATATATTTTCCCACCAATCCACTTTCTCACTTTCCCGAAGTTTCATTATTTTCTCAATGATACTTTTATCGTCCAAAGTTGACAGCCATTGAATCAATTCAATTTTTTTGTCTTGAATATCCATGTCCATAAGCCCAATTTTAAGATTTTGGACCGACTTTCATTCTGAGTGATTTTTCAGAAAAACATGTGGTCACTAACCAAAGATACGAAACCCATCATACTTGGACCTGCTTCCATTTTCCTTTTTTGAACCACACCATGGCAATGATGGCCAACAGGACCTCTGCAAATGTGATGGCCACAAAAACCCCCATGGCTCCCCAGCCAAGAACGAGGGCCGACACATAGGCCAAGGGCAATTGGATGAGCCAAAATGAAACTAGGTTGATCTTGGTCGGGGTACGGGTATCCCCTGCCCCATTGAATGCCTGGCTGACCACCATGCCATAGGCATAGAACACATAGCCCAAGGCAATGACCTGAAGACAGAGTGCTCCATTCTGGACCACAGCTGGCGTGGTGTTGAACCACGAAACGATGCTTTTGGCAAAAATGAGATAGATCAAGGAAACCGTGCCCATGAAAATGGCATTGTATTTCCCTGTTTTCCATACCGATAATTCGGCCCTATCCGGCTGTTTGGCCCCAAGGTTCTGCCCTACCAAGGTGGCCGCTGCATTGCTCATTCCCCATGAGGGCATCAAGGTGAACATCATCACGCGGATGGCGATGGTATAGCCAGCGAGTACTTCGCTACCGAACTCGGACATGATCCGCATCAAGAAAATCCAGCTCGATGTGCCGATCAGGAACTGCGCAATACCGCCCAAAGAAACTTTGATCAAATTGATCATCACCTTGAAATTGAGGGCCAAATCCTGAAAGGCCAGTTTGATCTTGCCCCAACCGAAGAAAAGAACGGCCAATTGGAAAATAACGGCTGTTCCGCGACCAATATTCGTTGCAATGGCAGCTCCCATCACCCCAAATTCGGGAATGGGTCCAAATCCGAAGATGAACATAGGGTCCAAAATGATATTGAGTCCGTTGGAAAGCACCAAGGCCCACATGGCGATGGAAGCATTCCCCGCACCCCTGAAAATAGCATTGATCAAGAAAAGTAGGACGACCGTTATGTTGCCTCCTATCATCACTTGGGTGTAGCCATACCCTTCGGCTATTAGGTCTGGTTCGCCACCCATCAGGGCCAAAATCTCTTTGGCGTATATCATTCCGACCACACCAATGATTATGGAGATCAAAATGCCAAGACTAATGGCCTGCACAGCAGCAATACGCGCACCCTGCACGTCCTTTTCGCCTATTCGTCGTGCCACAACAGCGGTCGCGGCCATGCTCAAACCAATGGCGAGGGCATAGACCAATGTGATCACAGATTCCGTAAGACCTATGGTGGCAACAGCATTGACGCTTACTTTGGAGACGTAAGCGATATCGACCAAGGCAAAAATGGATTCCATGAGCATTTCCAAGATCATGGGGATGGAAAGCATGAAAATGGCCTTTCGAATGCTGCCTGAGGTGAATTCAGTTTCTTTTCCGGATACGGCAATCCAGAAGTATTGAATAAGTTTTTTGAAAGAAAGAGTATTATTGGATGGTGTCATTATTGTCAAGAATTATGTTTGGAAAAAAGAGAAAATGTCAACTGAACCGAAAAGTCTTCGGTTACTTTTTTGGCGTAAAGCCAAACGTGACATCCATAGCGTACATAATTCTTATAACTTCATGATGAGGCAAATATGCAACTTTTTTCAAAAAGAAAATGAAATTTGTGAAATTTCTTTCCTTTCGTCCATTTTGCTTACTTGAAACATGCAGATAGCACAAACATCTATTCTTTGGCGTAATGCACCCGGTATCTCCAGAAACTGATGCCACCAAGAACAAACACGCCCAGAACGGTGTACCACACAAAAGTTGGTGTGATCACCTGGTCCCCACTTGCGTAGCTATGAAGGCCCACTAGGTAAAAATTGACCCCAAAATAGGTCATCATGATGCTGGCATAGGCCACAATACTGGCAAAATTGTAGATCCATTTGCCACGAAGACCCGGCACCAATCGCATGTGCAAAACAAAAGCATAGATCATGATGGAGACCAATGCCCAAGTTTCCTTGGGATCCCAGCCCCAATAACGGCCCCAGCTTTCGTTGGCCCATTGGCCACCCAAAAAGTTACCTATGGTGAGCATGACCAAACCGGCGGTAAGTGCGAGTTCGTTGATAACGGTGAGCTCCTTTATATTGATGTCCATCCGTTTTTTGTTCTTTTTGGTGGTCAGCACCATCAACAACAAGGAGACCACGCCCAAGATCATCCCGACGGTCAACGGACCATAACTACCTACGATGACGGCCACGTGGATCATCAACCAGTAGCTGTCCAATACAGGCTGCAGGTTGGCAATGGCCGGATCCACCCAACTTTGATGGGCAACCCACAACAGCATGCAGGTGACAAAAGCACTGGAGGCTATGGTCAATTCGCTTTTTCGGCCCAAGGCCAAACCTATCCCCATGGTGGCCCATGCCACATAAAGAATACTTTCATAGGCATCACTCCAAGGGGCATGGCCCGAAATGTACCAGCGTAAAACCAGACCAATGGTATGCCATATAAAAAATAGAATGATGGTCCCTTTCAGCCCATATGCAATGGCATCAAGGATCTTACGTTCCTTAAAGATCTTGGCAATCAGTACAAAGAACAACAACAAACCAACCATGGCGTAGTACTTGTACAACCTGTTGAAAAGATCCAGTTTGTTGTAGATGATCTCGATTTTGACCTTTTGGTCGGATGGGAGCACTTCTGCCCCGTGGTTATGTTGGTTCTGTTTGAAGGCCTCCAACAATCGGTCTGGCTGGGAATAGTCGCCGGAAGCAATGGATTGTTGCAAGGAGCTCAGGTAAAAGGGCATTGCATTCCTGATGAAATTGGCATAGAGCGAATCCTGCACTTGGAACTGTCCGCCCCGGTATTCCACGGCAGAGATCCATTTGTTATTCTCATCGTCCAGTAAGGGAAATATTTTCACGATACTTCCACTCAAAGCCATGTTGAGCAAACTCAATCGTTCCCCAACTTTCTTGAAATCCTTTTCAAATTTATTGGGATTGGCCTTGGATGTGGCCAGTTCCAAAAAGGGCCTTAGCTTGTACTCCCCTTTGGCATCAAAGAAGTCGGTAGCCTTGACAAACTTTGTGCCTTCGGGAACTCCAATAACCTTACGAATACTATCATTCCCCTTATCTCCCAAAGCAACAATATCCGTAGTGTACCAAACCCCAGGGTTCAACATCATGGAAAGGAATACTTGATTGGCGGAAAGGTCTTTGTATTTGTTGTCTCCACTCAATTTCCGCAGTAATTCGGAGGCGAAGGTATTGATGGGTTTCATGCGGCCGTTTTCATCCTGTATGACCAATGCCCCAAACTTTTCCGCATGTTCCTTTGCTACTGTAGTGGCCTGTATCACGGAGTCTATCTGTGCCTGGGTGGGCACCACGGAATGTCCATGTGCATCTTCTTGTGCATTTGCGGACACCAATGCAAAGAACAGTGCGATGGTGGTCATCGCGGCTTTCTTTTCCTTTATTTTTTGGAGCATGGTCTGTAGATCCCTAAAACGTGTCTTACCAAAGAACATAATGCCCATCAAACCAATATAAAGTAGAAAATAACCAATATAGGTGATCCAAGTACCCCAAAAATCGTGGCTTACCGAAAGACCTGTTCCTTTTTCGTCCGGGTCAAAATTGGCCTGAAAAAAACGATAGCCTTTGTGGTCCAACACGTGGTTCATGTAGATGTCATAATCGAATGGACGCTCGTCGTGTACGGTCACCTTGCTCATGTACGATGCATACCCAGCTTCGGTTCCGGGGTATTTTTCGGCAATAAAGTCATTCAATTCAATGGAAAAAGGAAGCTCATAGACCTTGGACCCATAACTGAGTGCAAACTCCAACCCTCCCACTTGTATTTTGTCCGAAAAATTGGTCGTACCCTTGCCGCCGAGCAATTTCACTTCTTGGGTCTCCCCATTTGCGGAGATGGCAACGACCAAGGCATCCTGCGCCATTTCGGTGGGTTCGCCATCAGGAATCTTCACTATGCCGTATTTTCCTTTGACGATGGGCTCCGGCACCACAAATTGCATACCTGCCATGGAATAAAGCGATCGTAATTGCAAAGGTTGAATGCTGTCAGCGGTCACTTGGTCCTGAAATTGGTCCGCCATCCGCATAAAATTCCCTTCAAAAGGGGTCTTTATTTGGTAATCCCCCTCTTCGGTGACGTAGATATTGATGGCCCCTTCGGTATCGTTGTTCAGGGCAAAAAGTACATTATGTATGCTGGCGATCTTTCCATTTTCCAGATAATGTTCGTGACGCTGGCCATCGCCCGCTTCCACGATCTGGAGATATTCGGCTCCATTGTCATCGGGAATCAATCCTTTTTCAGCCCCTTTGATGAAATCCACATACGAAATGGTAAACGGTTGTCCGTTGAAATCGGATTTCCAAGGCAGACTGGTACGTTTTCCTTCCTGGGTGACAAGGATATCGTCTTCCAAAATACGTCGCTTGGTCTCCCCGTTGATGTCACCGTCCACATAAGCGGTCAAATAGGTCTTGTCCGAATAGAACTGATTTTCTGTGGCCCCTTCACGAATGGGCATCATTCCCTCATAACTGATATATCGGGTCACAAAGGCCCCAAAAATGATCAGGATCCAAGACAGGTGGAGCACCAATACAGGCCATTTTTTCCACTGTAGCAGTTTGTATCTGTATATGTTTCCGAAGAAGTTGATCACAAAAAAGACCATGATCACCTCAAACCAGGTAGTGTTGTAAATGAAAATTCTTGCGGTTTCTGTACTGTACCACGTTTCCACAAAAGTTCCCATGGCCAATGCCGCTGCAAAGACCAAAAATAGAACAGCCATAAGTCTTGTGGAGAATAAGGTTTTCTTTAGAATATCGATCATGGAAATTCGGTCTACTTTCGGCTTGCAAAAATACGGCCTTTTTACAACTTAGTTGTTTTATATCGATAATAAAAGATCAAATGGAATTGTTAATTGTCGGTGTGATGCTTCTCCCTTAAATTTGTAATTTTGAACATGCTCAGCGTCGTTATTTTGGGAACCGGAAACCTGGCCATGCACCTGTTCAGGGCTTTTTCAGCAACCACTGGGGCACAGGTGGTGCAGGTCGTGGGCAGAAATCCCGAAAGTCTGCGCTCCTTTTCCACACAGGTTGCCACTACCACAGACCCTACTTCCATCAAGGATGCCGACGTGTACATCATAGCCGTAAAAGATGATGCGATAGCTGAAGTTTCCCGTCAATTGAATGAAAAAAATGGTGTGGTGGTGCACACTTCCGGGGCCGTTGCGATGGATGCCCTGACACCTGAAAACCGAGGAGTGTTCTATCCGTTGCAGACCTTTACCAAAGGTAAGGACATCGATTTTGGAAAAGTGCCCATCTGCATCGAGGCCAAAGAAGAGCAGTCATTGGCCCTCCTGAAATCGTTGGCCCTCACCCTATCCCAAAATGTCCATGAGGTCAATTCGGAACAGCGAAAAAAATTGCATCTTGCGGCGGTTTTTGTGAACAATTTCACCAACCATCTTTATGGTATAGGTGAAGAGCTCTGTGAGAAGGAAGGGTTGTCCTTTGACCTTTTGAAACCCTTGATCTTGGAAACAGCGGAGAAAATCCAATCCATGTCTCCCAAAGAGGCGCAGACCGGCCCTGCCCGAAGGAGCGATCAAAAAAGCATGCAGGACCACTTGAAACTTTTGAACAACGACAAACATATTGCGCTCTATAACTTGATGAGCGAAGCCATAAAACAAGTCTATGAAAAAGAATTATAAAGAGCTTTTGAGCAACATCACCACCTTTGTCTTTGATGTGGATGGGGTGTTCACCGATGGATCTGTCCTGATCACTTCCGATGGGCAACTGCTCCGAAAAATGAGCGTCAAGGACGGATATGCCGTAAAGACCGCCATACAAAAGGGATACAATGTCTGCATCATCACCGGGGGCACCAATGAAGGCGTGAAGGAACGGTTAAAAGGTCTTGGTGTGACCGATTTTTACATGGGCGCACACCACAAGGAAGAGCCCCTGAAAGAATATCTGGACATTTATAACATTGACCCGCAGGCAGTGGTCTATATGGGAGATGACCTGCCAGACATCCCTCCTATGAAATTGGTGGCACTGGCCACCTCCCCACAGAATGCAGTACCGGAAGTGAAGACCATTTCCGACTATGTGTCCCACAAAAATGGCGGGGACGGCTGCGTGCGCGACATTATTGAACAAGTATTGAAGGTCCGTGGGGACTGGAACGATAATTTCAGTGCAAAAAATGACTAAAAACCCTTTGCAACAAAGCCTAAAAGACCACAAACTCATTTTGGGTTCCGGTTCGCCAAGACGGAAGCGGTTTTTGGAAGAAATGGGCCTGGATTTTGAGGTCCGACTAAAATCAGTGGAGGAAGTCTATCCCAAAAAATTACGTGGCAGGAAAATATCCGAATACTTGGCCCGGCTAAAGGCCACCCCATTTAAGGAAGAACTACAACAAAATGAGATTGTGATCACTTCCGATACCGTGGTCTGGCACAAGGGAGCCTCATTGGCCAAGGCAGAAAACAAGGAAGAGGCCATGAAAATGTTACGCACCCTGTCCGGGGACTGGCACAAGGTCATCACATCGGTCTGTTTTACCACAAAGGATTCCCAAAAAACCGTAAGTTCCGTCACCAAGGTCAAGCTCAAGAAGCTTTCCGAGGATGAAATCCAATATTACGTGGACAAGTACCTCCCTTTTGACAAAGCTGGGGCCTATGGCATACAGGAATGGATAGGCATGATCGGGATTTCCAAGATAAAAGGTTCTTATACCAACGTTGTGGGATTGCCTACCCATCTGTTATACAAGACCTTGGTGAAAATAGTTTCCTAAATTTTCTATGACTAACTTTGAAGGAACCAATTCCAGATTCCATTGAAAGTTGGAACAAAAAAACCAGAGATGGTTTTGGGGCCAACATGAAAACAATGATCTATTTTTAAGGATCAGTTTGGGATTGTAAACCTTTTGACCGAAGCGTATGGGCCTTGTTAAAACTCTTCTAAATAGCGTAAGCACTGCTAACAAACTTTCTATATTTGGCCTCACCACTAAAAAACCAACTATGAGATACCTTTGGGCTTGTTTTGTAGCCATAACCCTGCATTTCCCAAAAACCTTTGCCCAAAAACCTGCTAAGCCCACATCTGCCGAGATCCATCATGAGCTGCAAAAGCTGAACTTTTTGGGAACGGCGCTCTACGTTGCGGCCCACCCCGACGACGAGAATACCAGCTTGATTTCCTATCTGTCCAATCACGAAAAAGCCAGGACCATATACCTTTCCATGACCCGAGGGGATGGAGGACAAAACTTGATAGGTTCCGAGCTTCAGGAACTTCTGGGAGTGCTCCGTACCCAGGAACTTTTGGGTGCCAGAGGTGTGGATGGCGGGGAACAACGGTTCACGCGGGCCAACGATTTCGGTTTCTCCAAACACCCAAACGAAACCCTCAAGATATGGGACAAGGATAAGGTGTTGGGGGACGTGGTCTGGGCCATTCGAACACTTAAACCTGACATCATCATCAACCGTTTTGACCACAGAACGCCCGGTTCCACCCATGGACATCATACTTCTTCGGCCATTTTGAGCATGGAAGCCTTTGACCTTGCCAATAATGCCAATGCCTACCCGGAACAATTGGAACTCACATCTGTTTGGCAGCCCAAAAAATCGTTCTACAACACCTCTTGGTGGCAATATGGAAGCCGCGAAGCATTTGACAAAGCGGACAAGTCCAATATGTTGCATGTGGATATAGGGGTCTATTACCCTGAACTTGGCCTCTCCAACAACGAGATTGCTGCCCTGGCCCGTAGTCAGCACCTATGTCAAGGATTTGGCAGGTTGACGGAACGAGGTACATCAGAGGAATATTTGGAACTCCTCAAAGGGGATATTCCCAAAGGGAACAATCTATTTGACGGGATCAACACCACATGGTCCCGTGTAGAGGGTGGCGAAGCTGTTGGAAACATTTTGTACGCCATCGAAAAGAATTTTGATTTTAGAAATCCCTCAAAGCATATCCCGGAACTGGTAAAAGCTTATGGTCTTTTACAAAAAATCAAGGACGAACATTGGAAACAGTTAAAGTCGGAGGAATTGAAATCCATCATCCTAGCCTGTGCTGGGCTATACCTTGAAGCAGGTTCCGATGGTGCCTCCACTACCCCAGGCAGTATGGCGAAAGTGAACATTGAGGCCTTGAACAGGAGTTCACAGCAAATTCTCCTGAAAGAAATCCAGATTGTAGGGTCCGATGCCAAATTATCCCCGAACAAAGTACTGGTCGACAATGGAAAACAGGAACTGGACATCAGCTTCAAAGTTCCCGAAAACACTCCATATTCCAGCCCCTATTGGTTGAATGAACCCGGTACACTGGGCACTTATGCGGTAAATGACCAAAAACTCATCGGACAACCGGAAACCGCAAGTGCATTCAAAGCGAAATTTGTTCTGGATTTCAACGGAACGGAAATCGCTTTTGAAAAACCCGTGGTCCATCGTTTCTCCAAACCGGAAAAAGGAGAACTGTATGAACCCTTTGCCGTTTTGCCGGAAGCCACCTCAAAAATTGAGGAAAAGGTTTTGATATTTGCCGATGAGAGTACCAAGGCCATCCATGTCAAAATAAAGGCAGGTAAGGACAATGTCAATGGAAATGTGGCATTGGACCACCCAACAGGTTGGACAGTGACCCCCTCTACCATTCCTTTTTCCATAGCCCAAAAAGGTCAGGAACTAGCTGTGACCTTTATGGTCACTCCTCCCAATGCCGAGAGTGAAGGTGAAATTTCACCCATTATCACCATAGGGAACAACACCTATGGCAAGGAACTTGTGGAGATTGCCTATGAACATATTCCAAAACAGTCCATTTTGTTAGCTTCCAAGGCCAAAGTGGTCCATATGGACATCAGGAAAGTCGGTGAGCATATCGGTTACATCATGGGAGCTGGCGATATGGTCCCTGAAAGTTTGGAACAAATAGGTTATCAAGTGCACATCATCGACCCAAATAAGATTGAAAAAGGTTCCTTGGACAAGTATGATGCCGTTGTTGTCGGTATCCGTGCATATAACGTAGTGGAATCGCTCAAATTTAAACAGCCTATCCTGTTCGACTACGTGAAAAATGGCGGCAATATGATCGTACAGTACAATACCGCAGGTAGATGGGCCGCGCAATTTGAAAACATTGCCCCGTATGACCTAACTCTTTCCAGCGAACGAGTCACCGATGAAAATTCAAAAGTGGAAATCGTTTCACCGCAAAACTCCCTAGTCAATTTCCCCAACACCATTGCCGAAAAGGATTTTGATGGTTGGATACAGGAAAGAGGGCTTTATTTCCCTACCCAGTGGAGCCAAGAATTCACCCCTGTCCTTTCCATGGGGGATGAAGGGGAAGCCCAATCCAAGGGAAGCCTTTTAGTGGCACCTTATGGTAAAGGTCATTATATTTACACCGGATTGAGTTTCTTCAGGGAGCTGCCCGCCGGTGTCTCCGGAGCCTACAAACTGTTTGCGAACATGCTTTCAGTAGGAAAAGATGAAGTTAAAAAGGAGAGTAATGTCAAAGGATAAAATGCTCGGAAAAATAGAATGGAAAAAGGAGTACTCCATTGTCCTACTCCTGAACATCATCTATGTTTTGGCTTTTTACCTGATCATGATTTTTAATAACTAAAATCCTTAATGGCCTATTTAGATTGGATCATTCTTGGCAGTACCTTACTCTTCATCGTTGCTTATGGGGTATGGAAGACCCGTGGAAGCAAAAACGTGGACGATTATGTCCGCGGGGGTGGCAATGATGTAAAATGGTGGACCATCGGTCTGTCCGTAATGGCCACGCAAGCCAGTGCCATTACCTTTTTGTCCACACCGGGGCAGGCATTCCATGACGGGATGGGTTTTGTGCAGTTTTATTTTGGACTGCCCTTGGCAATGATCGTGATCTGCTTGGTGTTTATCCCTATCTATAAAAAACTCAAGGTATTTACCGCCTACGAAATGCTGGAAGGCAGGTTTGACCTGAAAACAAGGACCCTCACTGCCCTACTTTTCTTGGCACAGAGAGGGCTTGCTGCGGGAATTACCATTTTTGCCCCCTCCATTATCCTTTCTGCGGTTTTGGGTTGGGATTTGAGGACCCTCAATATTATTATAGGAATCTCCGTAATCATTTATACCGTATCCGGGGGTACCAAAGCGGTGAGCGTTACCCAAAAACAGCAAATGTTCATCATCATGCTGGGTATGTTCTTCGCTTTTTTCTTCATCTTAGGGGCCCTACCCTCAGATGTTTCCTTTGGAAAAGCATTGAAGATAGCCGGAGCAAACAACAAACTCAACATTCTGGACTTTACCTTCGACACCGATAACCGCTATACGTTTTGGAGCGGTATCACGGGTGGATTTTTCTTGGCACTGGCCTATTTTGGAACCGACCAAAGTCAGGTGCAACGCTATCTTTCAGGAAAATCGATACGCGAAAGTCAATTGGGACTGGTATTCAACGGGATTTTTAAAATTCCGATGCAGTTTTTCATTCTTTTGGTTGGAGCCATGGTCTTTGTCTTCTATCAATACAATACTTCTCCGCTCAATTTCAACCCCGCTGCCACCGAGGCTGTGATGAATTCCGAATACGCTGATGAATACAAGGCATTGGAGGAGGACCATAAAAAATTGGAGATGGAGAAACGAATGGCACAACATTCTTTTTCCGCTGCTTTGGAACTCAAGGAATACAATGCCATACAACAGGCGGAGCAGAACATTATCAAGATCAACCAGAAGGAAAATGCCAGCAGGGATGCTGCCAAAGACCTGATATCCAAGGCAAATACAAAAGTTGAGACCAACGACAAGGACTATGTGTTCATCCACTTCATATTGCACAACCTGCCCGTGGGCCTCATTGGTCTGCTCTTGGCCGTGATCCTATCGGCAGCCATGTCATCCACCGCATCCGAGCTGAACGCACTGGGAACGATAACGGCCCTTGACCTCTATAAAAGGAATGTCAAAAAAGAGCATGATGAAAAGCACTACCTTCTTGCCACCAAAGGGTTTACCCTGCTTTGGGGAATATTGGCCATCGCCATTGCCAATGTGGCCAGCCTCTTTGATAACCTTATCCAATTGGTGAACATCATAGGTTCCATTTTTTATGGCAATGTACTGGGTATTTTCCTATTGGCTTTCTTCTTCAAATTCGTGAAAGGGAATGCCGTGTTTGTGGCTGCAATCGCCACACAGATCATCGTCATTATAGGCTACAATCTTGATTGGATGTCCTACCTATGGTTGAATGCATTTGGCTGTGTATTGGTCATTGCATTGTCCATCATCACCCAACTTTTTGACAATTTCCTAGGAAACTCAATCGAAGAGGTATAAAAAAACCCACTCTAAAAGTGGGTTCTTTTCTTTTTTCAATTGTTGAAGATTAAAGTCCTTCCCATTCTTGTAGGGAGTCCTTGTTCATCTTTACATAATCTTGGTTTCCAGCCGCTTGGGCAGCATCCAAGGATTTTTTGGCCGCTTCGATGGCGCCTTTCTTGTCCCCCAATTTGGCATGGATCAAGGATTGTGTGCGCATCATCCAAAATTCAGAACCATTACCCATGGAAACGGCTTTGTCCACCCATTCCTTTGCCTGTTCCATGTTCATCCCCTCACTGTAGTAGTAAGAAGCTGCAGCAAAGTAATCATTGGCAGTAAGGTCTGGTTTGGCCATGGTCTCTTGAATGCTCTTGATGGCTTTGTCCACTGTTGGAACAACGAATTTCACCCCAGCATAGGTCTTTTCCCAAAGCAAGCCTAGTGTAGCCCCATTATTGTGAAGGTCATCAAAAGTAATGGTAAAGGTTTCAATGGACTCGGAAATTGGATAAGCCTCTACCTTCACCGTGGCAGCAACTTTGGAAGCATCCCACTCTTGCGGTAGTCCACCATTATTGGTATCGGTGTAAAAGAAGACTTCCCAAACAGCCTCGTTCGGTTTGGTGTAGATGGCATAAGTACCTGCCTTGAGTTCCTTGCCCTCCACTATAACATCATCACTAAAAGTGATTTTTGTGTTCATGTTGGCACCTGTTCTCCAAATGGCATCGAAAGGAACCAAATCCCCGAATACCTTTCTTCCCCTCATGGATGGTCTGGAATACTCCAATGTCACATCGGTAAGACCCACTTTTTGCTCCATTTTGGAAAAAGGACTGGGGGCCGGTGTCTGGATCTGGGCATCCAAAGAGATGGACAACAATGCAATCAAAAGAAATAGCGAAATTTTCTTCATAGGATATAGTGTTTAATTGTTTAGCACGACAAAACTATACCAAAAGAAACCTGTCATTTGTTAAGGAATTCTTAAAAGAAATTGAAGTAACTCATAAGGAACAACAATGTATCTTGTTATTTTGTTTAACTATTTAAATATTTAATTAAACAATATTGTATATTTGATGAAAAGTGTTTGATGAAACTGTATCAACTCCATTCCACGCAAGTGCTACCCATTTCCATGGAGGAAGCTTGGGAATTTTTATCCGATCCGAAGAACCTTCAGGTCATCACACCTAGTCAAATGGGTTTCCATATTCTCTCCGGCGCTGAGAAGAAAATGCATGCGGGACAGGTCATACAATATCTGGTAAAACCATTTCCTTTTATGACCACGAGATGGGTCACAGAAATTACCCATGTGCAGGAAGGCAGCTATTTTGTGGACGAACAGCGTTTTGGACCCTATGCCCTTTGGCACCACAAGCATTTTTTGAAACCGATGGACCAAGGTATTGAAATGGAGGATGTGATCGATTACAAATTGCCGTTTGGTTTTGTGGGAGCACTGTTTCACCCTATACTTGTCAAAAAACAGCTGTTGGAAATTTTCCGCTACCGCGAACGAAAACTATCCAAGTTGTTCGGTACAATCCACGGCATAAACAGTTCCTTGACCATAAAAACCATCTAAATGAAGGAAAAGATTTCCATTTTTTGGTTTAGGCGCGACCTGCGGTTGGACGACAACGTGGGGCTGTACCAAGCACTTCAAGGCAATTTTCCCGTGTTGCCCATCTTTATTTTTGACCCTGAGATTCTGGGAAATCTTCCCCAAAAGGACCCTAGGGTATCCTTCATCCATCTGCAGCTCCAAAAATTGCGCAACCAACTCCAGGACAATCATCAAAGTGGTATAGCGCTCTACCATGGTGATCCTTTGTCCGTTTACAAAAAATTGATGGAAGCGTATGAAGTACAACAAGTGTACACCAACCACGACTACGAACCTTACGCCCTTGAACGGGATGCCAAGGTGAAGGCGTATCTCAAGGAAAACGGTGTGGCCCTACAAACTTTTAAGGACCAAGTCATATTTGAGAAAGATGAAGTCGTGAAAGATGATGGAGACCCTTACGTCGTCTACACGCCATATATGAAACGCTGGAAGGAAGCGTTCAACCCTTCCATCCATTTGGTGGAGTATGACACCCATTCGCTCATGGGCAAAAACCTATACACTACATCCTCTTTTCCCAACCTTACCCTCAAAGAAATTGGTTTTGAAACTGCCAATATCAAAGTGCCTGATTATAAAGTCTCGGGCGATCTGATCCAACATTATAAAGAGACCAGGGATTACCCAGCCATTCATCAGGGCACATCCAGATTGGGCCCACACCTACGTTTCGGGACCGTATCCATCCGAAAAATGGTACAAAAGGCCATCGCCGAAAAAGACAGGACCTTCCAGAATGAACTCATTTGGAGGGAATTCTTCATGCAGATCCTATGGCATTTCCCAAAAACGGTGAACCATGCCTTCAAACCCAAATATGATCGTATCCAATGGCGCAATAACGAAGAGGACTTTGAACGCTGGAAAACAGGCAACACTGGTTATGTGTTGGTGGATGCGGGCATGCGTGAACTCAATGCCACAGGCTATATGCACAATCGGGTACGTATGTTGGTGGCCAGCTTTCTTTGCAAACACCTATTGATCGATTGGCGGTGGGGAGAGGCCTATTTTGCCGAAAAACTATTGGATTACGAACTCGCCAGCAATGTGGGCAACTGGCAATGGGCGGCAGGGAGCGGAGTGGATGCCGCACCCTATTTCAGGATATTCAACCCCATGACCCAAGCGGACAAATTTGACAAACAACTGAAATACATCCAGAAATGGGTTCCTGAATTCCAGGAACTTACCTACCCTACCCCAATGGTAGACCACAAAATGGCCAGGGAGCGCTGCCTAAAAGTGTACAAAGAGGCCGTTGGTTGATGCATTTTAAGTATTTTTAATACCCATTGCCGTGTCGTCCAATGTTTGGACCCGGCCCTGCATCATCCAACTAACGCAAACCTTTTTAAAATGAGAACTGTTTCTATCTTGTTCCTTTTGGCCCTGACCGCATGGAACCTCCCGGCCCAAAAGATGACCAAAAACAAAAAAGAGGTCATTGCCTCCATCGAAAAGCACAAGGAAAACCTCATACAGATCAGCGATTCCATTTGGGCCCTGGCCGAAACCGCCTTTGAGGAATCCATTTCCGCCGAACTTTTGGCCGATTATGCAGAAAAGAATGGACTGCAAGTAACGCGAGGGGTGGCAAACATCCCCACGGCTTTCACGGCCACATACGGCTCCGGGAGACCCGTGATCAGTGTCTTGGGTGAATTCGATGCTCTACCCGGACTTTCCCAAAACACCGTGCCCAACAAAGACCCCAAAATAGAAGGGGCTCCCGGTCATGGCTGTGGGCACAATATGTTTGGCGCAGCAAGCCTTGGTGCCGCCATTGCCATCAAAGAACAAATCGAGGCTGGGAAAATCAAAGGGACTGTAAAATTTCTGGGAACCCCTGCCGAGGAAAAATTCTTTGGTAAGATTTGGATGGTGGAAGCTGGACTTTGGGACGATGTGGATGTGAATGTGAGTTGGCACCCATCCGCAGAGATCGAGGCCGATGTGCAAAGTGGACTTTCGTTGATCGATTTCATTGTTGAATTCCATGGCCAAGCCGCCCATGCCTCTTCAGATCCCTGGAACGGACGCAGTGCCTCGGATGCGTTGGAACTCTATACGACAGGTATCAATTATTATAGGGAACACATAAGGCCGACCTCCCGTATCCACTATCATATCCAAGATGGTGGTCAAGTAGTGAACGTGGTGCCCGATTATGCCAAAATCTGGGTTCGGGTTAGAGACCCCAAGCGCAATGTGATGCTGCCCACTTACGAACAGGTCAAAAAAATGGCCGAAGGGGCCGCCATCATGGCCAATGTGGACTATAAAGTTTCCTTGGTCTCCGGTATTTATGAGACCTTGGTGAACCGTGCAGGTGGGGAGATCATGCAGGGTAATTTGGAACTCTTGGGACCCATCAGCTACACCGAAGAAGAAATTGCCTATGGCAAAGCCATCCAAAAGGCCACAGGAAAACCAGAAGTGGGCATGGATGCTGAAATTAGACCCCTTCGGGAAACCGAGGAACTTCCCGGTGGTGGCTCCACCGATGTAGGTGATGTAAGTTGGAACGTGCCCAACATCAATCTAGGTGTTACCGTGGCCCCAAAAGATACCCCTTGGCACTCATGGGCCGTAGTGGCCTGCGGTGGCATGAGCATTGGCCATAAAGGAATGGTGTATGCATCCAAAGCAATGGGCATGACCATGCTGGACCTTTTTGAGAACCCCAAATTGATGGAAAAAGTAAAAGAAGAATACAAGACCCGAAAAGGGGATGAAAAATATGAGGCCATGATCGATGGCCCACCTCCTATCCCCGGAAATTGATTTTGGTAAATGGAAAACACATAATGTAAAGCCTAGACCTTTTCATCGACAAACTTCAAAATCAACAAAAATCTACATTCAAGATCCTGAAGGATATTGGATCGAAATCAATACCGTAAAACACTAAAAAATGAGCACACCCATCATACAGACCTTTCCATTGGGCACCCCATGGCAGACCCAAGACCCTTTTCTCTTCAGCGTATATCATTTGGATCACTTTCCCAAAGGAAATGGTGAAATGGGACCCGACCCTTCTCTCTTGAAAGGGCGGAATCTGGGGAATGACTTTGATCCAAGGGAAAATTGGCGAATGTACCACGGACAGACCATCCCTGGCTTCCCCTATCACCCGCATCGAGGGTTCGAGACCATCACCATTGTGAACAAAGGGTTCTGTGACCATTCGGATTCTTTGGGTGCCGCAGGTAGATTTGGCGAGGGCGATGTGCAATGGATGACTGCGGGAAGAGGCGTACAGCACTCCGAGATGTTTCCCTTACTGCATGATGACAAGGACAATCCCTTGGAACTGTTCCAAATTTGGCTGAACCTTCCCCGAGCAGGAAAATTTGCCGAACCCCATTTTAAAATGTTGTGGCACGAGGACATTCCTGTGGTCCAAGATAAAAATGCGCAGATAAAGGTAGTTGCCGGCAAATACAAGGGTACTCCTGCCATTGATCCCGCTCCAGATTCCTGGGCCGCAAATCCCGAAAATGATGTGGCCATATGGAACATTCATGTCGAGGCCAATTCAGAATATGTTCTCCCAAAAGCAAGTGCGGATGCAAACCGGGTGCTTTATTTTTACAAAGGTTCGGAGATTTATATCGGGGACAGAAAAGTAAACCCCAATTTTGGTATTGCCTTGGACCCTTCAACGGAGGTTGCCATTCAAATTGGGGATGAAAAAGCCCAATTGATGTTGCTCCAAGGAAAACCCATTGGGGAACCCGTGGCCAAATATGGACCCTTTGTGATGAACACCAATGAAGAAATACAACAGGCCATGGAAGAATACCGACTTACCCAGTTTGGCGGCTGGCCCTGGCCCTATCCAGACCATGTGCATGATAAGGACAAAGGACGTTTTGCACTTTATCCGGATGGAAAATTGGTGGAAAAATAAAAACCTAACTAAAATTCAATTGAACTAGACCCTCACGATTTTAGCTCCGATGGCCCTCAATCGCTCATCGATGTTCTCATACCCGCGATCGATTTGCTCAATATTATGGATAGTGGATGTTCCTTTGGCCGAAAGGGCCGCTATCAACAAGGAAATCCCAGCCCTGATATCGGGTGAGGTCATGGTTGTAGATTTTAAAGTGGATTTAAAATCGTGTCCAATGACTGTCGCACGGTGGGGATCGCACAGGATGATCTTCGCCCCCATGTCTATCAATTTATCCACAAAGAACAGTCGGCTCTCGAACATTTTTTGATGGATGAGCACTTCGCCTTTGGCCTGAGTGGCCACTACAAGAATGATGCTCAACAAGTCCGGGGTAAATCCTGGCCATGGCGCATCGGCAATGGTCAAGATGGAACCGTCTATAAAATTCTGGATCTGATAGCCCTTTTCATGCTTTGGAATGTAGATATCGTCGTTCTTTCGCTCGATGGTGATGCCCAATTTTCGGAAAACGGCAGGAATCTGGCCCAAATCGTCCCAACTCACATTTTTGATGGTGAGTTCGCTACGGGTCATGGCCGCCAGTCCTATCCAGCTACCGATTTCGATCATATCGGGCAACATGGTATGCTCGGTACCGCCCAAAACCTTCACACCCTCAATGGTCAAGAGGTTGGAGCCAATACCTGAAATCTTGGCGCCCATGCGGTTCAGCATTTTGCACAATTGCTGCAAATAGGGCTCGCAAGCGGCATTGTAGATGGTGGTAGTGCCCTCGGCCATCACAGCGGCCATCACAATGTTGGCCGTGCCCGTTACCGAAGCTTCATCCAACAACATGTGGGTGCCAGTGAGCTTTTCGGCTTCCACTCCATAAAAATATTCTTCCTTATTGTACCGGAACTTCGCCCCTAGTTTGATAAATCCTTCGAAATGGGTATCCAATCTGCGCCTTCCGATCTTGTCGCCTCCTGGTTTGGGAATGTATCCTTTGCCAAATCTGGCCAACAATGGCCCCACCAACATAATAGAACCCCGAAGAGCTCTTCCATCTTCCTTGAACTGGTTGGACTGGAGGTATTCCAAATTGATATCGTCCGCCTTGAAGGTGTAGGAACCCTTCCCCTTCTTCTGGATCTTGACGCCCAAATCTTCCAAAAGAGCTATCAATTTGTTGACATCTACAATGTCCGGTATGTTGTTTATGGTGATTTTTTCTTCGGAAAGCAATACGGCACAAAGAATCTGTAATGCCTCGTTCTTTGCACCTTGGGGCGTAATTTCACCTTTCAATTGGTGACCACCCTCTATTCGAAATGTACCCATGGACCGTCTGGAGTTTTAGTATCTTTTCTTTCGGCTACGCTGATTCTTTTTGGCTCCACCGTTGTTATTGTTGTTCCTGTTGGATTTGGCTGGTCGGTTTTTGAGGAACTGTCCACTCTCGGTCAGGTTTTCCCCATCTCTGGCCATATCTATCTGTCCATCGCTCATTTCTTTCAAATGCTCGAAGATGGCAGAATCCTCAACGGTATCCTTGTTCCAGTTCAGGTAACATTTCTTCATGTGGTTGGCAATGGCATACTCCAGACCGGAACGCATATCTCCTTTTTCCCATTTTACGGCCACATCGATCATTCGCTTGATGTTGTTGCCATAAAAACGGTATTTGGGATGGTTCTGTGGATACTCTAAAGGTTCTGGGCGCTGTTGCAAGATTTCCTTGGAGGTAATGGGGAACGGAGAGTCTACATCCAATTTAAAATCGGACATGATGAACAATTGGTCCCACAATTTATGCTGAAAGTCGGGCACGTCCCTCAAGTGGGGCTGCAAATTGCCCATAACGCTTATAATGGCCTTGGCCTCTTTGTTGCGTTCGTCCCTATCCGCTATGGAAACAGCATGGTCCACCATTTTTTGAAAATGACGGCCGTATTCCGGAATAAAGAGCTTTGGACGCTCCGTATTGTATTCTAAATTCTCTACTAGGTTCAAATCAAAGGATTTAATGAAGTTATGTTATGGCGAAGTATCTATCCGATAACGTCCGCAAAATAGTAAAATTATGGCAATCTTTATGCTTACAGGGAAATAACGCCCTCAACGACGGCCACTTCCTTGTATTTTTTGATGACCTCGTCCGGATCTTTCATGTTCACGGTAATGGAAAGACTGGTATAGTTCCCGTTCTTGGACTTTTTAGATTCGATCACAGCCCCCGTGTTATCAAAAATATCTTGGATCTGCGCGATGCGTTCTTCGTCCGTGGGTACTATGAACTTGTACAGGTAGTTAGAGGGCCAACTGGTATTCTCCAGCAATTGCTCCTTGAGCCGCGCATAAAACTCATCCGTGTTCTCCTTCTCCATCTTGTATTTTTTACAAATATATGGCTTACCCGACAATTTTTTTTCCTTCGGGCGATTTCATTACTTTGTAAAGCTAAAATAGTGCGTTTGGGCAAGAACAAAACAGTCATCACCGGAGCTCCCGGAACGGGAAAAACATCCATCATCAAAGGTCTGGAAAACAAAGGGTTCCATTGCTTCCACGAAATCATAAGGGACATGACCTCCAAGGCGAAGGAAGGAGGAAAATCCGATGTATTCGTTTCCAACCCGTTGGTTTTTGTTGATGATGCCCTGCAATTCAACAAAGATCTATTGGAAGGTCGGACGGCGCATTACAAGGAATCGCTCAAGATAGATGCACCCATCAGTTTCTTTGACCGGGGCATCCCCGATGTCCTCGCCTATATGGATTTCTTCGGGCAGACCTATGACGAAGCGTTTGTGAAATACATTGAGGACCATCGGTACGATTCCGTTTTCATTGTACCGCCATGGGAAGAAATCTATGTGTCGGACAATGAACGATTGGAAACCTATGAAGAGGCGGAAAAAATCCATCATGCCCTAATGAACACTTATTCCCAGTATGGCTACGAGCCCATCGAAGTGCCCAAAGATATTGTCCCCGAACGTATTTCCTTCATTTTGGAAACCCTTAAAAAAATGTAGTGCAAAAGGAGACCACTGCCATTCTAAAAGAGTTTTGGGGCCATGATGGTTTTCGGGGATCCCAAAAAGCCATTATCGATAGCGTGCTTTCTGGAAGGGATGTCTTGGCCCTGATGCCTACGGGAGGAGGGAAATCCATCTGCTATCAAGTGCCCGCATTGGCCGAGGAAGGCATCTGCATCGTGGTGTCACCTTTGGTGGCCCTGATCCAGGACCAGGTGGCCCAATTGAAAAAAAGAGACATAAAAGCCATTGCGCTGACGGGGGGCATCCCGTTCGATGAACTCAACGACCTTCTGGACAATTGTCTTTTTGGCAACTATAAGTTCCTCTACCTGTCCCCGGAACGCTTGCAGCAGAGCATCGTACAGGAACGTATCCAAGAGATGAACGTAAACCTCATTGCCATAGACGAGGCCCACTGCATCTCGCAATGGGGAAACGATTTCAGGCCTGCCTATTTGGGCTGTGCCATTCTCAGGGAGCTGGCCCCCGGGATTCCCATGATGGCCTTGACGGCAACGGCAACACCACAGGTAGTGGAAGACATTTTGGAAAACCTTGCAATGGACAATGCAACCGTTTTCAAGGATTCTTTTTCCCGTTCCAACATTGCGTTCAAAGTAAAGCATACCGAGGACAAACTCTACCAGCTCAACAAATATATGGGCAAGATACCGGGCAGTTCCATTGTCTATGTGCGGTCGCGGAAGATGTGCGTGTCCCTGTCCAACTTCTTGATAAAGCAAGGGTTCACCTCCGCTTTTTTTCATGGCGGCATCACCAAGTCCGAAAAAGAACAGAAACTTAACCTTTGGTTAAGCGGTGAAATCCGGGTGATGGTGGCCACGAACGCCTTTGGTATGGGTGTGGACAAACCCGATGTACGCTTGGTGATCCATTATCAAGTACCGGACAGTCTGGAAAGCTATTTTCAAGAGGCAGGCAGAGCTGGAAGGGACGGCAAACCGTCCACAGCCATTATCCTCACCTCCAACGAGGACAAGGAACGGGCCAAAGAGCAATTTTTATCATCCTTGCCCGATGTGGATTTTGTGAAAAAAGTGTATTCCAAGCTGAACAACCATTTCCAGATTTCTTACGGGGAATTGGTCTCAGAACCCTTGGCATTCAAGTTCAATGAATTTTGCACCCGCTATGGTTTCAATCCCAATATGACTTTCCATGCATTCCGTATCCTAGACCAAAATTCGGTGCTTTCGCTTTCCGACAATTTCAATGAGAAGAACATCCTGAGGTTCATTGCCCCAAAAGCGGCCATCTTTGACTATTTGGAAAAAAACCGCACTACCGCCCCAGTGGTCCAGACCATTTTGCGGACCTATGGTGGCATTACGGAATACGACACCAAAATTGACCTATACCTACTTTCCAAAAAAACCAATGAGAGCGAAGCTGGCCTAAAAAAAATACTGCATCAGCTTGCGGAAGATGGTATGGTGGACTATCAAAACACGACCAGCGATCTTGAAATCACTTTTTTGGTGCCGAGGGAGGATGACCATACCATCAATCCCTTTGCTAAAAAGATCAGGGATTTCAACAAGGTAAAGCAAAGCAACATGATGGCCATGTTGGGCTATATTGACAACAGGGAGGAATGTCGGAGCACTTATCTTTTGAAATATTTTGGAGAAAGGGTCAAGGAAAAGTGTGGCACTTGCGATATTTGCACCAAAAAGGAAAAGAAAGGACCGCTGCCAAACCTTGGAGAACGGGTATTGGCCCTATTGCAGATTGCACCAAGCACTTCAAGACAGTTGGAAAAGGTCACGGGTGCCGACGAAAAAGCGCTTTTGAAAACCTTGCAGCAGCTGCTTGAGGACGAAATGGTCCTGTTAAACACAAGAAATGAGTACAGCATCAAAAAATAAGGACCTCCGCATCGTGTTCATGGGCACGCCCGACTTTGCGGTGGGCAGCCTTGCACGCATCTTGGAAGCCGGACTGAATGTGGTCGGCGTGGTCACTGCACCGGACAGGGCCGCTGGACGTGGCCGCAAAGTGCAGCAATCCGCGGTCAAGGAATTCGCAGTGCAACACCAATTGAAGGTATTACAGCCCGTCAACCTGAAGGATGAGGGCTTTTTGGAAGAACTCCAAGACCTTAACGCCAACCTGCAAGTGGTCGTGGCCTTTAGGATGCTCCCAAAAGCAGTTTGGCACATGCCGGAACATGGCACGTTCAATCTCCATGCCTCGCTCCTGCCCCAATATCGCGGAGCGGCACCCATCAACTGGGCCATCATCAATGGGGAAACCGAAACAGGGGTCACCACTTTTTTTATTGATGAAAAAATAGACACGGGGAACATCATTCTTCAGGCCAAGGAAAAAATCAGTCCCGAGGATAATGTTGGGAGCCTGCACGACCGATTGATGGAAATTGGCGGGGATTTGGTCGTGGAAACCTGCAAGCAGATTGCGAACGGAACTGCTACTGTAAGCGAACAAAGCGAAAGTGGGGATTTAAAACCAGCTCCCAAGATCCACAAGGAAACCTGCTTGATCGATTGGAACTCACCACTGGAAAATATCCATAACCATATACGTGGGCTTAGTCCCTATCCTGGGGCATGGACCACCATCATCAATAAGGATGTGGAAGAACCTCTCAAAATTTATGTGACCGAAATGGAACCTGCAAAACACAATCTTAAAATCGGGAAATTGATTGCCGATAAAAGATCTATGAAAGTTGCCGTTGCCGATGGTTACCTAAATCTGTTGGAACTCCAATTTTCTGGAAAGCGACGGATGAAGGTCACCGAGGTTTTGAACGGATTGAATCTGGATGAGGACGCCCACCTTCGCTAATCCCTTGCTATGATTGGGCTGGCAAAAAAGTGTCAATTTTTTCCGACTTTATCAACAAACGTTTGAAGTTATCAACAAAAACCTGTATTTCCCTAGGTTTTACTTGTGTTACTGCCAAATCCGTATAAATTTGTTCAGCATTAAAATTATTTTAACAACAATTAATTTAATTCCATTATGAACAAAACAGAATTAATCGATGCTATGGCAGCTGATGCTGGCATCACTAAGGCAGCAGCAAAAAAGGCATTGGAATCTTTCTTGGGAAATGTAGAAGGATCACTTAAAAAAGGAAACAGAGTTTCCTTGGTAGGTTTTGGTTCTTGGTCAGTTTCCAAAAGAAGTGCCAGAGAAGGTAGAAACCCTCAAACTGGTAAGACCATCAAGATTGCTGCCAAGAACGTTGTAAAGTTCAAGGCAGGTGCTGAATTGAGCGGTGCAGTAAACTAATCAATTATTATTTTTAATATATAAAAGCACTTCTTTAAAGAAGTGCTTTTTTAGTTCATAGGGTTTCCAGTTTTCATAAATGTTGTATATTATACATCAAATAAGAAGTTTGACTCCTATGAAAATGGTGGGCCATAAACCAAAAAAAGGGAAATTGCTAGTCGCGGAACCTTCGCTAACCGGGGATGTATCCTTTAACAGGTCCGTGGTGCTACTAGCTGAGCACAATAAAGAGGGTTCTGTCGGCTTTATCCTCAACAAACCCTTGGACTATACCATTTGCGACCTCATTTCTGACATTACCATTCCCTTTCAAGTGTTCAACGGTGGACCCGTGGAACAAGACAACCTTTATTTCATTCATAAAGTGCCGCACCTTATTGAGGACAGTGTGGAAATTTCCGATGGTATCTTTTGGGGCGGTAACTTTGAAAGGACGGTGGAACTCATCAACAATGGGACCATCACCGAACAGGATATCCGCTTCTTTTTGGGCTATTCAGGATGGGGGTCCAGCCAATTGGACCAAGAACTTTCCTCCAAATCTTGGATTGTGGTCCAGAACGAGTATGAAAGTGGAATCCTTGAAAAATCGTCCATAGCATTCTGGAAGGAAAAAATGGTCGAATTGGGCGGTGATTACCTTCTTTGGTCCAACGCACCGGAAAATCCGTCCCTTAACTAACTAGTCTGGGACATTCGTGCCCTGGCATTCAGTTTACCTACCAAACTTTTACCGACGGTGTTCCCGAATTGTTTTTTTCGATACTTACTTATGGGTTGAATGCCGACAATGCTGTTGGTCAAAAACATCTCATCCGATTTTTGCAGTTCGAATGGGGAAATGGATTCTTCCAACAGTTCCAGGTCTTCGGCCGCTGTAACAATTTCAATGATTTTTTTCCTGATGATGCCGTCCAGACAACCATCTGCCAATGGAGGGGTTTTTACCACATTGCCCTGCACCAGAAACAGGTTTCCATTGATAGCTTCCACCACCTGCTTGTCCGTGTTCACCAAAAGACAATTGGCATAGCCATTTTCCTTGGCATAGACACTGGCCACCACGTGCAGCAGTTTGTTCGTGGTCTTCAAATTGGACAGCATATCCTTGTTCACATAATAGTCCTTGAAGATCTCCACTTCATATTCCCCTTCGTTCACCAGATAGAATGGGGAATCCAAGGTTTTGGTTTCAATCAGGTAGGAAATGTTGTTCGTCTCAGGACCATAGAGTCCTTCCCCGTTCCTGAAAATCGTCAGCCGCACCCTTGCCGGGGCGTTCCCTTGTTGATTGCCCTCAATGGTTTTCTTTATTTCCGCTTCCAAAAACTCCAAGGTGAACTCCATCGGAATTTCCATTCTGAGGATACGCATGGAGGCCATCAGCCTAAAATAGTGTTCCTCCCAAAAAAAGAGGGTGCCATGGACACATCTGAGCGTCTCAAAAAGCGCATCGCCATATTTTAGTCCCCTATTGGTATGGGAAAGCACATGGGTCTCGTCAGAAAAAAGCTTACCGTTGTAATTGAACATGAAAAAAGTCCCGTTTTTATCGGGACCAAAGATACGGTATCACAGAGAAATGTTCTATTTGGAACCTAGAACTTGTTTCAGGTCGGATATTTGGTTTTCCCAGAGCATTTTGGCCTCTTCCACTTCATCGTCATCCGCAAAATCGGTGATGAAGAGGGAAACATCCTTGGTGATCTCATCCACAATGATCCTCATTTCAAAAAAGGAACTGTCCTCGTTTTCCACCCAAGAAAATTTCACGAATTCCTCACTTTTTCGTTTGAGCATTTTGGCCTTTTCCTCGGCCCCGTCCCAGATAAAAGTAAACACTTCGCCACGGGAATTCACATTGTCGGCATACCATTCGGAAAGACCCGAAGGGGTGGAAATATATTGGTAAAGCAACTGTGGGGATGCTTGTATGACAAACTCAATTTCAAATTTAACCTTATCGCTCATTATAATGTCCTATTAATCCTTTTCAACATTAGATACAGTTTGGGAAGATAAAAAAATAAATGTCAAATAATAAATTAATCCTGAATTTTGATTGAGCAAAAATTAAACTATATATTTGCACCCGCTTAACAGAATCACGGCGAGGTAGCTCAGGTGGTTAGAGCGCAGGATTCATAACCCTGAGGTCGGGAGTTCAAGTCTCCCTCTCGCTACAAAAAGACCATCAATTTGATGGTCTTTTTCTTTTCAAGCAACATTTGTCCCTTTACTTTCTGAAAGTAGATTTGAATTGATAGAAGAAACGCTCTATTAACCTCATATCTTCTGTGATGATCTCTGCCACACCTCTCATTTCTTGTTTGAAGTCTATTTCTTTATTGTAAGAGGTAAGAAGTTTTTCAGGCAGTGTTGCATCGATGTAATAAAATCCTTCTTCATCGGGAATTTGGGAAATGCTTTTGATTTCTCCTTGTAACATTCCAAATTCAGTTTCCGGATAATTTTCAAGTTTGATATTTACACGTTGGCCCACCTTTATCTTTCCCGAATTTTGGGCTGGTGTTTTTAGTTTGGCCAAATAGACCGTATTTCCTTTGGGAACCGTAGTAAACACCAAATCTCCTTGGCTAACCGTTTGGTTTACGTTCCAATACTTCAAAAAGGACACCTTGCCATGTATTTCAGATTTAAGAACATAACTGTATTCCCATTCCTTGATCGCTTTCTTCAATTGGTTAAAGGATTGAATGACGTTTTTGAGCAAGGCCATTTCTTCCTTTACCTGATTGATTTCTGTTCCCTTGGACGTTTTATGGGCATGGCTTATGGCTTCACGGATTTGTGAAATGGACGATTCAAAATTCTTAAAGTTCCTTTCGGCTTGGGCATATTCCAATTGCTTGCTCTCAAAATCTTGAGCAGAAATGACGCCCTTATCGAAAAGGGATCTATTCCGTTGCAATTCCTTTTCCTTAAACTTGAGTTCCGTCTTATTGATATCTCTTTGCGATTGCAAACTTCGTAGCCTATTGTTCAATTCTGAAACGGAATAGCTATTAGCTGTGGCTTCACTTGCAAATGGTTGTAATTGCTTGTTTAACTGGTATTGGATATAGCTGTTCTCAAACAAAGCGTATTGTGATTCAATATCACCTAAAAACAAAATAATAATACTGTCGATAGGGAAACTGAAATCCTTTGTGTTGACCTGAATAGTATCGATTATCGATTTTAATTTAAAGACATCATTATAGCTCGCAGTGTTCTCTATAACCGCCAATGGCTGTCCAGGCTTGACCAATTCGTTCTCCTCCACCAAGATAGCATCAAATTTTCCGGTGGTCTTGGCATACTCTTTTTGGGGCGGGTTGAGGGTTGTTACTGTAGCCTGGGAAACTATGATGTCTGGATATTTCACAAACCATGACAGCAGCAAAACCAACAATATCAAGACAAGGAACAGCATATTGCCACACCGTACCATCCAATTTGGAACTTTGGTAAGTATTTCTTGTACTTCTTCGCTTCTTAGTTCTATGTCCTCTAAGCTGTTGTTGGGCATTTATTTACCGAGTTCCAATTGGTTTTTCACTAAATTATAGTAGTCTCCCTTGTTCTTTATCAATGTTGTATGGTCTCCAACTTCAACAATCCTACCTTTGTCCAGTACCACGATTTGATGGGCGTGTTTTACCGTGCTCAACCTGTGGGCAATGACCACCACCGTTTTATCCTCAAAAAATGAGTTGAGATTTTCCATGATGATTTTTTCATTATTGGCATCCAATGCACTTGTGGCCTCGTCGAAAAACAAAAAATTCGGGTTTTTATATACAGCTCTTGCTATTAACAGGCGTTGCTTTTGTCCCGTACTCAAACCCACGCCTTCCATTCCTATTTTTGTATTATATGATAATGGCAAGGTCTCTATAAACTCTTTTATATTGGCCACGTCTATGGCATGGGCCAGTTTTTGCTTATCAATATAATTTTCGCCGACAGCAATATTATTGGCAATGGTATCGTTAAAAATGTAACCTTCCTGCATTACCACTCCACACTCTTGACGCCATATTTTCTGGGACACATTTTTAAGGTCATAATTACCAAGTTTGATTTGCCCTTCATTGGGATTATAGAATTTTAACAGCAATTTCATCAAGGTCGTCTTTCCACTTCCACTTACCCCAACGATGGCCGTTACCTTCTTGGCGGGAAAGGCAAGGTCCAAATTCTGGAGCACCATCTGGTCCGACCCCACATATCGAAATGAAAGATTGGAAACCGCTAGACCCTCTTCAAGGTTAATGTCCTTTACAAAATCATTATTTATAGATTCTTCGTCTTCCTTGTTATGTATTTCCGATAAACGGTCCAAGGAAATTTTGGCATCCTGGACTTCTCTTATAAAGTTCATGAGCTGTGCGATTGGTGAATTGAGCTGCCCTACAATATAGCTGACCGCCAACATCATCCCTAAGGTAATATCACCATCAATGACCAATTTTGCTGACAAGAAGGTTATGAGTATATTTTTTACCTCGTTGATAAACCCTGAACCTACACTTTGGTATTGCTCCAATGCCAAACCTTCAATGGAGATCTTAAATAATCGTGCCTGTAAAAACTCCCAGCCCCAACGTTTTTGCTTCTCGGCATTATGAAGTTTGATTTCCTGCATGCCGTTTATGAGTTCTATGACCTTGCTTTGTTCTTGACTTATCTGGGAAAAACGTTTGTAATCTATATCCTTACGCTTTTTCAAGAAAATGATAATCCAAAGGATATACAAAAAACTTCCCGCCAAAAAAACGACGAACAATTGCGAACTGTAATAGGCCAGCACAAAACTGAACACTATCAAATTAACTGTGGAAAACAATACGTTCAATGACGAGGTTGTCAAGATTTGTTCAATGCGCTTGTGGTCATTGATACGTTGCAGAATATCCCCTGTCATGCGGGTATCAAAAAAAGCGATGGGCAGGTTCATAAGTTTTATAAAAAAATCCGATACAAGGGAAATATTGATGCGTGTGCTCAGGTGCAACAGGATCCAGCTACGTATGACCTCTATGGAAGTCCTTCCTACAAATAGGGCCAATTGCGCAAACAGGATAAGGTAAATAAAATGGATGTCCTGGTTTTTTATACCGACATCCACTATGCTTTGGGTCAAGAACGGAAAAATGAGCTGAAGCAAACTTGCCGCTATAAGGCCAAAAATCAGTTGCCATAAAAACCTTTTGTATTTAAAAATATACCTGCTGAGAAACGAAAAGCCAAAAGCTTTTTTGTCCTCTTTGAAATCGGCATCATAAAATCCGGCCGAGGGTTCCAACAACAGTGCAATGCCCTCCTGAGTCTGTTCGTTGGCACTGCTCCCTATCCAGTTCCTTAAAAACTCATCTGTATTGTATCTCAAAAGGCCATGCGCCGGATCTGAGATATAAAATACATCCTTCTGTATTTTGTATAGTACAACGAAATGGTTTTTGTTCCAATACAACACACAAGGCAATGGCGCTTCCTCCAATCTTTTTGAATCGATTTTTACTCCTAAAGAACGAAAGCCTATCTTTTCCGCAGCCCCGCTTAAACCCAATAAATTGCTGCCTTCCCGTGTGGTTTCACTTAATTGACGGACTTGTTGTAGCGAAATGGTCTTGCCGTAATGTTTGGCAATGATTTTTATACAAGTTGGTCCACAGTCTTTGGCATCTGCTTGTTTGTAATTTGGGAACGATTTAAGCATCTTTTTTCACCAGATCCTGCATACCATAATATTCAATGGCTTTTTGCTTTAATGGGTTGGTACTCCACTCCTCCCATTGGTTTGTATAAGGGTCGTAACCACATTTTAAGGGCTTTGAATATTGGTCTTCGGGGTTTTCCAGATATGCCCTGCAATCTGTACAGATATACCTGAACTCACAGTCCTTGCAAACAGCAATTTGGTCTTTGGTAATGTTCCAGTATTTTTTAAAATCTGGATGGTCCAAAGCCTCTTGTAATGTGGTATTGGTTATGTTTCCAAAACTTTGGGACATGGATGGGCAATTTTTTATATTCCCCTCTTCATCAATAGATATTTTCTTATATAGACACGAGTTATGTTTCATTGCTTCTAAAACCTTAGGCAAATTGGTGTTAAAATATTTCATGTTAACTGCCCCACAATACTTAAAAGAAGTAATCTCCTTTTTAATAAAGACCCTATCAAATAAAATTTCATTATCCCATGGTTCAATTTTTTCTTCAGGAGAACCGTATAAAGTCAAACGGGTTAATTGATTTAGATTTCTATTGATTCGTTTTAACAATTCATGAGTAATTCCAATGTGATATTTTGATGTTATTTCAAAAGATTTTATTCGAGTATCTTCAAAGTATTGAAATATATTATTAAAGTGCTCTTCTGTTAATTCCTCATAAAAAATAAAGGCAATATCTTTACAGCCTAATTTTTCGATTTGTGGTACAAGGTGCTTTAACCAAAAGATATTTTCCTTTTTTAGCTCTATAATGATATTGGTAATACTTCCTGGAGTTTGGTAGGTCCTATCTAATTCAGGGAACATATTAAAGTCACTTTCTACACAATAAAAGCCATAATCCTTCTCTACAAGGTAGGATAAGTACTCTTCTAATATTGACTCGTTTTCTTTGCCGTAAAATTTAATGACTTCTTTTATGGATACTTTTTCATTGAGTTTTTCTATTACTTGGACCATGTCATTAGGAACATAATCTGAGTTCAGACGTTGAAGATCACACACCAAAGAACGCGTAGCTCCTTTAACTATCAAACAGTTTGCAAATATTTTGAAATGAGTCATAAACTAGAACCGATAAATGTCTTTATGAAATTTTTCAATTTGATATTTATCCGTATTATAGAAAGTAGATTTAACTGATTTAGTCAAAAGCTTATAATTTGATGCATCGTTTTTTGTTTTAAATTCAAACGATTGAAAAAACAAGGGGAGTTCTTTTTTGTTTTCATTGACAAATGAAAGAAATTCTTCTTTAGTCATTTATTAAGTATTTTGCTATATGCTTTTCTAGATAATAATTGCATGGGAATGATATCATATCAAATTGACCAACAGGATTAACTTCTAGAAAGTAATATTTTTTGTCAGGGGTCACTATCATATCGATAGAACCGGACTTTAGTTTTAAATTCTTCATTAACTTATTCAACTTCGTCTCTATTCCTTTTGGAAGTTGAAAAGGAACTACTCTGTTAGGTCTTTCTATATTGTATTTTCGAAAATCAACTTGGGTTTGTTGGTCATTTTGTGAAAAAATAGCCATTGACCAAAACTTACCATCTAAATAAAAAATCCTAAGTTCATAACGCTTTTCTATATGTTCTTGAAAAAAGGTAACTCCAAATTCTTGTAATTCATTTGGAATAAATACGGAAGTATATGCATTTGCAATACAGTCGCTTAAAAAAACATTTCCGCCTTCATTAATCGTCTTGTAAATATATTTAGTTGCAGGATCAGGGTGATGGTCAGTCAAAATAAAGCGAGGTATTAAAAGACCATATCTTTTTGCCCTTTCAAGTACCAATAGTTTATTTGGACTTGCATTGAAATAGCTGTTTAAGTTCCTTTTTTTGCATAATGTTGATTCAACATATTGTAAAATCTTAATCTCATTTTCAATCAAAAGGCGTTTTATTGATGATCGATTAAAGGATGTAGTATCTATTCCCTGAAAAGTCCCTTTTCTGTACCAGTAACATTCTATATCATCTAATAAAAACCCATTAATAGAAATAGATAGTCCAAATTTGAATTGATATCCGTCATCACTATTCACCCTTAGAAAAAATCTGTTGTACCTATACAACCAGTCGATTACTTTGCTAGTAGCCTTATCTAAGTTAATCGAGTGAATTAAAATCATGTGATGTAATTAATATTGAACCCGTTTAACTTTATCCAACCGATTACAAAATGACCCTTGCTCCATTTTTTGCTTTTTATCCATCTAGCCACGCTATGCAGTATAAAAAAGTCCTCATATGGACCTGAAATCCCTTTTCGCTTCAATTAAAAAGGTGTAAACGGGTTCAGCTACTTTTTTAAAATTTAACAATTATTATAGGATAACCCAAATTGACCTGTATATGTATGATCATCCCAATAGTAAAGATCTACACAGTCATAACCACCGGCAGTACATTCACCCACAGAATAAATAGAATCTGATGGTGCCATTGCACCACCAGCAATATTACTCAAGTTGTCCTTTGCTAATACGGAATTAACATTTTCACTTTGAAATTTTTCAATTGATTTTAGCTTCATAATTAATATATTTATTGGTTAAACAATGATTCTATTCTATCCCGCTTGAACTTACTGTATTGTAAACTTGGTAATCCAATACTTTTTCTCTTTTTATTAACTTCTAGAGTATCTACCTTAAGTCTCTTCTCTCCAAAACTGATATCCGTTCCAAATGTTCCATAAACAGTTGGCTCTCCTATATCAAAACATCTTTTATCCTCCAAAAAAGCTAAACAAACAGGGGATGCCGTTCCTTTTCTTACATATTTTAACAAACTTTCTCTAAAAAAAATATACTCATCTTCCTCAAGATTGTCTGAAATATGATTAAATACTACTAATAAATCAATATTCTCATCAGAACGAGAGTTCCCAATCAGTCTAAAATCAGGATAACCGTATTTATTAAAAATATCCTTTAACAATATAATATGTTGTCTATCTATGGAATCTTCTCCGTTTCTTCCCCTGAAATTTTGATCCTGCAACTTTATAGCAACAATTGTCTCTCTTAATGTCCAATTAATCTTTTCCTTATAACTATTCTCTGAAGAAACTATTTTCTCTTCATCTATTTTTACCCTGTCCCAGGCATTAGATAAAATACTGTCACTAAATGCAGTTTTTGGCACAAATCCCCACGTATTCATTAATTTTATGAAGGTGGGTTTTATCATATCATAATTCTTCGTCTGATAAGCTGATTTTATATAGGTCTGCATTTCAAACAGACCAAATTGGTTTAATGGTGCATATTCCTTGAACAGATCGTCTAATATCTTGTATGATTGTTGGTAAAATCCCTTTAAATAAAAACTGTCTGCTCTGTAAACTTCTAAGTAATACGGTACATAGTTAATTTCAGTATCAAAATTCTCAACTTTGTGTGGTTGCAAATTATCCTTGCAACTAGCAAAAAAAAATATCATAGAAATAAGATAAATACTACAAAAACCAAAATGTTTCATAAGAGCATCATTCACACAAATACTGTAAAGGGAAGAAACCAAAAGTGGCACAACTTATATAGAACACTCTCTCCAAGCAATAAAAACCCTTTTCTAGATTTACTTTTTTCATATAAGTATGCTACATGCAATTAGGCTTACAATAAGGAAATAGCGTTTAAAAACAAAAAAACAGGAGATTGAAGAAAAATAATTGTTTCTGACCTCCTCCCAATTTAAAACTTTCAAATTCCATTTTCTTAAAAATAAATTAGAGCTACACTCACTTCTTAGGCGTCAATATTCCCTTTGTTTTAGTGAAATTTAAACAAATGCCCCATACGGCATATACCCCAATTGACGGATGCCCCATTTGGGTTGACAAAACCCCTTTTCGATCTGACGAATGCAATATTCTCACAAAAAATGGCCCCAAATATTTGGGATTCAAGACTTACATTTGTGTCATGAAGAACACCATTTCCGAACGTGTCGCGGATTTTCTCAAAAACTATCCTCCGTTCAGTGCATTGGAGAGTGGTCAGTTAGCTGCCCTTTCCTATGAAGTGACCATTGTGCACAAGGAAAGTAACAGTATCGTATTCTCGGAGAAAGAAGCCCCGCACGATTTTTTTTATGTGGTCCACAAAGGTGCAGTGGCACTCACCAAAAAAGGTTCCACCCAAATTCTGGACATTTGTGACGAAGGTGATGTTTTTGGGCTACGCCCCTTGCTGGCCCATGAGAACTATAAACTGGAGGCCAAGGCACATGAGGAGACCATACTCTATGCCATCCCCATCAAGGAATTTAAACCTCTTGCCCTACAGAACCATCTAGTCGGTGATTTTTTGATCGAAAGTTTTGCCTCCAACACCCGAAATCCCTACTCCCAAAAGCATCGGGGCAAGTTGTATGGGGTCAGCAATGAACCGAGCCAAGGCCAAGAGACCAAGCTGTTGGACCTCCAACCTGTGCGATATTCCTCGGACCTGGTCACCTGCACCGAGGGCACCCAGATCAAGACCATTGCCAACACCATGGGCAAGTACAATGTAAGCTGTATCTTGGTTGTAAAGGACGGATTGCCGGTAGGCATCATCACCGATAAAGATTTAAGGGAAAAAGTGGCAACTGGGCTGTTCCCCATCACGGGCAGTGCCAAATCCATCATGACGAGTCCCGCCATCACCTATCCGAAGGAGCTTACGGTGACGCAGGCGCAGATGGCCATGATGAAAAGCAACATCAGCCACTTGGTACTCACCGAAGATGGAACCACCGACACATCCGCAGTGGGGATCCTCTCAAAACACGATATCATGGTGGCCATGGGAAACAACCCTGCGGTACTGCTGCGGGCAATCAAAAGGGCCAGGGATTCCAAGCGATTGCGGGGCATCCGACAAAGTATCATGAGTTTGTTGCAGGGATATTTGGAAGAGAACATCCCCATCGGGCTGGTCTCCAAGATCATCTCGGAGCTGAATGATGCCACCATCAAACAGGTCATCGACATCTCCATCAAAAAAATGGAAACGGAACCGCCAGCTAAGTTTACGTGGCTCACCATGGGCAGCCAAGGCAGGGGCGAACAATTGCTGAACACCGATCAGGACAACGCCATTCTCTATGAAAATGTCCCTGAAAGCAAATCCGAGGCCACTCGCGACTATTTTCTAAAGCTCGGAAGCATCATATCCACGGAACTGAACACCATCGGGTTTGAATATTGTCCGGCAGAAATGATGGCCTCCAATCCGTTGTGGTGCCACAGTCTGGATGAATGGAAGGAAGTGACCACCCATTGGATGGGCAACCCTGGCCCAGAAGAAGTCCTGCTGTCCTCCATCTTTTTTGATTTCAATGTCACCTATGGTGAAAAGGCATTGGCCGATCAGCTTTCGTTGCACATTTTTGATAACGTGAAGAAATTCCCCCAGTTCCTTACCCATTTGGCCAGCGGTGCGTTGCAAAATCCTTCCCCATCAGGCTTTTTTAGGGATTTTTTGGTGGAACAGGATGGTGCCCACAAGGATTTCTTCGACCTGAAACTACGGGCATTGATGCCCATGGTAGATGCGGCCCGGGTGCTTATCCTCTCGCATTCCGTAAAATCCATCAACAACACGGCCGAGCGTTATGAAAAACTGGTCGAACTGGAACCCCAGAACAAGGAACTCTATCTTGCCTGCTCCTACGCAAGCAAAGCACTCTTGAAGTTCAGGACCAAGCATGGATTGTTGCACAACGATTCGGGCAGGTTCATCGCATTGGACAAATTGAACAAAGAAGAAAAAATAAAACTGAAAAGGACATTCAAGACCATCAAAGAGATCCAATCGTTGATAGAAATACGGTTCCAAGTCAAAAATCTGTTGCGCTGATGTGGCCCTTCTCCCCTAAAAAACAACTGGAGCTTCCAGCTTTTTGGCAGGAATATGAGGATAGTTTCCAACAAAGACTTCCCGAGAAGGTACATGACAACATCTTTATTGTGTGGGACACCGAAACCACGGGATTCCGTTTGGACAGGGACAGAATGCTATGTATCGGCGCAGTGAAATTGATGCGCGGCAGCATAGCTGTGAAGGACAGTTTTGAAATCTATATCCAGCAAGAACACTACGATGCCGAAAGTGCAGAAATCCATGGTATCCTTAGAAATGGTAAACGAGAGCGCATTTCTGAGCTGGACGCCCTAAAACTGTTTCTTGGCTACATAAAAAACCACGTGCTGGTCGGCCATCATGTGATGTTTGACGTGAATATGGTCAATGCGGCCCTCAGAAGAAACGGACTTCCCAAACTGAAAAACAAAACCTTGGACACGGGGCTGCTCTATAAACGAACATTGCTCACCTCCAATGTACTCCAAAAGAAAGAAAAATACGCTTTGGACGAGCTGGCCGAAAAGTTCAGCATTTCCAAAAAGGACCGGCATACTGCACTAGGCGACGCCCTCATTACCGCAATTGCGTTTTTACGGATTCTGGAAAAATTGAACCCAAGAAACGTAAAGGATCTCATTAAAAAACAAGATCCTCCAAGATTCAGTCTTTAAGCTATTTGCTTTCCTTTATAATGCCCTCAACGACTTCTGGGTTCAACAAAGTTGAAGTGTCGCCCAAATTATCGGTGTCCTTGGATGCTATTTTACGAAGGATACGCCTCATGATCTTACCGCTACGGGTCTTGGGCAAACCTGCCACGAATTGGATCTTGTCCAATTTGGCAATGGGGCCAATATGCTCCGTTATGAGTTGATTGATTTCCTTTTCAAGGTTTTCCCGGTTCCGTCCTTCACCGGTCTCTTTCAGGATGACGAAGCCATATAACGCATTCCCTTTGATATCGTGTGGGAAACCAACAATGGCCGATTCCGCGACCGCTGGGTGCTCGTTGATGGCATCCTCAATGGGTGCCGTGCCCAAATTGTGCCCGGAAACAATGATCACATCATCTACCCTTCCGGTGATACGGTAGTAGCCCACTTCGTCCCTCAAAGCGCCATCACCTGTAAAATACATGCCCTCAAACGCAGAAAAATACGTATCTCTATACCGTTGATGGTCTCCCCAAATGGTACGTGCTATGGAAGGCCAAGGGAATTTGATGCACAATCGGCCGTCCACTTGGTTGCCTTTGATCTCCTTACCGTTTTCGTCCATCAGTGCGGGTTGCACCCCTGGCATGGGCAAAGTGGCATAGGTGGGTTTTGTGGGGGTTGAAAATGGAATGGGGGAAATCAGGATGCCCCCTGTTTCGGTTTGCCACCAAGTATCCACAATGGGACATTTTTTGTTCCCCACATGGTCGTTGTACCAGTGCCACGCTTCCTCATTGATGGGTTCTCCCACGGTACCCAGGACCTTAAGGCTTGAGAGTTCATATTTGGTGACAAAGTCCAAGTCCTTTTTTGCCAAGGCCCTGATGGCCGTTGGGGCGGTATAAAATTGGGTCACCTTATGCTTCTCCACAACTTCCCAGAATCTCCCGTGATCGGGATAGGAAGGAACACCTTCGAACATGACCGTGGTGGCGCCATTGGCCAATGGGCCATACACGATGTAGGAGTGCCCGGTTATCCAACCAATATCGGCCGTACACCAATAGACATCCTCTTCCCGATACTGGAACACATTTTTGAAGGTATAGGCCGTGTACACCATATACCCACCGGTAGTATGGACCATCCCTTTGGGGCGACCCGTTGAACCAGAGGTGTATAATATGAATAACGGATGCTCAGCATCCACAATTTCGGGAACACAGTCGGAATAGGCCTTGTCCAACAACGGCTCTATCCACTGGTCTCGACCCTCTTTCATTTCCACTTTTTCCCCAGTGCGCTTTTTCACCAACACCGTATCTACGTCCGGGCATTGCTCCAAAGCGTCGTCCACAATACCCTTTAGGTCGATGGTCTTATTTCCTCTGTAGGAACCATCCGAGGTCAACACAACCTTGGCACCACAATCATTGATCCGGGTGGCCAGAGCCGTTGATGAAAATCCGGCAAAAACCACGGAATGGACCGCTCCGATGCGGGCACAGGCCAATATGGATATGGCCAGTTCCGGGATCATGGGCAAATAGACCACGACCCTATCCCCTTTCTTCACCCTTTGGTCCTTCAGCACATTCGCAAATTTGCACACACGCTCATGCAGTTGGGTATAGGTGATATGTTCGGCAGCCTCCTTGGGGTCGTTGGGTTCAAAAATGATAGCGGTCTTATCTCCCCGAATGCGCAAATGACGATCGATGCAATTCTCGGTGATGTTGAGCTCTGCTCCATCAAACCATTTGATCTCCGGCTTTGTAAAATCCCACTCCAAAACTGAGTTCCACCGCTTTCTCCAATGAAAATGTTCTTCTGCTACTTCTTCCCAAAAACTTTCAGGGTTCCTGACGGATTTTCGATAGACCTGAAAATATTCCTCCAAATGTTTGATGTGGTAATTACTCATGCTGCTTATTAAATTTTATGTGCTTAAAAATACGAAAAAAGAGGGCAATCCTTAATCTATCCTAATGTTCAATTGCCTCTCCCGCACCACTGGGAATGCGGATGTTCTCCACAATCTCCTGTACGTTGTCCGGAGGGGCCGGCGTAAAACGGGATACCAGTATGGCTATCAGGAAATTGACCAACATACCCACCGTGCCAAAGCCTTCCGGGGAAATGCCCCACCACCAATTGGCTTCAGTGGCCGTTTCGGGATTTCCTATCCAGCCCAGCTTGAAACGGGCAATATAGTAACAGGTGATGGCGAGTCCTGCCACCATTCCTGAAATGGCCCCTTCGCGGTTCATCCGTTTGCTGAAAATACCCATCACAATGGCGGGAAAAAAGGAAGAAGCGGCCAGCCCAAACGCAAGGGCCACCACGGAGGCCACAAATCCGGGCGGATGGATGCCGAAATATCCAGCCACGATCACGGCCAGCATGGCCGAAAAACGGGCTATCCATAATTCTTTCTTGTCGGAAATATCGGGAGCTATCTGCTTTTTGATCAAATCGTGGGAAATTGAAGTGGAAATCACCAACAAAAGACCTGCTGCCGTGGACAAAGCCGCTGCCAGACCGCCTGCCGCCACAAGGGCAATGACCCAATTGGGCAGATTGGCAATTTCTGGATTGGCAAGCACAGTGATGTCCCTGTCCACGTAAAGTTCATTGGGCGATGTGCTTGCATTGGATATCATGCGTTGACCCGAGCTGCCCCTACTTTCCACAAACTGGGGCTGACCACCATCGATAGCGGAACCGGGTAGATACTGGATCTTTCCATCCCCGTTTTTGTCGGTCCACGCAATAAGTCCTGTACTCTCCCATTTGGTGAACCACGCCGGGATTTCCTCATAGGGCGTATCCTGAACGGTCTCCATCAAATTGGTACGGGCAAAGACTGCTATGGCAGGGGCCGTGGTATATAAAATGGCAATGAACAACAGGGCGTAGCCTGCCGATTTTCGGGCATCGCGAACTTTGGGCACCGTAAAGAAGCGGATGATCACATGGGGCAAACCTGCGGTACCCATCATCAGGGCGGCCGTGATAAAGAAGACATCCATAGTAGATTTGGTCCCGTCGGTGTAAGCCGTAAAACCCAAATCGGTCATCAATCCATCCAATTTATCCAAAAGATAAACACCGTCCTGCCCTGCGGAACCAAAACCGATCTGCGGAATCGGGTTTCCAGTCGCCATGAGCGAAATGAAAATTGCAGGGACCATAAAGGCGAAGATGAGCACACAATATTGTGCCACTTGGGTATAGGTGATTCCTTTCATCCCACCCAAAAAGGCATAGAAAAGTACCACGGCCATTCCAATATAGACCCCGGTGTTCACTTCTACATCCAAAAAACGGGAAAAAACCACCCCAACGCCCCGCATCTGACCGGCAACGTAGGTGAAGGATACAAAAAGTGCAGCGACCACGGCCACTGTTCGGGCCACATTGCTATAATAACGGTCTCCGATGAAATCGGGAACGGTGAACTTACCGAACTTACGGAGATAGGGAGCCAATAAGAGGGCGAGCAATACATATCCACCCGTCCAGCCCATCAGGTACACCGAACCATCATAGCCCGAAAAGGCAATGATGCCGGCCATGCCCAAAAAGGAAGCTGCGGACATCCAATCGGCACCTGTGGCCAATCCGTTGGCCAATGGGGAAACCCCTCCCCCGGCCACGTAAAAATCCTTGGTGGATTTGGCCCGTGACCATATAGCTATACCTATATATAATGCAAAAGTGAGTCCGACGATGAGAAACGTCCAAGTTTGTATGTCCATTATTCGTCAAGCTTATATTTTTTATCCAACTTGTTCATCAAGCGGACATAGACAAAGATGAGGATGACGAAAACGTAGATGGAACCCTGTTGGGCAAACCAAAACCCTAGCTTGAAACCTCCCATGCGGATGGTGTTGAGTTCATCTACAAAAAGGATTCCGAAGCCAAAGGAGACCACGAACCATATGAAGATCAAAATGGTAAGGTATTTCAGGTTTTCTTTCCAATATTTTTTTCGATGCTGGCTATCCATTTGTCAAGGTTGATGCGTGAAATATATAACATCCACACAAAAGACATCAAAAAAATAGAAGAATACAAAGTATTTACTGAAAATTGTTCAAATAATTGAAAATGTTCTGTTCGATGCGTTCATCAATCTGGGAAACATCCGCTTTTACAAAGGTATCCCCTGTAATGCTCTCATACAGCTCAATATACCTTTCGGACACAGAATCGATATAGGCATCATCCATCTCCGGAACGGTCTGCCCTTCCAATCCCTGAAAATGATTTGCGATGAGCCATTGCCGCACAAACTCCTTGGAAAGTTGTTTTTGAGGTTCGCCATTGGCTTGCCGCTGTTCATATCCTTCGGTGTAGAAATACCTTGAGGAATCCGGGGTGTGGATCTCATCAATGAGGACGATCTTCCCTTCCTTGGTCTTTCCGAACTCATATTTGGTGTCCACAAGGATCAATCCCCGCTTTGCGGCAATTTCGGTTCCCCGCTGGAAGAGGGCACGGGTATATTTTTCCAACACCTCATAATCCGCTTGGGAAACAATGCCACGTTTTAGAATGTCTTCCCGGGAAATGTCCTCGTCATGATCACCTTTTTCAGCCTTCGTGGCCGGAGTGATGATGGGTTCCGGAAACTTGTCGTTTTCCTTCATCCCTTCTGGCATGGGAACGCCACAGAGCATTCTTTTGCCTGCTTTGTATTCCCTGGCCGCATGTCCGGAAAGATATCCTCGAATCACCATTTCCACTTTAAATGGTTCGCAAGCCTTGCCCACAGCCACATTGGGATCTGGGGTGGCCAACAACCAATTGGGCACGATATCTTCCGTGTCCTTCATCATCTTGGTGGCAATCTGGTTCAAGATCTGTCCTTTGTAGGGGATTCCCTTGGGCATGACCACGTCAAATGCCGATAGACGATCGGTGGCCACCATGACCAATAGGTCGTTCTGCAGTGTGTAGACTTCCCTTACCTTACCTTTATAAACGGATTTTTGTCCCGGAAAGTTAAAATCCGTGGACATCAATGTGTTCTGCCCCATGTCAAAATTGGTTTTGGTGCTCTATGTTTTTGTAGGCATCTATGACCTTTTTGACCAATTTATGCCGGATAACGTCCTTTTCGTCCAAATAGATGATGCTGATGCCGTCGATGTTCTTCAGGATCAAGAGGGCCTCTTTCAGTCCCGAGATCACCCTTCTGGGCAGGTCGATCTGTCCTGGATCACCTGTCAATAAAAACTTGGCGTTCTTGCCCATACGGGTCAGGAACATCTTCATTTGGGCGTGGGTGGTGTTCTGTGCCTCGTCCAAGATCACGAAGGCATTGTCCAAGGTTCGTCCACGCATGAAGGCCATGGGTGCGATCTGGATGGTACCGTCCTCTATGTACTTGGCCAGTTTTTCGGTTGGGATCATGTCCCTGAGCGCATCGTACAAGGGCTGCATGTAGGGATCTAGTTTTTCTTTGAGATCCCCCGGAAGAAACCCGAGGTTCTCCCCTGCCTCCACTGCTGGACGTGTGAGGATGATACGCCTGACCTGTTTTTCCTTCAGGGCTTTCACCGCCAAGGCAACTCCGGTATAGGTTTTTCCCGTACCTGCCGGGCCTATGGCAAAGACCATGTCATCCTTTTTGCAGGCATCCACCAATCTTCGCTGGTTGGCGGTCTGTGCCTTGATCAATCTGCCGCTGACGCCGTGTACCAAAACATCGCCGCTGCTGCTGGATGATGTATATTCTTCCTGCCCGTTGCTGGTAAGTACGCGCTCGATCATGTTCTCGTCCAACTTGTTGTACTTGGCAAACTGGCTGGTGAGCATATCGAATCGCTTGTCAAACTCCTCCAAGAGTTCCTCATCGCCATACACCTTGATCTTGTTGCCCCTGGCAACAATCTTGAGTTTAGGGAAATATTTTTTTAGGAGCTCTATGTTCTCGTTCTGCTGCCCAAAAAAATCCTGTGGGCTGATATCCGTAAGTTCTATTATAAGTTCGTTCAAAAAAAGTGAGGTGTTACGGTTGTTTTTGAAGAATCGTATTCGTTCTTTTTTAATTAATTTTACACACAAACTTAACCAAAAATCAATTTGAGGACGGAAAAACATATCAACAGTATGGCATGGCAATCATAACCTTAACTACAGATTTCGGTCATAAGGATCACTTTGTCGGTGCTGTAAAAGGGACCATACTGACAAATCTTCCCGATGCACATATTGTTGATATTTCGCATGCCATAAGCCCATTCAATATCCAGGAATGTGCCTATATCCTCAAGAACGCCTATACGTCCTTCCCGAAGGGAACCGTACATATTGTTGGTGTGGATTCCGAACTTTCACCTGAAAACCAGCATCTTGTGGTGCAAGTGGACGGGCATTATTTTGTGAGTTCCAACAATGGGGTCATGTCGTTGATCACTTCGGAGATATCCCCTGAAAAAATAGTGGAGATCCGCCTCCCCAATTCCAATCCCGGTTCGTTTCCCGTGCTGAATGTCTTTGTCCAAGTGGCCTGCCATATTGCCCGTGGGGGAAAACTGGAGGTTGTTGGTAAACCGTTCGATGAGCTTCGGGAACTGCGTGAATTTGAGCCGAGGATCCTCAATGAGGGAAGGACCATTTCGGGAAATGTCATCTACATCGACAATTATGGGAACGTGGTCACCAACATCCAGAAGAGTCTTTTTGAAGCCTATCGGAACGGGCGGAGCTTTGAAATCAATGCACGCACCACCAAAATAAAAGAGGTACACCATAGCTACAACGGCATCATCAACTATGACCTGGACAGAAGCCAACGTAAGGGTCCGGGCGATGCCCTCGCACTTTTCAATTCGGCGGGATATATGGAACTGGCCATTTTTAAAAGCGACCTGAACTCGGTGGGTGGGGCCTCTTCCCTACTTGGGTTGAATTACAGGGACACCGTAACCGTAAATTTCCTTTAAATGTTGATACGCATCGTCAAACTCACCTTTAAACCCGAAAATATTCCTAGTTTTGAGCAAATCTTTGATGAATCCAAAAACAGGATCTTGGCATTTGAGGGCTGCAACAGCGTCGATTTGTATCGAGACATCGATAATCCCAACATTTTTTTCACCTATAGTCTGTGGGAAAAGGAAGGGGATTTGGAAAACTATCGAAATTCCGATTTTTTCAAGGAAGTCTGGGCGCATACCAAAAAACTGTTCTCGGACAGGGCCGAGGCTTGGAGTGTCAACAAAGTCCAATCAACAAACCCATCTTGATGTTCGCAATTTTTAAGAGAGAGGTCAGGTCCTTTTTTACATCGCCCATCGGTTATTTGATCGTGGGGTCGTTCCTTTTGCTCAATGGGCTTTTCCTATGGGTATTCAAGGGCGATTACAATATTTTTGATTACGGCTTTGCCGATCTGGGCAATTTTTTCCTGCTGGCCCCATGGATCTTTGTTTTTTTAGTGCCCGCCATCACCATGAAAAGTTTTTCCGAAGAACGCAAGATGGGCACTTTGGAACTTTTGCTCATCAAACCCATTTCTATTGGAAAATTGGTGTCGGGCAAGTTCTTGGGCGCTTTCCTACTCTGTATCATCGCCATCGTTCCAACGGTGGTTTACGTTTTTGCCATTTCCGACCTTGGGGTGATCGAAGGAAATTATGATTTGGGAGTGGTGCTGGGATCCTATTTTGGCTTGCTTTTTTTGATTGCGGCCTATTCCTCCATCGGCATTTTTGCCTCCACCCTATCCGATAACCAGATCATTGCGTTCATTGTGGGCATCCTCCTCTGCTTTTTGATCTTTAATGGATTTGATGCCATTTCCTCCTTGTTCACCAATGGAGAGACCCAACAAACGGTTCAGGGTTTTGGTGCCAAGTCCCATTTTGACAGTATTGCCCGAGGCGTGATGGACACCCGGGACCTTGTCTATTTTATAGCACTGACCGCTTTGTTCCTGTACCTTACCTTTCAACGTCTAAAACAGTTGCCCCGATGAAAAAATTGCTCATTTCAGCGCTTGTGGCCATTGTTACGGTGGTCGTCCTGAACATTTTGGCCAGTTATGCCTACACTCGTTTCGATCTTACGGAGGACAAACGCTACACGCTTTCGCAGCCGGCCGTGGATCTGGCCCAAAAATTCGATTCCCCTGTGATCATCGATATACTTTTGGACGGCAATATCCCACCGGAATTTTCCCGTCTGAAAACAGAGACCATCCAATTGCTGGAGTCCTTCGCTTCAAAGAATGCGAACATCAAATACAACTTGGTGGACCCTCTGGAAGATGAGGAGCGGGCACAACAGACCATTGCAGAGCTTCAAGGGCTTGGCTTGCAACCTGCCAATGTTACTGTGGAAGAAAATGGAAAGGTTTCCAACGAACTGGTCTTTCCTTGGGCGATGGTCAATTATAATGATCAGACGGTAAAAGTGCCGCTCTTGAAGAACAAATTGGGTTCGACTTCTGAGGAGCGCATCAACAATTCGGTGCAGCAGTTGGAATATGCCTTTGCCGATGCGTTCACCAAATTGAGCATCACCGAGAAAAAAAGTATTGCCGTCATCAAGGGCAACGGGGAACTCCGGGACGTGGAAATGGCCGATTACCTGACCACGATTCGGGATTATTATAACATTGGGGCCATCACTTTGGATTCGGTGGCCAATAATCCGCAGAAGGTGTTGGACCAACTGAAAGGCTTTGATTTGGCGGTTATCGCCAAGCCTACCCAAGCATTTACTGATGAAGAAAAATTTGTGATGGACCAATTTATGGTGCAGGGCGGTAAATCCATTTGGTTGATGGATCAAGTGGCCATGGAAATGGACAGCATCTATGCAGGAGAAGGCAGTGCTTTTGCACTTCCCCGCGAGCTGGACCTGAAGGACCTTTTCTTTTCATATGGTATCAGGATAGATCCCGTTCTGGTCAACGATTTGTACTTTACGCAGATTGTTTTGGCGACAGGAGAAGGCAACGAATCCCAGTACAATCCTTTGCCCTGGTATTATTATCCCATGGTCTTTTCCAGAAACGACCATCCCATCAATACCAATATCGAGGCGGTTCGGTTCCAGTTTGCCAGCACCATTGAGCTCTTGGAGAATGATTACAGCAAAACAGTGTTGCTGCAAAGTTCGCCCCTTTCAAAAACAGATGGTGTGCCCAGACAGGTCAGTTTGGACATTCTCAACACTCCGCCCAACAAAGAGCTGTACAACAATGGCAATCTTCCCTTGGCCGTTTTGGTCGAAGGTAATTTTTCTTCCATGTACAAGAACAGGGTGAAGCCTTTGGATCTCCGGAACTCTTTGGATGATGGCCCGGCCAACCAAATGCTGGTGATTTCCGACGGTGATCTTATTAAAAACCAATTGCGGAACGGGAGGCCCTTGGAGCTGGGCTATGACAAATGGACCAATAGTTTTTATGGCAACAAGGAATTCCTGATCAACAGTACCAACTACCTCTTGGACGATACCGGACTTATAAACATTAGGAACCGAAAAGTGTCCATTCCCTTGCTGGATGTTGAGAAAATAGTGGCCAAAAAAACAAAATGGCAGTTGATAAACATTGGAGTTCCAGTAGTTTTGACCTTGATTTTTGGCGTGTTCTTCAACTTTTACCGAAAGCGGAAATTCAGCGCTTAATGTTAATAATTTTGTTTCTTTGCTAATCCCTTTTGGGATATATTTGCTTTTATCTATTTTATATGGCCTGTTCAGGGAAATATCGACCGGATGGCCAACAATACTAAAGAATTTCTTTGATGAAGTTTATCGTATCCAGTACATATTTATTGAAACAATTGCAGGTTTTGGGAGGAGTTATTAACAATAGCAATACCCTGCCCATCCTCGACAATTTTTTGTTCGACCTGAAGAAAAACCAATTGACTGTTTCCGCATCGGACCTTGAAACCACCATAAGCTCAGTGCTGGAAGTGGATTCCGATGCCGAAGGTGCCATTGCCGTGCCCGCACGCTTGTTGCTGGATACCTTAAAAACTTTTCCCGAACAGCCCCTCACCTTTGTGGTGGAGGACAACAATACGGTGGAAATCAGCTCCAACCATGGTAAATATGCCTTGGCCTATGCCGATGGTGCCGAGTTCCCCAAAGCAGTGGAAGTAGGCAATCCAAGCTCCACTACCCTTTTGGGCGATATTTTGGCAACAGCCATCAACAAGACCATTTTTGCCGCTGGGAACGATGACCTTCGTCCCGTGATGAGTGGTGTATTTTTTCAGTTCTCGACTGAGAATCTTACGTTTGTGGCCACAGATGCACACAAATTGGTGAAATACCAACGTCAGGATGTCAGTGCTTCCCAAGTCGCCGAGTTCATCATGCCCAAGAAACCATTGAACCTTTTGAAGGGAATATTGGCCGGTTCAGAGTCCGAAGTGACCATAGAGTACAACGAAAGCAATGCCAAGTTCATTTTTGACAACACGGTACTCATCTGTAGGTTGATCGATGGGAAATACCCCAATTACGAAGCAGTAATTCCAAAGGAAAACCCCAATAAGCTCACCATTGCTAGAAACCAATTCTTGAGCTCGGTGCGCAGGGTTTCCATTTTCTCCAATAAGACCACACATCAGATACGTTTGAAGATTGCCGGAGCAGAACTCAATATTTCCGCGAAGGATGTGGATTACAGCAACAAGGCCGAGGAAAGACTCTCTTGTTCCTATCAAGGGGATGATATGCAGATAGGTTTCAACTCCAGGTTTTTGTTGGAAATGCTCAACAACCTCTCCTCGGACGATGTTTCCTTGGAAATGAGTTTGCCCAACCGAGCTGGGATCCTTACCCCGATCGATGGATTGGATGAAGGTGAGCATGTGACCATGCTTGTAATGCCCGTGATGCTGAATAGTTGATTTACAGAACAATTAAACTCTTATTAAAAGAGGGATGTCAGTTCGAGTTTTTTCCAAAGGGAAAAGTATCGAGAACAAAGTTTTTGACAATGAAATTCTGATTCTCGATACATTTTTTTGCTTTTACATTCAAAAAAACACTCGAATTGACGAATTTCCATCAAAATAAACAGGGTATCCTCTATAATATGAAAGACAAAAGCTGGAAAACATTTTCCAGCTTTTTCTTTTAAAGAAATTTTATCGTCATGAAATACGAAGGAGCTTCTCCATTGGCCGCTTTCACCGCATTGACAATGGGAAGAACAAAGCCCATGATGCCAACCGCAATCAACCCCAATATACCCAATCCCAACAGCAATATGGCCGGAATGCTCAATATGATGTAGAGCAACAAGCTCAATTGCAGGTTGATGATCGCTTTTCCATGTTCATCCATTCCCTCGACACTTTTTCTGGATGCCAGCCAAATGATGAGCGGAACAATGAATCCCCCAAAGCCAGTCACGTAGTGCAAAAGCTGGGTAAGATGTGCAACGGACAACAGGGTAGTGTCCTTTCTAACGGTGGTTTGATTGATGACTTCCATTTTTTGATTGTTTTGATGATTCAATTAATCAGTATGTAAATTCCTTAAAATGTTACAGCTTTCCACTAATTCGTACTTTTGTGCCCATGTCATACGCAGATAACATAGTGGCCTTGGCAACTCCTTCGGGCACTGGGGCCATTGCTATAATTAGGGTCTCAGGAGCTGATGCCATTACTCTGGTGGACCATATTTTCCAGTCCATCAAAGGAAAAAAACTGAAAGACCAAAAAACCCATACCATTCATTTAGGACATATCGTAGATGAAAAAAAGGTTTTGGATGAGGCACTGGTGTCCATTTTCAAGGGACCCCATTCGTATACAGGTGAAAATGTAGTGGAAATTTCCTGCCATGGTTCTCCCTTTATACAACAACAGATCATCCAGCTTTTGCTCCGAAATGGTTGTCGCTCCGCTTCCGCAGGGGAATTTACCCTTCGGGCCTTTCTGAATGGAAAGATGGATTTGAGCCAGGCCGAGGCCGTTGCCGATCTTATTGCCAGTGATAGCGAGGCCGCCCATGACATTGCCATGCAGCAAATGAGGGGAGGTTTCAGAAACGAAATCCAAAAATTGAGGGAAGAGTTGCTCAACTTTGCATCCCTCATTGAACTGGAGCTCGATTTTTCCCAGGAGGATGTCGAATTTGCGGACCGCACCCAGTTCACCGAACTCTTGAACCGCATAAGCGAGGTCCTAAAAAAATTGATTGATTCCTTTGCATTGGGCAATGTGATCAAAAATGGCATCCCCGTGGCCATCGTTGGTCAGCCCAATGTGGGAAAATCCACCCTTCTCAATGTGCTGCTGAATGAAGAACGGGCCATTGTGAGCGACATTGCAGGCACTACAAGGGATACCGTGGAAGACCATATCAGTATCAAGGGCATCAATTTTAGGTTTATCGATACCGCAGGAATCAGGGAAACGCAGGATGTGGTCGAAAAAATTGGTATCGAACGGACTTTTGACAAAATTGACAAGGCCAGACTGATCATCTATCTTTTTGACCGGTTCGATTTTGATAGGAAAGAATTGGAACGAATCCAGAACAGGTATCCCAACAAGCAGTTATTGCCCATTTGCAATAAGATGGACCTTTTGGATGAGAAACAGATCCAGTTGTTGAAAACGCAGATTCCCAACGTGCTCTTCCTTTCCGCTAAACATAAAATCGGTATTGAGGAGCTTGAAAAGAAGTTGCTTGACCTTGTGGATTCCGGGGCATTGAGTGGCGATAGCACCATCATTACCAATAGCAGGCATTATGATGCACTGCTGAAGGCATTGGAAGAAATCCAAAAAGTGAAAGAAGGCATGGATATGGATGTTTCCAGTGACCTATTGTCCATCGATATTCGCCAAGCGCTCTTCCACCTTGGGGAAATCACGGGCAGTGTCACCACCGATGATCTATTGGGAAATATATTTTCCAATTTCTGCATCGGGAAATAGATTTCTTTTCAATCGATAGACCTTTCCTTGCCCATTTCCACAAAACGGTACAGGTCGTCCGTGGCCTGCAAGAGTTTTCCTTTCAATGATTCGTTCAGATTGGGGTTTTCCTTCAAAAAATGCTCTACCATGGAATAGGCCTCAGGCGATTGGTATTGGCCAACCGTGTTACTGAGCCACCCTTTGGGAAAGAAGATATCACCTGTTTTCTGAATCTCTTCCAGCAGTTTCAAGGCCAAGGGCAAATGCCTGATCGCAGATGCCTGTCGCAAAGGGTGATGGACATACCCACAAGCCGTGAGCACCCACGATTCCTTTTCACGATTGCTTGCATCACTCAAAGACACAAAAAAGGCATCCCGTTCCGATTCGTCAGCGGAGAGTGCAGGCCTCAAAAAGTCAAAACGTTTTACCTTGTCGGGGTTGGACAATTGCGCCCTTGCCTTCTCCATGATTTTATCGGTATCCTTGTGCCCAAAAAGGGCCAAGGTCATTGCCATATCGGTAAAATCGTCTTCGTTCAATTTAAGGTCCGGTATGGTCACTGCCTTGTTCCAAATGGTGAAAAGCTTTGCTCTGGCCCCATCCGAATAGGCCAATCCTTTCCATAGACCAAAAAGATTTTTCTTGATATTGGGTGTATGCTGTCCTTTCTTCAGTTGTTCCCACAACATTTTTTCCAACAAAGGCTGCTCTTTATTGCGTTCTTCCACTGTAAGATAGCTCCAGAAAATACCACTGGCCTGACCGCACAACATCCCATGTATCAACTCATTGCGCTCTGCTTGCACCCCCTTGGCAAAAAAATCCAGTCCTTTCTTTGGGGGAATAGCGCCCGAAAGGATATTCTCATAAGTGTTCAGATAGGCATGCCCCCTCGCTACCTCATTTTCCAATCGTTGTATGGTAGGGAAATCCGAAATCCCCATTGGAAAAATCCCATAGCCAAAGGCATTGGAATTGTAGAGAATGGCCTCTGGTCTCGGTTTTCCAGCGGCTTGCGCCACGATGGCCGTACTGTCGGCAATGGTAACCGGTAGCACCAGCACACTGTCTGGATACACCAAAGTTATCTCAAAGGATTGTGGCCACAGCTTGTCACTTCCATCTTCCGCCTGCTGCGAAATGAAAAGCTGCTTTATCTTATCTTCTTCATAAGTGACTTCTTCTGTGAAAATGGGTCTTCCGGATTGGTTTACCCATACCTCGCTCCATTTTTTCAGATCATTGGACGTTTTCTCGTCCAAGATTTCCACCAAATCTTTCCATGTAGCATTGCCATAGGCAAATCGGGAGATGTATTCCCGAATGCCTTCCCGAAACCGGGCCTCCCCTATTGCTGCCTCCAATTGCCGCATCATGATCGGGGCTTTGTTGTAGATGATACCGCCGTACAGACTACCCGCATTCTTCAGGTTGTCCAGCCGTTGGCGGATAGGATTGGTGCCACGGGTCCTGTCCTCCGCATAGGCACCCCGGTAATGCGCGGTCATGAATTGCAATTGATGGTTGACATCGGGAAAAGTCGGGTTGATGATCTTGTCCGCCATAAAATTGGCGAACACCTCTTTCATCCACACATCGTTGAACCAATCCATGGTGACCAAATCACCAAACCACATGTGGGCTGTTTCGTGCGCAATGAGCTTGGCCCTGCCCAGCTGTTGTCGCTCGGTGGCACTGGCGTCCAAAAACAGGGAAGATTCCCGATATTGGATGGCCCCCACATGCTCCATCCCTCCATATTGAAAACCTGGAATGGCTGCAAAATCCAATTTTTGAAATGGAAATTCGTATTCGGTATACCCTTGTAAAAAATCAATGGAACGCTGGTGCAGATCATAAACGATGGGCAAACTGGGTCTGACCTTGGCCGTGTCGCTCTCCCGATAAAGAAAAGTCATATCGAAGATGCCCGGGTTCTCCGTGGATGATTCAAACTTGCCCGAAACCATTGAAAAGAGATAAGTGCTCATAGGGTCGCTCTTCGCAAACTGATAGTGTACCTTGTCCGCCTCTTCTTTCCTATTTTCCAAAGTAGCTCCGCAAAGCACTTTCCACTCCTTTGGGGCCGTGACGTCCAAAATATAGTTAGCCTTGATGTTGGGCTGGTCAAAGCAAGGAAAAAGGGTACTCGCCCGTTCCGGCACCAACAACGTATAGAGGTAATCCTCATTACGGTTCAGGGACTGCTCCCCCGCATCAAACAAAACTTCTATCACATTATGGCCATTTTGGAGGCCTTCCGAGATGATCAAATGTTCTTTTTTGTGATGGATTTCCTGCTCGTTGCCATTGACCGTCAGTTGCTTCAACAGCTTGGCATCTGCATTAAAATCGAGATACAAGGGTTGGGAAAGGTCATGGATTTCCAGTTCCAGTTTCAGCTTTGCAGGAATTGGCTGCGTTTTATCTTCGGGAATGTCAAAAGAAAGGCCATAGACCACATCGGAAACCTGTTCCTTGCGGTACTCGGCCATGGCAAGGGGTATTCCAACATCCAATAAGTCAACACGCTTGGGTTGGCACGAAAGGAAAGAAAGAGAAATCACAAGAAACAGGAGAACGGTCTTTTTCATCTGGTTGTTTTCATCGTTTTACAAAAGTCGAAAAAATGCCCCGTTAAATCAATCGGTCACTACATAATTGACCTTGTCCACTCCCGTATTGCCTGTGGTGGGGTCGTAGGCATAGACCGTCACTTCATAATAACCCGTCTCCGCTATCACCATCCGTCCTTCAAAAACATTTCGCGAAGGGTTGTCCAAAGGTATCTTGGCCAGCGTAGTTCCGTCCTTTTTCAGGATGGCCACCACTTCCATGGGCGTTGAATCCCAAGTGCCGTCTTTTTCTATGGGACAACCGCACATCATCACCATGTTGGCACGGATGTCCAACCCATCACCAATGGATTGCTTCGGAATGTACTGATGGGTGTTAGGGGTTAGTATGTCGATAATAAAACCTGGGATCTCCAACACCACGCCATCCCCCAAAATATCCTTTCCAGGGATAAGCCACAGTTCGGTACTGGCATGTACCTGTGCATTTTTCTTGTTGTAGGGCGAAACGACCTCCACGCGTACAAAAGTGGGCTCGTCAATCTCCACCACAGCCAAAAAGCCCGCAGTCTTCTCATCCGTAAGCTGGGTATTGCGGTCCATGGGCGTCTTCATAATAAGGTCCGTGTTCCCGGTGCTGCCCGAGGTAATGCCTTCGGCCAGTATTTGATTGTTGGTGCTGTTTCTGACCATGACGTAGGCCCCGCCAATGGAACTGCCTATAAATTTGGCGTCCTTGGCCTTGGCCCTGATCATTAGTTTGGTCTCCGTGGCGGAAACGGTTAAACTTAAAGCCAATAATAGGGTCAGGAGAATGGATTTTTTCATGGGTTGATGGTGGTTTTATGGAACGAGAAGCGTGTGTGCTTTCCCTTTTTAAACTTAGTGTTTTTTATTGATTTTATGGTAAATTGGTAGGTGCGAATGGATTTTATGATTTATGCATAGAGAGCCAAGATCCAATCACCTTTTTTTCAATTTCGTACGGTCTTTGAACAGGTAGTAAAACCAACAACATGATAACCCATCGATAAAAATGAAACAACCTTTCCCACTTCTCGGTTTGCTGCTTTTCATTTTGACCGCATGTAACCACACAAAAACTGAACCCCAAAAAATGGAACCCACTGCACCAGAAGAACTGGCGTTTACCAGCGGATATTCCGAAGTGAACGGCCTAAAAATGTATTATGAGATCCACCTGCCGGCCGGTCAAGCGGATGGACAGGGAAAACCCTTCGTCTTGATCCATGGGGGCGGTTCCACTATTCCTTCCAATTTTGGAAAAGTTATCCCCTTATTCGCTAAAAACAGACAGGTGATTGCCGTGGAGCTTCAGGCGCACGGGCGCACAAACGACAGGGGCACGGACTCTTCCTTTGAGCAGGATGCCGACGATGTTGCAACACTCCTTCATAACCTAAAGGTGGACAAAGCCGACTTTTTCGGTTTCAGCAATGGCGGGACAACAACCTTGCAGATTGCCATTCGTCACCCAGAATTGGTCAACAAAATGGTTTTGGGTTCCGCGCTCGCCAAACGCCATGGGGTTCCCGAATGGTTTTGGGATTTTATGCAACAATCGAAACTGGAACACATGCCCGAGCAACTCCAAACTGCCTACAAAGAAGTGGCGGCGGATAGTGCTGGCTTACAGGTGATGCATGATAGGGATGCCAAACGGATGGTACATTTCAAGGATATTCCCGACGGGCATATCGAAGCCATTCAAGCACCCACACTGATCATTATTGGCGATAAGGACATTATCACTCCTGAACACGCCATGGAACTCCACCGACAAATCGCCCATTCGGAACTGGCCATCATCCCGGGTGGACATGGGGAATATATCGGGGAAATTACCACGATCCAACCGGGTTTTAAAGAAAGTCAACTCGTTGTCCCCATGATTGAAAAGTTTTTGGACAAAGAATAAAACAGGTATTCAGATGAGCATAAAAATTACAGAAAATATCATCGTCCAGTTAAGGGACATCCAGAACGGAAAGACCTGGTACGATGACAACTTGGAAAACAAAATTGAACCGATATCGGAAACACAGGCCTTTGTAAGACCTATTCCCGCAGTCCATAGTGTGGCAGAACTAATTGCCCACATCTGGGTCTGGCGCATACATGCCATCAAATTACTCCAAGGCCAGAAATCCGACCTGAGCGTTGAAAGTCCTGACAATTGGAAAAGCAATGAGGCACTGAAAAAAATAGGATGGGAAAAGTTAAAGGCTGCACTCCGTGATAGCCAAACCGAATTGATCGCATGCCTCGCCGAGAAGGATGATGATTATCTGGAGAACAACACCTACAAACCCAATCATACGCTAAAATATCTGGTGGAAGGTATCGTCCATCACGACCTGTACCATTTGGGGCAAATCGGAATCACAATCAAACTTTTGGATATTAATAATAGGTAGGTTCAGTTCACTTTTCGCATCAGGTTGGTGCCCAAGAGGACCATATAGAGGAGCACAACACCGTTTACAATCAAAAAGGCCAACTCCATTTTGGATAAAAATGCGTTCATCCCCAGGGAGCGGTTGGAGTTTTGGGTCATTTGTCCGCCTTCCGTGAACTGGACGCTTTCCAGGTCGTCCAAATTCTTTCGGATTTCCTGCAATTCCCGTTTTATGTCCCGGCGTATATCCAATGTGGGACCTTTTGGTCCAGAGGACAGTACCGTTTCAAGGGACATCAGTTCCACATAGTTTTTTTGAAGATCGATAAAAAAACCAGCCTCACTACGGGTAAGTTCGGTCTTGGAGAAACGGAGCAGCAATCGGTCAATGGAATCATTTTGATTGTGCCAGTGCGAATCGCTCCTATTTTCGCCCATGGACAACTGCTTTTGGTAGAAGAGATTACTGAGCTGGTAAATGTAATCTTGCGCCACGACGCGATCGTTATATACGGAGTTCACGTTGCGCCTCACATTGGAGAGGTACTTGTAATCGATAAGGTGGGCTGCCAAAATCAACAAAAAGGAGATTCCCAACACCATAGCGAAGCGAAAACGCCGCTTTTTGGATTCTCCCGATATGATCTTGGGTTCAAACAAGGTGATGTTATTTTAGATCATCATTTTTCCGAATAGGTGTTAGTACATCCCGGCCCCCATATGAGCAAATCCAAAAAGAGAACGGAGAGCCGGGAACAGTACATCACATCAATCTATATTTTGAGCAGTTCTCCGGACTCCAGAGCTTTCTCAACATTGGCGGCCACTGACCAATGGCTTCCAAAAAATCGGTTTCCGTCGGCCCTTTTGATCTTTACCACCTTGGTTCCATCTTTCTTCTCCTTAATCGAAGTAACAACCACTTTTTGGCCTTCTACACTTTTATAGTTGGCAATCCCACCTCTTTTGACAATAAAATTGGCCCTTGGAAACTCCAAATGGGCATATTGAGGGGAATCGGGCCTTCCTATCTCAAAAGTATCCCCTACCGCCACGTCTTGGGCCTGAAGGTTCAAGGCCGCTATAAACAATCCCAAAAACAAAAAATATTTCTTCATAACTAACAGAATTTAAGGTGTATATAATTGAATTTAAATGTTCACTCCTTTAGCATGGGCAGCTCTTCATCTTCGTTTATGGCCCATTTCACTTCCTTGATCTCGAGACTCAGAGGGCTATTGGGCATCCCCACCAGCACAACATCGCCTATGCTTCTGCCTATCAGTGCGGCTCCCAAGGTGCTCTTCACTGAAATCTGTCCTTCCTTGTTGTCCCCATCATCATGCAACATCACCTGAAAGGTGTTCCACCAGCCCGATTTCGTGGCGACGGTCACTTTGGACCTGAGCCTAACGACTCCCTTGGGCAGTTCGGCAGCGTCCAAGATCATGGTGTTTTCCAATTGCTCCCTCAGTGCATCCAAGGTTTCTTTGTGGGCATAATCCTGGTAGTGCTTGTGAAAGTTCAATACCTTTTTTATGGCCACGTAATCCGATTTCTCCATGATCAGATCATTCCGCTTCATATTTGGTCTTTAGTGGTTTTCTGCTTTTCGAGCACCGTTTTCACACCATCCCCTACTTCGGATGCTACACAAAACATGGCATTTCCAATTCGAAAAGTCAATGTGGTCGGTTATTTGGCAGAATAGGGCAAACCGTATGCCCAAAAAGAAATGAAAAGAATATCCATTTTCAATAAATTGAAAATCAGATTATTATGGATTAATCGAAAATCAATCTGAAGAGATGTTCTGGGGAATTTTTACCCGCATGGGGAGTTTTTCCCCAGTGAATTATTTGAGTTTTTCCCGAAGGGTCTTGCGGTCTATGCCAAGAATTTCGGCGGCCTTCGTCTTATTGTTTCCTGTGGAGGCCAGTACTTTGGTGATATGCTCCCTTTCGACCTCTTTCAAGGGTCTCAAGGCTTCTTCGGAAAACTCGATCTTGTACTTTACCTGTTCTGGCAAGTGCTTGACCTCTACCAGACCATCGCACATGATAACGGCGCGCTGTACCACATTCTCCAGTTCACGGATGTTGCCCGGCCAGGGATAACGTTCCAAAATCTTCAACGCTTCTGGGGACATACGGACCAAGCGATCCCTGTATTCCACGCCATATTTTTGCAGGAACCTGTCCACCAGCAAGTGAATGTCCGTGACCCTTTCCCTGAGTGGGGGGACCACAATGGAAACCACCGTCAACCGATAGTACAGATCTTCCCGAAAAAGTTTCTTTTGGATAAGCTCCTCCAAGTTGCTGTTGGTGGCCGCAATGACCCTCACGTTGAGTTTTTCGGGTTTCTGCGAGCCCACTTTGGTCACTTCCTTTTCTTGGAGCACCCGCAACAATTTTCCCTGGACGGCCAAGGATGCATTTCCGATCTCGTCCAAAAAAATGGTGCCATTGTCCGCTGCTTGGAAAAACCCTTTTCGGGTCTCATTGGCCCCCGTGAAAGCACCTTTGGTGTAGCCGAAAAGCTCTGCTTCCAAAAGGTTTTCAGGAATGGCCCCACAGTTGACCGGAATGAAGGGTGCCCGCGCGAACCTCCCCGAATAATGGATGGACCTTGCCACCAATTCTTTTCCGGTACCGCTCTCCCCTTGGACCAAGATTGTGGCGTGGTTGTCCTTCACGCGCTCGATGATCTCAACGATTTCCGAGAACGCTTCGGAAGCTCCTATCATTTCCCCATAACCATGGCCCTGTTTGGGTGTCGCTTTCTTTGCGGTTTTCTTTGGGGACCTACTTTCCAAGGATTTTTTGACCGCATCTGCCAATTCGTTCTTGGTGAAGGGTTTGGTAAGATATTCCGTGGCCCCGGACCTGAACACGTCCATGGCATCGTCAATGGAAGGAAAGCCAGTGACGACCAACTTGGGCATATCGGGAAAATGCTCGGCAGTGTATTTGATCAATTGGATCCCGTTGATCTCCGGCATATTGATGTCGGTGATGAGCAGGTCTATTTCCGTATCCTTGAGGATGTAGAGGGCTTCTTTTACCGAAACCGCACTGTACGTATGGTAATGCATGGAATTCAGATGCCGGTGCAAGAGTTCCAAAATCTGGATGTCATCATCCACCAGCAAAATGTTTTCCTTTTTGAGCATGTCCTTTAGAGGGTTTTGGGAAATTTGATGGTAAAGATAGTGCCTTTGGGGGTATTGGGCGAATGCGCTATCGTTCCCTGATGACTCTTCACGATACCATGCACCACACTGAGTCCAAGGCCGCTACCCTCTCCCACTGGTTTTGTGGTGAAGAATGGAGCGAAAACGGTTTCTGCCTTGTCCTTGGGTATGCCCGTGCCCTCATCTGAAATTTTCAGGACCACATCCGCTTCTTTCTCCCTCACTTCGACCAAAATAGTGCTCTGTGGCGGGGAAAAATAAATGGCGTTCACAATAAGGTTGAACAAGACCTGGGTGAGTTGGATCTTGTCCATTTTAAGGACGATTTCCTTTTTGTTCGTGATGAGTTTACAGTTGATATCATTCTGTCGCAATGTGGTGCGCAACAGATCTATGGCATCCTCGATTACGGGCACAATGTTGAGACGGGTTCTTTCTTGGGGCATTTCGCAGGCAAAGAACATGAGCTTTTTGACCACTTCCCGTGAAAAAATGGTGTTGGTGATGATCTTGTCCAGATCCTTTTCCGCCTTGGGGTCTCCTTCCACCCGTTCTTTCAGCAATTCCGTAAAGCCCAAAATATTGGCCAATGGGGTATTGAGTTCGTGGGCTATCCCAGCGGTTATCTCGCCAAGAATGCGCAATCGATCACCCTGCTCCACCTGTCTGCGGATTGCTTCTTGGTTTTCCTTGATTTCCTTTCGCTCCAACAAGTTGCCTACTTCCAGACAAATATTGTCCAACAATTGTTTTTCTTCGACCAAAAAGTCGTCCAGCGTGTATTTGGGGGATGGGTATCCTACCTTTATATATCCCCGTTCTTCATTGAACACCTTTATCGGAGATTGGAGAAACACATATTCCTCGGCTTTTTTCTCGGTCCTTATGGTGATCAAAGGGGTTTTTAGCTCCACATAGGTCTCCTCATTGAACTGCCATGCCCTTTGCATACACGATGCTATGGCCCGAAGGACTTCTTCAATCTGCTCGTAATCACTGTTCACGATCAATGAAGTGACTTCATAAAGACAGGTCAGCTCCTTGATGCGTTCCTTTAATTTCTGTTCTACGGTATGCACGGGTATTCTCTTTGATGGAAAATTACAAATTCCGATCCATAAAATGGAATGCGGTACCAGGACCTATCGCGATTGCAACTTATGGATTTCCTCATCCGCTGCCGCAATGAGACTCTTCAGGTGGGGCACGTCCTTTTTGGGGCACGACTGTGCCAATTGGTACTCGGAACTTTCAATCAGTCGTTGGCAGTACGCTATCTTCTCATTGACGGACAATTTGGATATGGCATTCATATAGAGATGGTCCAATTGCAGCAATGAGGCTTTTGGGGTATTATTTCGAAAAAAATTGAACATTACAAAAAACTAAGGTTGGGTTCGGTCATCCAAATGGGCCACAAAAACCAAGCCATGTTCATTCGTTTATTTTTCTTCCACCCGAAGCATGAATCCCCTTCGGTTGACATTCACTATACTCAATCGGGAATCCCTTCCCAAATGTTTCCGCAAATGGGATATGAAAACGTTGAGGCTCTTTTTGTTGAAGTAATCGTTCTTGTCCCAAATGGTGGTGAGGATTTCCTTGTGGGTACAGAGTTGGTTCTGGTTCATTGCCAAAAGGGCCAGTAGGTCAAATTCCTTTCCGGTCAGCTTCACGATCTCCCCTTTGTACCTGAGTTCAAAATTGTCCGTGTCCAGGGTATAGTCCCCTATTTCATAATGGGAAAGTTGGGGGGCTTCATCGGTCTCCGTCACCAAACGGGCCAATAATGCATTGATGCGCACCACAAGCTCTTCCTCATCAATGGGCTTCTTCAAATAGTCCACTGCACCCAATGAGAATCCTTTGAGCACATCTATTTTGAGCGAGCGGGCGGTAAGGAAAATGAAAGGCAGTTCGGGGTTGATACCCTTAATCTTTTGGGAGAGTTCAAAACCGTCCATGTCCGGCAGCATCACATCCAAAATGGCAAGGTCAAAGACATTGGTCTCGGTCTTCAGGAGGGCATCTTGGCCATTTTTTGCCCAGGTGACCACAAACCCCTTCATTCCCAAATATTCTGAAAGTAGATATCCCAGCGAAGCATCATCCTCTACCAAGATCAAGTTGTATTTTTTATCCATTGTTGGTCAATTTTAAGGAAACGACAAATGTGGTGCCCTCTCCCAGTTTACTTTCCACCGTGATCTTCCCACGGTGCATCCTCACTATCTTTTGCACATAAGAAAGGCCCAGTCCATGCCCCTTCACCTTGTGCACATTACCGTTTTTTACCCGGTAGTATTTCCGAAATATTTTCTTCTTGTCCTCTTTTGCAATGCCCTGCCCGTTGTCCGACACGCTTATGTGGAGCCTTCCTTTTTGTTTATGGGCCTCCAATCGCACCACAGGGTCGTCCGAATATTTTTTGGCGTTTTCCAATAGGTTACCGACCACATTTTCCAAATGGAACTTTTCGGCACGTATGGTATAGGGCCCTTCTTGCAGTTGATATCCAAAATCGATTTTCTCATGCTTGGCGAGGAGGGTAAAATCGTCGCATACTTTGAGCAGTACCGGCCTGAAATCAATTTTGGCGAACTGCATCAGTTTTTTGCCCGACTCCAAACTGGACAGTTCCAATACTTTGTCAATATGCCCTTTCAATCGTTCTGTTTCCCTTCGGATGAGTTCCACCACAGGTCTTTTATCTTCCGTGACATTCTCTTCCAGAATTTTGCTGGCAAGTCCTATGGAAAATACAGGGGTCTTTAGCTCGTGGGTCAAGTTATTGATAAAATCGTTGGTGGTGGTGATCAGGCTGCTCTGCCAATAAAAAGAGCGCAACACCCAGATAACCACAACGATGATCGCTATAAGAAAAAAAATGCTCGGAATGGTAAGCCCTTTCAACTGACCCAAAAAGTACCTGTTCAGGTCCTGAAAGCCAAGTTCCAAAATGATTTCTTTCTGCAAAAGTTCGGGCAAATACCCCTCAATCTTGATGGGATAGGTAAGCATGTCCTCCCCTCTCAGGTGCTGCTTGGCCGACCCAAGATACGCTGTGGAATCCCTGGTGTAGAGGGAATAGGTGAATGGTGCATCTATCCCGGAAACGCCCAATTGATAGGAAATGTAATCGTTGAGATAGTATTGGGATGCTCTTTGGAGGCTGTCCAGACCGAACTTGACTTCCGAAGTGTCCTTTCTGATGGTGTTTCCGATGGTATAGGTCAAGGAATTGAACTCGGAGAGTTCCTTCCCTATGTTGGTCCTGACCCCATCCATCTTTTCTGAAAATTGGGCCTTGGCCAAGCCCAAGCCTACTCTCAAATACTGGTACTGAACCACAAAAAGGCCCACCACGGACACCGCAAAAACAAAAACATACAGATTTCTCTTGGTCAGCATGGTGCTAAATAAACAAAAAAACACCAGCTATTTACGCCTTGGTTAAGCGTATTAATCTTTCATTAGTCTTTTTGTCTTTTTCTTAATCCATCCGTGTTGTTCGGGAACCTATATTGGTCCTGAGTTTAGTTTGATACAATACATTCACAGTAGCGAATCCGTCAGGTCTGCCTTTAAAGGTGGACCTGACGTTTTTTTATCCCATGATCATCTTGCGGTGCGCATTCGTTCATATCGTTTATCTTTACACTCCAAATTTTAGGCATGTTCAGTTTTTTTCAGAAGAAGACCTATCTGGTCGATTATCTACATGGTCTGGTGGATATGCACAACCATATCCTTCCCGGTATTGATGACGGGGCAAAAACAGTTGATGATTCCATGGAACTGCTCAAAGGGTTCGGTGAGATGGGTGTGACCCATTTTATCTGTACGCCCCACATCATGCACAACCATTATGACAACACGCCAAAGACCATCAGAGAGGCCCACAAGGCCCTGATGGCCAAATTGGAAAAGAGTCCTCTCACCAACACTTCCATTGCTTGTGCGGCCGAGCATATGATCGATGACAATTTTGAGACCATTCTGGAAAATGGCCAGGTCATGGCCTTGAAGGATTCTTATCTTTTGATTGAAATGTCGTACCTGCAACCTTCCTTCAATTTTGAGATTGCTGTGGAGAAAATGGCCAAGGCCAAGTATTTTCCTGTTCTGGCCCATCCGGAGCGGTACATGTACTTTCACCACAAATATGGGACCTATCAAAAAATGAGGGCGAATGGCATCCAGTTCCAACTGAACCTGTTGTCATTGACCCCAGAATCCTATGGCAGCGGTGTACAAAAAATGGCCCTGAAACTGTTACAGGACCATTTGGTGGATTTTGTGGGTTCCGATGTCCACAATATGCGACATCTGGAACTATTGAAGGAAATCAGGATTCAGAACAAAACTTTGAACCTTTTGCTTCCCGTTATTGAAAATACGATAGAGACTTTTTATTGATTACGAAAAGCTCCACCATTTTTTGATGGTCTTTCCATACCCGTAGCCATACTTTCCGCCATACCCGAGGTTGGATTGTTTCACCCCATTGACCACAAAGGAAAGGTGCTTGAGCTTGCCTTCGTTTTTGAGTTTTAATGGATACTCTATGATCTTTTTCTCTGTCACATTGGCTTTGGTGACATAGAGCACCTGATCTGCATATTGGCTGATGAGCAAGGTATCTGTGACCACCATCACTGGTGCCGTATCCACGATAATGTAGTCATAGAGACCGGACATTTTTTCAAACAACTCCTTCATCCTGTCGCTCATCAACAATTCTGCTGGATTTGGTGGTATCTTTCCAGAATAGATGACGTCTATATCGTTGGTGTTTGTTTCAGTACCTACGATGATTTCCTTTTCTGAAAGCGAGTTGTCGAATAGGTATTCCGTCAGTCCTTTACCTACATTTCTCTTGGGTTTGATTCCTGATCCATCTGCGTTCAAGGTTTCGGAAAAGAATGTATACAGTTTTGGGTTGCGGATATCAGCGCCTATCAACAATACTTTTTTACCTGTATTTGCAAAAATTGTTGCCAAGTTGGATGACACGAAAGTTTTCCCTTCGCCAGGAACACTGGAAGTCACAAATACCACTTGCGCCCGATCCATAGTCTTTGTTTTGGACTTCAATATGTAGTCCAAATTTGTCCTCAGGATTCGCATAGACTCCGCCAATACAGACCGGTCTTCCGTAAGGATGACCTTACTCTCCTTTTTACCAAGCTTGGGAAGCTCGGCCAATACAGTGACATCACCCGCTATGGACTCCAAATCTATCTTATTGTGAATCTTGTCGTCCAGCACATCGTTTACATAAATGATAGAAAAGGGAATCAAAAGCCCAAGCATCAGTGCTGCCAGATAAACAATTTTGTTTTTTGGAGTCATGGGAAACGTCGAACTATAGGCATAGTTGATTATTTTGGATTTAGGGGTGGCCGATGCAAATGTGATTTGAGATTCTTCACGCTTTTGGAGCAGGTACAGGTACAAGGATTCTGTAGTCTGCTGTTTTCTGGAAATATCCCTTAAGGCCCTTTCGTTACTTGGTGCTGCATATATCCTCGAATTGATTTGGGATAGTTGCTTGCTCAAACTGTTGACTTGTAAATCCAAATTATTGGTCACGTTGTTCAAGCTAGACTGCATACCTCTTCTAAGACCATCCAGTTGTTGATCGAGTTTAACAATTACTGGGTTTTTCTCATTTGAGCTTTTCAACAATCTATTCCTTTGAGCCACAAGTTCATTATATTGTTGGGCTGCGCTTGCAATTCCAGGGTCGTTCAACCCAACATTGGTCGGGATGTAATCATAATTGCCTTGATCACTGACCAAATCCTTCATAGAGTTGGCTATATTCAATTGGATACTGGTTTCCTGTAGCTGTTTTTCACCTGCTGCACTTTGAGAGAAATTCACATTTGATTGAGAGCCCAAGTCAGCAATTCCCCTACTTTCTTTAAAAGATTCAGCGGTTTCATCAACGGATGATAGGTTGGTATAGATTTCTGATATTCGATCGTTGATGAACTGTGATGTTCTATCTGCTATAGCCTTTTTATCCGCCACGGCATTCTCATTATTGATTTCGACCAAGTTGTTCAATATATCGATTGCCCTTTCCTTTTTGGAGTCCATCATCGAAATATCAATGATATTGGAAAATTCCGCAGCTACCTTCATCTTTGTAGATGCCCTTAATTTTTCCACCAACAATGGTAATGGTTTTACTTCAATTCTAATCGTTTCATTTTTGTACAAGGGCAGGTTCTGATTTTCGGGCACAAGTATGATATCACCTATTTTGGTCTTTATATTTGAACCAAAGGCATATTTCTCGAAGGCACCTTCTTCTTCTTCTGAATAATTGAACTCAGTAGCAGAAATAATCTTCACATAGAAAGTATGCTCAAATTTATTGATGATTGAGTCTGGAGAAAGAAAATTTATGGCAAACGGATATTTGGATCCATAAATCTCGTTGTCCCTTATGTTGCCCGTAACGAAATAACCAACATTTAATTTAAGCTTTTTGATGACCTTGATAAAGTTTTCCCTGGCCTTTAGCAATTCTATCTCATCTACGATTTTCGGGGCACCACTTCCTCCTGAAAAAACATCAAGATCTTTCAATATGGACAACTCGGAAGCAGCTCCTTTATCCTCCAATATTTGAATCTTGGCATAAGCCTCGTACTGAGGTATGGTGTATCTCAAATATATAAATGCCATCAAACAGGTTATGAAAACGGACAACACAAACCACTTCCATTGTTTTAAATAGGCATTGACAAGGCCTTTCAGGTCAATTTCTTTTTTGTTCATATCCTTTGGGGAATAATAATCTTGGGGTTACCCGTGACTTGATATATTAATTTCTTGTCAACAACACTACAGTTGATGTGATCAATACAGAAATGATTGAAACGGCAATAGATGCTCTTTGGTCAAAATTCGATTGCGTCTTACCAGATTTATTAGGCTCCACGTAGACCACGTCATTCTGGGTCAAATAATATACTGGTGACTTCAAAGATTCCTTTTGGTTTAGGTTGATTCTATTGTACACTTTGGTGCCATCAAAGTCACGAATGACCATAACATTGTCCCTTCTACCCTTAATTCCTATATCCCCTGCATATCCCAATGCCTCCATAATGGTAATTTGCTCTCCGTTTATAGGGTATGTCCCTGGTCGGTTAACGGCTCCCAAAATTGTTACCGTAAAATTCCTGATCCTAATGTTGATTATGGGATCCTTGAGATAATCTGCCATTTTTTCCCTTAGCAAATCCTTGGTCTCACTAGGCGAAAGACCTTCAATTTTAACCTTACCAATGACTGGGAAGTCGATTTCACCATTTTTATCCACTAAATAATTGACCTGCTCAGGACGCATCCCAATGCCTTCCTCTGCACCTCTGAACAAATTAAATGGCGCACTGGCTTCTGGGTCCAAAGTTGATACATGAATGCTTACCAAGTCGTCAACCTTGAACTTGGTGCTAAAGGTATTGTCGTCAACCAGAGTCTCAAATTGGTCGGCATCTTGAAAATAAACAACGTCTTTGGTAGATGTGCATGAAGCAACTATGCATGTTGCTCCAAGGAAACATGCAACTTTTATTTTTTGGAACATTGATGTATACATTTTTAGTATTTAGTTGAGAAATTCAGCCTTTGACGGCTTTTTCTGGCCAAGGTCTTGATCCTTTTTGTTGTCCAATTTACAAAAATCGGAATTGTTGGATATGTATTCTGGCACAATACTTTTCATCAATTGCACCACATTGTCCTTGAAGAAAAGGTTTGAAATACAAAGCTCATCTATCATGTTCTTGGTCCTGGAATAATCTATTTCCCTGACCTTGCTGATCATGATCTTGTCATGGTACGTTGGCAAGGTGTTCTCCCCATTGGCCAGCAACTCTTCATAGAGTTTCTCACCGGGTCTGAGACCTGTTACCTTGATATCGATATCATCTGGGTAATGTAGCCCTGACAATCGAATCATGTTCTTGGCCAAATCCATGATCTTGACGGATTCGCCCATGTCAAAGATGAAGATTTCCCCACCCTTGCCCATGGCACCGGCTTCCAATACCAACTGGGATGCCTCTGGAATGGTCATAAAATATCGGGTAATATCCTTGTGCGTAACCGTTAAAGGCCCACCCTTCTCAATTTGTTTCCTGAACAATGGTATTACAGACCCATTGGATCCCAATACATTCCCAAAACGGGTGGTGATGAACTTGGTTTTCCCTTCTTGCTGTCTACAGCTGATATACATTTCGGCTATCCGCTTGGTGGCCCCCATAATATTGGTGGGGTTCACTGCTTTGTCCGTGGAGACAAAAACAAATTTCTCCACATTGTATTCCACGGAAAGGTCAACAATGGTCTTTGTGCCCGCCACATTGATCTTGACCGCCTCGTATGGGTTTTGCTCCATGAGCGGCACATGTTTGTATGCAGCGGCATGGAAAATCCTATCCGGTCTATGCTCCTCAAACAGTACGCGCATCTTGTTCTTGTCGCGGATGTCCCCAACTATGGGCAAGAAGTTGAAAAAGCCAGCTTGTTTCAATTCCTGTTGAAGATCATAAAGTGCAGATTCGGCCTGATCGATCACAATCAATGATCGATAGTTGTATTTACAGATCTGCCTGACCAACTCACTTCCAATAGATCCCGCTCCACCTGTGACCATGATGACCTTATCATCAAAGTCTTTCATCACCTTACTGTTCTTGATCTCAATGGGGGGCCTGTCCAAAAGATCCTCAATCTGTACTCTTTTGATCTGCGAGACCTTCAGTTCACCATTGATCCAATCCTCTACGGGAGGAACAATCTTTACTTTAACGGGAAGGTCCACAATCTCGTTGACCAAAGTCCGTAATTGCTTTGGGCTGATGGTCTGAATGGAAAATATGACCTCGGATATATTATGGAACTTTACAAATTCTTTGGTAAGTATGCTCTTATCATACACTTTCACCCCATTGATCTGCTTTCCAACCTTTTGAAGGTTGTTGTCCACAAATCCCATGACCTTCACCCCCATTTGGGAATGGTTGGTCAACGTATTATAGGTGATGATGCCCGACTCGCCTGCACCATAAATCATGAGGTTCTTGGTAGGCCCTGAGTTATTGTTCATCAAGCTTTCATAACAGATCTTGAACACGTATCGGGATGTAGCCAAAGTGATGAAAGTCAACAAACTATTGATAATGATGATGGAAAGTGGTATGGTAAACCCATCCACTACTTCCATATACCTATTGGCCAAAACTGCCCCAATGGCACCTATACTTGCCAAACATACAGCGTTGAATATGGCATAGACATCTTTGATTCCCGTGTGCCGAACCACTCCTTTATAACTTCCAGAAACAAGGAACGCCAATAAAAAAAGGAACACTACCACGGGAAGCTGGGTCCAGAGACTTCCCACATCAAAATTGAAGCTCAAATTGAACCTTATGAAATAAGCCAAAATAAAGGACACTGAAACGATACAAAGGTCTATGAAAAGTACCGTCCATTTGGATGCGTAACGCCTGCCCCTTCTAAAAAAGTATTCTTTGATCATCTAAGCTCTTTTTTTATGATGTTGCAAACCCTTTCCAAATCTTCTTCCATCAAACTGGAACCGCTAGGCAAGCACAGGCCTCTTTCAAAAAGTGCCTCACTCACGCCGTTGACGTAAGATATGGCATCTTCAAAAACAGGCTGTGCATGCATGGGTTTCCACAGAGGCCTTGACTCTATGTTCTCGTTTTCCAAAGCCTTTCGAATTCTCTCCCTATCCTCAAAAGAAGGGGTCAAAATGCAGGTGAGCCATCTATTGGAATAGCTGCCCTTGGGTTCCATGGCAAACGTAATGCCCGGAATGCCTGACAAGTGTTCTATATAATATTCAAAATTGTTTCTCCTTGCATCCACTCGGTTCTGGAGCACTTCCATTTGCCCCCTGCCGATCCCGGCCAGAACATTGCTCATTCTGTAATTGTGCCCTATGTGCGAATGCTGATAATGTGGCGCATTGTCCCTGGCTTGGGTGGCCAAAAAGACCGCTTTTTCCTTTAGCGCCTTATCCTTGCACAGCATTGCCCCTCCACCCGAAGTGGTAATGATCTTGTTCCCGTTGAAGGACAAAATACCAATGTCACCCAGACTTCCGCAGTTTAAACCCTTGTAAGAACTTCCCAATGCTTCTGCACTATCTTCAATGACAGGGATATCATATTGCTGGGCTATGGCATGGACTTCATCCACCTTATAGGGCATTCCATACAAATGGACCGCCACAATGGCCTTTGGTTTCTTCCCTTTGGCCAATCGATCCTTGATGGCCTGTTCCAACAATATGGGCGAAATGTTCCAAGTTTCTTCCTCGCTATCGATAAAAATGGGAGAGGCGCCAAGGTATGTAATGGGATTTGCCGAGGCCGCAAAAGTGAAGCTTTGACAAAGTACCTCATCCCCTGCGCTTACACCTAGCAACTGCAGCCCCAAATGTATGGCTGCCGTTCCTGAACTCATGCACGCTGCATGGACATCGTTTCCAACAAATTCTTCTATAGATTGTTCAAATCGCTGCACGTTGGGGCCTAAGGGAGCGATCCAATTGGTATCAAAGGCTTCCTTCACATAGACTTCCTCGTTGTTTCCCATGTGAGGTGGAGATAACCAAATTTTTTTCAATACAGTGGTTTCCATTTTAGTTTTGGGTTGATATAAGTAGGCGAGATTTTTGTTCTCAAAAGTAAAAGTAACAGTAAAATTGGCCTCAAAGGTTATTTTGACCCACTATTCGCCCAAGACAAAAAAAAATCGATTAAGTGTTAAACTAAAGAAAGGAAAATTATCCAAATACCAACATATTCATATGTATTCCATTCAAAGATATCACCTATATACAAAGAAACAGGGGGCTTAAGCCCCCTGTTTCTTTGTAAGAATATATGGTCATTGTTAAACATCGATCAAGTTCAGGAACTCCTCAAGGTTGGTATAACCATCAGCGTCCATATCCCCTGAACTGTCATCAATATCTGGGTTAAGTCCATTGGCTACTTCCCAAACATCTGGCATCCCATCCATATCTGTGTCATAAGATTCCGACCTTGAACTTCTTTGAATTGTTGGCGGGTCATATCTACCCATATCAAAACCATAATCACTGCCCGAACCATTGCTATTGTTCCCACTCCTTACATCTGCTATATATTGTTCCTGTTTGGCATCATATATAATTCGCGTGGAGCCATTTGAGCTTAAATACTTTCTAGCACCCGTATTCCCAAGAACATATTCATATGCTTGTCCGTTCTGCATAATATCAGGTCTCAATCCAGCCAAATCAACCGGACTTGCCAGACTCCATGATGAAACTGGTGGCTGGGATGTTTTGGCCCTATTTGTACCACTCTGGGCTGCATTAAAAATGTCTGTGGGGGTATCTGAAGTACTTTCCACCACTCCGCTCATAAATGACCAATAGGTGTCATCCACATACACGTTTGCACCATCATCGTCCCTGACAAGATTGACTCTGTCCGCAATACTAAAATACGTTGCAGGCCCTGCCTTGTAATAGTTTCCATAAAAATTGGCTTGGGCCGTACAGCTCACACGTGACAATCTTGCCCTTGAATTGTATACCACGTTATTTATACTCTCCCCTTTCACGCTGGCCGTAAAATTTGGATGCCGATGACTAATGTGGACAAACAAGTTTTGTATTGCCGAATACTCACCCCCTAGATTCGTATTACATTCATCCCCTCCCATAAGGACTCCAGTGTCTCCCTCACCTATGAGACAATGTTGCATGGTTGCACCACCGGCAACAAAGTTCTCACTGCTCCAAAAATTCATGGCCTCATTGGCATTAAAGACAAAATCACAGTTATCGACCACTACATTTTCGGGTGAAACAAATTGAATCAATGGTCTCCTGGCGGATGAAGGGTCGTTAGGGGCTATCACTTTTGAAGGATCCCCATAAAACTTCATATGCCTGAAAACCGCCTCGTTCAAATTGGAAGCGTACATGCTATATCCCTTGATCATGATACCGTTTGGCGATGTTTGACCCGCAACGTATACATTCGAGTTTCTATTGCTAAGGACAATTCGACCACTAAGTTCAATTTCACCTGAAACGTCAAAGACTATGATTCTTGGGAAGTCCCTGGTTATAGCCCAGCGCCATGTGCCTTCACTTACATTTCTGTAGTCATCTTCCAAAGAAGTGACATGTATTACCTGACCGCCTCTAAAGCCATTGGCATATGCTCCTGCACCAAATGCAGAAGGAAATGCCTTTAATTCCGTTGCAGCACCGGGGTCTGTAACTGGGTTACCATCAGGCTCTTGATTGTTATCATCAGGAACTTGTCCTTCTTGGTCCTTTTGATCGTCAATTTCCTTATCTATATTATCTTCTATAGCTTCTGCAAATAAATCTTGATCTTTCCCACAAGAGAGTGTAAGAAGCAGGGCAAAGAAACATAAGGGCCAGTACAATTTGAGGTTTTTCATGTCAAAAATGATTTCGGGATTCAAAATTAATGTTTACTTAAAAAAAATAGATGAAAAACTGATTTATTCGATGAAATGCAATTTTATTTAAAAAACAACTACAGTTTTTATTTTTAAGATTGTTGAACATTTCAGTAAAATCAAGACCAATAATTCCACGATGTTACGTAGAACAACGATGAAATGGATCTCTTCATCGATTTTTTTAACAAAAAAAGACCTTATAATCGATGAAATACAGTTTTCATTAACATCTATTGGCAAAATGAAGACGTGCCTAATCGAAGAAATCGAAATAAATATTTTCCTGTTTATTCCGTTATACAATCCAAGAACATTTGTTCATCTTTTTCTAAATTTGAAACCTCAACATTCTCTATGAAAATTCTTGTGACAGGCGCAGCAGGCTTTATTGGATACCATGTATCACAAAAACTACTGCAAAACCAACATTACGTGGTTGGTTTGGACAATATCAATAGCTACTATGATGTGGATCTAAAATATGCCAGACTGGAACAATTGGGCATAAACAGGGAAAAGGCAGAATCCTTTAATGTGCCGGTAAAAAGTGATTCCTCTGAAAAATTTCAATTTGTTCGCATGAATCTGGAAGACCGGGAACAGTTACCCAAACTTTTTGAAATTGAAAAGTTCGATGTTGTTTGCAACCTAGCTGCACAAGCCGGTGTGCGTTACAGCCTTGAAAACCCGGAAAGTTATGTTGACAGCAATATTGTTGGGTTTTTAAACATTCTGGAATGCTGTAGAAACAATGGAATAAAACATCTGGTTTACGCCAGTAGTTCCAGTGTTTATGGCTTGAACAAGAAAGTACCATTTGAGACCTCTGACCATGTGGACCACCCGATCAGCCTGTACGCTGCCTCGAAAAAAAGCAACGAGCTTATGGCCCACACCTACAGTCATTTATTTGGTTTTCAAACAACAGGCCTCCGTTTTTTTACCGTTTATGGGCCATGGGGCCGTCCGGATATGGCCATGTTCCTTTTCACCAAGGCTATTTTGGACAATGAACCCATTAAAGTGTTCAATAATGGGAAGATGGAACGTGACTTTACTTATATAGATGATATTGTGACGGGGGTTGTGCGGATCATACAGAATGATCATACAGAAAGCTATGACCCGGACAAAAAATATAAAGTCTATAATATAGGTAACAATGACTCAGTAAGGTTGATGGATTTCATTTCTGCCATTGAAAACAAGCTAAACATTACATCTCAAAAGAACATGTTGCCGATACAACCGGGTGATGTCGAAAAAACTTGGGCAGATGTCTCCTCACTCATAAACGATTACGGATATGCACCAAATACATCTATTGAGGAAGGTGTAGGTAATTTCATTGATTGGTACAAGAGCTTCTATAACATATAATGTTATAGTTATGGAAATACAATGCCCCTTTATCGAGTATAATGGAATCTTGTATTGTTTTTGATGAATAATGAAAACCTTTTTGAAACTTTGCACGCCGAAAAAGACAATAAACACGACCATGATACATGTCTTTGACAATCGCTATGACTCTTTTGCCCCAAATGTCATCCAAACCGTCAGGTCTTTCAGGTTGGTTGTCGTTTATAGACAAGAATTTAATAAGTAAACATTTTCAATAAACACCAAAATCTAATAAATAGACGATGAGATTAACCGTAATTGGAACAGGCTATGTTGGTTTAGTAAGTGGAACGTGTTTCGCAGAAATGGGAAATACCGTAACATGCATAGATGTCGATTCCAAAAAGATTGAAAATTTAAAAAATGGGGTCATCCCAATCTACGAGCCCGGTTTGGAACCCATGGTACATCGAAATATCAAGAACAAAACCTTGTTTTTCAGTACCGATTTGGGAGAAAGCCTCAAAGCTTGCGACATTGCCTTCATTGCAGTTGGAACGCCCATGGGCGAAGATGGTTCTGCAGATCTAAAATATGTGCTACAAGTAGCCAAAGAAATTGGACAGAAGATGGTATCCCCACTCATTGTGGTAGATAAATCCACAGTTCCTGTAGGTACCGCCGAAAAAGTGCATGACACAATTGCCCACGAACTGGAAAAAAGAAAAGTTGATATCGAGTTCCATGTAGTCTCCAATCCAGAATTTTTGAAAGAAGGTGATGCCATCAGTGATTTCATGAAGCCCGACAGAGTTGTGGTAGGGGCGGACAGTGATGCAGCGGCATCCAAAATGAGAAACCTTTATTCCCCTTTCTTTAGGAGCAGTATGGATAGGTTGATAACCATGGATGTGAAATCTGCAGAAATGACCAAATATGTTGCCAATGCCATGTTGGCCACAAAGATTTCGTTCATGAACGAAATTGCGAACATTTGTGAATTGGTAGGTGCCGATGTGAACAAGGTAAGAATAGGCATTGGATCTGATAGCAGGATTGGATACAGTTTCATCTATCCAGGAAGTGGATATGGCGGTTCTTGTTTTCCAAAAGATGTTAAGGCACTCAAAAGAACTGCTGAACAAAATGGGTATACGCCCCATCTGATCAAAGCCGTTGAAGATGTGAACGATGTTCAAAAATTGGTCATCGCAAAAAAAATAATAGCAAGGTTTGGGGAAAATCTATCCAACTACACCTTTGCCGTTTGGGGCCTAGCCTTTAAGCCAGGCACCGATGACATGAGGGAAGCACCTGCTATCTATATCATCAAAGAGCTGGTCAAACGTGGCGCAAAAATTAGGGCATATGACCCAAAGGCCATGGGTGAGGCCCAGCACTTCTACCTGAAAGATGTGGAGAACGTATCCTATCTTGATTCCAAATATGAAACAATCTCTGGAGCGGATGCAATGATTCTGTTGACTGAATGGAAAGAGTTCAGAACCCCGGATTTTGACGAACTGAAAAAGCAACTCAATAAACCTATCATATTTGATGGTCGGAACCAATATGATGAAACTTCCCTTTCGCAAATGGGCATAGAGTACCATCAAATCGGAAAAGCAATCGCCCAAGTAAATTAAAGCAATGGTCCCGCACTACTTCACAACGCTATATCATGTTGTAGTGCGGGACTATTTTCCAATACCGATTTAGCCCCAATTGTTTTTCCCATTGGTACATAACATATGTATTATAGTATTTCAAGTTCAACAACGTTTGAAGGAACTGTCTAAAAATTCCTAGTGCCACAAAACAACTGTATGGGAGGTAAACAAAAAATTGCATTTGTAATCGGTTCGCTCACTTCTGGTGGAGCCGAAAGAGTTGTGACCACACTTTCCCGATCGCTTTCCCATAACTATGATGTGACCATTTTCACCTTTCAAAAGGGAGAAACGGTATACAGGCTGGATGACTCGGTAAAAGTAATCTCTTGCATGGATGAAATTCCACCCTCCAAAACGGTTTTGCATTCACTGATCTTGAACTATAAACTATACAGGAGATTGACATCTATGTTAAAGTCCCATCAGATAGAACTTGTAATTGGTTTTATTACCATGGCCAATGTACTGACCATTCTTGCGGCAAAAACATTGAAGATCCCATGCATCGTTAGCGAGCGCAATAATCCATATACAGACGCAACGCCTAGGTTTTGGAAACTTTGCAGACGATTAACCTATCCATATGCAGGATTTCTTGTAGTCCAGACAGAGCTTATAAAAGATTTTTATAAAGACCTGATAGACCCTCGGAAAATCGGGGTACTTCCCAATCCCATTTCACAAGACCTTACCAAGAACCGCAAAGAAAACCAACCAAAAGAGAATGTGGTTTTGAATGTTGGAAAGTTACATGACCAAAAAAACCAGGCATTCCTTATCAGGGCATTTCACACTTTGGACTTCAAGGACTGGAAATTGATCATCATTGGAGAAGGTGAAAGACGAAAATCACTGGAAAACCTAATAGTTGAGCTCAAACTTGAGAGCAATGTGTTCCTGTTGGGAAGAAAGAATAACATACATGACTTTTACAATAGGTCCAAAATTTTTGCTTTTTCATCAAACTATGAAGGCTTCCCAAATGCTTTGATAGAAGCCATGCACTTTGGACTCCCTTGCATATCCACAGATTGTCCTACCGGACCATCCGAGTTGATCCATGATGGTGACAATGGGTTTCTGACACCGGTCGGTGATATGGAACAGTTCGGAAACAAATTGCAGGAACTTATGGACAACCCAGAATTGCGGGACAAGTTCTCTAAGAAAGCTATGGACACAACCTCTAAATTTGAGGTCCAGTATGTAACGGTAAAATGGGAAAAAGTAATTGAAAGTGTCCTTTTGCCGATTGAAAAAACAATTACTTAGATGGGTATAAAGGCACTTTTTTCAAGATTAAAAGGCAAATTTAAAATCTCGGTTGTCCGCAATATAGTAATTGTTGGTTCAATAACCCTTTTTGTCAAATTGGCCGGCTTCTACAAAGAAACTTTTGTTGCCTCTAGTTTTGGTTTGTCGGAACTTCTGGATTCTTTTTATGTGGCCATTTTGATACCTTCCTTTATCCAGGCAGTTTTCATCAGTTCGGTAAAAAACATCTTCATACCCAATTACATTACAGAAATCAAAGTTGGCAAGACCGAGAACATCGGCGGTTTCCAGACCTTGGGCTTTCTTCTGATTTCTGCCATAGTCCTTGTCTTCATGGGACTCACATACTTATTTGGTCATTTTTTTTTAGATATTGTTTTTCCTGGCCATACACCCTATTTTTATTCCATCACTAAATCACAGCTCTATATAATGACCCCTTGCCTCCTTTTTTGGGGAGGGTCGTCACTTCTTAGCGCTCTTTTGGACATAGACACCAAATTCCTCTCGTCTGCTCTATATCCTATTTTCACTGCGATATGTACCATTGTTTTTCTGGTGTTCTTCAAAGAAGCCATCGGCGAAATGGTCTTGGCCATCGGGACCTTGGTTGGAAGTCTCATCGGCTTTGTTTTTCTGTTGTGGGTGACCTTAAAACATAAACTCATTTTATTTGGCCCTCCCCTGATCAATGACAACACTAGAATGATGATCAAACAGCTTCCGCCAAAAATCAGTTCTGGTTTTTTGACCGGCATGAACCAATTCATCGATCAGTTCTTTGCGGCACAATTGGTCGTGGGATCTATTTCCGCCATCAACTATGGGATAAAGATTCCGTCTTTTATACTTACCTTGTCCATGATAGCCACGGGGACCGTACTTCTTCCTTATTTTTCAAAAAAAATAAATGAGGATAGGCTACAGGCCTTCAAAGATCTTTTTAGGATTTTAAAAGTTGTTTTTCTTGCAGGACTGGTCGTAACATTGATTATTTTTATTTTTTCATATGATATTATCAAATTCCTATTTGAAAAGAACGAATTTACCAGTAAGGATACCTATACAGTTTCGTTGATACAGCAAATAATATTGGTGTATGTGCCGTTTTACTTGTGTGGGAATCTCTTGGGGAAGTTTCTTACCAGTATCAACAAAAACAGCTTCATGGCCTGGGTCTCTTTGTATAATTTGATAGCCAACATTGTTTTTAATATCATCTTCATGAAATTGTATGGTGTGTACGGGCTCGCAATAAGTACTTCCTTGGTCATCACTATAAGTAGTTTTATATATCTCTATTTTACCTATAAGCAATACAAAATCATAGGAACAGAATGATGACCGCATTACGATATATCGTTCTCTATTTATTTGTAATGAATGTCTCCAGTGGAGCCTTAGTGTATCTAGGGGGGGCAATAGGTTCAATCACAAGCTATCTGTCGTTCATCCTGTTGCTGGTCTATTACTTTTTTGTCAATAAAGGGAAAGCAAATTTGTGGATGATAGTTCTGGGGATTCTTTATTTTTCCATTTCTGGCTTACAGTATTATGAGGACACCGGGTACTTTTTAAATGTTACCATAAAGTATTTCATCATTATTCTTGGTGGTTATGAAGTCGTTAAAAGAACTTCCAATCGTGAATTCTTGGTGGTCCTATTATTGGGCGCAACGACGATATTCTTGCATGCTGCATTTTTGGGAGGAGGCTCTGCTGACTATGGTAGGTTCAGTGGCTTCTATATCAATCCCAATGCCGCTGGCTTTATCTGCATATCAGGTTATGCACTGGCCTATTCCATAGAGAACAAAAGGTTTCGCCTACTGGCCCAGATAATCTTTACGATCATGGGGCTGCTGACCCTGTCAAGAACTTTTATTGCACTTTGGATTTTGCTCAATTTGATTTCTTTAAAAATAAACATCAAGAACATCAGGATTTTTTTATACGGGTTCGGCCTTCTGTCCCTGCTATTGGTATTCAGTGAGTTCTTGCCTGTCGAGAATCCAAGAATAGAACAGCTCAAAGCACTTACGAGCAGCAATGAGGAAGTAACGGTCAGTGAGTTGAACGAAGATTCGCGAACGGATACATGGAGCAAATATTTCAACGACATTGGTGAGAAGCCTTTCTTTGGGAGTGGGTTCACCTCTTTCACTTCAAAATCCTTTCTTAGCGAGAAAGTAGGTATACACAATACTTTTTTACTGGTATTGGGGGAGGCTGGGTTCATCCCGTTCATTGTGATTGTCATCTTCTATGCAAGAATGCTGGTTTTGAGTTTACGCCTTTTCAACCATGCGCCAAACTTATTGATGCAATCCATCGGACTGTTTTTTTTCCTCATGGCATCCCATGTTTTTTTCACCCATGCCTTTATTTTGTTCATCTCCATGTGGATACAAAATCAAATAGAACAAAAAAAACACCTTTTGCAATGAAAAAGTTATTCCAGAAACTAATGGCATATTACCATCGCCACTCTAAGAACAATGAGGACTATGCAAGGCATCTTGGAGTGGAAATCGGAAAGAACTGTAGAATTTATATCCGAGATTTCGGCTCCGAACCATGGCTGGTCAAAATTGGGGACAAAGTGACCGTGACACATGGGGTCAGGTTCATCAATCATGATGGTTCCACTTGGTTGATCAGTGATCAAAAAGGGAGACGCCAACTCTTCAGAAGAATCAGCATTGGAAACAATGTCTTCATTGGGATGAACAGTATCATACTCCCTGGAGTGAAAATAGGGGACAACGTCATTATAGCAGCAGGAAGTGTAGTCACAAAATCAGTGCCATCAGGCCATATCATCGGGGGAAATCCCGCAAAGATCATCATGGACTTTGAATCCTATAGAACAAGGGCATTGGAAACCTATGTAAGCAATCAAGAAATGGATTTTTCTAAAAGCTACAAAGAACGTGTCCTAGAAATTCTTGACGAATCCTTTAAGCCTGATTTAAAGCCAAAACCTTAAATTTGAATGACAGTTAACACCAAAAAAAAGGTTTGTTTCGTCCTTCCGTCGTTGGGGGCCGGCGGAGCTGAAAGGGTTATTTCCTATGTGGCCCAGAATGTAGATGCTTCCAAGTTCGAGGCTGAACTCGTGATCATCGGTTTTGAAAAGGATTCCCAGTTCACCATTGAGGGAATTGACCTGCACTATTTGAACAAACCCAGGGTACTGGCCTCCGTGCCAAAACTATATGCCCATCTTAGGCAAAATCGACCTGATATCGTACTTAGTGCAATTGGCCACCTAAATACCATCATGGCCTTGCTTTCTCCCTTTTTCAGAAAAACAAAGTTTATTGGCAGGGAGGTCAATGTGCTCAGTGTTTTGAAAAATTATTCGCATACTCCTAAGAAAAGATGGATAAACTTCCCCAACTATATCAAACTATGTTATCCATTGTTGGATAAAATCATATGTCAATCCAATGATATGGCCAATGATTTGATCAAAAATTTCAACATTGATCCTTTGAAAATACAGGTCATAAACAATCCGATCACTGGTGATTTCAATTTAAAGAAGCCAGGTGATTTTTCTAAAGGGCATGTATTCAAGTTGATAACCGTAGGAAGACTGGCCAAACAAAAAGGGCACTTACGAATACTGGAGGCCTTGAAGTTGCTCGACCTTCCCTTCCACTATACGATCATAGGCAACGGTCACGAAAAGGACAGCATATTTGAGAAACTGGAGGAACTTGGCCTTTCACAACAGGTGACACACGTCCCTCATACCAATAAGGTGTCGGATTTTTTATGTGAAAGCGATCTTTTTGTTCAAGGCTCATATGTGGAAGGTTTTCCCAATGCGCTTCTGGAGAGCTGTGCCGTTGGAACCCCAGTGGTCGCTTATAGGGCTTTGGGCGGAATTGACGAAATCATCGAAGATGGTGTAAACGGTTATATTGCCGAAGACATCGAAGATTTTGCCCATAAGATAACCCTGGTGTTATCTTCGCTACAACAGTGGGCACCAAAGACTGTAAGCAAATCGGTCTATGAAAAGTATGGATCCACGGTGATTATGTCCAAATACAACAGTTTACTTGAAACTATTTAACCCAGGTACTTCTTGATATAATGAGATCCCAAAAAAGACTATCGATTTTCATCAATAACCTGAGCCATGGTGGTGCCCAAAAAATCGCCTCTGTGTTGGCCAAGGAACTTTCACAAGAGTTCGAAATTTATCTCGTGCTCCTAACAAGTAACATTGTGTATGACATTCCCGACAACATCAAGATCGAGGTGCTCTCCAAAGGAAAAAAAAGGAATCTTCTGGATAAGTTAATGAGTGTTCATAGGTACTATTCCTTTTGCAAGGAAAATAATATCGATGTTTCATTATCCTTATTGACACAACCCAACTACATCGCAGCATTGACAAAAGTCTTGGGGTCAAAGACCAAGGTCGTACTCAGTGAGCACACATATCAATCCCTATGGAGGGCCAATGAAAGACAATATGCAAGGGTGAAAAAAATCATCATCCGATATTTGTACAATAAGGCTGACAAGGTCATTACCGTATCCAACAAGATCAGATTGGACCTGATGGATAACTATGGTATCAAAAAGGAAAGACTTGTCACCATTTTCAATCCCTATCCCATTAAGAAAATCAATGATCTATCCAAATCCGGGTTTGAAAACCTGACAAAATCCAAATCGTTCAATTTCATAACAGTAGGGACACTCTATCACGTTAAAAACCAAGAACTTTTACTGCGTTCCTTTGCCAAATTAAAGGAACGGGATGCGCATTTGACCATAGTCGGGGACGGAGAGCTCAGGGAACATCTGACCCAGTTGAGCCAGCAATTAGGCCTTGATGACAAGGTCAATTTTGTGGGCTTTACAGACAATCCCTTTAAATATTTGGGCGCTTCTGACGTTTTTGTCCTTAGCTCAAACAATGAAGGTCTGCCCAATGTAATCATTGAGGCTTTGGCCTGCGAGTGCCCTGTCATTTCAACGGATTGTATTTCTGGTCCCAGAGAAATTTTGGCCCCACAGACCCCTATAGATTTTCAATTGGAAAATTCAATTGAACATGCCGAGTTTGGGGTTCTTGTCCCAATCAAAAATGAGGTCCTGATGGCAAAGGCCATGGAAATGCTAATGGAAAACAAGGCCCTCTTTTTAAAATATAAAGAAATGGCTTTTGACAGAGCGTTGTACTTTGATTCTAAAAACTCCATAACGAGTTACATTAAAAATTTACATCTAAGCTAAAAACACCAACATACCTATGTGCGGAATCAATGGAATATTAACCACAGAGCAGACCTCAAAAAATGAGATGACAGGTCTTTTGACCAAAATGAACAATCTCATCATACATAGGGGTCCCGATCAGGACGGTACTTATGTTGATGTTTCCCCACATGGCTCCATAGGCATGGCCATGAGGCGGCTGTCCATCATTGACCTTACTTCTGGAAAACAGCCCATCTATTCCGATGATGGCCAGATGGCGATAGTGTTCAATGGTGAAATTTATAACTATCGTAAACTAAAATCCGAACTTGAAGCCAAAGGGGTCAAATTCAAAACCACCAGCGATACAGAGGTAATCCTCAAGCTCTATGAACTGGAAGGACCGGATTCCTTCAAAAAACTAGATGGAATGTTCGCTTTTAGCATACATGACAAAAACATTGACAAAGTTTATATTGCCCGAGACTTTTTTGGGGAGAAACCGCTTTATTATACAAAGTATAAAAACAAATTTATGTGGGCTTCAGAGTTAAAGTCCATCATAAATCTTATGGACACGAAACCCCAGATATCGCCTAAAGGCATTAATCTTTTTTTTAGGCTCACTTATATCCCATCTCCACATACCATTTATGAAGGCATCCATAAATTGGACTCCAATCATTACATGGAATATAATGTCCTTTCCCATGAAGTTACCATTCAACAAATAAACCCTGAGCCTACACCCAAAACCATCAACATTTCTTTTGGTGAGGCACAAGAAAAAGTAAAGCAAAAAGTCTACGAAAGTGTTGAAAGTCGTTCCGTTTCCGATGTTCCGTTGGGCACCTTCCTTTCAGGTGGAGTAGATTCCTCCATAATCTCGCTCTGTCTATCCCAAGCGACCGATAAAAGAATTGAAACTTTTTCAATCGGTTTTAAAAAAGCAAGTTTCGATGAAACGGATAAGTCACAACTGGTTGCAAAGTTGATAAACAGCAATCACCATGAGTTTGTTATCGATGAGGATGACCTCAAGGACAATGTCCATGAAATTCTCTTAAATTTTGACGAACCATTTTCTGATACCGCTGCACTACCAACCTATCTCGTTTCAAAAAAGACGCGCGAATTTGTGACCGTTGCATTGACTGGTGATGGAGGTGATGAAGTTTTTGGAGGGTATAACAAATATTATATCGGCAAAATGAACGACCGTTATACAAAGATAGTACCCAAAAGTGTCCATGAACCGCTCAGAAAATTGGCCAATTCCGTATTGACAACAAAAGACGACAATCGGGGAAAGCGGTTCAAATTAAGAAAGCTCCTCAACAGTATAGATTATAATGGCCAGTTTTACTGGGACATTATTTCACTTGCCAACACGCATGATCAACTTTCAGAAATACTTTTACCCAATCTTTTGGATTCGAACATATTCTCGGAATACAAAGAAAGGCTCAATCTGGAAAAGGCAACTTCCTTGACCCATTTCAGGCAAATAGACAAAATAGTGAGTTTGGAAGGCGGTATGCTGCCAAAGGTGGACAGGACAAGTATGCAGAATTCGCTTGAGTGCCGCGCCCCTTTCCTCAACAGGGAATTATGGGAATTCACAAACAGTCTTCCAGAGAGTTTCCTTATGAAGGGATGGAATAAAAAATATATACTAAAAGAGGCTTTCAAGGATCAATTCCCCGATCAGTTCCTGGAGAAAAGTAAAAGTGGATTTGGCTCACCGCTGGGTGATTGGCTTAGAAGTAGCCTTAAAAAGGAACTGGAAAGCTATATCGAGCCCCACAAAATAGACACGCAGGGTATTTTCAAAAAAGAAGAGATAACCAAACTTGTGCGAAACCACCTTAGTGGCAAACAAGACAATACATTTAGGGTTTGGGCTTTTTACTGTTTCCAAAAATGGTACTGGAACATCTATCTGGGGACACATATTTAAACAAAAACAAAATAATGGTAGGAAAAAAAATTCTGATCATATGCTCATATGCCAACTCCTTGATACATTTTAGAGGAGATTTTATTGCCGATTTACTGAAGAACGGTTTTATGGTGTATGGGGTGGCACCAGACATGAGCCAGGAAATCCACAGCAAATTGACAGAAATGGGAGCCATTCCACTGGAATACCAATTACAAAGGACTGGCATGAACCCGCTCAAAGATCTTAAATCCATTCTCGAACTGAGAAAAATAATCAAAGCCCATGACATTGACCTGGTTTTTCCTTACACCATAAAACCTGTAATATATGGGTCCATCGCAGCCAATATGTCCAAAATACCTGCTGTTTCATTGATCACCGGTTTGGGCTTTACTTTTACTGGCACATCCAAAAAAGCAAGGACATTGCAAAAAATAACCGAATTACTTTACAAAGTTTCCATCAGAAAGAACAAGCTGGTCATTTTTCAAAACAGGGATGACCATGAACTCTTTCTAGAAAGAAACATTATCAAAGAAGACAACAAAGTTGATTTTGTCAGTGGTTCTGGAGTAAACCTTAACTTATACCCTACCCGCGTCAACAATAAAACAACGGATAAAATAATCTTCATACTTGTGGCCAGATTGATCAGGGAAAAAGGTATCCACTTGTTCATCGAGGCGGCAAGTTTGCTTAAAAAGGAATTTCCAAATGCGGAATTCCACGTCATAGGCAAACCGGATCTGTCACCTTCCGCGATTCGTTTGGAACAATTGCACAAACTCAATGAACAAGGCACCATTGTATATCATGGACGGCAAAAGAATGTTGCCGAGTTCCTTTTCAACTCAGATATTTTTGTATTGCCCACATTTTATCGGGAAGGCGTGCCCCGTTCCATATTGGAGGCACTTTCTGTAGGAATGCCCATAATCACCACGGATTCTCCCGGTTGTAGGGAAACTGTGGTGAAAGGAGAAAATGGGATATTGGTTGCCCCACAGGATTTGGACTCACTGGTGGAAGCCATGCGGTTTTTCTTGGAAAACCCCAAGCAAATTGAGATCAAGGGTTCCAAAAGCCGAGAATTGGCCGAGCAAAAATTCGATGTTAAGATCATCAATGCCAAATTGATTTCGCTTCTTTCTGAAGAACTCAAATGAGAACCTCTTCTGGGAGAAAACCATTAAATCAAGGCATCACTGCATTTTGATGGCACATTCGGTTTCTCATTGAGCTTGTTTTCACTGGGCTTGTAGTTGTTGATGACCAATTTTCGCTTGCCAGAGGGCAATAGGGATATATTGTCCACATATTCAACATTGACTATTGCATCTTGTCCAAAATATCCTTTGTACTGTTCAATAATATTTTTTTCATCCTTATGGTCATAAGAGGGTGTCACCTTCAACTTAATGGTGTACTCCCCTTTCTCGTCTTCAATAAATTGAAATTGGTCAATGCCGGAATATTGTAGAATATGATGTATGATATGGGACGAAACATATTCACCCTTGGTATTGGTGAACATATCCATTTTTCTACCTTCAATTTTAGTGAATACCAAACTTCCGGTAACAGAATCCTTTTCCATGACACCAACATCGCCCGTATCATACCTGATCAAAGGCATACTGTAGTTGAAAAAATCTGTGATGACTATTCGTCCTTTCTCTCCCAGCCTTACCGGCTTGTCTTCATTAAAATCCAAAAGTTCTATATGATAACTTGCCCAATTGATCTCAAAGTTTCCTGTATCACTATTGGTCTTTTGTTGGGCAAATATGCCATTTTCACTATTGGAATATCTCGAAACAGGGTCTTCACCCAAATATTTCCGCGTTCTTCCCTTTAAGTCCAGACTTAGTCCCTCCGCAATGGATATGATGGAATCAACCTTGCAGTTGAGGGGTCTGCCCAAATGTTCCTCGATATATTTACAAACCGTGTCCAGGGCAGAGGAATAAGCAATGATGTTCACACTGGAACCATAATTTTCCATCTCCGACACCATCATGGCCAAATTTTCTTCGGTAAGATCATCCACAGAGTAAGCGGCAATATTCTGGATCTTGGCCAACATCTTCTTCTTTTGGTACTGTTTGTCCCACAGTCTTAAATAGAAAAGCCGACTTCCCAACTCATATCCAGCTTTTTCGGCAAAAAAACAGGTGTCGGCCGTATTTCTTTTCCTTTTGTTCTTGTCATGCAAAATCTTGAACGGCTTTCCGGTAGATCCGCTGGTAGTAACTTCATGGGCATAAGCATTGATATAGGTTTGACTCCTAAAGAGTTCAAAATTATCCCTCACCGTTTGCTTGTCTATAATTGGAAAATCATGAAGGCTCAACGAGTCGTGGGAAATATTGGAATAATACGGTACCGTGGTTGCAGAGTGTTCCAAGACATTGTATAAGTTTTGAGACTTGATTTTCTTGCTCATATCAGACTCCGGATTTTCCAAGACCCATTTGATCTCATCAAAATGTTTTCTGATTTTCCCTCCATTCAAAGTGTCAACGAACCAAAAGGCGCTTTTTCGGAGTTTGTGCAATATTCCCATATACTGTAAACTTTTAAGTCTCAGAAGTTTGTCAAAAATTGTTCATTATTTGTCGCCAGCATAAGAGCTGACATATATTATACCATTGTTCAAACTGTCCACCACATAGGTGTAGTACTTCGTACTTTCCTCCGGGATTTTCAGGTATCTACCATAATTGGTTTTTTCAATGATGCAATAGATAAGGGGATCGTGCCTTAATGGGTCATAACTGAGTTCTTTGTAACCTGATGTATCCTTGGGTTTTAAATCTCCAAAGGTCATTGAAAACAATGATACATGGCTCAAGAAAAAACTGCTGTTGTTTATTACCCGAATTTGGGTCTTTGTATTCTTCGGGGGAATTGCGCTACACGCAAAAAGAAAACAAAAGACAACACCCAAAAAAGTAATGGCATAATTTTTTACCATTTCAAGCACAATAATCCATCCATAAAATGCGATACTAAAATTACTGTTTGACAACTCATCATGATTTTTAATTCTGCCAAAAGCCAAAAAAATCTATGAACTGCGATCCAGTGTTAAAATAGTGGAAATAATCGATTTATGAATCACGAAAAGTGTAGTTTTATGACAAATATAATCCACTGAGGATGAGATTTCCCTTGGTCACCTTCCTGCTTTTTATCAATGTTTTATCTTATTCCCAATTTCAGGTCTCTGGAAGGGTTTTGGAGTATAGTGAGAAAGGAAAAACCATACCGGTGGCCAACGCAAGTGTTTATTGGCTTTCCAGTACGATTGGCACTACTACCGATTTTGAAGGAAACTTCAACACTCCCTACCAATCGAACATAAGACAATTGGTCATCAGCTCCATGGGATACCGTTCGGATACCATTCCTGTCAACCGACCCAATTTAGGGAACATTGTACTCTATCCCAATGTGGTCCTGGACGAGGTGGTCGTGGAAAAAGAAGTGGCCCCCATCCAAAAGTCATTGTTCAAGGTACAGAATGTGGTGGCCGTGGATAGCAGGGAAATGCTCAAGGCGGCCTGCTGCAACCTCTCCGAAAGTTTTGAGACCAACCCTACTGTGGATGTGAATGTGTCCGACGCCATTTTAGGGGCCAAGCAAATACAGATGCTGGGACTGAACAGTCCTTATCTGATGTTCACCCAAGAAAACATGCCTTCCATTAGGGGGGCTTCCCAAGTTTTTGGCCTGTCGTTTACCCCAGGATCATGGATCGAGAGCATTCAGATCACCAAAGGTGCTGGGAGTGTGCTGAACGGCTTTGAGAGCATTTCCGGTCATATCAATACCGAACTTATGAAGCCTCTGATAGACAAGCGATTCTTTTTGAACATGTATGCCAACAATTATGAACGGTATGAATTCAACTCTCGGTTCAACCACAATATCACGGATGAGCTAGGGGTAGGCCTATATGTCCATGCCAATTTGAGGAATGGCCATATCGATGATAATGGGGATTCGTTCCTGGATACCCCGTTGGCCAACCAGGTCAATTTGATGAACCGGTGGCAATACCTGAACCCCGAGAACGGATGGGTGGCCTATGCCAACATCCAGTACCTCGCTGATGACAAAGAAATGGGGCAAACGGATTTTGACCCTGATACCGATAAACTCACCACAAATGCATGGGGGAGCGAAATCAACACTTCCCGACTGGATCTATCGGCCAAATTGGGTTATGTGTTCCCAGACCTACCCTATCAAAGTTTTGGGTTCCAAACAGCCTATAGTACACATGATCAGGATTCCTATTATGGCCTGAACCTATACGACATCAACCACAAGTCCTTTTATTCCAATCTTATTTTCAACAGCATTATCGGGAGCACCCAACATAAGTTCAAAACAGGTGTCAGTTATACGCATGACACATTTGGCGAAATGGTGAACACAACAGCTTATGGCCGTACGGACAATTCCGTGGGTGCCTTTTTCGAATATACCTTTGACAACTTGGAGGGTTTGGGCTTTGAGGCAGGCCTTCGGGCGGACCACCACAACAATTTGGGCAATTTCTTGACCCCTAGGTTCCACCTGAGGTATTCCCTTTGGGACAAGGCCACCTTCAGGGCCTCTTTTGGCAGGGGGAAACGGGGTGCCAATATTTTTGCCGAGAACCAACAACTCTTCGCATCGTCAAGACAAATCGTGATCGATGGAACTGGTGGCAACTATTATGGGTTGGATTCTGAAAAAGCATGGAACTATGGGGTGAGCTTTATCCAGAAACTATATGTTTGGAACAGGGTGCTGGATTTTTCCGTTGATTTTTACAGGACCCAGTTCGAGGACCAGATTGTGGTGGATTGGGAAAACCCCAGGGAGATATCATTCTATAATCTCGAAGGGAAAAGCTATTCCAACAGCCTCCAGGTAGATTTGAACTACGAAGTACTTCAGGATTTTCACCTCAGGTCCACTTACAAGTTCTTTGATGTGGCCACAGATTATACCAGTGGTACCTTGGACAAGCCCCTACAACCATCGTATCGTTTTTTTGTCAATCTCAGCTATGAAACGCCCAAAGTACGCGAGGGTGCCCAATGGCGGTTTGATTTTACCACCAATTGGTTGGGCAGACAGCGATTGCCCAACACAACTGCGAATCCCGAAGAATTCCAGCTCCCCTCCCACTCTTCCTCGTACATGTTGATGAATGCCCAGGTCACTAAGGTGTTCTCCAATAAGTTTGAATGCTACGTAGGAGGTGAGAACATGGGGAACTTTACACAAGATTCCCCAATTTTGTCAAGTAACGATCCCTTTGGCACTTATTTTGACAGTACCCTTTTGTATGCCCCCGTACTTAGAAGTACCTACTACGCAGGGTTTAGATATAAAATTTAATTCAGATAAAATGAAAACAACACTACTTACACTTTTGGCTCTGGTTGTAATGGGAATTGGCCATGCCCAGGAAAAGAACAAGTCGGTCAGCTTTGAGGTAAAAGGCAATTGCGGGATGTGCAAAAGCCGGATAGAAAAGACTGCCATAAAAATGAAAGGGGTCAAGTTTGCCACTTGGAATGCAGACACAAAAGCGTTTGAAGCTATCATTGATGAAAGAAAATGTTCCATCAATGACATCAAAAAGCAAATAGCAGAAGTGGGCCACGATTCCGAGGGTTTTACGGCTCCGCAGGAGGTTTACGACAATTTGCCCGAGTGCTGTAAGTACCGTGATCCAGAGACCCAGAAGATGGACCATGGCAAACACTGACCGTAGGACATATATAAAAAAGGGGAGCCAATTTTGCTCCCCTTTTTTATATATTCCATTAAGGCCTACATTACATCTTTACTATCCTTTTGACCACTAAAATCTCCCCATTGGAATCCGTGACCCGGATCACATAAAACCCAGAAGACAATCCATATAGGTTTTTGATGACCATGGTGTCCGTATTCTGGAAAGCCTCTTCCCTGATCAACATCCCCATCATGTTGAACACCTCTATCACACAGTCCTTACGTTTGTTCAGTTTAATGGTAATTTTTTCAGTAAAAGGGTTTGGAGCAGCAGTAAGGATAATGGGTTTGTCATCCAAAAGGTCTCCCCCTTCTTCCCAAACAATGGACTCATTGATCTTTTCAGAGTAAGGGTATGGGTTCTTGGCACGGGTGATGGCTCCTTTGGAAAAAGATCTATTCATCATACCTCCATTTTCGGTATCAATGATAGCTTCAAACGAAGATCCAGGCGACGCTTCAAAACCGGGAACAAGATTGATCTCGTTCACAGATTTAAATCTGGCAACGGTACCGGCAGGCACAATGAAATTATTACCTGCTTGTATATTGAATTGATAATAGAAAATCTCTTCTGGGTTATACGCATTGCTCACAATATAGTTGTCCAATTCGGCAAGTCCATCCTCCCCATAAAACACTCCATATACCCTGGAATCCGTAATATCATTGGGGTCGACCAAGGGTAAAGTCTCCCCATCAAACACATAAGTCCCATCATATCTCAACATGGATGTGGTTATGAATGACGAAGTACCATGCATGTCCTCCCAATCCTTCCATATTTTATCCACGAATGAATGGTGAAAATAAAACACAGGGTCTCTTGGGGATAATGGAGTGGGCATGGCACCACCGGTCCATACGTGAGCACCCCTGTGCACAGGGCGCCTTTCCAGTTCGTTCGAGAATTCGAAAAAATTGTTCATCGCCATGAGATTGCTCACATTCAATGGTGTGGGAAGCGGACCGTCCTCTGCCAAATTTCTCCCCAGATTCCAATTCACATTGAAACTTCCCAAAAGCTCTTCGTCCCAAAGTGCATCTGTTGGTGACTGGTACTCCGAAGAATCCCAATAAGCAAGACTAATCTCGGGATTTATTTCTTTTACCGCTTGTTCCATTTCGAACATTTGCCTTCTGTGCCAAGCCAGAAAAATTTCCCTTTCCGGTTCATCGGGAAGATTAAAGTGTAAATCCAATCGGGTAGGATCAGCTGTTTCATCAAAATTGAAAAACTGGGCATGGAACTGAGCCAAATCGTTGAATAGGTCCGGTCCGTTTCGCAATTCGTAAAAAGCATTGACCAATTCTGTTATCTCATAGTCCGTCATTTCGTCAAAACTTTTTCGGATACTTTGTCCGAAACTTACTTGCAAACAGAACAAGTAGCAAATGGCGTTGATGTAGAAAAAGTATTTTTTTATCATAGAGCAAGATATACTGGGCATTTATTTTTCTGTTATGGTTTGGAATCTCATCTTTTAAACAAACGATTCGAAAATTATCTGTTTTGCTGGCCTTTTTCCAACTCTTCTATTCTTTTCAAAATGTCATTGATCTGTGAGTTCTCTTTTTTCAATATTTCAATTTCATTCTGTTGGGATAGAATGTACAGTGTAAGTTCTTCTATTTTCTGCAACAATTTGGCATTCATCTGTCCAAGATCTATACCTTCCTTCTGGACTTCTTCGGCACTTGGAATATTGGGCAAATGTCCATGCTCTGCGATAAAGGCTCTTACTTTCCAAAGGTCCATTAAATCAAATCCGTTCTCAAAGACAAAATCGGGCCAGTTCCCTTGCAATTCCACTTTTACGCCTTCGGCTATCACATTCCCTGCCACTGCCAATCTATATCCTTGGGTATCGGTTGTTCCTATACCAATGTTCCTATCTGCGAATAAGTCCCTTGCTGTCCAATCCACTGTTTCAATATTGGCATTTTCGGAAGTATAGTCAACAATTCCATTACCAACAGAAGTCACTATGGTTACCGTATTGCTTACAGGAGAAAGATTACCTGCTGCATCCTCGGCCACCACCGTAAAATCATAGCTTGTACTCGGTGCAAGCCCGGTCACATTGAACCCAGTGGTGGTGCCCGTATTGGCAATGCTGTTCCCGTCCTGGAAGACCTCATAGTTCACTACTCCAACATTATCCGTGGATGCGGTCCATGAAAGCTGGGTCCCGACAGAAGTAGTGTTGGATGACGAGACAACAACGGCAGTAGGGGACTCATTGTCTGGGACTCCATCCGTGGTCACGCTCAAAATGTTACTTGATGGAGAAAGGTTACCTGCAGCATCCTCGGCCACCACCGTAAAATTATAGCTTGTACTCGGTGCAAGCCCGGTCACATTGAACCCTGTGGTTGTACCCGTATTGGCAATGCTGTTCCCGTTTCTGAAAACCTCATAGTTCACCACCCCAACATTATCGGTAGATGCGGTCCATGAAAGCTCAGTACTCGTTGTTGTGGTATTCGAAGAAGAAAGTACAACAGCTGTTGGTGCCTGTGTATCGGGTGGGTTCAAGGTATTTATCGTTTCAACATTGCTGACGGGCGAAAGGTTTCCTGCAGCATCTTCAGCGACCACTGTAAAGTTATAACTTGTACTCGGCGTTAGTCCGGTCACATTGAACCCAGTGGTGGTACCCGTATTGGCTATACTGTTTCCATCTTGAAAAACCTCATAGTTCACTACTCCAACATTATCAGTAGATGCGGTCCAAGAAAGCTGGGTCCCGGTAGAAGTAGTGTTGGATGATGAGACAACAACGGCTGTTGGGGGTTGATTATCGGAATTGGGAGTAGTAATCGAAACAGCATCTACGAACACTTGGTTGCCCGCTTGGCTTCCACTGATTGGTGATGAATAGACATTTATCACAGGAGTGGCATTGGTTGCTGTGAGAGACCAGTTATATTGTGTCCAAGCTGCCGAGTTTATCGTAGTTGTTGCAAAACCTGCAAAACCAGTCCAATTGGCAAATGCAGGACTATTGGCAAGGTTACCCTGTCTAGCCCAAATACTGATGTTATATACCTGACCAACCACCGCATTGAAAGTGTAGGACATATTCCTACCTGTCGATGCATTCCCTTGAGTTGCCACCAAACTTATGGCATAGGTGCCCTGAAAAGGATTGGTCGTCGATGAAGTGATATTACCCGTACCTGTCCAACCTGTGGTAGAATTGGCCTCATTGTCAATTGATGCCGCATTGGCTTGCGAATGCAAATTCTGGGCAAAAGCCCCAAAAACACTAAATAGGAAAAAATATAGAAAAAGTAATTTTTTACTCATGGGAGGTTGATTTTTAATAGGTTGTATAAGTATTCATAAACAAATTTATGATACACTACAGCTAGAGGGGGTTTTTTGATGGATAATATCGATGAAACGCAAAAAAAACACTTTGAGTGACAAACCAAAAAAAGAAAATCATACCAGGTTGAAATATTCCTTTACTGAAATTTTCAAAGGACAGAAACCCTTGTCCAAGTATGGGTAAAAATCATAAGCAAAAAGAGTTTGTAATCCATTGTTCAATTTGGATCGTATGTATGTAGATATGTACTATCATCAAAAATTTGATGAAAATGTGACATTACCATTGAAATTGTTTCTAAGAAGTTACCAGCTTATTGAGTACTTTTACAAAAAATAAAGCCCTATTTTTCAAACCCCAAACATTAACCTCAAGTATGAAGACTAGTCTTTCAAACCAAATAAGGCAATTTGCTTTTTGGGCAAAAGATGCCATAAAGGGTGGGGAAATCAAAAGTAACCTACAGGACATTGAAGAGTCTTTTGCTTTGGAATCTTTTCAGGCCCTTGAGAAAAAGAACGACAAGTATCTTCATGGACTGTTGAAAAAAGCCACTTCAAAAACTAAATTCTATGCACATCTAAAGGGGCAAGAATCCCTCCATAACTTCCCTGTTGTGGACAAAAATGTCATTAGGGCCAATTTTGATGACCTACAGATGGATACATCGTCCCACACCGTCTTCACCAGCGGCTCCACAGGTACTCCTTTCATGGTGCATCAGACCCAAAAGAAAAAAAGTAGAAATACTGCCGATACCTTGTACTTTGCCGGAAGGGCCGGATATGTATTAGGGGACAAACTGCTCTATCTAAGACTCTGGTCAAAAAAATTGAAGAAAAAAAGATTTCTGGCAACGCTTCAGAATATCGTACAACTGGATATAGAAAATCTAGAGGAACAGCAGATAAAAGATTTATTGAAAGGGCTTCAAAAAGATAATTCCAAAAAGGGATGGCTGGGATATCCTTCCGGTTTGGAAAAAATATGCGATTATCTTGATTCAACAAACTCCGGACCGTTGGACTGTAACATTGGATCAATAATCGGGATATCGGAAAACCTGAGTGGGCATGTCAAAAGTAAAATGGGACATTATTTTGGAGTTCCCATGGTATCCAGATACTCGAATACCGAAAATGGGATATTGGCACAACAGCCTATGGGCAGTGACTATTTTACCATAAATTGGGCAAGCTATATAGTAGAGATATTGGATTTCAATGAAGATAGCCCCGTGAAAAATGGAGAACTTGGACGGATCGTGATAACGGACCTGTTCAACGAGGCTACCCCGATGATCAGATACGATACAGGGGATGTAGGGTCTATGTCCATAAAACCAGAACATCCTTTTCCTGTCCTGAACACAGTCGAAGGAAGACAGTCAGATATCCTTTTTGACACCAAGGGAGCATTGGTCAGCCCGTTTAAGATAATGAGTATTGTACTGGATTTTCCCGAAGTAAGACAACTGCAAGTAATCCAGACGGACATATCCAAATACACAGTCAAGGTGAACAATGATGGGAAGTTTGACAGAGAAACTGAACTTAGCTCGATTCTCAGGTCATATGTTGGAAATGATGCCCACATTACTGTTGACTATGTTGATGAAATACCTTCGTTAAGCTCAAAAAAACAAAAAATATCCAGAAATTTACTTGTTGAAAAAAGTAAGCCATCAAAAGAAAACATGATGACCGTATAACCCCTTGCCGACACAAATGGGCTTTTTATGAAGAGGGAACATGTAGATTGGAACATGGTATCTTAACTTCCTTTATTGGACTTTAATCCATATTGTTTTTCTGTCTTATAATTTTGTGCCAATTTTGGTCAACATTTATACAACACCAACCCTAAACATATGTACGCTGGTTTTTTCAAACGCTTCATCGATGCCATAATAGCTTTTATACTTATTTGTATTTCCTTGCCCATATTGATCTTATTGATCATTCTTCTCTATTTTTCAAATGGAGGAAAGCCTTTTTTCTTCCAAAATCGACCTGGGAAGAACGGCAAAGTATTCAAAATCATAAAGTTCAAGACAATGAACGATAGAACTGACAGTGAAGGCAACTTGCTCCCCAACAAGGACAGGATCACAAAAATAGGTGGCATTGTACGAAAATCCTCTCTTGATGAGATTCCACAATTATTCAATGTCCTCAAGGGTGATATGAGCCTTATTGGCCCGCGACCTCTCCTAGTGGACTATCTCAAGCTATATACCACGCAACAGTCCAGGCGCCATGAGGTGAGACCTGGAATTACTGGTTGGGCACAGGTCAATGGAAGGAATGCCATTTCTTGGGAAAAAAAATTTGAACTGGATGTATGGTATGTAGATCATGTTTCGCTTTTACTGGACTTGAAAATCATGTGGCTTACGGTTCTAAAAGTGGTCAAATCCGAAGGAATATCTGCTTCGGCGGAAGTGACCATGGAACGCTTTCAGGGCACTGCCTAAACAACTTTCCTTAACCAACAATTATATTAGGATAATTTAGCATATGGAAAACCATAAACGAAAGAAAAAGCTCTACATCATTGGCGCAGGTGGTTTCGGAAGGCAATTGGAAAGCTATCTGGACCAACATCCCAAAGAAAAGGTCGACTGGGAATTGATGGGATATATTGACGATAATCCCAATGCCCTGGAGAATGTGGGCTCAGATTATCAAATACTTGGAAATGTGCATACCTACGATTTTCAAGAAGGGGATATGGTCTTGATCGCCATTGCCGATCTGAAGGCAAAAATGAAGATTGTGGAGCTCCTTAGAAACAAGATAACTTTTTTCACTTACGTATCGGACACCGCATTGGTCGGAAAAAATGTCAAGTTGGGTGAAGGATCTGTCATATGTCCTGGCGCAAAAATCGGTTCCAATGTGTCCATTGGGGAATTTTGCATAATCAACCTTGACACCATTATCGGGCATGATTCAACAATCGGAAAAAACAATTCCATCATGCCGCACGTAGATGTGGGTGGAGGGTCCATTATAGGTGACAACATATTTATGGGCACAAAGGCCACCATATCCCCACGCCTCAATGTTGTGGACAATACCCACATTGGCGTTGGGGCCGTGGTCATCAAAGATGTACTGGAACCAGGTACATACTTTGGCAACCCTGCAAGACGAATGATTTCATCAAATTAATTTACTTTCATGAACGATAACAATACCGAACTTCTCATTGATGCATTTGCAAATACCTTGGAAATAGAAAAAAACATGGTCAACGATCATCTTGAATATCAAGGGATTCCACAATGGGATTCCATTACACATATGATCTTGATCAGTGAAATTGAGAACACCTTCCATATTGAAATCGATGCTGACGATGTACTTGAAATGAACAGTTTTCAAAAAACGAAGGAAATACTTTCAAAATATAATCTTTGATATTGACCATAAAATAAATAGATGGGACTCTTAAAACAAATGGCCGATAATGACCATCTGAACTTTTTGGATGTTGTTACCGGCAATACGTTTTCTTTGGAGGAAATGTTTTTTGCAATACCTGAAATAGGTGCCTTGGACAAGCATTTGGTGTTTCTATACCTTGACAATAAGATTGAATCAACAGCAATATATCTAAGCTTTTTAGGGACTGGACATTCAACAGTATTACTGAGCAATGGTCTTGACATATCGCTAAAAGAAAGTCTGGAAGCGGAATACACCCCTTCTGCTATTTTTGATCAAACACGTCCGGCCATTCATGGATATGAACAAAATGTTTTAAAGAACAGCTGGTCTACGACAACGCTTTTTATCGGTTATCACTCCCCGACACGGGTACATCCAAATTGCAAAGTCTTGTTGTCCACATCAGGAACAACAGGATCACCAAAATTTGTAAAGCTATCCGAGAGCAATCTTTTGGAGAATGCCAAATCCATTTGCGCATATCTACCGATCACCAGAGAGGACATAACCCCCCTTAATCTCCCTTTGTTCTATTCGTATGGGCTCTCCGTACTGCACACCAATGCTATTTCGGGTGGGACCATGGTCTGTGGCCTTCCTGATATCTTGCAAAAGGATTTTTGGAATCTAATGGACAAACATGGATTCACTTCCATTGCCGGGGTTCCGTTTATCTATGAAATGCTCAATAGAATAGGATTCTTAAAAAAGCAATATCCTTCACTTCGATATATTTCCCAGGCAGGAGGCAATCTAAGCCACAATATTAAGGAGAAATTCAACCACTACTGTCTACAAAACAAAATGGACTTTTATGTGATGTATGGACAAACAGAAGCCTCCGCCAGAATTTCGTATGTGCCGCCGGAATCTTTGGAAAGCAAAATCACATCCATTGGAATCCCCATTAAAAATGGCAAGCTTAGCTTAGACCCTGAAACAGGCGAATTACTTTATAGTGGGCCCAATGTTTTTGGTGGCTATAGCGAAAAGAAACAAGACCTCTCAAATTGGGAGGACATTGAAGTATTAAGGACCGGCGATTTGGCCAAAATGGATGAAGATGGCTTCTATTTTATCATAGGTAGGTTGAAAAGGTTTGTGAAGATTTTTGGAAATCGTGTTAATTTGGACGAGATTGAGCGATTCTTAAAAACCACCTTGGATATAGGCCTAGTAGCTTGTATTGGCATTGAAGATCAGTTCATACTGGTTTCGCACTGTGAAAACCAAGTGGATGATACAGAAATCAAGAAAGCCCTTTTCGAGAAGTTCAAAATCCACCAAACATCGGTTAAAGTACAGCTACTCAATGAAATGCCCCTCACAAGCAATGGCAAAGTCGATTACAAAAAAATAACTGCTGACAAAGACTGATTTAACGGACAATTTGTCCCAATACAACTATAAATAAATGGGCCCGATCTAAATAGATCGGGCCCATTTATTATAGAGCTGTTTTATCTTCTAAAATTTCGTGATCAAAAACTCCGATCTTCTATTCTTGGAGTGTTTATCCTCGGTACAGTAAACGCCATCCCCGCACTCGTTCACCAATTGGGTCTCTCCAAAAGCTTCATGCCTTATCCTTTCTGTAGCGATACCCTTGGATACCACATATTCCACCGTCCGTTCTGCCCTACGCTCCGATAGCCATTGGTTATATTGGTTCGTTCCTCGAGAGTCCGTGTGTGCTGTTATCTTGATGGCAATACTGGGTTCGCTTTCCATAATGGCCACCAGTTGGTCCAACAGTTCCTTGTCCTTGGTGGTAAGATATGAGGAGTTCAACTTGAAATAGACATTGCCCAAGTTGTTGATCTTGTTCTGAAGTGCAGCACGCCTAGCGTCTTCTGCATCTTTTTTGGCTTTTTCAGCAGCGGCCAGCTCAGCAGCTTCTTTTTCTTTTTGCAAGCGTTCAGCCAGTAAACGGGCTTCTTCGTCTGCCTTGGCTATGGAATCCTGCACCCTTTGTTGCTCTTTCTCCATTTCTTCCAAAAGCGCCAATTTCTCCTCCCCTTTTCTGGAAAGCCCTTTTTCCACCTCGAACCTATAGGCCACTCCCAATGCATGCTGGATATGGTTGGTGGCGTTTTCGGTACTCATGGCCCACTTTCCAGTAGAGTTGAAATCCAATCCCCAATGATCGGAAAACCAAGTCCTGAAACCGACCACGGCATTGTAAGTTCCCCTTCCTTGGTTATTGGCATCCGTATAACCTGCTCCAATACCAATATAGGGATCAAAGAAGCCAGTCTCCCCCAAAATCATGTTCAAATCGTAGCTCACCCTAAAATCCAGACCAAAATAGTCCACATCTTCAGGGTTCACCACCTTATCAATAATCTTTCCTTCCTTATATTTATTATAGGTTCCGATAGCTTCCAAGCCCAAACCATTCTTAAAATAACGTCCGACACTGATTCTGGAAGGGTAAGGAACCATGTTCCAAGCATCATCCACATCAAATAGTCTACTGAACTCGTGGCCGGAATCGTCCACAATGTTGGTTCCTAAAGATACCAACCAAAAACTCTGGACAATACTGTCCTTTTTGGTAAGTTGAAGGTCTTGCGCAAAGGCAGATAGGGCAAAACAAAATGCCACGGCCACTAGGGCAGGTCTAGAAATATTCATACTGCTCGATTTGAGGGTTTATCGACTACAAATCTACTTTGACTCTGTACTAAGCTAAATTTTGCACTTTTAAGTGCGCTTATATTCGATAAGAAGTAAAAAAGGTCTTTTCTGGACCATTAATCGCTTGTTTGAAAAATGACCGTTTTGTCGACAAGAGGCATTTTATATAGGTAAAAGGGTGTTTGGGTGGCCAATGGCCCCTGTGGCTTGGCTTCCAATACCACTCCTATGAAGATTTCGGTGTCGGTTTCTTTAATTTTGGACAGCCGTACCGATGGCTTTCCTTGCTGTGCACCCAAGCATACCAAGAGGACCATTTCTTTAGAAAAATCGATCATAGGCACGGGAAGTCCCGGCTTTCGGGTCTTGTTGATCTGGGAATAAAATCTATGGAGTGATTTGGTCTCCCGTATTTCCCTGGCCTCAAAGACCTCTACCCCTGAATAGCCATCCTGTTCCACCAAGACCAAGCCTTGAATCTCCTCACCCATATTTTTCTGGGCATTGCAGGAGAGCAGACATATGCAGGCAAGGAACAGAAAACGTTTCATGGTCAAAAGGTATTCTTGAAACGTGACTTGTATGCTTTTTCGTAGATTTCTTCGTAGAGGGGCAAAATATGGACAATGTCAAACTTGGAGGCCACTTTGTAAGCATTTTGCTTGAACTTTTCCAGGACTGCATCGTCTCTTAATATCTGCAAGGCCTTTGCCGCCATGTCCTCCACATCGCCCACATTGGAAAGGAATCCGGATACTCCATCCACATTCACTTCGGGAATACCCCCGGTGTTGCTGGAAACTACGGCCACCTTGTTGATCATGGCCTCCAAAGCGGCCAACCCGAAACTCTCCGTCTCCGAAGGCAAAAGGAAGAGATCGGAAAAACAAAGAATACGGTCGATTTCGGTACTATTTCCCAAAAACAGCACCTTGTCCTTGAGTCCAAGCTTATCGCACAACTGCTCTGCTTTTTCCTTTTCAGGTCCTTCGCCCACCATGATCAGCTTTGCTGGAATTTCTTTCTGGATGCGATGGAATACATGGATCACATCGGGAATACGCTTTACCTTCCTAAAATTACTGATATGGGTTATGATGCGCTCATTTTCCTTGGCCATCAAAGTGCGTTGGCAATCGGAATAGTTGGGACTGTATTTGGAAGCCTCGATAAAATTCGGCACCACTTCTATTTCCCTTTCAATATCGAACAGTTCCAAGGTACTTTTTTTAAGGGCCTCTGAAACCGAGGTCACCACATCGGACTTATTGATGCTGAACGTTACCGCTGGCTTATAGAATGGGTGCTTGCCCACCAAAGTGATGTCGGTACCGTGCAAGGTGGTGATCATCGGGATAAAAATGCCATATTCCTGGAGCATCTTTTTGGCCATATACCCTGCATAGGCATGTGGAATGGCATAATGCACATGCAACAGCTCTATATCATATTGTTTGATGGTATCCACCAACTTACTGGACAGTGCCAGTTCATAGGGTTGGTAATGGAACAATGGATATTCCGGTACGTGCACTTCATGAAAATGGATATTGTTGTCCAAAAGCCCCAAACGGACCGGTTGTTTATAGGTCACAAAGTGTACTTCGTGCCCCCTTTCCGCCAAGGCGATGCCCAATTCCGTGGCAACCACTCCACTACCTCCGAAGGTAGGGTAACAAACAATCGCAATTTTCATTTGTCAGTATCTATTTTTGGTTTGGCCATTGCCGTGTCATTGTCCATTATGAACAGGCCATTCCATCAGGAAGGCTTATATCGAAACAAATCTAAGGCAATATTTATTGTCTAATTGATAATGGAATCATAAATAGCCTTCTGTACTCGTGTGCGCAACGCAGAACTTATCAGTAATGTATTGGTCGCGGACGGATAGGTCCTGTTCGATAAAAACACATAGACCAGTTCCGCATCGGGGTCTGCCCACGTGAACGTACCCGTAAAGCCACTATGCCCAAAACTTTTTCTGGATACACAGCCACAGGTTGGGCCACTACTACCCAATTGGGGCTTATCAAAGCCCACTCCCCTTCTCACATCATTGTTGCAGAAGTAGCAGGTGTTGAATTTTTTGATGGTCCGCTCGTTCAAAAAGCGTTCCCCTCCATAATAACCACCCTGCAGGTACATCTGCATGATCTTCGCTACTTCATTGGCCGTGCTGAAAAGTCCTGCATGTCCGCCTACCCCGCCCTGCATGGCAGCTCCCATATCATGGACATAGCCCTGCACGGTCTGATATCTGTAATAGTCGTCCTCTTCGGAGGGAACTATCTCATCTTTTGGAATTTTTTTTAGGGGGTTGAAAGTGGTCCGCTGTAGACCCATGGGCTTGTAGAAAAATTCATCCGCCAATTCGTTTATCGGCCTTTGATAGGTATCCTCAATATATTCCTTAAAGACATAATAGGCTAGATCACTGTATCGATAACGATTGGACTTCAAACTTTGCCTGCCTATGCGGTTATGGATGGAGTCCTTGTAGGACCTAGTGAGGTACAAATGTTCCGCAACCTTGTATGGGAAGGCCTCCGAAGGATTGTTGCTGTAAAACTCCGGGGAAGGTTTTCTGTCCTTGGTCAAGGTGTCGATATAAAAAGCGATCCATGCCGGAAGTCGACCGTAATGCGACAGTGCTTTCAAAACAGTGACATCCTTCAGCTCGGTGTCCGCATATCCGGGAATCAAATCTTTAAAGGTATCGTTGAGCGCAATTTTCCCTTCTTCCTCCATCTTCATGATGATGGGCAGCGTAGACAAGATCTTGGTCAATGAGGCCAGGTCATAAACGGATTTTTCCGTAATATCCAAATCTGAATTGTACGCAGGCTTGCCAAAGCTCTTGTTGTAGATGACCTTTCCCTTTCTGGCCACCAATACCTGTGCCCCGGGATACATCAGTGAGTCCAGGCCTTGTTGTAGCAAGGTATCCACTTGGGCCAGTTTCTCCGAGCTCATGCCCACCCGCTCGGGAATACTATATCCCAACCGTTGGATGGCCTCCAACTTGGTCCCTGTGCCCACTGGAAATTCGGCATGGGCGGAAACGGGCAGCTTACCTGTGGAACCTATGGCACCAAAAATAACCTCGGCGGCCTTTTCCTGTGCAATTTTACTGTTCTGATAAGCGACCACAACTCCATCCATGGCATCAAAGTTGACCACATCCAAAAGTGCGTAGGGCTTTGCGAACAAAGCCAATATGGTATTGCTGGTACGGAGTCTGGATATTTCCTCCATCCAGAAAAGTTCGTTTTTGGAGAACTTATAGCCCTTCCATGGGCTTTCATTGTTTTTGTGCAGACCGATGATGACCAAATTGTAATCGGCCAGTTCATTTTTGTAGGCCGCAATATCCTTTGCCTTGATTTGGGTGACCTTGTAATACTTGTTCATGGTTTCCAAAAAAGTGGAACCGGAGTCGTCCCCAAACTGGACATAGGCAATCTTTTTATTGTCCAATTTTCTAATGGGCATCAGGGAAAAATTGTTCTTGGCCACGGTCATGGCCCCCTCGATGGCCTCTTCGTAGATCACATCGTTTTCAAGGGTATTCAGGTCTTCATACAGGTTTTCCAAGGGCACGGGCTGGTAATTGTTTAAGCCTACCTTGTACTTGGCCATCAATATTTTCTTCACGGTCAGGGCCAATCTTTCTTCGGTGATGACACCTTCATTGTACGCCAAAATGAGTCTATTCTTTGCCTTGGAGACATTTTCGGGCATCAACAACATATCGTTCCCCGCCAAAAAGGCTTCCAGTTCCACCTCACCTTCATCCGCAAATTGGGAAACCGCTTTCATGTTCAAGGCATCGGTGAATATCAAACCCCGGAAACCCATTTCTTCTTGCAGCAATCCCGTAATGATTTCCTTGGAGAGTGAGGAAGGATGGCCTTCCCTGCTTTCCAGACTGGGTACGTCCAAATGGGCGATCATCACAGAACTCAATCCATGCTGCAGCACTTTTTGGAATGGGCGAAGCTCGATGGAATCCAGTACTTCCCTAGATGAATTGATGATCGGGAGTGCCTTGTGCGAATCCGTGGCGGTGTCCCCATGACCCGGAAAATGCTTGCCGCAGGAAAGTACCCCGGCCGCTTCCATTCCCTTCACAAAGGCAGCACCCTTTTTTGCCACATTCACAGGGTCTTCACCAAAGGAACGATTGCCAATGATCGGGTTCTGCGGATTGTTGTTCACATCCAGGTCGGGCGCAAAATTGATGTGTACCCCAAGACGTTTGGCATGTTTACCAATCTGATGCCCCACTTTTTCCACCAAAGTACTGTCTTGAACGGCTCCCAAGGTCATGTTCCAAGGAAAAGCATAAGTAGAATCCAGCCGCATGGCCAAGCCCCACTCCGCATCCATGCCGATCAACAATGGAATCTTGGATTTTGATTGGTATGCATTGGTCAATTTGGCCTGACGTACGGGTGTTCCGGTCAAAAAAATAACCCCGCCAATACCCTCTTCGGCCACAAGTTTCTGTATGTTGTCCGTAGAGGCCTTGTCCTGGTTGGACGCCACACTCACCATGAACAACTGGCCAATACGCTCTTGAAGGGACATGCTATTGTACCTGTTCTCCACCCATGCCATTTGGGCAATGGAATCTTGCGTCACAAGAGGATTCTCTTGACCAAAGACTTGGAAACTAAGTAATATGAAAAGGGGGAAATATAGGTTTGACCGCATAAATATCTTGTCTAGGACATGAACTTATAGCTGATAAAAATATTGCATTTGGTCGAGAAATGCACAGAAATTAAGATACTTTAAGATTGTCCTAAACAAACCTGGAATGCCAACTTTCACTGGCGGGCACTTCCCAATGTTCCAAATATTCCTGTTTGGTGGCCACCAAATTGTTGAACACTATCGTATTGGGGGAAACGGACTTGTCCTTGGCCATCTTCTTGAAATCCGTCAGCGGCTTGTACGCGATGTACTCACCCTGTTTGAAGGAAACGTTCATCCGGTCCATGAGTTCCACGTTGTATCTTTTTTCCAAAGTCTGTATAAAATGGACCGAGGCATCAATGGAACACCCGGATGCACTGGCACTGGTCTGGTCCAACCCTATCACGATAAATCGTTTGTACTTCATCTCAAACCCGGCATGGAGTTCACTGCCATGGGCCGTCCATTCCTTTAGGAAGCTGTCCAACTCTTCCTTGATTTCCTCTTGCTCAGCATCCGTGAAACTACGATTGGATTGATAGATCCAAATCCTTGAGTGCTCCGGTAATTCATTAAAATCTACCAACATATCAAATAGAGTTTGCTAAAAGTTCGGCTACGTCCAAGACCGTAACCCTTTCTTCTTTTTCATGGGCCTTGATACCATCTGTCATCATCGTGTTGCAGTACGGGCAACCCGTTGCAATAATATCGGGATTGGTTTCCAAGGCATCCTTGGTGCGTAAAACATTGATGTCCATATCCCCTTTTTCGGGTTCCTTGAACATTTGGGCCCCTCCTGCCCCACAACACAATGCAGTTTTCTTGTGGCGTTTCATTTCCACCAATGCGGCATTGGTCTTGGTAAGCACCTCCCTGGGGGCCTCGTAAACGGAATTGGCCCTGCCCAGATAACATGGATCGTGGAAGGTAATGCGTTTTCCTTTATAGGTTTCCCCTTTCAGGGTCAAACGGCCCTGATCCAAAAGTTCTTTCAGGTATTGAGTATGGTGGACGACCTCGTAGGTACCCCCCAAGCCAGGATATTCGTTTTTAAGGGTATTGAAGGAATGTGGATCGCAGGTCACAATGCGTTTGATCTCATAACCGTTCAACAGTTCGATGTTCATCATGGCCTGCATTTGGAACAAGAACTCATTGCCTGCCCGTTTGGCCACATCTCCGGTTGAACTCTCCTCCTGTCCCAACACGGCAAAATCGACATTGGCCCGGTTCAACAACTTCACAAAGGCCCTGGATATTTTTTTTGCCCTATCGTCATAACTTCCGGCCGAACCTACCCAAAACAATATCTCGGGCTGTTTGCCTTCCGCCATAAACTCCTGCATGGTCTTCACCTTCAATTGTTCGTCCATAGTGCTCGTTTTATTCGTTTACCCAGTTCAAACGGTCCATCTGGTTGTATGGCCAAGGTGCCCCGTTGTTTTCGATATTGGACATCATGTTGTTCAGTTCCATGGGCGCAGCGGATTGCTCCATCACCAAATACCTACGCATTTCCACAATGATGGACAGGGGATCTATGCTCACAGGGCATGCCTGTACGCAGGCGTTGCAAGTGGTGCACGCCCAAAGTTCTTCCCGACTGATGTAATCGTCGAGCAATTGTTTTCCGTCGGACACAAATTCTCCCTTGTTGGCCTCCATATTCTTGCCCACTTCCTCCAAACGGTCGCGGGTGTCCATCATAATCTTTCTGGGGGACAATTTTTTCCCTGTCTGGTTGGCAGGGCACTCGGAGGTACAGCGGCCACACTCGGTACAGGTATATGCATTGAGCAATTGCACCCAATTCAGGTCCATCACATCGGAAGCCCCAAACTTTTCCGGTGCAGCGGCGTTTGGATCGGCAGGTGCCGCAAAGGGGTCTGCATTGGGATCCATCATCAATTTCACCTCATTGGTCACCGATTCCAGATTGTTGAACTGCCCTTGGGGCCTCAGTTTTCCATAATAGGTGTTCGGAAAGGCCAATAGGATATGGAGATGCTTGGAATAGTAGAGGTAGTTCAAAAAGGTCAATATCCCCAAGATGTGTAACCACCAAGCCGTCCTTTCGATAAATATCAGCGTAGGGACCGAGAGACCCTCAAATAAAGGGGTTATGAATTGACTGATGGGGAAAGCCCCTGCCTGTACGTAATGATCGGCACCCATCTGCTGCAATTGGAAATCTGCGGCATTCATGGTCAGGAAAAGGACCATCAATACAAATTCTATGTAAAGGATCATGTTGCCATCTTTTTTGGGCCAACCCTTCATCTCTGGTTTGATGAACCGTTGGAGCTTGATGATGTTCCTTCGTACCCAAAAAACGGTCACGGCGACTATGACGAGAAAGGCCAATATTTCAAAAGAACCTATCAAAACATCATACAATTGCCCGATTGGGGAAAACAACCTGTGGGTACCCAAAATACCGTCCAAAATAATCTCCAACACTTCTATGTTGATGATGATAAAGCCCACATAAACAATGATGTGCATAAGACCCGCAATGGGACGCACCACCATTTTGGTCTGTCCCAAGGCAATCTTTGCCATGTTCTTCCATCGCTGGGGCTTGTTGTCCCCCACATCGACCTTTTTGCCCAACTTGATGTTTCTGATGAGCTTCTTCACATTGCGCACAAAGAACCCAATGCCCAGAGCAAGGGCTATGGCGAACACTATGTTTGGGAGGTATTCCATTTAATTCTCTTGATTTTCTTCTGCCGGATCGTCCTCGGGGAGTGTATATTCCTTTTGCTTTTTCCCGAATACGGACACGTTCACGTATCGCTTGGGATTAAGCCTGAAATCCTGCAACAAAAGGTCCAATTCCCTGGATGCTGCGGCCAAATTATTGTAGAGTGCATCATCCTTGTGCAATTTGCCCAACGAGCCTTCCCCCTGCTCTATCTTCGCCAAGATGCCGTTCAGCTTGTCCACTGTGGTCTGGAAGTTGGTCAGGGTGCCGGCAAGGTCCACATTGGCCAAGGAATCGGAAAGTTTTGAAAAGTTGGAGGTGATGTTGTCCACATTCTTCAATGAATTGTCCAACTGCTCCTTGTTGTTTTCCAAAAGCACGTTCAGCTTGTCCGCACTGCCTTTGAAGGCCCCTATCAATTGGTTGAGGGATACTATGGTTTCCTTGAGCTCCCTTTTGGTGGGGTCGTCCAATATATCGTTGACGTTCATCAAGAGTGAATCGGCGTGCGATACCGCTCCTTCCACTTTTTGCTGCAAGGGGGTCAGTTTTTGCTGCACCAGATCGGTGAGTCCCGGTTTGATCTTGGATTGTAGAGTATCCCCAGACTTGGCATTGGGTGCTTGGTCAAAAACAGGAATGATCTGTATGCCCTTGCCCCCGATGATGCCCGTATCAAATAGTTCGGCGACACTGTTCTGGGAAAAATCGAACTCATTGCTCACGGTAAAAGTGACCAATAATTTTCCTGAACTGTCCTTAAAATTGATTCCGGTGACGTTACCAACGCCATAGCCATTGATGGAAACCTGTGTTCCAGCTTGCAGCCCGCCCACGTTCTCATAAACAGCGTAAAATGTTTTGTTATTTTCGAAAAGTGGGGAGGATTTTAGATAGCTCAGCCCAAAAATAAAGGCCACAATCCCAGCAATCACGATAATCCCAGTTTTAATTTCCCTGGATAGCTTCAAAAGATTCGGTTTATGGTTTAAAACAAAATTAGGAATATTTTTTACAAGGTACCCACAGATATTTTTTCTCTTACTCCTGGACTTGGGCCAAGGGCACCCGCTCACCGTTCTTGTAGGCCACAATGTAGGAGGTGGTATAGCCTTTGGCATCAGCCTTGGCCTTCAAGCGCTTGGCCTCTTCCAAGGTGCTGGCATTGCCATAAAGATAACGGTACAGGTTCTTATACGGTTCCTTGGACAATTGGTCCAATCCATTGAAATTTTCTCCATTTAGCGGTATGTTCTTCGCGCTGGCCATAAGTTGCACCTTGAACACCACGCCAGATTTGGCGGCAGGTGCCACATCCTCCTTCTCTTTGACCGGCACGGTGGCCACTTCCGGTTCCTTCTCTTTCTGTACTTCCTTAGTCGTGGTCTCTTTCTTCTCTTCAACCTCCTCGGGAACATTTACAGGGACTTTGGTATCTTCCACCACGGGGGTATCAATGGTCAAACCACCTCCTGTTCCCCCTTCATTTTTATAAGCCAATATGGCATCGGCAATGGCAGCGCCCATTTCATCCTGTCCTTTTTTGGAATTGAGATACCCTCCTTCACTCTTATTGGTCAAGAACCCTGCTTCGACCAGAACACTGGGCATAAAGGTCTGGTGCAGTACAATAAAGCCTGCCTGTTTTACCTTTCGGTCCTTTCTGCTGAGTTTTTTGGTGAAATTGTCCTGAAGTTTTTTTCCCAACTGTATGCTCTGGTCCAAAAATTCCTCTTGCATGATGGTCAACCCGATAACGGATTCCGGGGAATTGATGTCATATTCCGCATAGCGCTGCGCGTAGTCGTCCTCCAAATAGATTACGGAGTTCTCCTTTTTGGCCACCTCAAAATTCTGTCGGTTGGCATGCAGACCCAGCACATAGGTTTCCGCACCAAAGGCGTCAGAACTGTGTGCATTGCAATGTACCGATACAAAAAGGTCGGCTCCTGCCTCATTGGCAATCTTTCCCCGAACAAAAAGGTCAATGAAGGTGTCATCATCCCTGGTATAGACCACTTTAATGCCCGGATGCTTTTTGAGTTCCTCCCCGATTTTGAGCACAATGGCGAGAGAAATATCCTTTTCGAGGTAACCATTTCCTATGTTTCCTGGATCATGTCCACCATGGCCAGCGTCCAATACCACCACAAATTCATCCTGCGGGGGCTCATCGTTTTCATTTTTGGAAAAAGAGGCCAACGGAAGGACCATAAGGATGAAAACTAGAAATGCTGACCGACTTTTATTCATAAGAACTGAGTAATTATAGTGTCCCGATAAGGTTAAAAATATTCTAATCCGCCGTAAGTAGACCAAAAAATATATGTAAGTTTGAGGCCAAAAACTGGGCCAAACTAGCACAAAAATAGGATTTATCACGTTGCAAGCAAATAAACATCTTTTAGTTTTCCTATTTGTTCTTCTATGTGGCAAGGCAACGCTAATAGCTCAGGAGAACCCCATTGTCCCTTTGCCCATCAAGGCCGTGGGCGACACCCTGACCGCTCCCCTCATCCCTGCAGATTTCCTCAAAAAGACGGTTGCCACCGATTCTGTTGAAACCGATACCGTCCCCGAAAAACAGCCGTTGTTGCTGGACAAGATTAAGTACAAGGCGAAGGATTATGTAAAGCTCAGCCAAAAGGACAACAAAATTTACCTTTACGATGAAGCTGAGATCTATTACCAAGACACTGAACTAAAGGCCGGGGTCATTGTGATGGATTATGTGAAAAATGAGGTCTATGCCGGACGGATGAAGGACTCTTTGGGAAATTATTCCCAGCTACCCTATTTCAAACAAGGGGAAAACGAGGTGAGACCAGATTCCATTCGTTTTAATTTTGATACCCAAAAGGCACTCATCTGGAACTCCAGGACCGAGCAGGAAGCGGGCTTGGGGCAACTGGGAAGTGATGCCATGAAGGTCTATGCGGAGATCACCAAAAAGGAGAACGATTCCGTGTACTTTTTATACGAAGGAAAACTCACCACCTCCAAGGACACTGTGGACCCCGATTATTACATCAGGGTGCGGAAGGCCAAGTTTGTGCCCAAAAAGAAGATCATTGCCGGATACAGCAACATGTACATCGTGGACGTGCCCACGCCCATTGCGTTGCCATTCGCCTATTTTCCCCTGACCACGGGACGTGCGCCGGGTCTGATATTCCCTACTTTCGGAAACGATCCCCAAAGGGGATATTTCATCCAGAACGGGGGGTACTACCTACCCATCAGTGATTATGTGGACCTCAGTGTGACCGGGGATTTCTACACCAATGGAAGTTATGGTTTCAGGGGGCAGTCCATCTACTCCAAACGCTACAAGTTCAGGGGCAATGTCAATGTGAGCTACGAAAACCTGATCCAGAGTCAACTTGGTTTCAGCGACTACAGCCGGACGAGCAACTATAACATCCGAATATCGCACACCCAAGACCCAAAGGCCAGTCCAAATTCGAGGTTTTCAGCCTCTGTGAACCTTGGGAGTAGCCAATTTTACACAAACTCGCTCAACCAGATCAACCGAAACAATACGCAGACGAACACCTTTGCCTCGTCCATCAGTTATTCCAAGACTTTTCCAGCCTATCCTTCGGTCAATACCAGTTTGACGTTGAGCCATACCCAAAACTCCAGGACGCAACAAATCAATATGTCATTGCCTACCTTCCAGGCGAGCATGGAACGTATTTTTCCATTTGCCAAACGGGACGGTATCAAAAAGGGAATCATCCAAAACGTGAACTTTCAATACGATGTGAACGCCCAGAACAGCATCACCACTACGGAAGAGGACTTTTTTACCAGTAAGATGTTCGATGACGCAAGGGTCGGTGCCCGGCACAGGATTCCCATCGGTACCAACTTCAAAGTGGCCAAATATTTCAGTGTGAGCTTGAACGGAAGCTATGAGGACGTTTGGACCTTGGAGACCATCCGCAGGCAATATAATATGGAAGAGGAACGGGTGGTAACGGATACCATCCCAGGATTTGACCGTTTCAACAGGTATAACCTTGGAGCCAGTATAGGTACCACTATGTATGGTACCTGGAATTTTGGGGAGGGAAAAAAAATACAGGCCCTTCGCCACGTTATGAGGCCTTCTGTGAGCTATAGCTATGCACCCTCCTTTGAGCAATTCTATGACACCTATGTGGATGAGGATGGCGACCATGTACAGTATACGCCCTTTGAGACAAGTATCTATGGAAGACCTTCCTTGAGCAGGGGAAGTTCCCTTAGCTTCTCTTTGCAGAACTCTTTGGAGGCCAAGGTCCGGGATAAGGATTCAACCGCAACGGAACCCAAAAAGGTCAGCATCTTGAGCAACCTCACGTTTTCCGCAAGTTATAACCTTGAAGCTGATTCCTTGAAATTAAGTCCCATCAGCATGAGCGGTGCAACAGAGATCATCAAAAATGTCCCCATCAACTTTGCAGCCACTTTTGACCCCTATGCCATTGACAATAGTGGACGAAGGATAAACACCCTGAACATCAAAAATGGTGGTGGTCTAGCCCGATTGACCTCGGCCCGGTTCAACACCGGTTTTTCCCTGGACAGCGAGATGTTCCAAAAGGGAGGAGCAAAGAAAAAAGACCCCAATGAGCAAGAGGAACCCGATTATGGGGCCAACCCTTTTGAACTGGACGGGTCACGCACAGGTGAACCCCATTTCAACAAAGGGGAAGGTGAAAATACGGAAAATCCCATATACAACACCAGACTACCTTGGGATGCACGGTTTACTTATGTGGCCACTTACAACAACAATAACAGACAAGGGGAAATCACCAACCACTCCCTTATGTTTTCAGGGAATATCCAATTGTCCCCTAAATGGGAGATGGGCTTCAATTCAGGGTACGATCTTAAAAATCAAGGTTTTGCCGATACCCGATTCAATTTCAAGCGAGATTTGGGAAGTTTTAGGCTAAGCTTTGACTGGACCCCTTTCGGACGGTATGAAAGATGGTATTTCTTTGTAGGTATAAAAAGCTCCATACTCCAAGACCTCAAATGGGAAAACAGGAGTCAACCCTTCAGGAACAACAGATAGTTTTTTTGTATAATTTTCAGCACCTAAATTCAGTACAGACCATGAAAAAAATCATCAACACCTCCAAGGCTCCGGCCCCAATAGGCCCGTACAACCAAGCCATACTCGTAAACGGTATCCTATATGTCTCCGGTCAGGTTCCGATGGATCCCACATCAGGAAAGTTAGTGGAAGGTGACATCAAGAAAGAGACCCAACAGTGCATGGAAAACCTGAAAGCGATTCTGGAAGAGGCCGAAATGGGTTTTGAGGATGTGGTAAAGGCATCCATCTTCATCAAGGACATGCATCAATTTTCCCAGATAAACGAGGTGTATGGCAGCTATTTTGATGCCGATACGGCACCTGCCAGGGAAACTGTCGAAGTAGCCAATCTCCCAAGATTTGTCAATGTCGAAATATCAATGATAGCGATCAAATAGTCTTTCGGTGGAACTCCACCAAACCTTCTATGGGTCTTCTGCGGATAACCCCCAAGATCAAATCATTTCGTTCCATACAGGCTGTCAATTCATCTTGTAAAAAGTGTGCTATGCTCCCAACGAAGCTCACAGGCACTTTCGTGGCCAGCTCAAACTGCATGATGTAGTTGTTCACAAACTGCTGTAGCCCTTTTTCGATGACCCCTTTGCAATAGGGATGCTCTTTGTTCTCTATGATGAAACGGGCAAAAGTGGCCAAATAGGTGTTGGGGTTGGGTTGCTTGTATAGGTTTTCTTTGATCACATCCGCGTCAAGGTCGTACTCCTTGGCAAATTTCATCCCAAGATCTTGTGGCATTTTATGGAAGTAGTAATCCCGTAGCAGTTTTCTTCCGAAAAAGTTGCCGCTGCCATCGTCCATCAAAATATAGCCCAAAGAAGTCACTTTTTGGATCAATTGGTGGCCGTCGTAATAACTGCAGTTGGAACCTGTACCCAAAATACAAACGATTCCTTGTCGACCGATCTGTGTAGTGGCATATATGGCTGCATAGGTGTCTTCCCTGACCTCGGCCTTGGCATTGGGGAAAAAGTCCTTAAAAATATCCTTTAGAAACCTTTTCATCCGATCGGTACCGCAACCTGCTCCGTAGAAATACAATTGGGTTACTGCATTTTTATTTTTGGAAAGCTCAAAGTTATTGGCCAATCGGTCTTCGATGACCTGTCTGGTCAATACTTCTGGGCTAAGCCCCAAGGTTTGGGTAAGGAACAATTGTTCCCCCTTTTCGTCCAAGGCAATCCAATCGGACTTGGTGGCGCCACTATCCACGATCAAGATCATAGGTTGATATTTTTATGGAATCCCAAAGGAGCATTCACTCCTTTGGGATTATAAATATGTATAAAAAGCTACTTAATTAAAGGCTTGCTGCATGCAAGGCAAGGTCAACCAATTTGTTGGAATACCCTGTTTCATTGTCATACCAAGAAACCACCTTGAAGAACGTAGAGTTCAACTCGATACCTGCATCGGCATCAAAAATGGAGGTCCTTACATCACCAACGAAATCTTGGGAAACCACCAACTCGTCGGTGTAGCCCAAAATACCGGCCAATTCGCCATCAGCGGCTTTTTTCATGGCTTTTTTGATTCCTTCATAAGAAGTTTCCTTCTCCAATTTCACGGTAAGGTCCACTACAGAAACATCGGCAGTGGGTACCCTGAACGCCATACCGGTAAGTTTTCCTTCCAAGGATGGGATTACTTTGGTCACTGCCTTGGCAGCACCTGTGGCGGCTGGAATAATGTTCAAAAGGGCACTTCTACCACCCCTGAAATCTTTTCGCGAAGGTCCGTCCACGGTCAACTGGGTAGCAGTGGTCGCGTGTACCGTGGTCATCAAGGCCTCTGCAATACCGAACTCATCGTTGAGCACCTTTGCGATAGGGGCCAAACAGTTGGTGGTACAGGAAGCGTTGGAGATGATCGTATCGGTAGGCTTCACTTCTTTGTGGTTCACACCCATAACGAACATGGGAGCATCTTTTGAAGGAGCGGAGATGACCACTTTTTTGGCACCACCATCAATATGGTACTGCGCGGTTTCCAAAGTGGTGAAGATACCGGTACATTCCGCAACGATCTCAGCACCTACGGCATCCCATTTCAAATTTTTCGGGTCACGCTCGGCGGTAATCCTGATGGTTTTCCCGTTTACGACCAAATGGCCGTCCTTTACTTCCACGGTACCATCGAACACACCGTGTACCGAATCGTACTTCAACAAGTAGGCAAGATGGTCCACATCCAACAAGTCGTTGATGGCCACAACATCTACATCGCCTCTTTTTACGGTTGCCCTAAATACCAACCTTCCAATTCTACCGAATCCGTTGATCCCTATTTTCAAATTTGACATTTCTACTTTATTTATGTTTACGTTTTATGTTGTCATGATATCGGATACCCTCAAGAGTTCCGCGTCAATTTCCGTATGTGCCTTGATGGCATCGGCAATCGGGGTAAGTACCAATTTGGTGTCCCTGATGCCCACCATATAGTTGGATTTGCCTTCCAAAAGGCTTTCTACGGCCTTTACGCCCATTCTACTGGCCAATACCCTATCGTAGCAGGTGGGGTTACCTCCACGCTGCATGTGTCCCAATACGGATACCCGGACATCATAGATGGGCAAATGCTGCTCCACATATTCCTTGAGTTCGAACACATTTTTTCCGGTCCTGTCCCCTTCGGCCACAATGACTATACTGGAAGATTTTCCAGACGCCTTGCTGCGTTTGAGGGATTCCAAAAGACGTTCCAGGCCCAAATTCTGTTCTGGAATCAATATCTCCTCTGCACCTGCACCAACTCCTGCATTAAGGGCGATATGGCCCACATCCCTTCCCATCACTTCCACAAAGAAGAGACGGTTGTGCGAACTTGCCGTGTCCCTGATCTTGTCCACCGCTTCCACCACAGTGTTGATGGCGGTGTCATAACCCAAGGTATAGGAAGTTCCCAAAATATCGTTATCTATGGTCCCGGGAATTCCCATTACCGGAAAATTGAATTCTTCGTTGAACAGCATGGCACCATGAAAGCTTCCATTACCACCAATCACCACAAAGGCCTCGATGCCTTCTTTTATCAATTGGTCGTAAGCTTTCTGTCTTCCTTGCTTTGTCCTAAACTCTTCACAGCGGGCGGACTTAAGAATGGTCCCTCCTTTGTTGATGATATTGTTCACACTACGCGCATCGAGGGTCTTGAAGTCCCCTTCTATCATACCTTGGTATCCTCTGTAGATACCCACGCACTCTATCTTCAAATACGCACAGGTACGGACCACGGAACGAATGGCAGCATTCATTCCCGGTGAGTCCCCACCTGAGGTAAAAACTCCTATTTTCTTAATTTCTGAAGCCATTAAAAATTTTAAGAGGTCAAAACTAGGAAACTTTATCCAATTAATGAATGCCTTGATAATTTATTTGTTTTCGGGGAATTTCTCAAACGTTTTCGTAAAAAAACAATCAAAAAATGTCAAAAAAACAAACTTAATCCATGGATTTTGAAGAATCTACCGTCTTGGGCAAAAAGCGTATCAGGCTATCCTTGCCCATGACCTCCCCAGAGGCTTGTTTTTGGGTTGCCGGGCCTACTCTTTCCTCCTTCTTTTTGAACACTTTCTGCATCAATTCCCTGAAACTGTCAAAATCCACTTGATAGGAAAGTCCGACCCCTTGGGTGTAGCCTTGGCGTTCGGCCAAAAACTGCTGGATTTGGTTCTCCCTGTTGAATATCTTGGCACTGAGGGTGCCTTCCTCGTTCAGGAGCACCTGGACCTCGACATCACCTGCCACTACGGTCTCGGAAACCCCACCCACGGGCACCCCTACCCTTCCGTTCACCAAGATGCGGTCGGAGATCTGGGTGGATACGGTGACCCCTATCCTGTTTTCGGTGCGGATATCGGCATTGGGGTCCAAAAGTCCCTGCTCATAGGATACCCCAAGATTGAACTTGTCGTTGTTGCTCCCCAAAATCTGGTTGAGCAGCCCGGAAGCCGTCTGAATCAGGTTCCCGGTGACCGCTTGCTGGTTGATCCCGCTCTGGGCGTTCACAAAGGTTCCCTGGGCGAGCAGGAAAAAGGCGTTCCGCTCCTTGACCGTGGGATCCTGAAGCCTGTATTGGAGTTCGGACTGCACCACGGAATTGGTTCCCGGGAAATCAATGTCAAAATTGATGTTGGGGCTTTCCAGTTCCCCATCCAATCGGACGACCACCTCGGTGGGAATCCTACCCGTAAAACCAGCATTGTCCAAAAGGGGTCCGGGATTGGCATTGAGGGAATAGACCGCTTCAAGGTTCAACTGGGCCGCCAATGGATCTCGCTCCCAAAGTATGGTACCCCCGGGACGTACCTTGAATTTCTTATCGATGACCCCTCCGTATTTAAAATTGTACTCCCCGGTCACCGCCACAAATTCCCCATACATATTGAACTTTCCGTTGGTATTGATCTCTATCAACAGAATTCCTTCCCCAGTTCCTTTCAAAGAGCTTCCAGAACTCCTGTCCACCACGATCTCCACTTCTGCCTCAGGGGTCACTGCAAGGTCGAAGGCCATTTCCAGGCCTTGGTAATCCTCCAGCACTCTTTCCTCTTCGAAAGAATTGGACTCGCCCTTTTCTATAAAATTGATGAAGGAATAATCGCCCACGCTGGTGACATCGCTCAGCGGTATCTTTAATGAAGTTCCCCGTGCCGTGGTGGCATCCACCGAAATGGTGAGGGCATCCGTGGGCCCATAGATGCTCCCTGTTCCATTGATGAAGCCTGTTCCGTAGTACAACGACTCCTCATTGTAATCCGTGTTGAGGATCAGGAACCGATTGTTCCTGGTGTCCACATCCAACCCTAAGTGCCAATCATCAAAATTGGTATGGCTTATCGTTCCGTCCAAAATGGCCGTTGTTCCCTCGTCCACATCGGAAAGACCTACATTTTCAAAATAAAAAGTCTGGTCAAAAAGGCGAACCCGCGAATAGGGCGCAAAATCATAATCCACATTGAGGTAAGGAATGCCAATACCTGCCTCGTTCAGGGTAAGATCTCCATTTATGGAGGGATTTTCCACGCCCCCACTGATCTTTACATTCCCGCTCACCTTACCCCTAATGTTGGAAACCACGCCCTCTCCCAAGGGACTGAAGGGTTCCATGTCAAAATCCGTCAGATTGGCCATGAGATCGAGGTTCTGTTTGTTGTTGAAGTTGGTCACCTTCCCATTGACGCTCAATTTTTCCTTCCCGTTGTCGTTCAGCCAAGTGCTCACTCCAAACTCGGTAAGGTCATTGTTGCCAAAAATCCCTACTTCCAAATCACCCAAGCGGATGTTGTTCACACTGAAATCTTGGATATTGAGACTGGAGGTTGGCAGGTATTTTCCATCTTTTTGAAGGATATTGAGAAAACCGTCCACCGATCCATTCAGTTTAAGGCTATCGATGGCCGGTGTGATCTTGTTCAGGGAAACGATCTTGAACTGTAGGTCCAGGTCTTTATAGGTGGAATCCGCAAATTCCCCCCGCAACCGGATCTGCTCTTCATTGTTGTTGTCCATCACCACATCCTCGATCAGGATACTGTCCAGGGCGCTGTTGAAAATAACCTTGTTCTTGCTGTTCCCGTCCTTGTTCAGTACCCAAGTACTCCCTTTAAAACTGACCTCTGATTTTTTGAGACCTATGACAGACTTGTTGTTCTCATTGAAGGTGTGGTAAAAATTGAGGTTATAGCTATCGTTGTACTCGCTTCCCCCCTTGAATTCTGTTCTAAAGAACAGGGTGTCCTTGAGCGTGGTGTTGATCAGGCTGAAGTCCTTGATGTCATAATACACTGTGGACATGTCCTCCACGGAGATGAAGGTGTTGAACAGGGGGTTTTTGTTGTCTATCTTCAGCTCGATGTTGTCGAACTTATTGTCAAAAGCCTCTATACTCGGGGATTTGAAAGTCAGTTTGAAGTCGCCCTCATCGGCCACAATATTCCCCCTGATGAAGGTGTTGGGATCAAAGGCCACATCGGGAAAGAAGACATCCACGATCTTGTTATAGATCTTGAAATTGAAGTCCAGGTATTGGCCCTTGGAAATTTTAAAGGGTTTGTAGTTGGTATAGATGCTTCCCACGGAATTCTGTACCAACCGTCCTATTTCATTCACTTTGAATTTTCCGCGCATGTATCCGGTAATGATATCGGGCGAATTGATCTCCACTGTCCGTACCGTATCTTGATCAAAGGAGGCGTTCACGGTAAAATCTTCAAAGAAATAGGTATCGTTCTTGTTTTGATAAGTGGTGTTGGTGAAATTCATCTGACCAACGATATCGTCCAGATTACCGCCCTCAATATCCATGTTGACATATCCTTTGAAAATGGAGATACTATCGTCTATGAAATTGAGTTTCTTCAGATCGGCATAGTCCACTGCGGCAATAAAGTTGAACTTGTTCTCCCTGCCCCCAAAATCGGCCAACCCCTTAAAATCGAAACGAAAATTGTCATCATTGCACAACAGGGTTCCGTCAAACAGTTGTTCCTTCAAAATTCCGGAGACCTTGATCTTGTTGTATTCATAACCGTTGTACTCCAACTTATAGATTTCCCCGATAACTTCGGTGTTCAGACTTTCGGCCACAAAACCTTTCCCCTCCACGTTCATATCCAGGGAGGTGAGCCCCAACTGGTCATCATTGGTGAAAGCGCCAAGATCAAAATCTATCAACGATATGAACCCGATATAAGAGGCATCGTCTATGGTCTGGATATTGGTCATTTGAAGGTCCACGTAGCTGCTCCCGATGGCGGTATTCAGGTTGACCTTCGCATCCAAGGAGGTTTCGGTCACCTCGGCATCTCCCCGAACGGTGAATTGCCCCAATTTCTGGACCGATTCAGGGATATTCTTACCCAAGATATTGGGCAAAATGCTCCGCAATTGGTAATAGCTCGAGGTCAGGTTGTCAATATCGCCCCGCAACACAAAGGGGGCCTGTTCGCTGAACAGGTTATCGAACTCAAAATCCCCTCGGATTCCCGTATTGTCCGTAAATAGAAAAAGGTCGCTGACCTGAAGTTTATTGAGCACTCCAGTGAAATTCCCCGTAAAAGTGACTTCCTTATCCTGACCGAATTCATCGTAAAAGGCATTCACCTCGTTGAGCGAAACGGTGGATTCCGTAAAATCGGCCTCCACATTCACCCTGTCCAAAAACTCGGCAAAGTCCTCTCGGTTGTACTTGAACACCAAATTGCCCTTGAGCTCCGATTGTTCGGTATCGATCAAGAGTGAATCAAAGCGCATCTCCTCTTTGGTATATTTGAACTTGGCGGCCAACTTCTCCAGTACTATCCCCCGCTTGGCCTCCATGGTAAGGTCCAAAATGTCCAAGGTCACCTCTGGCCCCAAAACCTGGAAATCCTCGGCGAGGATCTTGATATCGTTGAAATCGAGTATTTTTTCGGATTCGAGGTTTTCATCGATCAACCTGAACTTTCCGCCATTGATCTGGATTTGGTCCGAGGCCATAAAAAAAGGCGGTGTTCCCGGGTCTCTGGGCTTTCCATCATCCAACTTGTCCACGAACACATCGAGATTGGTATCGTCCTCCCCTTCATAAGTCTTTAGGTTAAAGATCAACCCATCAGCCTCGATATCCCCAAACTCCATCTTTCCATTGGCCATGTTCCTTAGGTTAAGGATGGAAGTGCTGAGTTTGTGGATGTAAAAAAGTGTATCCTTTTTGTAGTCTTCCACATAGATGCCCTTGATGCCCGCATTCAGCGTGAAAAGCGAAAGACTCACCCTGTCAATATGCATGTTCGTTCCGAACTCCTTGTTCACCGAATCCATGGCGTATTTGGCCAATTTGGTCTGTACCACGGGCATGGACAGCACCAACGAGACCAATACCAATAGCACTAGGATGGCCAAGAGGGAGCGCAACAGTATTTTGCGAAGTTTTTTGATAGGGCTTTATGTTTTACCTTTGATGACCAATTTTTGTTCCAAAACCTGTGACAGACATAAAAAAATATATCCTTGCCATTGAATCATCCTGCGATGACACTTCCGCTGCCGTACTCTGTAATGCAAAAGTACTGAGCAATGTGGTAGCTACACAAGAAATCCACAAGCAATATGGAGGTGTTGTCCCCGAGTTGGCATCGAGGGCACATCAACAAAATATCGTTCCCGTGGTACACCAAGCCTTGGCCAAGGCAAATATCGATAAAAAAGAGCTATCCGCCATAGCTTTTACCCGAGGACCGGGATTGATGGGCTCATTGCTCGTGGGCACCTCCTTTGCAAAGTCTTTGGCCTTGGGGCTGGACATTCCCTTGATCGAGGTGAACCACATGGAAGCCCATATCCTGGCGCATTTTATTGCCGATGAAAATGGGACATCCCCTTCGTTTCCTTTCTTGGGGATGACCATCAGTGGAGGCCATACCCAGATCGTGAAGGTTTCCAATCATTTTACCATGGAAGTGCTGGGAGAGACCTTGGACGATGCCGTAGGCGAGGCTTTTGACAAGAGTGCCAAACTGATGGGGCTTCCCTATCCCGGGGGACCATTGGTGGACAAAAATGCGCGATTGGGCAATCCCTTGGCCTTCGATTTTCCCAAACCCAAGGTGGATGGTCTTAATTTTAGTTTCAGCGGACTGAAGACCAGTATTTTATATTTCCTGCAGAAGGAAACGCAAAAGAACCCCAATTTCGTTGCCGAGAACATCAACGATATCTGCGCCTCCGTACAGCATACCATTCTGGAGATCCTGATGGAAAAACTGCACATGGCCGTAGAGCAGACCGGCATTAAAGAAGTGGCCATTGGAGGTGGCGTTGCCGCAAATTCGGGCATACGCGCCAGGCTCAAGGAGGCAGAGGAAACTTTGGGATGGAAAACCTATATTCCAAAATTTGAATATTGTACGGACAATGCCGCCATGATCGGTATCGTCGGTTATCTTAAATTTGAAAAAGGACAGTTCACGGACCAGCGTGTTGCGGCAAAAGCCCGATATGCCATAGGGAGCTAAGTCCTTCAACCTTATAAATACAGAAACCATGCAACTTTTTTACGACCCTTCCTTGGACAACAGCGTCAAGCAGTTCACCTTTTCTCCTGAGGAGAGCAAACACATTGTCCGGGTATTGCGAAAAACCGAAGGCGATCTGCTCCAGATCACCAACGGCAAAGGGTATCTGTTCGAGGCCGAAATAGTACTTCCCGACCCCAAAAAGTGCATGGCCCAGATCATCTCACGGACCAAGGCCATCCCGAAAAGGTATAGCCTTCACATGGCCGTGGCCCCCACAAAAATGAACGATCGGTACGAGTGGCTTCTGGAAAAGGCGACGGAGATAGGTGTGGATGAGATCACCCCCATCATCTGCGAACACTCCGAACGCAAAACCATAAAACCGGAACGCATGGAGCGCGTGATCCAATCCGCCATGAAACAATCCCTCCAGACCGTTCTGCCCAAATTCAACCCGCCCATAACTTATGCTGAGTTCATGGAAAAGGAGTTTTTGGGGCTCAAGTTCATCGCGCATTGCCACAATGATGAAAAAATGGAACTGAAGCGAAGGGTCATCGCGGATATGGACCTTGTCATCCTTATTGGGCCGGAAGGCGATTTTTCCAAAGGGGAGGTGGATCTGGCCAGGAAAAAGGGCTTTGTGCCCATCTCACTGGGCAACAACCGCCTCCGCACCGAAACGGCTGCTATCGTGGCCTGTGCCACAGTTTCCACCATCAACAGCTGACCAAAAAAAGTATTTTTTCCCTTTTTGTGGCCCGAATGACTTACTTTTGAGTCAATCGGTACATTTCACCATGAAAAGGACATTCCTGCTGACCATTGCTTTCATTTTTGTCATGGCCTCTTCCGACGCCCAGCAGATTGCCGTGTTGAAATATGGCGGCGGAGGCGATTGGTATTCCAACCCTACGGCACTTCCCAATCTGATACAGTTTTGCAACGCCAATCTTGGCACCAAGATAGATCCGCAACCCGAGACCGCAGAGGCCGGCAGTGTCACCTTGTTCAAATACCCCTTTCTGCACATGACGGGGCATGGCAATGTATTTTTTACGGATGACGAGGTCCAGAATTTGAAGACCTACCTCCTTTCCGGCGGTTTTTTGCACATCGATGACAACTATGGCATGGAGCCTTACCTAAAAAGGGAGCTCTTAAAACTTTTCCCGGACAAACAATTGGAGGAACTGGGTGCGGACCATCCCATTTTTGACCAAAAGTTCAAATTCCCCCAAGGACTCCCAAAAATCCATGAGCATGATGGAAAAAGACCCCAGGCGTTTGGTATTTTTGACCAAGGCAGGTTGGTATTGCTATACACCTTCGAATGTGATCTTGGCGATGGATGGGAAGACCCTGCTGTGCACAACGACCCCGAAGAAGTCCGGTCAAAAGCGCTCCAAATGGGTGCCAACATAGTTGAATATGCCTTTAAAAGCTGATTTTTCATGAACTCAAAGACAATTGCCAACGGAATATTGCGTGCAGTGGCCATCATGGTCGGAGTGGCCCTTATGGCCATTTTCATCTATAAGATCCGCTCCGTATTGGCCTATTTGGCCATAGCAGCGGTCATTGCCTTACTGGGAAGGCCCATCGTTCTTTTTTTACGTAGAAAACTAAAATTTCCCAACACGCTTGCCGTAGTAGCGGCCATGATCTTCATGCTCTCCATTTTTCTGGGCATCTTGGCCCTTTTCATCCCTTTGATCTCAGAGCAGAGCAAAAACCTCTCCCTCTTGGACATAGATACCCTCAAAACGGACATCAATAGCCTGTACTATCAAATCTTGGATTACTTTGGTGCTTCCACCAGGAATGTGGATGACCTGATCGAGGAGGCCAAAATTGAGGAAAATGTGCTCAAGGGCCTGGACCTGAAGTTCATCCCCAACTTTATCAATTCCTTTATCAACACCCTAAGCAATTTTAGTGTGGGTCTATTTTCTGTGCTCTTTATTTCCTTCTTTTTTCTGAAGGACAGCAAATTGTTCCAAAACGGCATGTTGACCTTTGTACCCGATGACAAGGAAAGTAACTTGGTAAAAACCATAGACAAGATCAATGGTTTGCTCTCCCGATACTTTGCCGGGATCCTGTTGCAGCTTTTCATCCTTTTTGTCATCTACACCATTGCATTGTTGATCGTGGGGGTTGAAAACGCCATCGTGATTGCGTTCCTTTGTGCCTTGTTCAACATCATCCCTTACGTTGGTCCGCTCATTGGCGGGGCCATCATGGTCACCCTCACCATGACCAGTTTTTTGGGCGAGGATTTCAGTGCTGTCATATTACCCAAAACGCTCTATGTTTTGATTGGTTTGGCGGTGGGTCAATTGGTGGATAATTTCTTTTCGCAGCCCTTCATTTTTTCCACCAGCGTGAAATCGCACCCGCTCGAAATCTTCCTGATCATCATCATCGCAGGATTACTTTTCGGGGTCGTAGGCATGGTCGTTGCAGTGCCCGGATATACCGCCATCAAGGTGATTTTGAAGGAATTTTTGGCCGAAAATACCTTTGTGAAAAAATTGACCAAAGGTTTATAGTATCAGTTTGAATAAATCACTATTACATACTGGTCCACAATCCTTTATATCAGAAAATTTATATACTGACACGATGTCAGTTTTGCTGCAAAAACCACCATTTGAAGGAGTGTCCCAAAAAGAATTGGTAACGCAGCTCGAAGCCAAAAAAAAGAGTCGGGACAAGCTCCCTACTTGGTTCCATTCAGCCAACATCTACTACCCCAACAAGCTCCATATTGAACAGACCAGCTCCGAGGCTACGGCACGGTACAAAGCCCAAATGGTAAGCGGTAAATCCTTAGCCGACCTTACTGGTGGATTTGGGGTGGACTGCTATTTTTTTTCGGAAAGAATGGACGCTGTAACGCACTGTGAAATCAACCCGGAGCTGAGTGAAATTGCCACCCATAATTTCAACATATTGGGCAAGGAAAACATCACTTGCCTGGTTGGGGATGGAATGGATTTTCTGAAGACCACCACGCAAAAATTCGATTGGATCTACCTCGATCCCTCAAGACGGAACGACACGAAAGGAAAGGTCTTTTTGCTTGCGGACTGCCTGCCCAATTTGCCGGAAAACATGGACCTGGTTTTTCAAAAGACCCAAAATGTGTTACTGAAAACTTCTCCATTGCTCGACATCAAACATGGCATCAGTGAACTGGACCATGTAAAAGAAGTGCATGTTGTCGCCCTGAACAACGAGGTCAAGGAGCTTCTGTTCGTGCTTGAAAAGAATTTTGTGGGAAACAGTACTGTCCGGACGGTGAACATCATCAACGGCAAGGAGGACAAGTTCGATTTCGTGCTGGAAGAAGAACAGCACAGTATTGTTGCTTTGGGTGGTCCCCATACCTACTTATATGAACCAAATGCCGCTATCTTGAAATCCGGGGGGTTCAAATCCATTGGTGCTGCCTACCAACTACATAAACTGCACCCCCACTCGCACTTATATTCTTCTTCCGGTCTTATGGATTTCCCCGGAAGGTCTTTTGTTATCGAAAAGGTCCTTCCTTACTCCAAAGGCTCAATGAAAGCCCTTGGCATGGCAAAGGCCAACATCACCACTCGCAACTTTCCATTGTCCGTGGCCGATATCCGAAAAAAACACAACATCAAGGACGGTGGTGAAACCTACCTCTTTTTCACCAAGAACCTGGATGAATCACTATTGGTGTTGCAATGCTCAAAAACCGAGGCTTAATCCAAGGTGGCAAGCCAATCGTAAAGTAGGCCCATCCAGTTCTTCAATCGTTCGTCGTTCAAAGCCAAAGAGAAACCATGCCCTCCTGTTGGGTATACGTGCATGGTGGCAGGGACCTGATGCTCCCTCAGCGCCCCAAGGAACAAGATGGAATTCTCCACAGGAACAGCTTTGTCATCCATGGCATGCAACAGAAATGTTGGCGGGGTTTCCCCATCAACATGCTTTTCATTGGAGAGGTAGTCCACTTCCTCCTGCGTAGGATTCTCGCCCAATAGCGAAGCTCTGGACCCTGTATGGGTACTTGGATGCCCCAGTGTGATGACCGGGTAGATCAATGCCATAAAATCAGGTCTTGCGGACAGATCATCGGCCTCATCTTGTCGCTCATATACCTTATCCCTATAATGGGTCCCCAACGAAGAGGCCAAATGTCCTCCGGCCGAAAACCCCATAATCCCAATTTTTTCCGGGGCGATGCCCCATGCCGCCGCTTTTGACCGTACCAACCGAATCGCTCGCTGGGCATCCTGCAAGGGGACAACATTTTTACCCTCTGTGATCGATTTGGACCAAGGCAAACGATATTTGACCACGATACCGGCCACTCCTTTCAATGTAAGGGCCTTCGCGATATCCGTTCCCTCCCAATCGTAGGCAAGACCGCCGTAACCTCCTCCGGGAAAGATAAGCACAGCCTGCCCTGTGGCATTCTTTCGGGAAGGCAAATAGACTTCCAATGTAGGTTTTTGGACATTGGTCACCCAAGTTATCCCATCCTCCCTCCTGTCGACCACTTCCTTCTCATTCGACTCCATCTGATTGGGGACCATTTTGGGCCACAAAGGCATTATGGTATCCTGTGCTGACATTCCTAGGGACATTATTGCAAATAACAGCGTTGCTTTTCTGTATATCTTCATCTTTCTGAATTTAGATCAATCATTGCATTCCCATTTAAAATTGGCCACCTTGTCGTTGGAGGCGGCAGATAGGTTATAGTGCCACCATTCGGTCCGGATGGACCAAAACCCGTGTGATTCCATAATTTCCTTCAACAATGTTCTGTTGGCCAGTATTTCTTTCGGCAGATCGGTATTGTCGTGGTAGGCCCTTTTTCCGAAAAAATCAAAATCGGTTCCCATGTCCAGTTCGTTCCCATCCATATCCACCAAAGTGATGTCCACCGCACCACCTTTGTTATGAATGGACCCTTTAACGGGATTGGCCACATATTGCGGATTGGGCACAATTTCCCACATCTTGTACTGCACGGAATTGGGTCTATAACAATCGTAGAATTTGATCTTCACTCCCTTTTTCAAAAAATCCTTATTGGCGGCAATGAGCGCTTTGGCCGTTTTGACCCGGGTATAGCACTCGGCACAGTCATAGACCTTGGCCTTTAAAAAATTGTTTTCGGTGGCATAGCGCAGGTCATAGGCAAAATCGTCACTGAAATCAGCCAAACGAACAAAAGTGGTGTCGGCCAGTCCCTCAAAGGTTTTCAGTTTGGGTTCTTGGGAAATTGTGTCCATGACCGGCAAGGCAGTCTCCTTTTTTACTTCAACGATTTCCTTTTCAATGCTTTTCTCTTCTTCTTGTTTCCCACGACAGGCCAAAAGGGCTACAAGCCCCAAAAAGGGTATCACATATTTCGTCATCAATCTAAACGTTTTTGTTTCGCAAACCAAGTATATAGGGAATCGGTGGTATAGGCTCTGTCCCATGCATTATGGCCCACACCTTTATATCGGGTATAGCGGACATCATATCCCATTTCCTTCAATTTATTCACCATTTGGTCCGATTCATCCACCGAAATGACATCATCCTTGTCCCCATGAAAGACCCATATGGGCATTTTCTTATCTATCCAATGGGCGTAGGGCAAAGGTGCCATGCCACAGACCACGGCCATGGCCGCAAACCTATCGGGGTATTGCGTGGCCAGTTCCCAAGCACCACTTCCTCCCCTACTGAGACCCGTGAGATAGATGCGCTTGGGGTCCACATTACTGGTGTTGACGACAGAGTCCAGCAATTGCATCACCGCTTGGGCGTTCCACCATTTTTTTTCGTGTGGATTTTGTGGGGCCAAGATCAAAAAAGGAAATTGTTTGCCCTCTGCCAAAAGCCTCGGGGGACCATTTCGCTTTATCCACCCCAATTCCCCTCCAGATTCCCCACCACCGTGCAAAAAGAGCAGGATTCCGAATTCCTTGTCCCCTTCCGAAGCATATCCCTCAGGGTAATACAGGTAATATTTAAGGTTTTCCCTGGTCACCGTTTCCAGTTCGTCGTGCACCAATTGGGATTGGGCAGCACAAGCCTGAAGCAATAAAACAATGGCCAAGAACGATATCCGCGTCAGCATCAATTTAATTTTGAAGCCTACAAGTTACAAAAGTTTGTCGGCTATGTCCTTCCAAGTGTCGGCCCGCTCAAAGAGGGTGACATTGGTGTTGTGTGGTGAAGTGAACATGATGGATCTGCCCTCAAACGGCCCTAGGTTCTTGCTTCTGTCATCGATCAGGACATCCCCCTTCAAGACGTGCTTGTTGCCGCACAAAATCCGGTTCTGCCAAGGAATGAATGGAAAAAACTCGTCCAACCAATCCGATTTTTCCCGTAAGGACTGTGGAAATTCCATAGCAGCCGAAGCGATATAGACTTCATGTTTTTTGCTCAGTTCGAAGAGCACTTCCTGGCTATCTGGAATCACCAGCAGGTTTTTGAAAAAGCCATCCCTCCAAGTATGGTCTTTTATGGATTGTTGGTGCTCCTCGGGCACACATTGCCACGCTTCCCTACCATAACAATCTTCCCTTTTGAGTTGGGCTCTGAATTCTTCATTGTACAGGTCGAGGTGTGCCCCAAATGCATCGGCGATCACCTCGTCCATATCCACAAAAATGGTCATGCTGTTGTTTTTTGGTGAAGTACGTCAAAACTTGCGAGTTATTCAAAAAAATCCGTTTTCGTAATCCTCCGCCTACATAGTATTGCGATAATATGACGGCTATTTCCGATGATTGTTTTTTTTACAATTCGAAAGAGGAATAAGAGTATAAAATTAAGCTGTTCATCGACGATAATGACCACTTCATATAAAGTATAAAGAGGACTTTTTTTAAAGGGAAATGTCAGGGTACTTTTGCACCCGAATTTAAAATAACAATACTTGAAAACGCTTAAAATTTCCCCCATTATTCTACTGTCTTTTGTATTATTTCTAACTTCTTGTAGCACCTCTTCATTGGAGGACGAACTGGTACTTTCACCTGAAAATCTATCATCAAACATTGAACTGGAAATCCTAGACCTGGTCAATGCATATAGATCATCCAAAGGATTGAATACATTGGAGTTTGATGATATTGCCTATGATTATGCGGAACAGCATACGGAAGAAATGATTTCCGCAGGCCACATCAGCCATGACAATTTCAATATCAGATCTTCCAACTTGGCGCAAGAGGCCCGTGCCAACTATGTCTCGGAAAACGTAGGAAAGAGTTATACCTCTGCTGCAGCCATTGTCCAAGCATGGATCAAAAGTGACACGCATCGAAAAGTCATGGAGGGAGATTTTCTATACACAGCCGTAAGTGTAAAAGCCGATGGATCAGGGACCTTATATTTCACCCAACTTTTCTATAAATAATCTTTTTCTTACAAATAAATTTACAATAAAAATTTAATGTAAATTTCAAACTACTCATAAACAATATATTAAATACAGAACAAAGTATTTATTAGGCATTCATTAATCAAAAACATATCATTTATTAATTCTTTATTCCTTCATTTTATAAAGAAATAGACTACAAAATAAAATAATTGAAAAATAACTGAGTTATATATAAAAAATTATGACTTTAGTTATGGATCAATCATTACTTTATTCAAAAAGATCATTATTCCTTATTTTTCTTGTGTTGTCTATATATTCTATTAATGGACAAACCTTTGCCACAACTATTATAAGTGAAGATGAAGTGGACAATGCTGCCAATGCTATTGATGGTAATCTGTCCACATCTGCAACAGTAAGAGCCAACTCTGGTGTTGCATTAGGGCTCGGAGCCTATGCCGGGCATTTGGAAATGGAATTTCCATCCACACTTCCAACAAACACAACATCTTATGTAAAGTTGGAAACCGAAGATGACCTGCTCCCTCTTTTATTGGGGGGAAGCCTCGGAGGGTTATTATCTGATATTGTAGGTGTATTGCTCATTGGAAACCAAGAATTCACGGTCGCCGTCAAGAACAATGCAGCTACGGTAATGGAAGAATCTTCAGGTGATGTCAGTCCCTTTAGCTCGGACATGCTACGGGTAGTGACCAACGTGGACAATGATTACTTTTTGGCCATGGCCCCCAACTCAGATTATAACCGGGTAAGGCTCACCAACCGTATCGGTTCATTGATCGGTTTGAACAACACCAGGGAATTAAGTGTTTTTGGGGCCTACCACGGGCCAGATCTCGCTTTGTGTGGAACACCCACTTATACCTCATTTGATGGAAGTGGGTTAACGCTGGATCTTTTGAATCTTGGGGCAGGGGTAACCGATCCCCATCTGGCCATAGATGGGGACTTGGGCACCTCTTCCGAATTGGGGTTGGGTATCCTAGGAGTGGCCGCCAGTATTGAACAGACCGTCTATTTTGACACACTTTCCGAAGCCGGGGAAAACTTTTATATCCGATTGGGGGTCGACCCCGAACTGGTACAGGTCGGGCTTCTCAACAACATACAGGCGATTGTCCAGAACGGTGCACAGTCGCCGCTGTTTTCAGGTTCCATCTCCAGTCTTTTGGCCCTTGATCTATTGGGTCTTTTGGAAGGCGGGCAGGCCGTGACCATTCCTTTGGATCCTGGAGGGCCAGCCGATAGGGTAACCATTCGTTTGACCTCACTGCTGAACATTTCGCTGGACCAAAACCTGAACCTATTTGAAATATACCGTGCACCTGCCATGCCGGAATTGGACCCGGATTCACAAGATGTAAGCATTTGTGATGGCTCATCGGTTGACCTGACGGCCACAACTTCCGTGGGCAATCAACTCCGATGGTACGATGCTGAAACAGGTGGAAACCTATTGGCCACACTAAACTCTGGTGAAGCCTATACAACTCCTGTCTTGAACACGGATACGACCTATTATGTAGCAGCGGTAGAAGTGGGTTGCCCAGAAGAATCCCCCAGAGTTCCTGTAACGGTGAGCGTGGTTGACATCCCAACGGCCAGTGACATAACCATCATTGGTGATGAAAACCCCATTTGTTCCTCCAATGATGTGGCATTGATCCCCTCGAGTGATGTCGATGGCACCTACAGTTGGTATTTTGATGCCAACGCCACAAATCAGATCACAGATGGTCAGGTCGTGGGATCAGTGACTTATAATATTGACCCAGATGACGGAACGCTCACCATTACTGGATTAAACCAAGCAGGCAGCCCATATTCCTATTATGTGAGGGTCACTGAAGCTACGGCGGGATGTGAAAATGCCCCGGGAGACCTTCAGGTGGCCAATGTCGAAATCGTGGATTCCGGTGCCAGCGTCTCCATAATTTCTGCGCCCATCATTACTTTGGACAACTTGATCGACTTCTTTTTGGGAACACCCACCTATGCGGTTTCGGGCAACGTTACCGGGGATGCAAATGTTGGGGACGACATAACCCTGACCATCAATGGACAAACGTATGTCGGTGTGCTTGATGCCAATTTGGATTTTGAGATAGATGTCGATGGATCAGATCTGGCCCTAGATCCTGATGCGGCCGTTGAAGTATTCATCAATGGAGGGCTCTGTACACTGACCGGGGACATCGATATTGACATTCCCGTGTTGATTGTGGACGACCTGCTCCAGATATTCTGTGCCTCGGACAACCCTACCTTGCTCGATTTGGAAGTGGGTGCCAATATTTCACTATTTGATAGCTTGGATACCCTTGTGGAACTGGACCTTGACACTCCCTTGGTGGACGGAGAGGTCTATTTTGCAGGAATTTTAGGTGTACCCATATCCGTATTGACCAGAGTGGGCATTACGGTGAACATCATCAACCCACCAACACCTACCACCACATCCAGTACGCAGACGTTCTGCGCTAGTGATGACCCCACTGTGGGTGACCTGCAGGTGAACGAACCCAATGTGGTCTTTTATGACAGTCCATCCGGAGGTCAGGAACTGGCACCATCCACGGCTTTGATCAACGGAACCAACTATTATGGAGCCATCAGGGATTCCGATGGTTGTGAAAGTACCAATAGATTACAAATAGCTGTGGTCGTGGAGGGAGAAACACCCACCACCCTATCTTCCACCCAAGCCTTCTGTGCCGATGCCGCTCCTACCATTGCCGATATCCAGGTGAACGAAGCAAACATCGTTTTCTACGACAGTCCATCCGGAGGTCAAGAACTGGATGCCTCCTCACCTTTGGTGAATGCTAGCAATTACTACGCGGCCATAAGGGAAACCAGTGGATGTGAAAGCACCATCCGATTGCAGATTGCGGTAACGGTTGATGATGGTGGCCCCATCACGCTGACCGGACAGACCGAAGAGGCGTGCCGTAATGGGGAAGAATACACCTATACCACCGACACGGACAAACAGCAATACGCTTGGACTGTTACCGGAGGAAGCATAGTGGCTGGAGGAACGGCTACGGACGATTTTGTGACCGTTACTTGGGACAGTCTTCAAGGTACATCCATCACCGTGGGGTATGACGATCCTGCCAATTGCAACCCCGTTGACACTTTCCAACTGGATGTCGCCGTTGTGGAGTGCGTTTTGGGAGAGGAATTCTGCCTCAGGGTCTACAACGAGTTCTCCCCGAACAATGATGGTTTCAACGACTTTTTTGAAATAGAGTGCATTCAGGACTATGCCAACAGCATACAAGTGTTCAACAGGAACGGGAACAAGGTCTTTGAGGCCTCGGATTACCAAAATAACTGGGATGGGATAGCCAACGTGAACGGTGTCCTAAACAAAGGTGAACACCTGCCCTCCGGCACCTATTACTACGTCATCAATATCCCAGAACTGAACAGGAACCTCGTAGGTTGGTTACAACTGGCCCGATAACGCACTTTCAAAATCAAACAATACCATTTAGCTATGATACAGATCATAAAAAACAGAATAGGAGTCATATTATGCCTCACGTTGGCGCTGCAATGGACCGGGGTCAAAGGACAGCAAGCCCCGCAGTACACACAATACATGTACAACACAACGGTCCTAAACTCTGGTTACACAGGGACCAGCGCCAATTTTGAGGCCAATGTCCTCTACCGCACACAATGGGTGGGCCTCGATGGGGCACCCGAGACCCAATCGTTCACCATTCAGGGCCGGACCGGCAAAAGGATCGGGCTTGGGCTGACCGCAGTGAACGACAACATTGGTGCCTCCAACAACGTGAAAGTGAACGGACATTTTGCCTACGAACTTCCAACGGGCCAAAAGACCCGGCTGTCGCTAGGGTTGAATGCAGGATTGGACATCCTCAATATAGATTGGTCCAAAGGGGTCTTCGCGGACGATTTGGATCCTGTTTTCAGTGAAAACCTGAATGAGACCAGGCCCATGTTCGGGGTGGGTGCCTACTTCTATAGTGATCGTTGGTACCTCGGCCTTTCCACGGACAATTTCCTGAATTCGGAAATCTACAGTGATGATGACAGGGCAGTAACGGACAGGAAAAGCCAGTATTACTTCATGGCAGGCTATGTGATGGACCTTTCCAGCAGTGTCAAGTTCAAGCCGGCCATGCTCACCAAGCATGTTTCAGGCAGTCCCCTTACATTGGACGTTTCCGCAAACTTCCTTTTGCAGGAAAAGGTAAGCCTTGGTGTGGCCTATAGATATGACGATGCCGTGAGCCTGTTGGCCGGTCTCCATTTTGCCAAGAGGTTTTTTGTGGGCTATGCCTATGACTATTCCTTGGCAGGTCTGGACAACTATAACGATGGTTCCCATGAGATCATCCTCAAATACAATGTATTCGATATAAGCAAAAGGGCATTGTCCCCAAGGTTCTTCTAAAGGACCGCTGAACGTCAAAAAAATCAATACCCATGAAAAAAGCGATACTTCTTATAGCGTTCTGTTCCTGTATCAGTGCAATGGCACAGAGCAAGCTTGAAAGGGCCGACGAACTTTTCAATGAATTTAAGTTTGACAAGGCCATTGTCCTCTACAAGGATCTGGCGTCAGAAAAATCAAAACCTTCCCTCCATGTGGTCCAACGCTTGGCAGACAGCTATTTCAACATGAGCGAGTACCAAAAGGCCAAGGAATGGTACGCCAGGCTCTATGCCACCGAAGGAAAAAACACAGGGGAGGGCAACATCATCAAACTGGTGCAATGCCTAAAGGCCAGCATGCAGGCCGAGGAAGCGGACAAACTCCTCCGCGATTTCTATTCCGACCAAAAAAGGCTGGACATGATGATGGCCCAAAAAACATATTTGGACAGCCTTTTGATGAAAGATCCTGCTTTTGAGGTCCAGAACCTGGCCTTCAACAGCAAAAAATCGGATTTTGCACCATCGTTTTATGAAGATCTATTGGTCTTTGCCTCGGCGAGGGACACTTTAAAATCCAGCGGAAAACTCTATCCATGGAACAACCAGCCCTATCTGGACCTCTATGTCACCAATCCCAATGTGTCCCGATTTGTGCCTGAAAAGTTTTTGGACAACCTAGCATCTTCCTACCACGATGCCAACGTGGCCGTCGTTCCGGGTGCTCAGACCATCTATTTTACCCGAAACTATCTGAAAAAGGATAAACTGAACGCCAATAGCGAAGGGCTGTCCAACATGCAGATCCTCAAAGGGAGCATCCTGAACAATGAATTGGTGAACGTGAGCTCGCTCTCCTTCAACAGTAAAGATTATTCCTGCGGACACCCAACCCTCAGCGCAGACGGGAAATACCTCTACTTCACCTCCAATATGCCCGGCGGTTATGGGGAAAGCGATCTGTATGTCGTGGAACTCGGTGTGGACGGGGATGCACTGACCCCTCCCAAGAACTTGGGTCCCAATGTGAATACCAAAGGGAGGGAGATGTTCCCCTATGTGGATGGGAACACCCTTTACTTCTCTTCCGATGGACATTATGGCCTTGGCGGATTGGATATTTTTTCCACTACCATACAATCAAAGGACAGTTATACCCTGCCCAAGAACATTGGCCCGCCCATCAATAGCAATATGGATGACTTTTCAATGATCCTTCGTGGCGAAACCGGAAATGGGTACTATGCCTCCAATCGTTTTGGTGGTGTTGGGGACGATGACATCTATCGCATTACAAAAGCCAAACCCGTTAATTGCTTGGTCTATTCGGGCTATGTGCTGAATGAAAAAACTGGAGAACCCCTACCCTTGGCCAATGTGGAACTCTATGACACTACCACCGGATTTGTCACCGGCATGAAAACGGATGACAATGGGGCCTTCAGTGTAATATTGCCCTGCAACAAGGAAAGCAAACTGGTGTTTTCCAAACCCAGGTTCACCAAGAAAGAAATCTTGATCAATACCGGTGAAGATCCCCAAAGTCCGTCCGAGGAAAACATGGTCTACCTCACCCCGTTCGAAAGTTTAGTGGTGAAAGAGGGCGATGTGGAAAAAATCAAGGTCGATCCCATTTACTTTGAATATGACAAATCGGAGATCACCCCTAGGGCCGAAATCGAGCTGGAAAAAGTCCTGTTTGCCATGAAGGAATTCCCCAGTATCAAAATAAAGATTGAGTCACACACCGATTCCAGGGGCTCGGACCAATACAACTTCAAATTATCGGACGACAGGGCAAAATCCACCATGTGGTACCTCATCTCCAAAGGGATAGACCATGATCGTATCGTGAGTGCGAACGGGTATGGGGAATACCGGTTGAAGAACAAATGTTCCAATGGGGTAAAGTGTAGCGAACAGGAACATTTGGTGAACAGACGTTCCGATTTTGTGATCGTGGAAAAAGGGGAAACCTTGGAAAATGTGCAACGATAAGTATGGAAAGGTAAAGCCTTAGTTTAGTTTTAGTTTAGGAAAATAACCGTTACCTTCACAGGGATAACGGACACAAAAGCGCATGTATTTGCGCTTTTGTGCTTCAAATTGGCCAATCCATCAAGCCAAACTGAACCTAAAACACAAGAACACGATCATGAAACCAATCACACTGGGTCTGCTGATGACCTTCGGGCTCCTATCCTTTTCGACAATGGCCCAAGAAAAAATCGAAACCAAATACACCAAGGAAGTGGAGCGTTTGGCCAAGTCCAAAAAGGTAAAGACCGCTTTCGATTTCATTCGGCAGCAAAAGGACAGCACCACTGAGGACCTAATCACGCTCACCGAAGTGCTGGCCGCACCTTTTATGGAAGACGAACGTGGAAAGGTTTTCTCCCAAATGCTCCAGGAAGCCGGCGTGGACAGTATTTGGACCGACAAAGTCGGCAATGTGATCGGCCTACGAAAGGGAACTTCGCGGGAACCGGGCTATGTGGGTGTCGATGCCCATTTGGACGTGGTGTTTCCTGAAGGCACCGACGTCACCGTAACGAAGGTCGGGGACACCTTGAAGGCTCCCGGCATTGGGGACGACACCCGTGGACTGGCCATGCTCATCAGCATGCTGAAAGCCATGAACAAGGCAGAAATCAAGACCGAAAAAGACATTCTTATCGTGGGAACAGTCGGCGAAGAAGGTCTGGGCGACCTCAGGGGAATGAAATACATCTTCAACGAATCGGGGCTGGACATCGATTCTTGGATTGCCATAGACGGGGGCAGCATCGGGCGGATAAGCAATGCCGGGTTGGGCTCCAAACGGTATAAACTGACCGTAAATGGACCTGGTGGTCATTCTTGGGGTGCTTTCGGGCTTGCCAATCCCCACCATGCCTTGGGAAAAGTTATTGCTGTTTTTTCCGAGGACGCTTGGGCATATACCTCAGGGGACATTCCTAGGACCAGTTTCAATGTGGGCCGCATCGGTGGGGGAACCTCGGTGAACTCCATTCCCTTTGAATCGTGGATGGAAGTGGACATGCGGGCCGTGGACCCAATGAACTTGGACGAGATCGAGGCCATTTTCAAAACATCGGTGGAAAAGGCCATTGCGGAGTACAATCATAGTGGTGTGCGGGATGAAGTGACCTACGAACTCACCAAGATTGGTGATAGGCCCTCCGGGGAGCTTTCCCCTTCCCTGCCCCTTATCCAACGGAGTATGGCCGCATCACAGTATTTCGGAGCAACGCCAAGTCTGGGACGCGGCTCCACAAACATCAACATCCCCATTTCCAAAGGAATTCCTTCCGTGTGCATTGGTCGTGGCGGCAAAGGAGGTGGGGCACACTCGCTGCACGAATGGTATCTCAATGACGAACCCGGTGACGAATCCATCCAATTGGCACTTCTGATCACCTTGGCCCAAGCTGGGTTGGGAAAATAAATGGTTACCCCATCAAAGAACAAACCCCCTTTAGCCAACAAAGGGGGTTTTGTTTTGCGGCACCATTTGCATGATGCCACCAACTTAGAAATAGTGATCTTCAGAGGGGCTTGATCGGTTTATTTACCGGCTCTCTCTTTCTTTTGTTTGTCTACCATGGCTTCCACGTCTTTCAACAATTGCTTGGCATCATAAATGATACCGTCCTTGATGGTATATTCGATTCCTCCTACCCTTTCAGGTTTTCCGGTTTCATCGTTCAGTCTTATGGCTCCAGTACCGTAGAGCACCTTAAAGTTTTGAAGTGGGTTTTCGTCCACAAGGATCATATCGGCCAACAGACCTGGACGTACCACCCCAAACTCAATAGGCTTGCCAAGGGGCTTGAAAACTTCCTCCGCTCCGTGCATGGTAGCGGCACGCACCACTTCAAGGGGATGGAAACCAGCTTCTTGTAACATCTCCAATTCCAAGATGGTCCCAAAACCGTACAATTGGTAGATGAAACCGGAGTCGGAGCCTACGGTCACTTTTCCGCCCATGTTCTTGTACTCGTTCAAGAACTGCATCCATACCTGATAGTATTTTTTCCAGGCCACTTCATCCTCAGTGGTCCAGTCGAACCAATACGCACCATGGTTTTTACGACTTGGCTCGAAGAAATCCATTTGGGAGGGCAGCGTATATTTTTCGTGCCAGTCGGCGTTGCGTGCACGCATAACATCCCTTCCTGCGGAATAAATGGTCATGGTCGGGTTGATGTAAAAATCCAATTTTAGGAACTCGTCCAAAAGGGCATTCCATTTTTCACCACCCGGTTTCACCAAGTTCCATTGACGGGCCACTTGGCCGAAGCGGTGCTGTTCATCCCCATAATTGATGTCTATGGGAAAAGGTTGTACATCGTGGTTCTCGTACATGGACTCGAACAGTCCATAGAAATGTGTCATACTGGTCAATCCAAGTCGGGCGGCATCGATGGCGTTCATCTGTGCCACACCACTTTGCGCCAAGTGGGCAGTACTTCCCATTCCCAAAGAATTGGCTTCATCCAATACCGCTTTCATGATGGATGGCTCATGTGCACCCAGTTTCAATCCGTCAACACCTTTTTTCTTGGCATATTGCACCCATTCCCTGGCTACTTCCGGGGTCAGGATCTTGCGGCCTTGCCACTCTTTTCCATTGCCGATACGGTGGAATGAAACCATCCGTGGGGCAACGATCTCGTTCTTGGCACTCCTTTCACGTTCCTTGAGGGACCACTCCAAGTCTCCAAAAGGGACTCCCCTAACGGTGGTGACCCCATTGGCCAACCACAATTTATATACGTATTCTGCTTCGGGGGCTTTTGGCACCCCACCGGTATGCACGTGAAGGTCCACGATACCCGGCATCAAGTATTTTCCCGAGGCGTCAATTTCTTTGGTATTTCCGGTGCCCAGTTTAGGCCGTTTGGATTCATCAATAGGCACATGGGGAGCTCCTACGCCCACCACATCGACTATCTTGTTTTTCTCCACTACAATATCCACTGGTCCTCTTGGTGGTCCTCCGGTCCCATCGATCAAGGTTACGCCACGGATGATGAGCCTGTCAAAAGGTCCTTCCCCCTCACCGGGCTTCCGGTCAGGTCCTCCCATCATTTGGGCACCCAACAACATGGGCACAATCAGGAAGGTTGTCAATAAAAAATGTTTCATAAAAAAGAATTAAAGGTTGGTTAATTGAGTTTTGGTCCCCGTGACTCAAGTGATCAAAAATGGCGTTGCTCAAACTTGTTTTCCGATCCAAATAAATCAGGTTCTCAATTTTAAGTTGTGAAAATCTTTGTCAGGGGTGACAAAAGTTTGCTTTTTTTGAGCAAACCCTAATTTTCACCAAAAACTATTGAAGATTCACAAAACCAAGAACTCGTTAGATAGCCCCATGATTTGGGCAGTGTGCCACTGGTAAAGTTGAGATCAGCTTCTCTTTCCCCCAGCACTGAAAATATGATGTTGCGTAGCGGTAAAATAATCCCTGAATATCTGGTTCATAGGATTTTGCATACTGGATGCCCTAATTCCCAAAAAAGGGTGAGTACCAATCATTGCCCCTGAAAGCAAACGCACCGATTCTGAAGCTTCTTGATGGATTTCTAGCTCCATTTCTTCTGGTACTTTTTCCCCAGAATGGACCAGTTTTTCCACACGCTGTGCAAGTTCATTGGCCAACTGTTCTGCATTCGCCGTGATGGACAGGAGTCTGTTCAGGGTTGGCCCAGGCCCTATTATGTTTTGTGCCTCTTCCATAAAATGCTGGGCCATCCCAATATAATTTACCCATAGGGTAAGGTCTGCAAATGCCGAAAAGGGAACTTTAAAAATTGGATGTGGCTGATGCAACTCATCATACAAAAATGTATAGCGGCTGTCCACCCATTTGGATTCCACGGTAAAAGAATCCGTGGTCGTGGCCCTCAGTCCCATGGTATCCCAATCCCTACAGACTTCAACATCGTCCCGTTTAAGGACAAAAGAACGCACCAAGGGAATCCCATCCGCTGTAAGCACCTCCCTGCCCCCTTCCAGTATTTTGGCATTGAGCGTAAAATGGGTCAGGTAGCGGGCACCAGTAGCGTATTTCCATTTCCCTGAAATGACATAACCATTGCCTTGCCGATCTGCAGTTCCGAACACACCCCCGCTTCCTCCAAAAATCGGTTTTTCAGCGTTCATGAAGATTTCTGCCGCCACTTCTTTTTGTAGGTTTCCGATAAAGAAATTGGCCCCGCTACAAAGGGTCACCGTCCATCCAAGACTTCCATCGATACGGGCAAGTTCCTTCAATTTTTCCAACCCCTCGGTCAGTGACAGTTCCAAACCACCATAACTTCTGGGCACCCAAAGATTCCAAAGGTTTTGTTGGGCTATCCAGTCCAGTACTTCCTGTGGCAACTCCTCTTTGCCAAAACAAAGCTCCTTAAGCCTCTGCATATTTTCCTTCATCTTCGCGCTTCAGTATTTTCTTCCATTTGATATATCCGGAAACGGCGACTGCGAATAGAAATGCAGTAAGTCCGGCATAGATATAGAGTTCCTTGTAGATCAAAAGGGGTATGGATATCAGATTGCTGATGTTCAGGTAGATCCAGTTCTCTATTTTCCGTTTGGCCATCAACCACATACCTGCCCAAGCAAATGCACAGACAACAGCATCCCAATAAGGAACATCGGTGTCCGTATGTCCCGAAAGCCAGTAGGCCATCAAAACAAAGCATCCGAGAACAATCCCCAACGCAATGCCCTGCTCTTTTTTTGTTGCATATGATATTGGGGCCTCTTTTCGCTGTTTGCCTATTTTCCAATAGAACCAACCATAGATACTCATGACCAGATAATAGAGATTGAGCAAAATATCGGCATAGAGACGGGACTGGTACATTACCCAGATACTGATCAAAATAGCGACAATACCAAAAAGATAATTGTGGACATTATTTTGTCTGGCCAAAAGCACTTGGACCACACCAAAGGCCGTGCCCAGCCATTGCAAAAAAGTCAATTGTAAAAAGATTTCCATTTCAATTGGGTATCCGTGGTTACAAAAATACATGGGGTACCCAAAATGGAATTCTGGCCAAACGGCCATGCCAAATCCCTACGCCAGTATTACCTGGATCAGGTGCGAAGTGGTCGACTTCCGGGTATGATCTCAGCCCTGCAAACACAGGACACCCCATAATTTGTGAACAAAAGTATGAAATACTTATGATATCGATAAGGCATTGGCCCTCCAATCCCAAATCGCTCAGACCTTCTTTTCCAATGCAGAAAGATTGGGAAAGACATTTTTATGATTGTTTGGTCATGCCAAGGTTTAATTTCAATGCTTCAGGGATTTCCAATGCTGTTTCAATTTCCTTTGCCAGCTCCTCCATTATTTTTATGCCTTCCAGCTTTCCTGAAGGAAATGAAAACAATCCATTGTCATTTTGTACCGCCAAATACAGCTGCCTATCTTGAAATGATAAAAATAAAGGGCGGTCAAATCTTTCCTTCAGGGCCACAATACATTCCATAAGCGCAGAGGACAGGACATAGCGGGCTTCCACTTGGTCCGTCCCATACACCACAAAGCTCTCGATAAACCTGGGGTCCTCCAAATGTATCTTATGCTCTTCCCTGAAGTTAAAACTCGCCATCCTGTCCCATTTGGTCAATGGATCATTGGTCAAAACCACGGTATGTCCGTCCAGTTTCTTTGTAAACTGTAGCCAACAGAACATCCCTCGGTATGTGAAATAGTGATTATCCGCCGATGCATCCGAAACCATGTTCCCGAGTACATATTCATACAGCAGAACCAATAGGTTCAGGATGGGAATGTGCATTATTCCCCCGGTCACTCTTTTGGCCATATTCCGTTCCATAATCCCGATATCCACCAGGTTGATGAATGTGTTGTTGACCTTGCCCCTTATCTGACCAAAACTATATGTTGGTGTATCTTTTTTTACCCATGGAAAGAATTTGCTATGCATGATCTCTTTTATGGGAGATGCGGCGCCTTGGGTAAATTCTACCTGAGGGAACAAGGTCTTCACCATTTTTGCCATGGTCTCCTTTTCCCTTTGTTTAAACTTTTGAAAGGCTTTGGCAAAAAGAAAGGTCGCCGGATACAGCAAAACCAACAATCCCACTATTGGATAAACATTTGCATAAGGGTTGTCCTGAGTGGACAGATGGGGTTCTAAAACCGACCAAAAGTCAAGCTTAAAGAATGACAAATGATTGCCCAGCAGTAGCAATGTCATCAACAAAATGTACAAACCTGCAACGCCCCACATCATCTTTTGGAAAAATAGGGTGCGCTTCCTCTTTTTATAGATGCCGCCGAGTGCCTCGCTGGTTTCGCTATATGCTTTCTGTATCTGATGCTGCATGGTCTAGCGTGGCCAATCTAAAGTGTTCCAAGGACTATCGGGATGCTCCATCACCTGTTTGTAGACATGGTAAATTTGTTCTTTATGGGGATTGTAATCCGATTTCATATCCAAGAAAAAACCAATGGCAAAGCTTTTTCCGAATTCTTCCCAAGATGAAAAATGCTGCAATGCCAATGCTTTTGCAAAATGGATGACCTTCCATGCGTCCTTTTCAGAAATCAAGCCAGCGGTATACGCTTTTCGGGCTTGTCCCACCAATATCGCTGCATCATAACCGGCCACACCCAGTTCCAATTCGGAGTCGAATAGTAAGATGCCTTTTTGCTTTAACGTATCCGAAACCTCACCGGTACGTAAAAACTCCAAAAAGCGGTGTGCCCGCTCATTATCCCCAAATTTTTCGTCCATGAGCCTACCCCACTGCTCTTCCGGTTCTTTTTGAACCATAGGATAAATAAAATCAAAATACCAGCGGCGGCCATCTTTCATAAAATACTCGGTCAACCCCCAATAACCCTCAGGGGTGTCTATCCACCACCCTTCCAAATAGGGCTTGATTTCCTTCGCATTAAGAAATGTGAGTGTATTGGTATCTGCGCCCCACCATTCAGAAATTGGGGTGTAGAGTGCAATGGCAAAGCGTTGTTCCTCGCTCAGGTCACTGTTGGAGGCCTTTTTGAATCTTGCATCTGTTAGATCTGGGGCATCATATTCCTTTTTTCCTATTTTGAAATAGCGATACGCATAGGAGGCAATCGCCAGTACCAGTAGTATGTAGCTGTACCAAGGCAGGTTTTCGAACATTTGCATGATTTATCGGTTTACTAATTGGTTGATGTCTATTTCTTTCTGTTCCGCTTTGGATATATCCAACAATTCCGCAGCTTTGTCTTTTCGCAATTGCGCCACCACATTGGCCGGAAACATTTGGATTTTATTGTTATATAGGGTAACCGCTGCATTATAGGCCCTTCGCGCCGCGGAGATATGGTCCTCGATATCGGTAAGTTTATGCTGAAGGTCAAGAAACTGTGTATCCGCCTTTAGAGTTGGATAATTTTCCACGTTCAGGGTAAGACCTCCCATGATCTTTGTCAGTTCATTGGATGCCTGGATCTTTTCCTTTGGATCCGAGGCCGCATGTATTTGGCTGCGAAGCTGGGTCACTTTCACCAGTATTTCCTTTTCGTGCGCCAAATACTTGTTGAGCATGGCCACAAGGTTCGGGATAAGGTCGAATCGCTTTTTCAGATAGATTTCAATACTGCCAAAGGCTTGCGCCACTTGGTTCTTCCTTGCGATGATCTGGTTGTTGGCGATGATGGCAATCATACCGATAAGCACCACAAGGGAAATGGTAATGACGAGGATTATTTTCATCTGTTCAAATTTTATGTGTTTTGTATTCTTTACCGTTGAATTTCAACACCGTGGTTTCGGTTGAAGTCGTTTCCTTGGAAATGCATTTCCCATTCCCATCTTCTTCGTTTATGGTTTTGACAATCTTGCTTTTCACCAAAACATCAAACCAGCCATTGGTCTGTTCATTAGATAAAATGAGCACCTTTTCGGTGCGGTAAAATTCCCCTTGGCAACTGGTATCCCATTCGCCACCGTAGTCCATCACGCTGAAATTGTTCAGGATTTTATGTAGCTCCTGACCAGATTTTATAAAAAGTGATAGGGTTTCATTCTCATAGGGATTTGCGCTGGACATTCCATGATAGCGTACCCGTATGCCAAAAGCGCTGCTCCCTTCGGATAGATTGTATGGGGATGTGTCGATTTGTATTTCTGTAAGCACTACCGCATCGGAAATCCAATGATTGGTTTTGGCACTTTCAAAGAAGCTGTGTGTGATGTCCCCAGTCTGATGATCCACAATGACGATATGGCTGTTGAGTTCAAAATAATGTTCTCCCTCATCAACAATTTCGGGGATGACCACAATTTCGCCACTTGGGTAGTGGTCCAAGGTCTTTGAAGCGATCAAATCCGCCTTTACCTCCAGAGGTTGAAGCCCTAGTGCATTCATTACGGATAAAATCAGGGGATATTCCGGAAGGGTTTCACTGAGGATCTTGGAATCCATTGCTTCTATTTTCCCATCACTTTGGATACTGTATTCCTCTTGCCCGATCTCTTTTTTATCTGTCCAAAAAATACGGTTCGTTGTAATTTTGTTCTCGCTTATCCTCGATACCACTCTCGTCATGCCCTCTGCAATTTCATCGTAGGCAATCAATTGATGGTCGACAATATTTCCCTCGAGATCATAGTTGATCAATGTGGATTCCATTTCAAGACCTCCTTTTTTGAAGGTCACCACGACCGTATGATAGTTTGGGGACAATTCCAATCTGTATGAGGTCATTGATTGATATTTGGAACCTTCAGCATAGAAATCAGGATATATTTTTTCGATACGTAGAGACTCGCTTTCAATATTGCCCAGGTTATCTTCATCGATAAAAAGATCAAAATTTGTGGTATCGATGTGGGGCAATTGTTTTGTTTTGGTCATGGTGATCACCGCATCGAAATCAATGTTTTTTTGGGTATCATTGCCCTTGGACACCAACTGTTCCGCTGGTGCGCCCTGTTCAGTGACTTCCAGTTTCCTCTCCGTTTTTGGATTTTGGTCACAGGAAACCAGCAAAATCAATAAGGTTGCATATACTAATTTCATCCCTTCAAATGGTTTGCTTTATATAATATCAATGGTTTTTTCCAACAGGTAATGCACAGTGGCCACCACAGCCAGTACAATGCATAAGGCCAGCATACGAGCCCATACTTTATTCGTTCCAGAAATCTTCTTCTTGTCTATGAGGAAGACATCTAACATGATGAAGAGGATTGTCACAATACTGCCAATGATCAGTCCCATGCGAAGGAGCCCAAAGACATATAGCTTACCAAAGAAAAAATTCCAAAGGTTGGTTGCTTCGGGCAACGGGCCCAATACCAGATACATGTAGCCGATACCCAAAAGAAGGGCGGCCATGGTCCACAGGGCATATCCCAAAACCATTTTGGACCAATTTCGACGTGATATGGTTGCTACCTTGTTCATTTTTCTACTGAATAACCAACACCTCAGTGTTTGTGATTTCTCCTTTGTTGAAAAAGATCAGTTCGCCACAATAAAGCTCCTGGGCATTTTCACAAAGACCCATTTGGAACGTTGCCAACCGTAAATCCGAATACATGGATAGTTCTTCTACCACAAAACCACTAGGGTCTTCCTCATTTTCCAAAAAATAGGCCGTTCCCGCATCTGCAAACACATTAATGCCCCAACTCTTGCTGTACTCATAAAACCGCAATGGTTGGTATGCTGTAGCTGTCTTGGTCGGTCCTTCGAGATTTCCCGATTCTTGGTTCACGGTTTCCATAACAAATTCCCTGATGGCGGTTTCCAGTTCATTTTTGTCCTTCATTGGATTTTTGATCAAGTACAGGTCGGGATATATTTTGGATGGGATGAATTGCATTTTTTTAAAAAAAATGTGGTTGACACCTACAATCAAAACAACTATCCCACACAGGGAAAGGGTTATCACGGTATGTCCCTTACTTTTGAACAGGAACCTGAGCAGTTTGTAGCCAAGGAAAACCACAACGATCAACAACAAAATCAGAAAGGCAATGACAACAATCTCCATTTTGGATGCTTACGGTTGTATGCTGCTATTTTTTATTGTAATGGTTTTTGATCTCGGTCAAGATGACATACAAGACCTTATCGTTTTTTTCCATCTCCCTTCTTTTCCAAAAGGTATATGTCCAATATTGGCCATGTAAATTCTGTGTATCCGCTTTAAAGTAAATGTCCTCAAAGAAGGCCTCCCTGTTAGCTTGACCAGTAATCTCTTCGTAGGCCGATAGGCACTCAAGGACTTTTCTTTCAAATACTTTTTGATACAGACTTTTGGGGACACTATTGAATAGATCCGTCTTATACCGATCAAATGCCTGTTGCATTTTTTTTGGGCTTCGATACCTGTTCAAAAAACCAAGACTGAGGGCATTTGCCAACGAAGTCTGCTCGGAAAAGAGATTGTCCAAAAAAGTAGGGTCCAACGCAAGATTTTCATAGTCGATACTGGAGCCGATCACTGCATTTATAAAACCCTCTTCCCTCAAATCACCGACCACAGCCTCCAATACCTCATTCAAACACAGGGCATCCAATTTTCCAGTGGTGTGAAAGTTTTGTATACAAGGGCCAATGACTTCATATTCGGGTTTGGTGAAATCAATGGATTGATAGATGATGCTATTGCCGTAGATCAATTCTTCCCTGGCCGATTCTTCCGCAATCGACTTGTTGTCAGCCAAAACTTCATTCAGGCTCTCCTCTTCTTGTACCTGGTCCATCACTTTTAGTGATTCCAATGAAAAATAATAGGCCACTCCTACCCCTCCAAGACCTATGATTCCCAAAATGATGATTACCTTTTTCATTTCAATCTGTATAATGCTGTTGAATTTCCTTTAAAATGCCATACACTTCAGCAGCATTATCCTCTGCAAAACGACGGTCCCAAAAACTAAAGGGCCATGAATATTCAAAAGAACTGGTATACGCTGGTGATGGAAAATCCAAGAAAACGTCATCCGAAACATCGTACATCCTATAAAACGCCTCATAGTTAAAGGTTGAGGTGATAGTATCGTATATCTCGATCAAATCATCCACCACTTGTTTGCAGAGTTCGTCGTATTTGTTTTTGGAGAAAAAAGTATAGACATAGGATTTGTTGCTTTTCCAGAAATGGGCAATGTTTTGCGCAGACCGATCCATCGTCTTTGCTTTTTGACGGATGTAGAGCAATTGGCTGGAGCGTTCAAAAAAGGAATAGTTCGCAGCATCGTTCAAATCACCATAATCCGTTTCCTGATCTAGATCTTTATTAACCGAGGGCACAACGTACAGTGCTTCATAGTTTGGTCTTCGGTACGATTTTGTATCCTCATTGTATCCAAATGCGATGGTAAAGATGGTATTCCAATAGGTCTGACTGTATGCTTCGTTTTCCATGTTGCGCATAATCTCATCCCGAAGGATATTTTGATACGAAAAATGGTCCTTATCATCCAATCCCATTTCCAACAAAAAAACTTCGTAGCCGCTCAAAGAATTTCGATAGTCTTGAAAATATTTGAACCCTGCATATTCATTTTCGGTCGAAAGATCTTCATCAACTATCTCCACAGCACCGAGCTGATGTAGGCCATACCTATCCACTTTTTTTTGAAAGGCAGCATATTCGATGTATGCATAAAAGGATGCACCTACTGCGAAAATCCCGCTCAACATAAGCGAGACAACCAAAATGGATTTTCTTTTGGATCGGGCCAAAAGCACTACGATCATAGCGCAAAACAGAACCAATACCCATATTATTTTTAAACCAAATGTCATTTCAACATCGTTTTCATTTGTCCCAGTCCATTACAATCGGCATTTGCTTTTCGTTCACAAACGACACAATCCCACAAAACTGGTTTTGTGGACGATTCCATAGAACAAACACCTCCGACAACTGCTGCCGGAGGTGTTTGAAATACATCATTAATTCCCTAGGTCAAACTCCCTCACGACCCGAACCTGGTAAAATGTGGATACACCTTTGTTAAACCCGCCATTGTTCCCATTGTCGAAAAATACAGCCCATGCCGTATTACTATTGGCCTCAGTAGAGCTCCAATAAAACACAGATGGAGGAAAGGCCGTACCTCCATTGGCGATGGCTGTAGCATCTATAATGGCTTTTTGGGCATACATTTGATTTAACTCTGATCTACTCGGTAAAAACCAATCGGAATAGCCATCAATGGTTGTATTGGAAGCAATATCAGCAGCTATTCCAGGAGTTGCACATCCAGCAATTATAGCGGCAGTATTTGTGTCCCCACTGCCAATACCTGTTCCAGTCCCTGAGATCAATGTTCCTTGACATCCCCAAGTTGCACTTGTGCTTTGATCAGTAATGGCACTGACCAATCCGTGTCCGTTATCCGCTGGATCTATCCAAAAAATAACACCGCCATATTTGAACTCCCCAATTTCATTGAGATTGTTGAGGGCAACAAATACGTTCGCCGATACGGAATAGGTGCCATTATCCACAGAAATGGTCGCAAACATGTTGGGATTGGCCTCAAAATCGAACAAAGTTTCATCCGCAACAAACAGTTCTCCGGTGTTTTGGTCTATGCTGAAAGCGCCTACCGGGTTCTGAAATGTAATGGTATAGGTGAGACTTGAACCGGCCGTGGCCTGAAGGGTTCCAATGCTATCGCCATTGGACGGGTTTTCATCAATGGTAAAGTTGCCTGGCTGTACAGTTATTTCGTCCACATCGTTCAGGTTGATGGTCACCGTAGCAGGATTCTCGGCATCATCCACAATAACGGTCGCCGTGATAGTGGGATTGGTCTCAAAGTCGAACAGGTTTGGATCGACTACACTCAGTTCTCCCGTTGCGGCATCGATATTCAATGCTCCGTTTGGAGTTTGTGAAACGATATTGAAGTTTGTTGCGGTAGCCCCGGATGTTTGAACAATACCAATAACTTGACCATCGGTTGGGTTCTCATCTACGGACAGTGTAATATCTTGAACAGTTACTTCAAATACATTGTCAAGGTTCACCGTAACAGTCACAGGGTTCTGGGCATCTTCCAGGGTAACGGTCGCCGTAAGGGTCGGATTCGTTTCATAATCGAACAATGTGGCATCGGCCACGGTAAGTTCGCCCGTAGCGGAATCAATGGTCAAGGCACCTGCTGGTGTCTGGGATGTAATGGTAAAACCTGAAGCCGTGCCTGTGGCCTGCAAGGAACCGACAACATCGCCATTGGTCGGGTTTTCGTCCATCGTTACCTCCAAAGCCTGTGCACTTACCTCATTGACATTGTTCAGGGTCACGGTGATGGTTGCCGTATTTTCTGCATTTTCTGCATCTATGGTTGCCGTGATGGTCGCATTGGTTTCATAATCGAACAATGACGCATTGGCCACGGTAAGTTCACCCGAACTGGAATCTATATCCATGGCCCCAGCAGGACTTTGGGACACAATACTGAAGTTCATCGCTGTTCCGCCAACTGTTTCCACCATACCGACCGTCTGGCCATTGGAAGGGTTTTCGTCCATGCTCACTGCAAGGTCTTCAAGACTGATCGGTGAGCCCGCATCGTCATCATTGCTGCATCCAAAGCCGATCAGCAAGATGGTCAAAATAAAGAGATGGGTCAATTTGCTTGTTTTGTTCATGATCTAAGGTTTGATGATTTCCATTAAAATTTTAAGTTACTGCCATTTCAGGCTCAGGACCGCCCAAGGAAAAGTATAATTGCTGTAGGTAATCATAAGTAAGAAATGGTTTTCGCAGGTTAAAACTGCAACAAAAGAATTGTGGAAAAAATAGCCAATGTATATTCGCCGACCTTCAACACATATGTGCGAGGTTCAAAGGATTATGCGTTTTTTAAAAGTGGCAACTATTTTAAAATCAGAACCCTTCCTACTTAAACCTAAAGACCGTTGTATTTGAGAAAGGTGGTTAGGAATGCTTCTTTTTTTCGTGAGGAAACCGGTATCTTTTTTCCGTCCTTCAAATGGATAGTGCCTGATCTATCATATTTGTCTATGAATTTCAGGTTCACCATAAAAGACTGATGCGGCCGGGTAAAATTTACCTTTTCAAGATGTTCTTCATATTCCTTCAAAGGTTTGGAAGCGATGTATTTTTTACCATTGGCCAAGTGGAAAGAGGTATAGCCCTTATCGGATTCGCAGTACAGTAACTCTTGCAGGTCTATCACCTGAAAACTATCACTAAGTGATAGCACCAATGTGGAGTCGTTTTGGTACCAGATCTGTTTGGCCGTTTTCAACTGTTGCTTCTGTTCCTTGACTGGCAATGTCCTGACCTTGGCAAGGGCCAATTTCAGTTCTTCAATATCCACGGGCTTCAATAAATAATCAACGGCTCCTATCTTGAGGGCCTTGATCGCATATTCTTCGTATGCAGTGATGAAGATGACCTTGAAATCCAAGTGCTCGGTCTGGTCCAAAAAATCAAAACCCGTGCCGTCAGAAAGGTTGATGTCCAAGAAAACAAGTTGGGGCTTGCAGGTATTGGCGACCACGACCGCATCTTTCACAGATCCGCATTCACCTATGACCTCCACATCGGTTTCTATGGATTGCAATAAATGGAGCAGCCCCTTTCTAATGTACTCTTTATCTTCTACCAATAATGCTCTCATGCCACTTTCAGTTTTTCATGGGGCAAGACCAGGGTTACCACGGTTCCCTTTTCGTTGTACTTTATTCTGTCCTCAATGGCGACGGACCCTTTCATTTTGAAATAGGTGGATAAAATTTTCAATCGCTCGGAGGTGATTTGCGTAGCCAAAGACTTTTTGCCGTTTCCGTTCTTTTCCTTTTGTGAATTGATGCCAATACCATTGTCCGTTATGATGCAGATCAACTCTTGGTTCGCATATTTTAAGTGCATGTCTATCTTCCGGTCCTTGGTTTGTTTGGCAAAAGCGTGCTCTATGGCATTTTCAATGAATGGTTGGATGAGCATTGGCGGTATTTTGAACAATGAACCATCTATGCCCTCATCTATGGTGATCGAGAATTCATAAGTGTCATTCTCTAAATTCTGGAGGGCCATATAATTTTCCACAGCGGTCAACTCCTGCGAGAGCAAGACCATTTTGTCCCTGGAATTTTCCAAGGTTATCCGAAGTAATCTTGAGAATTTGGCCAAATAATTGACTGATTTTTTCTCTTCCTTGTTCAATATCATACCCTGAAGGACGGATAGTGAATTAAAGACAAAATGCGGGTTCATTTGCGAGCGCAATAATTTTTGCTCCGTGATGATACTCTGGTTCTTGACCTTGATGGTATTGAATTTCTGATAAAAGATCATCGAACCCAATAAAATCGAAACCAACAAAATTCCAATGATGGCCCACAGTAGGTTTTGGTTGGAGCGGGCCAGATCTTGAGATGTGGCCAGAACGGTTTTTGTAAGTTTCAATTCCCGGATATTCGCGGAGTCAAGGGCCTGTTTGTATTTATATTCATATTCGATTTGGGTGATTTTCTCAACATTCTCTTTATTGAACAGGCTATCGTTCAAGGCTTTGAACTGTTGATGACTTTCCAAAGCCTTTTTATAGAGATGGGTGTTTTCGTAAATTATGGAAAGAAGTCCCGCCGCCTTTTTTTGGTTTTCCAGCAGTTCCAGTTCCTCGGCAATCTGTTTGCCCTCATTGACAAACCCTAGTGCTTCTTGATACTTCTTTTCAAAGACGTAAGTTTCAGCAATACCCAAGAGGCTGGTCGGCAAAATATCCCTGTTGTTCGTTTTCACACAAATGTCCCTTGCTTCCAAAAAGTACGTGCGGGCCTGTGCAGGTTCGTCCAACAATAGATTGACTTCGGCAATATTGTTATAACAAATTGCGGTATGTCTCACATTCTCGATTTGACGACTGGTTTCCAACGATCTCTGGTAATTTTCAAGAGCCTTGGAATACGCTTTTTCGTCTTTGAAGATATTGCCTATGCTGGCCTCGTTTATGGCGATGAGACGCTTGTTCCCGATTTTAGTGGAATAGTCCAAAGATTGCTCATGATACCTTAAGGACTTTTCATTGTCGTGCAAGGAGTTGTACACTTCACCCAATTCATGGAGTTTTAGAGCCCTACCCAGCAAGTCGTTCGTTTTCTTGTCAAACTCTAGCGCCTTGTTCAAATAATCAATGGCCAAAGGGTAGTTCCCTTGTTTTTTATAGACAACGCCCAGATTGGTCTGCACATAAGAAATACCATCTTTATCGCGACTATCCTCACTCAATTTTAGGGCGCGCATGTAATTGGAAATGGCGTCATTAAGATTCCCGCTTTCGGAATAGGTGTTTCCACTATTGATCAAACACGTGATAAGCTCAGTGGTATCCTTTAATGCTTCATAGATTTCGGTAGCCTTTGAATAGGCCTCTATCGCTTCATCATATTGGGACAGATCTGAGTGGGTTATCCCAAATGCGGTATAAATGGATGCGATCCCGGCTTTGTGATTTATGGATCTGTAGTAATCCAATGATTGTTGAAAATAGTCCAAACTTTTCCCATACTCGGATTTTGTATTCTCTAGAATGCCCTTCAGATATAAGACCCTGGCCTTACCTCCTCTGAAATTCAGACTATCACTTAAATCTTCCGCTTTTTTCAGGTAATCGTCGGAAATTGCCATGTCGGTCCGGAAATGTTCAAATGCCAGGGAGTAGTACAGTATTACTCGGGTGGAATCACTTTCCACGTGATTTTTCAATACCGTTTCAAGGCTATCTATTTTATTGGTTTGAGCTTGTACGGCACCCTGAAAAAACAACATAAAGAGCAGTAAGAACCAATGGAAGTGTCTAAGGGACTGTATCAACCCCCTGCTTAAGAAGACTTTTTTTCTGGGACTGGATGAGCAAACCGTAGCAAGCAATGCTGTATGCCGTGACAAGGTTTGTTCCTTTAAAATCATTGGTCGTATTGAGGTCAATTTAGGGCAAAATACGGCTTTTATGTTTCCTTGGAACGAGAAAAGAGGAGTTTTCTTTAAGATGCCCCCTTTCCAATGTATATCCGTAATGCTCGAATGGATATTAGCTATGGTTGGGTCCTTATTTGATGTCGTAAAATCCAAAAATCTTACTTTAAAAAATCACTACCATGGCATACTATGATAGATTGCTTGTTTCAGTCCCGCAAAACCAAACATTTATCCAATGACAAGCACATGTATCTGATTGAACTTACAACCGAAGAATATACCTCAACACTCCCAAGGCTGGGTAATAATTGTAGTAGGTCATCTTTTCGTTGAACTTCCCTATTGCATTCCTCTTCAAAAGCTACGCCCAGTTTAATATGGGTGACAGTTCTATATTCCTCATCTAAGATCAACCAAAATCCATTGCGGCTCCTAATGCAATGAAAAGGGGTTTATAATTAACTTCCCATAAGGTGATATAAAGACAAATGAAAACAGTCCAGCAATACTTGCGACAATGAGGTTTGTACGGGTCAAGTTTCTGATTTAATTCTTCATAGCATAAAATTAACCATAGAATACGGTTTGATGATGGATAAATCCATTTAAACAGACAAAAAAGCATTTGAAAAAGACAATCCACTACCTGTTGGGAGCTGTTTAGCGTGGAGGAAGAATTGTTGTTAAGGGCAGAAATTACCTGTTCTTTGATTAAAAAATCAGTCAATCTCTTCCAGTATCAACCAACCGATCTGGACAGTATTTCTATCTCCCTGCTCTTTGGTTTGAATCGTCAAGGACCTTACATCCTCCGTAATCGCCAGCTCCCCCATATGTTCAAATGTTATATCTTCCGGCTCTTCGGAATGGGCATCAATCCAAGACGTAAGCTGTTGCTGTCTCCTCCACAAAGAGAACATGCCAGATTCCCTGTCCTTTTTATAGGATAGAAAAACGTTGTATCTACCTGGACGCATTTCATCCAGATCAATTCTAATTTTACCTTGGACCGTAGAATCGGCGGAGAAAAAGACGCCCAATGGGTTTTGGGAATCGACTTTGATCACAATATGATTCCCGGGGGAATGAACTGAAGTTCCCGGACCTAAATTAATTTTATAATCCCTTACACCGTAGACGTGTTTTTTGGGAGGTTTGGCATCAAATTTAAAACTGGTGGGGTCCAATAGGTTTTTTGGGGGGGTATCACCGTAATAGAACACCATGGAGGTATAATCAACAGGTGCTTTATTGCCTTCAGGGCCATGTTCCATGGTAAATTGATAGCTTTTGTCAAAAGATACTTTGTCGGACATTAAAAACCGATATCCCCCAGTTCTGACATTGGGCATGCTATATCCCAGACACCCGTGCAAAGGATTGCTGACTCCTGCATCCCATCTGTCCAAAACCCAGTACCAACCTCCATTGAAGTAATCTTCAGATCCGGTACCATGTAAACGTAGTTCGCCATCCGTGATCGCCATATCGTCACCCTCAAAAAATATGGAGGTTCCTTCAACCAAGCCTTGGGCTTGCAAAATCGTTCCCACATGATGTCCCTTACCTTTCTGATCGATCAGTAGGTATGGTTCCCCAATCTTGGGTTCTTCCCTGCTCCAAAGCGCATAAAACTTACCTTCTTCCTTTTTATTTCTTTCACCCTCTACATACGTGACCTTAATTTTTCCTGATATGGAGTTTTTGGCACCTTCACTTGAAATTAGCGTAACGGATAAATTAGAATCGAATGGCATGGGGTAGTAGGAATAATCTGTTCCGTTTACAGAACCCAGCAGCAGGCCTCTAGCAGATGGGTTACCGAAAAAATATCCGAAATAATCATTGATAGGGCAATAAACGGATGGCAATCCCTCTCCATCCTGGTTGATTTTGAACAATATGGAACGGTCCCAATTTTCCTGATTTCTTTGAATTTCAATGCCAACAATTCTGCCCGGGGATTGTAAATCGATAAGTTGTTTGCTTTCTCCAGGTTTGATCTCAAAATTCTTTTCCAAACTTTTTTGCTGCGGAAAGTTCAACACACGAATTCCCATTTCCGCACTGTCAAAAATTTCCTTGATCTTGTCCATTTCTGCACGTGCATCCTTTGATAGGTTTAAGTCGAACGTCTTTGTAACATGTTCTTTTTGATAGGTCCTATATTGTATTTGATGAAAACGGATGTCATCACCTTCATAAACAATTTTCAACGACTTGTTATAGGTAATGGGAAAGTAGTTATAATACCCCCCGATCTCGTTGCCCACTATTGGTCTTTCAAAAGGAAAAACTGTGCCCGAGAACAGGTCAATAAAAGGGAGGCGTAACCGTGGTTCCTTTTCACCATCAAAATAAAATGAAACCATTTTTGTTGTTGGTGTTGGGGTAAAAATACGGGTCACCACTCCCGGGCCTTTCAAATCGGTCAATACCGAGTGTCCATTCTCTTTGCGGATAAAAGAATAGGTTCCATTGAATCCATCGTCATTCCCTCCCGTTGGGTCATACGAGGATTGCATACCAGATTTTGAATCATATTCGTATTTGGGAAGCAAAGAAATGTCGTGCAACTTTCTAAGTTCATCAGCTACAGTGTTTACAACGTCCTTTTGGGCATTTAAAAAGTTAACCGATATGATCAGGACAAATAAAGAATTAAAATCCTTTTTAGTAAGCATTTTGGTTATTTCCATTTAAAAAGTCATTTTGTCGAGTTGACACATATTCCAATAATTCAAACAAAGGTTTTGTTTGTTTAATTTAAATAAAAATATATTAAATGAAAGAATAATTCTTTCATTTAATTAAAAAAATCATCTTATAGTTAAAGTTCTTTTAGAATAGAAAAGGTTTGGGCTTGATAAAGAACTTTGGTTTGTCATTTTGTGCTGATTGAGAATTTGACCCAGACTCAACTTTTTAGATTAAGTAACCTGAAAAACAATAGATTAATTTTTCCATTAAATCTATATATCTACTTTACATCAAGTGCAATTTGTAATCAAAATTCAAAAATTGCAGTTAATTGATAATCAGAATCATAAAAATAAAAGCCAATGCTCAATAGTTGGCTAGGGAGTAAAACAAAAAAAGCGCAAAAAAATTGATGATCAATTTTTGCGCTTAGATATTCGTGATCGCGGAAGGATTTGAACTCCATTCGCTAACCCTTATTTTTACTGGCTTTTACCTTGCTGATGTTTTGTTACTAACCGAATTACAGACCACTATAAGCAATCCACTTTCGTAAATAACAAATCTAATCATAAAATATTAAAAGAAATATTTATCAAGAGTTTCTTAAAAAAGGATTCAAGAGATTTATTGCATATAAGATACTCTCAAATACATAAATTGCCATTTAAAAACAGTAAAGTTATTACGTAATGTCAACCCTTTCCTCAAATGCGCTGTGACTCCATGTTTTTTTAAGTTCCTATTCCACCCTGCTTGCTGATTGATCAACAATCAGAAAAAAGTTTGTGTAACATACGTTACTGCCGCCACCATAACAATAGATTAATTTTATCAGGTAAAATAATTACAATAAATTATACTTATATTATTATGGAAAACTCTTATGTAGAAAAAGAAAAAGTAAATCAGATGCCACGGATTGGGGATTTTGCACCCGATTTTGAAGCCGTGACCACAAAAGGTAAGATCAAGTTCTCGGAATTTGCCAAGGATAAATGGACCGTAATGTTCTCCCACCCCGCAGATTTTACACCTGTATGCACTACCGAAATGAGCGGCTTTGCACAAAGAAAACCTGAATTCGAGGCTTTGAACACCGAGCTTCTTGGTTTAAGTATCGACAGTATCCACGCCCATTTGGGTTGGGTGCATAGCGTTAAGGAAAACACGGGGGTTTATTTTGATTTTCCGATTATTGCTGATTTGGACATGAAGGTTTCTAAATTATACGGAATGCTTCAGCCCAACGAGAGCGAAACTGCCGCGGTGAGGGCAGTATTCTTTATCGACCCATCCAAAAAGATTAGATTGATCATGTACTATCCATTGAACGTTGGTCGTAACATGGACGAAATTCTCAGAGCTTTGGAGGCCCTTCAAACTTCTGATGAGCATAAAGTCGCTATGCCATTGGATTGGAAAAAAGGAGACAAGGTAATTGTGGGCGCTCCAAAAACCTTGGATGAACTGAATGCGCGTTTGGCAGATGATTCCTTGGAAAAAGTGGATTGGTACTTGGCTAAAAAAACAATTTAATAACTTTCATCATGGGCATCTTGCTTTTAAGGTGCCCTTTAAAACATTATTCTATGGAAATAAAACAGTTTGAATACAAACCCTTGGCCCACTATTCTTATGCCATCGTGGACAATGGTGAAATGGCCGTTATAGATCCTGAAAGAAATCCGATGCAGTATTATGCTTTTGCGAAGGATCATGATGCCAAAATAACCGCGGTTATAGAAACCCATCCACATGCCGATTTTGTGAGTTCCCATTTACAAATACATAACGAAACAGGAGCCCCTATTTATCACAGTAAAGATTTGGGTGCCGACTATGAATATGAACCTTTTGATGAAGGCCAAAGCATTATGGTAGGTAATATCAAAATCTCGGCCTTGAATACCCCAGGGCACTCTCCTGACAGCATTACCATTGTTGCGGAAAAAGATGGAAAAACCGCACTATTTACTGGTGACACCCTTTTTATTGGGGATGTGGGAAGACCAGATTTACGCGAAAAAGCAGGTAATATGACCGCGAAGCGTCAAGAACTGGCCGAAATGATGTACGATACCATCCAAAATAAATTCAAGGACTTACCCGATGAAGCCTTGGTATACCCTGCCCATGGCGCGGGATCCTTGTGCGGAAAAAACCTTAGCTCCGACAACAGCAGCACCCTAGTCAATGAAAGAATGGGCAACTGGGCATTTAAACCACAATCGAAAGAAGAATTTGTTCATACCATTTTGGACAGTCAGCCCTTTATCCCATCCTATTTTGGGTTCAATGTGGACACCAACAGACAAGGCCCTGAAAATCTGAGAACCTCCCTAGCCAAAATACCCCTTCGATTAAATACCGATACAGATGGCTTAATTGTGGATGTCAGGGATGAATCCGAATTTAAAAAAGGCCACCTGCAGGGAAGCATCAACATTATGGCGGTTTCCGAAAATGATAAATTTGAAACGTGGTTGGGCTCAATCGTAGCACCAAAAGAGCCGTTTCATTTGGTTATCGGAAATCCAAAGGATTTATCTAATATCTTGGAAAGAGTATCCAAGATTGGTTACGAAACACAATTACAATCCATCATTACATTGGGCAAGGAACATTTGGTAAAAAGCGCCATTTTGAATCTGGAGGATTTTCAAAACAACCCAACTAATTATACTATTGTTGACATTAGAAACCAAAGTGAGTTAAATGATGGAAAGTTTTTTGAGCAGTCAATTGCACATCCTTTGAACGAATTGAGGGATACGATGAATGAAATACCTACAAATAAGCCCATTGTGGTACATTGCGCCGGAGGCTATCGTAGTGCGGCGGGAAGTAGTATCCTTGAGAAAAAATTGGATGATGTTAAGGTGTATGATTTAAGTGAACATGTAAACGACTTTAAGTAATAAGTTATGGGAAATAAAAACACCAATAATATTGGTCTTAACATAGAAAAGTCAAAAAAAGTTGCTGATAATTTGAATGATTTACTTTCAAATTATCAGCAGTTTTATATGAACCTTCGGGGTTTTCATTGGAATATCAAAGGAAAAAAGTTTTTTGAGTTACATCTCAAATTCGAAGAGCTTTACAATGATGCTTTGTTAAAAGTAGATGAAATTGCCGAACGCGTCCTTACCTTGAGCGAAACACCTATTCATTCGTTTAAAAAATATCTTGAAATTTCAGAAATAGAATCTGTTGAAAATGTTTCCGATGGTGAACAGGCAATTGATAAGGTTCTCGAGGCCTTAAAAGTCTTGCTGGCAAAAGAACGAATTATATTAAATCTGGCTTCTGAAGCAAATGACGAAGGTACTGTTGCTTTGATGAGCGATTATATAGTGCAGCAAGAAAAATTGATTTGGATGCTATCATCTTTCTTAGATTAAAAAACTAGTTGATAAGGAATAAGCCGTCATACAAAGACTATATCTACGTAGTAATACAGCTATCATTGTTCATTATATATTTCTTATCAATAGAAATACTTTCAATACCCTTTCCCGAATGGCTTAGCTATTCGGTATGGTTGTTGTGGGGCTGGGTGTAGTTTTGGGTTTGGTAGCCTTGCTGCAAATCAACAGGAAGCTGTCCCCATTTCCCACCCCAGTAGCCAACGGTGCATTGATTACTAATGGTGCTTTCGCAGTAGCAAGACATCCTATTTATACCGCTTTGATTTCGTCTGGTCTGGGTTATGCACTATATCGGGTATCATTGTTTAAAATGTTGACTGTATTATTGTTGAGTATCTTGTTCTATTTCAAATCGAAATATGAAGAACAGCTGCTTTTACAAAAATTTCCTAGTTATCAGGAGTATAATGAACGGACGAGAAGTTTTATTTAGCCAATCAGCATAAGGTGCCAAAACAGTTCCAAACCTATAAAATCACAACAATTACAGGGCTTGCCTTGGTGGTTGCGAATATGATTGGAACAGGTGCATTTACCAGTTTGGGCTTTCAACTGAAAGACTTAAGTAATCCTACCTTAGTATTGATGCTTTGGGTATTGGGTGGCGTGATTGCATTATCTGGTGCGTTTAGCTATGCGGAAATTGGTACCCATATCACACGTTCGGGTGGCGAATATGCATTTTTGACCAAATTGTTCCATCCACTTATCGGGTATTTATCGGGTTGGATTTCCATAACCGTTGGATTCGCAGCACCGATTGCCTTATCGGCAATGGCTTTTGTGGTGTATTTCCCACTTCTTGATTTGAACCCTAAATGGACCAGTATCGCCGTCGTGGCGATTATTAGCTATATTCACTCCAAAAATTTAAAGGTAAGCTCAAAGTTTCAAATTGTGAGTACCTTCTTCAAAGTGGTTTTGATAATTGCGCTCATCGGCATTGGCGCTTGGTTGGAACCAACTTTTGATAATTCTGGATTTTTAACGAATTCCGATTATTCAAACCTCATTTCACCAGCGTTTGCCGTAGCCCTTATTTATGTCAGTTATTCCTATTCGGGCTGGAATGCCGCTGCTTATATCACAGAAGAATTCAAAAACCCCAAAAAGTCTTTGCCCATTGCATTAATAGGTGGCACCCTGTTGGTAACATTATTGTACACCTTACTGCAATATGTTTTCCTAAAACACGTACCCATTCCAGAATTAAAAGGGCAACTGGACGTAGGAACCATAGCAATGAACAAAATGCTCGGTACTGGTGTTGGAAAAGTATTTGGGCTGGCCATTTCATTGCTATTAGTGTCAGGTATAAGCGCAATGGTGTGGGTAGGTTCAAGGGTAACGTCTAGCATTGCGAAAGACCATACGTTTTGGAAGTATTTCAAAATCAAAAAAAGCAACATTCCGCAAAGAGCTTTATGGTTGCAATTTGCCATAAGTGCGCTTTTGATTCTAACAGGAACTTTTGAGCAGATATTGATTTACTGCGGTATCCTGTTGACCATATCGTCTATGGCAACTGTAATAGGAATTTTTAAATTACGGCATCAGCATAAAAATTCGCAAACCGACAACTACAAAAGTCCTTTATTTCCGCTTTTTCAGCTCATATTCATAGTTTTATCTCTATGGATGATTGTCTATGCATTTATGAACAGTCCCTTTGAAATATTAGTGGGTTTCGGTAATATCCTGTTGGGATTGGCAACCTATGTAATAAGCATTAAAATGAACAATAACTTAAAAACTAAATAAAATGAAAACAAAACATTTTTTACTCGCCACAAGCTTGCTATTGTCACTTTCAGCTTGTAAGCAACAGAACAAGAAGAGTAACAACCACGATGCCGAACAGACTATGGAACACGACGGAAAACACCATTCACAAGACAGTACCAAAACCGCTAATGATTATATGCACCAATCAAAAACCGAAGATTTGATAAAGCGATTTGAATCGCCAGAGCGTGATGCCTACCAAAAGCCTGAAGTAGTTCTCGAATATCTGGGCGATTTGGAAGGTAAAAAGATTATGGATATAGGTGCAGGTTCAGGATATTTTTCGGTAAAACTGGCTGAAAAAGGCGCACAAGTCATCGCTGCTGATGTTGATGATGAATTCCAAGCAGCCCTGCAAAAACGTATCGAAGATAATAATCTCAAAAATATAGAGCTCCGTAAAATCCCTTATGATTGTCCAGATTTGACAGATAATGAAGTTGATATGGTTATGATTGTAAACACCTACCATCACATTGAAAATAGAAGTGACTACTTTAAAAAAGTTAAAAAAGGAATTAAACCTGAAGGCGAATTAGTAGTTATCGATTACTTTAAAAAGGAACTGCCCGTAGGACCGCCAGTCAATCATAAAATTGATTTGGAAACAGTAAAAAAAGAACTAAAAGAAGCAGGCTATGCACAATTTGATATCAATACGGATTTATTGCCGTATCAATTCATTATCAGAGCAAAGTAATAGATGGAATATCCAGCAGATTTTTGGAACGAACGCTACGGCGAAGAAGAATATGTTTATGGCATACAGCCAAATGAATTTTTTAAAGAACAGATTAATAAATTAAAACCTGGAAAGATTCTCTTACCCGCCGAGGGTGAAGGTCGCAATGCAATATACGCTGCTTCACTAGGATGGGACGTAGTTGCCTTTGACATTAGTGAAAAAGGAAGAGAAAAAGCATTAGGTTTGGCAGCTGACAAGCAAGTTAAGATCTACTACAGCATTTCAGACGTTTTAGAATTTCATAGTGATTCTCAGTTTGATGCTATGGGCTTGTGTTATGCTCATTTCCCAGCAGAAATACGAAAACAAGCGCATCTACATTTGATGCAGTTTTTAAAGCCAGATGGCATTGTGATTTTTGAAGCGTTTGCTAAAGCCCAAATGGGAAAAGCTTCCGGAGGCCCAAAAAACAAAGAAATGTTATTTTCTATTGAGGAAGTGAAAACAGAATTCCCAGACCTCGATTTTAAACTATTAAAAGAAAAAACCATTGAGCTTTCTGAGGGGAATTATCATAAAGGTAAAGCCGAAGTAATTCAGTTTATGGGAGTAAAATAAAAATTGTTACCCGCTAGAAAGAATAAAACCGCTTTGTGCCCAGATACAAATGCGGTTTTTTCTTTTTTTTAATCATTTTAAGCTTATAAGGAATTTTTTGAATTCCGGATCACTATAGTTTGCCATTCCCATATGTGTCAAGGCAAGATTTCCTTTCGCATCAATAACATATGTTGTAGGTAAGGCAGAAGATTGAAACATAGTTGGAAGATTACTAGCAGGGGCGTAAATAGGTAAATTATACCCTTTTCGTTTATCAAAAGCTTTAGCTTTTTCAAAATCTTCATCAAAGGATAGTAGTACAAAGGCCACATCATTATCCATTTGTTCGTGTAACTTATCGATGCCCGGCATTTCGGCTACGCAAGGTGGGCACCAAGTTGCCCAAAAGTTTAAAAATATTACCTTACCCCTGAACTCTTCAAGCGAATGAATGTTATCATCCCGGTCGGCCAATTTTAAATTAAAATCTACTTTAGTTTGATTTAAATTTTCAACACTCGCGTTAGTGCTTTCTTCATTTCGTGCTTGTACTATTTCAGTTACATCTGGATTCATAAAACCAGTTGCCAATAAACCCCGTTGAGCATAACCAATAACTTCTGTATGAAGCCCTGTCGTATAAAGGAAAATTACCACTGCGGCAAAAATGCCATACTGAATCCAAGTTTTCTTTTTCTTCTTATCCATAATCTTATTTTTTCTTTATTGAAATTTATAATTGGTTTGAGGCACGGTTGAGAAAGAATATTCACTGAGGTCTTCGGCAAATGCTCTTCTATCCAGAACAGGCGATACTGGCGAATATTTATTTAAATATTCTTCCACGACTTCGTGAATTGTATAATTCTTTTCTTCTACGTCAATCACATTATTCATCCTGCAGAGATTATCTTTAGGATCTCCAGGACGAACACAGGCAGAAATCGAATAGTATTTATCATACTCAATCTGTTCGCCATTTACAGTTATACTATTGATACGTTGACCTTTTGGATTTTGACTGTTGAATTTGACCTTCATTCCTGAAAACCGTACTAGCCAGCCCCCGAAACGCTCTGTTGGCTTTTGTGAAAAAACATTGTGCATTTCCTTTTCCAACCAATCCTTTATTTGTTTTCCGGTAGCCTTTCCCGTTTTTATATTTTCATTTACAGGAAGTAAGTTCCAAAGGTTTGCTCTTGTTATGGGAGCAGGTTTACCATTTTGGGGAACTATTGGATTACCGAACCGAAATCCGTTTGAGATGGAAATATCTACACCTGTCTTCCAGCGCGCAGCATCTGTAATCATATTGTCCATAGGATTTTCTACGGTAAGATATCGATAGAGAGGGGCTTCAGTAAATCCTATCACAGTTTCCAAATGGTCTTTATAAGGTGCTTTCGCCTTGTCCACCAATGATTGAATTTCTTCATCTGCGGGAAAGACCTCAGGGTCAACATCAATGAGTTCATAATCATCATCTACTAATTTGCCATCCACAAAATGCAGGGTCAATTTACCAACAAATGAACCGAATGCACCGGGTTCGGTAACTTTTGCATATTTACCTTGAATGGGTTCGCGTACGCGCTCGTGTGTGTCGTTGCCTAAAACGTAATCCACACTTTCGGCAATGGGACTGTTGGCAAGTTCTACCTGTTTAAAAATGCCGATATGAGTTACTAAAAAGAGAACATCCAAGTTTTCGTTTACCTTCAGGTCATCTACCTTTTTTTTTAATTCCTCAGTAAGTCCACTAAATTCAATTCCTTCGCTAAAAATTGGGTTTTGACGTACGGGTACGTCTGGGTCGTTGATACCCATAAACCCGATACGTATGCCCTCGATTTCCTTAACGGAATAAGAGGGAAACAAAGGCTCGTCACTTTCTTCGTGGTACATATTTTGGGCGATGATATCGGTGTCATAACCCTGCATCACGTCCATCATAACACCCTTGCCGTACACCACTTCCCAGTTGCCAGGAATGATAACGTCATAGCCCATATTACTGATAATCTCGGGCATTACTTTTCCTTCTGAAAGAGCCGTGTAACCACTACCCTGTATCAGGTCGCCACCATCAACAATAATTGTACGCTTTGGATTTTTTTTTCGTTCCTGTTCAAAAAGGGTCTTAATGTTGGCGAGGCCGCCTCGGTCTTTAAATACGATTTTTTCGTTTTCCCAGAATAGTTCAGGGTGTGTGTCGAGTTGTCCGTGAATATCTGCTGTTTGAAGTACGGTTATACTCAAAGTATCCTTTGCTCTATCTGGACTGTCCATTTTATTTGATTTTTCTGTTTTGCAGCCAATCGTTAAAACCAATATTGCTATCAGGGAAATGGCCTGCAAAATATTACTATAAGTTGTCTTCATATTTTTAAACATTGCGTTTTCAATCATTACAGGCTAATACTTTTATATCCTTTTTTCTGAAGCTGGAAATTGTAAAGGATACCATTTTCAACAATATCAATTTCTTTAGGGACTTTTGTTTTATCTATTTTGAATTTATTGAGCGAGAATCCACAGGCTATGATTTTCACACCTGCCCGTTCAGCCTTTATGATAAAATTGCCCATTTTTTCAGCATCTGTGATATCGTCTATTTCCTTGCCACATATGATAACTTGAAAATCGCCAAAGGCATTGCCTTCTTCAGCTTTAAGGGCTTCAGCAGTTAGAATTATGGGCTGTAATTGAGGTACTTTTTTGGTCAGTACCACATAGTTGTTAGCATCTTTATTCATTTGCTGCGCCTGTGTTTTATTTGTACTGAACAGGGTTAGCATCAAAAGAATTGAACTCAATATATATGTTTTCATTTTTCGTTTATTTTAAAAGGTTACTGGTGTCGTTCAATACAAAAAAAAGAAGTCCACCGAAAATTGCTATGTTTTTAAATAAAGGTCCAAGAGTTGTTATTTGGCCCACTTGTATGGTTAACGTGATGGGTACTAATACTGCCATCAGTACGATTGCCGCCCATTTCGTCCTAAATCCTATTAGAAATAGGAAGCCTGCTATAAGCATTACGATACCGGATAGGATGATGAGCCACTCAGGTTCGCCAAAAAAAAGAGCTATACCTTTAAAGCTTGCTTGCTCTATACGCTGGGCAGTTTTTTCTACATTGAGCAAATGGTTAAAACCCGCTACGAGAAATATGCCACTTACCAATATGCGCAATAGCTGAATAGAGCGACGGCTAATTAAAATTTTTGTCCCCATTGTAAATGATATTTAGAATGTTTTGATTTGTGCGGTGTCTGTCCGTAATAGTTCATTTTGACACACTTTTGGACACAAAAAACCACTACGGAAGCACCGACTTTAAATTTTTGAAAATGAGGGTTGGACTAAGCCAAACGAGGAGGTGGCGATGCGTTATCCAAATAGCGATAACTTAAATTTGAAGAGAAATGTTCGTTGATAGTTGCAATGGTTTCTGAAAAATTTGTTTCCCAAGAGAACGGTTCAAACTGAAACTGTGAAGTGCAAAAACCACTCAATGCAACAACTTGCGAAGCTGTAAGATCAACTTTTGAAAAATCAGCCGTTTTGTTGGACTGTTTCGGCGAGTTTTTCTTTTTACAATATGGATTTGCAAAAGATATATCACTTGCGCTGAACAAAGCGTTCAATCCATTGGCATCTATGACAAGAAATTTTGCCATAAAAATAAAACCGAGGAGTAATGCTATGTGTGTTTTTGTTTTCACGAATTCTTCAAAAGTATAAGGCAAGAATTTATTCTTTAGTAACATTTGTTACAGTTGTTTATTTTTTGAAATTAAACGGATTTCAATCTCATTAATGTCACATATGTTACAAAGTTCATAAGTGTGTTACCTTAAATTTGTAACAAAACATTAACATATTATGGATGTAGAAATTCTTGCCCGAATTCAGTTTGCATTTACCATCGCCTTTCACTACATCTACCCGCCTTTAAGTATCGGTTTGGGATTGATTATGGTTTTTATGGAAGGAATGTACCTAAAAACAGGTAATAAACAATACGAGGTTTTAACTCGTTTTTGGTTAAAAATTTTCGCTATCACTTTTGGTATAGGTGTGGCCACAGGTATAATTATGGAATTCGAATTTGGGACTAATTGGGCCGTCTATTCAAGATACGTTGGAGATATTTTTGGCAGTGCTTTAGCTGCAGAGGGATTATTTGCTTTTGGTTTGGAAAGTGCCTTTTTAGGGATTTTATTATTTGGGTGGAACAGGGTTTCTCCAAAAGTTCACTTTATTTCAACAATAGGTGTGTTTTTAGGTTCTATGTTTTCAGCTGTTTGGATTGTGGTAGCTAATAGTTGGCAACAAACTCCTGCAGGTTATCATATTATTGGAGAAGGTTTTAACGCGCGAGCAGAAGTAACTGATTTTTGGGCAATGGTTTTTAATCCTTCCAGTGTAGACAGAATTATTCACGTTTGGCAAGGTGCTTTTTTGGCAGGTGCATTTTTGGTATTAAGCGTTCACGCATACTATCTGCTAAAGGGGAGATATGTCGAAATTTCAAAAAAGGCATTTAAAATAGCCTTGAGTTTAGCTGCCGTTGTTTCTTTAACACAATTACTCTCAGGGCATAGTTCTGCAGAAGTTGTAGCTGAGAACCAACCAGCTAAACTGGCTGCAATGGAGGGGCACTATGAAGAAAGAGGATCGGCTGATTTATATTTATTTGGTTGGGTAAATGACAAAACCCAAGAAGTCACAGGACTAAAAATTCCAGGAGGTCTATCTTTTATGATTGACCAAGATTTTGAAGCGCCCGTTACAGGGTTAAATGCGTTCCCAAAAGAAGACAGGCCAGGGCAAGTAAATGCTGTTTTTCAATTTTATCATATTATGATTTCTATTGGTATGTTTCTTATTGGACTTACCTTATACGCTAGTTTCTTATGGTGGCGCGGGACACTCTTCGATAAAAAATGGCTGTTGCGAATTTTTGCATTTTCCGTGCTTTTGCCCCAAATAGCAAATCAGGTGGGATGGTTTGCAGCAGAGATGGGCAGACAGCCATGGATTGTCTACGGTCATTTAAGAACAAACGAGGGCTTTTCCCAAGAAGTCTCTTCCAATCAAATACTATTTTCGCTGATACTGTTCCTTGTGGTCTATACCTTACTCTTTCTATTGTTTATGTATTCTTTGAACAAAAAAATAAAACAAGGGCCCTACGATGAAGCTAAAAATGCATTAGAAATCATTTAATAAGAGAATCAAATGGAAACTTTTTTAGGTATAGATTATCCAACGCTTTGGTACTTAGTTGTAGGGTTGTTATTTTCCGGATACGCCATTTTGGAGGGATTTGATTATGGTGCCGGAGCGTGGCACCTGTTCTTTAAAAAAGACTTAAGCCGTCGTATCGCCATTAACGCCATTGGACCTTTATGGGACGCCAATCAGGTATGGCTCATTATTGGTGGTGGTGCTTTGTTCGCCGGATTTCCCGTAATGTATGCCACTATGCTAACTGCCATGTACATTCCCTTTATGCTCTTCTTAATGTTGCTGGTGCTACGTTCTGCCGCCATAAAATTCCGAAGTGCGGAAGAAATGAAATGGTGGCGAAAAACTTGGGATGTCATTTACTTTACCTCCAACATACTCATTGCCTTTTTATTAGGTGTGGTACTGGGAAATATATTACAGGGTTTTGAAATCGGTGAAAATTTTAGCTACCAAGGTGGTATTTTCTTCTCTTTCCTAAACCCCTACGCAATTATGGTCGGCTTAACAACACTATCAATATTCATGACGCAAGGCGCTATTTTTTTGTTGTTGAAAACCGAAGGACGTTTGCACGCCAGATTAACATTTCTACTTAAAAAAGGCATGATTTTCTTTATACTTAGTTTTGCGTTTACATCATTTTACACCCTTATCTATCTTCCTGGTGTAACCGATAATTTTAAAGCAAACCCAGTTTTTTTCATATTGCCAATCTTGGCTTTTTTGGCCGTTGCCAATGTACCTAGACTCGTATCCAAAAAGAAATATGCACCCGCCTTGGTATTTTCCTCATTGACCATGGCTTTTTTGTTGATGTTGGTTGCTTTTCAGCTATACCCGGTTTTACTGCCCTCCACAATAGACCCAGTACATAGTGTTACCATTTACAATGCTGCCTCTTCACAGAAATCCCTTGGTATAATGTTGACCATAGTCCTTATTGGAGCGCCGCTTTTGGCTGGTTATTTTCTTTTTTTATATAAGACTTTCCATGGTAAGGTCAAATTGGACGATACAAGCTATTGATCCAGCTCAAAATTCAACACCTCGTATGTCTTAAGATAAACAACATCCATTGTTGTTTTCCATTATGCATAGTTGGTCCGCAAAGCAACCCCTGTGAACAGTTTGTTCATGGGTAACATAGGTTACTGTGCACACAGGACGCTTCATCTATATTTATTGAAAATAATATAGCAGTGTCTAGAATTGTAATCTTAGGAGCAGGTATTGCAGGTCATGTAGCCGCTTCCCACTTACGTAGAAAACTACCCAAAGAGCATGAGGTTGTCGTTGTTTCACCAAACAGTAATTACCAATGGATCCCATCCAATATTTGGGTAGGAATCGGTAGAATGAAACCAAAGGACATCTTGTTCCCATTGGCACCTTTGTATGCAAAAAAGCATATCGATTATAAACAGGCCAAAGCCATAAGTTTTTACCCGGAAGGAGATGCAGAGGAGCTAAAACCTTACGTGTTGGCAGAATACGTGGCAGGAGCAAATAAAGGAACCACGGAAAAAGTGACGTATGACTATCTGATCAATGCCACCGGTCCAAAACTAAACTTCGAGGCCACCGAAGGACTTTCTCCTGGAAAGAATAAAACACATTCCGTTTGTACCTATACCCATGCCGATGAGGCCTGGAACGCATTGAATGATCTGATTCAACAAATGAAACAGGGGAAAAAAGCCAAAATACTTATTGGAACAGGTCATGCAAAAGCCACCTGTCAAGGCGCGGCATTTGAATATATTTTAAATGTAGAGCAAGAATTGAGAAGGCACAAAGTGAGGGATATGGCCCAGATTACTTGGATTTCCAATGAATATCATTTAGGAGATTTTGGGATGGATGGCATGTTGATGAGTTATGGCAGCAATATCATGAAATCCAGTGAGATGGTAGAAATGATTTTTGAAGACAGGGGGATTTCTTGGATTTTAGGTGTCGGGGTCAATAAAATAGAAGATGGTGTAGCCCAATACGAAACCTTGGAAGGCGACTATAAAACGGAAAGTTATGATTTTGCCATGCTTATCCCTTCATTTTCGGGTCATGGTTTTAAGGCCTACAATAAGGATGGCAAAGATATAACGAACAAACTTTTTAAAGGGTTCATGATCGTGGATGCGGATTATACACCCAAACCCTACGAGGAATGGAGTGTACAGGATTGGCCAGAAACCTATCAAAATCCATTGTATCCTAATATTTTTGCTCCAGGCATTGCCTTTGCACCGCCTCACAGCATTTCCAAACCACTGAAGAGCAAAAATGGAACAGATATTACACCTGCTCCTCCAAGAACCGGAATGCCATCGGGTATTACGGCCAAATTGGTGGCAGATAACATCATCGAGATGATCAAACACTCTAATAATGAACTTCATCACAAAGGATCAATGGGCAACATGGGTGCTGCATGTATCGCTTCAGCAGGTTTTGGTATGACCAAGGGAAGCGGCGTGAGCATCACCACATATCCCATTGTGCCCGATTACAATAAGTATCCAGATACCCAGGGCAGGAAACTAGGCAAGACTTTTGGTACCATAGGTCTTGCAGGTCACTGGCTTAAGTTGGCCCTGCACCATGCCTTCATATATAAAGCAAAAATGAAACCCTTTTGGTGGTTGATTCCAGAATAGAAAGTTATGACACGAAGAATATCCAAATACAAACGATTTCTAATGATGAACCCAATAATACAGTTCTTTAAGTTCATCTATTTGAGCATCAAAATAATGGTTGTAGTCGCTGGAGGACATGGCGGAACTCGAGAGATCAATTGAACAACAATTAATAATTTCTAATTATTTTCTCTTCCAAATACCTGGAGGTTTTGTAGCCTCAGCCCTTTTGTAACCTTCACTAAAAACAGGAGAGATTGATTATATGCAGCATATTTTTCATTTCCCTGTTTTTTATAAAAGGGAATTGAAGAAGGCCTAAGGAGTTTGTTTAAAAAGGACATTTGTGATTAAATTGAAAAGATAGAAGATTTAGATTTGTAATAGATCATGGATTAACTAAATCGTTTATTTGAACTTTCTTTAAATGTAGGAAATTTCTATTTATCAAAAATTGAGTTTTCGGTGAACGGGGAGTAAAACAGTTAATCGGGCCATATAAATTTAACTTCAAAATAGGGGTAATAAAGGGTCTAAATGGGAAACCAATTAAGTGTACGGAAAAAGTAAACTCTCTAGAATCAGTGGACTCATTATACACTGAAAGTTCAATTAAACGGTACCTTAAAACCCCCTGGTCCCATTTAGAAATCAGGACAAAGGCGAACGGAACAAAGTGGAGTGCTGCAAGCCCCAAATCTTACCCTTAACTAATTTACTGAGCGAGGTAATTCTATCCATTAAAACACTTCTCTCAGCCATTGAGATAATCCAAAGGTTTGTTTGAATCACGTTTATATTGCTCCAACCTCCCTTCGTTTATTTCAAGCTTAAAATTGCTTTTCCATAGGCCCAATTTTGTTTTTTCGTCAAATTGCGTCAATTTTTCCGTCAAAAATTCGCAGTATTTCTGGGGCTTCCCAAAGGATTTACTGTAGATTTCGGGAAAGTCTACTGTAGGCCCTGATTTTGCACAGTATTCCAAAATCATTTTAATTAACTGTTTTTCAACTTGTTGAAGACCCGAAAACAACCGTGATGGCGCAATAAGCGCATCACCCTCTTGCTATTCGTTTTTTCACGCGAGCGTGAAAACCCAAATACCTTTCTTTGGTGTACAATGGATAGGGCGGTCAATGTATACCACCTGCGGCGGATGAAAGTGAGCAGTGCAAATCAAGTGCACGAGATCGACTCA
>NZ_QBUK01000009.1 GCF_003058265.1 Flagellimonas amoyensis
CACTATGCTCACTTTGGTCCGCCGCGGGTGGCTCAGTTTAATCCGCCGAAGGTGGTATACTATGCCCGTTTTTTGCACTTCAGGACAATTTCCCTACAAAATTTATATAATTACAAAGCGGTATTTTTTCGTATTCCATTCTCTGATTTTCATACAGCATCTTATACGACTCCCACTGGTAGCTCATCTGGACTCATTGACCAAAAGCCCTCTCTTTCCATTCCCTACCCTCTCGAACAACAGCATACCCCCCTTACACCCTATATAATTGGCCATTAACAACAATAGTTGCCCTGTTTGGGCTTGATGGCCTAAGTTCGTTGGGATATTAAAACCTCGAACAGCTTCAACGCATGTCCTATTTGAACATCGACCCAACCAAAAGGTTCTTTTCACGCCTGAAATTGTGGATTATCGTCCCCATATCCCTGTTCTTTTTCCTGAACGCGGCCATGGCACCAAAAAAGGAGCTGTCCCTCCCTATGGACAGTGCCCCTTTACCTTATGGGGACACCGATGGTGATGGGATTTCCGACGATATCGACGAGGATGATGACAATGACGGCATTCCCGATCTTTTTGAGGATGGATGCGAAATCAATACCGCCTTCGGGACGCCTCCCGCCACGGTTGCCACCACAAATTATGTAACTTCCATCTATACCAATTACAATGGTTTTTGGTCCTCGTCCGCAGGAAGCATCAACCCACAGGCCTATGACAATGTTTCCACGCTTTTGGCCTTTACGGTAGGGAGCAAGACCTATGCCACCGGCGTGAATTCCACTGCCATGATCGACAGCGACAGCAATGGCCTGTTCGACCTTATGGACACCGATGGCAACGGCACGGGCGATATCAGTGTGGAAGAAACCTCATGGACCGCATTGAGGCCGGTGACCAAGATCAAATCGGGCATCCGCTTGGAGGGAAGGGCAATTGACGGCAATACCAGCAGTGCGGTGGGCCCCTTGCTCACCACGGGCGGGATTCCGTTCAACCCCTACCTGTATGAAGGGGAACGCGGACTGGACATGTCCTATGCAATCGCCAATATTGGCAATGCCTGGTATTTTAGGCTTGGTGGCACCAACACCCCTGCCTATGGGGATGGACAAGTGGATATCCTATTGACCCAAGGAGCGCAGTTGGGAAGCGGTTCCAACTACAACAGGCTACACCTCTTGGACGAGGATGGCAACTATTTGGGAAATGGTGTGGAAATCAATTGGAACACCACGCCCATTGTGGGAAATTCCATAGTGGACCAGTATAATGTGAACGACTCGCCCAACGCGAGCAACTCCAAAAAGAATATCAGGCTGGCCGGTGTGGAACTGTCAGAATTTGGCCTAACCCCTGCCGAAAGGGCCAGGGCGGTCATATTCAGGCTGGAGATCTCCGCCAATGCGGATCCTATCTTCTTTGTGGTGAACGACAATAGTTTTATCACCACTTGTACCCCGCTTGATACCGACGGGGATGGACTCGCCAACAGTATTGACCTGGACAGCGACAATGATGGTATTCTGGATGCCGTGGAAGCAGGCCATGGCCAAACGCTTGTGGCAGGAAGGATTCCCGGAGCGGTCGGCACCGACGGTATTCCCAACGCTGTGCAGGCCCCCTCGCAATATGACAACGGGACCATCAATTATGAGATCCTGGATTCCAACAACGACAATATTTTGGACTATGTTTCCACGGATAGCGACGCCGATGGCTGTAATGATGTTGTGGAAGCCGGTTTCACGGACGGCGACAACGATGGCTTTTTAGGGACATCCCCAGTTTCCATTGATGCTTGGGGCGTGGTCACCGGCCAAGGTGGTTATACCGTTCCCCGTGATGGGGACAGCAATGGCACCCCGGATTACCGGGAGGCAGGGGATACTCCAGGAATTCTGGCGACTCCTTCCAATGCGGTCATCTTTGATGGACATTCAGGAAACATCGCCATAACCGTGGACGACACGACCAGTTTCCAATGGCAATTGAGCACGGATAACGGCCTCACCTTTTCGGACCTTTCCGATTCCGCCACCTATTCCGGGACGGACACCGCCACTTTGACCATCAGCGATGTGGACATGGAAATGGAGGGCTACAAGTATCGGGCAGTCCTGTTCAACGACGCCTATGTATGTGACCCTTCCGCCATTTCGGATGCCATCACCTTGGATGTACGGGTCGCTTCGATGATCACCAATAGAAAAATCACCTTCCGGGTGAACAAAGAAGGTTCTTGATCCCAGACACATGGAATTCCCCAATGCAATTCCGTCAACATTGATTCGATTTGCGTCAGTCCTATTTTTGAAAAAAAAGTAGTATTGCTATACCCACTGTAGCGGGTGGGACAACGTGTCGATAATCAAAGCATCCTATTTTGGGAAAGCCCCACACATATTCAGAACAATTCAGGTACAGGGATTTCCCCTACCTCATCTTGGACACCTACAAGGCTTGGGGAAAGGTGCAGCCATGGCGACTGAGTGCCGTTGTGGCCTATTATGCCGTGCTGTCCCTGCCTGCCCTTTTGGTGATCATCATCAATTTGGTGGGGGCCATTTGGGGCGTGGACATTGTGCAGGGCAGGTTGACCGACGAATTTACGATTGCCTTGGGAAGCAATGCTGCTGAGACCATCGAAAAAATTGTGCAGGACACCCAAAACAAGGACCAAAGTTTGATCTCCACCGTGATCGGCATCGCAACCTTGCTCTTTGGTGCCACTGGGGTGCTGTACCAACTCAAAATATCATTGAACGAAATATGGCGGATAGACCGCCCCACCAACTTTAGCTTTTGGAAACTGGCCTCGGAAAGGGCCCGGAGCTTTGCCTTCATCTTGGTGATCGGTTTTTTGTTGTTGATCAGTTTTATGGTCACCGCGGCCATATCTGCCCTGAACGATTACCTGAGGAGTATCATCACCGATGCTGTGATCTATCTGGCCTATGCCGTGGACATTGTTTCTTCCATTGCCATCATCACGGTCATGTTCGCACTGATGTTCAAGTTTTTGCCGGATGCCCGAATAAAATGGAGGGCCGTTTGGTTCGGGGCGTTCATCACCGCAGTGATGTTTGTGATCGGTAAATTTTTGTTGGGGCTCTATTTTGGAATGGTCAAACCCGATTCCACCTATGGTGCCGCGGGTACTATTGTGCTCATCTTGCTGTGGGTCTCCTATTCCTGCCTCATTCTTTTCTTTGGGGCCCAGTTCACCTATGTCTATGCCAAGACCTATAACATCCTTTTTGTTCCCTACCATCGAATTCGAAAAAGGAAAACAGCTTGATGCAAGCATAGAAAAGCCGGGACTTTCATCCCGGCTTCATTGACTGCTATTCCGCTGGCTGTAACTGTTTCAACCGATCGTTGATCAACCTTGACCACTTTTCCATGGATTGTAGCTCTCCGCGCAATTGAAAACTATGGTCGTTGTTGTACAGTTCCAAATGGATCTCCGAAATGTCTTTATCCATCGGGACAAATTCCAGTCCCAAACGTTCCACCACCCGTTCACCGGCAATCTTTCTTCCGATGTTCATGGGTTTACAGGCTGCAACTTCCATAAGGTCCACGGTCTGTTCCTTCGTTTGTTCCTTGATGGCTTGGTAAAAGAACACAAACCGATCGGCCTTGTCCATCCCCAGGACATAATTTCCACAGAACTCACGTTGTCCAATCTGACAATTGTGTTGTGCAGCTAAGGTTTGAAGTGATTTCATCATCTGTTTTTCCCTCTTTTTTCTGCTACCAATGGTCAACACAAAAGGGATGGCACATATGGCCACGGTTATGGAACCTATCAAAAGGGTCCCAAAATCTATTTCCATTTTTTTTGATTTTGAATGCTTTGTAAAATGATATTGGCCTTGCCCATGCAAAAGCCGTGGACCTGAATAGATCCAGTTTAAACCAGAATGTTCAGAAAAGCATTACCAAAAATAATGGAAAGGGAAAATGAGATCAGCCTTTCGGTGCCGTATCAGAAAATTGGCCGAAAAGCGGAGATACTGTCGCCCGGTCGCCCCGAACAGAATTTCATGGGGCCGTTGCACACTGGCATTGCCCGTAAAGAAAATATTGGGACTTGGAGCGGGATAGTCATTGACCTTGTCAAAAGAAGTTTCAGGCTGGGGAACATCGCAGAACAAGGTGGTCTTGGCCACAGAAAAATAGGTGCCCTGCCCGGAATGTCCAGCATCCGGAGCAGAAACGGTCCTACTGGAAACACCGATCCCAAAAATATAGATCGATGCCAAAAGCAGCATCCCCAATACCTTATACCCTTTTTTCACAGGACAAAGATACTTCAACATTTGTTTTCACGGCTCGATTTTGTCCGAAAAATCAATCATTTCACAACACCTATCCGATTGATTCTTCGACCCTTGAAAAAAGAAAAAAGCACATCGGTGAACCCAAACCCATCATCCGTCAACTCAAACAGGGCATCCGTCAATTACGCTGCCTTTCAATGCCTTGTACAGCTACCTTTAGTTCATTGAACTCAAAACTATTAGGTATGAAACTAATCAAACTTTTTGGCATTGCCGTACTTGCCCTAGGGGTGACCATGACCTCATGTTCCATTGAAGACGGAAAAGATGGGGTGGATGGGATTGATGGCGCTGATGGTCAAGACGGCCTGAACGGGGCCGATGGACAGGATGGAGCTGATGGGCAAGATGGCGAACGGGGCCAAGACGGCACCAATGGCCTGAATGGGGTCGGACTGGAGCCATTGGCCGAATATGGCTTCCTTACACTGGAGCTTAGCGGAACCAGACCGGACAACATCCCTTTTGAAGACTCTGCGATTTATCGGTACAGCCCCATAGATCCGGAAGATTTTCCTATTTATAACATTATTACCATCACGCAAATTGGGAATGACACCCAATATTTCTTCAACTTTCGCCGATTCCTCAGTTCACCCGAGGGCACCTATACCATCAATTATATGGATTGGGAGCTTACGATAAACAACTTGGGCCAAGAAACAGAAAGTGTAGAGGATGTAGTAATTGCCCTCAAACATGGTGTGATCGGCGATGACTACAAATATTTTATGATAAATGATAGCTATGAATCTGGAGGTGCTGGAATTTCAGAAATGGTCTTTACCAACCTTTCATTTGACCCAAATACTGGCAACCATCTTACCTTTTCCTATGCCTTTACCGTAGCAGCTGCGAACAATGACTCCGGCAATGAACTCAATGTTTCTGGAATGGTGGACATCAACCTTTTGGAACTTATACAACCATAAGCACAATATTACAACATTCAACCTTTTAAGATTTACAAACCCTAAAAACTCAAAATGATGAAACTCTTAAAAGTATTTTATTTGGTATTGCTCAGTCTAAGCATCTCCTTGGTTTCTTGTTCCGGCGAAGATGGAAAGGATGGGATAGATGGAACTAATGGTATTAACGGCGAGGACGGAAAAGATGGTGCGAACGGAAAAGATGGCGCGGATGGAACCAATGGAACCAATGGAACCAATGGAAATGATGGGACCGATGGAACTAATGGAACCAACGGAACAAATGGAACTAATGGGACCAATGGCGTGGACGGAATGAATGGTGTAGGTTTTGATGAAATGACCAAATATGGAGAGGTTATATCAACCCTGAGCGGAACAAGGCCGGATGGTATTCCCTTTGAGGATGTTGCCACTTTCAAATTTACCCCTATTGATGCCGATGACTTTGATGACTACAACATTGTCATCATCACACCAAATGGGGACAACACCGAGTATTTCTTCAACTTCCGACGTTTCTATAGTTCCCCCGACAATAATTATAACATTAATTATATTGATTGGGAACTTACTGTACTCAATCTAGGACAGGAGACTCAAAATGTACAATCGGCAACCATCATCATCAACAATTATGGAGTAGTGGGCGATGACTATAAGTATTTTATGCTCGATGACACATACATATCTGGTGGTCCTGGGGTTTCCGAAATGGTCTTCATTGATATGGTTTTTGACCCCAACGCCGGCAACCACCTTACTTTTTCCTACTCCTTTTCCGTGGCCGCCGCAAACAATGACTCTGGCAATGACCTCAATGTTTCTGGGACCGTGGACATCAACTTATTGGAACTCATACAACCCTAACCGTTATAGACCCCCAACAAAAAGGGCGCACAGTTGTGCGCCCTTTTTACTTTTCATTTTACCCACAGGCCTTCTTTTGACAACATAATATTGAACAAAACCCATTAAAATACCCGATATTTGAAGGAATACATTGACAACCTAAAAACTTCGATCAGATATGGGAAAATATCTACCCTCCATTGTTTTTTTACTGTTCGCATCCTGCGGATTGTTCGCCCAAAAAGGCAACAACTCTTCCTTGACCATCAAAGACATTATGCAAGGGGACGATTTTGTAGGTCATAGACCTTCAAACACTCATTGGTCCACTGACGGGAAAACCCTCTATTTTGACTGGAACCCAGACGGGGCCATGAGCGATTCCCTCTATGCCTATTCCATCGCATCAAAAAAAATCCAAAAAGTGGATTTTATGACCGCCGCCACCCTGCCCTCTTCCCGAATCACCTACAATGATTCCAAAACCAAGGGCGTCTATACCAAGAACAGTGATATTTTCCTGTTGGACATTGCCACCTATAGGTCCACTCCCATCACCAAGACCAAAGACCGCGAAGGAGACCCCCACTTTACCAACAACGACACCCAAATAGCCTATATCAAAGGGGATGACCTATACGTATGGGATATCGCCTCCGGCACCACGGAGCAATTGACCAATTTCGTTAGCTCCAAGAAAAGTGAAACCAAAAGGGATTCCAAGGACGAATGGCTCTATCAGGACCAATTGGAACTTTTTGATGTGCTCCGTGAGCGAAAGGCCAAAAAGGATGCCGGGGAAAAATTGGAAGAAAAATTAAAATCATTGGAGCCCTTGGAATTGGTGACCAATGGAAAAACGGTCATTGGACAGCAAATAGACCCATCAGGTCGTTACATTACCTATGTTCTGATGGACAGGCCCAAAACCAAAGGCACTATTGTTCCGCACTTTGTTACGGAATCTGGTTATACCGAAGACCAGAACACCCGTTCCAAGGTCGGTGACGAGCCTACCACATTTGAAATGTTCGTGTACAATATTGCGCAACGCAAGAGTTACCCTGTGGTCCTGGACAATTTGGAAGGGCTGGATTATGTGCCCGAATACACCAAGGATTATCCGGACAAACCTTATAAAAATGATAACCGCTTGGGTTCCATCAGTGGACCTGCTTGGAGCACAGACGGCTCCAAGGCCTTGTTGGACATCCAAGCCAACGATTACAAGGACCGTTGGATCGTGCTACTTGACCCCGAAAAAGGAACCGTAGAGCAATTGGACCGTCAGCATGACGAGGCCTGGATAGCAGGGCCCGGCATCAGTGGATGGGGAGGTGGCTCCCTAGGTTGGATGCCCAATGGCAAAGAGTTCTGGTTCATGTCAGAAAAAACAGGATATGCCCATTTGTACACCATGGACATCATTTCCAAAAAAGCAAAGGCGTTGACTTTCGGTGAATTTGAAATCTATGACCCTTTTATTTCCAAGGATGAGTCCAGATGGTATTTCACGGCGAACAAAAACCATCCCGGTGACCGCCAATTCTACACCATGCCTCTTAAAGGTGGTAAAATGGAGCAATTGACCCAAGAAGTGGGCGGGAACGAAGTCACGCTGTCCCCCGATGAAAAAAACATGGCCATTCTCTATTCCTATTCCAACAAACCCACGGAACTTTTCATCCAAGAAAACCCCATTCTTGCCAAGCAACCCACAAAAGCGGTACAGCTTACCCGTTCCAATACCAAGGCCTTTGATGCCTATGATTGGAAGGACCCGGAAGTGATCACCTTTGAAGCTTCGGACGGTGCAAAAGTCCATGCCCGCTTGTACCAGCCCGATCCATCCGTACAGAACAAGGCTGCCGTGATTTTTGTACATGGTGCCGGTTACCTCCAGAATGCCCACAAGTGGTGGAGTTCCTATTTTAGGGAGTACATGTTCCACAATCTTTTGGTGGACAATGGGTATACCGTATTGGACATCGATTATAGGGGAAGTGCCGGATATGGTAGGGATTGGCGTACCGGAATCTACCGTCACATGGGAGGAAAAGACTTGTCGGACCAAGTGGATGGAGCCAAAATGTTGATGGAAAAATATGGTATCGATACGGACAAGGTCGGTATTTATGGAGGGTCCTACGGAGGGTTCATCACCTTGATGGGCATGTTCAACGCGCCCGAAACCTTCAGTGCCGGTGGTGCCATACGCTCTGTGGGCGACTGGGCCGCATACAACCACGGCTACACGGCCCGTATCTTGAACACACCTGCCACGGACAGCCTGGCCTATAAGAAAAGTTCCCCCATCTATTTTGCGGATGGCCTCCAAGGACAACTTCTCATATTGCACGGCATGGTGGACGACAATGTCCATTTTCAGGATATGGTGCGCTTGTCCCAAAAGCTCATCGAACTGGGTAAGGAAAATTGGGAAATGGCCGTTTATCCCGTGGAGCGCCATGGTTTCGTGGAATCCAGCAGTTGGACGGACGAGTACACCCGTATTTTCAACTTGTTCCAAGAAGCATTGTTGGACAAATAAACTATTGATGCACAACCCATTTGGCGTTTTGGTCCAAGAAGCCTCCGAAATCCATAATGGGTTGTGCATCACTATGAAAACCTATAAAATTTCAACAAAAAAACATATCTTCCTGCGGTAAAAATTAACCAACAAACAAACAGGATGAGAGCATTGTTGAAAGCCCTTGGCCCAGGTCTGCTATTCGCCAGTATGGCCATTGGAACGTCCCATTTGGTACTCTCCACCAAAGCCGGCGCACAATATGGATGGATCATGGTCATCCCCATACTACTGGCCAATCTGCTCAAGTATCCCTTTTTTGAATTTGGCATACGCTACACCACGGTCACGGAAAAAAGCTTGGTAGAGGGGTATCTGAACATGGGCAAGACCTATCTATGGATCTATGCCTTTGTGACCTTGATCTCCACCTTTACCATCCTTGCCGCCCTGTATGTGGTCACCGCCGGTCTTTTCATCAACCTGTTCCAGATATCGATTGGACCTGGGACCGTTTCACTGTACCTGTTCCTGTTCATCAGTCTATTGCTGATCGTGGGAAAGTATCGCTTTTTGGAAACCTCATTGAAAGCCGTGATCACCATTCTTTTCATTGCCCTTTTGATCACCACCGTATTGGCACTGCAAAAAGGGCCCATAACCATGTCCGAAGGATTCCAGCGCCCCGAAATTTTCAATGAGGCCGGGATTCTGTTCCTTATCGGTCTGGTGGGATGGATGCCCACCGCGGTAGAAGCCTCTGGCTGGGTAAGCCTTTGGGGCATGGAAAACCTAAAGACCATGAAGGAGAAACCGACCTTGAAGATTGCCCTTCAGGAATTCAACGTGGGATATATATTGACCGCCGTCCTCGCCGTCTTCTTTATGATCATCGGTTGGATGACCCTATATGGAACAGGAACAGAACTCAGTGGAAACGCGGTGGCTTTTGCGGGCCAATTGGTGAACCTTTTTACGGTACATATTGGCAATTGGGCCTATTTCTTCATCGCCGTGGCCGCCTTTGCCACCATGTTCAGTACCTGCATGACGGCCCATGATGCCATTTCGAGGGTGAGTGTGGATGTGATGCAAAAACTGTTCCCGGAAAAACCTGTTTTCAAGAACACGAATGCCTTTGCCTATACCGTGATCCTGATGATGCTGGTGAACTGGATGGTCATCATGCTGTTCAGTGCCAATATGGCGGATCTGGTAGGGTTGGCCACCTTTGTTTCCTTCGTCCTGGCCCCGCTCTTGGGGTGGATGAACCTAAAGACCGTAATGGGCAAAGATGTTCCTTTGGAACATAGGCCCGGCACCGGACTGCGCATCCTTACCTATTGCGGGATGGTCTTTCTTTCGCTCTTTGCGCTATATTATTGCTGGATGTTACTGGTCTGATCCCTAATCGAAAAGCACATTGTCGTTGAGCACGACAATCAGGGTACGTTGGTTCTGCTTGTGCAACGCCTCTATGCAGAAGACCCCATTGGTACAGTTGTTCAAAATCTTGTCTTCTCCATACCCAATGGAATACAGGATGCTGGTGGAAGGCACTCCCTTTTTCACCAAGTATTTTTTGATAGCATCGGAACGGTCTTGCGTAAGTCTAAAGTTGGTACTGCTCCCTCCCCTACTGTCGGTATAGGTCTCTATTCTGAGCTGTGCCGTTGGGAATGCCTTGATGAAGGCCACCACATGGTCCAGTTCTGCCTCAATTTCAGGGGTCAGTTGGGTGGCTGCATTGCCAAAAAAGAACTTGTCCATCTTAACGACGGCCTGCCCTTCTTTTTCTCCGACCAAATCATCATAGAGGGACATTCCCACATTATAGGATTTGTTTTCCAACCCGTTCAGTTCTTCCCCTGAAAACTGCCTTCTATACTTGGAATAACGCTCTTTTACCGCTTCCAGGACCACTACATCTTCCCACGGAACCTCCAATCGATAGTTGCCCTCCTCATCCGAATAGGTCTCCGCGAGCTTGGCACCCTCGCTATCCAACAACCGAATGGCCGCTTTGGACACGCCACTTTCATTGTAGGGTTTGATGACCTTCCCTTTGAATACCAAGGTTTTCATTCCTGGCTTTTCATCCACTTTGAATCCATAGAGATCGTCCTTGCCCTTTCCTCCCGGACGGTTGGACGTAAAATAGCCCAACAGGCCTTCACCTTCGTTCCTCATCACAAGACCAAAATCATCATATTCCGTGTTGATCTCCTTGCCCAAGTTGATGGGAATGCCCAATTCGCCCCCTTCCCCGATGTTCGATTTATAGATGTCCATACCGCCAAGGCCGTAGAACACATCGGAAGCGAAGTAAAAGCTGTTCTCAAAAATAAAAGGGGCCACTTCATTGCCCGGAGAATTGATCCGAGGGCCCAAATTGATGGGAGCGGACATCACTTGCCCACTGTTGGTGTGCACATAATAAATATCGGTACCTCCATACCCATCCTCAAAATCAGCGGCAAAATAGAGCTTACCACTTGTCTCATCGTAGAAGGGATAATAGAAGGACGTGCTCAAATCTTTCAGCAACAACTGGAACTGGTCGTCCATGGTCTGTTTCCCAATGGCAAGGGCATTTTTTCCGTTGGGATCGAAGGACAATTCCCCATTTTGGGTATTGGAAAGCACATAGAACACACTGTTGAGCTTTTGGGCATAATAAGGCGTTGCCTTATGGTAACTGGACGTTGCGACACCTTTGAAGGGTTGCGCTGCACCGGACTGTCCATCCAACTGCACGGTAGATTCATAAATATTGAAATACCCCTCATTGCCAGGTGCATACCTTAATCCCTTTCCTTCGATACGGCCACTGGAGAACAGCAGTTTGTCCTTATAAAACGTAGGCGCAAAATCGGTCTGGGGACTGTTCACACTTAGGTTGAAAATTTTATAGTCCAGTTCCGTATCGTCCGAAGTCTTCGCCAGCATTTGCTCGTTGAATTCCCTATTTTCCATGAGCTCCTTCGGAAACTTTGCTGCCATTGTGGTCAGAAAGGCCTGCTTTCGCTCTGGGTCGGCGGTCTTGGAAAGGCTCTGCAACATTCGGTTGTACCGATGGCCATCCAATAAGGTATCTTTTTTGAAGAGTTCCAGATAGGCTTCGGATGCCTTTTTGAAATTGTTGGTCTTGAAATAGGCATCGGCCAGGTTCAAGAATTGTAGGTCCGTCAAGCTTCCCTGCGCCAGATCGGCCTCATAGGCAGCCACGGCCTTTTGGTATTCGTATTGAAAAAAGAAAACATCTCCCTTGGATTTTTTCCCTTGGGCAAAACATAGGGCCATTCCCATAAGGGAAATCCATACTACCGCTTGTATTTTCTTTGCCTTCATCATATCAAAAGAATCTTGGGGAGTCTATCTGTTTGCCTTTGTTCTTATTAGTGTTGTTGTTCTTGTCCCTCGATTTGTTGCCCTTATTGCCCGAACCAAATCCTCCCCTGCCTATATAAAACTTCAATATGGCCTCATGGGATCCCCCACTATATTCCCCAAGTCCGTTGGTGGCGTAATCGTAGGAATAGCCAATGAACATGGCATTAGAAATCTGGAAACCGGCAAGACCGCTCACCGCATTATCAATACGGTACGAGGCCCCAATGGTCAGCGCATCGATAAACTGAAAATTGGCCGAAAGGTTCACCGTCACCGGCGACCCTTCGAGGTAATTCACCAAAAAGGCGGGCTTGAACTTGGTCCTGTCCCCCAATTGGAACACGTAGCCCCCAATGGCGTTGAACTGCATATTGTCCTCCACAATGGTGGCCACTTCATCATTATAGAGTCCATTGGTCAAAAAGTTGGGCACGGACACCCCTAAATACCAATCTTCTTTGTGATACATGAAAAGTCCGGCCCCGATAGTGGGGTAAAAACTGTTGTAATTCTCCCCCAAAATGGAAGGGTCGGATGGGTCCTCGAACGTTCCTCTGGAATAATCGATGTCCAGCATGGAGCCTCCCGCATTCAGACCAAAAGAAAGTCTGGTCTCGTCCGACAATTGGATCTGATAGGAATAGGCCACATCCAAATAGGTCTGTCGGGAGGGTCCCAGTTCATCGTTCACGATGTTGATGCCCAGTCCCGTCCTTTCATTTTTAAACGGGATATTGGCACCGGCTCGGATGGTGGTCGGGGCCCCGGGAACATCTACCCATTGCGCCCTGTACAGACCTATGACCTCCGGGCTTTCCACCGTGCCCACGTAGGCCGGATTGAAACTGCCAATGTTGTACATGTACTGGGTGTATTGGGGCTCTTTTTGGGCGTGGACCAGACCAACTCCCAAAAGCATCCCAAGTAGCATCCCATATGTTCGTAAACCTATCTTTTTTGGCATCTTAGTTTTTCCTTACAATTTGAATCCACCCTTTGACCACTTCAGAACCATCGCCTAAATCCAATATGTAGAAATAGGTGCCCTTGGGCAGATCTCCATTCTTCCCTGTTCCGTCCCATGAGCTGTCATACCCCTTCATTTGGAAAACGCTGTTCCCGTACCGGTCGAACACTTCAAAGGTATTGTTTGGGTATGCTGTGTGGTCGACCAGGGTCAAAAGATCGTTCACACCATCGCCATTGGGTGAAAATATGTTGCAAATGGTCCCTGGATCCTCACAATCGCTTCGGTTTACCTGAACCGATACCGTTGCCGTGTTGTTTGAAGCCACACCATCATTGGGGAAAGAAGAGACCAGCGTCGCCGTGTTCTGCAAGGTTCCCGTAGTTGTAACCGTCACAATAATTTCTAGAACAACGATTTCTTCCGGTGCCAATTCATCAATAGTCCACTCCCCTGTAATTTCATCATAAGTCCCTTTGGAAGGTGCGTCTGACACATGGGTAAAGCCACTGCCCAACACATCACTGACCACAATATCCAGCACCCTGTCCATAGTGGTGTTCTCCACTGTGATGGTAAATGTCACGTTCTGATTCAAAAGCACTTCATCCCTGTTCACTTCTTTGGTAATGGCCAGGTCAATATCCTCGGGGTTACAATCCGGTGTCAAGAATGGATCGCAGGCATCCAAAGGATCTGTAGCATTTTCAGGAACAGCAGTTGTAGTCGGGTCGTCCACAACAAGGACTTCTTCCCCATCGGTAAGGCCATCACCATCCGTATCCGGGTCATTGGGATCGGTGCCCAAAGCTATTTCTTCACTGTCCATCAAACCATCACCGTCGGTATCGACCATACAGTCGCTTACCGATACCGTTACCTGTACCGATTCATTGGTACAAGGAGCCTCGGCACCGCTGGTGGTGTATTCAAAAACATAGTTTCCTACAGGCAATCCGGCAAAATCAACATTATTTTCAGCTGTAATGACCAATGCTCCACTGGATGGATCGGTGATTATGGCCCAAGTTCCTGGATCTGCCCCTGTCAAAGTGGTGTCCAGGTCCAAAACATTTGGACCTCCATTTCCCTGCACATTGCATGCTACGGTATCGGTCGGTGTGCCCGCCGAAAGCGAATCGTTGACGGTCGCCACTACTTCCACTCTTTCCGAAACACAACCATTGGCCGAAGCGGACACATAAAAGGAAGTGGTCTCCGCGATGGGTGGGGTCACAAAACTGTTGCCCGTTCCCAAGGATGTGCCTCCCGTTGGGGCCGCGAACCAATTATAGGTGATGGTACTGTCGTCTTCCACGGTCGCCGTGGCACTTAAGGTAGCGGTATCGGTTCCGCAAACAGCATCCCCCACGGTTTCTTCGATCACCGGGGTGTAATTCCGCACCAGAGTGATCTGCAGAATGGGGCTTGCGCAACCATTGGATTCATCATAGAAAAAACCGTAATAGGAACCGGGATCTACAACATTACTGCTGATCAGGTGGGCATCCGTTTCCAAGGGATCGGGGTCCACACTCCAGGTCAAAACGGTCCCGGCCGGTGCTACCGTACTGGTCAAATAATTGTCTAGGTCCACATTGATGACATCGCAGAACACGGTAGGTTCGGAAGCATCCAAAGGTGGGGCGGACGGTGCCGTGGGACACACGTTGGAACAGTCCGTAATGGTGATCTGCAGTACGTTACTGGCGCAGTCGTTGATGGCATCATAGAAAAAGCCGTAGTAGGTCCCTGTCGCACTGACGGTGCTGGAACCCAGATAATCTCCCGTTACGGTGGTGTTCGGATTGGTACTCCATTGCAGTACGGACCCTATTGGCGGTGTATTGGAGACATAGTCGTCCAAATCCTGGTTAAAACTGTTGCAAATGGCCATGGGCACGGAATTGTCCAGCGTTGGTGCCATGGTTCCCGAAAAACAGGTGTTTTTGGTCACCGTGTCCGTGGCGGCACTTCCAGCTCCGTTGGTATTGGAAAGGGAAACGGAAAGGGTGATGGTGCCATTGCCCAAGCCACTTAGATTGACTCCCACAACTTGCTGATTAACAGAGTTTATTAGCCCTGTACCCGATACAGGAACTCCGCCGCCATCACTACTAATGGTGTAATTATAGGTCGCATTGAGCTCAGCGTTGGCAAACGTAAAACTGACCGTGTCCTCATTGGTCTGGTCAATGGGGTCTTGGTCTATTTCTGCCGTATACCCAGAAGGAATTGTGGTTAGCTTTAAGGCTGTGTCCGTGGTTTCGGGCCCCTCAGTTCCCAAAATATTGGTAACTGTCATGGTAAGGGTGATGATACCATCTGGCAAACTACTCAAATCAATGTTATTCAACGTTCTATTCGAAAGGAGTACCGCGCCACCGCCTGCAACCGATGCTACGTTTCCATCCCCATCACTGGTAAATCTATAATCAAAAGAAGTTAAAAAAGTGGGAGCTCCAGTAAACGAAAAGCTTACTGAATTCTGGTTGGCCAAATTGATGGGATCACTTTCAATATTAACCACGTAACCAGAAGGTTGCACATCGTCTTCGCTAATGATGGTGACCGTTGCTGTGCTGGGTGTACCTACTGTATATCCTGACCCTGCTTCCAAGGTTACCATAACCGTTTCATCCAATTCTGTCAAACCATCATCATTGGGGGAAACAAGTATTGTCGCACTGGTTTGGCCATTTGGAATAGCAACATTGCCCGCAAGTGCAACGTAATCGTCATCAGGGGTCGCAGCCGTAGATTCCACCCCAACACTATAAGCGACAATAATGTCAGCTCCAGTATTGTTTACTGCACTCAAAGCTACCTGAAAAGACCCTAAGGTCTCCCCAACTTCGGTAGCCGTATCGTCCGATGCAGTAATGGTTGCCACGGGGATATCATTATCCGCATTCTCCACCGAAACTAGCTGCGAAGCAACACCGGTGAACAATGGGTCGCCACCAGCATTCACACTGACCGTAATATTATAAGTCTGCGGACCATCCACCAAGACATCATCAACACCTGTAACGGTGACTGTCTGTGCAATATTGAAATTCCCTGGAGTGAATGTTAGCTGAGTCAAATCTACTGTACCTTCACCAATATCACCAGAAACTATATCCAAAATGACATCGGTCAAGGGCTCATTGTCTAGAACAATAGAAAAAGAATCGGTAGTGGCATCTTCAGAGGTCTCCGTTGAACCATCTGATTCAGTTATGCTAAAACCGGGAATTTCGTCATCGGCATTCTCTACCGAAACTAGCTGCGAAGCAACACCGGTGAACAATGGGTTGCTACCCGCATTTACACTTACAGTAATATTGTAAGTCTGCGGACCATCCACCAAGACATCATCAACACCTGTCACCGTAATAGTCTGGGCAATATTAAAATTCCCTGGTGTGAATACTAGCTGAGCCTGATCTACTGTACCTTCACCAATATTACCAGAAACTATATCCAAAATGACATCGGTCAAGGGCTCATTGTCTAGAACAATAGAAAAAGAATCGGTAGTGCCATCTTCAGAGGTCTCCGTTGAACCATCTGATTCAGTTATGGTAAAACCGGGAATTTCGTCATCCGCATTTTCTACAGAAATCTGTTGGGGTAAAACACCCAAGTACAATGGATCACTTCCCGCATTTACACTGACTGTAATATTGTAAGTCTGTGGACCATCTACAATTACATCATCAATACCTGTAACGGTAACCGTCTGTGGAGTATTCCAATTGGCATTGGTAAAGTTTAATTGTAATAAGTCAACAGTCCCCTCACCAGTATCTTCAGACACTATGTCAAGTATCACATCAGTTAGAGGCTGGACATCCAAAACAACCGTGAAGGTGTCCGTGGTACCAGTTTCGGAAGTGGTAGTCACTCCACCTTCCTCAACTATTGTGAAGTTTTCTTGCCCATACCCAATGCCCATACTACAAAGTACTCCTAAAAAGAACAGGAATTTTCGTTGACCGAGAAGGGTCAAACATACAGAAGCGGTTTTTTTCAACAAAGACAACATGGCCTATTCAATCCGTTTGGGGTTCGTTCAATTGGCCAAGCAAGTGTAGGTAATTTGGGAGGAGTCAATATTACAAAAAAGGCAAGGAATGCCCCAAGCAATCTGTTTAAATCTCTATTTAATCGGATGAACTGTCCGCCCGGTCCATTAAACCACCGCGGAGCTGGTTTCGGCCTCTGGACTTATCTTTTTCACCAAGCCCTGGAGCACCTTGCCCGGCCCCACTTCCACAAAGGAAGTTGCGCCGTCCTTCACCATTTGCTGTACGCTCTGGGTCCATTTTACGGGGGCTGTGAGTTGCAGGATCAGGTTCTTCTTGATGGCATCGGCATTGGAAACGGCCGTGGTGGTCACGTTTTGGTAAATAGGGCAGCTGGGCACGTTGAACTGGGTGGCCTCAATGGCCGCAGCAAGTTCTTCGCGGGCCGGTTCCATCAACGGGGAATGGAACGCTCCACCAACGGGCAACAAAAGGGCCCTTTTTGCTCCAGCTTCCTTCAGTTTTTCGCAGGCGATGTTCACGGCATCCACCTCTCCGGAAATGACCAACTGTCCGGGACAGTTGTAATTGGCGGGAACCACGATCCCTTCCACTCCGGCACATGTGTCTTCCACTATCGCATCATCCAACCCCAAAACGGCCGCCATGGTACTGGGTTTGATCTCACAGGCCTTCTGCATGGCCAAGGCCCGTTGGGAGACCAGTTTCAATCCGTCCTCAAAATTGAGGGTGCCGTTGGCCACCAAAGCGGAAAACTCGCCCAAGGAATGTCCGGCCACCATATCCGGTCTAAAATTTTCCCCAAGCACCTTGCCCAAGATCACGGAGTGCAGAAAAATGGCCGGTTGGGTCACTTTGGTCTGCTTCAGGTCTTCGGCCGTGCCCTCGAACATGATATCGGTGATGGAAAAACCAAGGATATCATTGGCCTTTTCAAACAGTTCCTGTGCCAGGGTGTGGTTTTCGTAAAGGTCCAGGCCCATACCTGTAAACTGTGCGCCTTGTCCGGGGAAAATATATGCGTTCATCGTGTTCGAGTTTTTTTGAGTGGGACAAAAATAGGGATAATTTGGAGGATTGGATCGTTAGATGGTCGGATTATTGGATGGTTCGGTATCGGATTGCAGACCCGGTCAATCTTCCTTGAACCAACTGGCATATTTTATATAGTTGTTGGCGATGCGGTCTATTTCCCCCGAACTGAGCTCGGGGCTGATGTCCTTGATCTTCTTGGCCGGCATACCGGCATAGATACTGTTGGCCTCCACATGGGTGCCCTTGGTGACCACGGCCCCTGCGGCTATGATGGAATTGCTCTCCACCACACAGTCGTCCATGATGATACTGCCCATGCCCACGAGCACATTGTCCTTTATGGTACATCCGTGCACGATGGCATTGTGGCCTATGGAGACATTGTTCCCTATAGTGGTTGGCGATTTTTGATAGGTACAGTGGATCACGGCCCCATCCTGCACGTTCACCTTGTTGCCCATTTTGATGAAATGCACATCGCCACGCAGCACGGCATTGAACCAAACGCTACATTGATCGCCCATGGTGACCTCGCCCACGATGGTGGCGTTTTCTGCAATAAAACAATCGTTTCCAATGACCGGGGATATGCCTCTAACGGATTTGATGATCATAATTATTTTGTTTGATTTTATAAAATTACATCACTGCGAAGACATCTCGACTGCGCTCGATGTGATAGCGACTGGATTTCTTCTTTTTGGCCTGCACTTATTGAAAATACGACAATAGTTCGGCTTTTTTGGAAGCGGACACGGAGAGTTCCTTGCCGTTGGAGAGGATCACGCTACCGCCCTTTCCTTTTTTGTATTTCACCACTTCGGCCACGTTCACCAGATAGGATTTATGGATGCGGGCAAAGGGATAGGGCTGCAAGGCATCCTCAAAATATTTCAAGGTCTTGCTCACCACTATTTTCTTCTTTTCCAGATAGATTTCGGTATAGTTATCGTCTGCTTTGCAGAAAAAAATATCGCCCACATCCAAGATCTGGAACCCATCCTGTTGGGGAAGGGTGATCTTTCCTTCTGCCTTGATGGGCTTCGTCTTCAGCACCTGCCCTTCCAACGCGCTTTCCTTTTCCTTGATGGCCCTGACGTACTCCACGGCCTTGACCAGCTCGTCGATATTGATGGGCTTCATCAAATAATAGGCCGCATGGTGGTTCAGCGCGTCCATGGCATATTGGTTGTAAGCGGTCACAAAAATGGTCTCAAAACTGCGTTCGGGAAGTTGGTCCAACAGGTCGAAGGCGTTGCCAAAGGGCATTTCCACATCCAAAAAAACGATATCCGGCGTATGCTTTTGGATAAGGGCCAGCCCTTGCTCTATATTGGCCGCCTCGCCCAAAAGTTGCACCCCTTCGCAATATTTGCCCAAATAGCTCCGAAGGATCTCGCGGCTGTTGGCCTCGTCCTCCACGATGATCGCTCGCAGTTCCATCATTGTTTTTTGAGTTTAAGGGACACTTTGGTCCCGGTTCTGTCCGCATTGAGGTCCGTTATGGACACGTCCACGCGGTTTTTGTACATATCGTTCAGGATCTGGATGCGCTTTTTGATGTTGCCCATCCCTTTCGATTTTTGTTTGCGCTGGTTGTTGGTCTTCAATGCTGCGGACTGCGTGCGGCCGATGCCATTGTCCACGATCACGATCTCCAACATATTTTCCGTGACCTGACCTACCTCTATCTTCAAAAAGCCTTTCGTTTCCCTATAGCGCAGTCCATGCCAAATGGCGTTTTCGATATAGGGTTGGAGCAACATGGGCGGAATCTGATAGGCATCGATGTCGATTTTTTGGTCCACATTGATCTCATAATCGAACTTGTCCGCAAAGCGGGAGTGTTCCAGTTTCACGTACAGTTCCAGAAGGTCCAGCTCCTTGGCAAGGGGTATGAAGTCTTCTTCCGAGTTTTCCAGCACACTGCGCATCAGCACGGAGAATTCGCTCAAAAATCGGTTGGCACTGCGCTCGTCGCTCTTGGCGATGAAGTTGTTCACCGAGTTGAGCGCATTGAAAATAAAGTGCGGGTTCATTTGGGTACGGAGCGATTTGAGTGCCAGCAAGTTGTTGGCCAATTTCTGCTGACGGTTGCTCCTGTAGTACAAAAAGGCAGTGAAGGCCATCAGCAATACCCCAAAACCAAGGGAATAGATGATCCATTTCTGGCGTTTACTGGTCTCCTCGTACAATTGTTGTTCGGTCACGGCCAAGCTGTACTTGCTCTGTGAAAGTTCCCGTTCCTGCTCCAAACTCGAAATACGGTTCTGTGTATTGGCAATATCGCGATTGAACCGAGCTGCCCTAGAAATTTCCTGCTCCTTTCGCACGTATAGGCTGTCCACCACGGCCACATAATCTTGATAGGATTCCAAAGCCTTGGTGAAATCTCCCTTGTTGCGGTACACTTCCGAAAGTTTGCGGGTGGCATCTTTCTGGATGACCAGGTCATCGTCCTTGTCGGCTTCCACAATACTTTTTTCAAGGTAGGGAATGGCCTCGTCCAACTTGTCCTGGGCAATGTAGGCACTGGCTATTTTGTAGTTGATCTTTTGAGAGGTAATGGTGTCGGTGCCGGATACGCCCTTGCTTTCCCGAGGTACGCTTGGGGGAGAAAGTTGTTTGAGTTCGTTCAGGCTTTTCTTCCGCTGCTGGATCTCGTCATTGTACCGGCTCTTTTGATTGTAATAATCCGCCACCCGTTCACTTTCCTGGATCAAACGTTCAGGTGCGACTTTTTTGGACAGGTCCAACGAGTTTCGATAAAATCCTTCGGCCTCCACCTCTCTATCCTCACTGGCAAAGGCATCTGCCATTTTGGAATTCAGGTCGATGATCTTTGGGGAAATCTGGTTCTTTTCGGCAATCATCAAACCTTGGTTGTAATATCCCTGGGCCTCTTTTATTTTTCCCAGACCCTTACTGGCATCCCCAAGGGCCTCGAAGAGTTCCACACGTTGGTAGGGCACCATATTTTTTTCATCGATCAAGGAGGTGAGGGTCCTAATGGCCAGATCATGTTCCCCATTCAAGGTATAGGCCTGCCCCAATACCAATTTGGTCCGGTTGGATTCCGTGGCCGATAGGGCATCCTTAAAATTGTCGATGGCCAGATCGTATTGCTTGTGGTACAGGTAGATTTCACCCAAAGTCCTCAGCGATTGGGCGAGTTCCCGTTTGTTGCCCGATGTTCCCAACGGCTCCATGGATTGGGCCACAAAATCGATACTTTTTTCCAGACTGTTTTTTTTGTAGAAGTTCGCAGAGTCCAGCAGTCGTTGATGGTCCAGCGCCACACTCCGTGATCTGGCAGATGCACTTTCCTTCTTTTTGGAGCTTGCCCTTCCATAGCCTTCCACCAAAACATCCACATCTTCACCGGAAGTGATCCTGTGCCGCACGGTTTCGATCTCCGGGCTTTCAAAAATGAGCAGGTCCCCAATGGAAGCCCTGATCCTGAACTCCCCCAGACTATTGGTCCTGGTATATCTCCCCCTGTCCGTGGACACCTCTACCCCAGAAATGGGGGTATAGTTTTCCTTGCCCTTCACAGAGCCCTTGATCTCCACCTCACCACTGGGCTGCCCTACTTGGGACATAGCGGTCAGGCCGATCATCAATAAGAGGATGAATATGTATAACCTTTTGCTCATAATTGAAGTAAACTTAGTTCATCCCAAGCGTATTAAAAAATGCATTTTCAGGGAAAAGGGTCCAAATACACCTCGATTTTACCCCTTTACAAAGCCATTCGGTCCGTTGGCTCATTCCGGATGCCACTTGCCTCATTCTCGGTTTTTAGTGCAAAAAGATGCTCCTACTTTTAGGCCATCATTTAAAAACATTGCATCATGAAACATTTGAATAAAGTATTGGGCACAGCATTCGCACTTATGGCCACCGGCGCCAGTTATGGTTGCAACCTTAAAGCCCAGAAAAAAGAAAATACGGTGTTGGTGACCCAATCCATTGTGGAAAAACCAAGCAAGCATTTTGTAAAGATCGCCCTGTTGCTGGATACCAGTAACAGTATGGACGGACTTATCAATCAGGCAAAAGCCCAGTTGTGGGACATTGTGAACGAGTTTACCCACGCCAAATGTGGCAACGACACCCGACCCATGCTCCAAATTGCGCTTTATGAATATGGAAACGACAATCTTTCTTCGCGGGAGGGGTACATCCGTCAGGTTTTGGGGTTTTCGGACGATCTGGATGAAATTTCAGAAAAACTCTTCTCCCTGACCACCAACGGCGGTGAGGAATACTGCGGAGAGGTCATCCAAACTTCACTGAAACAATTGGATTGGGGCAAGAACGCGGATGATCTTAAAATGATCTTTATCGCAGGGAACGAACCCTTCACCCAAGGCAAATTGAATTATAGGGACGCAGCGGCCAATGCCAAGGAAAAGGATGTGATCGTGAACACCATCTTCTGTGGCAATTTTCAGCAGGGCATCAATACCGATTGGAAAAGCGGCGCCTCTTTGACCGGAGGGGAATATATGGCCATTGACCACAACCAACAGATCGTGCACATCAATACACCCTATGACGATGTCATCATCAAACTGAATTCAAAGTTGAACAACACCTATGTTTCTTATGGTTCTATGGGGTATGAGAAAAAGGCCCTGCAGAGCGCACAGGACAGCAATGCGGCCGAACTGGAAGAGGTGGTGGTGGTAAAACGGGCCGTGAGCAAGAGTTCACGCTTGTACAAAAACACACAGTGGGACCTCGTGGATGCCGTTGAGGACGATGAGGCCGTGCTTACCCGCCTAAAGGAACAGGACCTGCCGAAAGAACTCCAAGGAAAGTCCAAAAGTGAGATCAAGGCCTATGTTGACGACAAAAAAGCGGAGCGTGAAAAAATCCAAAAGGAAATCCAGGAGTTGAACGCAAAGCGTGAGGCTTACATCGCCCAAAGCCAGAAACAGGAAAAAGGGGAACTGGAAAATGCCATGCTATCGGCCATCAAGGCACAGGCTTCCCATAAAAATATGAAGTGGGATTAGGAACAAAATTCCCGACACTTGTCACATCGAGAGCAGTCGAGATGCCACGTGCAGTTCTCGACTGTTCCTTCGACTGCGCTCAGGATGACAACTCGAACTGGCATTTGGTCGGGACACTACTAATTGTTGGCCGCGGGGCAGTAACAATCGTAACGCTTGCCCTGATCGCTCTGTCCAAAATCGTATCCCAAGGTGATCTGGTGGAACCCGCCATTGTCAAAACGGATATCCCCGGATTGGTAGGAATAGTTATAGGAAAACAGAAAACGGTTCACATTAACGCCGATGATGGGCGTGAACAACTGTAACCGTTGCTCCCCAAAAGTTCCATTGGACTGGAACTGTGCACCATCGAAACTTCTACGGTAGGACAATCCTGCCCAAACCGTACCAAAGCTTACATCCTTGTACACTTTTGCGTTGAGATCTACTGTTTTTTCCTTGGTATAATCGGTCATCTGGAACAAAATGGAAGGTTCCACCCTTGTGCTCCGTCCAAACACATATCCAGCGGAGAGCAGGTACCTCCTAATGTTATCTATTTCTACTGCACTATACAGGTCGCGACCACTGCCCAAAAGGTTCAAAATGGCGGCATGCGCATAAAACTCCAAGAAATTATAAGACGCTCCCAGGTCCACATTGAAATAACTTACCGTGTTCTTCACCCCTGTCACTGCTGGATCGGGGATGATGGAGCGGAATTCGGTCTCGTCCAGACTGCTCAAGATCACCCCTGCACTCAATCCAAAGGACAATTGGTTCAGGGTCCTGAAATCGCCACCCATCTGCAAATGATGGGCGTAGGTTCCCTTGAACCCTGTTTGGGAATGGTATCCGTTGGAATCATTGAAAAGGATGGCGCCAATACCGCTGCGTTCCCCTACCCTAGAATTGATATTGAAGGTTTGAAGACTGGGCGCCTCATCCACATTGAACCATTGTTTTCTTGCGGTAAGACGTATTTTGGTGCCCTCACCAATCCCTGCCATGGACGGATATACCAGATAATAGTTATCCGCCAGGTAATCAAAATATACCGGGATTCCTTCTTGGGCCTTGGCCATACTGCCAAAAAGAAGGGCTATGATAATCGAGGTTAGGCTGCGTCTCATCTGACGATAGGGGCTATAGGTGTGATTTATATAGAATCAAACATTTAGATAACGGACGATAAGATACATTATTATATATTCTTGCAGCGCATCCCAACTATTGGTATTTTTGCAGGAAATATTTGCCATGAAAGAATACAACATCACCATTGTTGCCACAAACAATCCAAAGATCATCAAATTGGAGGCCAATCATTTTTTGGTCAAGGGCAACTACGAATATAAAAACATTGACGAGGCCAAGAACTCACCGTTGGCCCAACAGCTTTTCTACCTGCCGTTCATCAAAACGGTCTATATCGCCAGCAATTTTATAGCCTTGGAACGATTTGATATCGTGGATTGGCAAGATGTGAAGGACGATGTGGCCCAGCAATTGGTGGAATACCTGAATGCCGGGGAACCCATTGTGCATGAGGAACAGGACCAAAAGAAACAACCCGTTTCGGTCTATGCCGAAGTAACGCCAAACCCGTCCGTGATGAAGTTTGTATGCAACAAGCGCATTGTACCCACGGTCTTTGAGTTCAAGAACATCGATGAGGCCAAAGATTCCCCATTGGCCAAGGCCCTATTCCATTTTCCGTTCGTCAAGGAAGTGTTCTTTGATGAAAACTATGTTTCGGTGACGAAATATGAGGTGGCCGATTGGGAGGAGATCAACATGCAGTTGCGCGAGTTCATCCGGGACTTTTTGGGGGATGGAAAAGAGGTGGTGTCCGCAGAGGCTATCCAAAAGACCAAGGAAACGGCCACCGAAAACCAAACGCAATCCCAATACGATGATACTTCCCAACAGATCATCGACATTTTGGAAGAATATGTGAAACCCGCAGTGGCCAGTGATGGTGGCAATATCATGTTCCAATCCTACGAGGAGGCCAGCGGCACCGTGAGTGTCATCCTCCAAGGGGCTTGCAGTGGCTGCCCCTCATCCACCTTTACGCTGAAGAACGGCATCGAGACCATGCTCAAGAACATGATGGGCGACAAAGTGCGGGAAGTAGTGGCCCTGAATGGCTAATTTTAAGGGATTTCCTTGCCCTATTGTGGTCAAAATTTGGTAACTTGAAGGAAATTAAAAAACATTGACCATGGCAGTTTTAAAAGTTATCGAAGTATTGGCAAACTCTAGCGTGAGTTGGGAAGAAGCAACAAAAAACGCATTGGAGCAGGCCTCAAAATCCGTAAAGAACATCCGTTCGGTATATGTGAACGAGCAAAGTGCCACCGTAAAGGATGGCAAGATCGATGATTACAGGGTCAACGTCAAGATCACTTTTGAAGTGAAATGACCTAGTCCCGACAAAATGAATGCGTCCTAAAACTAGGACGCTTTTTTTATGTCCAAAAACCATTTACCTAAACACAGAAATTTTAAATCTCAAAACAAGCAGCGTGGCCCACAAACACACCAATGCCCTCATCCACGAGACCAGCCCTTATCTTTTGCAGCATGCCCACAATCCCGTGAACTGGGAGGCATGGGGGCCAGAGGTCCTGGAACGTGCACAAAGGGAGGACAAGCTTCTCGTCATCAGCATAGGGTATGCTGCCTGCCACTGGTGCCATGTGATGGAAAAAGAGTGCTTCGAAAACGAAGATGTGGCCAAAGTGATGAACGGAAATTTCATCAATATCAAAATTGACCGCGAGGAACGGCCCGATGTGGACCAAATCTACATGGATGCCATCCAAATGATCTCGGGACAAGGAGGCTGGCCCCTTAATATCGTTGCCCTCCCCGATGGCAGACCCTTCTGGGGGGGCACCTATCTTCCCAAGGACGGTTGGACCAACGTTCTGCAACAACTGAACGAACTCTACCGCACGGACAAGGCCAGGGTCACACAGTATGCGGCCGACCTTGCCAATGGGCTGCACGCCATCAACTTGGTGGAGCCATCAAAGGACACGGAACTGTTCTCTTTGGAACAATTGGAGGGTGCCATCCAAAATTGGTCCAACCATTTTGACACTTTCTTGGGCGGACACAAGCGCGCACCCAAATTCATGATGCCCAACCACTGGGACTTTTTATTGCACTACGGCACGGCCACCAACAAATCCGAGCTGCTCGAGTTTGTGGACACGACCCTTACCCGAATGGCCTATGGTGGAGTCTATGACCATGTGGGCGGTGGGTTTTCACGATATGCTGTGGACATCAAATGGCACGTGCCCCATTTTGAAAAAATGCTCTACGACAACGGACAGTTGACAAGTCTCTATGCCAAGGCCTACGCAGCCGCCAAGAATGAAACCTACAAAGAAGTGGTCGAAGGAACAATCACCTTTGTGACCGAGGAACTCATGGACAACAACGGTGGTTTTTACTCTTCCTTGGATGCGGATAGCTTGGATAAAAATAGGGAACTGAAAGAAGGTGCCTTTTATGTGTGGACAAAAGAGGAACTCACCGAGTTTTTGGGAACCGATCTTGACCTTTTTCAGGACTATTTCAACATCAATTCCTATGGCCTTTGGGAAGAAGAAAACTATGTGCTGATCCGGGACAAGTCCGATGAAGAAATTGCCAAAAAGCATGGGATTTCCATTTCCGACCTGAAAAAGCGGATAAAGGACGCCCTCTCCCTTTTGAAAAAAGAAAGGGCCAAACGTTCCAGGCCCCGATTGGACGACAAGATCCTCACCTCATGGAATGGGTTGATGCTGAAGGGCCTTGTGGATGCCTTCAGGTATCTTGGCAACAAGGACTATTTGGAGCTGGCGCTCAAAAATGCCCAGTTTTTGGAACGGGAGATGATCAAGGAAGATTTTTCCCTGTACCGGAACCACAAGAACGGAAAGAGCACCATCAACGCCTTTTTGGAGGATTATGCCATCATGATCGAGGCTTTTTTTGCCCTGTATGAGGTCACTTTTGATGAAAAATGGCTCAATTTGGGCAAAAATCTATTGGAACACGCCCGCCTCCATTTTTTTGATGGGGACTCAGGAATGTTCTTTTATACTTCGGACATGGACCGATCGCTCATCCGAAGAAGTATCGAGACCAATGATAATGTAATTTCCTCCTCCAACTCCATCATGGCCCATAATCTGTTCAAAATGCAGAAGATCTTTCCAAGTGAAGGTTATGGGGATTTGGCCAAACAGATGCTCAAAAATGTGCAGAAGGATTTTTCACGGAGTGCACACGGATTTTCCAATTGGCTCCATCTGGTGCTTTTCCACCACTTGGATTTTTATGAGATTGCCATAGTGGGCAAGGATTATCAGGCAATGGGGCTCGACATCGGAAAAAGATATGTCCCGAACAGTTTCATGGCAGGTTGTGAAGAAGAGGGCCACATCGACCTATTGAAAAACAGATTTGTAACGAACAAGACCTTGGCCTATGTGTGCATCGAAGGTGCCTGCAAGCTTCCCGTTGCCACGCCTGACGAAGTCTGGCAAGAAATACGTAAAATCCGTTGAACACCTCGTGTTCACGCTTTAATTTTATAATCATTCATTTAGCATTTCAAAAACAAAAAACCATTATGAAAGAATTGGAAAATTACCAAGAGTACGCAGACAAAGCCATTGAATGGGCCCTGAGCATGATTCCCAACATTGTCATGGCCATTATCATTTTTTTTGTCGGTCTTTGGGTCATCAGGTTCATCAACAAGCTTGTAAAACGCTTTTTTGACAAGAAAGAATATGATCAAACCTTAGAATCCTTTCTACAAAGTTTTATCAGCATCACTTTGAAATTCCTCCTGTTTGTGCTAGTGGTGACCCAATTGGGCGTCAAGACCTCATCCTTGGTAGCCTTAGTGGGCGCCGCTGGTTTGGCCATTGGCCTGGCCCTTCAGGGATCATTGGGCAACTTTGCCGGGGGTGTGCTCATTTTGATCTTCAAACCATTCAAGGTGGGGGACTTCATATCCGCCCAAGGCATTGATGGGACCGTAAGGGAAATTTCCATTTTCAATACCAAACTGAGCACTTTTGGCAACCAGATCGCCATCATCCCGAATGGCCAATTGTCCAACGGGAACATCGTGAACTTTAACATGGAAGATACCCGAAGGGACAAGATAGACATTGGTATTGGATATGGGTCCAACATCAAGGAAGCCAAAGAAATATTGCTCAAAATCTGTGCGGACAATCCCAGCATCAACACGGAACCCGCCCCTGAAGTGTATGTGGGCGAACTGGCCGATAGCTCGGTGAACCTTACCCTACGCTTTTGGGCGAACAACGATGTGTTCTGGGCGGCGCATTTTTATGTGATCGAACAGGCCAAGTTGCAATTTGATGCTGCTGGAATAGAAATCCCTTTCCCACAAAGGGTCATGCACAAGGTAAAGGTAGATTAGGATTTTTTCTTGGTCTGCAGGACAAAGTCCTTTAGGTAGTATGGCTCAAAATAGGCCACATCCTCAAACTGTCCCGCCTGATATTTTTGGTAAGCTATAGGTCCCATCTGCTTTGCGGATGGGACTATTTCCCCATCAAAATAAAAGTTGGGGTGTTGTAATACCTCTTTGCACTTTTGGGCTCCACTGCCCATAACGAACACTTTTCTGTCCGACACAAAATCCGCAAATGAGCTTTCAGTAATGATTTCTGCTCGCGTCTCCCTAACTTCTTCATAATTCTCACCGTACACACAGGAATAGACCTCCATCCGTCTTGCATCGAGCACCGGTATCGCCAATTCCCCTTTTTGCAGTTTCACCTGAAAGGCCATGCTCTGCAGAGTGGGTACGGAAATCAGGGGCAGTCCCAAAGAGAAACAAAGGCCCTTGGCGGACGACACCCCGATCCGAAGGCCGGTATAAGACCCTGGACCTTTGCTGATGGCCACGGCATCAAGGTCTGAAAATGACAAAGAAGCCTCTTCCAAGGCTTCTTTGATATATACGTGTAATTGTTCCGAATGGGAATAGTCCACCGCATTGTTCTCTTTCAGGGAAATAATCTCATTCCCTTTGGAAATGCTCACGGAGCAATTGGTGGTAGCTGTTTCTAAATTGAGTATGATGGCCATAGCGGCCACAAAGATACTAGTTTAGGGTAATGGGCATACCAAAATAGAACTCCAAAATTTTCAGTCTGAAGATGTAATCGTACTTGGTACGGATCACATCGGCCTGCGCGTTGTCCACCCTGGCCTGCGCCTGACCGAAATCGAAAGCGTTCATCAACCCATTGTCATAACGCTCCTTGGCGTAATCCAGGGCCAAAGTACGTGCTTCCAAGGTCTTTAGTGCCGCTTCGTAGGCCTTTTCAAAAGTGCTGACATCCACATAAGCTTGTTGGATAGTGTTTTCAAGGGCCAACTTGTCCTGCTCCAATTGCAATTTTGCCTTTTCCAAGCTGATCGTGGAACGTTTTACATTGTTCTTCGTGGTCCATCCATTAAAAATAGGAATGTTCAATTGGGCTCCATAGCTGATACCGTCAAAGATCCACAACTGATCGGTGAAATTTGGGGTATAGACCCCTCCGTTCCCATCTGGGATCTGGGTCACATCGGAATACCTTGTCCCATATTGAAAAAAGGCCCCAAGGGTGGGCAAGTAGGCCCCTTTGGCAATTTTGAGGTCCTCTTTGGCCAATTCCACATTGGATTCGGAGAACTTGATGTCGTTCCTGAACGTCAATGCCTTGTCAAAAATGACCTTTGCAGAATTTTGTAGGATATCCGAAGGTGGAATATCAAACTCTTGCTCCGCTATATCAAAATTCACATAATCGGTGATCTGCAACAATTGTGCAAGGTTCACACGGGCAATCAAGACCGTGGCCTCCCCATTGACGATCTGTTGTTGCTGATTGGCGGCCGTGGCCTCGATCTCCAACAGGTCACCCCTTGGCAACACCCCGGACTCCACCAATTCCTTGGTACGCTTCATATCCTGCTCGGTCACGGCATATTGTGCCCTGAAGGTCTTCAACTGCTCTTTTCCAGAGAGTACTTGCAGATAGGCATTGGCCACGTTCAACCGGATATCGTCCTTTAGATTGTCCAGACGGTACTGGTTGGCAATGGCGTTCATCTTGGCACGGTTCATTTGGTACACATTCCGAAGACCATCGAACAATGTAACGTTGGACGTCAAACTTGCATTCACGTTGAAAGCTGTGCTGTTCGTGGGCAAGTTGTTCGTAGGGTTGATGGAAAAACCGGTATTGCTCGATGCTGATGCCAATCCACTCAAAGTAGGAAGGAAATTCCCCAAGGCATCGGACTTGTCGATCTTTGAATTTTCCAGGTCAAGTTCGAACTGTTCTATGGTCAAATTGTGCTCCACTGCATACTCCACACATTCCTGAAGGGTCCATCTGCGCACTTGCGCACTGGACATAAGAACGGTGAACAACAGTAGTGTCGTTATGATTCTTTTCATTCGTTTTTTGATTTTCGTTTGTTCACTATTTTGATGGATGGTCATCAATTGACGTCGTCAGATTTCTTCTCCAACTTGTTCCATACCTTGATCTTGGCATCTTCGTCAATACCAGACACAACTTCCACATCGATTCCGTCACTGACCCCCAACTCAAGCTCCTTACGCTCAAATTTGTTCTCGGCGACCTGCACTTCCACATAGGGTTTTTCGGTATCCTTATCGAATTGCAAAAGGGCTTCTTTGATGGAGAGCACATCTTTTTTCTCTTCGAGGACGATAGAGGCATTGGCACTGTATCCGGCACGCACATAGGCCGTGCTATCCGGAATGGAAAGATCACCTTCTATCTTGAACTGCACAGCTCCTTCTTCCTCTACACCTTTTGGCGCGATGAACTTCAACTTGGCATCAAACTTTTGTGATTCCAAAGCTCCCAAACTGATTTCCAAGGGCATTCCCACGCTCAATTTGCCCACTTCGGCCTCGTCCACTTCCCCTTCAAAGATCATTCTGCTCATGTCCGCAATGGTGGCGATGGTGGTACCTTCGTTGAAGTTGTTACTTTGGATCACCTGATCTCCTTCTTTTACAGGGATTTCAAGAATAGTCCCGGATACAGTAGCAGTGATGTTCGTGTTGGCACTCACAGAGCCCCCTGCAGATCCTTTTCGGATGATCTGGTAATCGGCCTGGGCATTTTTCAGTTCCTGAACGGCTTGGTCATAGCTCAACTTCAAGGTGTTGAAATCTTGACTGGAGATTACCCCTTTGTCAAAAAGGGACTTGTTCCTGTCATACTCTATCTTGGTGTTGTTCAAAGACAGTTCCGCGGTGCGCACCCTTCCGGCCGCTTGGTTCAACGACTGTTCGTTGGGCACCACCTTGATGACCGCAATAAGATCTCCTGCCTTTACCTGCACCCCTTCTTCCAAAAGAATCTTGTCTATGATCCCTGATATTTGGGGCTTTATGTTGATCTCATCCTCTGGGATCACCTTTCCCGTAACAATCACCTTGTTGATAATGTCCTTACGTTCGGCAGTCTCCGTCTTATAGAGTTCCACAGGTGTACTGTTCTGTTTTAGAAAGTAGACAATGGCGGCCATTATTCCTACGACCACCGCTCCGATCAATGCGTACTTTACATACTTGTTCATTATTGCTTATTTGATTTCGTTATTTATTTGTGTTGATTGTTCTATTCTTCTCTCAATGCTTCTATGGGTCTGATCTTTACGGCCCTGTTGGCTGGCAAGAGCCCGATGAGCACACTAAGGCCCACCATCAGTAAAAATGATATGATGAACTGGGGAATACTGATCATGGGGTTCACGAAGGGAAAATCTTCCCCACTGCCCCACATGGAGTTCATGATGGACAATATCCCGACGGACACCGCAAATCCTACCAAACCTGCAAATGCCGTCAATACGATGGCTTCCAGTACGATTTGGCGTTTCACTATTTTGGGTGTGGCCCCCAATGCCCTTCTTACCCCTATTTCCTGCGTCCTTTCCTTTACGGTGATCAAAAGGATGTTACTGATGGCAATCACCCCCGCCAAGAGCGTAAAGATGCCCACGAAAAAGGAAAATCCTTGCAGTACTGTGGTGAAGGCACTGATATTGTTGAATATCTCCGACATGTCAAAACTGCCTATGGCTCGTTCATCATTTGGATGGATATCGTATTTGGCTTTTAGGATGTCCTTGATCTGCCTTTCGACAACGGCCACTTGGGTATTGGGTTCCACCGCTATGGCCATCCACCCCATACGATCTCCAGAATTAAATGCTTTCTGAAAGGTGGTAAAGGGGATGAAAACGGCATTTTCCCCATCGATGTTGATGTTGTTGTTGGGCTTGTACATACCCACTACGGAAAAATAGACCCCATTGATTCGGATGTCCTGACCAATGGCCTTTTCCCCTTTTTCAAAAAGGAGTTTATAGGTCTCCTCTCCGATGACACATACTTTTTTGGAGTGATCGATATCGGTCTGGTTCAGGAACCTGCCCTCCACCAATTTCTTCTTGGTGATATCGTCTATTTCCGGATAGTCCCCATAGACTGCGGAACCGCTTGTCCTTCCATTACGGTACACGGTCACTATATCACTGTGGCCCGCAAGTTCGATCCTTGGCGCCAATACCTCGATTTCAGGAATCTGTCTTTTTAATATATCGGCATCCTCAATTTTATAACGGATCCTCCTCCCCCTTTCAAATCCTTTGTAGGGCTCCGATGTCTGTTGCCCCCAAACAAAAAGGCTGTTGGACGCGGTGCCTGAAAAAACCTTGTCAAATCCATTGCTCATCCCATTGGCCGAACCCAATAAGAGCACCAAAATGATCATGGCGAAGATAACCCCAAGCATGGTCAAAAAGGTCCTGAACATGTTCTTGCCCAGCGTATGAAAAATTTCTATCCACAAATCCCTATCAAATAACCACATAACTATTTATCACTTAGTGCAACAATGGGCTTAACGTTGGCGGCCTTCATGGCTGGCAATAGTCCGGCCAATACCCCGGCAATTATCAATATAATGGTGGCCGTAATTACCGTGGAGGCACTTACAGATGGATTACTAAAGGCAGGCGTCTGGAACATAGGACCAAGTGCCGCTAAGATTATCCATGCAAAAAACAGTCCCACAAAACCGGAAAGTGAGGTAATGAACACCGATTCCAGCAAGACCAGATTGATGATTTGGCGAGGTCTGGCACCAAGTGCCTTTCGGACGCCGATCTCCTTGGTCCGTTCCTTGATCGTGAACACCATAATGTTCCCAATGCCCACAATTCCCGATATGAGGATCAAAAAGCCCACACCGATACCAATACCTTTGAGCACGGCCGTAAAACTGCTGATGTTCTCAAAAGCCTCGGCATAGTTCCAGACATAGAGTCCGGCTTGGTCTTCTGGATCTATTTTATGCCTTCTCTTCATCAGGTCCTCCAACCTTCTGGAAAATTCCAATGCCTTGGTAAGGTCATAGGTCGGATTGTAGGTCAGGGCAATCATGTTGATATCATTTGTATTGCCATAAATCCGCTGATAGGTACTTATGGGAGCATAGATCCTTCGCTCGGCATTGTCATCACCATCATCAGTAAAAATCCCAATCACCCGAAACGGCAAACCGTTGAATTCTACAAATTTCCCCAGAGGGTCTTCTTTCTTGAAGAGATCTTCCGCTACTTTTCTACCGATCACGGCCACCTTGGCCTTGTTGACCACATCGGCTTCGTTAACATATCGTCCCGCAATCACCAAGGTCTTTTCTATGGCCTGATGGTCCGGGTGGGTCGCCTGAACAAAGTAGGAACCGGTCTCACTTTTATATCTTGCAGTTGCATTGGCATTGTACCTGGCACTGATGTACTCAATATCATCAGGAAAACTTTGTTTGATGTACTCTAGGTCATCATTTTTGAGCTGGATCCTTCGGTTGGCCTCAAAACCTGCATAGGCCTTGGAAGTGGTACCGGGCCGGACAAAGATGGAATTGGTGGCATCGTCATTGAACTGCCCCACAAAACCGTTCTCCATGCCGTTTACCGAAGCCAAGAGCATTACCAAAATAAATATGGCCCACCCCACGGAAAACCCTGTCAAAAAGGTCCTTAGCTTATTGGTCTTGAGCGTGTTGAATATTTCCTGCCAAATATCGCGATCAAACATACTGCTCTGCCCTTACTTGTTCAATTTTTTTGTCCTCAACGATCACACCATCCTTCAGGTGTACAATACGTTTGCACATATGTGCAATGTCCTCCTCGTGGGTCACCACCAAAATAGTGTTGCCCTCATCGTTGATCTTTTGGATGAGGTCCATGACCTCGTATGACGTTTTACTATCCAAGGCTCCGGTTGGCTCATCCGCCAAAAGCACTTTGGGTTCCGCTGCCATGGCCCTGGCTATGGCCACCCTTTGTTTTTGTCCTCCAGAAAGCTCACTGGGCAAATGTGTGGCCCAAGGTTTCAGGCCCACTCTGTCCAAATATTTCATGGCCTTCTCCTGACGCTCCTTTCTGGGAACTTTTTGATAGTACAAGGGAAGGGCCACATTTTCGACCGCACTTTTGTAGTTGATCAAATTGAACGATTGGAAGATGAAGCCCAAAAACTTGTTTCGGTATTGTGCCGCTTTGGTCTCGCTCAGGTTTTTGATGGGCACATTGTCCAAGGTATATTCTCCGGAATCGGCTCCGTCCAACATCCCCAAAATATTGAGTAAAGTGGATTTTCCCGATCCTGAGGACCCCATGATGGCAACCAGTTCGCCATCGTCCACTTTAAAATTTATCCCTTTCAGCACATGAAGGGAGTTGCTCCCCATTCGATAGGATTTATGAAGATCTTTGATTTCTATCATGATTGGTGATGTTAGCTATCTTTTGTAACCTCTGACTGTAAGACAGGCAAGTTGATAATTTGTTACAAGAATTATTGAAATTTTTTGTTAAATGATTTTTAATTGGTTTGTTCTGTGGCAATTGCGTTCCAAATTTTGACCTTATCCTCGGCCACCACCCCAGATTTCACCTCTACATAAATACCATCGCTGACGCCCAGTTCCACATCCCTGCGCTCAAATTTTTGTGCAGCGGTCTCCACTTCCACAAATGGCTTTTTGGTATCGTTATCAAACTGCACCAAGGCCTCTTTTAGGGCCAAAACGCTATCGGCCCGCGCCAAGATGATGGAGGCATTGGCGCTCAGGCCCGCCCTTATGAAAGTGGTGTCCCCTTTTTTTAAGGAACCCTTGATCTCGAACTGGATAGCCCCGTTCTCTTCTTTCCCCTTGGGCGCGATATAGTCCAGCACCGCATCAAAAACACGGTTCTCGATGGCCCCAACGGTAATTTCCAAAGGCAGGTCTTCTTTGATTTTCCCAACTTCCGACTCATCCACTTTGCCCTCAAAGATCATTTTGTCCACATCGGCAATGGCGGCAATGGTGGTCCCTTCGTTGAAATTATTGCTCTCGATGACCTGGTTCCCCACTTCCACGGGCACCTCTAGGACCATCCCGCTCACCGTGGCACGGATCATGGTATTGGCCGCACTACTGAGACCACTCGTAGTCCCGGTCTTAACGATATCGTATCGCTTGTTCGCTGCGCCATAGGCCTGTTTGGCCTGATCATAGGTTACCTGTGCACGGTCCATATCGGCACGGGATATGACCCCTTTGCCAAATAGCGTGGATTGGCGTTCGTAGTTTCGTTTTTGGTCTTCCAGATTGATCTTCGCCTCGTCAATGGCGTTCCTTGCATCGTTCAGTGCGGACAGGTTGGGCACCACTTTGATCTTGGCCAAGAGATCGCCCGACTTCACAAAATCCCCGCCTTCCACAAAAATCTCTTCAATGACCCCCGAGATGTTCGGTTTGATCAAAACTTCTTCCAAAGGAAGGATGCTGCCCGTGGCCACGGCTTTTTTAACTATGGTCTGGGTGGAGGGCGTCTCTGTTTGATAGACCACCGGATCTTCTGCGTTCTTCTGGTAGAGATAGTACATGGAGCCACCGAACACGATTACGATGAGCAACAAGATGGCAATGGTTACCGACTTTTTCATTGTATTGTATGATTTATTTGATTGATTTTACTGTTATTCTGTTCGTAATGCCTCAATGGGGCGTACCCTAATGGCGCTTTGGGCCGGGATAAAACCTGCCAACAGGCCGGACACCATCAAAATGACCAGTGCCCCGGTGACCACACCGACACTCACGCTCGGGCTCATGAACATATCCACTGGCCCCACACTGTCCAACAGGGAATTGATCCCATAAATGACCAATGACCCAAAAATGATACCTACCATCCCAGAAATGATGGTAAGGAAAATGGATTCCATAAGTATCTGTTTTTTGATGGACCATGGCTGTTCGCCCAAAGCCCTTCGGATGCCAATTTCCTTGGTCCGTTCCTTCACCACGATGAGCATGATGTTGCTCACCCCGATAATGCCCGAGAGCAATACCATGATCCCCACAATATAGGCGACCGCCTTCAATGCCCCGAACAGGCTTTCCACCCGGTTGTACTGTTCATACAGGTCAAAATAACCTATGGCCCGGTTGTCTTCGGGATGGACCTTGTGCCGTTTTTTCATTTCGTCGACAATCTTGTCCTTGAGCTGTGTAATGGAGCTGCCATCGTTTGCAGTGATGGCCATCCAGCCCACATTCTCTCCTTGATTAAAAGCCTGGGAGAACGAGGTGAAAGGGACAAAAATCTCCTTCTGTCCTTCCTCTCCCCCGCCACTGTTGTTCTTTTTATAGGTGCCGATCACCATAAAGTTCACCCCTTGAATCTTGATGTAGCTCCCCAACACTTCCTCGTCCTTTTCATAGAGGTCGTTCTTGACCCCCAGCCCGATTACGGCCACTTTTCTTTTTTCATCAATGTCATTGTAATTGATGAACCTTCCAGAGGTCACCGCCATGGGATCTTGGTTGATGATTTCCGGATAATCCCCATACACATTGAATGCCCCGGTCCTGATTCCCTTGACCACGTTGTTGTTCCCTCCAAATCCCCCCAACTGGTTCCTTGGGGAAATAAACCTGAGATTGGGGACATTGTCCCTGATGGCCTGTACATCGCTTATCTTAAAATTGAAACCTCTTCCTTGTGGCAGCCCTTCGTAGGCCTTGGTAGTGGCCCTTGTCCACATGAACATGGTGTTCGTGGCCGTATCCCCAAAGTCTTGCTTTATGCCATTTTCAAGTCCCTTTCCTGCTGCAAGGAGCACAATCAGTATAAAAATCCCCCAACACACCCCAAAAGCCGTGAAGATGGTGCGCCACACATTACTGGTGAGCACTTCCAGGATTTCCCGCCATCTATCCTTGTTGAACATATCGTTTGTTTTTGTTGGATTTCCTATTCATCTCGCAAGGATTCGATCACCTGTACCTTGGCCGCTCTCCATGCCGGCACAAAACCGGCCAAGGTTCCTGCCAATATGAGGACCAAGACCGTGGAGAAGGCCACATTGAAGTTCACGGATGGGTTGAGGACATAATCCACCTCGATATTGGGCCCCACCAGTTCGAGCAGGGACATACTGAAGATCAATCCTGCGAACCCTGAAATGGCGGTCACAAAAATGGACTCGTGCAAGATCATCGCAATGATGGACCAAGGTTTTGCCCCCAGTGCCTTTCGTATGCCGATTTCCCGGGTCCGTTCCTTCACCACGATCATCATGATGTTGCTCACACCCACTACACCCGCAATGATGGTACAGATACCGACGAACCAGAAGAACAGTTTGATGTTGTTAGTGAGCCCATAGTAGCGCTTGGCCTCCTCCATGGCGCTCCACACCTCCATCGCCCCTGTATCGTCCGGGGCAACGGTATGGGTCTGCTGTAGGTATTTCCGCATGTCGTCCTTGAAATTTATAGCCTGGGCCACCGCTTCGTCAAAGTTTTCCACCGGTGGTAGCGTAAAGGACATATTGTTGATCCTATTGCCGCCATTGAAGGCCTTTTGGGCCGTGGTGATGGGAATGTAGATCCGCTCCTCTTCGCGGTCTTCCATTTCTTTGTAGACCCCTATGACTTTAAAAGGAATACCGGATATCTCCACAAACTCGCCAATGGGCGTATCCACTTTATTGAAGACGTCCTTTTTGATCTTGTTGCCAATGACGGCCACCTTGCCGGCAGAGATTTCATCTTGATAATTGATGAAACGGCCTTCCATCATGGAAGCGTTCTCTATGAACTGAAAAACCGAGGCAATGCCCTGCACCCCATAGATCAGGGCCTCTTTGCCATAATTCACAGTCACCCCGCGCACAAAGATTCGGGAAGAGCCACGTTCTATGGTATTGTTGAACATGGCACTGGCCTTGTCAAAATTCTCATTGACAAACTGAATGCGCCTTCCCGGATTGAGTCCCTTGTATTCCTTGGAGGTGACCCCGGGCCATACCCAGACACTTGTGGATGCGTCCTGCTTGAACTCCTGTTCGATACCATTGCGCATACCTTGTCCAAAACCCAGAAGAATGACCAGAATGAAAATTCCAGAGGCCACGGAAAGCCCCGTTAAAAAGGTGCGCAGTTTGTTCTTTCGTATGGTGTCAAATATCTCTTGCCACCTTTCCAAGTCAAACATAGGTCAGTGTTTTTGATTGATGAAGTACAGTTGTACTCTTATAAGATGATCAAAAACACCAAATGTTACAGTTGTGACAAAAAAAATGCAGGTAGGGGGATCAGCCCCTCATCTTTCTATAGATAAAATAGAACAGGCCGGCCACCAACAGATAGGGAAAGGCCATAAGATAAACAATCCCGTTGTTGATCCCTTCCGCGGTCTTTCCATCGGCCTCGCTCTCAACCACAGCGCGGCACATGGCACACTGGGCATCCGCCAAGGACGTAAACGCCAAAAGGAACAACAGTAAGAGGAGATATTTTGCCTTCATACCGGAAATCAATAGGAATAATAGGGAGAAATCATAACATAGACGATGACACCGGTAACGGCCACATACAACCATATGGGAAATGTATATTTGGCCCAAAGTCTATGGCTCTCAAAATCGTCCAGATAAACTTTTGAATATGTGATGAGCACCAAGGGAATCACAGCAATGGAAAGCACAATATGGGTCATCAAAATAAAGTAGTATATGTACTTTATGGCTCCTTCACCCCCATACATGGTGGTATCGGAGGTCATGTGATAGGCCACGTACATGACCAAGAACAGTGCCGAAAAGACAATACAGGTCGTCATCAATTTTTGATGGAGCGAACGCCTTCCATTTTTAATGGCAATCACTGCAATGACCAACATAATGGCCGTCAGCCCGTTTATGGTCGCATAAATGGGCGGAAGGAAACCCAACGGTTTCGCATTGGGTATTTTGTATCCAAACAACAATGCCACCACTAAGGGAATGGCTATGGATGTAATGGTGATCCATCTGTTGAACCTTTTTTCCCGAATAGAAACTTCCTCCGTCATTCCGCCAATAATTTTTTAATGTCCTCTTTTAGCATGGTGATCTGCTGGGGCTCTCCCTCAGCATTCACCCCTTCTTTTTCAGTAATGGTGCCCCTATAGTAGATCAAGGGGTTGCCAAACTCATCCTCACGTGAACGAATATACCCATTTTTGTCCACCAAAGCGAACATTCCCGAATGCTCAAAACCGCCCGGTGCGTCCTCTACTTCATTGGCCATTATATAGAACCCTTCTTGTGCCAATGTATATATCTTTTCCTGATCCCCGGTGAGCAAATGCCAATCCTTGTCCACTATGCCATACTTTTCGGCATACTTTTTAAGCACCGATGGGGTATCGTACCTTGGGTTGATGGTAAAGGATGCCACTCCAAAATCTGCATCTTCCCTGAAGGTTTTTTGCAACTCCACCAGATTTGTGGTCATGATGGGGCAAATGGTGGGGCAGGTAGTAAAGAAAAACTCCACCACATAGACTTTTCCCAGATAATCCTTATTGGTGACCAGCACACTGTCCTGATCCAGAAAGGAGAATTCGGGGACTTTGCGTTTTTTCCCATCGTTCACGACAAATCCTACCTTTTGTTGGCGTGTTGCAACACTCATGCGGTCGTTTTCCACAATAGTGCCTCCCTTTACCCTTTTGGTGATTTCATAAACGGCAAATGTGCCGAAAACGAGAATGATCGCCGAGACCCAAACGTAGGTGTACTTTTTCTTGTTATTTGCTCCTGTCGGCATTGTTCTTTTTTAAAGCGAGTCTATATTCTGCCAAGATGATCTTGACATCATCTTCCATTTTGTTGTTCAATTCAGCCACGGAAGAGGTATCAAAACCATATTTCAGGCCCTCGTCCTCATCATCTTCCCTCCCCCTAAGGTTGCGGTCCTTGTCAATGATGAACACATAGGGTGTGGAAAGGTTCGCATCGAGATTGGTGTTTGTTTTCAGTTGCCCAAAAAAGGACTTTATCTGTTCCTCTTCTCCAAAGACAAAGTGCCATTTGTCCACGTTGGATAACTCTCCCAGCTCTTCTTTGAGCGCATTGGCCTCTGCTTCATTCCCTTTGGGAACCATCATCACCACTTGAAAATCGGTGAACTCCCCAAACCTTTTATAGATCTTTTGGTTCAGGTTGAAGGCATTTCCTTTCATTTCGTCCACTTTGGCCCCCATAAACCCTAAAATGGTGATCTTGCCGTCCAAGCTGACCTCTTGCCCCGTTGCGGGCACATCAGGGATGTTTTCCGTCAGCACGGGCAGTTTTCCAAAGTTGTTGACCCCTGATGCAAAGAACAGATAGGCCACCAATGGAAACACAAACAGCACCACTAAGACAAATGTTTTTTTCATAGCCTTTTCAACTTTGCAAAAATAAAAAAAGACGGTTGGAAAACCGTCTTTTATAGCTGTTAATACTTTCTTAGAAATCCCAGGTTATGAATCCATCCTTGTAGACATTGTACACATAATCCGCTTCGAAGAGCAGTATGAATATCAAGTAGCATATCAAGAAAATAGGGGTCCAGACAATGGCCCTGCGCAAGGAGCTTTTCTCATCGCGCAAGTGCATGAAATCCCATGCAATATAATAGGCCTTCACCAAGGTAAGGACAATGAAGATCCAGTTCAGAAGCTTCATCCCCAAAAAATGGCTATGGGTAAGTGCCCTGGGTTTAATGATACCAAAGGCCACCTCGATTGCGGTGATGATGGTTAGAAAAACCAATACTCCCCAAATCTTCTGGGTGTTCGATTTGAATTTTACAAGTCCTCTGAAAATCTCAAGTTTATGATCGTGTGCCATTTATATCGTCAATTTTTTATACCAAGTAAAAGAATGTGAATACGAATACCCATACCAAATCCACAAAGTGCCAGTACAGACCTACTTTTTCCACCATTTCATAATGTCCCCTGCGCTCATAGGTACCCAAGATGACATTGAAGAAGATGATAATGTTGATCACCACTCCAGAGAATACGTGGAACCCGTGGAACCCTGTAATGAAGAAAAAGAAATCAGCAAAAAGTCGGTGTCCGTATTCGTTGTGGACCAAGTTTGCTCCTTCCACCACTTGTGTGGCCTCCATGATCTTTTCCAAAGATCCTTTTCGGTCCAATACTGTCTTTTCCCCTTCTTCGTTCACGTACTCTGTACGGATAAGGATATTTGGGGTGGCCTTGAAACCTTCCACCACTTCGTTCAACGAATAGGAGGTTTTGTAGCCTTCCCCTTGGAACCAGATTCCTTCGCTGCTCACGTGCTTCACGCGCTCTTCGGGCAAAGTCTTGGCAAAATCGGCCAAAGCGGCCCTCTCACCGGTCTCTGCATCCACAAATTGAAGGATCCTTCCTCCCTTGGTCTCTACTGCTCCGTAATCCCCTTTGATAAAAGTGGCCCATTCCCATGCCTGTGACCCTACGAATATGGCACCACCGATGATGGTCAGGAACATATAGATCACGACCTTGCTCTGCTTCATCTTGTGTCCTGCATCCACAGCAAGTACCATGGTCACGGAAGACATGATCAGGATGAAGGTCATAAAGGCAACGTAGTACATGGGGTAATTTCCATGGAAAAAGGGCACGTGGGTGAACACCTCATCGGCAATCGGCCAAACGTCTATGAACTTGAACCTTGAAAAGCCATATGATACCAAAAAGCCCGAGAAGGTCAAGGCATCAGAGACAATGAAAAACCACATCATCATTTTTCCATAGCTAGCGCCGAGTGGTTTGTTTCCACCTCCCCAAACGCTTTCTTCTGTACCGGTAGTCACCGTTGCATCCATATAAAAGGTCGTTTTATTAAAACTTTCACAAATTTACACCTTTTGACATATTTGAAAAGATAAACTTGAACGAAAACTGCTTTGTCCAAGATTTATTTCACGAAATACATGAAGAGGATCAAATACACCCAAAGGAAATCCAAAAAATGCCAAAATGTGGCACCGAGCTCCATTCCCAACATGTCCCCGGGCATGTACTTTGCCCTGAGTTGCTGCACCAAAACCACCAAAAGGGAAATAAGCCCTGCCACAAGGTGGACTATGTGCACTGCCGCTATGAGAAACACATAGGACATCTTTATATTGCTTGTAGGACCCGTAAAATAATATCCGTTTTCCAGCATCTGGGAAAAGCCCTTGAACTGGAGCACAATGAACGAAATACCAAGGACCAAAGTGACCAACAAAAAGATGGTGCCCAACTTTTGGTCGTTTCTTCCCACTGACTTTTTGGCCACGAAATAGGTAATGCTGCTCAAAATAATGATGGCCGTACTGATGAAAAAAGCTTGGGGCAGTTCCAGATCACTGATCCAATCTTCCCGCTTGCTGCTCACAATGTAGGCACTGGTCCATCCGGCAAAGCCCATGATCAAACTTACAATACCGAACCAGAGCATCATTTTTTTTGCCCTTCTGTTCTTTTCTTCTGCCGTTCCTTGGGTCAAATCCATTTCTTAACTGATAAATTTATCCATTACATACACCACCTGAATCAACGATATGTAGGTGACACTGGCCAACATGAGCTTTCGTGCCGATGCATTGTCCCTCTTCTCATAAAGCTTGAAGGCAAAAAGCAACATGACCAGACCGGCCAAAAACACGATCACTGCTGCCGTCACCGACAATTGCAACCGCCCCGTGAATCCAAATACAGGGACAATGGAGATCACGATCATCCAAATGGTGTACAATATGATCTGCATGGCCGTTCCGGTATCCCTGTTTCCGGTGGGCAGCATTTTGAAGCCTGCTTGCTTATAATCTTCGTCCAACATCCAGCCCAACGCCCAAAAATGGGGAAACTGCCAAAAAAATTGGATCATAAAGAGTGTTCCCGGCTCAATTCCAAAATCGTCCGTGGCCGCTACCCATCCCAGCATAAATGGAATGGCCCCTGGAAATGCGCCGACAAATACTGAAAGGGGTGTCTTGGTCTTTAAAGGGGTGTAGACACTGGTATACAAAAAGATGGAAATGGCCCCGAACATGGCAGTTTTAGGGCTGAGTGCAAAAAGCGCCAAAACACCCAACAGCGTCAACGTAATCGCAATGACAAGTGCTGTTTTGGGCGACATGCGACCTGATGGAATAGGACGGTTCTTGGTCCGTTTCATCAAAGCATCAAGGTCCTTTTCAATGATTTGGTTGTAGGCATTGGAGGCACCGACCATGCAATATCCGCCAAAAGTCAACAACAATAGGGAGGTAACGCTTACCTCATAAGCGCCCAAAAAATAACCTGCAATGGACGAAAAGACAACACTGATGGCCAGTTTGGCCTTGGTGATTTCCTTAAAATCGGAAAAGACCAAGGAAAATGATGTACTTTTTACGGATCCTACTGCAGATTTCATCCACGAACTCAATTGGCTGGCAAAGATAACGCCGACATGCATCTTTTCCAACCAAAGGGAAGGTTTTATGATAGTTGGCCAGAAACTAAAACAGGATTGCATAAAAAAAGCCCTGACATTTCCATCAGGGCTTTTTCCATTCCTGCCTCGACAGGAATCGTATACTTATTATTGTAACTTAAATGTAATCGGAATACTGAACGGCACCTTTACCGCTCTTCCTCTTTGTTTTCCGGGGGTCATTTTAGGCAACCTTTGGATGATCCTCATGGCTTCCGCCTCCAAGTTCTTATCCGGTCCACGCATTCTGATGTCCCCGATGCTTCCATCTTTTTGGATCACGAAGATTACGCTCACCCTACCTTGAACTCCCATTTCTTGGGCGATTTCAGGATAACGGAAGTTTTTACGGATGTGGTCCTGCATTTTTTCTTGGAAACAGTCCTTTTTGTTGGCTGCATTTTCACAACCTGGAAAAACAGGCACGTCCTCGATAACGGCAAATGGAACACTGATATCTTCTTCTACCTCTTCTACCTCAACTTCTTCAATCTCTATAACTTCTTCTTCCTGACTGGTCTCTGTGGACTCGATCACGGTTTCTTCAACCTCTTCCTCATCTTCCACAACTTCGATGACCTCCGGAGCCGCTGGCGGCGGTGGTGGCGGTGGCGTCTTGATCTGTTCGGTCATTGGCACTTCTTCGTCCAACTGATCTTCAACGTTCATCGAAATGTCATAGTCGTTAGCCTTGTCGTATTTCTTCCACTCCATGGCTCCATAAACCAACGCCAAGACAGCGGCCAACCCTATCACAAAATAGAGCGAGCTGTTTCTTCCTACGTCAGCTTTTGGATTCTTTTTTGGTTCCATCTTTCTAAATTTAGTGTTTGCTAATTTAATTATTAATTGGTTAAATAAACAATTAAAATTTCCATTTTAACGGCTTTTCCTTGGAAAAAAGCCACCGAACAAGTCCGATTCCTGCAAATGCCCCTAGGCTATTCGCGATAACGTCACCAAATTCGGCCATGCGGTCCGTTGTGAGCGTATACTGTAAAACCTCAATAACTATGCCATAGGATATGGCCAAGACCACGATCACCCATATTGTCTTCCCCAAGGACCAAAGCCCTTTGGTGCGCTCCCGGACCAGTAGACAACCAAGGATGGAAAAGACCAAATAAAAGGTAAAATGCACCATCTTGTCCGCATACGGAATCTTCAGATTGCCTTCATCCAAATCCATATCCGAGAAAGAAAATAAGCTGAGCATTGTGATGAACAATACCCAGCTTATGAACAATACGGTGTATCTGTAATGCCTAAGCACCTATCAATGCCTTGTAGTCTTCGTCGCTCATCAGATCATCAACCTCGGAAGGATCGCTGATCTTGATCTTGATCATCCAGCCTTCGCCATAAGGATCGGTGTTCACTTTTTCGGGCTCGTCCTCCAAAATTTCATTGAACTCGATAATCTCACCGCTCAAGGGCAAGAAAAGGTCGGAAACGGTCTTTACGGCCTCAACGGTACCGAAAACTTCTTCCTTGTCCAATGTTTCATCCAAGGTTTCCACTTCCACATATACAATATCCCCCAATTCGCCCTGGGCAAAATCGGTAATGCCCACAGTGGCAATGTCCCCATCTATCTTGACCCATTCATGGTCCTTGGTGTACTTCAATTCTGACGGTATGTTCATTATAGCAGTGTTTGAATTTGTCGATGGGCAAATGTAACGGATTGCGAACGGCTTTTCAAACAAACCGGCGAACAAAATTCAAGAAATTCCCAACCCTTTCCTTAGTTACCAAAATTGTAACGAAGGGTAAAGCCCGCATTGATGGTGGTCTGCGGAAATGCCGTGGAAACCGCAAATTCCGAGAAGGAATGGTCGTAGAAGAAAAGGGCGTTCAAACTCTTGCTCAAGGCATAATCTGCCGTGAACTTGACGGACATCAGCTTTTGCCCGGAAGTGATCTGGTTGTTGTCGATGTCCAAGTTGCGGATAATGGTAATGTTGTCCCGCAACGAAAGGTCGGCCTTGAGGTTAAGATCGCCTTTCAAACGGGTCTTTTCCCCACCAATGTTAGTGACAAATTTTACATCCTTGAACCGATAGCCCAATCCAAGGGTGTATTCCTTTCCATTGATCTCCGTGAGCAGGTTGTTATCAAAGCTCAGGGAAAGTGTCCTATCCGTTCTGATCTCCGCCAAAAAGCTGAAGGAATTCTGCATTTCAAAATCCATGCGCATCAACGGATTGAACTGATCGGTAAGCACCACGTTGTTGATCAAGGTCTCTGGTAGCACATCGTTGGTCTCTGGATTGGTTGTGGTGTTCCGCTTTTCCAGATTCGTCTGGAACTGGTTGATGCTATAGGCCGCACGGTAACCATGGCTCAAAGAGAACCGTTTGAATTTCTTCTTGAACCAACGGTTTTTCATCAAACCGGTGTACTTGATGTTCCAGTTCGGGATCGGGATTTCCCTAAAAGCATCCAGGTTCACCCGGTTCACGTCCTGCCCTGTGTATGCTGCAAAGAAAGCAGGGAGCAATACCTCCTGCTGGGTCTTTCCGTAAAGTTCAGGAAACCCATCCTCATCAAGTGTACCTGGATTTCCACCACGGTCGGCCACCAATCTGTTGGCGATGGTGATCCTGTTCTGTTTGAACTGTTCAAAAGTCTCCGAATCGAACTGGTCGCTCTTGTTGAAAATGGTCCCGATCATCACTGTGGAGATGCTGAAATTCCCCATTTCGTTGACCAAGCCATCTTCAAAATTGATCCATCGCTCAGGACTGTAATTTTCCTGTGAATTGCTCGTAAACTGCCTGTCCGCCGTCAAATCGATGGTCAGGTCCTGCGTCGGTTGCGCGGTAGCGGTAAGGTTCAACTGTTTGTTGGCACTCCTTATATATTGTGAGTTGTACTCCGGATAGGTGGTCAGCCACCCGTTTCGGGCTGCTTCGTAGCGCACATCGGACTGGCTTCCGAACACAAATCCAAAGGTTGGGCGCGTGGTACCTATGAACCCAACGGACTGGGTATAGCCTGGAAGCACTGTTCCCCTGTTCTCACTATAGTTCACATTGACACGCTTGACCATCGTCACGATGTCCACCAAAGTATTGAATCCTTTACTTGTCTTTTTCGGTGCATTTTCATCGGTGCCACTCACAGGATTGCCCGCTTTGTCCCTTCGTACGGGAGGTTGGTTCGCCAGTACCTTGCCGCCTTTTTTCTTCAACCCCAAAAAGTCATAGAATCGCTGCATACTCAAATTGGCCGTCAGGTTGTGGGTGCTGGCGTTCTGTACAATGTTGATGTTCTCCCCTGCCACTTCAATCAAAGCATCCCCACCACGTTGCCAATCAAAATTGCTGGTGTAGGTATATTGTGCGTTGATGAAATTCAGGAACGGAAACTTACTGAAGGGCAGCTCGTAGTTCAATTGCATTTGCTGGGCATGCCTATTGGGCTCTCCAATATCAAAGAAACCATCCCAAAGGCCGAGTGTTTGGTCAATGCCCGAATCAGGATCTTCATCCACATTGAAATAATTGCGGACAATATTGTTATTGGAAGCCGTCAGGTTCAACCGAAGGGATTTGGTGATGCTATAATTGAGGGCATACTGCCAGTTGAACATATAGTTTCGCTGCTGCAAAAGCGGAAGTTCCAACGCCTCCACCCCAGGCTCCAACACATCCCTGAACCGCTGTTGGTTGAATGCCCTGTTGTAGTTGGCGTTCACGGATAGACTGGTGGGCAGCACATTTAAGTTCAAATCCTTCAACCACTGCCAGTACTTGCTCATGAAAAGGGAGTCTTTCTTGGCAAAAGGCGCAACTGGAGCCGGCTTAAAGTTATGGTTGTACACAAATCCGGTGGTCACATTCTGATCTTGAAGATCGGCCACTTCAAAATCCCTGTGACTGGTCTCGTTGTAGGAATAATTAAAGGTAAAGTTCTCGATATCGAAGAAATTTTCCTCAGCTTCTTCCCCTCTGTTTTTTCTAACCCCAATGAGGTTTATGCTGGTCCGTTTGGTATAGTCCTCCGCTTGCTTTTTGATGGTCTCCGCTTCTTCAGCCGTAGTCGCTGCAGCAATGCGGTCGTCCAGTTTCAAATCGTCGTACACGGGATCGAACTCAGGTGTGATCAAGGTTTCCGAAATCCCATAATTGAATGGCAACTGTATGTTCCATTTTTTGGGAAGCAGTTGTCCCACATTCACATTGGTGACCACATCATAGGAAATGGCATCTTCCCTGGAACGCTCGTTCGGCATTTGATCAATGGAACCAAATCCAGAAGTACTCTTGCTCCCCGTAGCAGAAACATTGGCAAAATCGGCCATGTTGGCATCCATGGCCACTATGGCGGCCCAACCTCCATTATTGTCAAGCCCGGCCAACCGAAGTTCGTTGAACCAGACTTCGCCCCGTGCGGGAACGTCATCGATGTTCTTGATACCGACCATCATTCCCCGGATGCTTCCCAATGAGGGGTTACCCCGTATCCCGATACGCACCACACCCAGTGCCCTGGGTGCGAATTCTTCCACAGGAACGGCCTCACCGTCCACAATCTCATAATAATTGACATCGTTCAAGGTCTGTTCGGCAATTCCCCTGGACTTCACTTTATTCAGATCGCTCAGTGCAATGTCCAGTTCGTTCACCGAAGGCCAAATCTCATCTGCAGATGTGGAACCAAATGGGGTAAATTGGAGCGGAAGTTCTATTTGATAGAAGTTTTCCGAGAAATCGGTCCCTATCCGAAGGAACCCGACCAAGGGCGTATCGCTATCAGAATAGTCCCCGTTCATTATTTTTTCGGCGTGCATGAACATCTTGATGCGTTGGTATTGGCGCACATCGATGTTCACGTTCTTGAACACCCCCCGTGAATCCTCTGACTCCAGGTTTTCCACCACGAACGACAACGATTGTTCGTTCTGACGAATGATGGTGTTGTTGTTGTTCAATTGTTCCCTGATCACTCCAGGAGGCAATACGTAAGGAATGGGTTGCCTTCCATAATTTTCTTCAATGTTCACCGTGTTCACGTCGGTCACTGTGGCGTCATCCGTAGGATCGTTGTCCACATCGGGCTGCAAGGAATTGGTGTAGGTCCTCCAATCGCCACGCACCAAATCCAAGGTCGCAAATCGCAATACCACATCATCCGAAAAACCGGTAAGATACATCCGCATAAAACTGATGGACCTAAAATCGGCGATACCTCCCACGGCATCGGTAAAATCACTCAATGGAATCTTATACTGGATCCATCTTCTGTTCAATTGGGTGCCATTGGGAAGCGTAGGCGTCATTCCCTCCCTAATATCCGTCACATATTTATCATCAATAGTGACATTGGGGCCTATCGGAATCCTGTATTCGTAATAACTGTTCACCGTGTTCATGGTAAGGTCCCTGTCAATGTCCTCCACATCAGGCAAGGTAGTGGACCCCCTATTGGTGTTGGTCACGGCCACGGGCGAGTTGCCCTGTGTATTGTTAAAATCCAGGTAACGTTCCAACACGCCACCTTCACGGTTCAAATAATATTGGTAGTTGTCCAAAGCGGGATCCTCGGCAGGGCCATTATAAATGGCGGCTTCGGCAGCATCGTTCAGACCATCCAGCCCCACATCCTGAAGGGTCCTGTTCGTCTCATCCGCATCAAAGGCATACACCAAGGACTGCGTGGAGGGCACTTGTCCCCAAGGGGTTTCGCGAGGGATCTCATTGTTGGTACTTGCCGGCAATCCATTCTCATACTGCTTGCGACCGTCCCTTAATATATCTTCCGAAATGTTCCCCAGATTGAGCACCAATTCCCCAGCGTTGGTGTTGGTCGTCTCGCCATCCACATAAGGATCGAGCACCCAAAACTGCACAAACTCCACATTGGACTGTTCAAAGTTGGTACTGCTCAGCGGACGCATGATACCCGCCCATTTGCTGGCCGCGGTCTCGGTCTCAAAACTTGGGTTGGCATTGTAGGGTCCTTTTTGATTGGGATAGTACACGATGTCCAACGTGCTCTGTACCTGTGTCTGCCCTTGTGCAATGTCCGTCTCGGTAAACACCTCGTCAATGAACACCCTTCGGGTCGAGTTCAGGGAAATATCATTATCGGACATTCCGGATGGTCTTTGATTGGTGTAGAAAATAGGGTCGATGGTGTACCAAGCCATTTTGGCCCGCTCATGCCCCACATCTATTCCGGTACGGTCCTGTAAAAATTCAACCGGTGGGCTTGCCAAGGTCCATCCCAAGGAAGAACGGATATCTATCAAGGCCTGCGCGCCCTCAAAATCATCGAGATAGGTGGTGGTCTCCCCCCTGAAATCGGCATTTTTGGGCGAATTGGGCTTTAAAAAGGCCACTTCTCCACGCAAGGACATATTGGAAGGCACATCGGTATCGATATTCGGCAACTTGTTCGCCAATCGGGTCAAAAATGGCAACTCCGTACTGAAGTTTCCGTTCAATCCAAAAATGGTATTGTTGACGGGCTCCACCCCGTAGTTGGATTTTTGGGTAAGGGGTCGCTCGTTCAAATTGAGCATGGTACCTCCCAAAACAAAGTTTTCATTGAACTTGTGTTCCACATTCACCCCTGCAAACCTTCGGGTCTGTTGGCCAAAAACGGCATTGTTCTCCACCGAAATATTGATAGGGGTATCGGATGCCGCCAAACTGGGGTCCAAGATCTGTACGGTTCCTGCCTGATAGTTCACGGTGTAGTCTATGCCTTCCTGAAGCTGACGCCCCCCGGCAGTGACACGCACAGAACCCCTAGGCACGTTGAAAGCACCGATCGGAATACCATTGTTCCCTTGGGACTTGTACCTTCCCTTCAGTTGGAAACGGTTCTTTTCCGCATCCTGAAGCGAAGCGGCCTTGGTCTTGGCATACATGTTCCTGAACACATAACGCCTTTGGTTGGCATTGTATCCCTGATCGTTATTGACATCATAGACCCCCCCGCCCAATTGGTTGAACAGGAATTCCCCAAAAGGCTCTACCTTGGTAAAAATGATCCGACCGGACTGGGAATCCACAGTTATTCCTTCATAATAATCAAAAAAACCATCGCCTCCGGGCTGTACATCGTTATAGACGTTCAATCGGTCCAAGTTGAATACCCTCAGTAATATTTGGTCCTCCAGTCCAGCAGGCCAACCTGCGTTCGGGTCCACTGGAGTGATGTAGTTCCTCGGGGTTGGATCGGAGTACAGGATGTTCAGTTTGAAATCCTCCTCACTCAACTGATAGGCCCCCGTGGAGTAAATGTTTTTCATCATCAGGTCCCAAATGGGATCTTCCACATTGGTGATGTTGCTCTTGAGCAATTTCAAGATCAAGGTATTGTTCTCGATAATGGGATTGACCCCTCCGGATACCGTTGTGGCATCGACCCCTCCGTTGGCAAATTCCCCAACCTGGAATACCTGTCCGTTTATGGTATATTGGAAAGCGACCCCTAGTACTTCGTCGTTGCTCAAACTCTGGCTCAAAGAGATATATCCCAATTGGGTGTTGAACTGATAGTCCCTACCTTGTTCCAGTTTTCGGGCATTCTCCAAAATCGCATAGTCAAAACCTTGGTTCACCTGATAGCCAGGAACGTTGAATCCCGCTTCCACCGTGGCAATATCACGAATGGACTGGGTCAATGCGCCACCATTTCCAATGAGCCTTGGGTCATAATCGTTGGCCCCGTTCTGTGGCAAGACATCCATCCCCATGGTATTGAAGAAACCAGCCGGGGCTCCATTGGCAATCCCTATCCTGGTTTTTTCGCGTCCATTTCTCCCCAATTCGGATTCTCCCAAATCTTGGATGGCCACCACGTTCCTCACATTTTGCGTCTGTTGGTTCCGGTTGGTCACCCAGACCTCCAAACGGGTAATCTGCACTTGGCTTTGTATGAACGGATAGTTCTGAAGGGCACGGTCGTAATTGTCCCTAAAATAATGGGCCAGGAAAAAGTGTCGGTCCTCATCATAGTCCAAAGCGGTCAGGGAGAACTCATTCACTGTTCCCCCGCCTTGGGCCACGACGGTGTTGTTCTGTGATCGTTGTTCGGAAAAAACGGCGGTCACCGTGGTCTTTCCAAACTGCAATTGGGTCTTCACCCCGAACAGGCTCTGCGCCCCTGTGATAAGGGAGCTGTTCAAGGGCATGTTGACGTTACCTATTTCAATTTTACGAAGAATGTCATCTTCGGTAGGCGTATAGTCCAGTTTGACGAGGTTCTGGAAATCAAACGTGGCCTCGGTATCGTAATTGGCGGTCACTTGGAGTCGCTCCCCTACTTTTCCCAACAAGCTCAGACTGATGCGCTGGTCAAAGTCGAATGAAAGGTTGGTGCGGTTTCTGGGTGAAAGGGCCGGATTGTCATTTTTCTGCCACAGCACCCCTAGATCCATCGCCACGGAACCTTGCGGGACCACTTCAATGGTATTTCCCCCAAAGATGGACTCAAAGAAATTGCTGTTCACATAAAAATTGGGCAAGAGGTTTTTTCGGGCTTCCTCACTGCCTTCTTTCCTTCCTGTAAAGGCGTCTATTTTTTGTTTGAAGTAGGACCTCATCTGTTCCTTTCGCACCAGATCATAATATTGCTCTGGGGTAAGGATGATAGGATAGTTGATATTGAATTCCCCGACACTTTCGGTGTAGATGTACCGATCGGTCTTGGGATCGTAAGTATATTTGGCAATGATGCTGTCCGGATTTTCCAAAATGAGGCGGCCAAGCTCGACTCCCATCTGCAAGGAATCCTGAGCCTGTTCGTTGGTATCCTGTCCGAAAATTGTGGTCAAGGACAGGAAACAAACCACAAAGAAGAAGTACTTAAAGCTTGTTGGTTTAAGTATTGGTTTTGCCCCTTTTTTCAAACTAGTTACAAATTTTTCAGCGCCTGTTTAATAATGTTCTCAACGCTTAGCGAAGCGTCTTGGGAAAGCACCTTCTCGACCACCTTTTCAGATTGCCTTCTGGCGAAACCAAGAACCTCTAATGCTGATAACGCTTCTTCTTTATTTGTATTGTTTGATTCTGTTGAAACTTCACCCATATCCAAGACTTTCAAAATCTTGTCCTTGAGGTCAAGGATCACGCGCTGGGCCGTTTTCGCCCCAATCCCCTTGATAGCCTGTATGGAAGCTACGTCACCACTGGCAATGGCATCCCTCACATCGGCCGGGGAAAGGGAGGACAACATGGTCCTTGCCGTGCTGGAACCAACCCCTGAGACCGAGATCAACAAGCGGAAAATCTCACGCTCCGATCTTTCCACAAAACCAAAAAGGGTATGGGAATCTTCCTTGACCAATAAATGGGTATATATATGGATGTTCTCTTCGTCTTTCAACAACGAAAAAGTGTGCAGTGAAATGTTCAAAAAATAGCCCACGCCATGGCATTCCACTACCACATAGGTGGGATTCTTCTCTACCAGTCTTCCTCTTAAATGGTCGATCATAGTCTTTCTGGATTCTTCGGCTATCGATTTGGAACCTTATTCCGATTCCATTCTAGCCTTTTTCCTTTTTTCACGTTCTTGGGCATCAATGACCGCAACGGCGGCCATGTTCACCATTTCATCCACACTGGCACCCAATTGCAGGATGTGGGCCGCCCTTGGCAGTCCCAGCATAATGGGGCCAATGGAATCCGCTTCGTTCAGGCCCTTGAGCAATTTATAGGTAATGTTGGCCGATTCCAAATTTGGGAAAATTAGTGTGTTCACCTTTTTGCCCGATATTTTTGAAAATGGGAAATTATTGTTGCACAGTTCTTGGCTCAGGGCAAAGTCGGTCTGGATCTCCCCATCCACAACCAGTTCGGGGTCTGTTTCGTGCAAAATCCGCACCGCCTCCTTCACTTTTTGCGCATGTGGGTGGCTGGACGACCCAAAGTTTGCATAGGAAAGCATGGCCATCACAGGGTTGAAACCAAAGGTTTTTGCCACGTTGGCGGTCATTCGTGCAATTTCGGCCAGATCTTCCGCACTAGGATTGATATTGATGGACGTGTCCGCCAAGAATAGAGGCCCCCGTTCCGTGATCATGATGTTGACCGTGGAGGCGTTCTTCACGCCCTTGGCCCTACCCAGCACCTCGAATACCGGACGGAGCACTCTTGGGTAAGATCTTGAATATCCAGAAATCATCCCATCGGCATCGCCTTCTTGGAGCATCATCGCGCCAAAATAGTTGCGTTTGCCCATGTTCACCCGGGCACTGTATTTGGTTTCCCCTTTGCGTTTTCTGGATTCCCAGAGCTTCAACGCATATTTGGTCCTCAATTCCTTGTTCTCATCAGCCCTTGGGTCAATGATCGGCACCTTGGCATCAAAATCGAGTTCTTTCTTAAGGTTTTCAATGGTTTCCCTATGTCCTAGAAGTATAGGGGTCGCAATGCCTTCATCATGTACGATCTGTGCCGCTTTCAACACATCCAGCAACTCCGCTTCGGCAAAAACGATGCGCTTGGGGTTTTGCTTGGCCCTATTGTGCATCAAGCGGACCACTTTGTTGTCGTTGCCCGACCTTTGGTAAAGTTCTTCCTCATATCCGTCCCAATCCTGGATAGGGTGCTTGGCCACACCACTTTCCATGGCGGCCCTTGCCACTGCAGGAGGAATCTTGGTGATCAATCGGGGATCAAAAGGTTTTGGGATGATGTAATCCCTTCCAAATGCCAATCGTGTGGTATCGTAAGCAATATTGACCTGCTCCGGCACGGATTCCCGTGTCAGATCGGCTAAGGCCCTAACGGCGGCCATTTTCATTTCTTCATTGATCTTGGTGGCCCGAACATCCAACGCTCCCCTAAAAATAAAGGGGAATCCCAGCACATTGTTCACCTGGTTGGGATGGTCGGAACGACCTGTTGCCATAATGATGTCCTTTCGGGTCTTGCAGGCAAGGTTATATTCAATTTCAGGGTCTGGATTGGCCATTGCAAAAACAATGGGGTCCTTCGCCATGGACTTGAGCATCTTTGGCGAGACGATATTGGCTATGGAAAGTCCAATGAACACATCGGAATCCACCATTGCCTCTTCAAGGGTATCAATTTTCCGATCTGTGGCAAACTCCGCCTTTTCCGAGGAAAGATTTTCCCTATCGCTTCGGATGACTCCTTTGCTGTCCAACATCACGATGTTCTCCGCACTTGCACCAAAGGCTTTGTACAGACGGGTACAGGAAACGGCCGCAGCGCCCGCGCCACTGACCACGATCTTTACCTCCTCTATTTTTTTATTGGCAAGCTCCAAGGCATTGATCAAGGCAGCTGCCGAGATGATGGCCGTACCGTGCTGGTCATCGTGCATGACCGGAATGTCCAGCTCTTCCTTCAAGCGTCTTTCAATCTCGAAGGCTTCGGGAGCCTTGATATCTTCCAAGTTGATGCCCCCAAAAGTGGGTGCAATAATCTTTACGGTCTCTATGAACTTGTCCACATCGGTGGTATCCAGTTCCACATCAATGCCGTCGATATCGGCAAATATCTTGAACAGAAGGCTTTTTCCTTCCATTACGGGCTTTGAGGCCTCAGGGCCAATATTGCCCAATCCAAGAACGGCTGTTCCATTGGATATGACGGCAACAATATTTCCCTTGGCGGTGTATTTATAGACATCGTCCTTGTTCTTTGCGATTTCCAAACAAGGTTCCGCCACTCCGGGGGAGTAGGCCAATGCCAAATCTCTTTGTGTAGAATACGGTTTGGTCGGTACTATCTTTATCTTTCCCGGTTGCGGTTTTGCGTGATAAAGTAACGCTTCCCTTCTTTGCTTTTCCTTACTCATATGGTAGCTAATGAATGGGTAAAGGTAGGGCATTCCATGGTTTTTAGGTAATACCATAAACACCAATTTTGATATAAAATCAAACCTTAAACCGCAATAAAGGTTTTAATACTCTTTCTAAATCTCCGGGATTTCCACATCCAGTTCAGTATCCTTCTTGCTTTTGGGCAGGTTGAGCCGCATGGCCAAAATCGCAGCCACAACAAAACAAGCCCCGGCAAATAGGATGGCGTTCACGGAATTGGCCCCCAAGAGGTTTTTGAAGATCGGACCAAAGGAAATGGTCTGTATGAACATGGGGATCACGATCATCATATTCAAAATCCCCATATATACCCCGCGCCGTTGTTGGGGCACTATTTTGGAGACCATACTGTACGGAATACCCATCATGGCCGCCCAGCCTATACCGAACAACACCATGGGATACAACACATGGACAGGGTCTGAAATCTGTGGAATGGCAAACAAGGCAATGGCCGTACCAACCAAACTTAATGCATAAACTTTTTTACCACCAAAGCGCACTGTCAATGGCACCAAAAGAAGTGCAACAACCGTGGTCACGATATTGTAAGTCAAACTCATTGTTGCCGCTTGGGCAGTCGCTTCGGAAGTATCCATTTCCATGGTCACTCGCAGCAGCGGTGTGATGAATTGCCAATACACAAACAAGGCATACCACTGGAAAAGATAGACAGCAGCTATTCTCCACATGAATTTAGGCATGTCCTTTACAGCATTGCCCACCTCCAGAAAAGGAGACAAAACATCTGCAAACTTTTTGATGGAAGCATTGTCCGTGTTCTTTCTAATCAAACGAAAGAGGTAAGAGAACCAAACGGCACAGATCAATAGTACGATGACCACCCATAGATTAATATCTTCGAACAAGGCTGGGTATTGTTTCCCTATCAAAAAGCCCAATAACAAGGGAAGGGAGAAAAGGATGAACACCACCCCGACTATCTGGACAAATGCAGAGGGTTTGCCTTTGTTAAATTCATTAATGTTTTTTATTTCTTCCTCGCTCGGAGGAATCTCGGGAGTTTTCAATACCGACCACAGAATGGTCGCTATGGATAAAATGGAACCTATGAGAAAAGGATAAAACACCCATTTGGGAATTACGCCTATCACTTCTGGCTCTTCAGCACCAAAAAATTTCTGAAAAAAGACAATCGCCCCAGTCGCCAACAAAATTCCAGCTCCTACGAAGAGACTTTGCATCTGATAGCCCAAACTCAACTGCTCATCTGGAAGTTTATCCCCAACAAAGGCACGATAGGGTTCCATGGCCATATTGTTGCCCACATCCAGAATCCAAAATAATCCCGCAGCAAACCAAAGCGAAGGGCTTTGGGGAAAGGCAAAGAGACAAATGCTTGCCATGATCGCCCCTATCAAAAAGAAAGGTTTTCTACGACCCCATTTAAATGACCACGTTTTGTCCGAAATCGCCCCAACGATTGGCTGGACCACCAATCCGGTTACAGGGCCTGCTATGTTCAGTATGGGCAGCATCTCTTCTTTTGCACCAAGCCAAAGAAAAATAGAGTTCACGGCACTCTGCTGGAGCCCAAAGCTATATTGAATCCCAAGGAACCCAACATTCATATTGAAAATCTGCCAAAAACTCAGTTTGGGTTTTGTTATCTTGATCATGATCGGCTTTCGGTTAGTTTCGCTATCTGGTTTTGAACAAATATCAATTCCTTAAAAAAAGTACCATCAATATAGCATTTTTTCCATCCAAATTATCAAATGGTGTGTTTTTGGCAATTATTAGTTGTGATTTTTATTCTTTGAGGAACTCAATGTTGCGCTTCAGACCTGAAAGTTTGGTCCGCTTTACCGCTGATTTCTGAAATACCTTTTTGAAAACGTCCTCCGTAATCTCCTCCCAATCCTTTTTGGTGAAGGACAACAATTCTGGATGGGGGTCGAACAAAGGTTCCCGATGCGGTTTGGAAAATCGGTTCCAGGGACACACGTCCTGGCAGACATCGCACCCAAACATCCACTCATCAAATTTCCCTTGGAATTCACCTGGGATTTCATTTTTCAGCTCGATGGTGAAATAGGATATGCACTTGCTCCCATCCACCACATAGGGCTCCACGATGGCCTGCGTGGGGCAAGCATCGATGCAAGCGGTGCAGGTACCACAATGATCGGTGACGGGAGTATCGTACTCGAGTTCCAGATCCACAATCAATTCAGCTATAAAATAAAAGGAACCTACTTGCTGCGTCAACAGGTTGCTGTGTTTCCCTATCCAGCCCAAACCACCGCGGGCAGCCCAAGCCTTATCCAGTACAGGTGCGGAATCCACAAAGGCCCTTCCGTGAACTTCCCCAATTTCTTCCTGGATGAAATGCAATAGACTTTTGAGCTTGTCCTTTATCACAAAGTGATAATCCGTTCCGTAGGCATACTTGGAAATCTTATAGGAATCTGGGTTTTGTTGTTCGGACGGAAAGTAATTCAACAACAGGGAAATGACCGATTTGGAACCTTCCACCAATTTTGTGGGGTCGAGACGCTTGTCAAAATGGTTTTCCATATACTGCATCTCCCCATGCCTATTCTGGTTGAGCCATTTTTCCAAACGAGGGGCCTCCTCTTCCAAAAAACCTGCTTTGGAAACACCGCAAGACAAAAAACCGAGGCGCTTGGCTTCGGTCTTGATCATTGAGGTATGTTTGTTCCTATTGTTCATCTGTCATTAGCTGTCAGGCTGAGCGCAGTCGAAGCCCTCTTTAGCTGGATGATATTTAAAATGAGATGCATTTCTACATTCGGAAAGTAATTGCAATCTATCAAAATCTCCCAAAGTCAATGCTTGCTTTTTAGCTTTTGTCCAGCCTTTTACCTTTTTCTCAAAATAAATAGCTTGAAGCACATCATTGAACTCTTGGCAGAATTCCAACTCCACTGGTCTTCGCTTGTAAGTATAGCTACTCTTGTCTTTACCGTATCGATGCTGGTCAAGTCTTTCTGAAATGTCATTGGTTATTCCTGTGTAATAGGAACCATCAGCGCATTTGAGTATGTAAACATAGTAACTGTACATGAAAGCTTATTCTTTAATTAGCTTCGACTGCGCTCAGCCTGACCCATTGCGAACCTTCATGTTTTTGAGGCTTCGACTGCGCTCAGCCTGACATTGGAGCAAATCAAGCAACTTGGTTTCAAATAGAGTCAAAAAAGTCCACCCTGGACACCACCCTTTATTCGACCCAAATGCTTATAGGCCAATTCTGTGACCTCACGACCTCTTGGGGTCCGCATGATGAAGCCTTGTTGGATCAAAAAGGGTTCATAGACTTCTTCAATGGTCTCGGCGCTTTCGGAGACCGCCGTGGCCAAGGTCGTGATCCCCACCGGACCACCTTTGAACTTATCGATGATGGTGGTCAGGATCTTGTTGTCCATCTCATCCAGTCCATGGGCATCCACATTGAGGGCCTTGAGTCCAAACTGTGAGATATCCAAATCGATGTTCCCATTTCCTTTGATCTGGGCAAAATCCCTGACCCTTCGCAGGAGGGCATTGCAAATCCGAGGGGTGCCCCTGCTCCGTCCTGCAATTTCTATGGCCGCTTCTTGGGTGATGGGCACTTTGAGGATTTCCGCACTTCGTTCCACAATGGTGGAGAGCAGTTCCGTGTTGTAGTATTCCAATCGGCTCTGGATCCCGAACCTCGCCCGCATGGGAGCTGTCAGCAATCCGGAACGCGTGGTGGCCCCTATCAAGGTAAACGGGCTCAGATTGATCTGGACGGTCCTGGCATTCGGTCCGGTCTCGATCATGATATCAATCTTATAATCTTCCATGGCCGAGTAGAGGTACTCCTCCACAATGGGGCTGAGCCTATGGATCTCGTCAATGAACAGTACATCGCGTTCGTCGAGGTTGGTGAGCAACCCGGCCAAATCACCCGGCTTGTCGAGGACAGGTCCCGATGTCACTTTGATGCCCACACCCAACTCGTTGGCCAAAATATGTGCCAGTGTGGTCTTTCCCAGACCCGGGGGTCCGTGAAAAAGGGTATGGTCCAATGCCTCTCCCCTGAGGTTGGCGGCCTGCACAAAAACCTTTAGGTTTTCCAATACTTGGGCCTGTCCCGTAAAATCATCGAAAGTGACGGGACGGAGGGCTCTTTCGATATCGAGCTCCTCTTGGGAAAAATTATTGGCCGTTGGATCTAAGTTTTCGTTCATCGCTCAACAAATATAATTGAAAACCCCATCCGCCTGAAACCATTCTTCCTAAAATGAGTTTTGACGGCAATCTTCAAAATCTAAGTCTTACCTTAGTTATCTTAAAAAGCATTCGATTATACACAATTGCACCAATGATCAATTCAAATGTCACATCGAGCGCAGTCGAGATGCCTTTGTCTACCTTTCGACTGCGCTCAAGAGGACAAAGACAAAATTATCAAGCCATTGGTACAATTACAGATATATAACTAAAACAACATTGTTCAGCCCCAATAAAAATTACCATGCACGACATTGATTATTCCCAAGGCATCCTTCAATACATCCCTTTTTTTTATGTGATCTGGTCCGATGACCTGCTGTCCGCTTCCGAAATTTCAGTGGTGATGAAGACCATCGAACAAGATGAATCCTTAAAAGCCAAAGAAAAGGAGCAATTGCTGCTTTGGCTGAATACGGATAATCCTCCCAGCGACGGGGAAATGAAGAATTGGAAACTCACCATTGCAAACTCTGAAGTAAAGCTCATTGAAAGTGAGACCTATCCGTTGACCTCGTTCAGCCAACGATTGACCCAACAACAGAACGGGGCCGGTTTCAACGACCACCTGAAACACATCGAGATCAATCTGGGGATACAGCCCAACCACTACAACCATTTGTTCGATGTGGAGGTAGTGCATGAGAAAACCTCCGATCACTATAACGCAACCATCCTTGACGACATTCTCAAAGGGCCCCATGCCAAAACTGTGGATGGTTTCCGTGATTTTTTGGACCAGCCCATCTTTAGATGGGAAACTCTCCGGAAGAAAGAGGATTTTAGGACCAGAATATTGGAACAGGTGCAGACCTTGGCAAAAAAAGGATATGGTGCCATGGCCTATCCTGCCGAATATGGAGGTACGGGAAATATGCCTGCCTATGCGGCCATTTTTGAACATTTGATGTTCGTTGACGGAAGTTTGGCGGTCAAATTTGGGGTGCAGTTCGGCCTATTTGGAGGAAGCATCCAAAAATTGGGCAGCAAGCGGCACCACGACCAGTACCTGACCGATGCAGGCGCCACAACACTGCTTGGCTGCTTTGCCATGACAGAGACGGGGCACGGTTCCAACGTACGCGGCATCAGGACCACCGCGACCTATGAACCGGCTTCGGATTCCATCGTGATCCAAACCCCAGGAAAGAATGACAACAAGGAATACATCGGGAACGCCTTGCACTCCAAAATGGCCACGGTGTTTGCCCAATTGATCGTGGATGGAAAAAATGAGGGCGTGCATGCCATTCTGGTACCGCTACGCAATGAAAATCATGAGGAACTTGAAGGCATCACCATTGAGGACAATGGTTACAAACTGGGCCTGAACGGAGTGGACAACGGCAAGATATGGTTCAACAATGTAAGGGTCCCTCGTGAAAACTTGCTCAACAAATATGGCGAGATACGTGAAGACGGCACTTATTTTTCGTCCATAAAAAACCCCAACAAACGGTTCTTTACCATGTTGGGCACCTTGGTGGGCGGGCGAATCTGTGTGGCCCGTGGTGCGCTTGGAGGGGCAAAGATGGCACTTTCCATTGCCGTGAAATATGCCTTGAACCGAAGACAGTTCAACGACAGCGTAAAAATCCAGGAGGACCTGATCATGGACTATCCCACCCATCAGATCCGATTGACGCCCTCCATTGCCAGTGCGTATGTGTACCACGTGACCTTGGAAGAGATGATGAAACGTTACAGTGATGACTCCCAACCGGACAAACGAAAGATAGAGACGCAGGTGGCCGGGCTGAAATCGATCATTACCTGGTTTGCGAACGATACCATCCAAGAATGTAGGGAGGCCTGTGGTGGCAAAGGGTACCTGCTGGAGAACCGGATTGCCGACCTCAAGGGCGATGTGGACATCTTCACCACTTTTGAAGGCGACAACACCGTATTGCTCCAATTGGCCGCCAAAGGCGTTCTATCGGATTTTCAGGCGGAGTTCAACAGTGCTGGGTTCACCTCGGTGCTCAAATTGTTGCAGAGCCAACTTTCGGACACTCTGACGGCCATCAACCCCCTATATTCCAACAAAGTGGATGCCGAACACCTGTACAATCCCAAGTTTCACAAGCATGCGTTCAGTTACCGTACCAGAAGGCTGACCTATACGTTGGCCATGCGTATCCGGAACTATATCAAAAAAGGGGTGCCTTCGTACCAAGCCTTCCTTAAAGTACAGACCCATTTGTTGGCTTTGGGAAAAGCCTATAGTGTGGAACTGGCCTATGGGGTGTTCCATGATTTCTGCGAAACGGTTTCCGACGCGGAACACAAAGCATTATTGGAAAAATTGGGCACGCTGTATGCCCTTAACGAAATCCATTCGGATGGCAGATGGTTTTTGGAGCAGGGCTATATTGGCGGGACCAAGTCCAAGGCGATACGGCAACGTGTGGAGCGATTGTCCACCGAACTTCGCCCCCATATTGAGGTATTGGTGGACGGTTTTGGTATTCCGGACCATTGCCTGACCGCGCCTATTGCCCAATAACCTATTCCTGGCGTTTGATCAACTGCGAGGCATCCAAAAAATCGACAATGGTGATCTTTGGGTTTCCGAAGAGGTATACTTTGGAGTTGCCCTTGGTGCTCAGCTCTAAATTTCTAAAGGCATAAATGTAGGCCGATGGATCATTCTCCATGGTCAGTTTTAGGTCGCCCACTTCCATGGTCTCGCCTTTGTAGCGGGAATTCCCCATCAAACGTATCTGGATATTGTCCGATGTGCCCTCAAGGGTCAGGGAGGCATTGCTCTCCAAATCGACCAGACCGGTCTGCCCGACACTGTACACGTAGGCCTCTGCCCTATTTCCCATAGATATGTTGAGGGAGTCCACATCCACATTGAAATTGCCCCGACTGGTCTCTTCCAGGTTGATGTCCATCACCGCTGCCTTTGCTTTGATGTCCAATCGGGTATTGTTGAACCCATCCACGAACAGCTCATCGCTTTCAATTGCATCCTGCGCGACCATGCTACCATCTTTTAGGGTAATGGCCCTGAGTTCAGTATAGTTGACCGTGATATCCAACTGTTTTTTTGCGGTAACGTCGTAATAGGAGCTGATGATCAGGGTACCGTCCTCCACATTGAACTTGAGAATGTCTATCAAGTTGTCATCGGCCTCAATGTCATACCCCGGTCCAAAGGATTTTTTCAGTACAATGTCCAGATTATCGTTCAACACAATGGCATTGAAGGGCGGCAATTCCTCATTCACATGGGTCACGATCCTACTCCCTTTTATCTTTGGCTTTCGCTGGGCGGAGGACAGAAGGGGAAACACGATCAAGAAAAGGACTACTATTTTTTTCACGGTTCTATTTTTAGGACAAATTGTTTTCTAAAGATATTACAATCAAAGCTAACCATTGTATTTCAGACCCTAAGAAACAAAAAACCCATCCAAATAGGACGGGCTTTCTTTATCTTTTGAAATACATCAACACTAGTGGTTGAGTTCTTCTTCGTTTTCCTGAAGCGGCACGTTCTGCGGCACAAAATCCTGTCCGGCAATAATGTACTCTCCATTTTCATAAGTCTTGCTATAGTCGTAGGCCCAACGATATACGTGTGGTATCTCCCCTGGCCAGTTTCCGTGGATGTGTTCCTGTGGAGTGGTCCATTCCAATGTGTTGGAGCTCCATGGGTTCTGAGATCCTTTTTTGCCGTAGAAAATACTGGAAATGAAGTTGTAAATGAATATCAACTGGGCAAAACCAGCGATGATGGCAAATACGGTCATCAATACCTGAACGTTGGTCAACTCATCGAACATGGGGAAAGCCGTGTTCTCATAGTAACGTCTTGGCACTCCCGCCATACCCACAAAGTGCATGGGGAAGAATACGCCATAAGCACAAACTGCCGTGATCCAGAAGTGGACATAACCCAAATTCTTGTTCATCATCCTACCTTGGAACATTTTGGGGAACCAGTGGTATACCCCTGCAAAAAGTCCGTACAAGGCAGAAATACCCATTACCAAGTGGAAGTGGGCCACTACAAAATACGTATCATGAACGTTGATGTCCAAGGTACTGTCACCCAAAATGATACCGGTTAGACCTCCTGTAATGAACGTGGAGACCAAACCGATGGAGAAGAGCATCGCAGGGTTCAACTGCAGATTCCCTTTCCAGAGGGTGGTGATATAGTTGAATGCCTTTACCGCAGATGGTATGGCGATCAAAAGCGTTGTAAATGTAAATACGGAGCCCAAGAACGGGTTCATACCGGAGATGAACATGTGGTGACCCCATACAATTGTTGAAAGGAACGCAATGGCCAAAATGGAGGCCACCATCGCCCTATATCCAAAGATGGGTTTCCTTGCATTGGTGGACATTACTTCGGAAGTAATACCCAACGCAGGCAACAATACGATATATACTTCGGGGTGTCCCAAGAACCAGAACAAGTGTTCATACAGTACGGGAGATCCTCCTTGGTAGTGCAACACTTCTCCTTGGATAAAGATATCCGAAAGGAAGAACGATGTGCCAAAGCTTCTGTCCATGATCAACAGCAAAGCTGCAGAAAGTAGAACAGGGAAAGAAATCACACCGATCACAGCGGTTACGAAGAATGCCCAAATGGTCAATGGCAAGCGGGTCATCGACATCCCTTTGGTACGTAGGTTGATCACCGTTACGATATAGTTCAATGAACCCAAAAGTGATGAGGCGATAAAGATGGCCATGGATACCAACCACAGCGTCATACCGGCACCTGAACCAGGCTGTGCCATAGGCAATGCACTCAAAGGTGGATAAATGGTCCATCCGGCGGCCGCAGGCCCTGCTTCAACGAACAAGGACGTTACCATGATAAGGGATGATAGGAAGAACAACCAGTAGGATACCATGTTCAAGAAACCTGACGCCATATCCCTTGCACCTATCTGCAACGGAATCAATAAGTTACTGAAAGTACCACTCAATCCTGCGGTCAACACAAAGAAAACCATGATGGTACCGTGTATGGTGACCAATGCCAGATAGATATCGGCGTCCATGACACCATCAGGGGCCCATTTTCCCAATACGGCCTCGAAAACAGCGAATGATTGCCCTGGCCATGCCAATTGCATTCTAAACAGCAAAGACATTGCAATACCTATGAATCCCATGATAAGACCGGTGATAAGATATTGCTTGGATATCATCTTATGGTCCTGGCTGAAAATATATTTGGTAATGAAGGTCTCCTTATGATGATGCCCGTGATCGTCGTGTCCGTGATCGTCGTGTCCGTGTTCGTGTCCAGTAGCTGACATAATCTCTTCTAAATTTTGTTATGGTTTTTCCTAGCCTTGTTTTATTGCGCGGGAGTCATGTTCTCCTTAAAAGTCTTCTGCTCCGCCATCCATTTGTTGAACTCCTCCTCAGTTTCAACTATGATCTTCATCTGCATGTTGTAGTGCGATTTACCGCATATCTTGTTACATAGCAATATATAGTCAAATTCCCATGGATCTGAGTTCGGCAAGCCTTCTGCGGCACGTTCTGCCCTGATGGCATTAGTCCTTTTCACTTTGTCCACCACATCTGGGTTGCGACGCATTTCCTCCGTGGTCACGGTAGGTGTGAAGGAAAATTGGGTGATCATCCCGGGAACACAGTTCATCTGTGCCCTAAAGTGTGGCATGTATGCAGAGTGCAACACATCTTGTGAACGCATTTTGAAGTTGACCTTCCTACCTACGGGCAAATGAAGCTCCTTTACGATGACATCGTCCTCACCGTTGGGGTCGGACTCATCGATACCCAACACATTGGCCTTGTTGATGTCGATCAAACGCACATTGGCATCTCCCAATACATTATCATCGCCGGCATAACGTGCCGTCCAGTTAAACTGCTGTGCATAAAGCTCCACAACGATAGGATCGTCCTCATCGTTCACATCCATGATAGTGGTCCAGGTGTAAAGTCCCCAAAGAATCAATCCGGCCAATACAATCACAGGGATGATGGTCCAGATGAACTCCAAACGGTCGTTGTCCGCATAGAAAAGAGCCTTTTTGCCCTCTTGACCCCTGTACTTGTACCCAAAATAGTGCAAAAGTGCCTGGGTAATGGTCTGTACAAAAAAGATGATGGCAAAGGAGACCCACATCAACTGATCATATTCCCCACCATGTTCCGAAGCAGCTTCGGGCAACAACACCTTTGAGTATTTTGCAAAACTAAATATGGTGATCCCATAGATAAAGATCAAGAATGCGAACAAAAGATAACCATTGGTCTTGTTATCGTTGTCGTTTGCTACCTCGGTGTGCTCTGTCCTGAGTTGCGACAATTGAAAAATCTTGGTCATTTGCCAGATTGCAATTGCCACCAGTACCAAAACAGTGAATGTTAATAATGCAGTCATCGTGTATCTATCTAAGACTTAAATCGTATTAATAATGAAAATGTTTGCTTTCCTCAATGAACGGGTTCCTCTTGGGCTGCAATGGTGCCTTGGTCAAAGCCGTGAACACCCAGAACACAAACAGACCTCCAAAGAACAGCAGACCACCGATCTCTGGCAATCCAATGTACCACTGGTCGCCCACAGTAGCTGGCATCACCATATTGAAAATATCCAAATAATGCCCCAATAACACTACAATACCGGCCATCACCACAAACCAGTTGACTCTTTTGTAATCACTGTTCATCAAGACCAACAACGGGAATGCAAAGTTCATCACCAACATGCCAAAGAAGGGCAGTTTGTAGTCTTGAAACCTTGCCACGTAGTAGGTCACCTCTTCCGGAATGTCCGCATACCATATCAACATGAACTGGGCAAACCAAAGATAGGTCCAGAAAATACTGATACCGAACATGAACTTGGCCAAATCGTGGATGTGGCTGTTGTTCACATTTTCCAAATATCCCCTTGACTTCAGGTAGATGGTCACCAATGCAATCACGGTGATTCCCGATACGAACATACTGGCAAACACATACCATCCGAACAAGGTACTGAACCAGTGGGGATCCAAGCTCATGATCCAATCCCATGACATCATGGATTCGGTGACCAGGTAGAATACCAAGAAACCTGCGGACCATCTAAAGTTCTTTATAAAGTTGCTATCGTCATCCGACTCATCTTGGGCCAATGACAATTTTCTTGAATACTGTCGGTAAAAGATCCAACCTCCCAAAAAGATGGCTGCCCTGATCAAGAAAAAAGTAGGGTTCAAGTATCCCGCTTTTCCTTGCAACAGTTCATCATGTGCAACGGTCTCCGCATCCATCCAAACGAAAAGGTGGTTCATATGGAGCACGGAAAGCAACAAAATCACGAAAACAATGATTCCACCGGGAACCAAATAAGCCGTAATGCCTTCCATCACCCTGAACAATATGGGTGACCATCCGGCTTGTGCGGCCCTTTGAATGGCATTGAAGGCCAAAACGCCCAATGCGATCATAAAGAAAAAGAAAGCTGCCACATAGAGTGCAGACCATGGTCTGTTCTGCAACTGGTGCAACAAATGGGTGTCGTGGGAAGCATCGTGTTCTTCTCCGTGTGCGGCAGCTGCGCCATGACCTTGCTCTTCTCCATGTCCTGTGGCTTCTTCTGCATGTCCGCCTCCATGGTCATCACCGTGTGCCGATGCTACCATGGCCTTGGCCTCTTCCACTGTAGATGGTGCCGACACAAAACCGATTCCCAAAAAAAGCAGTCCCGCTGCCATGGCAATGAAAGATCCTATTCTAAGTCTGTTTGAAAAGGTGTACATAGTTTACTCTTATCCAATTATTTTGTTAGGTCTTCCTTTAACTTCATCACATATTCGGACACTTGCCACATCTCCTCTTCGTTGGCGAACTGGGATGCGTAGGAGCCCATGGAGTTCAATCCATAGTAAATGGTGTGGTACGTGGTGCCCACGGTAATGTTCCTTGCCGGATCGGCATAACTGGGAACACCCAATATCTTTTCACGCTTTACCAAATTGCCCTGTCCATCTCCTTTGTCCCCGTGGCAAATGGCGCAGTAGATGGTATACAACTGCATCCCTTTGGCCAAGTTGTCCTCAGTTTTCAAGGAATCCAATGGGCTGGTGTTCAACCTAGCAAGTTCCTTACCTTCTGGGGTGTTTTCGAATTCATAGGGCATGTATCCCCTGGAGATGGTCCCTTCAACGGGAAGCATGGCCTCCGTTCCATCAGGGAACAGACCATTGTCCACGCCTTGATAGGTCTCATACCCGACAGGTTCGTACATATTTGGCATATATTGATAGTTTGGGCTGTTCTTGTCTGCACAGGCAGCAACGAACAGTACCAAGACCAAAGCAACACTTATTTTACCTAAATGCTTCATATTTTTAAGACTCCTTTTCTGTAACTTTTACTTCTACCGCCCCTGTTTCCCACAACAGATCGGCAAGTTCACTTTCATTGTCATGCACTCCGATTTCCATCAAAAAATGGTCGTCAGTGGTACGCTTATCGGGGTTCTCCGCTTTTTTGAAGGGCCACATCCTACTTCTCAGGTAGAAGGTGATCACCATCAAGTGGGCCGCAAAGAAGACCGTTAACTCGAACATGATCGGAACAAAGGCGGGCATGTTCTCCAAATAGCTGAAACTTGGCTTACCACCGATATCCTGGGGCCAATCCTCGATCATGATATAGTTCATCATCACGATGGCCACGGTAAGACCCAAACATCCATACATGAAGGAAGCGATGGCGATACGGGTGCCTTCCAATCCCATGGCCTTGTCCAGACCGTGCACGGGGAACGGGGTATATACTTCCTCTATGTGGTGGTGCGCTGCCCTAACTTTTTTTACGGCATGCATCAATACATCATCATCGTTGTAAAGTGCCTGAATAACTTTTGATGCCATACTTATTTTTTATCGTTTAACAACCTTGCTTGACCTGCCCAATCATCGCGTTGTGCACGACCTGGGAACCTTCCAGTTATCGAATCCAGCAAATCATACTCTCTTTCGGTCATTCTAGCAACCTGGGCATAGGTAAATATGCCTATCTCGTTCAGGGTACGCTCCATTTCGGGGCCCACGCCTTTTATCAATTTCAAATCGTCCGGGGTTTGCGTAGTGGCATCAAATGTACCGATGCTGCTGAGCAGTTCGGAAACACCGATCTTATCGCCCACGGCTGGCTTCACCTCTCCCATCAACACATCATCCGTGATAGGCTCCTCATAGCTCACCACTTTGTTGACACCTTGCGGCATTTGGTACAAAGGTTTTCCGGCGTCACGCAAATTTTTGAATCTTTCTCCTGATGATTTCAGGATGGATTTCACCTCCGCCTGTGCAATCACGGGGAAGGTTCTTGAGTACAATAGGAAGAGTACAAAGAAGAATCCTATCGTTCCGATGAAGATACCGATATCCACAAAGGTTGGGGAGAACATGGTCCAAGAAGATGGAAGGTAATCCCTGTGCAATGAGGTCACGATGATCACAAAACGTTCGAACCACATCCCGATGTTCACCACAATGGAGATGAAGAAGGAGAACATGATGCTGGTACGCAATTTTTTGAACCACATGAACTGGGGAGAGAACACGTTACAGGTCATCATGGACCAGTAGGCCCACCAGTAAGGTCCCGTAGCCCTGTTCAAGAAGGCGTATTGTTCGTATTCCACACCAGAGTACCAAGCAATGAACAGCTCCGTGATATAGGCACACCCCACAATGGAACCGGTGATCATGATCACGATGTTCATCAACTCAATATGCTGAACAGTGATATACGCTTCGAGGTTACATACCTTTCTCATAATAATAAGAAGGGTGTTCACCATGGCAAATCCAGAGAAGATCGCACCCGCAACGAAGTAGGGTGGGAAGATGGTGGTGTGCCATCCTGGGATTACCGATGTGGCAAAGTCAAAGGATACGATGGTGTGTACGGAAAGTACCAGTGGCGTTGCCAAACCGGCCAATACCAAGGAAACTTCCTCAAAACGTTGCCAGTCTTTGGCACGACCTGTCCAACCAAAGCTCAACAGGCTATAAATTTTCTTTTGGAAAGGCTTTACTGCCCTATCACGGATCATGGCGAAATCAGGTAGAAGACCTGTCCACCAGAACACCAAGGATACCGAAAGATAGGTTGATATCGCAAACACGTCCCAAAGCAAGGGCGAGTTAAAGTTGACCCACAAAGAACCGAATTGATTGGGGATGGGCAATACCCAGTAGGCCAACCAAGGACGTCCCATGTGGATGATCGGGAACAATCCAGCCTGTACCACCGAGAAAATGGTCATCGCCTCAGCAGAACGGTTGATCGCCATTCTCCATTTTTGCCTGAACAGCAACAATACGGCCGAGATCAGGGTTCCCGCGTGACCGATACCCACCCACCAAACGAAGTTGGTGATGTCCCAGGCCCAGTTGACGGTTCGGTTAAGACCCCATACCCCGATACCTGTGGAAACGGTATAAATGATACATCCTAGACCCCAAAGGAATGCAACAAGTGCTATGGTGAACACTATCCACCATTGTTTGTTGGCCTTTCCCTCAACTGGACGGGCAATGTCCACGGTTACATCGTGGTATCCTTTGTCTCCAAGTACTAAGGGCTTTCGAATAGGTGCTTCGTAATGCGACGCCATAATTTATCTTCTAATTACTTCTTTTATTGATTAAGCCTCGTTGGTGTTCCTAACCTTGACATGATAGAACACATTGGGTTTGGTCCCGACATGCTCCAACAAGTGGTACATTCTATCGTCCTCTTTCAACTGCGCCACCTTGCTTTCTTTGTCATTGACATCCCCAAACACCATGGCACCACTGCTACATGCAGCGGAACAGGCTGTCTGGAACTCACCATCCTTGATGACACGTCCATCACGTTTGGCATCCAAAATGGTCTTTTGGGTCATTTGGATACACATGGAGCATTTTTCCATGACACCTCTTGAACGCACATTCACATCTGGGTTGATGACCATCTTGCCCAAGTCGTTGTTCATGTTAAAATCGAACTCATCGTTGTTGCTGTAGAGGAACCAGTTGAACCTACGCACTTTGTACGGACAGTTGTTGGCACAATACCTAGTACCCACACAACGGTTATAGGCCATATGGTTCTGTCCTTGCCTACTGTGCGAGGTAGCAGCCACCGGACACACTGTTTCACAGGGTGCGTGGTTACAGTGCTGGCACATTACAGGTTGGAAAGCTACTTGAGGGTTGGCAGATGGGTCTTCCATCTCCCTGAAACCGCCCAAGGAACCTTTTTCTCCCCAAAGACCGTCCATTCCGTCCTTCTTCTCGTTGTCCTGCTCAAAGGTCTCTTCTGAGGAATAATATCTATCGATGCGCAACCAGTGCATATCGCGCGAACGGCGCATCTCCATTTTTCCGACCACAGGAACGTTGTTCTCCGCGTGGCAAGCAATCACACATGCCCCACACCCTGTACAAGCGTTCAGGTCAATGGACAAATTGAAGTGATGTCCAACAGAACGGTCAAACTCGTCCCAAAGATCTGCATCGGGAGAGGTTACCGGGATTTCTTGGTGGTTCAAGGTAACGTGTGGCATCGGGTTCCACTCGGCATGATCTTTTGTATTGAAGATCTCCAAGGTAGTTTCCTTGATGATATCACCCCTACCCATCAATGTTTTTTGGGATTGGATGCATGCAAACTCATGCACTCCGGATACTTTTTCAACGGTCACGGTCTGTACATCGGAAAAATTGGTGTACAGGGCATAGGCATTCACCCCGGTAGCCATTTCGGCTTGCATACCGGCCTTCTTGCCATAACCATAGGAAAGTCCGACCGTACCCACGGCCTGACCAGGCTGGACGATCACAGGAACTTTCTCCAATACTTTTCCATCAACGGTCAATTTTACGTAACCACCGTTGACACCTCCATCGGCCACCATTTCATTATCAACGCCCCATTTCTCGGCATCCGCCTTGGAAACGGTCACGTAGTTGTCCCAAGATACCCTTGAAATTGGATCAGGGAACTCCTGCAACCAAGGGTTGTTGGCCTGGCGACCATCCCCCATACCCACTTTGGAGTACAGTACAAGCTCCGTCCCACCACTAGTGGCATTGACCAAAGAACGTATTGCAGAGGCAATGGGAACAACAGTGGATTCTTCTTCCACGCTTTCAGCATCTGCAGGAGCAGCAGCCGAAGCATCACCTTCCACTGGGGCAGGTGCGGAAGCCACGAACACCCCATCCTGAAGTGCCTTGTTCCACGAACCTCCTTGAAGGATATCCGCATTCCAAGTTTCCTGGATGTAGTCGTAGTATGTTTTTTCAGTGCCCATCCATGTCAACAATGCCGTTTGGAACTGTCTTGTATCGAACAATTCACGGATGGCAGGTTGCATGAGGCTATATTGTCCTTTTTTGAACTGGGCATCTCCCCAAGATTCGAGGTAGTGCGATGCTGCAGCAACATATTGGGAGGCTTGCGCCGTTTCATCATTATTGAAGGCAAAAGCGACCGAAAGGTCCACTTTTTCCAATCCTGACACAAATGCTTCGGAGTTCGGCAAGGTATACACAGGGTTCACACCGTCCATGATCAACGCCCCAACTCGGCCCGCGTTCATATCGGAAACCAATTTGGTCACTTTGGCGGTATTGCCCTGACGCACATATTTTGGATTCTTGGCATCGAATGCCTCACTGGCCAATAGTTTGTTGATGGCCAACACCACTGTCTGCGCATTGGCATCATTGAGTCCTGTGACGACCACAGCTTTGCTGCCCGCTTTCTTGATCTCGGCAGCTACCTTGTCCACAGCCTCATCCACATCGGATGTTCCACCGCCCACATTGCTTCCGTTCAACTTGCCGTACAACTTGGCAAGAGCGATCTTCTGCTGGGTCGGGGTCATGGGGTATCGCTTGTCGGCATTGGCGCCGGTCAAGGACATATTGGATTCCATTTGGATATGTCTGGACATTTTCCCGTTCTTGGGCACACGTCCTTTGGCATATCCACTGTCATAACCCCCTCCTTGCCAATCTCCCAAGAAATCGGCAGCGAAAGAAACGATCAATCCAGCTTTTTCAAAATCATAATCGGCCAAAGCCCTTTCCCCATAAGCCGCTTCATAAGCATTCAGTGCAGCATCTTCGGAAATGGCATCGTAAACCACGTGGTTCACATTCTCTCCGTAAGCCGCCTTGAACTCAGCGATCAATTTATCGGTGGATGGACTGGCATAGGTTTGGGTCAACAGTACAATCTGCTTGTTGGAACCTTTCAAACTGTTGAGCTTTGCTCTAACAGTGGCATCCAACACTTTCCACTCCACGGACTCACCGTTGGCAGATGGACCTTGCAATCTTTTGCTATCGTAAAGGGTCAAAACAGAGGCCTGCACCCTTGCATTGGCTCCTCCATTGACCTTGGCATCCGTATTGTTCTCTATTTTGATGGGCCTTCCCTCCCTGGTCTTCACCAAAATGCTGGCAAAGTCAAAACCATCGGCAATGGTAGTGGCATAGTAATTGGCCACACCGGGCACGATGCGATCGGGTTGCACCACGTAGGGAATAGACTTGCGAACCGGTCCTTCACAGGCAGCCATTGTTGCCGCAGCCGTGCTGAAACCAACATATTTTAGAAAATCCCTACGGTTGGTATTCGATGCGGATAGGTTTTCCTTGTCGCCCAAAAACTCATCAACGGGGATCTGTTCTGTGAATTCATTATGTTTTAGCGCCTCAACAATGGAATCGTTCGGATTGAGCTCCGCTGCACTTTTCCAATATTTTTTGTTTGATGCCATACGATATATCTGAGATTATCTTCTTTTACTTCTTAATAGTGACACTTACCACATTCCAAACCACCCATCATAGCCGCGGTCAACTTATCGACCCCATACTTTTTGGAAAGCTCCTCATGAATGGCTTCGTAATAGGCGTTGCCCTCCACTTTTACATTGGTTTCCCTGTGACAGTTGATACACCAGCCCATGGTCAATGGGGAGAATTGCTCCACTATCTCCATTTCTTCCACCGGACCGTGACAGGTCTGACATTCTATACCAGCAACGGAAACGTGCTGTGAGTGGTTGAAATAGGCAAAATCGGGAAGGTTGTGGATCCTAACCCACTCTACTGGGCGACCCTCACCTGTATATTTTTGGTTTTCCTCATCCCATCCAACGGCCTTGTACAACTTCTTGATCTCCCCTGTGTAGAAATCGTTGGTGTATCCATTGGCGATATCCTCCGCGGATGGCCCTTCTGGATTGCCAGCGTATTGATAGATGGATTTGTGACAGTTCATACACACGTTCAACGAAGGGATTCCAGAGGTTTTGGAAACCCTAGCGGACGAGTGACAGTATTTGCATTCGATTTTGTTGTCCCCGGCATGTATCTTGTGTGAGAAATGAATGGGCTGCACTGGAGCGTACCCTTGGTCCACACCCACTTGCATCATCCATCCGTAAGCGAAATACGCACTGGCCAACAATAGGAAAACAACACTCACCAATACCAAGAACTGGTTTTTGACGAAGGCTTTCCACAAAGGCAAACGCTTTTGCTTTTCTTCTTCCAACACGATACCGTTCGCTTCGGCGATGCGGCGCAAGGTTTTGTTCACCAACACGAGCATGATCACCAAAAGCCCGAAGACCAAGGCCAATGCCCCCAGGATCAATTCATTGGAAATTCCTCCTGAAGTAGACTGTCCACCATCACCACCTCCAGATGGAGTAGCAGCTTTGGCAGGCGTAGCCGCAGGAGCAGCCGTATAGGCCAAAATATCATCAATGTCCTGATTGGACAAAGTTGGGAACGGCGTCATGGCCGCTTGGTTGTATTCCGCGTAGATTTTGTTGGCATAGGCATCACCCGAAGCAATGACCCCCGGACTGTTCTTCACCCATGCATACAACCACTCCCTGTCCAAACCGGCATCATCGGCCAATCTGGTCTCCACATTTGCCAATGCCGGACCGGTCATCTTGCGATCCAAAGCATGACAGGCCGCACAGTTTTGGTTAAAGAGCTGTTTCCCTTTTGCAGCATCCCCGCCCGTATCAGCGGCAACATCGGCAGCAACCTCCTCTGTGGGGGCGGCAGCTTCTTCCTGCGCATAGAATGAAATAGGGGAAAATAGGAGAGATAAACCTAAAGCTTTGGAAAATAGATGGCGGTATAGAACCTTTTTCATATTAACGAAATTTCTATCGAAATCTTTGGCACGATTCTTTCTATTGAGTTTGAGAACTATAGCTTTTTATCCTACCAAAATTGGTCACAAAAGTACGACATACAGTCATTTTTTAAAATGTTAAGGTATTTATAAGAAGTAATTTATAAGGATTCTAAATAATGTCGATTAAGCCAGTTTAAGGCATAAAGATTTACTTTTGCACGTATATCATTGAAAATTATACCCTAATCCCATGAAAACTCCTGTATTTACTGCTATTTTGATAGGTTTGACCTTACAGTTGTCCGCCCAGGAAGGCAAGGTGAACATCCAACAGGATCCACAAATTGATGAATTGGTGAAACTCTATACCGAAGTGAATTCAAAAGCCGGGTATTACCAGATACAGGTCGGTTTCGGTAATTTTCAAAAGGCCCAAAACCTCAAATCACAAGTGGACATCGATTTTCCGGATTGGTATTCCAAAATTGAATTTGAATCGCCCACCTACCGTGTGCGTTTGGGCAGGTTCAAGACCAAATTGGAAGCGGAACGCAAGTATTTGGAAGTACGCAAAAAATATCCGGATGCCATGCTCTTGAAGCCTTCAGTGGAATCCAAATCGTAGCAAGCAAGTCATTCTTCAGACGTAGCATATAGATTCTCAACAACAATACAATTCCAAGGATTTTACTCCGGCAATTCATAAGCACCCTCCAAAAGGTTCGGAGTCAGAACATACTCATAAGTACGTGTGCCAATCTCGGTGAAAATGGTACCCTTGGATATGGTGAATACCCTATAATCCTCTACGAAGCATAATCCTTTTGATTCAACTCCCAATCCAAAACAATGATATCCTAGGTTTGTGTTGAAAATACGGATTTCAAGTTCTCCTGAACAAAGACCACCTTTGTAACCTTCTTCAGAAATCATCTGGCACTGGTATAAATCCCCATCTGGCATTAGTTCTTTCCGATCAAAATCACTTGTTATCCATAGGTCAACACCAGTATTGTTCTTTAAAACAAAGGTATATGTTTGGGAATTAGGACCATCAGGTTCAAGACCGCTACCACATGAAAACATAGCCAACAAGCCAAAGAGTATTGCTGTTCCCTTCATCCACCTTAACCTTTTTACTCTGGTAACTCAAAAGCCCCTTCCAAAAGGTTCGGAGTCAATACATATTCATAAGTACGTGTGCCGATCTCGGTAAAAACAGTTCCCTCAGACTCTAACCTAGTAAACAACCCTTGCCCACCTTCAAAACATAAGCCTTCTACATTTGAGACAGTGCCATGACAACGATAACCTTTGTTGATTTCAGGAAACAAAATGAACAAATAATTTTCACAAATTCCACTGAAGATATTCGAAGGTTTATTGTAACTACACATGAAAGATTCTCCATTCTGAAGCTCCTCAACTCTCTCTGGATAGTCGCCTGTTATTATTACCCTGCCCCCTGTTTCGTTCTTTACTATAAAAGTGTAGGTATAGGTCTCCTCACTCGTATCTTCTATAATTCCGCAGGAAGAAATCACACAAATTATTAAAAACACTAAAGTTTTCTTCATATTTTAAATTATTTACAACTATTGAACATATATACCCCAAACAATTCATCCACGTAATTTTCTGTAGTATTGGTATGTTGGCTTTTTATTCTTTCTTTCCAAGTATGTGGACCACGCGAGGTGTTGAGGGAAGTTTGGATTTGTCTTAATGAATAACCCCAAACTCGGTCTTTTGGTCTGTTATTCCCGATTTTGGCATTCTGATCATAATTATCTACCAAATCGATTACGATTGGAGTATACTCATAATTACTTCCGTGACTAATTATTTGCAGTTGTTTTTCAGAGTTATAAAGTTTTTTGTTTACATCACTGCTAAAGCGATCTATATTTTTTGATCCAATATAGGTTGAACTTAAATTTTTATACCTATCGTTGGTAATTACAGTTTCCACTCCAGTAGCCCAACTTTCCGCCATAGTTTGCAAAGTGCAACCTATACCCCTCAAGTTTATAAAAAAAGTTCTGTCCATTCTATAATGACTGGCATGGGTCATCTCATGGGTCACCAAAGCGTAAATTTCATCGCTTGCCATTACCCTTCCATCATCCAACCTGCCCACTCTTATTTCGGAATGGGGTATTAGACTAAAGCGTCCACCTGGGTTGAGATCCAAATGATCTCCCGCTTCGCGGTCATATTTTGCGCTTATCCGCAACCAACTTTGGTTGGGATGGTGCAGCCCAAATTTGCCCACCGCCCTGTCATAAAAATCATAGGCTGCATTGTGCACGAGGGCATAAAACTGGCTTCTACCATAAGAAAAATGCTGGTTCCACGACTTTTCTTTATAGGTGCTCGTCCCTCGGTGCCTGGCCTCCACAAAAACTGTCCCGGCCATGATCCTGAATTTCCGAGACGGATTGTTGAAATACACGGCATATTTTACCCGTTTGGTACTGGTACTGCTCGTCCGGAACTCGCCATTTTGGTTCGTGTAGGCCCTGCGGATCACCACAAGGCCCCATTTGCGCACCTTTACCTCGGCCCCTGCCACACCCACTATCTTGTTCACCACATCTTCCTTCACGGTGATCTTTCCGTCGGGGTTCCAACTGCTACGGTTGGCCAAAATTTCCTGTTCCAATAAGTCCTCTACGGAGGCAAGGTCCATAATGAGGTCCTTTTGTTCGTACCCCAATTGGGCCGCCTCTTCATAGCTGTAGAGGGTAGCGGTGGTATCGTTGGGCAGGAAGAACCGGAGCACCGCCAGTTCATCCTCATCCAGATTGTTGGTCAACTTTAAGGCCTCAAGCTCCAGATACTCGAACACCTCTCCGTTCTCATCCACAGTGAGGATATCCTTGGTGGTCTTGTTCACGGGCTGCTTCACCACGATCTCCCCTTCCTCTGGAGCATCTTTGCTCACGTCCGGGGCAAAATAGTAGTTGTCCAATCTTTCACCATGCAGACCCTCAGGGATAGCATAATCGTAGGGCACTACGGCATAAAGGTACGATGGTGCATCGGGGTTTTCGTCCCCAACATAGTTGGGGTCGTCATAATAGTCCCCTTCTTGCTCAACTTTTAGGTGCAGGGGTATGTTGGATACCTGCAGCACGGTATCGTTGATCAACAGGTTGTGCTCGGCACTGTCCTTGGGCAGAAAACGGTAATAGTAGTGTGAAGGGACTATTTCGATGTCGTCCCCATCCTTAAAAATCTTTGCCAATTTACTGGTCTTGGAATTCTTCTTTAGATTGAAGATTAGATTGTCGAAGGCCGTCTGCATATTGTCCACGGTATAGGGAATGTCCAGGGAATCGCCCAGAACGATCTTGGCATGGTCAGCATCCACAACCTGAATTTCTTTAGGGAAAGCAGTAGGATTTTCTTTTTCGCAGGACTGGGACAGGGGCCCCCAATACGATTAGGGTCAGGAGCGGGAGATGGTTTTTCATCTTCATAGGTGTGTCGATTTGGGAAATGGATTTTACGGATCAAAAAGTACTTCACTTTTTGAAAGAAAACCCTGCAAATTGACGGATGCCCACTTCCAATTGACGGATGGGTACTTTCAATTGATCGGTGTAAAATATGGATGGTCGGATGCCATGCTCTTGAAGCCTTCAACGGAATCCAAATCATAGAAAATCACCAAAAAAAGAAATATAAAAAATCCCGCCTTGAGCGGGATTTTTTATAACTATCTGTTTGTGCTGTTACAGCTTTTTCTTCACTGCCACTTCTTGGTAGGCCTCTACTATATCGCCCTCCTTGATGTCGTTGTAGTTTTTGATCTGCAATCCACAATCGTATCCTTTGGACACTTCCTTCACATCGTCCTTGAAGCGTTTCAAAGACGCCAGTTCACCGGTGTAGATGACAACTCCGTCACGAATGAGTCGAATGTGGGAGTTCCTAAAGATCTTACCACTGGTGACCATACATCCTGCAATGGTTCCAATCTTGGATATCTTGAAGGTTTCCCTGATTTCCGCATTACCCGTAACCTCTTCTTTGATTTCTGGGGACAACATTCCTTCCATCGCATCCTTAAGGTCGTTGATCGCGTCGTAGATGATGGAATACATACGGATATCGATTTCTTCCTTATCGGCAACCTGACGGGCATTGCCCATCGGTCTTACGTTAAATCCTATGATGACTGCATCGGAGGCGCTGGCCAGCAATACATCGGACTCGGTAATGGCACCAACTCCTTTATGGATGATGTTGACCTGAATCTCATCAGTGGACAGTTTCTGGAACGAATCCGTAAGTGCTTCCACGGAACCGTCCACATCCCCTTTGAGGATAATGTTCAATTCTTGGAAATCACCCAAGGCAATTCGTCTTCCAATTTCATCCAGGGTAATATGCCTTTGTGTCCTAACGGATTGCTCACGTTGCAACTGGGAACGTTTTGCGGCAATTTGTTTCGCCTCACGCTCGTCCTCCAACACATTGAACCTATCCCCAGCCTGTGGTGCTCCATCCAGTCCCAAAATGGATATGGGTGTGGACGGACCTGCTGCCTTCACGCTCTTTCCACGTTCATCGTGCATGGCCTTGACCTTACCACTACAGGTACCGGCTAGTACGTAATCCCCTATTTTCAAGGTTCCGGACTGTACCAAAATGGTGGATACATATCCCCTTCCCTTGTCCAAAAAGGCCTCTACTACGGTTCCTGAAGCCAGTTTGTCAGGATTGGCCTGCAATTCCAACAGTTCTGCTTCGAGCAATACTTTTTCCAAAAGTTCCTTCACTCCCTGACCTGTCTTTGCAGAAATGTCATGGGATTGGATCTTACCTCCCCAATCTTCCACCAAAAGGTTCATTTGGGCAAGACCTTCCTTGATCTTGTCAGGGTTGGCCGTGGGCTTGTCCACTTTGTTGATGGCAAACACAATAGGTACGCCAGCCGCTTGGGCATGACTGATGGCCTCCTTGGTCTGTGGCATGATATCGTCATCCGCAGCGACCACAATAATGGCGATGTCGGTGACCTGTGCCCCACGTGCACGCATGGCGGTAAACGCCTCGTGGCCTGGAGTATCCAAGAAAGTGATTCTTTGACCGTCTTCCAAGGCAACCCCGTAGGCACCAATGTGTTGGGTGATACCCCCACTTTCGCCCGCAATCACATTTTCCTGCCTGATGTAATCCAAAAGGGATGTTTTTCCGTGATCCACGTGACCCATCACCGTAACAATGGGCGCCCTTGGCTTCAAATCTTCCGGAGCATCCACCTGTTCCTCAATAGATTCCTCTATTTCAGCCGTGACAAATTCCACTTCGTAACCAAATTCATCAGCTACGATGGAAAGGGTCTCCGCATCCAGACGTTGGTTCATGGTCACCATGATACCCAACGACATACAAGCTGATATGATCTTGGTGGAGGGAACATCCATCATGGTTGCCACCTCGTTCACCGTAACAAACTCTGTCACTTTCAAGGTTTTGCTTTCCAGCTCCTGTTGTTCCAGATCTTTTTCGGTCTGTTGACGGTGCTGGTCCCTTTTCTCCCTTCTGTATTTGGCTCCTTTGCCCTTGGCGGATTTTCCTTGGAGTTTTTCCAAGGTCTCCCTCACCTGCTTTTGTACTTCTTCTTCCGTGGGTTCCACTTTGGAAATTGGGCCACGTTGTCCTTTTCTTCCTGCTCCAGGTCCGGTTCCTACTCCTCCCTTATTGTTGTTGTTAGGGCGATTGTTTCCGGGCTGCGGACCATTCTTGACAATACGTTTTCTGCGCTTCTTCCTATCCGAATTGGGGTCTGAAGCTCCTGCAGCTGATTTCTGATTGTCCTCTTTTTTCTTCTTTGGCTTGTTGAACTGGGAAAGGTCTATCTTGTCCCCAGTAATCTTGGGACCGGTAAGTTTTTGGTATTGGGTCTTGATGGTTTCCGGCTCCTTGGGCTGTTCTTCCTTGACCTCTTCTTTGACCGGCTCTACCTTTTCTTCCGGTTTTTCCTTTACTTCTTCAACTACCGCTTCTTGCTTTTGCGGCTCTTCTTTGGGCTGTTCTTCTTTTTGGGCAACTACGGGCTCTTCAACCTCTTTTACTTCTTCTACTACCTGCTTTGGCTCTTCTTCTTTCGGTTGGCTCGGCTTTGGATCCAAGTCAATCTTGCCCACGGTCTTGGGACCGGTAAGCTCGGCCTTGGCCTTGATCACCTGTTGTTCTGCGTTTCGCTTCTCCCTGGCCAACCTGCGCTCTTCCTGCTCTTGTTCCATTTGGACCCGAATAGCTTCCTTCTCCTTGCGCTTTTCCTCGCCCACTTCTTTGGAAGCTACCTTTTTGCTCTTGTCCGTTTGGAATTCATCCAACAGTACCTGATACACCTCATCGGATATTTTTGTTGTGGGACGCGCCTCTATCTCATGCCCCACAGAGGTGAGATGATCCACTGCCCTATCCAATGAAATGTTCAGTTCCCTAAGAACTTTGTTGAGTCGTATTGTTGGGTTTCCTGCCATAAATTGTTTTACTTGCCCTAAAATTCGCTGCTAATATAAGTCTAATCTTCAAATTCTTCCTTGAGGATGCGTACGACCTCGCGGATTGTTTCTTCTTCTAGATCGGTTCTTTTGATCAAATCGTTGACATCTTGTTCCAAAACACTGCGGGCGGTGTCCAGTCCAATCTTCTTGAACTCTTCGATCACCCAGCTTTCTATTTCGTCGGAGAACTCGGTCAATTCCACATCTTCTTCCACTCCTTCGCGGAACACATCTATTTCATAACCAGTCAACTGACCTGCCAATCGTATGTTATGCCCTCCCCTACCGATGGCCTTGGAAACCTCCTCTGGCTTTAGGTATACTTGGGCCGTTTTTTTCTCGTCGTTCAGTTTAACGGACGACACCCTAGCCGGACTAAGGGCACGGGTCACCATCAACTGTGCATTGTTGGTCCAGTTGATCACATCGATGTTCTCATTGCCCAACTCCCTCACGATACCATGGATCCTAGATCCCTTCATACCCACACAGGCCCCTACGGGATCGATCCTGTCATCATAGGAATCCACGGCAACCTTGGCTTTTTCGCCTGGGATACGGACCGCTTTTTTGATGGTGATCAGTCCATCGAACACCTCAGGAATCTCTTGGAAGAACAATTGCTCCAAGAAAACAGGAGAGGTCCTGGACATGATGATGGTGGGCTTGTTGCCTTTCAGCTCCACGCTTTCGATGACACCTCTTACGTTGTCGCCTTTGCGGAAGAAATCGGATGGGATCTGCTTTTCCTTGGGAAGAATGATCTCATTCCCTTCATCGTCCAACAAAATTACAGCCTTATGTCGAATATGGTGTACCTCTGCGGTATAAATCTCACCTTCCAGATCCTTGAACTGTTTGTAGATGGTGGTATTGTCATGCTCGTGGATCTTGGAAATCAGGTTCTGGCGCAAGGCCAAAATGGCCCTTCTTCCCAAATCGATGAGCTTCACCTCTTCCGATACATCTTCGCCGACCTCAAAATCGGGCTCTATCTTCCGTGCTTCGGAAAGGGAGATCTCCTCATTGGGGTCTTCCACTTCCCCATCTTCCACGACCACGCGGTTTCTCCATATCTCCAAATCCCCTTTGTCCGGGTTGATGATGATATCAAAATTGTCGTCAGAACCAAACTTCTTCTTTAGGGCACTTCGGAACACTTCTTCCAAAATGGCCATAAGGGTCACCCTGTCTATAAACTTATCGTCCTTAAACTCCGAAAAGGATTCGATGAGCGCTAGGTTTTCCATTAGCTACTACAATTAAAATTTTAATATGACTTTTGCTTCTTTGATATCAGAAAAGGCAATGTCCTGCTTTTTCTGTACGGTAACTTTCCCTTTCCCTTCAGGCTTGGGCTCGCGGGCCTTCCACTCCAAGGTAATATTATTTTTCGAGGTTTGGACCAGCGTGCCTTCCAATTCTTCGGCCCCTGTCCTCACCTTTAAAATCCTACCAATATTCTTGGTGTACTGACGCGGATACACCAAAGGTGATGTGGCCCCTGCGGAGGTGACTTCCAGTGAAAAATCCTCTTCTTCACGGTCCAGGTTGTGCTCAATGGCACGGCTGATGTCCATGCAATCCTTGAGGTTCACCCCATTGTCTCCATCCAATACCACCCTGATGGTGTTGTCGCCACCCATCGTAAAATCAATCAAAAACAAGGATGGACGCTCTTCCAGGGCCTCGTTCAACAGTGATTCCACTTTTTCCTTCAGCATAACAATTCAGAATAAAAGAGGGGACTCGAAGTCCCCTCATGAATACTTGTATATCCGTTCAGTGGTGCAAATATACAACAAATATTACCGTTTGTGCAACCCCCTTTCCATCAAAGACTTTCTTTGCCCCATATTTAACATGGGCGTCTTTAAAAACCCTTGGACCATCGACCCCAAAAAATCCTTCTTTCGCTTAGCAGACCCTCTCTCATCGACAAAATACCGTGTAGGAAACCATAGGTATCGATCGTTTACCATAGCTATTCCCTCATTTCACAACAAATATTTTCCATGGAGTTTCTCCCGATTAGTTTTGTACTTGAAAAATTATGTTTGGTCATGGGAATATGCTCTATTAGTGGACGTTCGGCTCGTGGTTTTGCCATTGGCAGGATTGTCTTTTTTGTATTTTTTCTGCAAGGGACCTTGTCCCTGTTTTCCCAGACCACGCTTTGGAGCGAAACCTTCACCTACAGCAACAATACCCAAAATGGCACAGCCACAGGCCCCTCCGCCACCAGCTGGACCACCAATAAAGGGAACAGCAGTCTATCCGTACAAGGCAATGAACTGAGGGGCAGAAATTTAGGCTCTGAAGGAACTTGGCAGGTAAACCCTATTGACATCAGTGGATATTCCTTCGTCAGTTTCCGTATGAATACAAGGGTCAACAACCCAGGCCAAATGGAGGATGGCCAGGACCATTTTATCGGGGAATACCGGTTGGATGGCGGTTCTTGGCAGCAATTCGTGAACGTTTCAGGGTCCACATCAAACCCTTTGAACACTTCGTATTCCGTCAATCTATCCACATCGGGAAACTCCACGCTGCAGATCAGGGTCCGCATGGACAACGACGCGAACAATGAACACTATTACATTGATGATGTTATTGTAGAAGGTATTTCGGGCATTTGCAATGGTGAGGTTGACTTTCAGTTTTATGACAGTTCCCCCTCGGGAAGCACAGTGGACAATATTCCAACAAGCGGATACCAGAGCAACGGTACCATTTCAACCTTCAACGTAAGCACCTTACAAAACCAAGAGGACCCCGGGGATGCTGACAACTTCAGTATCCGTTATACAGGTTATATCCAGATAGACACCCCAGGCTCCTACACTTTTTATACCACATCGGATGATGGTTCCAAACTATACATCGATGGCACTCAAGTCGTGAACAATGATGGCGCCCATGGTTCCCAGGAAAGGTCGGGAACCATCACGTTGACCTCTGGTCTACATGACATCACCGTACTTTTCTTTGAAAATGGTGGAAGTGAAAACCTGTCCGTACAATATCAGGGACCCTCCATTTCAAAACAGAGCATTCCATTTTCCAAGCTCTATTCCAACTGTTCCGTCTCATTACCCGACCTTGACGGGGACGGAATACCTGATGAAGTGGACATAGATGACGACAATGATGGTATTTTGGATATCGATGAATGCGGTGGCGCCACCGGAAACTTTGTACAGACCGCGACCAATGTGCAATATTTCAACAATCCGGCCAATGCGGAGGGAAATCCCGGGACCACATATGCTGCAAACTCGACTTCGACCTATCAAGGCCAATCCATCATATCCTTGCAGTTTGCCCAAGTCATACCAATGGGAACCACGGTTAGAGTGTTTTTATCGGCTGCACCCGGTCTTTCTGGTGACGGATTTTCGGATATGCAGGTTCAATACAATAATGGCAACTATTTAGCCGATGCAAACAACATCCCACCCGGTTCCATAACGGAAATCACTTTTACGGTTTCACAAAGCAATTTTCAATCATTTAGAGTATTGGCTTACCAACTTGGTGCTAGGGTTCATGGCGCAAGCTATGGGGCCACGGTGGATTGCACCACTGTGGATACCGATGGGGATGGCATTCCCAATTATCAGGACCTGGACAGTGACGGGGATGGTATTCCCGATAATGTGGAGGCACAGGCCTCATTAAATTATATTGCCCCATCGGGCACAGATGCCAATAACAATGGATTGGACGATGCCTATGAAGCCGCAGGGATTTCCCCTGTTGACACTGACGGTGATGGAATCCCCGATTTTATGGACACCGATAGTGACAACGATGGCACCAACGATACCTCTGAGGCCGCTTTGACCCTCTTGGGCACCGATAGCGATGGTGATGGCCTCGACAATGCCATAGACACCACAAGTGATTACAGCGACCCAGGGGGTAGAATTGACAATCCACTGAACACCAATGGCGGTTCACTGATGCTTCCCGATTCCGATGGCGATGTAGCCTCGGGCGGGGACCTGGATTTCAGGGACGATACTGACGATGGCAACCAACCACCGTCCATTACTGCGAGCGGGGATCAAATATTTTGCCCCGGCGACCCAATTGCCGTTGTGGAGAGCGTTTCCATTACCGATCCCGACAGCAGTACTTTGGAAGCCATCTATATCCAGATCACCTCCAATTACGACAACACAGGCGACCTATTGACCCTGACCGGTTCACACCCCAATATTACGGCCAGCTGGAGCGCTCCCGAAGGAAGATTGACCTTGGAGGGACCAGCAACTTTGGCCGAGTTTGAGGCGGCGGTGAGCGCAGTCATGTTCCAGACCACGGCCACTGTTGCCGGTGGGGACACCAGAAGCTTTTCCATAGTGATGAACGAAGCCAATTATTTGGCCTCCACAGGACATTATTACGAATATGTACCGTCACTGGGGATAACTTGGACATCGGCCCGGGATGCCGCAGCTTTGCGCAACTTCTATGGACTGCAAGGATATTTGGCCACCATTTCCATTCAAGACGAATCCGACCTTTTGGGGTCTCAGGCACCCGGTGCCGGATGGATCGGTGCCAGCGACGCAGCCGTTGAGGGTGATTGGTATTGGGTAACAGGTCCTGAAGCGGGCACCTTGTTCTGGAGAGGAAATGCGGGAGGTACTGCATTTGCCTATGAGTTCTGGAACGGTGGTGAACCCAATAATTCAGGGGATGAAGATTATGCACACATCACCGCTCCAGGAGTGGGCGCACCTGGTTCGTGGAACGACCTTTCCAATACCGGAGCGGCCAGTGGCGACTATCAACCCAAAGGATATTTGGTGGAATACGGCGGCATGCCCGGCGACCCACCCGGTCCAAATATCGCAGCAACTACTTCCATAACGGTAGAGAACGTTGCTCCCACCGCAAGTAACCCTGCCCCTATCAGTGTTTATTGTTCCGATGACATCCCAACCCCTGATGTGACCGTGATCACGGATGAGGCAGACAATTGTGACCCAGACCCTACTGTCACTTTTATAAGTGATGTGAGCGATGGTGGTTCCAACCCAGAGACCATTACCCGCACCTACAGGATCACTGATGATGCCGGCAACACTTTTGACGTACAACAGACTATCACCGTCACGTCATTTTCAATAACTACACAACCTGTAAACCAAAGCATTGTTGTGGGTGCCAATGGAAGTTTTTCGGTCACCGCAAGTGGCACGGATACCTATCAATGGGAAGTGAGCACAGATGGCGGCGGCAGCTTTGACCCTATTTCCGATGGAGCTGAATATTCGGGCAGCCAAACAGCCAATCTTACTGTAACTGCACCCGATATGGGCAAAAATGGATATGTGTTCCGTGTTCAGGTCTCCGACTCAACGGCCTCGTGCGACCCCTTGATTTCCAACGGCGCAGTGCTTTCCCTGAGCGTGGGAACCGTCATCACCAATAGGAAGATAACCTATAGGGTGAACAAGAACTAGTAGTTTACATTGCAATAACATAAAAAAAGCCCCCGAAATTTTTTCGGGGGCTTTTTTGTTGGCCTACTAGGACTCGAACCTAGAATGACTGAACCAAAATCAGTAGTGTTGCCAATTACACCATAGGCCAGTACCATATAAAAGCCAAACTTGATTCAGCTTTTGAGCGTGCAAATTTATAACAAACTTTGGTTTCAACAAATATTTTGGCAAGTTTAAAACCTATTTTTATCATACTGCGCTGTTAAAGCTTTTCCAAAAATGGCCAACCTTCTGTTCTATATTTACTAAATTCGCCACAATTCGGTTAACCACCAGTTCTATGTTCGAAAAAAACTTCAGAAAATGGGATACCATCCTAGGGTGGTCATCCTTTGCCATTGCCTTTATCGTTTACGCCCTAACCGTAGAGCCCACAGGAAGTTTTTGGGATGCCGGGGAATACATTTCCACCTCTGCTAAATTGCAGGTGGGACACCCCCCTGGAGCTCCTTTGCTTCAGATGATTGGTGCCTTTTTTGCCTTGTTCGCCTTTGGCGACGCTTCAAAAATAGCCCTCATGGTGAACGCCGTGTCCATAGTTTCCAGTGCCTTTACCGTATTGTTCACCTTCTGGACCATAACCAACCTGACCCAAAAACTCATTACAAGCAACAGCCCCATGTCCAACAGCAAGGCCATTGCCATATTGGGAAGCGGTCTGGTGGGTGCATTGGCCTTTACCTTTTCCGATAGTTTTTGGTTCAATGCCGTGGAGACCGAGGTCTATGCCATGGCCAGTCTGATCATGGCACTTTTGCTCTGGCTGGGCCTGAAATGGACGGACAATCTGGACGACCCAAGGGGCCACCGATGGCTTTTGCTCATCTGTTTTATGGTGGGCCTTACCTTTGGTATCCAGTTCATGGGCTTTTTGGCCATCCCATCCATTGGCCTGCTCTATTATTTCAAAAGATATAAGACCACCACGGTCAAGAACTTTCTGCTGGCCAACATCATAGTGATTGCCATTTTGGTATTGGTCTATAAATTCTCCCTGACCTATGTGCTCGAGCTCTTTGGTTGGAGCGAGGTCTTCTTCATCAATGAAATCGGGCTTCCGTTCAATTCCGGTTCCATCATCATGGGACTACTGTTTGTCGCCGCCTTTTATTTTGGCCTGCGCTACACGCGAAAGCACAACTTCTATAGTGGACACTTGATCATCATGTGCCTCATGTTCCTCATCCTTGGTTTTTCCTCATGGTTGATGCTCCCCATCAGGGCCAATGCCAAAACGGTGGTCAACGAGAACAACCCTGCCGATGCACGTGCACTTTTAGCCTATTACAACAGGGAACAGTATCCTGGGGTGGACAGTCCAATTTATGGGGCCTACTACTCAGATGCCTTTGCGCCTTCCGGCGAGGACAGGGACGACAGCCCCAAATACGAAAAGGACCTGCAATTGGGCAAATATGTCATCGTGAACAAGTATGAGGATGCTGTTCCGGGGCCCAATGAAAAGCATGTGGGACTACTGCCCCGTATGTGGAGCGACCAACATGCCGAAAACTACATGCGCTATTTTGGCGTATTGAATTTCCGGATCAAATCCGAATACATCTCCAACAACGAGTTAAGGGATGCCGTGGGCCAATTTAAGGCCGCCTACGCCCGAGGAGAGCTGGATTCCGAGCAATATATCCGCTTCCTTCGGGAATTTGGGGAATATATTGAAGTGGAGCCGCCCACCTTCGGCCAAAACTTCCGCTATATGCTCGAGTTCCAGTTTGGCTATATGTACATGCGTTATTTCATGTGGAACTTTGTGGGCAAACAGAACGATGTACAGGGCCGTTACGATGAAAATGGCGACTGGCTCAGCGGTATCGGTTTTGTGGACAGCCTCCGATTGGGCAGTCAGGAGAACCTTCCCAGCGACTGGACGGACAATAAAGGGCGCAACACCTATTTCTTCTTGCCCCTTCTATTGGGCATTCTGGGCATTGTTTTCCAGATTTCCAAAAACCCCAAACAATTTTGGGTTTTGTTCATCTTTTTTATGTTCACCGGGCTTGCCATCCAGTTCTATACCAACCCTTATATCTTCCAACCCCGTGAAAGGGACTATTCCTTGGTAGGATCTTTCTATATATTCTGCATATGGATCGGTATTGGGGTATTTGGCCTTTACGAAGAGTTCAAAAAACTGTTGACCCCAAAAATAGCGGCCCCCGTGATCACCAGTCTGTGCCTTTTGGCCGTTCCCTTGCTCATGGCCGCACAGAACTGGGACGACCATGACCGCTCCGACCGATATACCGCGCCTTCCACAGCAAAGGCCTATCTGGATTCCTGCAAGGAGGACGCTGGTGCCATCCTGTTCACCATAGGTGACAACGACACCTTCCCGCTATGGTACATCCAGGAAATTGAAAATTACAGGACCGATGTCCGTATTGTCAACACCAGTCTTTTTGCCACGGATTGGTACATTGACCAGATGAAGAGCAAAGCTTATGAAAGCGACCCCATTCCATCCCAATTGACGCACGACAAATACCGGTATGGGACCAGGGACGCCATTTATTACCAAGGGATCACGGACAGCCGATGGACCATCAAAGATTTCATCAACTGGGTAGGGAGCGACAAGCCGCAGACCAAGTTCAGACATATTTTGGAAAGTCGTGGGGCCGACCTCAGCGCATATCCGGAAAACAATCTGGACATTGTGTACTACCCCACCAATAAGATCAGGATCCCTGTGAACAAACAGAACGTGTTGCAAAGTGGCCTGGTCAAGGAAAAAGACTCCGCCTTGATCGTGGATTATATCGACATTGACCTTCCACAGAGCGCGTTGCCCAAAAACCGCATGATGATGTTGGACTTGATCGCCAACAACGATTGGAAACGTCCCATCTATTTCTCGGGCGGTAGTTTTGACAGTGCCGAGTATATCTGGATGAAGGATTACCTGCAAATGGACGGACTGGTCTATAAATTGGTACCCATCAGGACACCGAACAGGAATTCGTTTGAATTGGGCCGTATTGATGCGGAACTCACCTATGACATTGTGAGGAAATGGGATTGGGGCAATTCGGGCAGTAATGACATCTACCATGACCCCCAGACCCGCTCGCAAGGACTGTCCTTCAGAAGCAATATTGCCCGATTGATGGAGACCTTGATTGAAGAGAAAAAGATAGACAAGGCCAAGGACGTCATCGAAGTTGCCATGACCAATATGCCCGTGGAACATTTTGGCTTCTATGCTTTTGTGGAACCCTTTGTGGATGGGTACTACAAAGTGGGCGAAACTGAAAAGGCACGTGAAGTTTACCGAAAGTTGAAAAAAATATATCAGGAACGTCTGGAATATTATGCCAACATCCCCTTGGACGAACAATATGAGAAGATGGAGGACATCTTGGCCGATATGCAAGCCTACCGAAGGAACATCGACATCCTGATCGAGAACCAGGACAGGGAATTGGCGGAATCCGAAACCTTGATCTTTAATGAGTACATCGACAAGTTCTCCCAATTTGTGGAAGGTGAGGACGAGGAAGACCTGCTGGAAGAACCGCTGGGCATAGACCCCGATATGGAGGATTCCATCCCACTGGACACCATCAGGCCGGTTGAGGAAGACTCAGCAATACAACAGTAAATAAAAAAGCGAGGTAAAAACCTCGCTTTTCTTTTTAGATATATTCGTTCAAAATGCCTATCAGCGTATTGGCGTCCTGTTCGCCGCTCTGTCGCCAGACCATTTCGCCTTTTTTGTAGATCATCAAGGTGGGCAATCCTTTTATCCGAAGGGCCTGTGAAAGCTCCTTGTTCTTGTCCACATCGATTTTAATCACTTTTCCCTTATCGCCAAGGGCAGCGGCCACATCACGCAATACAGGGTGCATGGATGTGGACTGTTCGTTCCATTCCGCATAAAAGTCCAACAGTACGGGGACCTTTACATCTATGAGTTCACCAAATTTGGACATGAATTCTAAAGGTTTACGGTCAAAAATAAGAAAAAATGTTAACGTTTTATAGGCCGACATTGCTTTCCCTTCAACTCCGTAGTTAAATTCACGTTAAACCTCATCTGGCCAATTATCTTAATGCCGTATTTGGATAAAAAGTATCATTAGGTTTTCCGATAGCAACTATAAATAAACAAGGCCCAAAACCTCATAAGTCAAGAAAATTATGGAATCCATCCCAACATTTGGCAGCAGGTTACGCAAAAACATAGTAGCAGTTCCTGAAATTATCGATGGTTGTACAGGTATTCGAATTTTTGGACAGCTTTTAAAGTCGTTCCTGTTCTCCACCGATGTTGCGATTATAAGGAACACCAATGCACATGCAATTTTGGCCGTATATCCCTTTACGCCCCAACCCATGATTTCCCAATCGTTGATACTTGCAGCGGACAAGCCTATTTTTTGTGGGGTTGGCGGAGGCATAACAACGGGAGCTAGATGCATAGAATTGGCAGTACATGCCGAGTTTCAGGGTGCTTTGGGAATAGTGCTCAACAAGCCTGCCCCCAACGAATTGATCACAAAACTGAAAGAACGGATAGACATTCCCGTCATCATCACCATAGTTTCAGAACATGATGACATTGAAGGGAGAATAGCCGCTGGAATAGACATTTTAAACGTCTCTGGCGCTGACAAAACCGCAGCCATTGTTAGAAAAATCAGGAAATTGGACAGCAACATCGCAATAATGGCCACAGGTGGAAAAACGGATGCAACCATTTTGGAATCTATTGAAGCTGGGGCAAATGCCATTTCCTACACCCCTCCAAGTACTGCTGAGCTATTTAAGGATATTATGATAAAGTACAGGGAACACCCTTAATGTTATGCCAGCCCTTTTTTCTTCAAGGTGATCACGGAGATTTCGGGCCAGATGCCAAAACGACCCGGGTAACCAATAAACCCGAAGCCGCGGTTCACGTTGATGAACTGTCCCAGTTCTTTGTAGATGCCCGCCCAATACTTGTAGCGCCATTTCACAGGGCTCCACTTGATCCATCCGGGAATCTCCACCCCAAACTGCATGCCGTGGGTATGGCCACTCAAGGTCAGGTGGAAATGGTAATCGTCATGGATCACCACATCTTCCCAATGCGAGGGATCATGGCTGAGCAATATCTTAAAATCATTTGGGGAAACTCCCTGTTTGGCCTTTTCAAGGTCCCCGGCCTTTTTAAATCCGCCGCGCCCCCAGTTCTCCACTCCGACCAGGGCAATTTTCTGCCCATCTTTTTCCAGGTATCGGTTGGAATTCAAGATCAGGTCAAAGCCCATATCTTTCTGCAAATTCTTGAGGTCTTCCAGATTTTTGGATTTGGCCTGTTCTGTGGGCCAGACGGCATAATCGCCATAATCGTGGTTGCCCAGAATGGAAAACTTGCCATCCTTGGCCTCCAATCGGGCAAAGACATCTTTCCAAGGTTCCATTTCATCAGATCGGTTGTTCACCATATCGCCAGTGAAGAAAATCACATCACTTTGCTGTTGGTTGATGAGATCCACACCATAGGCCACTTTGTTGTGGTCGTCAAAACTGCCACTGTGCACATCCGAAATTTGGGTGATCTGGTAATTGTGGAACGCATCGGGAAGATCATCGAATTCCAGTTCGTATTTGAGCACCTGATAGTTGTATTTTCCGCGGTACATGCCATAGAGCAAGGCACCAAAAGGCAAGGCTGCCAATCCTAGCGCCAAACCACTGATGAACTTTCTGCGCGATGGGAAATAACCGGCATCGGGGTCGGACATCCCGACCAATTTATTGTATCCAAACCCAAACAAACGGACCACATCTTCCAACAAAAGGAAAAAACCCAATACCAAGGCCAATAAGAAAAAGGCCGCAAAAATGGTCCCGGCCACGGCCATGCTCCCTTTGAACCCATTGCTGGGATCGTAGCCCATGATCTTTATCGCCAAAAACAACAGCGCCCCCAGAAACAACACCCCGTAGGCCCAGTGCATCCATGGACTCTTGAACAAGGTTCGGAATGCCTGGAAACCGTATATGGCCAATACCACATAAAGAAAGGACAGTATAATAAATCGGGACATCGTATATTTTTTTGCAAAATTATGGGTAATACAGCAGAAAGAAGGCCTTTTTAATTTTATTTAACGGCCTGCACAACGCTTCGCAAGGTATCCAAATGGCTGAGCGCCACACGATCTTCCACCAAATGTTTGGACGAATTCATGGGAATCTTTCCCGAAACATCGAGCTGGTTTCCAAAGGAAGTCCCCGAACAATGAATGGCCCGCAACCCTATTTTTTTGAACCCAACGGCATTGGAAGAAGACACCCCTCCCCCGGCCATAATGGTCATGTAAGTTTTTTTCTGCCAATCTTCGAGTTGCTCCAATCCCTTTTCCGCGGAAGCATGTCCGCCCGAGGTCAGGATGGTGTCCACACCCAATTCTTCCAACTGTTCGAGTGCTTTCAAAGGGTCACCCACCCAATCAAAAGCGCGGTGGTAGGTAAAATGTATTGGTTGGGCAAGTTCCACCAATTGCCGGGTGCGTTCCACATCCACAGAAAAATCCCTCAACAGCACCCCCGAGACCACTCCGTCCACACCCAGTTCCATACAGGCCACAATGTCCGCTTTCATCACTTCAAACTCAGCATCGGAATAGGTAAAATGGCCGCTGCGTGGACGGATGAGCACATGCACGGGAATAGTCAACCGTTCCCGCACCCGTTGGATCAGGCCCATGGATGGGGTAATGCCCCCTACCCCCAGTTCGGAGCAGAGTTCGATTCGGTCCGCTCCTGCCTTTTGAGCATTTATGGCCGATTCCAAGGAATTGGCACAAACTTCTACAAGCATATTGCTATATTTATCCAGCTTAAAAATAAAGATCCCTTGCATGAAACGACGCAATTTCCTTAAAAATTCCAGCTTAACGGCAGCCGGATTGGTTTCTGCCTCTACCATTGCCGCCTGTAAAATGGAGAACAAACCCGAAGAAACACCAATTTTGGCCACAACTCCAGTGAATCCCATCAAACCCATTGTGGTCTGCACTTGGAACTTCCTGAATGCTACCGACAAGGCTTGGGAAGTACTGAAATCAGGAGGAAGCTCCCTGGATGCCGTGGAACAAGGGGTAATGGTGGAAGAGGCCGATGTGACCAACGAGACCGTGGGCAAGGGTGGCCGGCCAGATCGGGATGGGAACGTCACCTTGGACGCGTGCATCATGGACAAGGACGGCAATTGCGGCTCCGTGGTCTGCATGCAGAACATTGCACATCCTGTATCTGTGGCAAGAAAAGTGATGGAAGAGACACCACATATTATTTTGGCCGGAAAAGGCGCTGAAAAATTTGCCTACGAACAAGGGTTCAAAAAAGAGGACCTGCTGACCGAAAGTACCCGAAAACAGTACCAAGAATGGTTGAAAACCTCCAAATACGAGACCATCATCAACATAGAGAACCACGACACCATCGGCATGCTGGCCATTGACGAGAAAGGGGATATTGCCGGGGCCTGCACCACCAGTGGCATGGCCTACAAAATAGCGGGGCGCGTGGGCGATTCCCCCATCATCGGGGCAGGACTTTTTGTGGACAACGAAGTGGGTGGGGCAACCGCAACGGGCGTTGGCGAAGAAGTCATCCGTACCGTGGGCAGCTTTTTGATCGTGGAACTGATGCGGCAAGGCAAAAGTCCGCAAGAGGCCTGTGAGGAGGGCGTAAAGCGCATCATGCAGAAAAACAAGGACCGTAAGGATTTCCAGATCGGGTTCCTGGCCATCAACAAAAATGGGCAAACCGGTGGGTATTGCGTGCATCCCGGCTTCACGTATCGCGAGTATAGCGAGAAGGGCCATGAGAACAGGGAGGTGACGAGTTTTTATAGTTAGAAACAAGACCGCTGCACTGTTGGACATTAGATGTTAGACCGCTTCGCTTCTGGAAACAAGAACAAAGACGTCTCTATTCTTGGCTCTATATTCTAGGTTCTTTTGAGCAGCAATTCGTACTTTTAATCCCCACCATTTTTTGATCATCTCACATTACTGATTGTTTATTGAACATTGATATTTGAATAACATGCCTGAACAAAAAAGACTTTTCCTTCTCGACGCCTACGCACTCATTTTCCGTGGCTATTATGCCCTCATCAAAAACCCAAGGATCAATTCCAAGGGTATGGACACCTCCGCGATCATGGGTTTTATGAACTCCCTTTTCGATGTGATCAAGCGGGAACAGCCGGACCATTTGGCCGTGGCCTTTGACAAGGGTGGCAGTGTGGAGCGCACCGAGCTTTTTGAAGCCTACAAGGCCAATCGGGACGAGACCCCCGATGCCATCCGCATAGCCGTGCCCTTCATCCAACAAATCCTGAAAGCGATGAAGATTCCCGTAGTGGAACTGGAAGGCTACGAAGCGGATGACCTCATCGGCACCTTGGCCAAACAGGCCGAGAAAGAGAATTACAAGGTGTTCATGGTGACCCCTGATAAGGATTTTGGGCAGTTGGTGAGCGAAAACATCTTTATGTACCGCCCGGCCCGACTGGGCAACGGAATTGAGATCTGGGGAATTCCCGAAGTGCAAAAACGCTTTGGGGTGGAACGTCCGGAACAGGTGATTGATTATCTGGGGATGATGGGCGATGCGAGTGACAACATTCCCGGACTGCCAGGGGTGGGCGACAAGACCGCCAAAAAATTCCTGGAGGATTTTGGTTCCCTCGAAGGGCTGTTGAGCAATACGGACAAACTTTCGGGCAAAATGAAGGAAAAAGTGGAAGAAAATGCCGAATTGGGCCGACTTTCTCGAAAATTGGCCGAGATCAAGACCGATTGTGAGGTGACCTTCCACGCTGATGATTATGAAATGTGTCCGCCCGATTTCGAAGAAGTACAAAAGATCTTTGAAGAGCTCGAATTCCGAAGGTTGAAAGAGCAATTCATCAAAATATTCTCTGGCGAAGCCGAAACCGGAGCACAGGTGACCAGTACGGAAACCGCAAAACAAGAGGCCAAGGTGGCCGGCAGTGGACAGTTTACCCTCTTCGGTGGCGACCCTACCGAGGCCCCGGCAACCATCAAGGATGTGAGCGGCAGGAAGACCATTGCCGATGTCTCCCATTTTTATCAGACCGTGCAAAAGGGGCTGGGCATGGAACTGTTCTTGGAAACCCTGATGAAACAACCTGCCGTGTGTTTTGACACGGAGACCACCTCCATCAACCCCTTGGAAGCCGAACTGGTGGGCATCGCCTTCAGTTGGTCGCCCGGCAAAGGGTTCTATGTGCCCTTTCCCGAAACCAGAAACGATGCCATGCCCTTGATCAAGAAGTTGCGGCCTTTCTTTGAATCGGAGACCATTCAAAAAATTGGGCAAAACTTGAAATACGACATCAAGGTGATGCTCAATTATGGTGTGGATGTGAAAGGCACATTGTTCGATACCATGTTGGCCCATTACCTCATCAACCCCGATATGCGCCACAACATGGATGTGCTCTCGGAGACCTATCTCAACTATACGCCCGTGTCCATCACCGAACTCATCGGCAAAAAGGGCAAGAACCAGTTGAACATGCGGCAAGTGCCGTTGGACCAGCAGACCGAATATGCTGCGGAGGATGCCGATGTCACCTATCAGTTGGCACAGCATTTTGCTCCTGAACTGAAAGAGACGGGCACCGATAAATTGTTTGCGGACATCGAGGTTCCGTTGCTACGTGTTTTGGCGGATATGGAACGAGAGGGCATCAATTTGGATGAAGCCTACCTGAAAGATCTCTCGACCGCTCTTGAAACAGACATTGCGGAGTTGGAAAAGAAAATTTACGAGCAGGCCGGAGAGCAGTTCAACATTGCTTCCCCCAAACAGTTGGGCGATATCCTTTTTGAGAAATTAAAACTGGTGGACAAGCCCAAAAAGACCAAAACAGGGCAATATTCCACTGCAGAGGACGTGCTTTCCTATTTGGCCAAGGACCATGAGATCATCCAAAATGTGCTGGACTACCGCGGACTTACCAAACTGAAAAGTACCTATGTGGATGCCCTACCGAATGAAGTGCAAAAACACAGTGGCCGGGTACACACGGACTATATGCAAACGGTGGCCGCTACGGGTCGTTTGAGCAGCAACAACCCCAATTTACAGAACATCCCCATCCGCACGGAACGGGGGCGACAAGTGCGCAAGGCGTTTATCCCGCGAGATGAAAACTATGTGTTGCTTGCTGCGGATTACTCCCAGATAGAACTCCGCATCATTGCGGCCTTGAGTGAGGAGGATACGATGATCTCCGCTTTTAAACACGGGGAGGACATCCATGCTTCCACGGCATCGAGGGTGTTCAACGTGCCGATCGGAGAAGTGACCCGAGAGCAGCGCAGCAATGCCAAAACGGTGAACTTTGGAATCATTTACGGGGTGTCAGCCTTTGGGTTGAGCAACCAAACGGACCTGAGCCGTACCGAGGCCAAAGACCTTATCGACACCTATTACAAGACCTACCCCAAGCTGCGGAACTACATGAGCGAGCAAATAGATTTTGCCCGTGACCACGGCTATGTGCAGACCATTTTGGGCCGAAGACGCTATTTAAAGGACATCAATGCCGGAAACCAAGTGGTGCGTGGGGCCGCGGAGCGCAACGCGGTGAACGCACCCATACAAGGAAGTGCGGCGGACATCATCAAGATTGCGATGATCAACATCCATAAAAAACTGGCGGAAGGTAACTACAAGACCAAAATGCTCTTGCAAGTGCACGATGAATTGGTGTTCGATTGCTATAAACCGGAGTTGGAGGACATGAAAAAATTGATCAAATCCGAAATGGAGAACGCTTACCAACTCTCCGTGCCCTTGGATGTGGAAGTGGGCGTGGGTGAGAATTGGTTGGAGGCGCATTGAGTTTAACCAAGAATGCAAGAAAAGAACAGCATGAGCAAATCTTTATTTACAATCCTTGTCTTCTTCCTATGTTTTTCTTGCCAAACCAAATCTAAGATTGAGGGAAACTGGGTCTTAGCCTATTATCAAATTATCACTAACAAGGACACGATCAAGCTAAACGAGTGCCAACTGATCTCCATAAATGAGAACACATTAAAATATCTTACTTGCCAAAAAAACAACATTGGTGATACTTCCTTTTACTCTAAAAAGTATCAGAAGGAAGGCAACCTAATATATTTCAACGATGATGTCGAAAATTCTTTTAAAATTATTTCTGTCAATTTGGATAGTTTGGTTTTGAAAGATACAAGAGACAGCAATCAGTACACTTTTGTTTACAAAAAACTTCCACCAGATTATAAAAGTTCTAGTTGGAATCCAATAAATAAGAAATATGAATTTATAGGAAAAAATGGAAAGGCATATTTTGAATTCATCACCGATTCTTTAATGCTAGAATATAATTTGAATACAAAATTATTCTCCACAAAGAAATGGTGGTTGGAAGAATTCGAAAACTATAGCTTTCTTGTTTTAAACCAACTTGATGCGCCTCAACCAATTTTGATCGACTCAGTAAACCAACAAACTATCTTTCTCTCAACATATGACACCAGCATCAATCATTATTCATTAAAAGAATATCAACCGCCTGATGTAAAAAAGAATCTACAAGGAGAGTGGAAACTTTTAAAATCAGATATTCCTCCTTCACCTCCCGAAAGTTTGATTTTCCAGTTCGAAAAATTTCAAATAATATCAGATTCAATTTTTGCTGGTAATTCTAGAATTCCATTCAAAGAAAAATGGATGCAAACTGGAAATGGAGCAAACATTTTATTCCCAACAGAAAAATCAAAATATTGGAGACATTGGAAAATAATCGAATTAAAACAAGACACTCTAGTATTAGAAATGCCAGATGTGTTTGCACTGGACTCACCAGATATGCCTAATAGGTTGAGAATTAGAACCTATATAAAAAGTTAACTCTAACCTTTTTGAGTTTGTTATATTGCTAATTTCAATCCATCTCAACCTAAACCCAAGGAACACTCTACAAAATGGAAACAACCATAAAACCCCTCTATTTCACCAGCAAGACCTATGGGGTCTGCAAAGTCTTGAAACCAAAATTATTGGAAGCCGTTCAGGAAAATTCCTCCGAAGGGTACAATGGCGAAGAGAATTAAAACATGAAAAGCCCAACTTCACCAGCTGGGCTTTTCATTTTTCAACCCTTTGTTTTACATCTATTTAACTACCTATTTCACTGCTAAAAAAAATTATTTGCCCCTTCTAAAATTTCCATCAACGGATCGAACAATTTTATACCTTCATTCGAAAATTCATTACGTATAAAATGATTCATCCCGATACAGAATTGCGCTTTATCAGCAACGAAATTGGCTACGGCGTCGTGGCCACCAAATTCATTCCCGCAGGGACCATTACCTGGGTGCTCGACGAGTTGGATCGCGAGTTCACCCCTCTGGAACTGCAACAGATGGCCCCCATCTACCAAAACATTCTGGACACCTACACCTTTCGGAACAACAAGGGCAACTATATCCTTTGTTGGGACAACGGGCGGTACGTGAACCACAGTTTCAACTCCAATTGCCTCACCACAGCCTACGATTTTGAGATTGCCATCCGCGACATCCAACCCGGGGAGCAGCTCACGGACGACTATGGCTACCTCAACATCCCCATTCCCTTTAGGGCCGCCGATGAGGGCACCCGCCGAAAAGTGGTGTATCCCGACGACCTGCTGAAATATTACAAGGTCTGGGACAACAAGATCAAAAAGGTGTTTGCCCACATCACCGAACTACAGCAACCCTTGCGACCCATCCTCAATGAAGGGCTTTGGAACAAGATCGAACACATTATAGGCGGCGAGGAAGAACTCGAATCCATATTGGCCAATTTCTATAACGGAAACCACGCAGCACTTTCCAAATAACCCACCAAAACCAAAAAAGGCACCCAATTGGGTGCCTTTTCCATTCTTCTTCATAACAATTTAATTGCCAAAGCTATTGGCCAGACGCGGCCTTGGACTTTTGCTCCGCATAAACAAATCCGTAAGCGGTTTAAAGTGTCGCTTCCACTGAAATGGAGCAAAGTCGAACCACAATTTTACTTCAGTGGCCTCGCCACCTTCCACTTGGAAACCATCTTCGATGGCAAAATCCAATCGATCAAAGGCATTGGCAGATTCCTCCAGCCCATCCTCATAAACAAACTGGTTGCCCCATCCTGCCAGATAAAACCGGAGTTTGGTATAATGGCCCGCGGGCAGGGAAAGCACACTTTTGGAACGCAGAAAGGTCCCAGCTGGTATTCCCTTTAGGGAAACCGGGTTCTGGCCCGGGAAATCCATGATAAAATGTTCCTTGCCATCTGCATCAATGGCAGAGAACTTGGTGATGTTCAACAACATTTCCGAGACTTTCAGCGCGGTGGCGGCCTCGTTTTTCAAGATCAATTCCTTCATGGTCCGTTCCTCTGCATACCAATCACCAATAGCGTTGGGGGCAAAAGGTACGGTGGACCATATCGTGGGGTAAAAGTTCATTTTTTTCATAGCGCGTATATGTAGGATTATACAGGGACAAAGTTGCAGCAAACCAACAGGTTACGCGTCCAATAAATTGACCAATTTATATGCTGGATTACCTCAAAATGTCGATTTTAAGATTTTTTTAGGTAAAATGGCATAAATTTCAAAATAGGTTCATTTCAATCTGAATCCTATATACCCACAAACACCCAAAACGCCCAAGAAGAACATGGTAGAATATCAGTTTTTGGCTGTGCTAAAAAGACTATCTTTTCTTTCCGTAAAGTCAACGAATGAAAATCAATTACATTTTTTTGGTATTGGCCATGGTGGCCGAGATCATTGGCACCATTGGCGGTTTTGGATCATCGGTCTTCTTTGTGCCCTTGGGAAATTTCTATTTTGATTTTTACTCCGTTCTGGGGATGACGGCCATTTTTCACCTATCCAGTAACATCAGCAAAATATTCCTGTTCAAAAAAGGATTGGACAAAAAACTGTTGCTCTACATCGGCGTGCCTTCCGTGCTGTTCGTGATTATCGGTGGATTTTTGTCGAAAATGGTGGACAGTGGCTCCCTGGAAATCGTCTTGGGGATTTTTTTGGTGGTCTTTAGCCTGCTGTTCCTCATCAAAAGTGAAATTGTGGTGTTGCCCAACAAGAAAAATGCCATGATCGGGGGAACGTTGTCCGGGTTCTCGGCAGGGCTTCTGGGTACAGGTGGCGCCATCCGCGGCTTGACGATGGCTGCCTTCAACCTCGAGAAAAATGCGTTTATCGCCACTTCGGCCTTTATCGATTTCATGATCGATTTCTCACGCACCTTTGTGTACTACGACAACGGCTATATCGGGAAACAGGAGTTGACCTACCTCCCTTTTTTATTGGTCATTGGATTTGTGGGCACGTATTTGGGCAAAAAGATCCTGGCCTATATCCCACAGGAAAAGTTCCGAAAGTTGAGCCTTATCTTTATCCTGATCATCGGTCTGGCCACCATTGTTCAGTTGATGATGAAACACTGGGGTCAGCTCCCCTCATAATTGTCCCCCATTTGGTCCAACACCCTTAAAAAGGTTTCGAACTCCACCGGGTCAATATTTTTAACGGCCAATTTTCGCAAGTTCAGGGCACTGGGCAAGGTCAGTTCAATGATTTTCCTCCCCTCCTCGGTGAGTTCCAGTTTAAAACGCTTTTGGTCCCCATCAAACCGGGTCTTGGTGATCCAACCTTTGCGTTCCATACCACCGATTACCCTGGAAATAGTGGCACGGTTGCGAAAGTTGCCCTTCACAATCTCTCTCTGGCTCGCCTCATCACCCAGTTCATAGATCTGGTGCATGATCACCCATTGCTCAATGGTGACCTCCACGCCCAGTTCATCAAAGGCCCTCAAATAGGCTTTTTGTATTTTACGGAGCACTAGGTCCAAGTGCAGCCCTATCCCCTGTATTTCGTCAATCCGGTTGAGCATTCTATAACTAATTGCCACAAAAATAGGGATTCAGTTTTTGATTTCTTTGACACATAAGGGGTTCAACCATCAATTTTTAACCCAATTTTTGATCCCAAAAATCAGAAATGAGCCAAAAAAATACTTATTTTTGTTGTTCATGCAACAAAATGAACTGAGCAATAAATCATAAAAAATATGGCTACTTCAACACTTCCAAAGACCCAAAAAGGGACCGAACAGGATTTTATGCCCATCAATGGCACCGATTATATTGAACTGTATGTAGGTAACTCCAAACAGGCCGCACACTTTTACAAAACTGCTTTTGGATTCCAGTCCTTGGCAAAGGCAGGCCTAGAAACCGGTTTGAAAGATCGGGAAAGTTACGTGGTGGTCCAGGACAAGATCCGTTTGGTGCTCACCTCTCCCCTAAAAAGTGGTACCGAGATCGGGAAGCACATCGATAAACATGGTGATGGTGTGAAGGTAGTGGCCCTCTGGGTAGACGATGCCACGTATGCCTACAATGCGGCCATGGAACGCGGGGCAAAATCCTATATGGAACCCAAGGTTGAAGAAGATGCCAACGGAAAAGTGGTTCGTTCGGGTATTTACACCTATGGTGAGACTGTCCATATCTTTGTGGAACGAAAAGAGTATAAGGGCACGTTTTTACCCGGTTTCAAAAAATGGGAAACTCCTGATTACAACCCAACTTCCACTGGTTTGCTATATGTGGACCATATGGTGGGTAACGTAGGCTGGAACCAAATGGACCAATGGGTGGGCTTCTATGAAGAAGTATTGGGTTTCCGCAATATTCTTTCTTTTGATGATAAGGACATTTCCACAGAATACACCGCACTGATGAGCAAGGTGATGAGCAACGGAAACGGCCGTATCAAATTCCCGATTAATGAACCTGCCGAAGGAAAGAAAAAATCCCAAGTGGAGGAATACCTCGATTTTTATGAAGGTGAAGGCGTGCAACACGTAGCCGTAGCCACCGATAACATCATCAAAACCGTTCGTGACTTGAAAAGTCGTGGAGTGGAATTCCTTCAGGTTCCTGCAACCTATTATGATGCCGTGACTGACCGTGTAGGAGAAATTGATGAGGATATCGCTCCATTGAAAGAGTTGGGCATCTTGGTGGACCGTGATGACGAAGGCTATCTACTTCAGATCTTTACCAAACCCGTAGAGCCACGTCCAACCATGTTCTTCGAAATCATCCAAAGAAAAGGCGCACAATCGTTTGGAAAAGGTAACTTTAAGGCACTGTTCGAAGCCATTGAGCGCGAACAGGAGCTAAGAGGCACTTTACATTGATCAATTGTTAGTGTTAAAGGTTGAGTTTTAAGTTTTAATCATTTAAAATTTAAAACTGATAACTTAAAATTTAAAAAGATGCCTATATACCATAAACTCGGGAAAATTCCGCAGAAACGGCATACCCAGTTCGAAAAACCGAACGGAGGGTTGTATTATGAGCAGCTTTTTGGAACCATCGGTTTCGATGGCATGTCGTCCTTGTCCTATCACATCCATCGCCCTACGCAGGTAAAGGACATTGGTAAGCCCATTGATATGTCTCCCAAAATTGCCGTGGAAAAGAATATCACCAGCAGAAAACTTATCGGGTTCGATGTGCAACCGAAAGATGACTTTTTGGAATCACGTGAGCCCCTTTTGGTGAACAACGATGTGCACATTGGTCTGGCAGCACCGAAAAAATCCATCACGGGGTATTTTTACAAGAATGCCGATGCCGATGAGATGCTCTTCATCCACAAAGGATCGGGAACCTTGAAAACCTTTTTGGGCAACATTCCGTTTGAATATGGGGATTACCTCATCATTCCCCGCGGGATGATCTACCAAATCGAATTTGATACCGAGGACAACCGCATCCTGTATGCGGAATCCTTTCACCCCATTTATACCCCAAAGCGATACCGAAACTGGTTTGGGCAGTTGTTGGAACATTCCCCTTATTGTGAACGGGACTATAAATTGCCACAAGACCTTCAGACCTTTGATGAAAAAGGAGATTTTTTGATGAAGATCAAAAAGCAGGGCATGTTGCACCAATTGGTGTATGCCAGCCATCCTTTTGACGTAATTGGTTGGGATGGATATAATTTCCCCTACGGATTTTCCATCCACAATTTTGAACCCATTACGGGTCGTGTACACCAACCGCCACCGGTACACCAAACGTTTGAGACGAGTGCCTTTGTCATTTGTTCATTCTGCCCAAGGCTGTACGACTACCACCCGAAAGCGATTCCGGCCCCCTACAACCATTCCAATATAGACTCCGACGAGGTATTGTATTATGTGGATGGGGATTTTATGAGCCGAACCGGAATTGGACCCGGGTACATATCGTTGCACCCGGCAGGCATTCCACACGGGCCGCATCCAGGCACCTATGAGGCCAGCATCGGCAAAAAGAGTACGGAGGAACTGGCCGTGATGATCGATACCTTCAAACCGTTGATGGTCACCGAAAATGCCCTGAAAATTGATGATGGCAAATATTACAAATCGTGGTTGGAGTAATCATTAAGGCCCAATGCCTTCTGTCTTTTCGAGCGCAGTCGAGAAATGAAGGCTTTTTATCGCTCTTGACTGCGCTCGAGCTGACATAAAAAACAATTCATGATCATAAACATCCCTGAAAACTCAGACTTTTCCATCCATAATATTCCCTTTGGGATTTTTTCCACCGAAGACAGAAGCCCTCGTGTAGGCGTGGCCATTGGGGAACATATCCTCGACCTGGCCGCTGTGGCGGAACTCGATGTGTTCGAATTCAACACCGCCGTTTTGGAAAAGGACACCCTCAATGATTTTATTTCCCTCGGAAAGGAAATCACTAATCGGGTGCGGAAAAAAATCCAATATTGGCTGAAGGATGACCACTCACCCTTGGCTGGAAAACCGGAACTTTTCGTAATGCAGTCCGAAGCCCGGATGCACATGCCCGTTTCTGTGGGGGACTATACCGATTTTTATTCTAGCATAGAGCACGCCACCAATGTGGGCAAGATGTTCCGCGACCCTGAAAATGCCCTTTTGCCCAACTGGAAACATATTCCGGTGGGGTACCATGGTAGGGCGAGTTCCATTATCGTGAGCGGACAACCCATCCATCGACCTAAAGGCCAGACCATGCCCAACAATGCAGATGCCCCCGTATTTGGACCCACACAACGATTGGATTTTGAACTGGAAATGGGCTTTATCTGTGGAAAAGATACCCAATTGGGCGATTCTATCTCCACCGAAGAAGCCGAGGATTATATCTTTGGCTTGGTCTTGTTCAACGATTGGTCCGCCAGGGACATCCAGAAATGGGAATATGTGCCGCTTGGACCTTTCTTGGCCAAGAACTTTGCATCTTCCATCTCGCCTTGGGTGGTGACCTTGGAGGCCTTGAAACCGTTCAAAGTGGTAGGTCCCACACAAGACCCTAAAGTATTGCCCTATTTGGCCTATGAGGGCACCAAAAACTACGACATCAATCTGGAAGTGGGCGTCACACCCGAAGGGAGCGAAGAAACCACGGTTTGTCACAGCAATTTCAAGTACATGTATTGGAACATGGCCCAACAGTTGGCACATCATACCGTGAATGGTTGTAATATTTCTGTGGGCGATATGATGGCTTCTGGCACCATTTCTGGCAAGGAAGACGATTCTTTTGGCTCCATGTTGGAGCTGGCATGGATGGGGACCAAACCCATAAAAATGAAGGATGGTTCCGAACGAAAGTTCATCAACGATGGAGATACGGTGACCCTTCGTGGTTTCGCCCAAAATGGCGATATTAGGGTCGGATTCGGGGAAGTTTCCACCAAAATACTTCCTGCGAAATAAATTTCACTTTAGATGAAACTTGAGCTGTCATCCTGAGCGCAGTCGAAGGAGCAGCTGAAATGTTATCTGAGAGTTATACCATATCTCGACTGCGCTCGATATGACAAGAAACAAACCATGATCAAAACTGTAGACCCAACCCAAGTAAGTCAACCTGAACTGCACAGCATTCTGCTCACGGCGGTGGCCCCAAGGCCCATCTGCTTTGCCAGCACCATCGACAAAGATGGGAACGTGAACCTGAGTCCGTTCAGTTTTTTCAATGTGTTCAGTTCCAATCCGCCGATTATGGTCTTTTCGCCTTCGCGAAGCGGCAGGGACAATTCTTTGAAGCATACCCATGAAAACGTATTGGAAGTCCCCGAAGTGGTCATCAATATTGTGAACCACAACATGGCGGAACAGATGTCACTTTCCAGCACGGCCTATGCCAAAGGGGTGAACGAATTTCAAAAGGCGGGCTTTACCGAAGTGCCCAGTGAAAAGGTACGCCCACCCCGCGTGGCGGAATCCCCCGTTTCCTTTGAGTGTACGGTGCAAGAGGTCATCGAATTGGCCCAAACCCCAGGAGCGGGGAACCTCATCATAGCTAAAGTGGAACTCATCCATGTGGACGATACCTATTTTACCGATGGCATTTTGGACACCGAAAAATTGGACCTCGTGGGCCGTATGGGCGGTAATTGGTACATCCGGGCCATCAAGGATTCGTTGTTTGAAATCCCGAAACCTCTCCGCACCCATGGCATTGGGGTGGATGCCTTGCCGAAGGGCATTCGGGAAAGCGAGGTGCTTACCGGAAACAATCTGGGACGATTGGGCAATGTGGAAAGCCTACCCTCAGCATCCGAAGTTGAAAAAATCGTAAAAGCCGATGGCGTGGGTACGCTTTCCCAACGAGAACTCCACACCTTGGCACAGCAGCTTTTGGAAGCTGGGGATACGGAAAAGGCGATGGCGTATTTGTTGTTTGGGGAGGGTTTTTGATGGGTGAATACATCTATTATTGAAGTATTTAATCTATAACAGTATATCTTACTTTTATAAAAACAAATTTACCCGTCAACTAAACAAAGTAATATGAAGGGAATTAAAATCCTATCTATTCTAATCCTATTAGGACAGCCCATATTATTTGGGCAGGAGACCGTTACAACAACAGTAAAATACGGATTTGAGAATCCAGAACTTCAGGAGCTTTTTGAATTTCAAAATATTGGGGTTGAAAAATTTGAATTTGAAAGCCCCAAAATCAATGGAAAGTATTATCAAGTTTTTATAAAAGAATATAAAACTGGAAAATTAATCGACTCAAAAATTCTTTTTGATGGAACAGAAATAGACCAGTTCAAAATAAATTCACGTCTATTTGATTTTAAAATATTTACTGAAATTTCAAAGAACAACTTAAAAATTCAACTGAGAAGTAAAAAATATGCAAGCGCCAATAGAAACTATGAACTGACCGAAAACAGTTCTGAATATGCAACAAAAGATTTTTTTGGGGCTAAAATTGCGATTGAGAATCCCTTGAGTAAGGAATTTCCATTGTTGGCCATCATAACCCCTACAAAACATAGCAATGGTTTTAGTTCATATTGCGAAGTTGTCCAATCGGACATTGCTCCAGAAAAATTAGGAGAACATTTTAATATTCCCCACTATTTTTTGATTACAATGGCATTTAAATAATTCCTAGTAAAACGTGTATAATCAATTACGGGCAGATTTTTCAAAAAGGAAATCCTGACAATCAATTATCTTGAATACAAGCTGAAAAAGGCCCGAAACTAATCATACACCCGCTTTAAAAATAAAATGAAAAAAACCATCGAATCCATCTTTAAGGCCCATTTGGAGCCCAAAGAGGTGTATAAAGGAGGAAAGAACATTCCGCCTTCCGACAAAAAAATCTACAAACTGTCCTCCAACGAAAACCCCTTGGGCGCATCACCCAAAGCGATTGCAGCCATGAAAGCTGCCTTGGAGCATATCGACATCTACCCCGATCAAACCGACATTCGCCTGAGGGAAGCCTTGGTCAAGGATTTTGGTGGAAAACTAAGCACAGACCAATTTCTTTGCGGTAACAGCGGTTCCGAAATCATTGACATCCTATTGAGGGCCTTTATCAATGAAGGGGACGAGGTGATCTATTCCAACCCCTGCTTTTTGCCATACTCTGTATTTTCCAGATGGTATGGAGCCAAGACCATCGATATTCCCTTGCTTTCCCCCAACTACGATTTGGATGTGGAAGGGATTTTGAACGCCATTACGGTGCGGACCAAGGTCATTTTCCTCACCAGTCCGAACAACCCAACAGGCACCTATATTCCAAAACCCGTACTAGATTCCTTTTTGGAACGGGTGCCCAAGAACATCCTCATCGTTTTTGATGAAGTTTACCGACATTTTGCGGATGCTGAGGATTATGTGACCGCCCTACCCTATGTTTTGGCCGGACACAATGTGCTTGGCCTCAACAGCTTTTCCAAAACCTATGGTTTGGCAGGTCAGCGCATCGGTTATGCCTACACCACCGCTACCATTGCCAACTACATCCGATTGATCCAAAAACCGTTCTTGCTGCCCTTGACATCCATCGAGGCAGGCATCGGCGCCTTGAACGATACGGAGTTTATCGAAAAAACGGTACAGACGGTTCTCGATGGCAGAACCTATCTTGCCCAGGAGTTTGACCGCATCGGTATCCAATACTGGTCCAGTCAAGCCAACTTTTTTATCATCGATCCCCCGTTGCCTGAAATGGAATTCACAGATAAGATGATGGAAGAGGGTATTATGGTGCGGCCCGTTTCGCAATTTGGTGCTCCGGGGAAAGTTCGCATCACCATAGGTGACGCTGAAGCCAATGAGGCATGTGTTAAAGCGATGCAGAAAATAACCAAAAGTATTTAATGGCCATTTCGCTTCTGAGACATCTTGGCTGTTCCTTCGACTGCGCTCAGGATGACAGCTCGATGTGACAATGCGTCAATCTGAATCAAAGTACAAACCGATAGGTAGCCTTCAACAAAAAGATATTTTGGGGCTTCTGTCCAAAAATATTGTCCCCCAAACTGGGCAACAGTCCATCCGTAGGGTCGCCACTTCGGGACACATCCTGCGACCAGACCAAGAATATCTCGGAACCGGGTATGTACTCCCATCGGACCACCAAATTGGAACGGAACTGCACGAAGGAAAAATCAGGGTTGCCAAAACTGAAATCCGCAACATTGTCCAAATCTTCGTCAATGGCATACACCCCATCACTCAAAGTGGTCTGATCGGCCCCATACTGCATAAACCTATCCTCAAACTGCTTGGCCGTGGCATCTGTGACATGCTTAAAGTTGGAATACCTCCCCCTTGAAATGAAGGGTTGGCCCCAATATTGGATGGTGAGGTTGGGGTTGATGGTATAGTTCAACCGAATGGACATGCTCAGTGTCCGTTGGTCGATCTCCCCGTTGAGGTATCTTGGGGAACCACCCACATCTTCAAAATTATCAATGAACTGCAATTTATCACGGTTGATGCCCAGCGATGGGAAAGCGGAAATACGCAATGCATTGATGGGCTGGTACACAAATCCTCCTTCCACATAATACGAATTGAAGGAATTATCGACCGCTTTTCTGCCCTCATGGTAAACGGAGAACTGGATCTTTTTCCTGTTGTCCGTGTTTATCCCATTCCAAAAACTCATCCAAGGGGAAAGTCGCAACCTCGGGCCTCCCCTTAGGGCAAAGTTGGAGTATTCGATAGGCGCATAGTTCAACCCAAGGTTGGTGGACCAGTTTCCTTTCCAGTTCTGCCAGCTATTGGTATTGAACTGCATATAATTATGGTTGCCCCCAAAGTCCCATGCCGTCCAATGGTTGTAGTTGATGCCCACCTGCCTGAACGTACTGTCGGGTTTCAGGGTCTGATAGCCTATCCAAGTGTAATGCCGGATATCGTCCGCTTGGCGTTGGAACCCAATATCGTTGAGTTCCAATTCCGGGGATCGCCATGTTCCGCCCGACTCGAACCGCCAATGGCCCTTGCCCAGTTTCCCGATCTGGATGTTGCCCCCACTTCCCGTCAAAGAAGTTCTGGTGGTGTCCACAGAAACGTGGTCCGCATCCACCCTATGGAACAAATGCGCAATGGAGCGTTGGGTACCGCGGATGGCCTGCTCGCTTCCGGTCACATGGCTCAGGATGATGTCGCCCTCCACATACCAGTCCCTATTGTTCCACTGGTGCTTGAAATCTAGAGCACCGGTATATGCGGATTGGTGCAAAAAGTCGAGTTCTTGGGGCAGTTCTTCCCTGTTGGTCGAGGTAAAAATTCCACCGACATAGGAATTTCGGTTATTGAAATCCTTCTGCAATCTGCCCACAAAATAATTGGTCAGGGGTTCCACGGTCTCTTCCCTCCGATTGCCGTTTTCATCGACGATGGTGGCTTGCCGTCGCGCGGTGACACTTTCCAGGACCCCAATGGCCCATCCATTCTTCGTCTTTCCGCTGAACTTTGCCGCACCAATGATCGGTGTATTGTCCGGTTGGTCCACAAACTCCCCATCCATGGTACTGGGATAGCCTTGTGGGCTTCTTCCGATCCGCCTGGAATAAAACACATTGTCGGAACCAAAGGTATTGCCCGCCTCCGATTGCGAAACGCTGAAGTCAAAAATGTTCTTGTTCTCCACAAAGAAGGGCCGTCTTTCCTGAAAGAATATTTGGAAACCATCCAATGCAATGGCCGAAGGGTCTGCGTCCACCTGGCCAAAATCAGGGTTCACTGTCAGGTCTAGGGTAAGGTCGTTGGTGATCCCGATCTTGGCATCCAGTCCACCCGTTATGTCACTATCCTTACCATCCCTAAAAGGGTTTCCTTCCTGCGCTTCGTAGGTTTCCATCCGAGCGACGGTGTAGGGTTGTATCTCCAACTGTTTTTGGGGCTGGATGTTCTTCAGGCCGTGCAGTTCACCAAACTCGCTGACGAATCCGGCGACATCCCTGGGCAGGCGCTGCCAAACGGAACGTTCCTCATTTTTGAAATAACGTCTCATGAACTGGAGCCCCCAGACTTGGTCCTCCTCGTTCCCAAACTTGATCTGGCTGAGGGGAATCCGCATCTCGGCCGTCCATCCCTCACTATCGGTATGGGTCTTCACGTACCAGATTGGGTTCCAGCTATCGTCCTCGTTGGCCCCGTTATTGGACTCGAACACATCTCCCTTCACCCCGGCCGCAGTGACAATGAAACCAAAAGCGGTCCTTTGGTCGTGGTAACTGTCGATGAATACCCCGATCCAATCGCCCTCAAAGCCATCCCGCCTAGATAGCCGCTTCATGATCTTGTCCGGTTCGGTATCAAAACATCGGATACCTATATAAAGGGACTTTTCTCCATACACGATTTTAAAGGCCGTCTGCTGCCCGGGCGGAGTGTTCTCATCGGGTCTTTGCTCAATAAAGTCATCCCCCCATTCCACGAGATTCCAGGCCGGGTCGTCCAAAAGTCCATCAATGGTAGGCGGGGTTTCACTGCCCAGGTCCTTAGTGACATAAATTTTCTTGGGGACCACATTCGTGGTGTCTTGGGCTTGTAGTTCAATAAAAGAGGTTAGGAGCAAAATATAAAGCAGCGCGTAATTCACTTGTTCGTTTTTGATTGATTGATTACCCTAAAGACCTCGAGGAACCGGGTTAGTTACACCACTTCTGTTTTTTAAGTTTTTTTTAACATTTAAAAGCTGATGTTCGCGCTGTTTTGGAGCGGAAGTAGAAAAAATGAAAAAAGGCAAAAAAATATTCCCAATCAACCGTTTGTAATTCAATCTAATAATTGTACATTTGCAGCCCGTTTATCGGGATAGGTATTTAAATCAATAATATTCTAGAAGTGGACACATTAAGTTATAAGACTATTTCCGCCAATAAATCTACCGTTGACAAGCAATGGTTATTGGTTGATGCAGAGGGGCAGAACTTGGGAAGATTGGCATCAAAAGTGGCCAAATTGCTTAGGGGGAAATACAAGACCAACTTTACTCCCCATGTGGATTGTGGGGACAATGTAATAGTCATCAATGCCGAGAAGGTGAACTTGACCGGCAACAAATGGGATGACAAAGTGTATTTGAGATATACCGGGTATCCCGGTGGACAGCGTTCCGCTTCCGCAAAAGAAGTATTGAAGAAACATCCCGAGCGCATTATCGAAAACTCTGTGAAGGGAATGTTGCCAAAGAACAAACTTGGTGCTGAAATTTACAGAAACCTAAAGGTTTATGTTGGTGCCGAGCACGGACAGGAAGCACAAAAACCAAAGGCAATAAACTTAAACGACTACAAATAAATGGAAGTGGTTCATAAGATAGGAAGAAGAAAGACCGCGGTGGCCAGAGTATATGTCTCCGAAGGATCTGGAAACATAACCGTTAACAAAAGGGACCTTGGCGATTACTTTAGCACTGCCACTTTGCAGTACAAGGTAAAACAACCTTTTACCCTTACAGAGACCGAAGGAAACTATGATGTGAAGGTCAATGTATATGGTGGTGGAATCACCGGACAGGCAGAAGCAGTTCGCTTGGCATTGTCTAGGGCCATGTGCGAGATCAACGCTGAAAACAGGGAAGTCCTGAAACCAGAAGGTCTTTTGACAAGGGATCCAAGAATGGTGGAAAGAAAGAAATTCGGTCAGAAGAAAGCCCGTAAGAAATTCCAATTCTCCAAACGTTAATATTGCGGTGCCTCGGCACCTCTATATAAGTTCATTGAAAACCCTGAAAACCATTTTCAGGGTTAAATTTTTAACCAAGTTGTCGTTGTTCCAAAAGGAAAAAATGAATCGACTTTTTGGAATTTAGTTTAGCATCTAAATGGGTTGGGCGAACCTAAAAGTGACCACCAATGCATTGCTACTACAACGGAACGTAAACTAAGTACAAAAAAAATGGCAAGTAAAATTGAAGTAAAAGACTTACTGGAAGCAGGTGTGCATTTTGGACACCTAACACGAAAGTGGAATCCCAACATGGCTCCCTACATCTACATGGAGCGTAACGGTATCCACGTCATCAATCTCTACAAAACTGTAGCAAAACTTGAGGAAGCCAACGAGGCCCTCAAAAAAATTGCGGCCTCTGGACGAAAAATCCTTTTTGTGGCCACCAAAAAACAAGCCAAGGACATTGTCGCCGACAAGGTATCCAAAGTGAACATGCCCTACATCACAGAAAGATGGCCCGGTGGTATGTTGACCAACTTTGTCACCATCCGTAAGGCCGTGAAGAAAATGGCAGCTATCGACCGTATGAAAAAAGACGGGACCTTTGACACCCTTTCCAAAAAAGAAAGATTGCAAGTGGACCGTTTGCGTGCCAAATTGGACAAAAACTTGGGCTCCATTGCGGACATGACCCGTTTGCCAGGTGCACTTTTCATTGTGGACACCATGCGTGAGCACATCGCCGTTAAGGAAGCGTTGAAATTGAACATCCCTATTTTCGCGATGGTCGATACCAACTCCGATCCAAGGCCCATCGACTTCGTTATCCCTGCCAATGATGACGCCGGAAAATCCATCGAGGCCATTTTGGAAGAAGTGACCAAAGCAGTAGCCGAAGGTTTGGCCGAGCGCAAAAATGACAAAGGCAACGACAAAGATGAAGACGAGGAGGAAGAAGTAACACAAAAAGCTGTTGCTATCGACGAGGATGACGAGGACGATGCAAAACCTTCCAAAAAAGGAAAAGCAGTTGCCAAAGAAGTGAAACCGGTAAAAGCTGAAAAGGCAAAAGTCGATGACCTGACCAAGGTTGAAGGCATTGGCCCAAAAGCAGCCGAAGCATTGGTTGAAGCTGGAGTATCCACCTTCGCCAAACTTTCTGAAACATCTGCCGAAGAAATCAAGGAAATCCTGACCGACGCCAGCTCTACCATGGCCCATTTGGACCCAACATCTTGGCCAAAGCAAGCCAAAATGGCCGCTGAAGGGAATTGGGACGAATTGAAAGAATGGCAAGACAGTGTTAAGGGAGGCGTTGAATAAACCAACCTTGATTTAACATTGTCCTAAAACAAAACACTTCAATAGTGTTTTACTTTACATAAATTTTTAAAAAGCATAGAAAAATGGCACAGATTACCGCCGCAGAAGTAAATAAACTAAGACAGACCACCGGAGCTGGGATGATGGATTGCAAAAAAGCTTTGGTCGAGGCCGAAGGCGATTTTGAAAAAGCAATCGAGATCCTTCGCAAAAAAGGACAAAAAGTAGCCGCCAACAGAGCTGATAGAGAATCCTCTGAAGGTGCTGCCATAGCAAAAGTCAATGCCGACAGCACCCAAGGTGTGGTTATTTCATTGAACTGCGAAACTGACTTCGTTGCCAAAAACGAAAGCTTTGTGACCTTGGCCAATGATCTGGCCGATCTTGCACTAGGTTTTGACAGCAAGGAAGCTTTTCTTGCCGCTCCTTTCAGTGGCATGACCGTTGCGGATAAATTGACAGAGCAGACCGGTGTGATCGGTGAAAAAATCGAAATCGGAAGCTTCGAGAAATTGAGCGCTGCTTTCGTAGGATCATACATCCACGCCGGAAACAAGATCGCTACATTGGTGGGATTGTCCGCCAATGTTGACGGTGCTGCCGAAGCTGCCAAAGATGTGGCCATGCAAGCTGCCGCAATGAACCCTGTTGCCCTTAACGAAGAAGGTGTGGACCAGTCCATCATCGATAAGGAAATCGAGATTGCAAAGGAGCAATTGCGCCAAGAAGGAAAACCAGAAGCCATGTTGGACAACATCGCCAAAGGTAAATTGAACCGTTTCTTCAAGGACAACACTTTGGTCAACCAAGATTTCATCAAGGACAGCAAACTTAGCGTTGCCCAGTATGTAAAATCTGTTGACGCCAGCTTGACCGTTACCGGTTTCAAAAGAGTAGCTTTGGGATAAACCATAGCCCCCTTACATATAAACCGCTCCCAAAAAGAGCGGTTTTTTTATGCAATATCCAGAGAACCCATTCTACATTCCCATAAATAATTTTGATTATTTTTGTCCGAACTTCAAGAAACCTTTGATGCATTACAAGAGAATTTTATTAAAACTGAGTGGGGAAGCCTTGATGGGCAAAAAGCAATACGGAATTGACGGAGACCGTTTGTCCGAATATGCCGATGAGATCAAGAGCGTAGTGGACAAGGGGATTGAAGTAGCCATCGTTATTGGTGGGGGCAACATTTTTAGGGGCCTTGCCGGTGCCAGCCAAGGCATGGACCGCGTACAGGGGGACCACATGGGCATGTTGGCCACCGTGATCAACGGATTGGCGCTACAGAGTGCCTTGGAACTCAAAGGCATCCAGACCCGCTTGCAATCGGCCATCAAAATCAATGAAGTGGCCGAACCCTTTATCCGTAGAAGGGCGATTCGCCATTTGGAAAAAGGAAGGGTCGTGATTTTTGGAGGGGGAACCGGAAACCCTTATTTCACTACAGATTCCGCTGCCGTATTGAGAGCCATCGAAATCAATGCCGATGTAATCCTGAAAGGAACCCGTGTAGATGGAATTTACACTTCCGATCCCGAAAAAGATAAAACAGCCACCAAGTTTGACTCCCTTTCTTTCCAAGAGGTACTGTCCAAAGGGTTGAAGGTGATGGATACCACTGCCTTCACATTGAGCCAGGAAAATGAATTGCCGATTGTGGTCTTCGATATGAACACCAAGGGCAATTTGATGAAGATTGTATCCGGAGAGAACATTGGAACGGTGGTCAACGTTTAATATGGTCACATTTTTGATATTGTTATAAAAATTTAAGAGCATGGACGAAGAAGTAAAATTTGTACTTGATAGCACTAAAGAAAACATGGATGCCAGTATTTCCCACTTGGAAAAGGCGTTTATAAAGATCCGTGCCGGAAAGGCCAGTCCCGTGATGCTGTCCTCTGTTATGGTGGACTATTACGGCTCACAGACTCCCCTTTCCCAAGTATCGAACATCAACACGCCCGATGCCAGGACCATTTCGGTACAGCCTTGGGAAAAGAACCTTATCGGGGAAATCGAAAATGCCATCATGAACGCCAACCTTGGCTTTAACCCTATGAACAATGGGGAAATGGTCATCATCAATGTGCCACCATTGACCGAGGAGCGAAGGAAACAATTGGTGAAACAAGCAAAGGCTGAGGCAGAGGACGCCAAAGTGAGCATCCGAAGTGCCCGACAGGAGGCCAACAAGGAACTCAAGGCTTTGGAAATTTCAGAAGATCTCTTGAAAAACGCCGAAGTAGACGTACAGGAACTCACCGATTCTTACAGCAAAAAAGTGGACGCCATCCTCTCCGTGAAAGAAGCGGAGATCATGAAAGTCTAAAACTTTATCCTTGATCGGCTGCTTTCTTAGGAACACAGCCGATCATTTTTTACCTTTGCGCCCAACAAAACCGAAATGGCAATAAAGCTCATGAAAGGATTTTGGCCCAAGGTCTCCCGAATCATACTCCGCAATAGGATACTCATCCTTCTAGGGATTGTAGGCTTTACTGTTTTTTTGGCCCTACAGTGGAAGAACATCCGATTCTCGAACACGGAATCCAATATCCTACCCGATGACCATCCGGCCACCATCCAATACCGATCTTTTACCAAAATATTTGGAGAAGAGGGCAATGCCATTGTACTGGCCATAAGGGACACCGCCCTGTTCACTCCCAAAAACTTCAATCGGTGGAACAGGCTGAGCAAACAATTGGAAGCATTTCCCGAGATAGACTTTGTGGTATCCCTGGAAAACCTTAGGGTGTTGGTGAAGGATAATGACGAGCAGGTCTTTGTGATGGAACCTTTCCTGAAGAAAAAACCCAGTAGCAAGGCAGAGATTGATTCCCTGAAGAACCATTTGTTCAACGAACTACCTTTTTACGATAATCTGGTCTATAACCCCAAAAGTGGCACCATACAGACCATCGCCTATCTGGACAAGGACATTATGGACACCCCGGTCAGGAACGAATTTATCCTGAACGACCTGGACGATCTTGTCAAAAGTTTTGAAGAGGAGACCCAAATGGACGTCCACGTTTCGGGAATGCCCTATATCCGAACCTGGAACACCAAGTCCATTGTAGACGAAATCGGGATCTTCATCGTGGCCGCCCTATTGGTCACTTCCCTTATTTTTTTCTTTTTCTTCAGAAGTTTCAGGGCCACTTTCATATCCATGTTCGTGGTCATCATCGGGGTCATGTGGGCCTTTGGCATCCTTGGACTGCTGAAGTATGAAATGACGATCCTTACCGCATTGATTCCCCCTCTGATCATTGTGATAGGCATCCCCAACTGTATTTTTCTCATCAACAAATACCAGCAAGAGGTAAACAAACACGGGAACCAGGCCCTGTCCCTACAGCGGGTCATCTCCAAGATTGGGAACGCCACCTTGATGACAAACATCACCACGGCGTCGGGTTTTGCCACCTTCATCATTTTGGACAGCGACCTTCTTAGGGAGTTTGGTATCGTGGCCTCCATCAACATTATTGGAATCTTCATTCTTTCGCTGTTGATCATCCCCATCATATACAGCTTTATGCCGCTTCCAAAGACCAAACACTTGAAGCACCTGAACAAGAAATGGATGGACTTCTTCGTGAACTGGATGGAGCGTATGGTCCGGGACCACAGGATTGCCGTATACATAACCACAGTGGCCATATTGGTACTGAGCATTATCGGCATCTACCAAATGAGGATTACCGGGAGCCGGATCGAGGACCTTCCCAAAGACACCCATTTTTACAACGACATCCAATTTTTTGAACAAGAATTTGATGGCATCATGCCCATGGAAATCGTGGTGGATTCCAAACGGAAAAATGGCATTATAAAACCTGCCACCCTCAAACGGATGGACGAATTGGGCTCGGTCATCAATGAGATTCCCGAACTCTCCAGACCCATTTCGGTGGTGGATCTGATCAAATATTCCAAGCAGGCCTTTTACAACGGCATCCCAAAATATTACCAGTTGCCCACCAATCAGGAGAACACCTTCATTATGGACGTGGCACGGAAATCATCTTCCGAGGGCAACCTTTTGCAGAGCTTTGTGGACAGTACCGGACAGACCGCACGCCTGACCACCTACATGCAGGATGTCAAGATCGATCGCATGGAGGAAATTGAAAAAACAATGCAGCAGTCCATTGCGAAATTTTTCCCGGACGACAGGTATAATGTGTTCATGACCGGAAAGGCACTGTTGTTCCTCAAAGGGACCAAATACCTGGTCAAGAACCTGTTGCTATCATTGGCACTCGCCATCGGGTTGATTTCCCTTTTTATGGCCTATCTGTTCCGTTCGTTCCGAATGGTTGTCATCTCACTGGTTCCCAACCTATTGCCATTGGTCATCACTGCGGGTCTCATGGGATATCTGGGCGTTCCCATAAAACCGTCCACCATCTTGGTGTTCAGCATTGCCTTTGGCATTTCTGTAGACGACACCATCCATTTTCTGGCAAAATACCGTCAGGAGCTGGCCGCCAATCGCTGGCAGATCAAAAAATCGGTTTATGCCGCCCTTCGGGAGACCGGAGTGAGCATGTTCTACACCTCCATCGTGCTCTTTTTCGGGTTTTCAGTCTTCATCATTTCCAATTTTGGGGGCACCAAGGCCTTGGGAGGATTGGTATCGGCCACACTGCTGTTCGCCATGCTGTCCAATTTGATCCTCCTCCCCTCCCTGCTCCTTTCCTTGGAAAGAAGCATTGCCAACAAACAGGTGCTCAAAAAGCCACAGATCGATATTTTGCCCCAGGACGAGGACAACAGCAAGGAGAATTAGTAGCAGAAATGGCTATAAATTAAGCCGCTTCATGCCCTCATTTTTCATCAAAAACCTATCTTTACCGACTAAATTACGATAGCCTTACAATGAAGTCTTATTCCATAAAAGAATTGCTGACAAAGCAACCCGTAGGAGATTCCGTTGAAGTAAATGGATGGGTAAAAACATTTAGGAGCAACCGATTTATTGCCTTGAACGACGGCTCTACCATACACAACCTACAGTGCGTTGTGGATTTTGAAAATGCCGACGAGGCATTGCTCAAGCAAGTGACCACTGGGGCCGCCCTGAAAATTTCCGGGACTTTGGTGGAAAGCCAAGGAAAGGGCCAGACCGTGGAAATCCAGGCCACTGCCATTTTTGTGCATGGTACCGCAGACCCCGAGACCTATCCCATACAGCCCAAGAAACACTCTTTGGAGTTTTTGAGGGAGAAGGCCCACTTGAGGGTGCGCACCAATACCTTTTCGGCCGTGATGCGGGTGCGTTCCGTCCTATCGTTTGCCATACACAGCTATTTCCAACAAAATGGCTTTTATTATATGCATGCCCCCATCATCACCGGCTCTGATGCCGAAGGTGCCGGGGAAATGTTCCGGGTCTCCACTTTGGATGCCAAAAAACCACCTGTGGATGAAAACGGGGAAGTGGATTTTACCGAGGATTTCTTCGGAAAAGAGACCAACCTGACCGTTTCCGGGCAATTGGAAGCCGAAACCTATGCCATGGCATTGGGGAAGGTGTACACGTTCGGACCTACCTTCAGGGCAGAAAACTCGAACACCTCTAGACACTTGGCCGAGTTTTGGATGATAGAACCCGAGGTGGCCTTCAACGACCTAGCCGCCAACATGGACTTGGCCGAAGATTTCATCAAATGGATCATTCAATATGTTTTGGACCACTGCAAGGACGACCTCGAATTTCTGGAAGGCCGACTTTCCGATGAGGAAAAGACCAAACCACAGAACGAGCGGTCGGAAATGACCTTGTTGGAAAAACTGAAATTTGTGGTGGAAAACAACTTCAAACGGGTTTCTTACACCGAGGCCATCGATATTTTAAGGAACAGCAACCCCAATAAGAAGAAGAAATTCCAATACCTTATTGACGAGTGGGGGGCCGACCTTCAAAGTGAGCACGAGCGCTATTTGGTGGAAAAACACTTTAAGTGCCCTGTGATCCTGTTCGATTACCCTGCCAACATCAAGGCATTTTACATGCGCTTGAACGAGGACGGCAAGACCGTGCGTGCCATGGACGTGCTTTTCCCCGGCATTGGCGAAATTGTGGGAGGTTCCCAAAGGGAAGAGCGTTTGGATGTGCTCCAACAGAAAATCAAGGCCCTTGACATTGATGAAAAGGAACTTTGGTGGTATTTGGACCTTCGACGTTTTGGAACAGCGGTACACAGCGGTTTTGGCCTTGGCTTTGAGCGCATGGTACAGTTCGTTACCGGAATGGGCAACATCAGGGACGTGATTCCCTATCCCAGAACGCCCCAGAACGCGGAGTTTTAAATTGAATTCATAACTTTATAAGGAAGGACGATTGTAAACCAATCCCTATGCTGAAACAACACCTACAGTTTAAGCTTTCCCAGAAACTGTCTCCACAGCAGATTCAGCTCATGAAGCTCATCCAATTGCCCACACAGGCATTTGAGCAACGGCTGAAACAAGAGTTGGAGGAGAACCCTGCCCTCGAAAGTGGGAAAGAGGAAAGTGACATTGTGGATGATGTTTATGAGGACACCTATGACGATAGTTCGGACAGCGAGACCATCGATACCGATGAGATCAACATCGATGACTACCTGAGCGATGACGAGATTCCCGATTATAGGACACAGGCCAACAATTACAGTGCGGACGATGAGGAAAAAAGCGTTCCCTATGCCGCAGGAATTTCCTTCAACCAATATTTGATCAACCAGCTGAACACCGCCTATCTGGACGATGAGGAATGGGCTATTGCCGAGTTCTTGGTGGGCAGTGTGGATGAGAGCGGCTACATTCGAAGGCCCCTTCCGGATATCATGGACGACCTTGCCTTTACGCAGAACATCTATGTTGATGAGGACAAGATAGAGTCCGTGCTGAAAATTGTGCAGGACTTGGACCCTCCGGGTGTCGGCGCACGTTCATTGGACGAATGCCTTATCCTCCAATTGAAACGAAAAGAACGGAAACCTTCCGTGGAACTGGCCATCAACATTCTGGAAAAGTCGTTTGACCAGTTTACCAAGAAGCACTACGCCAAACTGGCCCAAAAGCACCACATCAGCGAGGAACAGCTCAAAGATGCCATTGCCGAGATAGAAAAACTGAACCCCAAACCGGGCGGTTCGTATTCGGGCAGTACCCGGATCATTGAACACATTGTCCCCGATTTTTCCATCAGGATTGTGGACGGGGAACTTGAACTCACCCTCAATGGCCGGAATGCTCCGGAACTTCATGTTTCCAAAGAGTACAGTAATATGCTCGAAGGTTATAAGAACGCCAAGGAAAAGAGCAAGTCGCAAAAGGATACGGTGCTGTTCATCAAACAAAAACTGGATGCGGCCAAATGGTTCATCGACGCCATCAAACAACGGCAGCAAACGCTTTATGTGACCATGAGCACCATCATGGATTACCAAGAGGAATATTTCCTCACTGGTGATGAGCGAAAATTGCGCCCCATGATCCTAAAGGACATTGCGGACAAAATCGATATGGATGTGTCTACGGTGTCGCGCGTGGCCAACAGCAAGTATGTTGACACCCCTTATGGCACCAAGCTCATCAAGGACTTTTTCTCCGAGGCCATGAAGAATGAACAAGGAGAGGACGTTTCCACCAAGGAAATCAAAAAGATATTGGAGACCGTGATCGGTGACGAACAGAAGAAGAAACCGTTAACGGATGATAAATTGGCCAAGATCCTAAAGGAAAGGGGCTATCCCATTGCTCGACGTACGGTAGCCAAATACCGGGAACAACTCGGTATTCCCGTGGCACGGCTTAGAAAGCAGATCTGATGCACCATCTCTACAACATCATCTCATACATCTTCCACCCGTTGTTCATTCCCATTGGGGGCACCATTCTTTATTTTTTTGTCGCCCCATACAGCACCTTGGAGATGCAAAGCGGCAACATTGTCCCTATTTTCATTCTTACGGTCATCATACCCATCATCTTTTTTCTGATTTTGAAAAATTTGGGCGTGATCAGTTCCATCTTCCTGCCCACCATCCAAGAACGCAAATACCCGCTCTACATCAGCTGTATTTTGTTTTTGATGATATTGTACAAAGTCATCCCCAATAACTACGTACACGAGCTCTTTTACTTTTTCACGGGGCTCCTGACAGCCACTGCCACGGCCCTCATCTTGCTTTTCATCAAATTCAAGACCAGCATGCACCTTTTGGGCATGGGCAGCATCCTGATGTACATGATCGGGCTGAGCATCCATTTTGAGACCAACATTACCCTCGCCATCAGTCTTTTTACCTTGCTCACAGGACTCGTGGCCACTTCAAGGCTCTACCTTAAATCACATACACGGAACGAACTGCTGATAGGTTTCCTGATCGGGAGCTGTTCCCAATTGATCATTCTGAAGTATTGGCTATAGGATGTAGAATATGACCCCTATCCGTAGGACCTTGAAGTCTATGGATTCCCCGGATTGTAGATCGGTGCCATTTTTCAATATCGGATTCAGGCCATAATAGGCGTGAACGTTCCAAGTATTGTACCCAAAATTAAGGATAAGTCCGTACTGGAGCTGCTCGATATCCTTATTGTTGAAACCATCACTCCCGTCCTCCATGACCATGCGCGACCTGCCCGAAAACACATAGCCCAACTTGGCCCCGGCGTAGATACGCCAGAACTTGTATTCCTCAGCGGTGGATGTACGCCATCTCAGTTCCAACGGTATTTCAATGGCATGGGTCTCCAGCTTATTGCGCTTGAACTCAGATTCGTCCATGACTTCATACAGCACATCGTTGCCCAAATCCGTTGCGACCACATTGGAATAATAGGAATTGACCGCATAGCCCACACCAAGCCCCACACCAAAATTTCTTCTGGGGTTAAGGGGAATGTCCTTGATAAATCCTGCTTGAAGGTTATAGGAGAGACTTCGTTGTACTACCCCGGAAGGCTTGCCCAATAACACGTTATACCCCAGACCAATATAGAACTGGTCCTCAAGATAACGGGAATCTACTTGGGTGGAATCTTTGGGTTGCTCCTGTGCGCTTCCCAAGGAAAAGATCAACAAAAACGATATGAAAATCTGGTACCGACTCATTCTAAAATACTCCTAAACTAAAAAACAATCCAAATTAAGCATTTGGATTGTTTTTTAGCGCTAGGTTTTCACTTAAAACCCCACATTGGTATCATTGCCTTGGTAAGTAGTGTAGTTCACCTTGAACAAATGGGCTTTTTGCAGCTCCTTTTTGATATCGGAAACCACACCTACTTTGACCTCCTTATCCACTTTCAAGGAGACCGTCACAAAATTTCGAACAGCTTCTGGCTTTTTTGAAAGTTCTCCCAAAACATAGGGAACCACATCGTTTAAGTATGCTATGCGGTCGTCCAATTGGATCTGCGGACTTGTTCCCAGCACCTTTTCCAAGCTTTTCTTGGGTGTCCCCACATAAATTTCAATAATTCTGTCCTTTTTATCCAGTTTATTGACCGCAGTGGCCTCGGGCAGCTCATTATCCACCAAAAGCTCAGTGTTGTTTATCGTGGTCACGGTCATAAAAAAGAACAGGAGCATAAAGACGATATCGGGCAATGAGGCGGTCGAAATCGCTGGTTCCGATCTTTGGTGGTTTCTCCATGTGCTCATTATGCCAGTTTTTGTGATTGAACGTTCAATTCTGCTTCGGAAATGTTCAGGGGAAACATATCCCGTATGCGCTCTACATTGGCTTTAAGAGTTGCCTTTTCAGCCTCATTCGTCTCAGCGGCATAAAACTTTTCTTCCATTGCCGTGAAATCCTGCCCAAAAAGACGCTGTGCTTCCCTATTCCGCAGTTCCCGATAAGCCAAGGCCAAACGGTCTTGAACCATGACGTAAGTTCCGTAGGAGGCATCCCTGTCACTGTTCAGCGAAATGATGGCCGTTTGGGGATTATCCGAAGATTTGGGGTCGCGCGTACCTTTGCAGTAATCGCAGCGAAGTTGGTTCTCGGTTGCACCGCCATTGTCCAAAAAGGCAACGGCCAACTGCTTTAGCTCATCGATCTTCAGAACACGATCCTCCACGAACAACTCATCGTTTTTGTTCAGGCTTATCCTGAGCACATTACGTTCATTCACATCGATGTGGTTGATGACATCATCGGAAGGTAGCTTTCGGTCAAGGCCCACATCGGTTTGGATGGTAGTGGTGACCAAGAAAAAGATCAATAACAAGAATGCAATGTCCGCCATGGAGCCTGCATGCACCTCTGGGTTTTCTCTGGTTCTTCTCATAATTAAAGAATTTGATTGGATTAAAAATTGGTGTTGATGCTCATTAACAAAGGGTTACAACAATCATTCCAAATAGATCCAGGGAAATCAAATGGGTGAAGAGTGGGAATAAAAAAACGCTCCAAATAAAATTTGGAGCGTTTCCCACTAAATCTAAGTTATTGCCTACTGCAGATTGTTAAATGCATCTCCTTCGTAGGTGGTATAATTCACCTTAAGGGCATTTACCTTTCTCAATTCTTGTTTGATATCGGTGATAAGACCCATATTGGCATTCTTATCAACTTTCAATGCAGTAGTCAATACGTTTTGAAGCTCTTGAGGTTTCTTTGCACGCTCTGCCAATATATATGAACCTACCTCGTCCACATTGGCAAATTTATCGTTCAATTGGATTCTTGGCTCTGATCCGAAAACCTTTTGATATTCCTGTGTAGGCTTACCTACGAAAATATAGATTACCCTATCCTTTTTTTCCAACTTCTTGATTTCGGTTGCATTAGGAAGGGTATTTTCAACCAATAGCGAACTGTCCTTCATTGTGGTCACCGTCATGAAAAAGAACAGCAACATGAATACGATATCTGGCAATGAAGCAGTTGATACCGCTGGCAAGTCACCTTCTTTCTTTTTTGTAAATTTTGCCATATCAATCTAAGTTTTAGTTGGTTGATGTATCTGCCTCGGACAGCTTTTGCGGGAACATATCCTGGATTCGCTTCACTTTATCCTTGAGTTCGTCCCTAACACTGGAGGGTGTTTCTGGGTTCAAGTATTCCGACTCCATATCCGTAAAGTCCCTTTGGTACAACCTTTGTGCCTCGCGGTTACGTAGGTCATTGTACGCCCCTACCAATTCGTTCTGAACTGTAATATAGGTGCTGTATTTGGTCTCACGGTCATTCTTTAACGAAATGATGGCCTTTGTTGGGTTATCGGAAGAACCTGGATCTTTCTTTCCCTTGCAATAGGTACAAGATCCATCAGCATTGTTCTCAAGGAACCCAATGGCTGCTGACCTCAAATTCTTAAGGTTCATCAGTTCGTCCTCGACCAAAAGTTGGCCATTTTTATTGATGTTCACCGTAAAGATGTTCTTCTGTCTGATTATGACGTCCTCTTCTGGCGGTTCAATAGGCGGCAACATACGGTCCAGACCTGCATCCGTTTCTATGGTGGTGGTCACCAAGAAAAAGATAAGCAAGAGGAACGCGATATCCGCCATGGAACCGGCATTTACTTCCGGTGCTCCTTTTCTTCTAGGCATAATTCAAACTTTTACTTTACAAACATTTTTTTCAAGCCTGGAAAAACCATCAGAACTACCGCTACTACGGTAAGGATGAAGAATACGTTCAATCCCATTCCAATGTTCTTTACAGTTCCCTCAGTGGTCTCGATACCTCTCTTGGCCATTTCCTCAACCACAGGTGCGTTATCGGAAGAAAGTCCATAGGACACGGCTACCACGATAGCCAATCCACCAATCCCGAAAAGGGCTTTTTTGAGACTCCCTGGAGTGGAGAGCAACTTTGTCAATCCAAAAAATACGGATGCCACCACTGCTATTGCAAGCAAGATGTACATGATGATGAACATAAAGTTCATCGCTCCGCTGCTGATTGCATTCGGATCTTCTGCCGATGGTAATGAGAACCAAAGAACGGCTGCGATCAACCCGATTACAATGAGTGCTATTTTTATTAATTTATTCATGATTCCCGATAGATTTTGATTCGTACTTATTTCTTGTGAGCAGCCAACATGTCAATCAAGGCGATGGAGGCGTCTTCCATGTCATTTACGATACTATCGATCTTTGCAATGATATAGTTATAGAAAATCTGAAGGATAATCGCAACGATCAAACCAAATACCGTTGTCAACAACGCCACCTGGATGTCACCAGCGATCAAAGAGGCACTCAAGTTACCTACTGCAGCAATTTTCTGGAAGGCCTGGATCATACCGATTACCGTACCCATGAACCCAAGCATCGGGGCAATGGCGATGAACAGAGACAACCAAGAAACGTTTTTCTCCAACTGTCCCATCTGTACACCTCCGTAGGCAACAACCGCTTTTTCAGCAGACTCCAATCCTTCGCTTGACCTATCCAATCCTTGGTAGAAAATGGAAGCAACAGGTCCTTTGGTATTTCTGCAAACTTCTTTTGCAGCCTCAACACCACCGGAAGCCAAAGCATCCTCTACTTTTTGTTTCAATTTGGCGGTATTGGTTGTAGCCAAGTTCAAATAAATAATTCTTTCGATAGCAACTGCCAATCCCAATATCAAACAAAGAAGTACGATACCCATGAAGGCAGGACCTCCTTGGATAAACTGTTCTTTCAATACCTGGGTGAAACCTTTGCTGGCTTCAGCTTCTTCTTGCAACATTGCTGCAGATGCAGTTGTAGTTCCCATCACAAACATTCCGGCAGCAGCCAGAGTAAAGGATATTTTTTTCATTTTACTTAAAACTTAAATTTAGTTAGTTAATAATGTTAAAGATATAAAATTTTTACAATTGAAAACTAAAATACCTTGCAGAGAGGAAGGGATTCGAACCCTCGATACACTTTTGGTGTATACACACTTTCCAGGCGTGCGCCTTCGACCACTCGGCCACCTCTCTATTCCTTCATTTAGGCCGACCAATAAACGAAAAAATAATCAGTTATAGAAATTTGACGCGTTAATTTTACACCATTTCACCACGGAGCGGTGTCTCGAAAATGGTCTTGAACAACTTGTCGGGAACCCCAGTACCTAAAAGGTACATGGCCTTTGTTATGGCCGCTTCCGTTGTAATGTCCTTTCCATTAATCAGTTGCATTTCCTTTAACCTTTCACTGGTCTCATAGTGCCCCATGGAGACACTGCCTCCAGAGCACTGGGTAACGTTAATTATATGTAATCCATTTTTAACAGCTCTTTTTAATTCCTCCAAAAACCAATCGTCCATTGGGGCATTTCCTGCACCATAAGTCTCCATGACCAGGGCCTTCAGATCGGGAATATTCAGCAGGGCATGGAGCACATTCTGGCTCAATCCAGGAAATAATTTAAGAACGGCCACCCTATTGTCCATTTCTTTGTGCACCGTCAACACCTTGTTCTTGATCGGCCGTTTGACCAAATGGGTATGGTGTACCTTCAGATGCATCCCCGATTCCACCAAAGGTGGATGGTTGAGTGACGCAAAGGCTTCAAAATGCTCCGCATTGATCTTGGTGGTGCGGTTGCCCCGATAGAGCTTGTACTCAAAATAAAGTCCCACCTCCTGCACCACTGGTTTTCCCTTTTCCTGAAGGGCAGCGATCTCTATGGAAGTGATCAGGTTTTCCTTTGCATCCGTCCGCAAGTCCCCGATGGGCAATTGGGATCCCGTGAAAATGACCGGTTTGTCCAGATGCTCCAGCATAAAACTGAGGGCCGAAGCCGAATAGCTCATGGTATCGCTCCCGTGCAGCACCACAAAACCATCGTTTTCCGCATAATGTTCCTCAATAATGGAAGCGATCATGGCCCAATATCCCGGGTTCATATTGGAGGAATCTATAGGTTTATCAAAAGAGACACCCTTTAGGGTGCAGTCCAGTTGATCCAGCTCCGGAATGTTCTTGATGAGCTCCTCAAAGTTGAAAGCCTTCAACGCCCCAGTCTGGTAATCCTTCACCATCCCAATGGTTCCCCCGGTGTAGATCAGCAGTATGTTGGTCTTCTTTTGCATAGGTCAGATGCCAAATATGTCTTTGGAATTTTCCGTGGTGATCGCCGCAATCTCTTCCTCCGGCATACCATATAGTGAAGAAAGCTTCTCCAACACCTTTATTATATAGGAACTCTCATTGCGTTTTCCCCGAAAGGGCGCCGGTGCCAAATAGGGCGAATCCGTCTCCAGCACAATGTGCTTCAGGTCGATTTGACCCAAAAACTGGTCTATCTTACCATTTTTGAATGTGGCCACTCCCCCAATGCCCAGTTTCATATTGTAGGATATGGCCTTTTTTGCCTGTTCCATAGTACCCGTAAAGCAATGGAAGATACCGAAAAGATCGTCCCCTTTTTCCTGTTCCAAAATCTCAAAGATCTCATCAAACGAATCCCGTCCGTGGATCACGATGGGCAGTTGGTGCTTTTTCGCTAGGTGAATCTGGTACACAAAAGCCTCTTGCTGTTCTTTCAAAAATGTCTTGTCCCAATACAGGTCGATGCCTATCTCCCCCACCGCATAGAACTTCCGTTTGGACAACCATTCTTCCACCAATGCGACTTCCTCCTTATAGTTTTCCTTCACATGGGTGGGATGCAGGCCCATCATCAAAAAGACATTGTCGGGATACTTGGCCTCAAGGTCCAACATGGATTGAGTATACGTGGAATCAATGGCGGGGATAAAAAAACGTTCTACCCCGGCATCCAGGGCACGTTGCATCATTTCGCCACGGTCCTCCACAAATGCTTCACTATATAAATGGGTATGGGTATCGGTAATCATCATTGTTCAATCTCTTGTTGGGCAGGTATCGAGTCCGCCCTATTTCTATAAAATGCCATGGCTTTCTGGTAATTTATCGCTCCCTGTTTGGTCTGATCATGAATAAAACCATTTAAATCTGGATGATGACCTTCAATCCACGACACCAAATCTTCTCTTTTGGCGATCCATAGGGAGTCATTGAAATCAACGTACTCCACAATATCAATACTATGGATTTTACCCTCCTTTATATTCATGATTTCGCTGGAAATAAAAGGAGTCTCATGCAAAAAGTGGATGCGTTCACATTCTTTTGAAATAGTAAGTCGAAGGTTTTCGCCTTCCTCCTTGATATCTAAAATCTCATATTTGGGATTAAAAACAGAATCCCATTGGAATAATGAATGGTAACTCTCCTTGTCAAAGGTTCGGATGTATTCCATCTCGTTAAACCGAATGCTATCTTGGAACAATCCAACCAATTGTTCAAAATCTGATGCATTCAATGCCTTGATATAATTTTCAGCAATCCCCGTTTTATCCAATTTCTCAGCACCGTCCCTACAGGACACCAAGATGGCCATAATTAAAAATGGAACTACCAGCTTCTTTAAGTTGAAATCAATCATAACACAAAAATAGGTTTATCTTAGTTGTCCCAAAATTTTGTTTCTGGATTATATATAAAGATGCTTCGACAGAGTTTATCTTGAGCGAAGTCGAAAGGCTCAGCATGACATCATTCAATCAACACTATGGCATCACTCAAAAAATTCCTCAAGTCCAAAGCGTATATCCGCATCCCGCTGGTGTTCACGGAGACCAACCATTTTGAAATCGTGGCCAAGATCAATGGGGTTTCGGGCAAGTTCATTTTGGACACCGGAGCCTCCAACACCTGTGTGGGCATGGATAAAATCGATTTCTTTCAAATGGCCTCCGAAGCAACCGACATCAAGGCGGCCGGAGCTGGTGCCACAGAAATGGAAACCCTCATTTCTTCCAAAAACAAGATCCAGATCGGTGACTGGAAAAAAGGAAAACTGAAAATTGTACTCTTCGACCTTGTTCATGTAAACCAGGCACTGGTCTCCCACAAGGCTCTTCCCGTAGACGGCATTATCGGGGCCGATGTCCTGAAAAAGGGAAAAGCAGTGATTGACTACAATAAAAAATGCCTCTACTTAAAAAAGTAAAGGCACTTGTCAGTTCGAGCATTGAACCACCCACCCTTCGACTACGCTCAGGGTACCAGCAACTACTCTTTATAATTATAGCTCCAACGCTTTTTTCACGTTTCCGTCCATCAACAATTCCTCTGGACTTTCCAAAGCTTCCTTCACGGCCACCAAGAAACCAACGGATTCCTTTCCGTCAATGATTCGGTGATCGTATGAAAGAGCTACGTACATCACAGGGGCAATGGCAATGGCCCCATCCCTTACGATGGCGCGCTCCACAATGTTGTGCATGCCCAAGATGCCACTTTGTGGTGGGTTGATGATCGGCGTGCTCAACATGGAACCGAACACCCCACCATTGGTGATGGTAAAGGTACCTCCGGTCATTTCATCCACGGTGATCTCTCCTTCCCTGGCACGAAGGGCCAATCGTTTTACCTCGGCCTCAACACCTCTGAACGTAAGGTTCTCCGCATTTCGGATTACGGGCACCATCAAGCCTTTGGGACCTGATACGGCAATACTGATATCGCAGAAATCATACGAGATCATTTCCTTGCCATCGATCATGGAATTTACGGCAGGATACATCTGCAACGCCCTGATCACCGCTTTGGTGAAGAAGGACATAAACCCTAACCCTACTCCATGCTTGTTCTTGAACTCTTCTTTGTACTGATCGCGCAATTTAAAAATGGACGACATATCCACTTCATTGAAAGTGGTCAGCATGGCGGTCTCATTTTTGGCGGCCACCAAACGTTCGGCCACTTTTCTGCGGAGCATGGACAATTTGGAACGGGTCTCACCACGGTTACCACCAGTTGGCGTGCCCATGGAAGGCACTGCCTTGGCAGCATCTTCCTTGGTGATGCGTCCATCCCTTCCAGATCCGGAAACGGATGAAGCCTCTATTCCTTTTTCATCCAATATCTTTTTGGCGGCCGGAGAGGGTGTACCAGATGCATACGTCTCTTTCTTAGGCTCAGCTTTTTTGGGTTCCTCTTTGGGCTCTTCCTTTTTGGGCTCCTCTTTTTTCTCGGCCTTTGGCGCATCGCCTTCTGGCTTCTTGGCACTGGTGTCGATGAGACATACCACTTCGCCAACGGCCACGGCATCCCCTACCTCTGCTTTAAGGGTAATGATTCCGCTTTCCTCCGCAGGAAGCTCCAATGTTGCCTTGTCCGAGTCCACCTCGGCTATGGCCTGATCCTTCTCCACATAGTCACCATCGGCAACCAACCATTCGGCGATTTCAACCTCTGTAATGGATTCCCCAGGTGAGGGAACTTTCATTTCTAAAACCATTCCTATTGTAGTTTATACTTGTTTTATCGAATTAACATATTGTCCTTACTCTTGTCGAAGACATACTCCAACACTTGGGCATGACGCCTCTTGGAACGCACCGCGCTTCCTGCAGCGGGAGCTCCGTAAAATCTTCGGGATGCCACCCTGAATTGTTTGGCCTCGTCCATATGCATCAACATGTGGCCCCAAGCGCCCATGTTCCTTGGTTCTTCCTGGGCCCAAACAATATCGTCCGCATTTTTGTATTTCTTGATGATGTCCCGCATCTCGTCCGCTGGCAGTGGGAACAATTGTTCCACTCGCACCAAAGCCACATCGTCCCTGTCCAACTCCTCTTTTTTCTCCAAAAGATCGTAGTAGAACTTACCGGTACAGAACACCAAGGTTTTTACTTTGGATACATTCGCTTCGGCATCATCAATAACCATTTGGAAACTTCCTTGCGCCATTTCTTCTTTTGTGGAGACCACTTTGGGGTGCCTCAACAAGCTTTTTGGCGTAAAGACCACCAATGGTTTCCTAAAACCGGCTTTCATTTGTCGTCTCAACAGATGGAACAGGTTGGCCGGTGTGGTCACATCCGCAACGTACATATTATCCTTGGCACAAAGCTGAAGGTAACGTTCCATACGTGCCGAAGAGTGTTCCGCACCCTGGCCTTCATAACCGTGGGGCAGCAACAGCACCAAACCGTTCTGCAATTTCCATTTATCTTCCGCTGCCGATAGGTATTGGTCGATAATGATCTGTGCCCCATTACTGAAATCCCCAAATTGGGCCTCCCAGATGGTCAGGGTCTTGGGACTTGCCATGGCATAGCCATAATCAAAGCCCATTACGGCATATTCGGAAAGCAATGAGTTGTAGATATGAAACTCGCCGTTCTGGTTTTCACCCAGTTCGTTGAGCAACACCACTTCCTCTTCATGCATCTCCGTTTTGATGACGGCGTGCCTGTGGGAGAACGTACCACGCTCCACATCCTGTCCGGACATGCGCACATCATAGCCTTCCTCAATCAATGAACCGTAGGCCAAAAGTTCGCCCATGGCCCAATCGAGCTTGTTGTCCTCAAAGTACATGGTTTGGCGGGCCTCCACCAAACGCTCCAATTTCCTTAGGAACTTTTTGCCCTTTGGAAGTTCCGTGATGCTCTTGGCAATCGCATCCAACTTCTTAATGTTGTATGTGGTGTCCATGGGGGCAAGCATCATCTCTTCGGTCACTTGCTCAAACCCTTCCCACTCATCTTGCATGAACGGGGTGATCCTGGTCTTTTCTATCTTTCTGGAATCGATAAGGTCTTCTTCCAAGATCCTTTTGTATTCCTCTTCAAGATTGCTTACATAATCCTTGTCGATGATTCCTTCGGCCAACAACTTTGCCGCATAGATATCCCTTGGGTTATCGTGCTTGGATATGGCCTTGTACAGCAAGGGCTGGGTAAACTTGGGCTCGTCCCCTTCGTTGTGACCGTATTTACGGTAACCCAACAGGTCGAGGAAAATATCCCGCTTGTACCTCATCCGATACTCCAACGCAAAGGTAGCGGCATGTACCACCGCCTCGGCATCATCCGCATTCACATGGAGTACAGGGGAAAGGGTGACCTTACCCACATCGGTACAGTACGTGGACGACCTTGCATCCAAGTAGTTGGTGGTAAACCCAATTTGGTTGTTCACCACAATGTGTATGGTACCGCCTGTGGCATATCCGTCCAAGCGGGCCATTTGTATGACTTCGTAAACAACTCCCTGACCTGCAAATGCAGCATCTCCGTGCACCAATATGGGAAGCACTTCGGAGTTGTTATCCTTATGGTCATGATCTTGTTTTGCACGGGCAATACCCTCCACTATGGAGTTCACGGTCTCCAAGTGCGAAGGGTTCGGGGCGATGTTCATATTGACCATTTTTCCTGAATCGGTCTCGCGCATGGAGGTCCATCCCAAGTGGTATTTTACGTCCCCATCAAAGATGGTCTCTTCGTAATCCTTTCCATCGAACTCACTGAAAATATCCTTTGGCGATTTTCCAAAGATATTGGTCAGCACGTTCAAGCGCCCCCTGTGGGCCATCCCCATCACAAATTGTTTCACCCCTTGATCGGCGGCCTTTTCGATGATCACGTCCAAAGCCGGGATCAAGGACTCGTTCCCTTCCAATGAAAAACGCTTCTGGCCCACATATTTGGTGTGCAAAAAGCTCTCAAAGGAAACCGCTTCGTTCAGTTTTCGGAGGATGTTCTTCTTCTCGTCCGGCGTAAAATTAGGGTGGTTGTCATTGACATTGAGCCAATCCTGAATCCATTGGATGCGCTCTGGGGTACGGATGTACATATATTCCACACCGATGGAATCGCAGTAAATGCTCTCCAAATGGCGAACGATCTCTTTGAGGGAAGCCGGCCCGATGCCCAATATCTTTCCAGCATCGAAAACAGTCTCCAAGTCATCTTGCGACAACCCAAAGTTGACAATGTCCAAGGTGGGTTCGTATTTTCTTCTGTCCCTGACCGGATTGGTCTTCGTGAACAGGTGCCCCCTCGATCGGTAACCATCGATCAAACGGATGACCTGGAACTCCTTTTGAAGGGTCTCGGGCATTTCCACCTGTTTCCCGTTGGACAGGACAACCATTCCGTTTTTTTCGGGTTCTATCCCCAAATCTTCCAACGAGCTTTCCAGTCCAAAGTCAAAACCTTGAAAAAAAGCCCTCCAACTGGGCTCAATGCTATCGGGACTCGTTAGGTATTTGTCGTACAGCTCCGCAAAAAAAGAGGTGTGCGCTGCATTTAAAAATGAATATTTGTCCATTCTTCCTATTTCTCCAAAACTTTATGGAAAATTTTCCCAAAAATACGGGTTTTAGGGTTCATATAAATGGGTTTTAACCAAATAATTCCCCAAAAATCACAACTCTGTTACAGAACCCACAGGAAAGCAACAATTATGAAATATTTACTCCAAATCTGGCAGCCGTATTAAAAAAAATATAACTTGGACAGCTCTAAAAAACCCGACCAACCATGACCGAATTGAAAAACCGATACCTCTCCCTGGATGTGTTCAGAGGACTCGATGTTGCACTGATGATCATCGTCAACTCCCCAGGGAACGGCTCCACTACTTTTTCACCCTTGCTCCATGCCGATTGGAACGGGTTTACGCTGACCGACCTTGTTTTCCCCACATTTCTTTTTGTGGTGGGAAATTCGATGAGCTTCAGCATCAAAAAGTATGAGGCCATGGGCAATGCGGCTTTTTTCAAAAAAATACTGAAGCGCACCGCCTTGATCTTCCTGCTCGGATTTTTGATGTACTGGTTTCCGTTTTTTGATGACGGCCAACTGAAACCGCTTTCCGAGACCCGTATTTTTGGGGTTTTGCAGCGCATCGCACTATGCTATATGTTCGCTTCCATCATCCTTCACTTTGTGAAGACCCGAACGGCCATTTGGCTAAGTTTGGCCTTCTTGGTGGCCTACCATTTGATCTTGATCGGTTTTGGCGATCTTACCCTTACCGGGAATGCGGTCCTCAAATTGGATGAATGGCTGATCGGTCCAAAGCACATGTACCATGGGGAAGGCATCGCTTTTGATCCTGAAGGATTGCTCAGCACTTTACCGGCCATCGTGAACGTGATCATTGGTTTCCTTGCCGGGAAGTTCATTCAAAAGAGCGGTCAAAATTTTGAGACCGTCTCCAAACTGATGATGGTCGGTTTTGCCCTTGTGTTTGCCGGTTTGGCCTGGGACCTATTGCTTCCCATCAACAAAAAATTATGGACAAGCTCCTTTGTGCTCCTCACGTGTGGCATTGACCTGTTTGCCATTGCCATCCTGATCTATTTCCTCGACATGAAAAAAATGACGGGTTGGAGCTACTTTTTTGAGGTCTTTGGCAAGAACACTCTTTTCATTTATCTGTTATCGGAATTGTTCGTGATCAGCCTATTTTCCATAGAAATGAATGGATCCACGCTTTACCGTTGGATTGCCGACAATGCATTCATTTCATGGTTGGGCGGGTATGTAGGCTCTTTTCTGTTCGCCCTATGGATCATGCTTACCTGTTGGGTCGTGGGCTATTTTATGGACAAGAAGAAAATCTATGTCAAGGTCTGACCAAAGGTCAGGAGCTGTATTTGGACTTGTACCAAACCTTTTGCCATTCCCTTTTCAATAAAAGAAAGGATACCTCTGCCGATATGTCCACCGCATCGGACGGGGCTATCTTCTTCACCTCCTTTTCGGAAATATCCACAACATACAACAGGTTCAGGTAATCATGGAAGCGTTCCACGATCAGGAAATAGATTTTTTCATGGAGCAGACTCTTCAGTTCTGACGGGGTCACATCCATGGAAATCTTGATCGGGACATTGGCCAGATCGAAATCCTTTTTCAATTGGGCGAGCAACTCTTTATACAGTTGTTCTTTTTGGATGACCTCCAGCAGCTCCAGGCTATTGTTAAAATTGGACAGCATACCTTATCTACGTCCAAACCTCCTTTTTAGGATTTGGCTGTTCGGGATTTCACCTTTTGTTCCCAGTCCCAAGCAGATTTCAGGGATTCATCCAAGGTGGATTTGGACTTCCATCCCAGCACCTTGTTGGCCTTTTGGGTGTCCGCATAGGCCTGAATGACATCCCCTTCTCTTCGAGGGACTATTTTGTAGTTGAGCTTTTTCTCCGAGACCCGCTCAAAGCTATGGATCACCTCCAAGACAGAACTTCCTTTGCCCGTACCCAGATTGAACACTTCATAGTTGCTGCTGTTCTCGTTTTGAAGAAGACGCTGTAGCGCCTTTACGTGTGCCTTTGCAAGGTCCACCACATGGATGTAGTCCCTGATGCAGGTTCCATCTTCGGTAGGGTAGTCGTCCCCGAATACCGATAACTGCTCCCTTTTTCCAATCCCGGTTTGGGTAATGAAAGGTACCAAGTTTTGCGGAACGCCAAGCGGCAGTTCCCCTATTTTGACCGATGGGTGGGCGCCGATCGGGTTAAAGTATCGCAGGGCTATGGCCTTGAGGTCCGGTGTTACTTTACAGGTATCCCGAATGATCTCTTCCCCCACTTGTTTGGTGTTTCCATAAGGTGATTCCGCTGGTTTTACAGGAGCGGCCTCAGTGATGGGAAGTTGATCGGCCTGGCCGTAGACCGTACAGGATGAGCTGAAGATGAAGCTGGCCCCTTTCTTTTTCTCCAATTCCTGAAGGATATAGACCAGCACTCCCAAATTGTTCTCGTAATACAGCAACGGTTTTTCCACGCTCTCCCCTACGGCTTTTGAAGCCGCAAAATGAATAACGCCATCAACATCCGAATGTCTGGCAAAAAAATCCTGGACCTTGGTCTTGTCCCTGAGGTCGAACTCCTCAAAAATGGGGCGCTTTCCGGTTATCCCCACAATTCCATCCAAAACATCGACGGAAGAATTGGAAAGGTTATCGATGATGACAACCTCAAAGCCCTCATTTTGCAATTCCACCACCGTATGGGAACCAATATAGCCCAGTCCCCCTGTTACCACTATTTTCATGCTTATTTGTTTACGAAATCAATGACCAATTTTGTGATGAACTGGATCTGTTCATCGTCGAGTTCGGTGTGCATGGGCAACGAGATCACCTCTTCCACCAATTGATTGGTGACCGGGAAATCGGCCTCTTTGTACCTACTGTCCAGATAGGCCTTTTGGCGGTGCAGGGGCACTGGATAATAAACCCCACAAGGCACATTGTTATCGTTCAAGTGCTGCGCCAACGCATCCCTCTTGCCATTTGTTATTTTCAAGGTATACTGATGGAACACATGGCTGTCCCCGGCAATCTTTGGCACCACAATATGCTCCTGTCCTTCAAAGGCCTTGGAATATTTGGCTGCCGATTCTGCACGTTTCTGGTTATACGAATCCAATTTCGGAAGCTTTGCACGCAGCACCGCAGCCTGAATGGAGTCCAAACGGGAGTTGACCCCGACCACATCGTGATAGTATCTTTTGTACATCCCATGATTGACCATACCGCGAATGATATGCGCCAAATCATCATCATTGGTGAAAATGGCCCCGCCATCCCCATAGCATCCCAAGTTTTTGGAAGGGAAGAAGGATGTGGATGCCACATGCCCCATGGTCCCCGCCTGCTGTTTTTTTCCGTTCTTGGACAAATACGTGGCCCCAATGGCCTGTGCATTGTCCTCGATAACGTATAGATCGTGCTTTTCCGCCAACTCCATGATCGCATCCATATTGGCGCACTGCCCGAACAGGTGCACGGGTACAATGGCCTTCGTCTTGGGCGTTATTGCCTTTTCAATGGCCTTGATGTCTATGTTGAAGGTATCCGGTTCCACATCCACCAGAACAGGCACCAAGTTCAGGAGTGCAATCACTTCCACGGTGGCCGCGAAGGTAAAATCCGCAGTGATCACCTCATCACCTGGCTGCAAGCCCAAACCCATCATGCAAATTTGAAGGGCATCGGTGCCATTGGCACAGGGAATCACATGCTTTACGCCCAAATATGCTTCCAATTCCTTCTGGAAGGCGTGCACATGTGGCCCGTTGATGAACGCCGAAGAATCCAAGATCTCGGCGATGGAATCATTCACTTCTTTTTTGATGTCCTCATATTGACCTTTTAGGTCAACCATCTGTATCTTTTTCATCCAAATAGATTATGCTCCAAAATTAAGAAATTCAGATGCCATAATGCCCTCTTCCCGAAAGAATGTATTTTAGCAAAAAATGATGCCCTTGCGTTTTTTCTATAACATTCTGATATCCTTGGCCTGGTTTACCCTAAAAGTGATTGCATTGTTCCGGCCCAAGATCGATTTATTTGTCTCAGGAAGAAAAAATACTTTCCCCCTGCTTGATGAAAAACTTTCACGAAGCAAAAAAACCATCTGGATGCACGTGGCCTCATTGGGAGAATATGAACAGGGGCTTCCCATTTTGGAGGGATTGAGGCAGAACTATCCCGAACACCAGATCTTGCTCACCTTCTTTTCGCCTTCGGGATATGAGGTGAAAAAGAACACGACGGCAGCCGATGTGGTGGTCTATCTGCCCATGGACACCCTATCCAATGCCAAGCGTTTTCTGGAAAAGGCCAATCCTGAACTTGCCATTTTTGTGAAATATGAAATCTGGCCCAACTATCTTTCGGAACTGAAAAAACGAAACGTCCCTACCTTTTTGGTATCGGCCCTATTCTCCAAAAGACAGATTTATTTCAAAGTTTTCGGAGGTTTTATGCGGAAAAGCCTAAGAACGTTCGCCCACTTTTTTGTCCAAGATTCAAATTCGAAGGAATTGTTGGAATCCATCGGTTTTTCCAATGTCACCATCAGTGGGGATACCCGTTTTGATAGGGTTTCCAAAATCCTGATGCAGGACAACCGGTTGGATTTCATGGAGCGTTTCAAAGATGGTCGATTCTGTCTGGTAGCGGGCAGTACATGGCCCGAGGACGAGGAAATTTTGATACGGTACATCAACCGTTCCGCTGATGGGGAAACAAAGTTTGTTTTTGCCCCACATGAAATCAAACCTGCCCATGTCCAGAAAATCGAGGAAGGACTGCAAAGAAAAACGGTGCGGTTCAGCCAGATGGATGAAAAAAATCTTTCAGATTTCAATGTGCTCATTGTGGATACCATCGGTCTTTTGACCAAGGTCTATAGCTATGCCGATGTGGCCTATGTGGGCGGTGGTTTTGCCACGGGACTGCACAATACACTGGAACCTGCAGTATATGGTGTTCCCGTCATCATAGGGCCTGATTACCAAAAGTTCAAGGAAGCCAAGGATCTTGTGGAGAAAGGCGGGGTGCTCCCCATTTCGGACCAAATAGGTTTTGATACCTTGATGGATACTTTTTTGACCGACCCCATCTCCCTTGAAAAAACAGGCAAGATCAACTCCGAATACATCCAAACCAATGTCGGTGCCACCGATTTGATTTTGAACCACCTATCATTGGTGAAATTTGGTTAGCTTTAACCAAATTCGCATGGCATGGACAAACGTATTTTCAGGATTTCACTGACAGCAGCTCTCGCTGGCTTTTTGTTTGGATTTGATACCGTGGTCATTTCAGGGGCCAACCAACCCATCAAGGAACTATGGGGCACCAATTGGTTCTTGGGCGACTCCATTTTCACCTTTCACGGCATCTTCATCATGTCCATGGCCCTTTGGGGCACCGTTTTGGGATCCCTTTTTGGGGGTATCCCTACCGACCGATTAGGGCGCAAAAAAACCTTGTTCTGGATCGGGGTGTTGTATTTTATCTCGGCCGTGGGTTCTGCACTCGCCCCGGAAGCCTATAGCTTTTCCTTTTTCAGGTTCATTGGGGGAATCGGTGTAGGGGCATCCTCTGTGGCAGCCCCGGTCTATATTTCCGAAATATCGACTGCCAACACCCGGGGGCGGTTGACGGCCATGTACCAGTTCAACATTGTTTTTGGGATACTGGTCGCATTCATTTCCAACTACCTCATTGGGATGTTTTTTGAGGAAGGTGTGGCCTGGCGGTGGATGTTGGGCATTGAAGGTCTTCCCGCTTTGATCTATACCTTTATGGTCCTTAAAATTCCGAACAGCCCTCGTTGGCTCCTTTTGAAAGATAGGGACGATGCCGTGGTGATCCAATCCATAACACTTCTCGGCATCGAAAAGGAGAAAGCCTCGCTCCACCTTTCGGAAATCAAGCTCTCACTCTACGAAACTGCCGAAAAGCACAAGGAAAACCTATTTTCGGGCAAATACAACAAACCCTTGGCCTTGGCCTTTCTGATCGCTTTTTTCAACCAGCTTTCCGGAATCAATTTTGTGCTGTACTACGCTCCCGAGATCTTGGAACGGGCCGGGCTGGCCTCAGGAGAATCCCTTTTCAGTTCCATTTCCATTGGAGTGATCAACTTGATCTTCACCTTTGTGGGCATTGCCCTTATCGACAAACTGGGCCGAAAACAATTGATGTACATCGGTTCCATTGGCTATATATTGAGTTTGGCCATGGTGGGTTGGTGCTTCTATTCCAGTGCAAGTTCGGTGCTCCTGTTGATCTTCATCCTGGTCTTCATCGCTTCCCATGCCATTGGACAAGGAGCGGTCATCTGGGTATTCATTTCGGAGATTTTCCCGAACAAGGTGCGTTCCTACGGGCAATCTTGGGGAACGGGCACCCATTGGGTGTTTGCCGCACTCATCACCCTGCTCACTCCCACCTTCTTGGATGCGAAAATCGGTATCTACAAGGACAACCCGTGGCCTATTTTCATCTTCTTTGCTTTTATGATGGTACTGCAACTGCTCTGGGTCGCCTTTATGATGCCAGAGACGAAGGAAATAAGCCTAGAAGAATTGGGCAAATTGCTGAGCGGCAAAAAGTCAAAAAAATAGCACTTCTGCATGACATAGCCTGAAACCTTCCGTTAATCGAATATGGCACAAGGTGTTATGGTCATTGAGCGGATAATTCCGTATATTGAATGAAATTACACTATTATGGCTGAAGAAATTTCTTTTGGAAACAGACTCATGGTCGGTTTCCTGCGGATCATGGTCTTTGTGCTGATCGTTATCCTGATCGCAATCCCCGTTTGTATCCTACTGGACTTCCTTGGGGTGATGGACGCCATCGGTTTTTCCTAGAAAATCACCTCTTGTTCCCCCATGGCCTTGGTGATCAATTTGATGTAAGTGTCCATGGTCTTTTCGATGTTGACAGGTTCGGTGACATCCACATTCCCCCTCCAGATGAGCTCCCTTTCCTTTCCGATGCAAATGCAGTAGAGCGAGGTTTCCAGATGGTATGTGTTGTAACTGTCGTAGTATGAAGCATCATAGTAGATTTCTTGGTGCTCCAAATAGTCGTTGCTGAAACGAACGAACATCTTGTCGATATTGTTCATCCGTTCCTTTAAGGTCTTTCTATTTTCCGTGCCCACTACCTTGGTGAACAAAATGGCATCAAAATCCTTGTCCAACAATTGCTCTTCCACTTTGGCCAGCTCCTCCTCCGATCTTTCTGAAGAAGTGAATTCCACATCAAAAACATCAATGCTGCGCACACCATCCACACCCTGTTTTTTCAATTCTTCCACAAAACGGGTCTCAAATTCCATTCGCACCTTGTCGTCCTGGGCCATCCCCACGACAAGTACTTGACTGGCATCGAAGAGAACGATATCCGGGTTTTTCCACGTTCCTACCAGTTTTGTGGAGGAACACCCCGTGAGGAACAATAGACTTAAGGCCAGAAATTTTGGTTTCATTGGTATAGGTTTAACGGTCGTGCGCAGCAAAGATCTTATTTTCCCTTAATGGGAAGCAAAGGTAGCTTGTCTTTTTTCAAGTTGCCTTCGGAGTTCTTCCACGGTCTCGGCCATGGACTTTTCAAAATCGTCCGTACTGGATTTGGCAAAAATCCTAGGGCCCGGGGCACTGAGTTCGATTTCACAGACCTTGCCCTCACCGGATTTATCGTTCTCCATTTTGAAGAGCACATTGGCCTTGATCAACCAACTATATTTTTTCTCCAGTCCTTCCAGTTTTTTGTTCAACAGTTCTGTCAACGATTCACTGGTCTTCATTTTCTGATATTGAACATGTATTTCCATGGTAATTGTATTTGATTTGTTTCAAAGCTATGCCCTAAAAGGAAAACAATATATGACAACCATCAGTTCCCGATTGTTTCCCCTATCACATAAAGAACGGCTGCCCTGTACTTTGCAGCACGGAGAACCAAAATTCCCCCTCTAGGTCTATCTTTTTTCGCTGCTTGGTCACTTCTGATATAGGGATGTAGACGTAGTTGTTGTTCACCTTGCAGGACACCAATCTGGTCTTTCCGGCCATGGCGGCATGCACGGCATGGTAGGCCAATCTACTGCAATACACACTATCGCTTGAGTTGGCGGGCGCACACCTTACAATATAGCTAGGGTCGATATATTTTATCGATATTGGGACATCCTTGAAGTGTGCTGCGATTTTTTCCTTTAGGAAAACCCCGATATCTTCATGCTTCACATTGCCCGAAGCATCTTTGATGCCTTTCTTGTTCTCGAACAAATGCTGCCCTGCCCCTTCGGCCACAACGATCACAGCGTGTTTTTTCTGTTGGAGGCGTTCTTCCAGTGCTGCGAGGAAACCATTTTCCCCTTCCAGTTCAAAATCCATTTCGGGCACCAGCACAAAGTTCACCACAGGCATTGCCAATGTTGCGGAGGCCGCTATGAAACCGCTGTCGCGGCCCATCAATTTTATGATGGAAATCCCGTTATAGGCCCCCGTTGCCTCGTTGTGTGCATCCTTCAAAATGGAACTGGCCACATCAAAAGCGGTCCCGTATCCAAAGGATTCGTCAATCAGGTCAATATCGTTATCTATGGTCTTGGGGATCCCGACCACACTGATCTTCGCATTTCTCTTGGCAATTTCACCGCCGATGGCATTCACGCCCTTGAGCGTTCCGTCGCCGCCTATGGCGAAGAGCATATCGACATGGTTTTCCTCCAAAGCGTCCACCATCAGTGACACCTCTTGGGCACCTCGTGAGGAGCCAAGAAAGGTTCCCCCAAACTGATGGATATCCTTTACCTTATCCGGTGTAAGTTCCACAAATCCATGTCCAGCAGTAGGATTGAGCCCTTCATACCCATAGGGTATCCCGATGATTTTTTTCACCCCATAGAAATAATGGAGCGCCATGACCAGACCCCTGATCACGTTATTGATACCTGGGCAGAGACCACCACAGGTCACAATGGCCGCGGTGACCTTTTCGGGTTCGAAAAAAATATCCTGCCTTGGTCCCGCTTTTTCCATACACAGGGGACTGTCCCCTGTAGTAAAGCAATGGCTGTAGTGTTCCAGGGAAGGGTCAAAAACCAGTCTTTCCGATTCCCCGATGAAATTGAAAATACGGTCCCCCTTGACCGTACTGAGCTGCAATGGGGATTTGAACCTAGGTTCCCCGAGGCTTTCTATCTTGAACTTTTCCTTATCGTTCACAATGATTGTCGATTACTAATGTTCCTACCTTGACATCAATCCAAGGCCAATACGGGAATTTCGGAATGCAGGGTCAAGAGTTTTGTCAACCGTCCCTCAGAAGCAGTGCTTCGCTCGGCATGGTTTCTTGGCAAAATGGCCAACATATCGATGTCCTTCTCTTCGATATACTCCAAAATACCCTCTTCCACATCTTGGTTTTTGCTAAAGGTGTGCTCCGCATAGAAGTGCTCCAAATAGTATTCCAAAAGGTTGTCCGTCTTGTCCCCGACCACTTCTTCGTCGTACACGGATTCCTTATATATGGTCAACACATGGACTTTGGAATCGAAGGTCCTTGCAATTTCCAAGAGTGTCTTCAAAACTTCCCTGTCATCGATGGTCTCCCCACCTATGACCAAGGCAATGTTCTTGGGTTCCTTGATGGGACATCCGTAGGGAATGGAGATTACGGGACAATTGGCATCCAAGACCAGTTTGGACGTATTGGTAATGGCTTCATCCGTCACCTTATCACCCATAGTGCCCATCATGATCAAATCCGCACCACTGTTTTGTTGGGTGGATAAAATGGTGGCAGTGACATTCCCCGTGACCGTTTTGAATTTTGGCGCCTTTTTCAGCCGCACGCTTATGGATTCCAATACCTTATCGAAATCCCGATCTAATTTTTGTTCGTCGGCACTATCGATTTGCATGGTACTCACATAAAGTGCCAAAATTTCGATAGAACGTTCCGTTCCCACAAAGTTGGCCACATACTCCAAGGCGTTCAACGATGCCTCTGAAAAATCAAAAGGAACCAATATTTTTTCCAAACTGCCCATACCTGATCTATTTAAATGTATATGAAAGATTCTATTTCAAAAGTAGATTCCCAACTTGAGCTATGACATGACAGCCGTCAGGTTTCCAATCTTTCTGTGATATTAGTGAAAATTCTCCCCTTTTAAAAATATGGAAAGCCATTTTTTGGTTCCATAATGTTTATATTTAAGACTCTTTAAATTACAACAAGACCAACAAATGACGGACATAGTGATCGGAGTGGACATAGGTGGGACCAAGACCAAGATAGGATTGGTGGATGAAAACGGTGTCTGCCACGAAAAAACCTTCTTCAGGACCCAGGATTTTCCCAATTTGGAAGAATATCTCAACAAAATAAAGACCACTTCGGATGAAATCATCGGCAATTTTGGAAAGCCCGTCAACGTCCTCGGATGTGGAATCGGGGCACCAAATGCATCGAGCAAGAACGGCACCATTGAGAATGCCAGCAACCTCATCTGGAAGGGCAGTGTGCCCCTGGTGGAAAAACTGAAACAGCGGATGGACATGCCCATCCGGATCATGAATGATGCCAGTGCCGCGGCACTGGGGGAAATGCTCTTTGGCGAGGCCAAGAGCATGACCGACTTCATCGTCATCACCTTGGGCACCGGTTTTGGCGCAGGTATTGTGGCCAATGGTCGTCTCATCGATGGTTATGACGGTTTTGCGGGCGAATTGGGGCATGTTGACATGACCATGGGCGATGGCCGGTTGACAGGGCTCGGCGTCAGGGGCGGATTGGAAGCCTATGTATCCGCCACTGGACTGAAACGCACCGTCACTTTTATGCAGAGCAAATACTTGGTGGATAGCCGGTTCAGGGATGTGGCCTACAACGACCTACACGGGGAAGATATTACCCGGGCAGCCGAGGAAGGTGATGAAATCGCCCTAAAAGCCTTTGACTATACGGCAAGGATCATGGCCCAGGCATTGGCCAATTTCACTGCCTTTACCCAACCCGAAGCCTTTATCCTCATGGGCGGGCTCACCAATAGTGGCAAATGGATCATGACCCCTTTGGAGAAATATTTCAATGGATTTCTACTGGATGTGTACAAGGGCAAGGTAAAATTGCTCCTTTCCAGCATGGAGGACAAAACGGCCGCCATTTGTGGTGCTGCGGCACTGATCTGGGAAAACCACAAGAATGATCTGGGCAGATAAAGTACCGAACAACCGATTGGAAACCTGACCTTTATCATATTTTTTGATTCGTGACGAGGCTATCTTTAACATAGTTAAATCGCAAAAGTCATGAAACCAAAAAAGAACCCAAATGCCGAAATAGGACGCAACAGCAGTCTTTATTTCATGATAGGCCTTACTTCGGTATTGTTAGTGACATGGCAGTCCCTTGAAGTAAAATTCTACGAACAAGAATCCAAATCCATAGAGGTGGTCCAATTGGTGGACGAACTCAAGGAAGATGTCCCCATGACCGAGGCCATCCGTACCACACCCCCTCCACCCCCACCTGCCGCGCCTGACGTAATCGAGATTGTGGAGGATGTGGAAGATGTGGAGGAGACCATCATCGAAAGCACAGAAAGTAGCCAAGACACTTATATTGAGGATGCCATAGTCAAGATAGAGGATGTGGCTGTGGAGGAAGTGGAAGAGGAAGTCGTGGTGCCTTTTGCCATCATTGAAAATGTGCCCCTATTTCCTGGCTGTGAAATCTATGAAACCCAAGCAGAGCGGAAGAATTGTTTCAACCAAAAAGTCCAGGAACACATCAGGGACAACTTCCAATACCCCACAGATGCCCTGGAAATGAACATCACCGGAAGGGTCTATGTACAGTTCGTCATTGATTCCCAAGGAAGGGTAAGCAATATTGAAAAAAGGGGACCCGACAGGTTACTGGAAAAAGAGGCCGTCCGCATCATGTCCCTATTGCCCAAAGTGAAACCAGGACAACAACGGGGCAGAGCAGTCAGCGTAAGATATAGTATCCCTATCAATTTTGTCATGCAAGAGTAATGAAAATGGCCGTCCAACTTGGTCGGACGGCCACTTCATGGAATGTCCTTGGGGGTTCATGACATTTATCATGTTTTATGCTATTCCCCAAAACTACTTTTGACCCCATACTATAACAAAATGCAGCTATGTGCCATTTAGTTCAAAAATACAATGTCCCCGGCCCCAGATACACCAGTTACCCCACTGTACCTTATTGGGACTTGGACAGCTTTTCGGAAAAACAATGGAGGTCCAGCATCCTTAGGGCTTTCCAAGAAAGTTCCGATGAAGGGATCAGCATTTACATACACCTCCCATTTTGCGAGAGTTTGTGCACCTTTTGTGGTTGCCACAAGCGCATCACCAAAAGACACGAACTGGAGCTTCCCTACATCCAAAATGTATTGAAGGAATGGGAACTCTACTGCGATATACTGGGTTCCAGGCCTCTGATAAAAGAATTGCATTTGGGAGGGGGCACCCCAACCTTCTTCACCCCGGAACACCTACAGATGCTGGTAAATGGCATCCTTAGACTTGGCAAAAAAGCCGAGGATATCGAGTTCAGTTTTGAAGGACATCCCAATAATACGACCAAAGCGCACCTCCAGGCCCTTTATGATGTAGGGTTCAGAAGGGTCTGCTTTGGCGTGCAGGACTATAACCTGACCGTACAACGTGCCATAAACCGGATACAGCCTTTTGAAAATGTGAAAAATGTGACCGAATGGGCAAGACAGATCGGTTATACCTCGGTCGGGCACGATATCATTTATGGCCTGCCTTTTCAGGATTGTGCCAATGTGGAGGAAACCATCATGAAGACCAATGCCCTCAAGCCCGATAGGATCGCCTTTTACAGTTATGCCCATGTGCCTTGGATCAAAGGGAACGGACAAAGGGGCTATAAGGAGACCGACCTGCCCTCCTCTGTGGAAAAAAGGGCCCAATATGAAATGGGCAAGAGAATGCTGTCCCAATTTGGGTACAAGGATGTGGGGATGGACCACTTTGCCCTTCCGACCGATGACCTGTACAAAGCTTACATAAATGGCACCTTGCACCGAAATTTTATGGGATACACCTCTTCCAAGACCAAACTGATGATCGGCCTAGGGGTTTCCAGCATCAGCGACAGTTGGTATGGTTTTGCCCAAAATGTAAAAAGCATCGAAGAGTATGCCGATTTGGTTTCGCATGGGGTTATACCTATCTTTAAAGGACACATCCTGAATACCGAAGACCAAATTTTGAGGCAGCACATTCTGAACATCATGTGCCAGTTCAACACCCAATGGGGACCTGATGAAGAGAAAATGGTCGATTTTGGCTCCATTCTCGGCAACCTGTCTGAACTGCAAGCCGATGGTTTGGTAGAATTGGGAAAAGACCACATCAAAGTGACCGAAAAAGGAAGACCTTTCATCAGGAACATCAGTATGGCATTCGACCTGAAATTACAACGAAAACAACCAGATACCCGGATATTTTCCATGACCGTTTAACCTAAAAAAAGCAAAAAATGAAAAGTATAATCGTACCCGTCGATTTTTCGGACCAATCCGAAAAGGCCCTCAAAGTTGCCGCTTCCCTAGCCAAGCAGCACAATGCCGAACTATTGGTGCTCCACATGTTGGAACTTTCCCCTGCAATAATGGCCGAATCGGGATATATTTCCCAAGAGCAGGTGGTGCACCTCATCAAGATCGGGGAAAAAAGATTCACCGAATTCTTGGAGAAACCCTACTTGAAAAATCTCAAGATCACACCTGTGATCAAACACTACAAAGTGTTCAGCGAAGTGAACGAAGTGGCCAAAAAACATGGGGCAGACCTGATAGTGATGGGGTCCCACGGTGCCGATGGCCTGCAAGAGATCTTTATCGGCTCCAACACGGAGCGTGTGGTCCGCACTTCGGATGTGCCCGTGTTGGTCATCAAAGGAGAAGTAGAGGATTTCAAGGCCAAGAACTTCGTTTTTGCCTGCGATTTTGAGGAAGAGAGCATTCCTGCCCTCAAAAAGGCCAAAGAAATGGCAGACCTCCTCAATGCAGAGTTCCATTTGGTGTACATCAACACCCCCGGGGATGAATTCTTGAGCACCGATGATGCCTATAGCAAGATCTCCAAGTTCCTGAACGATGCCAAATTGGGTCTCGGTGTCGATATCCACAACGATTATACCGTGGAAAAAGGTGTGCTCAACTATAGCGAAAAAATACCTGCCGACCTCATCGGCATTCCGACCCATGGTAGAAGGGGACTCTCCCATTTTTTTATGGGAAGTATAGGCGAAGACATTGCCAATCATTCCAAAACCCCAGTGATAACCTTTAAGATTTAAAGGTTCCACGACTGATTGGTACTACGCAAGCGGATAAAAAAAGGGGGCAACTAAAGTTGCCCCCTTTTTGTTTGTGATCTTATTTTCTATCCATTGAACCTTTCATAGGCCATTTTTTGCAAGGCTTCCCTGTGTTCGGGATGCGCAATGGAGATCAGGGCATTGGCCCGTTGTTGAAGGCTTTTTCCATACAGGTCAACCACACCATATTCCGTGGCCACATAATGCACGTGGGCCCTGGTAGTGGTGACGCCGGCCCCTTGCTTCAGGTAGGGAACGATTTTTGAAATGCCCTTGTTGGTCACCGAGGGCATGGCGAATATGGGTTTGCCCCCTTCGGAAAGGGATGCTCCCCTGATAAAGTCCATTTGTCCGCCAACACCCGAAAATTGTCGGCTCCCGATGGTATCGGCACAGACCTGCCCGGTAATGTCTATCTCAATGGCACTGTTGATGGCCGTTACTTTTGGATTTTTCCGGATCACTGCCGTATCGTTCGTATAGGCCGCTTCTTTAAAATCACAAAGGGGATTGTCATCGACAAAATCATAAAGGGCGCGTGAGCCCACAGCAAAGCAGCTCACCACCTTGCCCTGTTTCACCCTTTTTTCCTCTCCGGTGATGACTCCCTGCTGGATGAGCGGCAATACCCCATCCGAGAACATTTCGGTGTGTATGCCCAATCGTTTATGGTTGCCAAGATTGGACAGTACGGCGTTGGGAATGTTGCCGATACCCATTTGAAGAGTGGCCCCATCTTCGATCAAAGAGGCCACATGCCCCCCGATCTGCTGTTCCACTTCGGAAATTTCCGTGGGTTCGTGCTCATGGATGGGCTGGTCCACCTCAACGGCAAAATGTATCCTATCGATATGGATGATCCCATCCCCATGGCTCCTCGGCACCTGTGGGTTGATCTGCGCCACAACGGTCTTTGCCATTTCAATGGCGGGCAGGGTCACATCCACCGACACCCCCAATGAGCAAAATCCATGCTTATCGGGAGGCGAAACCTGAATGAATGCAACGTCCAAGGGAAGGATCTTCCTTCGGAAGAGCAAATGGATCTCACTCAAAAAAATGGGCACATAATCGCCCCTGAACTCATTCACGAACTTGCGGACATTGCCGCCCACGAACAAACTGTTCAATTTAAAACTGGTATTGCACGGAGCAGTGGTATACCTGGCCTCACCTTCTGTGTGGATGGACACGATCTCCACGTTCTCAAGCTCCCCGTGCCTATCGCAAAGGGCATCAATGATCATGTTCGGGGTCATGGCAGCTCCTTGGAAAAACACCCTGTCCCCAGATTTTACAATACTTACCGCTTCTTCAGCTGTTGTTATTTTCACTTTTGATGATTTTTAAGGTTGATGGCATTCGATGCCCGCTGTCACCGAATGGGACGGTGCCGGTTTGGGGGACACATAGGGAATGCCCAGTCCCAGTCCGCGCACAATAAACAAAACACCGATGATTACCACAAATACCGGGACCAATTTTTGCATTTTTGTCCTTATGGAATTTCGGAACAGTCCCTTGGAATAGACCACTGCGGACATCAAGGGAACTGTCCCCAGCCCGAAGAGCACCATATAAAGCCCTCCTTGCAATGGGGTGGCCAAGGCCGTGGCACCCAAAAGGGCCATATAGACCAATCCACAAGGTAGAAAACCATTCAGAAACCCGATAGTCAGAAAGGCATCCGGGGTCTTTTTCTTGAGCTCTGCCCCGAGTTTGGACTTGGCTTTTCCCAAAAGGGAATAGATGGGACGGAAAATCCGATGCCCGTTCAAAAGGTTGCCCGGCACCAAAACCAATATGATCATAAGGACACCGATGCCGATGGACAATTTTTGCTGTATACCGAACAGGGAAAGTCCTTTTCCCAAAAATCCAAAGATCAGCCCTATGGTCCCGTAAGCTAGCAACCTTCCGGTATGGTATATGGAAAGTTGTACTGTTTTTTTGATGTTGTTCGTCTGGTCCAAGGGCAGCATAAAAGCAATGGGGCCGCACATGCCCAAGCAGTGTAGGCTTCCCAAAATCCCCAGAACCAAAGCCGATGTCAGCATGATCAGTAAATCAGTTTCTGTTTATGAAAAAAATCCTGTCCGCCGTACTGCCATTTCACGATAATGTCCCAGCGACCGCCCACCAAACGATTGTCAGGTATGAGCAAATGTGTTTTGGTCAAACTTATGGGAAAGTCTGTATCCAAATGTTTGTTGGACGGTCTGTATAGGGACACTGTTCCCGTAATTTCCTTCGGATCAAAACGTTCGGGGAAATAGACTATCAGGCCTTCATCGGTTTTTTCCACTTTGAGGTCGGCATCCATTTCGGTGGTGGCCCTTGAAGCGTCCATGTCCTGCTGATAGGTCAATTCCTTTTTATAATATTCTTCGGTGACCAAATCGTGGTTGGCCCTATCATCGGTACTCATCCTGATCACAAAATAGAGTATGAAGGCAATGAAGCCTATAAATGCCAATACGATTCCTGTTCCCCAATTTATTTTCATTGCAATAGATTTTTAGTTGTAACTCCGTGGTGCCAGAAACTGGGTCACCGTGGTTTCGATAAGCTCATCCCCGCTGTATATCCCTATCTTCAATTTGTCCTTGTCCCCGGTCAATGCCGAACTGTTGATCTCTATGAAAAGGGTACCACCTATGAGTTGTTCCGCTGGAACGGTGAACCGATCTTGGGACACCATTTTGATCTCGCCCTTGTGCGACATCAACTTAAAGGAAACCTCCTCGATATCCTTGGTGGTCTTGTTCATCAATTTATAGGTGTATACATTGCTGATGATGTTGTTCTCCTTTCGCTCATAGAGCTGCCCTGGTAATCGCAATATATTGGCTTCCAATTCATTCCTCAAAAACAGCATCCCGATCAAAATACCGATCAAGACTGTGAGGACGGCTGTATACCCCTTCATGCGGGGCGTAAACCTGAACTTGGCCTTTTTGGTGATCTCATCTTCACTTGCATAACGAATGAGCCCCCTGGGCCTATCGATACTGTCCATAATATGGTCGCATTCGTCAATGCAGGCGGTACAGTTCACGCACTCCAACTGTGTTCCATTTCGGATGTCTATGCCCGTGGGACAAACGTTGACGCATTGGAAGCAATCGATGCAATCCCCAAAACCAAGGGCCTCGCGGTCCTCGTTCTTTCTGAACTTCTTGCGACCGTTTTCGGCCTCCCCTCTTTTGTGGTCATAGGCCACCACAATGGATTTGTTGTCCAGCAGCACCCCTTGAAGTCTTCCGTAGGGACAGGCTATGATACAGACCTGCTCCCGGAACCATGCAAAGATGAAGTAGAACACCCCTGTAAAGATCAACAAGGGAACCATCGTGGCGATATGGGCCGCGGGCCCATCGGTAATGTACCGGATGAGTTTGTCGCTACCTATCAAATAGGCCAGGAAAATGTTGGCGATGACAAAGGAGATGATGAAAAAAACGGTCCACTTGAGTGTCCTTTTCATGATCTTTTCCCTGTTCCATGGGGCTTTGGCCAATCGCATTTGGGCGCCCCGATCTCCATCGATCCAATATTCAATACGGCGGAACACCATTTCCAAAAAGATGGTCTGGGGGCACATCCAGCCGCAAAAAATACGTCCGTAGGCTACCGTGAACAGTGCAATGAAAACGACCCCAATGATCATGGACACGACCACCAAGTGAAAATCCTGGGGCCAAAACGGAAGCCCAAATATGTTGAAACGACGGTCCAACACATTGAACATCTGAAATTGGTGTCCATTGATCTTCACGAAGGGGGCCACCACCAAGAAGATGAGCAGGGTGTAACTGACATACTTTCGATAGTCGTAAAACCTACCGCTGGGCTTTTTGGGAAATATCCAGGCCCTTTTGCCTTCTTTTGTAATGGTTCCTATGGAATCCCTAAAATTCTCTTCCATTGCTCTTTTCTATAGATTTCCAGACTCTTTTCCCTATTCAAGGATCACTCCACGGCAACTTCCGTGGAGTCCGAAACTTGCTGTCCGGGAGCAGGTTCGGAGGATTGTGGTGCATCGGGGTCTATCCAAATATCACCTTCGGGGGCCTTTGGATTTGCCGGTGCCGTACCGTTCAATGTGAGCACATAACTGGCCACTTGGGCTATTTCTGCAGGTTTCAGGTTCTGTTTCCAGGCAATCATACCCTTACCGTCCCGGCCACCCTCGGAGATGGTATTGAACACATTCTTGATGCCCCCTCCCAAAATCCAATACTGGTCGGTCAGGTTGGGACCTATGCCCCCTCCACCATCGGCCATGTGACAGGCCACACAGTTGGACTGGAATATTTTCTCCCCGGCGCTTAGATCTGAAGCTTCGGACAAAAATTCCACTGTGCTGGCATCCACCAGGTCCTTGGCTGTTTTCTTGTATTCTTCAATGGCCATCTTTGCCTGTGCCATTTCCTGTTCAAATTCTTCTTTTTGGTCGTAGTCGCCTATCACATGGAACCTCACCAAATAAATGACACCAAAAATGATGGTCCCATAAAAAAGGTACACCCACCATGGCGGCAGGACATTGTCCAGCTCTCGGATGCCATCGTAATTGTGATCCAGAATGATCTCTTCCTCACGGTCCACCGCGCGGCTCTTGGTAAGGTTCTTCATGAGGTTCTTTGCCCATGTCCACTCCGCTTTCTTGCTCTTCTTGGCCAAATAGCGTTGCTTGCCCTCTTCCGTTAGCGTTTGGAACATCACGTTTTCAATGGAACTCAAAATAAGCTCAATGGCAATGAGTATCATCAAGATCAACAGCAGGAACAGCTGTGTGATCGGGTATGCAATGATGGCCGGTTGGTCGCCGGAGTCGATAAAGTATTCCATCAATCCGAAGATCAAAAAGAAGAGTACGGGTATGCGTATCCACCAAGGTGTTCTTGTGCTCATAATATTATGGTTTATGTTGTTGGTCGTTGTTATCCAATGGCAGTTCTTCCATTTCCCTGATGTGCTCCTTTGTTGCGGTGAAGACCCACCAGAACAGCAGAACGAAGAAAACAAAGAATATAAGCAGGGAGATCATGGGATAATTTGCTACCCCGTCGATGGTCTCCATATGGTTCTTTACAAATTTCAACATGGCTTTATTGTGTTTTGGAAACAAGAATCATGATATAGGACTTGAAATGCCTTTTGTGCGTCCGGATCCTTACCTCTTGGTTCATGGTTCCTTTTTAGTCTTTATTTTCTGATAACAGTTCCCCTGTTTCCTTTATCTTGATGTCCGTGCCCAACCGTTGTAGGTAGGCAATGAGGGCAACAATCTCACGGTCGCGCATCTCCACAAAGCCCAATCCGTTTTCCTCGGCATATTTTTTATCCGCTTCGTAGGTCTTTACAAACTCTGGGTCCGCATATAGGCTTTTCTCTATTTTTTCCGCTTGCTCCGCCATGGCCTGTTGCGCGTTGGCAATATCCGCTTCGGTATAGGGAACGCCCAGTTTTACCATGGCTTCCATCTTGGCCTGCACATTGCCCCTGTCGTGTTCGTCCCTCACCAACCATTCGTAGGAAGGCATAATGGAGCCTGCGGATGTACTCTGGGGGTCGTACATGTGGTTCAGGTGCCAGTTGTCGGAGTACTTACCTCCTACCCTGAGCAAATCTGGGCCTGTACGCTTACTGCCCCAAAGGAAGGGGTGGTCATAGACAAACTCACCGGCTTTGGCATATTCCCCATACCGTTCCACCTCGCTTCGGAAAGGTCTGATCATTTGGGAGTGACATCCCACACAGCCTTCACGGATATAGAGGTCACGTCCTTCCAGTTCTAGGGGAGTATAGGGCTTCACACTGGAGATGGTCGGGATATTGGATTTCACCAGAATGGTGGGGACAATCTGCACAACACCTCCGATCAAGATGGCAATGGTGGCCAAAATGGTCAGCTGCACCGGTTTTCTCTCCAACCAATTGTGGAAGGTTTCGCCGGCCACCCTTCTTTTGGAAACGCGTGCCAATGCTGGTGCCTCCACCAACTCATCTTCCACTTTACTACCGGATTTGATGGTCCGCACCACATTGTACAGCATCACGAACACCCCTAGAATATAGAGACTGCCCCCAATCGCCCTCATCCAGTACATCGGGATGATCTGGGATACGGTTTCCAAGAAGTTACCATATACCAAGGTACCATCGGGATTAAAATCTTTCCACATCAAGGCTTGAGTGAACCCGGCCACATACATGGGCAGTGCGTAGAGCACGATACCCAAGGTACCGATCCAGAAATGGAAATTGGCCAGTCCTTTGGAGTGCAGGTCCGTCTTGAACATTCTGGGTACCAACCAATACACCATACCAAAGGTAAGGAAGCCGTTCCAGGCCAAGGCGCCTACGTGTACGTGGGCAATGATCCAGTCGCTGAAGTGGGCAATGGCGTTCACGTTTTTCAACGAGAGCATGGGTCCTTCAAAAGTGGCCATACCGTATCCTGTGATGGCGACCACCATGAATTTTAAAGTGGCATCGGTACGTACCTTGTCCCATACCCCGCGAAGGGTCAACAATCCATTGATCATACCACCCCATGAAGGTGCAATCAACATCACGGAGAACACAACCCCCAAGTTCTGTGCCCAATCGGGCAGGGAAGAATAGAGAAGGTGGTGTGGTCCTGCCCAGATATAAATGAATATCAGGGACCAAAAGTGAACGATGGACAACCTATAGGAGTAAATGGGCCTGTTGGCCGCTTTGGGCACGAAGTAGTACATCAATCCCAAGAAAGGTGTGGTCAAGAAAAAGGCCACAGCATTGTGTCCATACCACCATTGTACCAGTGCATCCTGTACCCCGGCATAGACCGAATAACTTTTCAGGGCCGTTACGGGAAGCTCCAAACTATTGAAAATATGGAGTACCGCAACGGTGACAAAGGTGGCCAGATAGAACCAAATGGCCACATACAGGTGTCTTTGCCTTCTTTTAAGAATGGTGCCGATAAGGTTCCATCCAAAAACGACCCAGACCACGGCGATGGCCAAATCTATGGGCCACTCCAACTCGGCATATTCCTTGGAAGTGGTGTACCCCAAGGGCAATGTGATGGCCGCGGCCACAATGATCAACTGCCAGCCCCAGAAATTAAAATTGCTCAGAAAATCACTGAACATCCGGGCCTTGAGCAGGCGTTGGGTGGAGTAATAGACCCCGGCAAAGATGGCATTGCCCACAAATGCAAAGATCACCGCATTGGTGTGCAGTGGACGCAAACGTCCAAAGCTCAACCACGGGATGCCCTCTGTGAGATTCGGGAACAAGAACATGAAGGCCAGTAAAAGCCCCACGGCCATACCTACCACGCCCCATAGCATGGTGGCGTACAAGAACTTTTGCACGATTTTGTTATCGTAGCGGAACTGCTGTATTTCCATATTTATTGGTTTGTACTATTTTCTGTTTGATTTTTTCCTTTGATCTGATCGGGTCCGTTGGCCTCCCCCACTACCTCATCCTCAAAGAGCATGCGTACCGAAGGGGTATAGGTGTCATCATACTGTCCTTTTCTGACCGATAGGACAAATGCTGCAAAAAAGACCACTGCCACTGAGATGCTGATGGCCAACAACACATAAATAACACTCATACCTGCCTTAATTTGAGGGTAAAACTACTGTGATGGTATGTTGAAAAAAATGACATATATCAGCTTTCAGGATTTTTTAATCCGTTGCCCAAAAAATTGGTCATCAAGGTGGTAAAGACCACAATACTGATGGAGCTCAAGGGCATTAAAATAGCCGCAATGACGGGTTGTAACTGGCCCGTTACAGCAAAGTACACCCCGACCACATTGTAGCACAGGGAGAGCAAAAAGCTCATTTTGATGACCCGGATGGATTTCTGTGAGAGGTGGATGAACTTGGGCAACAGGGACATCCGCGAAGCATCCAATATGCCATCACAGGCCGGCGAGAACACATTGATGTTCTCCGATATGGCAATGCCCACATTGCTCTGCGCCAAGGCCCCTGCATCGTTCAGTCCATCGCCCACCATGAGTACATTGTGTCCCTCCTGCAATCCTTTGATATATTCCAGTTTATCTTCGGGCTTTTGGTTGAACAACATTTGGGTCTTTTGCGGGAGCAGTTCTTGCAGTTGGTGTCGTTCACCATCATTGTCACCGGAAAGGATGCCCAGTTCCAAATGCTGTCCGAGCGTTTCAAAAACTTGGTCGATTCCTTCCCTGTAGGTGTTCTTGAACACAAAACGGCCTTTGATGTCCTCGTCTGCACTCACATAGACCGAGGTGTCGGCCACAGGAGTGGACGTTTCTTTTCCCACATAGGTGGCAGACCCCACTTTGATGGAATGTTCCTTGGCCCTTCCCTCCAGACCCTTGCCTGTATGTTCCTGGAATTCATCCAAGGTCATGATGGCATTCGACTTGAGGATATCGTACAACGACCGGCTCAAGGGATGGTTGGAGGCCCTTAGCGTGGTTTTCAGCAGGGCGGTCTCTTCTTGGGTCAGTTCCACTCCTTCATAGAGAATGGTATCCTTTTTATTGGTGGTCAACGTGCCCGTTTTATCAAAAATGGCCATGTCGATTTTGGCCAAGCGTTCTATGACACTTGCATTTTTTAGGTAGAACTTGTGCTTCCCAAAGATGCGGAGCATATTGCCCAGCGTGAAAGGTGCCGCCAACGCAATAGCACAGGGACAGGCAATGATCAAAACGGACGTGAACACATTAAGGGCCATACCGGGCCTATAGACCAGCCAAAAAACAGTGGCCAATAGGGCTATGGTGAGAACGGCGGCAGTGAAACGTTTCCCGATACTGTCCGTCAAGGTTTGGAACTGGCTTGCCCTGTCCTTGGAGAAAACGGAGTTGCCCCACAATTGGGTCAGGTAGCTCTGCGAAACGGACTTCAGCACCTCTACCTCCAAAATTCCGGCCATCTGCCTTCCCCCGGCGAACAGTTTGTCGCCAGATTGTTTGTGGACCGCATCGGACTCCCCGGTCACAAAACTGTAGTCTATCTGGGCCGTTCCCTTGATCAGCACACAATCCACGGGAATGATCTCATGGCTCCTGATCAGGATCCGATCCCCCACATCCACTTTATAGACCTGTACGTTCTCCTCTTTGCCGTCCTGCATCAAACGGGTCACCGCCATGGGAAAATAGGATTTGTAGTCGCGCTCAAAAGAGAGGTAGGCATAGGTTTTCTGCTGAAAGAATTTCCCCAACAGCAGAAAGAACACCAAACCGGTAAGACTATCGAAAAAACCGGAACCCGAATCGAAGATGATATCGACGGTACTCCGTATAAAAAGTGCGAGAATACCCAGGGCAATGGGCACATCTATATTGAGCAGTTTGGTCCGCAGCCCTTTATAAGCGGCCGTGAAATAATCCTGACCTGCGTAAAAGACCACGGGCAGGGAAAATGTGAACATCAACCAGCGAAAGACGGGTTTGTATTGCTCCAACCAAAATTCCTCCACTTCAAAATATTCCGGAAAGGAAAGCAGCATCACATTGCCAAAGGCAAAGCCTGCGACCCCCAACTTATAGATGAGCGAGCGGTCCACCCTATGGCTTTTCTTGTTGTATTCTTCCAGAGAGATATAGGGTTCATATCCTATGCTCCCCAACAAGAGAACCAAGGTCTTCAAGGAAAAATCGGCTGTCTTGTAGGTGACGCGGATGGTCTTTTTGGGAAAATCCACTTGGGATGCCGTGATGGACTTGTGCAAACGGTTCAGGTTTTCCAATACCCAGATGCAAGAGCTACAGTGAATGGTGGGAATGCTCAGGTTCACCACCTGCACCCCTTCTTCATTGAACTCCACCAACTGGCCCACGATTTCCTGATTGTCCAGAAAATCATATTTTTTGGTGATCTCATTGGGTGTGGTCCCCGCTTTGGCCTCTATCTCGTAATAGGCGGAAAGGCCGTTGGAGGTGAAAATCTCATACACGGTCTTGCAGCCATTGCAACAAAAATCCTTTTCATCATAGTGCACCGCGCCATTTCCACATTCATCACCACAATGGTAACAGGTTGTGTTTGCCATCATTGAACATTTGCTTTATACCTGGGTACAAAGTTGTAATACGATTCTGCATAAAAACATGATATTTATCAGTTCATGGGCAATCCCATTGGCATAAATTTGTCTCTCAGGTAAACCCATCCACATGGAAAGCAGATGTGAAAATTGCATTATAAGACAGTTCAATTCGCTCCGGGCCATGAGCAAGGAAGAATTGAAGACCGTATCCGACTCCAAGACCACAAAGACCATAAAAAAGGGACAGCCCCTTTTTGAGGAGGGCGACAAGCTCAACGGGGTCTATTGCGTGCGCAACGGGGTCTCCAAACTTTCCAAACTGAGCGCAAACGGTAAGGACCAGATCGTGAAATTGGCCACCAAGGGCGAGGTCCTTGGCCAGCGTTCCGTGATTGCCGAGGAAAGCACCAACCTTTCCGCGGTCGCCGTAAGTGACATGGAGGTCTGTTTTATTCCAAAGGAAAGCATTACCCATACCCTTCAAAGGAACCCCAACTTTACCTTGGAGGTGTTGAGGCACATGGCACACGACCTAAAGGAAGCGGACGACGTGATCGTGAACATCTCGCAAAAAACCGTGAAACAGCGTGTGGCCGAGGCATTTCTCTACCTCAGGAACAACTTTGGGGAGGACAAGGACGGCTTTTTGGCCCTTACCCTTTCCAGGGAGGACATCTCCAACGTGGTGGGCACCGCAACGGAATCTGCCATCAGGATCATTTCGGAATTCAAGAAAAAAGGGCTTATCCGCACCTCCGGCAAAAAGATAGGCATCAAGGACGAGCGCAAACTCATCGAAATGGTGGAAGGTTTCTAAGGGACTTCCAAAACCTGACAATTGTCATAGTATCCCCGTCACCACAAGGCTAATTTTATCGCATCTAAAAATTTCGTCAGATGCAAAGGATTCTCATACCCACGGATTTTTCGGAAAATGCCTGGAACGCCATTGATTATGCGATGCAGCTTTTCCGCAACAAGCGCTGTACTTTTTATCTGCTGAACACCTACACTCCTGTGATCCCGAGCAGCCGTTTTATGGCCAAAATGATTGATGGCGTCCGTATAGTGGATGCGGTGAGGGACACTTCCGAAAGAGGGCTGCAAAAAACGGTGACACGAATCAAGGACAAGTACAGGAACCCCAACCACAGTTTTGAAACGATTTCTTCTTTCAATCTTTTGGCCGAAGAGGTAAAGGACATTGTGGACACTTTCGGCATCCACTTGGTGATCACGGGAACCAAAGGTGCTTCCGGAGCGGATGAGGTTTTTATGGGAAGCAACACGGTACGCATGATAAAAAGTGCCAAAAAGTGTCCCATTTTGGCCATTCCCCATCATTTTGAGTTCATCACGCCCACCGAGATCGCTTTTGCCACGGATTTCACCCGGTTCTATACCACTTCGGAACTATCGCCCCTCATCGAAATTGCAAAAATGTTCCGAGCCACCATCCGGATCGTGCATGTGCAGTACAGCATCAAGGCCTTGACGGAACTCCAACAATTCAACCTGAACATGCTGCGGAGGTATTTGGGCGACGTGGAACATTATGTGCACACGGTCTCCGAGCTAAATTCAGTGTCGCAGACGCTGGAAGTGTTCTCCCAAGAACTGGACATCCACTTGTTGGCGATGCTGAACTACCAGCACAGCTATATGGAAAAAATGACCCGCGAACCCATTGTGAAACGAACCGCTTTCCATGCACAGATACCCTTATTGGTCATTCCTGAATTGAGCATGGAGGGCATCTCCGTTGGACACGAGGAGGAAGAAGAGAACGTGGAGTCCCATAATTGAACCCTTGTCCCTATCTTTATGCCCGGACCTGATACTTACCGGGCCTATTTTCTATGGACAAACAACAACTCTTGGAGTGCCACGAACGGATAAAACCTTTTATCCACAATACCCCTGTGCTTACTTCCCGACAGATCGATGAAATGGCCGGGGCCCAATTGTTCTTCAAATGTGAGAATTTCCAAAGGATGGGCGCCTTTAAGATGCGGGGTGCGGCCAATGCCATCATGCAACTGACCGAAGGTCAAAAACAAAACGGGGTGGTCACCCATTCTTCGGGGAACTTTGCACAGGCGCTTTCCCTAGCGGCCCAGAGTCTGGGCGTAAAGGCCCATATTGTGATGCCCAAAAATGCCCCTCAAGTGAAAAAAGATGCCGTTCGGGGCTATGGGGGACGTATCGTGGAATGCGAACCTACGCTGCAGGCCCGGGAACGCGAATCCGAAGTGATCCAAAAAAAATTCGGCGCCACCTTTATCCACCCCTCCAATGACGACGCCGTTATCTTGGGACAAGGGACTGCTTGCAAAGAGCTATTGGAACTGCACCCAGACCTCGAATATGTAATCACCCCTGTAGGTGGTGGCGGACTGATTGCCGGTACCGCGCTGGCAGCCGCCTATTTTGGAAATGGGTGCAAAACGATCGGTGGTGAACCTTTTGAAGGGGACGACGCCTACAGATCACTACTCAGTGGCACCATAGAGGGCAACATCACCACCAACACCATTGCGGATGGCCTGAAGACCCAATTGGGGGACCGAAATTTTCCCATCATCCAAAAACATGTGGAGCAAATCGTCCGGGTCACGGAAGAAGAAATTGTATCTGCCATGCGATTGATCTGGGAACGGATGAAAATCATCTGCGAACCTTCAAGTGCCGTCGCCCTGGCCGCTGTGCTCCGGGAAAAGGAAATTTTCAAGGACAGGAAAATCGGGGTGATCATTTCCGGCGGGAATGTGGATTTGGCGCATTTGCCCTTCCAAAAACCTGTTTAATGTTGTTTCTCGAAGTGGACAGTGAAGGTGGTCCCGACCCCTTTTTCGCTTTCTACCCCAATTTTCCCGTTCATGGCCTCCACTTGGGTCTTTACCAAATAGAGTCCCAATCCCTTTCCTTCGGTGGCTCCACTGAGCCTACCGTACATATTGAAGATCTTGCGTTCTTTTTCGGGGGTGAGTTCCATACCGATGCCATTGTCCGAGACCTTCAGGATGATGAAACCACTATCTTCCTCTGTAGTTAACTGGATGATGGGTGGAAGATCTTCCTTGGCATAGTTGATGGCATTCAAAATCAGGTTATAGAAAATGTTCACCATGTAGCTCTTCAGGCCAAAAATAGATTCCACGTGTGCAAAATCTGTTTTGACGTTTGCCTTGGAGCGTATGATTTCTTCAGAGAGCAGGCCATCCACATCTTTCATCACCTCGGACAATTTGATTTCCCTGAACTGTTCCTTATCGGCATTCTTTAGGGACAAAGAAAGATTGAGGTCCTTTATGGTCTGGTCCAAGGCTTCCGTGGTGTGCTCAATTTTTTTGACAATGTCATCGTTCACCTCGTCCTTGCCCCAATCATATATTTTGGATAGCATCAATAGATTGGAGATAGGTCCCCTCAAATTGTGGGATATGATTCGGACAAAGTTTTGCAGCTCGTTGTTTTGCTGCACTATCTGTTGGTTGGCCATCACCTCCATGGTCACATCTTGCGACGTGCCCGCCATTCGCATTGGATTGCCAAGCTCATCATAGAATGTACGCCCCTTCTGGTGGACATATCTTATTTCGCCATCACCCACAATGACTCTGTGCACAATATCATGTATCCCATTTTCCCGTATGCTGGTTTCCACATCTTCGCGAAAGGCCTCGCGATCCTCTGGATGGATGATCTCTATCAACGAAACATAACTGGCTTTAAACTCCCCCGGTATTTGTTGGAAGATGTGGTACAATTGGTTGGACCAAACAATCTCGTCCTTGATCATGTCCCATTCCCAATGCCCTACATTTGCAATGCGCTGCGCTTCCCTATATTTCCGTTCGCTGTCCCACAGTTTATGGATATTGCTCACCTCATCCGTAATGTCCTTCTGCCAAATGCAACATCCGGCCACGTCTCCGGACACATCCATAAAGGGCTGGAACGAAAATTCGTGCACATAGGTATGACCTCCTTCCTCAAAAGTGTGCTTGGCAGTGGTCGCATAACGGTTGAGTGCTTTCTCGCACCCCTTCTTGCAGGGGTTGAAAAAAACACCGTTTTGATATATGGCCCTGAGGTCCATCCCTTTTAAGGGTTTTCCCAATTGCTCTTTTTTGAGCTTTTCCTCAAAAGAGGCATTGTACGCCGTTAACTTATAATCTTGGTCCATCGCCCAAACGACATCCCCTCGATCTTCCACGTTTTCGACCTTGTTATGTATGAGAACCTGTTTCCGCTTCACTGCTAAAATTTTGACCAAGTAAACTTGTCCCGGCAGATTGGGGGTGGGTCGCCAAGATGGGTTGAATGTTTAGGGAATGATTTGTTTAGGGCTTTTACTTGTATGAACTTTGAAGATAGTCCTCCAGATGCTCAATACGCAAAGGTTTGGTGATAAATTCCTTGACATACTTATTGAACTTTTTGGCCTCACGTCTGTCTTCATCAGATTCTGAAGAAGTCACAAGCAGCACCTCGTTGGTCCTTGGAAAATTTTCGAGTGTCATAAATTCCAAAAACTCAAAACCACTCATCTCGGGCATGTTGATGTCCAATAAAATCAGTGTTTTTACATTGGGGTTGTCCCTATACCTAAGATCATCAAGGGCCAATTCAGGATTGGTAAAAGTTTTTACCCGATCCTCCATTCCCATTCTCCTGAAGTGTATGGTGTTTACCGTGTTCACCAAATCTTCGTCATCGACTAGATAAATTTCCTTGTACATAATCTGTATAATACTCCGTTAGTTGATTATTGGTTTGTTTCACGCAAGGTCGAAATAAATTAAACATTTTTTGGCATATAGCATCCTTTTCTTTCAAAAAAATGTACGTTTAGGTTTGAAAATTGTGTAAAAAACAAAAGAGCTTCCGTTGCGGGGAAGCTCTTTTGTTTTTGAAGTGCGGATGACAGGAATCGAACCTGCACACCTTGCGGCACTAGATCCTAAGTCTAGCGTGTCTACCAGTTCCACCACATCCGCGGAAAGGAGTGCAAATATAAATCAATTTTCGGATTTGCAAATCCGATACCCTGAAAAACTTGTTTTTTGTACTTTTAGTGTCCTTTTTAAAATCTATATGGAAGAAATCAACGATTACATCAACACCCACAAAGACAGATTTATCAGCGAACTTATCGAGCTACTCAAACTCCCCTCCATCAGTGCGGACACTGCCTATTCCCAAGACGTGCTGGAAACGGCAAAGGTGGTCCAAAAGTCACTCATCGATGCAGGTTGCGACAATACCGAAATTTGCGAGACCACAGGATATCCCGTGGTATACGGTGAAAAAATCATCGACCCCAAATTGCCCACGGTCCTGGTCTATGGCCACTACGATGTGCAACCCCCGGACCCGATAAACCTTTGGGACTCCCCTCCTTTTGAACCCGTGATCAAAAAAACAAAACTGCATCCCGATGGGGCCATTTTTGCTCGCGGTGCCTGTGACGATAAAGGCCAGTTTTTTATGCACGTGAAAGCGGTGGAGTTCATGATCAAGAACAATACCCTGCCCTGCAATGTGAAGTTTATGATCGAAGGGGAAGAAGAGGTCGGAAGCGATAGTCTTCCCATTTTCCTGAGGGAAAACAGTGAAAAATTCAAGAACGACATCATTTTGATTTCCGATACTGGGATGATTTCCAACGACACCCCTTCCATCACCACTGGCCTGCGTGGGCTTAGCTATGTGGAAGTGGAAGTGACCGGGGCCAACCGTGACCTTCACTCTGGAATTTACGGTGGGGCGGCACCCAATCCCATCAACGTATTGACCAAAATGATCGCAGCCCTGCACGATGAGAACAACCACATCACCATTCCAGGTTTTTACGACAAAGTGCAGATCATTTCCGATGCCGAGCGAGCTGAAATGGCCAAGGCTCCATTTGACCTAGAGAAATATAAAGAAGCTTTGGACATCGGCGATGTGCATGGCGAAAAAGGATATACCACTACGGAACGTTTCGGTATCCGACCTACGTTGGATGTGAACGGTATTTGGGGTGGCTACACTGGTGAAGGTGCAAAGACCGTGATTGCCAGTAAGGCCTATGCGAAAATATCCATGCGTTTGGTCCCTGATCAGGATTGGCACGAGATCACTGATCTGTTCACCAAACATTTTACCTCATTGGCCCCCAAAAGCGTCAAGGTGAAAGTGAAGCCCCATCATGGTGGGCAAGCCTACGTGACCCCTATTGACGGTATTGGTTACCAAGCCGCCGCCAAGGCAATCGAGAAGACCTTTGGAAAAAAACCTGTCCCACAACGCACGGGGGGAAGCATCCCGATTGTGGCCCTTTTTGAAGAGGTTTTTGACAGCAAGACCATTCTGTTGGGATTTGGGCTGGACAGCGATGCCATCCACTCACCCAATGAGCATTTTGGTGTCTTTAATTTCTTGAAAGGGATTGAGACCATCCCCTATTTCTATAAATATTATGCGGAGATGAAAGCCTAGAGCTTCTTCACATATTTGGTGAGGATGACGATTTGCTGGCCGTCCACTTTACCTTCAATATATTCAGCATTTTCGCGATCCAGGGAAATCCGTCTCACGGCGGTTCCCTGTTTTGCGACCATGCTAGATCCCTTCACTTTCAGGTCTTTGATCAGCACCACGTTGTCTCCATTTTCCAATACAACCCCATTGGAATCCCGATGTACCACCCTATCCGCGGCATCCTGACCTTCGCCGGTTGCCTTGGCCCAGGCCAAAACCTCTTCATCCAAGTACATCATATCCAACAGATCTTGCGGCCATCCTTCGGATTTTAAACGGTTCAACATTCGCCAAGCCACTACCTTAACGGCATCTTGCTCGCTCCACATGCTATCGTTCAAACAACGCCAATGGTTGGAATCCACAGTTTCAGGATTTTCTATCTGACCCAAACAGGTGGCGCAGGCCAAAACACTGCCATCCAAACCTCCTGTAGACACTGGTGGCACTTCATACACCTTCAGATCTTCCGTTGCGCCACAAAGCTCACATTGGTTACCACTCCTGCTCTGTAAATCTTCCAATAATCCCATGTTGTTGTATTTGTCGGCAAACTTAACATTTTTGGAAAGTAAAACATCCCATTATTCATTTTAACAAACTCTACATTTGTAGAATTAAAATATTTGTTCTATGTTTGTAGAGCAAAATTGTAGGCGGTTTAAAAAAATCACTGAAAACAATAAGAAAAACATCAAATCAAAAGCGAAATAATGGTCCGACAAATTTTAAAAATGTTTGTTTCCCTGTGCTTGATGTTAGCAATCATAAGCTGTAACTCTAATCATGAAGCAGAGGCCAATTCAACTGCAACACCTGATAAGGAAATTATTCCCGACAGTATTGTACAGTTTTTGATTACTTCGGCTTCAACTGATTTTCGTAACCACAAACCACCGACACCTATGAATTTCCGTGATGTAAAAGTTGGTTTTCTTACAGCGTCTAACGATGAAAAAACTTTTGTTCTATGTGGTGAATTTTTATCCCAAGAGGATAATGAGTGGATAGCTTTTACTACTATCAAGACATTGGGATACGAGCAATATATTGGAAAAACGCAATATTGCCAAGACGCAACAATGATTTTGACCGATGAAAACCTAGCTGTTGCACTAAAGGACAATTGGGATACGAGCAATATATTGGAAAAACGCAATATTGCCAAGACGCAACAATGATTTTGACCGATGAAAACCTAGCTGTTGCACTAAAGGACAATTGGGATACGAGCAATATATTGGAAAAACGCAATATTGCCAAGACGCAACAATGATTTTGACCGATGAAAACCTAGCTGTTGCACTAAAGGACAATTGGGATACGAGCAATATATTGGAAAAACGCAATATTGCCAAGACGCAACAATGATTTTGACCGATGAAAACCTAGCTGTTGCACTAAAGGACAAAATGAACGAAAAAAACAATTAAATAACACTTCATAATAAAGTACAAGAGATGCAATTGTCAAAAGCAGAAGAAGAATTGATGAACATTGTTTGGATGTTGAAAAAGGCCTATATGAAAGACCTCTTGGATGCCTATCCGGAACCCAAACCGGCCACCACCACCGTGGCCACCCTTTTAAAACGGATGGCAGACAAAGGCTTTGTGGCATATGAGACCATTGGCAGAAGTAGGGAATACTATCCGCTGGTGAAAAAGCAAGATTATTTTTCCAAACACGTGAACGGGCTCATCAAAAACTTTTTTAACGACAGTGCGAGCCAATTTGCCTCCTTCTTTGCCAAAGAAACGAACTTGAGCAAAGCCGAGTTGGAAGAATTGAAAAAATTGATAGACAACGAAATCAAAAAGAAATAACCATGTTGGTCTTCCTATTAAAATCCACTGCATGCCTTGTCATTTTCCTGTCCTTCTATAAACTGGTACTGGAAAAGGAAAGCATACACCAATTCAAGCGATTCTTTCTGTTGGGTGCATTGATTGCTTCCTTTTTGATTCCGGCCGTGGTCTTTACCGAATACGTGGACGTGCCAGAGCAAATAGTTCTTTCAGCATCCCCTATTGCTGGGGAGATACCGAGCACAGCAACTGAGCAAGTAGTTGCAGAAAAGTCCTATTTTGATTGGGAAATTGGATTGTGGTTGGTCTACAGTATCGGTGTTATCGGATTTGGAATTCGATTTTTAAGAAACCTGACGCAAATTGCATTACGCATCCGAAAAAATCCTAAGTTCAAGGAAAACTTTATCACTAGGGTACTGTTGAGACAATCCCTTCCGCCCCACACCTTCTTTAATTATATCTTTTTAAACCAAAGGCAATTTGAGGAAAAACATATTCCGCAGGAAGTGCTCTTACATGAAGAGACCCATGCCAAACAACGGCATAGTCTGGATATTCTCTTTATTGAAATGGCCCAGGTCATCTTATGGTTCAACCCAATCATCTACCTATTCAAATCGTCCATCAAGCTGAACCACGAATTTTTGGCGGACAGGGCGGTAATCAACGGGAACCATGACCATTCACACTATCAAAATACTATCCTATCGTACTTATCACACGGTAGTTTTGAACAACATCAGTCGACCGGCATTGCCAATGCCATTAATTATTCATCAATCAAAAAACGGTTTACAGTCATGAAAACAAACACATCAAGAAAATCATTTGTATTGAGGAGCCTGCTCGTGCTCCCGCTTACGGCCCTGTTGTTATTTGGGTTTAGTGAAAAACGACAAATTGAAAAATGGGATCCCACGGAGAAAGTTCTGACTTTGGATGGAAACGCTTCCCCTTCCGATCTTAAAACCTACCATGAATTGGCGAAGAAATACAACGCCATCCCCATTGAACAAAGGATCATTCCTTTGGAAGATTTGAAGGAATTGGAGCGCATCTATCGGAAAATGGACGAAACCCAAAAGGAAAACGCACTACCTTTCCCTGAATGTTCTCCAAAAGAAGAAGGCCAAAAAACGATCGAATTCATCGAAATCTTTATCAATAATAACGGTAAGTTAGTATTTCAAAGCAACATTGTTCCTTTGGAGGATTTAAAGGAAATGCTTTCCAAAGTCAACGAACATCTTTCCTTTGATCAACGCAAAAAAGTGGTTCGGTCGGTCATACAAGTAGAAGCCCAAACCCCAAAAAATGTGATTCAACAGGTGGATAAAATCCTCACCGAATATGGCTCTGCCACCATCAACATTGTAGGTCCAGAAACTTCCATGCAATCCAGTGCCACCCGTGGAGAAATGAAGGAATACAACGCCTTGGCCAAAAAGTACAATGCCATGGACCGTAACCATATGGTCATCAAAAAACAGGAAGTGAACCGGTTAAAGGAAATCTATGGCAAAATGTCCAAAAAACAACAGGAAGATGCGGAACCCTTCCCTAATTTTCCACCGCCACCACCAGCACCAGATGCACCTGAACCTGTTCAACATGCACCAGCAACAGAAGCTGCTATTCCTTCGCCTCCTGGAGTAATGCCAGCTCAGGAACCGAATTCCGCACTGCCTGCTCCCCCACCTCCACCAGAGCCCAAATCCCCTTTGGAGCACATCAAGGAAATGGCAGGCAAGGGAGCTACCTTCATGCACAATGGAAAAGAAATAACCGCCAAGGAAGCCATCCGGGTTTTGGAAAACAACAAAAGGATCAATGTCGATTCCAGAGGATCGGATAGTGGCAAACCTATCGTAAAACTCTCCACGGAACCCATTGTCATAGAAAACTAGCCTTCCAAAAAGTCCAATTATGTTAAAAGCCCCTTAATTGGGGCTTTTGATGTAACAATAGTTCCAAAATCACGTTCTAATACCCTATCAATCAAAGAGAACACGAACATGCTACAACGTTTTTTTATTTTTTGCTCCGGAGCCGATACTGAAATCCTAAAAACCTGCTCCAATGGGGAACAGAACAAATATGCCGGAATTGGCGCCACCGTATTCTTCACCGCTGTTATGGCCTTCATTGCCAGCGGGTATGCGCTTTACACGGTGTTTGACAATATCTACACCTCCATCTTTTTTGGGTTAATCTGGGGACTTTTGATCTTCAATCTGGACCGATACATCGTTTCCACCATCAAAAAGAGGGACAATTTTAAAAATGAACTGCTCCAAGCCGCTCCACGTATTGTTTTGGCTTTGATCATTGCCGTGGTCATCTCCAAGCCCTTGGAAATGAAAATCTTTGAGAAGGAAATCAACCAAGTGTTGTTGGAAGAAAAAAATGCCATGACCTTGGACAATAAGGAGCAATTGGCCCTGCAATACACTCCTAAAATAGAAAGCCTCAACCAGGACATTGCCAACCTGAAAGGGGAAATCGCTACCAAAGAAACGGAAACCAACGCGCTGTACGACACCTATATTTCGGAAGCCGAAGGCACCGCAGGGACGGGCCGTTTGGGCAAAGGACCCGTTTACAAGGAAAAACGCGACAAACACGATGCTGCTTTGGCGGAACTCAACACCTTGAAAGAAACCAACGCAGCCAAAATAGCAGGCATCGAAGCCCAAATTGCGGCCTTGGAAGCCGATTACAACACGGCGGTGACCAATTCACAACCCATTATTGATGGTTTTGACGGACTCATGGCCCGCATCAACGCTTTGGGAAAATTACCTTGGTTCCCTTCGTTTTTTATCTTTTTGTTGTTCTTGGCCATCGAAACGGCACCTATCATTGCCAAATTGTTGGCTCCCAAAGGGGAATACGACTTCAAGTTTGAAGAGCAGGAAAGTGTGGTGTCCACTTGGGTGACCCAAAAAGTGGAACAGCGCAAACTGTTGTTGGCCACCGATGGGGAAATCAACGAAAAAATCTACACCGACATCAAGAACGAGGAGGAACTATACCAATACAAAAAGAAGAAAGCCGAGGAGCTATTGCGCTTACAGGCCGATTCCTTTCACAATGTGCAGGTAAAGGGCTTATAGCCAAATTTGAGCCCATAGCCCAATGATCTTACTACCTTATCCATTTAAAAAGGATGTCCATCCATTGGTGATGGAATTTTAACCGGAAAAACCCTAACTTCACTCCTATCTGCCGACAGGCAGGTATCGGTCGATATCATTCACTTTGTACTGAGCGCAGCCGAAGTATTGAAACGAATCATATCTTTAACGTAACCTGCAAGTTCCAAAAAATGAAAATTAGTCTTATTAAAAAAATTTGGGGAATTATAATTGTATTGGTTGCCTTCACTCTTATTTACAATTCAAAATCTAGTTACTATGAAAACAAAGTAGCTTTTTACAATAACAATGTAAACGGAATTATTGTAGACATAAAAGCTGCCAGAGGAACAAAAGTATATTATGGAGAATCGGACTTCTTTTATTTGGAACAATTAGAGGAGAAAGAAATTAAAGTTGGGGATTCGATTGTAAAAAAAGTCGATTCGGAATTGACTGTGTACAGAAAAAATAAAAGTGGACAATTTATCTATCTGACCAAAATAAAAGTACTGAGACCAAAAAGTAGTTACTTTAAATTTTTCTTCGGACTTTAAAATGAATAAAAACCTGTAGGTAACAAAGTGTAAAATAATTGCTTGTTCTCGCCTATTTCTGAAAATCCTTGCAGATTTTCTACTTGGTTTTTATTTGCTAAATTTCGTGCTAAACCACGCAACTAATCATACACAAACCCGATAAGTGTAATTTTTTTTTGGCTTCATATAAATCATTGGCACATCCCCTGTAGCAGAAAATCAAAAAGGATCATTTGGGGCACTAATCCACAATCCCCATTTTTTTCAGAAGGAATGAGGCATTCATGTTCTGGCAAATGCCTTCCTTGAAACGGTAGTCAAAATAGAGTTCCCCGTTCACGATCTGGGCATCAAAATAATGGTTTTCCACCTGGGAAAGCTCATCGGCCAAGGTGCATAGGCTCAAATCGTGGGTGGCAACCAAACCCGTGGCTCCGGAGCGCACCAATTTTTCCACGAATTTTTTGGAGCCTTCTGCCTTGTCCACACTGTTGGTGCCTTTCAAAATTTCATCGAGGACCACAAAGCATTCCCCCTTTTCCAGTTCGTCCACAATGTATTTCAACCGCTTCAACTCCGCATAAAAATACGAGGTTTCATCCGTGAGGGAATCCGAGGAACGCATGCTCGTGAGCAAGCGCACGGGACTGTATTCCACTTCTTTGCCGTTTACGGGCAGTCCCATATTGGCCATCACAATTTGAAGGGAAACGGCCCGAAGGAAGGTACTTTTTCCTGCCATGTTGGCCCCGGTGACGATACAGAACCGACCTTTACCTATGGTAAAATCGTTCAATACGCTTTTTTGGGGATCTACCAAAGGGTGACCCACTTCCTTTGCGCTCAACACCAAATCCTTTTGCACCAAACTTGGATAGCTATGTGTCTGATGGTTAAAGGTATAAGTGGCCAAACTGATGTAGGCATCGAACTGGGCAATGGCGAAAAACCACTCTTCCACCTCCTTCCCGTAAGTAGCGATCCAAGATTCTATGCGATGGGCAAAATACAAACTCCAGAGCAGTAATCCCTGACCGAACATCAACACCAAAAGGTTGTTCTGTTGTTCAAAATTATCAATGCTTTGGCTGAACCTTTTCAACAACTTGGAGGTCTTCTCCCCTTTCACTTCCAATTTTTTCTGAAGATCCTGCAAAAGCTCCGAGGTGAAAGTCTGCCCCTCCAGTTCCGAGATGAGTCGCTGATGTTGCTGGATGGTTTCTTGGGCTTGGGATACATGGGCCGCAAACTTGAGGATGTGCTTGGAAAATCGACCTACGATGCCTATCCCCAAAAAGTACCAAACCAATACCAAACTTTCGGGTATCACTCCCAACAAAGCCAGAACGATCCACAGGATGGAACCCAGCGCAAAAAGTGGTGCCACTATCCCCACCCATTTTGGGGTGAACGGTTGGTGGTTTTTCATCCAGTTGGCCACCACATTGGGAGCTATTTTGGGATTGGTTTCCCCAGCCAGGGAAGAGAAATGTTGGCGCCACTCAGGCAGCTTTGCCAATTCTTGGATGGCTTCCTGCTTTTGGGCGATATCCTTTGGATATCCGTCCAGCAGAAGCCCTGCAAAAACTTCCCGTCCTTGCGGCAAGGTGGTCCGGTTTGCATATTGATAAAAAGAGCCTCTTCCAAAAAGATCGAGGTCCTGTGCATAGGGATGATCCGGTTGTAAAAACTCCTTTCCATCCGGTAAATGATGATAACGGCGGGCCAGGATCTCCAATTCGTTCGTATTGATGTCGATGAGTCTTTGCAGGTAGGCCTTATGACGCTTTACGTCACTAAAGCTCGTCACCAAATACAGAAACAGCCCCATTCCGAAGGGCAACACCACAAATACGATCTTGGTGTCCCAAAGAAAATATCCCGCAAGCGCGAGGACCACGAAAACGGACAAGCGCAGGGTGGCCAGAAGGGACAATCGCTTTTTTGTGCGCTGAAGCGCCTCTTGGTGCCTCTCTTGTTGCGATGTGTAAAAATGCTGTAGATCCTCCATGTAACCTCAGCCCAAATTTTTAAGCTCCTGTTGCAACTTCTTGGTCAATCCGGATACGACCAGATCATAGGAATGGTCCGTCAACTCCACTATCAATTGGGGCGGCAATTGTTCCAAAAACAATGTGTTCCAGTGCGTTTTGCTCATGTGGTAACCCGGGACAATGATGCCATCATAGGTTTCCCGAAGCTCTTCGGAACGTTCTGGGTCACATTTGAGGTTGCATTGGGAAGGCAAACGCTCCAAGGGAACCAAAGCGAACATTTTCCCCATGACCTTGAAGACCAAAGTCTCCGCATCAAAGGGAAATTCCTCGGTCACTCCTTTTTTGGCCAAGCAAAGTTCACGAAACGCTTCAATGTTCATGGTCAGATGCCTTCAGAATCGTACACGATGACCTTCTCCCACAAATCCTTACATTCCTCAATAAAGACCAAATGCGGAGGCTCCGTTTGATAGGCCGCCTGATCTTCCGCAGACTCAAAACTTAAGATCAAAGAGTAGGTAAAGGAGTCATCAACCACATCCCTTGTGGCCTTGGGTGGGGTGCCAATAAACTTGGTCTTGGCATATTGGGAGTTCTCCAAAAACTTCTTCAACGAGGCTTCAAACTTAACCCTATCTGCATGGTTGTTAGGTTCTTTGAACCAAAAATAGACGACATGGGTAAATGTGGGGTCAAAATTATTGTTCATTTCTTTTTTGAATTGTACACAACTGGAGGCACATATGCCCGCCAATAGCAAGATTACGATTTTGATTTTCATGGTTGTTATTCTTCTATGAATTGTTTTTCCCTGTTCGATATGTCCAAAGCGGAGTAGTCCAGTTTCCAACCTATGGTCTCCACGATCTTTTCTACCAAAAGTACGGCTTGCAATGCCTCTTTCCTAGCTGTTTCCATCAATCCGCTTTCGGGAATCTTTTCTTTGATATGGAGCTTGGCCTCTTGGTTGAGCTGGGTCAGGTCCGTGGGCGAAAAACTGTTGAAAATCCCGTTCTTGATGTCGTAAAATTGCAGGTCGGGCTCAATGGACAATACTTCAGGTTGTGGAAAATGGCTCAGGATGATCCGTTTGGTTTCGGTGTCCGCCTTCAGGTCCAACTTGCTCAGATCGTACCCAATATGCGCCTTGGCCTTGATCACGATCAGTGCCTTCTTTTTGCTTTTGAAGAGGCTCATAAAGCTGCCTTTGGTGTTCTCGTAGTGGTAGATCTCGGCAAAATCGCCTTCCACGGAGACCAGCTTGCACACACTCCTGATTTTGTCCAGCAGTACGGTGGACTGGTGCTCGGTAATTTCCTTGCTCCTTTTTTTACGGAAAAGGGAAAAGAACCAATACATCAATATGGCCCCCAAGATCAGTCCCAGAACGGAATCGAATACTTCACCCATTGTCTTTGCCTATTTCCCCCAAGTGGGTAAACTTAAATCCTTTGTCATATTTTAATCCATAGCCCATGGCCCTGTCCAATGCGGAGTGCGAGAACAGGATCACGCCGGCCAACTGGCATAAAGGTATTGAAAAGTAGCTCCCCAAGAGGTATATGATGATCGCCATTCCTTTGTGGTGGAACAAATTGTAGGTAAAGGCCCCTGCCCTATTGCCCAAAAGATAGCCCAGCATACCTATGTCCGGCGCCAAGATCAGGACCAAAAACCACCACCACGCATAGTTCAATTGGTTGAACAGATAAATACCCAATACGAACATCAGCACCTCTTCCAACTTGATGATCGTTTTCATTTTTCTTCGATTTTATAGAGTACGGGGCGGCTGGGGCTGGCATCATTTTCAAAAGGCGCCACCTGAAGGTTTAAAAAATAGGTGCCATCCTTCACTTTGTTCGGCACATAGATCAGTTCCGTGATGGTGGCCTTTTCCCGGGGTTTTCCTTTCATGTTCCAAAAGGCATTATGGCACAAAAGTGCGCCGCCATCCCGTTCCTTGTCCACCGAAGGCAGGTCGATTAGCAAGTGTTCCACTCCTTTTTTCACCAAAAAGTTCACGGCTTCTTCCAGCAAGTAAGGCGGATTGGTATCGGAATAGTTTCGGGAGCGTTTTTCCTTGGTGTTGGGCAGGGTGCGGATGACCACCGCCTCCCTTTTTTTATTGCCCAAAGCGTATTTCAACTGTTTTTCGGAAATGACAAAGTCATCGCCCATTTGTTCAGGGGCCACGGTGATCACTTCGGCCAAAAAGAAGAACTTTTTCAGTTTCTGGTTGATGGAATGGAATGCTTCGGTGATGTGGCCCAAACATTCCGTGTGGGTCACATGCGAATGCGGATTGAACCACACATCGTTGAAATTGGTAGAGGCCCCTTCCGTGACCTTGCCCACAAATCCATCCTCGGTATGGGGTTCCATTTTGGGTGGCCCCAAGTACCAAGCGTTCACATTTTTGTCGCCACCGTGCAGGGCAATGGAAATGTCAAGGGGTCTGGAGAGGTCTATTGTATAGTTTCTGGAATTATGTTTTAGGGTTGCGATCATGTAATTGGACTTGTTGCAGTAATAAACTCATTTCCGTTGAGAAATGCAATAAATTGGAATTTTTTGGTGAAGATTGTCAGTTCGAGTGAAATTCCAAAGGAATTTTGTATCGAGAACGGTTTGCTAAAAATCACTTTCTCTACGCATTTTTTGAAAACTTGAAGCATGCTTATCTAATTCCATCAATTGGAAATGGGGTTACATAAACCCAAAAAGGGCATTCATCAATTTGACCTAGATTTTTTGATAGAATCCAATATCTTCACCCCTGTCAACCGACAGATAGGCATCTTAAAACATTAAGGAAAATAAAAACCAAAAAATGAGAAAAATTTTTACCCTATTATTCATCATTTCAATTACCATTGCTTTTTCTCAAACAAAGAATTTTAGCTTGGAGATAAATTATCCAATGGAGTTTTCAAATGGGAATTCATCTGATTTAACAGGAATTATAAATTCAAAGGTGAAATACAGGTTTTTGAATAGGGAATCATTCAACATTGGGGCTTCTTATTCGATTGATTTATTGACTGGTGAATTAATTTTTCAAAATCAAAGTGAATCATTTACATCACATCATTTCAATTTATTTGGAGAAATTCCACTCAATTCAATCAAAGGATTAATGCCCTTTTTAGGAGTCGGATATTCCACACAAAGTTATTTTAAGACTACAAATATTTACAGTGACGCTGGTCCTGTAATTTCCAATACTGAAAAAGATAATGTTGGAGGATTTAATATAAGCTTTGGCGGAACCTATGACATTTTAAGAAATTTCTTCATTCAAGGCAATTTTCAATTTATAAGATTATATGTTGATAATTTTATTACTGAGGAAAAAATTGGTTTCAATTCAAATCGATTGAAAATTGGGGTTGGATACAGATTTTAAAACGTTTCCCAACAAAAACAAGCGTTATCAAAGGCTAATCTCTATGCGTATAAATCCAGCGAAAGATTGCATAACCAAATCATCGAGGCCAATAAGTACAACTCTTCAAATCAATGGACGGGACTTCCAAAAACTGTTCCAACAAAAACAAATCATTTGCAATACCATCCACCAAAAAAGACAAGTTTTTGGCGGTGGGCAACTTTTCTCCATCAAGAATCAGAGGCAACCGTCTCTAAAGAAACCTCATTGTATTTCATTCTGAAAACACAAAAAAGTAGTCCAATTGGACTACTTTTTATATATTTGCTATGAACAAAAAGCGGGAGCTGTACTTTTTCAAAAATTACTTTGAGGTTTTTTTCGAAATCCAAACTGAAAAGGTAAAAAAGAAAATTATTTGGACCTTAAGGATCATTGAGGAAATTGACCGAATTCCCGAAACCTATTTAAAGCATTTGAAAAACACAACCGGGCTTTATGAAATCAGGGTTCAGGTTGGAAGTAACATTTATAGAATTTTCTGCTTTTTTGATTTGGACAATATTGTCGTTGTCGGCCATGGATTCCACAAGAAAACGCAAAAAACACCTAAACTGCAGATTGAGAGGGCAGAACAAATAAAAAAAGAATATTATGAAACCATCAAAGGTGGTTCGTAAATACCTTCAAAACAAGTGTGACATGGACAAAGCAAAAAATAAAAATCTTAAAAACCTTGACCAATTTATCGATGAAAAAATTGGAAAAAGAGGTACCGTAAAGCGAGAAGAATTTGAAACCGAATATGACGCTTTCAAACTTGGGGTGTTGATCCAACAAGCAAGAGAAGACAAAGGTCTTACGCAAGAACAATTGGCCGAATTGGCGGGAACAAACAAATCCTATATATCAAAATTGGAAAGAAATTTAAAGGACATTCGATTTTCGACCTTGCAAAGAATCATAAACGAAGGACTCGGAGGACATTTGGAGATTTCCATCAAATTTGAATAAAAAAATGCGAGAGCTCCCTTTGTGAGCAACCCATAAAATCAGTGGATGGGTCTGCCCAAAACTACTCCAAAAAAAACAAATCCGCCGCAATACCATCCGCTAAAAACTTGCCTTGTTGGGTAGTTCGTAAAATAGCATCTTCCCAAAACAGCAATTGCTGTTCTGTGAACTTTTCCGATTGTTGTTCCAAATAGTTCGCGTAGTCCGGTCCAAATTCCTTGGCAATCTTCACCTTGGAAACACCCCAAATAGTCCTGAGTCCCGTCATCACATATTCGTTGTACCGGTCGGTCACGGTCAAGGTTTCCTTTTCACTGGGCAAGATCCCTTGTTGGATCTGTTTGATGTAGATGGAATTGTTTCGAATGTTCCAAGCGCGGGAAAGTCCATCATACGAATGCGCGGACGGACCAATGCCCAAATAGGTTTTGCCCTGCCAATAGGCGGTATTGTTCTTGGAAAAATAGCCCGGTTTCCCAAAGTTGGAGATCTCATAGTTTACAAAACCCTGTTCCTCCAATACATCCACCAAAATATGGAACTGCTCCTGTGCCTGACCGTCATCCACTTGGGCCACTGTTCCTTTCTGGATCAATTTTTCCAGTGCGGTTTTGGGTTCTACCGTTAAGGCATAGCTGGAGATATGGGGCAATCCAAAATCCAAGGCTTTTTGGATGTTCGCCTTCCATCGGTCATGACCCATCCCCGGAATACCATAAATCAGGTCGATGGTGATATTATCAAAATGTTTTACGGCTTCCTCGATGCAATGTTCAGCTTCTTGGGCATTGTGGGCGCGGTTCATCAAGGTCAGATCCTCCTCAAAAAAAGATTGGATGCCGATGCTGAGACGGTTGATTGGACTTTTGGATAGTTGGATGATTCGATCACTGGACAAGTCATCCGGATTGGCCTCCAGGGTGATTTCTGCATGGTCCATTACTTTGTAATGGTCATACACGGTTTGGATCAAACGCTCCAATTCCTGTAGTTCCAAAACCGAAGGGGTGCCACCACCAAAATAAATGGTCTCGACAACCTCATCGCCCAACTCGTTTTTGCGCAGTTCCATTTCCCGGACAAAGGCATCCACCATGACATCCTTCTTCTTCATTTGGGTGGAAAAATGAAAATCGCAATAATGGCAAGCTTGTTTGCAAAAAGGGATATGGATGTAGATTCCTGACATGGTTATCCCAATTTATCGGGATTTTGTTTGATGAACGCCTCCCAACCCGTGTAGCTTTTGCCGAGTTCCACCTTCCCCTCGTTGTAAAAATGACAAACGGCTGCGGCCAGTCCATCGGTGCTATCCAAGTTTTTGGGCAAGGTTTTCAGTTTCAGTACACTTTGTAGCATTTTGGCCACCTGTTCCTTGCTGGCATTACCATTACCGGTAATGGCCATTTTGATTTTCTTCGGCATGTACTCGGTAATGGGCACCTGTCTGGAGAGTCCGGCCGCCATGGCCACGCCCTGCGCACGGCCCAGTTTCAGCATGGATTGTACGTTCTTCCCATAAAAAGGGGCCTCTATGGCAATCTCATCGGGGTGGTAAGTATCGATAAGTTCCAAAGTCCGCTCAAAAATGAGTTTGAGCTTGATGTAGGGGTCGTCATACTTTTTCAGCATCAGCTCGTTCATCTGCACAAAGTGCATCTGCTTGTTCACCACTTTGATAATGCCAAAACCCATAACGGTCGTTCCGGGGTCTATTCCCAATATGATCTTTTCTGTAGCCAAATTCTAATGGGTGTTTAGTACCAATGGCAGCCTGAACCGAAGGCCCACCGGATTCCCTCTTTTCAGGGCGGGCGCCACGGTGGTCAGGTCGTTCAATCGCTCGGATATCTTAGTGTTGAAATCCGAGATCTCATTGAGCACGGCGGTTTTTTCCTCCACGTTGATCACGGATATGAAACCATGTTCGTCAATCATAAAATCGATGTACACGGTGTCGTTCAGATCGCTGTCCACTTGGAACTGGAGCCCTGCCAAGGCTTCGGAAAAATAGTCGGCCATCACATTCTGGAAGCATTCCCGTTGTGCTTCCTTGGTCGCCGTTTCGTCACAGCTATCAAAAAGGGGGTATTGGTCCACATCGTTCCAATCAATGGCCATAAGTTCCTCATTGACCAGTTTTTGGGTCTTGTCCTCTTTGGACTCGAACAGCTCGCAGGAAACGAACAATCCCATAAAAATGATCCACAAAACATACTTTTGCATGGCAGCCCCTATAATTTGGCTGAAATTACGATATTTTGAAGAAATCAGTTGCCCGCGTAGTGTATTTCCTCCTTGATCTCCGATATGCGCTTTTGCACACGCTCGGCTATGAAAGGGGCCAGATCGGGGTACATACCCAATAACCTTTCATAATATCCCAACTTTGTTTTGGTGTCTTTGTAGTACTCGTCCGCCAAGATACAGACTTGGTAATAATTGTACGGATTGTCCTTGTTCTCTTCCCAAGCCTTGGTGTAGAGGTCCAGTGCTGTTTTGGTCTTTCCCTGTATGCGCGCTATGCGGCCAAGGTCGGCATATTCTTTGTCAAAGGCTACGGTGCGCTCCTCTATGGATTTTTGGATATAGTATTGGGCACTGTCCAATTGTTGTTCCTTTAGGAACACCTCCCCAAGGCCAGAGTAGGCATCGGCCAAATACTCGGGAAATTTCTTGAGTTGATGATAGGTCTTTTGGGCCTTTTCCAACTTCAAGTCCCGGAGGTAACAATGGGCCAGCTTATTGTAAACAAAAGGTACTTCCTCTCCAAGCTGCAACAATCTTTCAAAATGTGGAGTGGCCATCCCAAACTGTCCGTTGTTGAAAAAGGCCAGTGCTTTCAGATTGATCATGGAAACATCGTCTTCATAGAACCGAAGGCCCATATCCACATACTTGAGCACGGAATCCTTTTCTTTTTTGGATGCAAAAGATCGGGCCAACGAATAGAGGCTCCGCAAATGGGTACTATCTTTTTGAACGGCATTTCTAAAGGCCTCATCTGCCTTTTTTTGGCTGTTCAAGGATTCCCATACCCTGCCCAAGTAATAGTAGTATTCAGGATTTTCCTGTTCTTTGGAGACCAACAAATCGATAGTTGCCAGTGCTAGGTCATATTTTTTGGCCTTGAGGAGCAATTTGCCCAATTCGAAACGGGCAATGTCCAAGTTGGGGTCCATGCCCAGCGTTTCCTGATATTGGACAATGGCCTTATCGTAATTCCCAATGGCATTGTAGGCCCGGGCTATCTGAAGGGACGATGCCGTGTTGTTCTGCTTCGCATAGGCATTGATGGCCGCGGCATAGTTGCCCAAGGCATACAGACTGTCGGCAACGGGCAAAGCCGATGACTGAGCACCGGCTTGGAATGAAAACAAAATCAAACAGCTATACCAAATGGATTTTATTCCCATCATCTACTCTATTTCTAATGACATTGCTATCGGGTTACTTCGATTGTTTTTGTTGGCAGTCCCTTGTATTGAAAACTCAAGACCTGTCCTTTTTCGACCGCAATGGCAAAATTGCCATCAAAATCGGTGACCGCACCTTTTTCAGTACCTTGGATGGATATGTTCACCCCGGGAAGACCGAGTGATTCACTATCCGTGACCTTGCCTTTATAATAACTGGACCCGTTCCCATGCTGTAGCCCTCCGGCCACTTGTATATAATCTTTGGCTTGGCGCGTTGCATCCGATGTTCCACTCGTTTTTCCAGCCAATTTAAAGGTAATGGGTATGGAGAAAGGAACTTCCACTACCTTCCCTTTTTGTTTTCCAGGTTGCATTTGGGGCAAACGTTCTATGATCCGTACCGCCTCATTTTCCAACAATTCATGTGGTCCCCGTTTGCGAATGTCCGTAATGGCCCCATCCTCCCCGATAGTGAAAATCACACTTACCCTACCTTGGATGCCCTGCTCTTGGGCCACTTGGGGATACCTGAAATGTTTGCGAATGTGCTCCTGTACTTTTTCCGTGAAACAGGCTTTTTTATCAGCGGCATCTTCACAACCAGGAAAAATGGGCACTTCCTCCACAACTGCGAAGGGTACTCCTATTCCTCCCTTTTGTGGACTGATCACATCTTCCACATTCCCTTGAAGTCGGAAGGTGATAGGGATGGAAAAGGGAACCTTCACCACCTCTCCGTCCTGTTTTCCAGCTTGCATTTGGGGCAAGCGTTCTATGATCCGTACCGCTTCATTTTCCAATAATTCGTGTGGTCCACGTTTCCTGATACCTGTAATGGTCCCATCTGTATCGATGGTGAAAATTAGGCTCACCCTCCCTTGGATGCCCTGCGCTTGGGCTTCTTCTGGATATCTAAAGTGTTTGCGGATATGTTCCTGTATCTTTTCTTGAAAACAGGTCCTCTTATCCGTTGCATCCTCGCACCCTGGAAAAACGGGCACTTCATCTATCTCTCCAAATGGCACCGAAACGCCATTCTGATTTTGCTTATCTACACTTATACTTTTAATAGCCCCGTTTTCGACCTGCATTTTTATGGATCTTTGTTGTTGGTCCATCATATGGACAATAACACCTGTTTCGCTGTTTTCTGCCAGTTTTTCCATTAACTCATCCCGTGCGCTTTCTTCTTCTGCGGTAAGTGCATCCAAATCCTTCACGTTCAAGGTGTAGGTCTTAAAATCCCCGCTATACCCTACAACCACAATTTCATTCAGAGGTAGAGCTTCCAATTCTTCAATTTTCTTTTCGCTTTCACTCTCGCAGGAAGTATACACCAACATCCCCAAGACCAAGGGCAGCAACAATACATACTTCAACTGCCAAATGGCTTTTGATCGCTTTTTTTGTAACATGACTATTCGTTTTTTGATTAATGACTTATTGAAAAATTGGTTCACAAAACTGATGTGCCGCGTCTTGAACGCTTCGGACAACAGCATTTCAAAGTGTTCCCTTTTGTTGTCTTTCACCGCATGCGCATCGGCAATGAACTCGTGCAGTTCCGCCACACGGGCTTGATACACATAGACCAATGGATTGAACCAGAACACGATCCGGGCCATCTCAAAAAAGAGAAGGTCCAGGGTGTGTTTCTGTTTTACATGCACCAGTTCGTGGGCAATGATCTTGGCCTCTTTTTCCTTTTGGATCTCGGCCCCCATAAAAATGTTCCGGAAGAAGGAAAAGGCCAGACTGCTCCTTTGTACGGTGACCTTTACAAAATCGGGGTACCTAACCACTTTTCCTTGTCGTTTCAGTTTCAGAATCTGCAACAGTTTATACCCAAACCAAAGGGCGGACACGATGCTTCCCACACCCAATACCCAATAATACCATGGAAATGTGGCCCAAAAATTCGATTCTGGTCCCTGTGGGGTCAAGACCACCCCATCCAATTGCGTCAAAAAGACCGTGACACCACCCAATTCCTGGGGCATGCTGGTCCGCAACATTTCCAGTTTGATCCAGGGCAACACCAGCGACAGTAAAAAAGTGACCAAGAGATAAAACCTGTTCCATTGGAAAAAAGTCTCTTTCTTTAGAAAGAGGTCGTAGGTCAACAAAAAGACCAACTGAAAGACGAGTGTTTCCAAGATATAGACGATCATTTTTCCTCGTTTTTGATGTTCTTCATGATCTCTTCCAATTCTTTCAGGCTGATGTCGTTCTTCTTCATAAAAAAGGACACCATGCTGGTGAAGGAGCCTTGGAAATACCCATCGACCAAAGTGTTCAAACGTTGGTTGCTGTACTCCTCCCTTTTCACCAAAGGAAAGTACACATGGCCCTTCCCTACCTTCTCATGGGACACAAAACCTTTGTCTTCCAATATCCTGACAATGGTGGAAACCGTATTGTAGGCTGGTTTGGGTTCGGGCAATTCCTCCAGAATTGCGGCCACATTGGCCTTTTTCAATTCCCAGAGCAATTGCATTACCTCTTCTTCTGCTTTGGTGAGCTGTTTCATTTTTAACTAACTTTTTAGTTCAACACGAAACAAATATAACTAAATATTTAGTTTAAACTAATTTTTTAGTTAAAAAATGGATAAAAAAATCCGCCAGTGTGGTTTTCTGGCGGATAATTGTTTGACTTGAATTCTACTTTTTACTAAAAATCAGAATGTTGAACCCTAGATGTCAGGTCGAGCTGTCATATCGAGCGCAGTCGAGATGCGAGACCTCATTCAAAAACAGAACACCAAAGCATCTCGACTGCGCTCGATGTGACAATTCCCAAAACTGTCAATTCGAGTGAAATTCCGGAGGAATTTTGCCTGCCTGCGGTAGGCAGGTATCTAGAATTCGTAGATTCAGCGTAGCAAATCCGTTTTGGCCTTGGAATTCTGGTTCTCGATACGATTTTTCCAAAGAAAAATCACTCGAACTGACATTATTTAAAAAGTAACCGTGACCTTTCCTCTTAAATAGAACGGCGTTCCCGGTGTAAAATGGATTTCCTCAAAAGAAGTGGGTTCGTTGAACAAACGGCTTTCGGTGGCAAATTGGGTCTCGTTCCATTCCGTATCGAACAGGTTTTCCACAATCAACCCAAACGTCCAATTCTTCAGACTATAGTTGAGGGTGGCATCGGTGACCAAATAGCCTTCGGCCACGATGGAATTGTCCTCATTGGCCGGCCTGTCGTCAATATACCGATAATTGATTCCTCCGGAAAACCCTTGGTTGCCGCCCAAGGTGACCCCACCTGCCATGGTGAAATCTGGTGCCAAGGGGATATGATCTTCCCCATCGGCCTCCTCAGTGCTTCGGGCATGGGTATAATTGGCATCGGTATAGAGGTAAAGCCAATCCAAAGGTTGGTATCGCGCCCCTACTTCAAGACCCATTCTGCGGGTCTTCCCGCTGGGCTCCACAATGGCCGCATCACCCACATACACAAACTCCTGATCCAAGAACAAGGTCCACAAAGTGGCATTCAGCACCAATTTGTCCGCAGGTTTGATGATGGTCCCCAAATCCACACCATAGGCAGCGGGCAGGATATCCTCCCCATTGTTGGCCACCACCACCCGAGTGTCGTTGGAGTGAAAACCGATACCCGTCTTCAAGAAGAATTGTGTGTTTTCCGTGGGACTGTAAATGGTATTGAACTTGGGGCTGAAAGCTACCTTTTCCTCACTGCTGCTATCGTACAGCTCGCTCATCTTGTTGATGTAATCGAACCGGAAATAATCCAGACGAACAGCAGGTTCAAAGGTGAATTTTCCTGATTTGAAGGCTGCTCCGGCAAACGCGTAGCCGTTCATCTCGTCCACATCGCCATAGGCCATACGCTCCAGAAGTTCCTGCCGATTCAAGGTGTGGGACAATTGGTTGTCGTCCACATTATCGTACCGGAAACCAATCCCTGCATTGTATTTGAAATCCAACCCACCAAGACGGGCCGCATTGTCTTGAAAAACGGTTCTGGCACCGGCCATCAATCGGTCTTCAAACTGTTTGATCTGATCTCCGTTCACCGGGTCTTCCAAGAAAAAGGTAAAATTGGAATAGAGCTCAAAATCGTAATGCGACACAAAGGCCATGGTATTGAGCGATTTGCCCGTACCCAAGTTCTTATTGTGGTTCAGGACGAAATTGGTCCTGCTGGTCTGGCCACCCTCAGTGTCGTCAATCGCCCCAAAACGACCAATCAGTCCTTGATCCACGGCACGTTGGGGTATTTGGCCAGATGCGTCCCACTTGCTGGAAAAATGCGAAGCGGTCAACAAGAGTTCCTGATCGCCGGGCAGGGCATATCGGTATCTTCCCAAAATGTTGATGCGATTGAAGTTCTGCGGTGACTCGAACGGACCATCCGTCAGATAGAGTTCGGAGGCCAGATACGCATTGCTGTTCTCGCTGTCCATTACATTGAGCATCCCCATGAACCTTCTGGTGCCAAACTGGCCCACTTCGGTGGACAGCATGCTCTTGTCCAAGCTCTTTCTCAGCTTCAGGTCCACATAACCGGCCGTATTGAAGTTCCCCTGTTCCACATAGTAAGGCCCTTTTCCAAAGTTGACATTCTCGATGGTCTCCGGGATCACAAAGTGAAGGTCGGCATAGCCTTGCCCGTGGGCATGCGAAACCATGTTCACTGGCATTCCGTCCACACTGATGGCCACATCGGTACCATGATCCACATCAAAGCCCCGCAAGAAGATCTGTTCGGCCTTACCCCCACCAGCATGTTGGCCGATGATCAAGCCTGGCACCTTTCTCAAAATCTCTTGGGAAGATTTCACGGGGTTGGTTTTCACATCCACATCCACTACCCTGCTCAGGGCATCCACTTCGGAAACCAAAACCACTTGCTCCAAGGAAATGGAACTTTCCTGAAGCACAATCGTCAATGGATTCTCAAGGTCGGATGCGCTCACCATTCGGGTCTGCGTGGCATATCCCAATCGTGAAAAATAAATGGTATCGTTCACCGAGGTCCTGTCCAGCACAAAATGCCCTGTTCCGTCGGTATGGCTGTGTTGGCCGCTGGTCTTATTGAAAATCCCGGCATCTTCCAATGGGGAGCCTGCTTCGTCAACCAGTTTTCCCTTGATGTTTTGTGCGGCGGCAATGCCCATGAACAGCATGCACAATGCCGTCATAAAATATTTCATGTCGTTGTATTTAAATTTGATTTGTATAAAAACTGCCTCTGTTAGGCACATCAGATAAGCCCACCTGAATGTCATGCCAAACGAGTTTCAGCATACATAATGTGACCCTGAAACAAGTTCAGGGTGACGATTTCAGGACTTATCCGATAAATCCACTAAAAAATATTTCAACAGTATTGGGGAGGAGGTGTGGTCACGCCTTGGAACCACGAAAAGAAACTATTTGGGCGCACCCAATGGTCATTTGCCATTGCTGTTGGGACCATCTGAAATACTATCCCAACGTCATCAACAAAGTGTTTGTCCAATTTGAGATGGATCTCATCCGAGGATTGTTGGTCATCCGGCTGGTTGGCCTCCAACAACGCTTTCAAGGCTTCCAGGGCTTCGTGGGAATGTCCGGCCATGGCTTCCAATGACGAGTAGTCCACTGCTTCATGCTCGGCAAAAAAGCCATGTTGGTGCGTTTTGGGACCCCAGAAATGTGATACTTCGTGCATTCCTTCCAACAAAAGGCTGTTGAAAATCCCGAAGACATAAAAGGTACAGAGCAGGGCACATCCCATTTGGACAAGCCTAGATTTACGATATGTTTTGGTCTCCTTCAAAAGCAATTGGCTATTGGTTTCAAATCTACTTACGAAAATTTAAAGTGGAGGGTTTTATTTTGGTTGTTTGTAACATTTGTCGGTTACATTTGTCTAACAGGAAAAGAAAACCATGGACATCGTCTTGTTGATTTTGGGGTTTCTATTGATGCTGGTCGGCATCTTGGGCAGTTTTTTGCCCGTGTTGCCCGGTCCTCCCTTGAGTTGGGTTGGATTGCTGTTGCTCTATTTGACGAAAGCCGTACCCGACAACTGGTGGGTACTTGGCATCACCTTGGTGATTACCCTGACCATCACCGTTTTGGACTATGTGATTCCGGCCATGGGCACCAAACGATTTGGAGGCACGAAAGCGGGCATGTGGGGTACGATCATTGGGTTGCTAGTTGCCATTTTTGTCCCTGTTTTTGGCCCATTCGGAATCATCATTTGGCCCTTTATCGGGGCGTTGGTGGGCGAATTGCTGAACAAGGCCAATCAAAAAACCGCCCTGAAGGCGGCTTTTGGTTCTTTTTTGGGTTTTTTGACAGGCACCTTTATGAAATTGGTGCTGACCATCGTCTACGCTATTTTCTACGTGTACATCGCCATAAAATATGCTGGCGAACTCTTTACGTTCAGTTAGTCCAACCACTCCACTTTTTCAGCGATGGGTGTTCTTTCGGATGGAATCACCTCACCATCAAAATAGCCCATATAGAAAAAGCCCAAACATTTTTCACCTTCGTTGAGGTCGAAGAATTCACCCATAAACTTGATGAGGCCGGGCGAAGACCAATAACTGCCAATGCCCAACTCCGTGCAGCACAGCCACATATTTTGCACCGCCATGGCCGTTGCGGCAATTTCTTCCCACTCGGGCAGACTTTCTTTGGGATCCCGCTGCATGCAGATAGCGATGACCGCTGCGGAACGCGCAGGGTTCTCCTGTAATTTATTGATGGTGACCTGTTTTGGCTTGGGGTCCACTTCCTGATATTTTTCAGAAAGGAATACACCCATTTCATCCTTTTTTTGACCCGTCAACACCTTAAAACGCCAAGGCTCGGTTTTCTTGTGGGTCGGGGCCCAATTGGACGCTTCCAAAATTTTTTCCAACGTTTCTTTGGCTATGGGTTTATCGTTGTATTGAACAGGAAAAATACTTCTCCTTTTCGCTATAAGATCAAAAATCATACTCATTAAAATTAGATAGTGAATAATACGTCAGTTCGAGTTTTTCCTTTAGAAAAGTATCGAGAACCAAATTTGTCGGCTATTCTCGATACAATTTTCTTTGCTTCGCTTAAAAATCACTCGAATTGACAAATTCAAAGGTAGGCCCCAAAAAGATGTCATCATAATTTCAAGAGCAAATCCATACAGTTTTTTAAGGCCGGATTCCGATTGTCGGCTTTCCAGACCATGGACAATACCGCCCTTTGCCTGATCTGTTTCATCTCGATGAACTTTACCTCCATCTGGAACCCATGCTGCAATGTGGTAGGGACAATGGCAATACCCAATTTATTCTCCACCAACTTAAAAATGGTCTGCGCATGAACGGATTTATGCGACACTTTCGGCACAAAACCACTATCCTCACAAATGCTCAACACGGTATCGTAATACTCAGGGCTGTAATCTTGGGAGAAAAGAATAAAATCCTCGTTGACCAATTGGTCAATACTCTTAAAATTCTTCGCATCAATGGGATGATCTTGGGGCAACACCAATGAAAACGTATCCTCAAAAACAGGTTTCACTTCCAAGCCTTTGGGTACTCGCGACATCCGCACAAAACCCAGATCCAAACGATCGGAAAGGATGGCATTGATCTGTGCACGATTCGACAATTCTTCCAAAGTAGTGTGCACCAAGGGATATTTTTCCTTCAAACCCACCAAAAGTTCAGGGACCACATTTTGCATGGCCGATCCCAAAAATCCGATCCGGACCTCGCCCATATGACCGTGCCCGATCAGTTTCAATTGCTTTTTGGTCTGGTCAAGATGGTTCAGGATGAATTCCACCTCCTTTTTCAGAAACTCGCCGGCCGGGGTCAATCGCACCTTCTTTTTATCCCTTACAAAAAGTTGAGTTTCCAAGATTTCTTCCATCTGTTTGATTTGGGTACTCAGTCCCGGCTGAGAAATGAAGAGCTTTTCTGCCGCTTTTCTATAGTGCAATTCTTCGGCCACGGCCAAAAAGTAGATGAAATGCCGGAGTTCTATTTGATAATTCATACTTATTAAATAATACAAAAATAAGTATTGGCAATTATCATACGCAAGTGCTAATTTTATATCAAAAGATAGTCCATGTCGCACATCAAGACATTTCAATATGGTGAAGACCACCTGACCGCAGGTTTGGCCCTTGGTCTGGCAGGCGGTACTGTAAAAGGAATTTTATCCGACACCTGCCTCAAAAAAGTCAATGCCAGTCACCAAAGGGTACAACGCATTGTGGAAAAAGGCCATATCGTTTATGGTATCAACACGGGTTTCGGCCCCTTATGCAATACCAAAATTTCGAAGCAGGACACCAAAATCCTTCAATCCAACATACTACAGAGTCATAGTGTTGGGGTGGGCACGCCCATTGCCAAACAGTTGGCCAAGATCATGCTGATCTTAAAAATCCATGCTTTGGCCAAAGGCTTTTCGGGTATTGCAGAAACTACTTTGCAACGGATGCTTTGGCATTTGGAACATGATGCCATTCCAGTGGTTCCCAGTCAGGGTTCCGTAGGCGCTTCGGGTGACTTGGCACCGCTGTCCCACTTGTTCCTCCCATTGATAGGTTTGGGTAAAGTGGAATACCAAGGAAAGACCATCACCACCCAAGAGCTTTTCCAAAAAACCGGATTACATCCTTTGGAACTGGGACCCAAAGAAGGTTTGGCCTTGATCAACGGCACACAATTTATAGCCGCCCATGGGGTGCTTGTGCTTCATAAATTACAGCATTGCCTCAAACATGCTGACATCATCGGGACCATGATGATCGAGGGACTTCAAGGATCTTTGAAACCGTTTCATGAGGAATTGCACCAACTCCGTCCTTTTAAAGGCAACCAACATGTAGCGGGTAGAATCCGAACCCTACTACAAGGTTCCGAAATCTTGGAAGACCATATCGACTGTGAAAGGGTACAGGACCCCTACTCCCTTCGTTGCATTCCGCAGGTGCACGGAGCCTCACGAAATACGTGGTTGCATCTGAAGGAATTATTGGAAATCGAACTTAATTCCGTAACCGACAACCCTGTCATCATTGATGACGAACTCACCATCAGCGGTGGAAATTTTCACGGTCAGCCTTTGGCGATGGCTTTGGATTATGCCGCTTTGGCCGCATCGGAAATCGGGAATATTTCAGACCGACGCATTTACCTGGCGCTGGAAGGTAACAGCCCAGGGGTTCCCAAATTGTTGATGAAGGACACTGGGATCAATTCGGGCTATATGATTTTGCAATACACTACAGCCGCCTTGGCCAGTGAAAATAAGAGCCTTTGTTTCCCTGCCAGTGCCGATAGCATTCCTACTTCATTAGGACAAGAGGACCATGTGAGCATGGGTTCCATTAGCGGACGGAAAGCTTTGCAAATAATTGAAAACGTGGAGAAAATATTGGCCATTGAACTCTTGACAGCGGCTCAAGCCTTCGAGTACCGAAAACCTTTAAAATCAGGAATCGTTCTGGACGAAATCCATACCTTCCTAAGGACCAAAGTAGCGTTTGCCGAGCACGACAGGGTATTTGCTGATGATATCGAGAAAGGAATCGAGATCATTCAAAACAACGACATTATTCATTTGGTGGAGGATGTAATGCAGGAAAAAAACCTGCATTGGAACACGCCCCACCTAGAAGCATTTGAAAACTACTAGCATGAAACCATTATTGATCGGACCCTTTTCCCAATTATTGCCCATGACAGGTTTGCCCTTGAAAGGAGCTTTGAAAGACGAGCAATTGCCCATCATTGAAAACGGGGGTATTGTGGTTTCCGAAGGAAAAATCGTGGCCATTGGCATTTTTGATGACTTGAAATCAAACGAAGTCGACATCCATCACATTGAGGGCAAGACCGTTTGCCTCCCCGGATTTGTAGACTCCCATACCCACATCTGTTTTGCTGGCAGTCGCGCTCGGGACTATGCCTACCGAAATGCAGGAAAGTCCTATTTGGAAATTGCCAAGGCCGGCGGGGGCATTTGGGACACGGTGACCCAGACGCGAAAAGCAACCCAAGAGGAATTGGTTGCTGGAATCGTTTCCAGAAGCAAAACGCACCTTCGAAATGGCGTCACCACCATTGAGGTGAAAAGTGGTTATGGTCTTTCTGTGGATGAAGAACTGAAAATGCTTCGAGCCATTAAACTGGCTAATGAAAAAGTAGCGGCCACCTTGATGCCGACTTGTTTGGCGGCTCATATGAAACCCAAAGACTGGAATCTTCAGAGCGAATATCTTGAAGAAATAAGCACGACCCTTTTTCCCATCCTAAAAGCCGAAAACCTAACCCATCGCATCGATGCATTTGTGGAGGAAAGTGCCTTTTCCCCAGAAGAAATCAAACCCTATTTCCAAAAAGCAAAAGCTATGGGATTTGACATTACTGTACATGCCGACCAATTCACCACTGGCGGAAGTCAAGTTGCGGTTGAGTTTAGGGCCGTGAGTGCCGACCATTTGGAAGCTAGTACCGAAAAGGAAATACAGCTTTTGGCAAAAAGCAATACCATCGCCACGGCATTACCCGGCGCTTCGCTTGGTCTGGGTTGTGCCTACACCCCGGCCCGAAGAATTTTGGATGCCGGCGGGGCATTGTCCATCGCCAGTGACCACAATCCTGGTTCTGCTCCGATGGGCGACCTGTTGACTCAAGCCAGCATTTTGGGCGCGTTCGAAAAACTGTCCAACACCGAAGTATTAGCTGGTATCACATTTAGGGCCGCGGCAGCATTGCGCTTGACCGACAGGGGAAAATTGGAACCTGGAAACTGGGCCGATTTCGCCATTTTCCCAACGGATAATTACCAAGAAATCACTTATTACCAAGGGCAAATGAAACCCGGTGAAGTCTGGAAAAAAGGAGAACCCATCCATCAAAACGATTGAGCATGACCACAACATTGACCGATTTTCAAGCACAGATATTACAAGGGATCCCAGAACAACTTCCCACTAAAAGACCCTATCCCGAAAACGGGAACCCGGCACCAAAACGGAAAGATATCCTATCCAAAGAAGAGAAGAAATTGGCGGTGCAAAATGCGCTGCGTTATTTTCCAAAAGCATGGCATGTGGTGCTTGCCCAAGAGTTTGCCGAGGAACTGAAAACGTATGGAAGGATCTATGTGTACCGCTTCAAGCCGGATTACGAAATGTATGCCCGGCCCATTTCGGAATATCCTGCCAAAACCCATCAGGCGGCGGCCATTATGTTGATGATCCAAAACAATTTGAACCCAGCCGTGGCGCAACATCCCGAAGAACTCATCACGTATGGGGGCAACGGAGCCGTTTTTCAGAATTGGGCACAATACCTGTTGACCATGAAATATTTGGCGACCATGACAGAGGAACAGACCCTGCACATGTATTCCGGGCATCCGATGGGACTATTTCCTTCATCCAAGGAAGCCCCAAGGGTGGTGGTCACCAACGGGATGGTGATTCCCAACTATTCCAAACCCGATGATTGGGAAAAATTCAACGCCTTGGGCGTTACGCAATACGGACAAATGACTGCAGGATCATACATGTACATAGGTCCACAAGGCATTGTACACGGAACGGCCATTACCGTGATGAACGCCTTCCGAAAAGTGCTGGACAAGAACGATTCCCCAAAGGGGAAAGTGTTTCTGACCGCAGGATTAGGTGGTATGAGCGGAGCGCAGCCCAAAGCTGGGAACATTGCCGGCTGCATAACCGTTTGTGCTGAAGTAAACCCCGAAGCGGCCAAAAAACGACATGAACAGGGTTGGGTGGATGAACTTTTGGTAGACCTTCAATTGTTGATGGTCCGGGTAAAAGAGGCCATTGCCAACCAAGAAACCGTATCCTTGGCCTACATTGGCAATGTGGTGGATGTTTGGGAACATCTTTACGAAGAAGGCATTTTTGTGCATCTAGGTTCCGATCAAACTTCCTTGCACAATCCTTGGGCAGGTGGATATTATCCCGTTGGTCTTTCATTTGACGAAGCGAATACCTTGATGGTGGAACATCCAACCGCATTCAAGGAAAAAGTACAGGAATCCCTCCGCAGACAGATCAATGCCATCAACAAACACACCGCCAAAGGCACCTACTTTTTTGATTACGGGAATGCCTTTTTGTTGGAAGTTTCCCGTGCCGGTGGCAATGTGATGGCGGAGAACAACATCGATTTTAGATATCCTTCCTATGTACAGGATATTTTAGGGCCCATGTGTTTTGATTATGGTTTTGGACCTTTTAGATGGGTGTGTACTTCGGGCAATCCAAAAGACCTTCAAAAAACCGATGCCATAGCGTTGGAGGTCATGAGAGAAATCAAGGCCGAGGCTCCGGGGGAAATCCAACAACAGATGCAGGACAACATCAAATGGATATCCGAAGCGGAGCAGAATAAATTGGTGGTGGGTTCACAGGCCCGCATCCTTTATGCCGATGCCGAAGGACGAAGCAAGATTGCCGAAGCCTTCAATACGGCCATTGCGAAGGGTGAGATCAGCGCACCCGTGGTTTTGGGTCGCGACCACCACGACGTGAGTGGAACCGATTCCCCTTTCCGGGAAACCAGTAATATTTACGATGGTAGCAAGTTCACCGCGGACATGGCCATCCATAATGTGATCGGCGACAGCTTTAGGGGAGCCACTTGGGTATCCATCCACAATGGTGGCGGTGTAGGTTGGGGCGAAGTCATCAACGGAGGCTTTGGTATGGTACTCGATGGTTCCGAAGAAGCTTCCAACCGTTTGAAAAAGATGTTGTTCTACGATGTGAACAATGGTATCTCCCGAAGAAGTTGGGCCCGTAACAAAGAAGCATTGTTTGCCATTCAACGAGAAATGGACCGTACTCCAAATTTAAGGGTAACTTTACCAAATCTGGTGGAACCGAATATACTGGACGACCTTTTTTAATGTGATGAAACACTACGAACCCCCAAAAAAAAACCTCTGGACCGGACGTATTTCCAACAAGTGGTTGTACCTCCACGAAAAAGTGCATTGCACTCCCTTGACCGAAATTCCCGAAGCCCAGAAAAAATCCATTGCCCTATTGGGTTATTCCTGTGATGCCGGAGTGCACCGTAACCAAGGAAGGGTCGGGGCTGTGGACGGACCGGATGCCATAAAAAGCAGTTTCGGGAAAATGCCCAACCATTTGGCCAGTCATGTTTTGTTGCACGATGTAGGTTCCATTACGTGTACCAATAGCGATATGGAATCTGCCCAAGAACAACTTGCAGAAGCCGTTGTCACGCTTTTGGAGAAAAAACAATTCCCCATTGTGCTGGGTGGCGGGCATGATATGGCCTATGGACATTACTGTGGCATCAAAAAATACCTGGATGCAAAAAAAGAAAGCCAGACCATCGGAATCATTAATTTTGATGCCCATTTTGACCTTCGGAAAAATACGGAACAGAGCAATTCCGGCACCCCTTTTTATCAGATTGCCCAAGATTGCCAAAAAGAAGGCATCGACTTTAACTACCTCTGTCTCGGCATTCGAAAAGATGCCAACGACCGTCATCTTTTTGAAACGGCCAAGGACCTCAACGTTATTTATGTGATGTCCGAAACGTTTCAGCCTACCTTTTTGCAAGAGATCACCACCTTCATCAATGCCTTTACCAAAAATGTGGACCAAGTGTATGTCACCATCGATCTGGATGGATTTTCATCGGCGTTTGCTCCAGGGGTAAGTGCTGCCTCGCCCATGGGTTTTACCCCACACATTGTTTTGGAATGCCTGAAGACTATCATATCATCGGGTAAACTGATCAGCTTGGATATCGCCGAGATGAACCCCAAATATGACATTGACGGACAAACGGCCAAGTTGGCCGCTTCTTTGGTGCACCATGTGGCGCATACGGTTTCAGGGAGTTAATAGTGGCCTGATTGTCATTCTGATCCTTTCGACTGCGCTCAAGACAGGCTTTGCGAAGAATCTATTGGGTAGATGTAGATAGATTAAAGTTTGACACGAATGGCACTAATTCCCATTAATCTACAGATGTCACCTCTCGACCGCTCCTTCGACTGCGCTCAGGATGACAGCTCGACCTGACAACTTTCACAATCCATTTGGAGAAGATTCCGCTCTGCAGCGGAATTTGTTCAACCATCAATTTTGAATTATGTTCATGGGTTTCACAAACAAAAAAAGCCTTCCAAAAGGAAAGCCTTTCATTGGCGAGCATCGGTATGATGCTTCAACCTGATTCCTATCATCGCGACTGGAATCCAACACAACGTTACAAAGATAGCAAAGGTTTTGGATTCACCAATTTGTTTCCATGGGAATAAAAGAAAGTCAAAGCGCCTTGATGACATAAGTGACCACTCCCCATATCAATAAGTCACTGTCCTTAGATACTTTGATGGGCTTGTAGTTCTCATTTTCAGGCATCAATGTAATGGTGTTTTTTTCCATGTGCAGTCGTTTCACCGTGAATTCCCCATCCAAAAAACAGACCGCTATTTTGCCATGTTCCGCCTCCAAGCTACGGTCTATGACCAAGAGATCTCCATCATCGAGCCCCGCGCCGATCATCGATTTTCCGCTAACCCGTGCATAGAAGGTGGCCTCTTTGTTTTTGACCAATGTTCGGTCAAGACTGATCCTTTTTTCCTTAAAATCATCCGCTGGGGACGGAAATCCTGCGGAAACGGTATTGTTGGAAATGGGGACGCCCTTTTTCTTTTCTTCATCTGGAGAAAAAAAAGTGAGCGGTTCGGTATGCAGCGGCTTTTTAGGGGTCATTTTACCGTAATGATTTCATTGATGTTTGTGGTGTACCTCGGGGAAAGGTGTTCTTGTCGCATCTTCCAGGTCCTCTCCAGATCTTGGTTCGCAATCTTCATCTTATTGTTCCCATACTTGTTGTTGATCCCGTCCATGACCTGCATGAGCTTGTGATGCTTTGGATTTTCGGATAGAAATAGGTCCAATTGCCTTGCATTGGTGGGCACCAACCCAGATACGATGACTCCTGCCCTTTTGTATTTAATGCCCGGCCTGAACATGGAAACCGCAGTTTTGACGGCATAGTTGCTGATGGTGAGACTGGAATCCGTGGCATAGGGCAACGTAACAATGAGACTGCCACTGTGCTGTGGTTCGTCCTTTTTATGCCTGTCGCTTCGCAAAAGCACCACAATATGGTTGCAACTACTGCCTTGGCTCCGTAATTTTTCGGCACAACTGCTGGCAAAGGTGGAGATGCGCTCTTTGATGTTCTCGATATCGGAATAGGTACTTTCAAAACTTCTTGTGGTTGCGATGGCCTTCTTGTCCCGGGTATCATCATCCAAATCCAATGTAGGGATGCCCTGCAGGTCCTTTTTCAATCGCAGTCCTATCACCGCCATTTGCTTCCGCACCCATTCATCCGGTAATTGGGTAAAGTCATAGGCTGTTTTTACATTTTGGGTCTGAACTCGTTTCAGGTTTCCATGTCCAATACCCCAAACACTCTCAATTTTGGTCCATTTCAATGCCTTTATACGCCTTTCTTCAGACTGGATCACATACACTCCTCCTGTCCTTGACTTCAATTTTTTGGCAATCTTATTGGCTACCTTGGCCAAGGCCTTTGTGGGTGCTATCCCTATACTGATGGGTATTCCGGTACACTTTTGCACGGTGCGTTGGATTTCCCTGCCGTAGGCCTCAAAATCATAATGCTCGAAGCCATCAAACCTTAAAAAGGCCTCATCCACACTGTACACTTCTATATCGGGCGTAAAGGTCCCCAAAATATTCATCACCCGGGCACTCATGTCGCCATAGAGAGGATAGTTGGAAGAAAACACCTTGATGCCTTGGTCCTCACAGAACTTTCGGTATTTGAAAGCAGGAGCACCCATGGGCAGTCCCAATGCTTTGGCTTCATCGCTACGCGAGATGAAACAACCATCATTGTTGGACAAAATGCCCACGGGAATGTTGTTGAACTGGGGCTGAAAGGCCCGTTCACACGAAGCATAGAAGTTATTGCAATCTACCAAGGCAAACATGCCTAAAAGTAATGAAATAGCAGGTTACTTAAAAGCAGGAATCCCCGTAATATCTGCCCCTGTTATCAACAAATGGATGTCGTGGGTACCTTCGTAAGTGATCACACTTTCGAGGTTCATCATGTGGCGCATGATGCTGTATTCACCAGTGATGCCCATACCGCCCAACATCTGTCGCGCTTCCCGGGCTATCTTGATGGCCATTTCCACATTGTTCCGCTTCGCCATGGAAATTTGGGCCGTTGTAGCCTTGCCTTCATTTTTTAATTGACCCAATCGAAAAGCCAACAATTGAGCTTTGGTGATTTCCGTGATCATTTCGGCCAATTTTTTCTGCTGCAGTTGGAAGGCCGCAATGGGTTTTCCAAATTGGATGCGTTCCTTGGCATATCGAAGTGCGGTATCATAACAATCCATAGCAGCACCGATGGCCCCCCAAGCAATACCGTATCGAGCGGAATCGAGACAACCCAATGGGGCACCCAATCCGCTTTTGTTGGGCAAGAGGTTTTCCTTGGGCACTTTTACGTTGTCGAATATCAATTCCCCTGTGGCGGAGGCACGTAGCGACCATTTGTTGTGGGTTTCCGGAGTGGAAAAACCTTCCATGTCACGTTCCACGATCAGACCGTGGATCCTTCCTTCCTCATTCTTGGCCCAGACCACCGCAACATCGGCAAAGGGCGAATTGGAAATCCAGAGCTTGGCCCCGTTCAACAGGTAATGATCGCCCATATCCTTGAACTTGGTTTCCATGCCACCTGGATTGGAACCGTGATTGGGTTCGGTCAACCCGAAACAGCCCATCCATTCGCCAGAGGCCAATTTGGGCAAATATTTTTGCCTTTGCTCCTCAGAGCCGTAGGCGTAAATGGGATACATGACCAAGGAGGACTGCACCGATGCCGTGGAGCGGACCCCACTGTCACCACGTTCAATTTCCTGCATGATCAATCCATAACTAATCTGATCTAAACCGGCACCCCCGTATTGTTCGGGAATGTAGGGCCCGAAGGCACCGATCTCTGCCAAGCCACCAATAATCTGTTTGGGGAATTCCGCCTTTTGGGCAAATTCCTCAATGATGGGGGATATGTCCCGCTTTACCCACTGACGGGCTGCATCACGGACCAGTTTGTGTTCTTCGGAAAGCAGGTCATCCAAATTGTAGTAATCCGGGGCTTCAAATAAATCGGGCTTCATGCGCTATAATTTTAACCAAATATAACATTACGTTCGGATATTGTTACATTTTCAAATAAAATGCTTCGGTCAATTTGATGTATTCCTCGGTGTACTCATGGCGTCCTATTTCTATGGTCAGCTCGCTTTCTTCGATATCTCCCTTGGAAAATCCAAATTCCATCAAGCTCCTTTTGTAGTCCACATTGGGATTTCCCTTGACCCGAGTGACCCGTTTTGGATACAAACCAGACGCTTGGGCCAATACCACGAATCCCTGCTCCTCTTTATAGGGTATGACAACGGAAAACAGGCCTCCTTCGGACAAGAGTCCCGAAACGCCTTTCAACAGCTCATCAAATGGGAGGGAACTGTTCTGCCTTGCCTGATCCCGTAGGCTGTCGCCGGTAGCCATCTCTTCGGAATAAAAGGGTGGATTGGAAACGATCAAATCGTATTGGTCCTCGATTTCATCCACAAATTCATCAAACCCTGCATGATAACAGAACAACCGATCTGCCCAAGGCGAGCCCTCAAAATTGGCCACACATTGTTCATAGGCGTTCTCATCCAACTCAATGGCATCTATGGTTTCCGCCGTTGATCGCTGCGCCAACTGGAGTGCGATGAGTCCGGTTCCAGCTCCGATATCCAAGATGGTTTCAGGTTGATGGTCCAAAGAGGCCCAAGCCCCCAAAAGCACCCCATCGGTGCCCACTTTCATGGCACATTGATCTTGGTGGACAGTAAATTGTTTGAAAACGAATTTCTTACTCATACAACCTACCTGGTTCTCGGTTCTCACTTCCCTCGACTTCAAGCAATGAATCTCCCAATCGCTGCCGCATACGATTGGCCAAAACTTTTATCTCTGCCACGATTTCGGGATATTCCTCCGCAACATTATGGGTCTCGCCCACATCGTTCACCACATCATAGAGCTCCATCTCTTCCATATCGACCATCCGATACTCGCCTGGCTTTCCATCTTTTCCGGGTTCTTGCCCTTCCATGGTTCGATATCGGTGTGGGAAATATAATTTCCACTTCCCATAGCGCACCCCAAAGAGTTCATTCACTCTATAATAAAAGAAATAGGCATCTTGAACGGGAACCGTCCGCTCCCCACTGAGAATGTTCCACACACTTTTTCCATCAATAATGGTTTCTGGCAATTCCGCCTCTGTTATCTCAGCAAGGGTAGGCAGCAGGTCAATGGCCATCATCGGGACATCAATGACCTTTCCTCCTTTGAGTTTTTTTGGATATTTGATGATACAGGGTTCTCGTTGCCCTCCCTCCCAAGCAGTACCTTTCCCTTCACGAAGGGGCAACGCACTCCCAGCATGGTTTCCATAAGAAAGCCAAGGACCGTTGTCCGAAGTAAAGATGACCATGGTGTCGTCTTCGAGTCCATTTTCCTTGAGTGCTTTGATGATTTGTCCCACCGACCAATCGATCTCCATGATGACATCACCGTACAGCCCCCTTTCCGACTTGCCCTTGAACTTATCCGACACGAACAATGGCACATGGGGCTGTGGATGTGGCACATATAGAAAAAATGGCCGGTCTTTGTTCCTTTTGATAAAATCGACGCTTCTTTCGGTAATTTGCGTAGTCAATTGGGATTGGTCAATCAAGGTATCGATTACCGTTTCATTTTCATAGAGCGGTAGATCCGGGAAATTGAAAATGGTTCCCTGCTGGGGGTGAAAAGGCCACATATCATTCGAGTATGGAATTCCAAACCATTCATCAAACCCATGCCGGGTGGGCAAAAACTCTTTGTGGTGCCCCAAATGCCATTTCCCATAAATACCGGTGGCATACCCTTTTTTCTTCAACATTTCGGCAATGGTGGTTTCCGAAGCACTGATCCCATGTGTATTATCGGGCCCCAACGCATTATGGATGCCAATTCGGTTAGGATAACACCCTGTTAAGATTCCCGCCCTGGATGCCGAACAGACTGCCTGGGCGGCATAGTAATGGGTCAATTGCAGTCCATCTGTCGCCATTTGGTCCAAATTAGGGGTCTTTATGTCCGGAGAACCAAAAACCCCCACATCCTGATAACCCTGATCATCCGTGAAAATCAGTACAATGTTGGGGGGACGTTCCGCTACAGTGGGCTGGGTTTTCTTATCCCCACAGGAGGTTAAGCCAATGACCATAAGAACAAGAAGATATATACGCATAGTACAAACTAAAATAATCTCCTTAAAGATAGGCTTAAATCTACTATGCTAAGAATTCAGGTAAAGGTCTACCAAACCTTCGGGAGTGTTCACATGGATGGTCTTGGCTTTCCGATCCACCTTGGTAATGATCTCATCATTGACGGGGATCAAAAGTTCCTTCCCGTTTTTGTCCACCTCAAAAAGTTCCTGTGAGGCACTATCGTTGATGGCCTTAATGATCCCGATATCCCCATGGACCCCATCCATCATTGTGAACCCTATAACTTCATGGAAGTAAAACTTGTTGCCCGAAAGCGGTGGCAGCAAGGTCAATGGCAAATAAAGTTCCACGCCTATCAGTTTGTCCGCCGTTGGCTCATCCTTTACTTCTTCAAAATCGATGCGGAGCAGATTGGATTTGTGGAGACGACAGCGGTCAATAAAAAATGGAACCAGATTGTTTCCCAATGAAACAAATACTGATTCCATATTTTCGTATATCTCAGGTTCATCGGTATCGAGCTTGACCAATACCTCCCCCTTGAAACTATATTTTGAAACGACTTTGCCCAGGTAGAAGCAATCTTCCTTGCGCATCGTTCCTAAGTCTTATTCTTCTTCTTTGGCAGCTTCCTCAGCAGCAGGAGCTTCGGCAGTTTCTTCAACTGGAGCTTCTTCCGTAGCTACTTCCGCTGTTTCCTCGGCAACTTCTTCCACTACTTCCTCAACAGGGGCAGCAGCAGCGATTCTTTTTTCATTGGCTTCCTTCTCGGCTTCCAATGCTTTGGCCTTCGCTTCGGCATCCGCTTTGCTCAAACCATCTTTTTTGGACTGGATTCCTTTTTCCTTTTCTTCCAACCAAGCGTTGAATTTTTCCTCTGCTTGCTCTTCGGTAAGTGCACCTTTGCGCACACCGCCCAACAAGTGGTGCTTCAACAATACTCCTTTGTATGATAGGATGGCCTTGGCAGTATCGGTAGGCTGTGCACCGTTCTGCAACCATTTTACGGAAGTGTCCACATCCAAATCGATGGTAGCAGGATTGGTATTGGGATTATAGATGCCCAATTTTTCCAAAAATTTACCGTCTCTTTTTGATCTTGAATCTGCGGCAACCACCCAATAAAATGGTTTACCTTTTTTACCGTGTCTCTGAAGTCTGATTCTAACTGGCATATCACATTAATTTGTAGGGTGCCCGACCCTGGTTATTAATTCTTTTTAGTAACGCTTTTCGTCTAAGCGGGTGCAAATATACACTTATTTGTTTATAGCACGCGATAAAACAAAAAAAAGTTAAATGGCTTAACAATTCGCCCATATCCCGTTAAACCCATCTTAAACCGTTCCAGAAATTTTGGGAAGGCACTGATATCCCTTAACTTATAAATAGAAGTTGTCGAAAATCGACAGTCAGAACCTAAAAATGAAATGATGAAGTACACCGTAGAAATGTCAAATAAGTTGAATGAACTTTTGGAACGGACCTATGATGCAGAAAAAGGTTTTAAACAAGTTTCCGAAAAGGTAGATAACAAAACGCTCAAGGAATTTTTCTTGGACAGAGCCAAGCAACGGTTCAATTTTGGCCAAGAATTAAAATCTGAAATATTATCATTTGGTCAAGCTCCCGACAAAGGGGGAAGCACCAAGGGAACCCTTCACCGCTCGTGGATAGACTTCAAGTCACTGTTCACTTCCAACAATGAAGAGGCCATGCTAAAAGAGGTACACCGGGGTGAAAAGGAGGCCATAGCCACTTACAATGATATCTTGCAAGACAAGGACTTTGTATTGCCCCCATCCACAGAAGGCCTATTGATGCGCCACCGAAACGCCATCAGGGAGACCTTGGAAACGGCCGAAATTTTTGAATCAGCCGTTTCATAGGCAAAATACAGATATCAAAATCAAGGAAAGTCGGGAAACCCCCGGCTTTTTTTGGTTGATAAATCGTGAAAACTCGATTTTCCCGTGACTATCTTCTTCCGTATTTTTATCCATTCCTTTTTTTTCACCGAGAACCAAAGCCTATGTACCTGATCTTTGACACAGAGACCACTGGATTGCCCAAACGCTGGGACGCCCCCATCACCGACACCGACAACTGGCCAAGGTGCGTGCAGATTGCCTGGCAATTGCATGATGAAATGGGGCAATTGGTGGAGCACCAAGACTTCTTGATCAAACCCGAAGGGTTCAACATCCCATACGAATCGGAACAGATCCATGGCATCTCCACAGCCTTGGCAGAAGAAAAAGGAACCCCTTTCCATGAAGTCTTGCAGGCGTTCAACCAAGCTTTGGAGCGGACCAAATTTGTGGTGGGCCAGAACGTAGGGTTCGACATCAACGTTATGGGATGTGAGTTCCATCGAGGGAGTGTAGACACTCTTTTGACCCAGCTCCCCGTACTGGACACCTGTACCGAGTATACCGCAGAGCTTTGTAAAATACCAGGGGGACGTGGCGGCAAATTCAAGCTGCCCACCTTGACCGAGCTCCATGAGTTCCTGTTCGGTGAACCCTTTGCCGAGGCACACAATGCCACCGCGGATGTGGAAGCCACAACACGATGCTTTCTGGAACTGGTGCGGAAGAAACATTTCACTTCCGAACAACTGGACGTGCAACCCGATTATTTTGAGCATTTTTCTGAGGTCAACCCACAGGAAATACAACTCATCGGGCTCAAGCACATCAACCTAAAGGCCGCTTCCAAAAAAATTGCAGATGCCCTTTGGGCAAAAGACACCGGTGAAATTTCAGCAGAAGAAATCCAGGAAAACATTGAGACCCTGGAAGACGCTCCGTTTGCCCACCTGCACAACCATTCCCAATTTTCGGTACTCCAGTCCACAATCAACATCAAGGACCTGGTAAAGACCACCGCCCAAAACGGCATGCCCGCCGTTGCCCTGACCGACCACGCGAACATGATGGGTGCCTTTCACTTTGTGAAAGAAATCATGGCACACAACAAAAGTGTCAAAGAAAAGAACAAGGAACTCGAGGAAAAGGGCGAACAGCCTACCGAGAAGGAAATCACCCCCATCGTCGGCTGTGAATTTTTTGTCTGTGAGGACCACACCAATAAAAATGTAAAGGACTACGGTTATCAGATCGTGCTATTGGCCAAGAACAAGAAAGGCTACCACAATCTGGCCAAAATGTCCTCCATAGCCTACACCAATGGTTTTTATTATGTTCCAAGGATAGACAGAAAGATTGTGGAACAATACAAAGAGGATGTCATTGCCCTTACCGGAAACCTCTACGGGGAAGTACCCCACAAAATCCTGAATGTGGGCGAAAAACAGGCCGAAGAAGCCCTTTTGTGGTGGAAAGACCTGTTCGGCGACGATTTGTACATCGAGATCATGCGCCACGGACAGGAAGATGAGGACCGTGTGAACCAAGTGTTGGTGCAAATGGCCAAGGACCATAACATCAAATTGGTGGCCACCAACAACACCTATTACTGCGACAAGGAAGACGCTGAGGCCCACGACATTCTCCTGTGTGTGAAGGATGGTGAAAAACGCTCCACTCCCATCGGAAGGGGGCGTGGGTATCGTTACGGTCTTCCCAATCAGGAATACTACTTCAAGTCCTCGGATGAAATGAAGGAACTTTTCAAAGATGTTCCCGAGGCCATTTTGAACATCCATGAGATCATCGACAAAGTGGAAGCCTATGATCTGGCCAGCGAGATCCTGCTGCCCAAGTTTGGCATTCCCGAAGAATTCAAGGTACAGGAAGATGATGAAGATGGAGGCAAACGAGGCGAAAATGCCTATTTGAGGCACATCACCTACCAAGGGGCCGAAAAGCGCTACGGGGAAATCACCCCAGAAATCAGTGACCGTATCGATTTTGAGTTGGAGACCATCAAAAACTCCGGTTATCCCGGCTATTTCTTGATTGTGGAGGATTTTATCCGCGAAGCCCGCAATATGGATGTGTCCGTAGGACCGGGACGGGGTTCCGCAGCGGGATCTGTAGTGGCCTATTGTTTGGGCATCACCAACATCGACCCACTCAAGTACGACCTTCTTTTTGAGCGTTTCCTGAACCCGGACAGGGTTTCCATGCCCGATATCGATATTGACTTTGATGATGAGGGCCGTGGCAGGGTCATGGAATACGTGATCAATAAATATGGGGCCAATCAGGTGGCACAGATCATCACCTACGGCACCATGGCTGCCAAATCCTCCATTCGGGACACGGCAAGGGTATTGGACCTTCCCTTGGGCGATGCGGACCGTATTGCCAAGTTGATCCCCAACATGTCCAAACTGAACAAGATTTTTGGGGTTGAAGAAGCGGAACTCAAGAAAAAATTCCGATCGGACGAACTGGACAAGGTCAACGAACTGCTGAACATTTCCGAAGGGGAAGACCTGGAAGGCCAAACGGTGAACATGGCCCGTGTATTGGAAGGATCGCTTCGAAATACAGGGATCCATGCTTGCGGGGTCATCATCACCCCCGACGATATCACCAACTTCGTGCCCGTTTCCACCGCCAAGGATTCCGACCTTTATGTGACCCAGTTCGACAACTCCGTAGTGGAAAGTGCCGGTCTGTTGAAGATGGATTTCTTGGGACTGAAGACATTGACCCTCATCAAGGACACGGTAAAGATTGTGAAAGCCCGCACCGGCATAGATTTGGTTCCCGATGATTTTCCGTTGGATGATGAAAAGACCTATGAGCTTTTCCAACGGGGGGATACGGTAGGGATATTCCAATACGAATCGCCCGGGATGCAAAAGCACATGAAAAACCTGAAACCCACGGTTTTTGATGACCTTATCGCCATGAACGCCCTGTACCGTCCTGGGCCCATGGAATACATCCCCAGTTTCATCGCCCGAAAACACGGAGATGAGGAAATTACCTATGACCTCCCTGATATGGAGGAATACCTAAAGGAAACCTACGGAATCACGGTCTATCAGGAGCAGGTGATGTTGCTCTCCCAAAAATTGGCCGGTTTCTCCAAAGGTGATGCCGACGTTTTGCGAAAGGCCATGGGTAAAAAGATATTCGCCCTGCTCCAGAAATTGAAACCTCAGTTCTTGGATGGCGGGGAGAAAAATGGGCATCCCCGAGATGTTTTGGAGAAAATCTGGAAGGACTGGGAAGCCTTTGCCTCCTATGCCTTCAACAAGAGCCACTCCACTTGTTATGCCTACATCGCCTACCAAACGGCCTACCTGAAGGCCCACTACCCTGCTGAATATATGGCGGCGGTGCTATCCAACAACATGAACGACATCAAACAGGTGACCTTCTTTATGGAGGAATGTAAACGCATGGGCTTGGAAGTTTTGGGGCCTGACGTGAACGAATCCTACTATAAGTTCGCCGTGAACAAGGACAATGCGGTCCGTTTTGGGATGGGCGCCATCAAGGGCGTGGGTCGTTCCGCCGTGGAGACCATTGTGGAACACCGAAAAAAAGACGGTCCGTTCAAATCCGTATTTGACCTTGCGAAGCGTGTGGACCTGAGGGCCGCCAACAAAAAAGCTTTCGAGAACCTGGCCCTTGCCGGCGGTTTCGATTCGTTTGCCAATACGCACAGGGCCCAGTATTTCCATCATGATGGTGATGGCATCACCTTCTTAGAAAAAGCCGTGAAGTATGGTTCCAAATACCAAGAGAACGAAAATTCATCCCAAGTGAGCCTCTTTGGCGATGCCAGTGAGGTCCAGATTCCGGAACCCATCGTACCGCCTTGCGAGGATTGGGGCACCATGGAAAAACTGAGACGGGAAAAGGAAGTCGTGGGCATCTATATCTCCGGGCATCCTTTGGATGATTTCAAAAAAGAGATCACCGCGTTCTGCAATACCAGTGTTTCCGCTTTCCAAAATCTGGAAGAGTATGTGAACCGGGAACTGTCCGTGGCCGGGGTCATCACCGACGTGCAGCACAGGGTCTCCAAGAACGGTAAGGGCTGGGCCCTTTTCACCTTGGAAGATTATACGGATTCTCACGAATTCCGCATTTTTGGCGAGGAATACCTCAAGTTCCGCCATTTTTTCATGATCAATTCCTTTGTCTATGTCAAGGCATTTGTACGCGAAGGTTGGGTGAACCGAGACACGGGCAAAAAGGGGGAACCCCGATTGCAGTTCAACGATTTCAAACAACTGCAGGACGTGATGGATGCCTATGCCAAGAAACTTACCATCAAACTGGACCTGGACCGTCTTCAGGAAAACCGCATACAGACCTTGAAGGACACCTTGCACCTGCACAAAGGGGAACACCCGCTCAGTTTTGAGATCTATGAGATGAAGGACGAGATCAAACTCAAACTATCGAGCCGAAAACAAAAGGTAAAGATCAACAGCGAACTGCTTTCCGAACTGGAAGCCCATGAGATCCATTACAAGTTGAACTAGACCTATAACTATTGCCAATGGCGCGATAATCAAAACGAATGCCGTGGGCGTAAGTTAGATGGACAATAATTGACTAACTTTGCATAACGATAAAACAAATAAGATGGCACTAGAAATAACAGATGCGACTTTTGACGAAGTAGTTTTGAAAAGCGACAAACCTGTCCTTGTTGATTTTTGGGCAGCTTGGTGCGGACCTTGTAGAATGGTCGGCCCGATCATTGAAGAAGTGAGCCAGGAATACGACGGCAAAGCTGTGGTAGGTAAAGTGGACGTTGACGCCAACCAGCAGTTCGCTGCCAAATATGGTGTGCGTAACATCCCCACTGTATTGGTCTTCAAAAACGGTGAGGTTGTCAATCGTCAAGTAGGGGTATCTCCCAAAAAAGTATATACCGAGGCCATTGATGCGGCCCTATAAATAGGTATTGAACGTCGATTTTAAAAAAGGTTTGGCAAATGTCAAGCCTTTTTTGTTTTATATTTCCAACACGTATGGATATCAGATCGGAACTTCACAAAGCACAACTTTTCCAAAATCTGGAGCTTTTGGCCCACCAGATCGTTGAAGGTTTCATCAGCGGTATCCACAAGAGTCCATTCCATGGGTTTTCGGCCGAATTTGCTGAGCATAAGATCTACAACCCTGGGGAGAGCACCAAACATATCGACTGGAAGCTGTTTGCCAAAACGGACCGCCTCTACACCAAACGGTATGAGGACGAGACCAACCTGAGGTGCCATATGATCTTGGACAATTCGTCCTCGATGTACTACCCCGAGGTGAAAAACCTTTCACTGGACAACCTCAACAAAATTGGTTTCGGCGTACTGGCCATTGCCGCCCTCATGGAACTATTGAAGAAACAGCGGGACGCCGTTGGTCTGAGCATCTATTCGGACACCTATGACTTCCATGCCCCTGAGAAAAACAGCGAGAGGCACTTCCAAATGCTGTATTCCAAGTTGAACGAGGTTGCCACGCCCGAAGGAACAAAGGACACGAAGACATATACCTTCCTCCATCAAATTGCCGAAAAAATGCACCGCAGGAGCTTGATATTCCTCTTTTCGGACATGTTTCAGACGGAGACTGAAGAAGCGAGGCTCTTCGAGGCCCTTCGCCATTTAAAATACAACAAGCACTCCGTGGTGCTATTTCATTTGCTGGACCATACCCATGAAATCGATTTTGAGTTTGGGAATGCCCCCAAACGTTTTGTGGATGTGGAGACCGGGGCACACATCGACCTGTATGCAGATTCCATAAAAAAAGCCTATTCGGAAAAAGTGGCCCAATACCAAGAAGACCTGAAACTCCAGTGTGCACAGTACCAAATCAAATATGTGGATGTGGACATCCGTTCCAGCTTCTCAAAGGTGTTGAATTCCTTTATGATCGAGCGCCAAAAATTTGGTTGATTATATTTTTAAAAAATGTTTTGCCGAATCGGAATTGAGAATGTATATTTGCACTCGCTTTAAAAAAGCAAATGAACAAGATTTGAATCTGGCTGTTGCCAGAGTCGATAAAAAGATAAAATCATTGGTCTGGTAGTTCAGTTGGTTAGAATACCTGCCTGTCACGCAGGGGGTCGCGGGTTCGAGTCCCGTCCAGACCGCTTGGAATATTTCCAAATTTACACAAAAGCCTGTAAACGAGATGTTTACAGGCTTTTTTCATTTCCATTGACACCAAAAAACATCAAAAAACACCATCCAATAGGTGCCTAATTCGGTGCCTCTCAAGGTTTCATTTTCAGAGGCACCTCCATCGCTGTAATTGACTGTTTTATAATTTATTGCAAGGATTTGTTAACATTTATTTAAGACCCTTTTTTGTACCTTCAAAGTGTTAAATCAATACTATTCTTATGTTTTCAACAATCAATGTCATCTTTTACCCAAAGAGAAAGGTAGTTAAAGAACCCAACAAATCCATTATTTATGCCCGAATTACACTGGATGGGAAACGTGCTGAGTTCAGCACAGGCAAACAAATCGAACTAGCCAGATGGGATGCCGACAATTGCAGGGTCCGTGGCAAAGGCCCAGAAATACTGGTGTTGAACAGATTCTTCGACACCTTGAAAGCCAAGTGTGTTTCCATCTATGACGAGCTGGTCCGCAATGAAGAATACGTGGATGCCGATACCGTGAAGAACATCTTTTTGGGCAAGGGCCAAAAACAGTATATGATCTTGGAAATATTCCAAGATCACAATGATCAAATGGAAAGTTTGATGGGCCGAGAATATTCCGCCGGAACTCTTCAGCGATATAAAGCCGCTAAATCGCATATCTCAGATTACATAGTGCACAAGTACCAAAAAAAGGATTTTCCGCTTAAAAAGCTCGATTATGAGTTTATAACGGGTTTTGATTATTATTTGAAAAGTAAAAAAAAGGTTTCACACAATACAGCGACCAAATATATCGTCAATTTCAAGAAGATTGTACGCATCGCCTATGCCAACCAATGGATCGATCGGGATCCTTTCTTCCACTGGTCGGCCAGTTGGAAACAAAAAGAGCGTGAGTTCCTGACCCATGAGGAACTGGAAGCGATGTTAAAGCAAGAATTTGAATTCGAAAGATTGGACACAGTGCGGGACATGTTTTTATTTTGCTGTTATACTGGACTGGCATTTGGCGATATCGAAAAGTTGACCAAAGATGATCTGGTCAAGGACATCAAGGGAAACAAATGGATCAAGACCAAAAGGAAAAAAACCAAAGTTCTGAGCAGTATTCCACTACTGAGCATTCCCGAGGCCATTATCGACAAGTACAAAGAACATCCCAGAGTAATCGAAAAAAAGACATTGCTACCGGTTTACACGAATCAGCGCACCAATTCTTATTTGAAAGAAATTGCCATGTCATGCAAGATCAAAAAGACATTGACCACTCATTTAGCCAGACATACCTTTGCTACGACCGTGACCCTTTCCAATGGGGTACCCATTGAGTCAGTGAGCAAAATGCTTGGTCATACCTCTTTGAAAACGACCCAAATCTATGCCAAGGTATTGGACAGTAAAATTTCGGATGACATGGAAAAATTAAAAAATGACCCTACCCTATTGGAATTTGCCAAGTCCATTTGATTTTTAATACACTTGCCTATTACTTGTCCAGATATGGGACACCCATTTTATTTGCATCAGTTTGCGAATTCCCAAAAAAATGAAATTTTAAAAATCCCTGTTTATTAATTGTTTTATTTAGTTTGTATATGTTTTATATAAGATACCAATGCTTGTTCACTGCTTGTCTCGATTTTGGTACAGTATAGGTACAAGACTTGTCCCAATTTTAAATAAGTTGAGTTTATTAATTTTGATGTGATTTGAAGGTTTTTCCTTTTTCACCAAGGATTAATCAAAAATTTACACTCTTTCAGATTAATCCACTCAATACAATTTTCAGGATGAATTCTTACTTCATTTTGGGCTATAAAAATGAAATTTATAGCCCAAATTATTGATTTTTCTGAGCCATAAAAGAAGGTTAATACTGAGAATAGCCAATCTGTTAATCAAGCCTATACAAAAGTGACTATCACATTATGATAATACTAAGCTTCAACAAGAAGATTTGACTTTTTCAAATGATTAATTGATATCTCAATAAATCTATCATCTGAAAAAAGGGTTTTCTTTCTATCACTCCATTCGTTCAATTCCTTTTTAATGGAGTCCTTATCTGAAATATTTTTAGTTTGAGAGATGTAGTCAACGGTTGAAAGAAGCTCCAAACCGAAAGAAGAATAGAATCCCGTCAAGAATTCATTGGTCCTTGAAACAATTTCCTGTAATTCCAAATGCTCCTTAATATAATTTTCAACTTCCCTCTCTGAGTCCACCAAAAGGTTTAGCTGCTCAAAAGGCTTTTTATCTTTTCCTGCAAAACCCATTATATAGCTTCCGTTCAGATAATTTAATACATGCCTGACCTTACCTGAATATGGTCCATAAAAATTTGCAGAATAATTCAACTTGAAATGTTCTTCAGCTCCAAATCTTTGGAGAAAATAACATAACTTTTCACTGGCAAACTCAGATACAAACTCACCATTTTTAACCAATTCAAAAAGCATAAATAGCAACATCGCCCTAGCCGGCGTCAACTGCACCCTTTCCTTCTTCAAGTACTCCTTGACATCAGCATTGGGTTCATAAACGGTTACTTCACAATCATCAAGTTCACCAAGCTTTTCATTAATAATCTCTTTGACTTTATACCATTGCAATCCTCCATTTCCACTACCAAGAGGAGGTATCGCTATAGATTTTATCCGGTTATCTCTGATAACATTTAAAAGTTCACACAATCCTTTTTCGATATAGATATACTCAGAGGGACTTTTCCAATGTTTTTTTGTCGGGAAATTGATTATAGTTTTCTCACCAGTTATTACATTATGGTCTGTAACAACTAATAGTTGCCCAATATTAAACTCTTTTTTATCACAAAGTTCTTTATACAATTTATAATTTGTGGGGAACAGCTTTTTGAATTGCAACGCTATACCCTTTCCCATTACACCAACAGTATTAACTGTATTAACAAGCGCCTCAGCATCACTATCAAATAAGTTTCCGGTAACGTATCTTATCATAATTAAAAATAAAAGGACTTTTTCACAACAATCTTTTCTGAGGCAACCCCCATACCCAATAATTCTGCCTCTGCAGCCTCATCATAAACTGCAAAACCTAGTATATCTGCAAATTGAAGATCGCTCTTTATTAAAAACTCAGCTTCTTTCCTTCTTTTAAGATCCAAGTCTCCCTCATCTTTCCAAAACTTAGCCTCTGTTGCCCTAAAATCTACTTGATCTTCAATATTAGCAATATCTTCAGGAACATAAAATTTTGTAAACCTATCCGTTGCATGTCCGTCAGTATAAACATAATCAATATTTGTATCAATTACTTTCTGTATACTACTAACACAATATACTATTTTACTAGGATGTAATGCCGTAACACCGTTATACCCATTCTGAATTACATAAAGCATTGGGGTTCTATTTCCCATATAAAAGGGTATATACTCCCCAAGAAAATCACCATTAGGCATAGGAAATGTATTTCTTGTGCCAATTAAACTACTATCCCCTATTGGTTTAAAGCTTTTATTTGAATTTAGGGATGTCTTGTGAGTTATTCCGTAATTTATAATATGTGGAATGTTCTCGATGTGAGTCATTCTATATATATAAATCTTGCTTAAATTCATTTTTTTACCCTTAAAAATTTTTGAGACCCATTTACTAATATAGTTACGACAATAACTTAAGGGATTATTTAAAAACTTCTTTATGGTTTTATACTTTTTAACTTATTACAGTTCTATTGCAAGTTAAATATTATTTCCTAGCATTCAGCACTAAGGAATTTTCATAAGGCTTTCTTTTTTGTTTTGCTCTGCAAAAGAAAAATGTAAAGCAAGAGGATAGCACGCTAGCGCGGTGCCATAGATTCATTTTCCTTCGGAAAAGCCCATTTTTAGTGGATTTTTTGAAAATATTGATTAATGGTATTTACATCATTTTTGATGAAAAAATGCTCTCAGCCCAGTAAAATCAATCAATTTTTGATGAAAAAATGACTGTTCAGTGTTTAATTTAGGTGTTGTTTTGTCTACAATATTTTGACCATATGAAGTTTATAGATTGATATTGTTTTTAGCGTAAAAATGCTCTCAGGCCAATAGAATCAAGGAATTTTTAGCGTAAAAATCAAAATTCAGTTGCTTATTTCGGGCAAAAATCCTTTTACCATTCCTAGATTATTCATCTTCTTTAGCCTTCTTTTCCTTCCGGTAAAATAGGTTCAAATGGTCCATCAATGCTTCTTCCCCGACTGGCATCAAACGGTTGGCGATGGTCATCGCCTGATGGATAAATTCCTCTTCGTTCCTTTCCATGACATCGTCAGAGCCAAGATCGGGGTTTATTGCCCTCATGGAAAGGTATATCAATGCGCGCACGGTCAACAACAAATCGGCATGACCGTCAAGGTAAAAGAAGGTGGGTTGGAACTTTTCCTTGAACCATGGGTGTGGAACCAAGGTAGGGGAATGATCATTTGAGTGGTGTCTCAAATCCTTTAGGAGCTTTTCTTCGTTTGGGTTCATGATGTGATGTATTTGAATTGATTTATGGGATTATCTGTTTTCAAGTTTCGTTAGCATTTCGTCCAGTTTGTCCACATAATACATTTGGTTATCTGGAAGGATACAAAGTACCAGTTCCAATACTTGGGTGATACTATCCTCCTTTGATGCATTATTGTTTTTAGGGGCCAACATCATCCCATCACCATCAAGTGCGAATACACAGAGCTGCAATAGGCTTCTGATCTGCATCAAAAGGTGGTTGTTGTCCCTGACCTCGAAGTACACATGGTTTCCTTTGGGATCAATGGACTTTTTGTTACTCAACAGTCCGGTAAGATTTTTTCTAAGATCTTGTATATCCTTCAAGGTTTTGAGTTGCTTCTTTTTCTGTTTCATTGTTGACGTTTTTGAGTTGACAGTCATGTTTATTCTTTTAAAAGGAGTTTTTCTATTCGGTCGTAACTGTCCAACTGGTCATCTGGAAGAATATTTATGACCAATTCCAGTATGGTGATCACTGCATCATCCTTGGATAGAAAGGGAAGTCTTGGGGAATCCAATTCGTTTTCATTGTCAATGGTGGACATGCACAGCCTTAATAGGCAAGCGATGACATAACGCAATTCTGAATTGTTTTCCACCTTGAAAACTACTTCTTGGACTTGCGGTTCATCTTTTCCATGATACCTTCGTTTTCTTGGGTTCAACAAACCAATCACTTTGTCCAATAGTTCCTTTTCATTGCTATGGCTTTCCTCGCTCTTTTTCATGGCTTCTTTGTTAAGTGGTGGTTTCATTATCGGAAAGCATGAGTTCCCGCATTTCATCCAGAAAGTTGCCTTCTTCCAAGGGGATGAGGTTCTTTGCAAACTCCAGTACGGTCTTTACATCCTCCTTGATGTTTTTGATGTCCAAGGTCATATCGCACTGCTCGTCCAAAGCCAGGATACATACATTGAGGGTCGATCTTAAGGTATAGAAAAGGGAAAAGTGACTGTGGACATATACATGGTTGAGATAATATCCTTTTTTGGTCCTTCGATTTGAAGGTCTCATCATTTCAAAGTTTTCCTTGCTCAATTGCTTGATCGTGTCCAATAGGTTGGGGCCTTCTATATTTTGGGTTTCGAGCAAAGCCTTTCTTTCGCTTGTAATAAGGGTCTGTAAAAGTTCAAGTTCCTCTTCAAATAATTGCCTGATCTCATCCAAGAAGCATTCAAGCTTTTGTTCCAAAATGTCCAACTGAGCCTTTTCAATATGGAAGGAGTTTTCATACCTTGAACTGGAATAGGCCCTATCCAATAGTTCCAACAATTCCATCTCCTTGTTGTCTTCAAGATTGAACATTCCCTTTGTTCGGAAAATGTTCCTTTCCATGAACTTTTGATGGATTTCTATCTTATGGCATATTTTGACCTTTCCGCAGAGAAAGCCTTCCAGTACTCGGTATCCCAGTTCGAACCCTTGGTGGGCCATAAAGGCAGCTTGGGAAAGGTTGTTATCCGACATGAAGTATTTGAACCCCTTCTGAAAAGCAAAACTGCCTTCCAAGGATGTCCGAAAATCCTTCTCAATGTGTTTCTGGACTTTCTCATTGGTAAGGTCTTCATGTTGGTTCCAAGGAAAGCCAATTTCCCGATTTCCAAATATGAGATGTTCGGTCCGACAATGGTTGATGAAAAACAGGTTTCCATTAGCCAGTTCTGTTTTGGCGTAATCATGGGAAAAGAGATTGTGGAAATGATCTTGATGGTCAAGGAACAACCCTTGGATAATGGGAAGGAACTTGTTGTTTATGTCATTTTTGGGTGCATCGATGATGATGTTCCACCTGAATTTAAAGGGGTTCTTTTTTTTGAGGCCCTTATTCAGATAGACCTGTACAACCTTCGGAATTACTTTGATGATATCCGATAAAAGCCCCTGTATCTGTGGGGCGAACTGTTTCTTTCTTTGTGCTAAGGAATCCATATGTCGAAGTTTTAAGGTGAATTTCATTCCATTCGTGTAGAATTTCTATACCAATGTATAAAATAAATACTCTTTTTCTATACGAATTGGATAAAATTTTATATAGGTGTATCTAAAATCTATCTTTATGTATCAAAATTTTACATTCACTCTATAATGACAGACCTAGGATTATATTTGGCCAAAAAGTCCATCAATAAAGCGGAAGTTGCGAGAAGGACAGGTATAAGTAAATCAAGGATAAGTCAATTGAGTTCCAACCCGACCACGAAACTAAGGGCGGAGGAACTCTACCTTATTTCATTGGCCATTGCTATTGACCCCTGTGAAGTAATGAAGGAATTATATGGAGATGTGAAACTTCCAAATTGACCTTATGCCTCGCTCAGTAAATTAGTTTCGGTAAGATTTGGGCTTGCAGCACTTCGCTTTGCTTCGTTCGCTCTCAACAATTAATTCAAGACTTCATAAAAACAAGCAGATTACATAAAATTTCCAGAATTAGCTCAAACATCAACTTTTTACATTATAAAATTGCAGCAGCCCATTAAATGTCAACTGCATCTTAATTTCAGACCACAATGCTGATTCAGATAAAAATTTATAAAAAATGTCTTGACTATTGAAAATGTTCAATTTAGATATTTAACTTAATTTTAAATTTTTCTGGAATTATTAATATTTTACTTACAACTAAATGTCTGTGTTAATGAGTAATGCCACCGCCAAAAAGAAGGAATTATTGACCACTGAATCAACATCCTCAAAAAAAAACACATCTGAGCGAGTTAAAGATACTCATACAGAAGAATTGATAATAGGAATTTGTGCTCAAATTGGAGCCAAAAAGAATGAGGTTATAGACAAACTTAAAGCCTATTTAAAGGAATTTGACTACAAGGTTGAAGTTATCAAACTAAGTAAAACCATTTCTGACAACATCTTTGAAACGGAAAATCAACCCTATAAAACTGCAAAGTTTTGCGAATACAACCAAAAAATAAAGACTGGCAATGATTTAAGAGAAAAACATGGTAATGATTATCTAGCAAATGTTGCTATAACTAAAATTGCCAAACAGAAAAAAGACGAATTTGGTGTAAAGACACAAAAGGATTTTAGTAATATTAAATCACAGAGGATATGCTATATTATTGATTCAATTAAGCATACCGATGAGCTTTTAACCTTTAGAAATGTTTATAGGGAGATATTCTATTTGATTGGAATATTCACCCCAAAAGATGAAAGAATTAATTTCCTTGCAGGCACAGAACTATCACAAAAGGAAGCTGAAGAACTTGTTGAAATTGATGAATACCAAGAAGATTTATCTGGTCAACAAGTCAGAAAAGTGTTTATAGATTCAGATTTCTTCGTTAGAGTCAATGGAAATGAAAACGACAAATTAGAGAGGAATATTGAGAAATACATTAATTTGATATTTGAGTATGGGATGGAAACACCAACGATAGAGGAAAGGGCCATGTATGAAGCAAAATCAGCTTCTGTCAATTCTTCATGTTTATCAAGGCAAGTTGGAGCTTCAATTGTCTCTTCAAATGGTGAGTTGATTTCTATAGGTTGGAACGATGTTCCTAAAGCGGGAGGTAATTTATATTCCGGTGAAGATAAAGTAGATCACAGGTGTTTTAATTCCAAAAAATGTTTTAATGACGAAGAAAAAAGTAAGCTAAGAAAGTTAATACTTAATAAGTTCAAAGAAGGAGTAAAAGATAAGATTGAAAATGGTGGATTATTCTCAAAAGAAATAAAAGAAAAACTTATTGATGGATTAGAAGAAAAAATTAATTTTGAAATCAATAAAAATACCTCTAATTTACTAGAGAGTATTCTTGAAAGTTCATCAATTAAGAATTTAATAGAATTTTCACGATCTGTACATGCTGAGATGCATGCCATAATTAATGCTGGACATTTAGATGGTAATAAAATAAAAGGAGGAATTTTATTTTGTACTACTTATCCATGCCATAATTGTGCAAGACATATAGTTGCTTCCGGAATCAATAAGGTATATTATATAGAACCATATATCAAAAGTAAAGCTCCATTACTACATGAAGATTCAATTACAGAAAAAGAAGGTGAAGTACAAATGTAACCCTCCCTTTTCTCGGACCATTGGTTAGACAACTTTTGTTTGTTCTTCCAAGCAAGCTTGCTTGGAAGAGAATTCCTTTTCATAGCGTTCCGGGGTGATCCCACCCAAGGCTTCATGCGGCCGTTTCATGTTGTAATCCTTTATCCATTCCTCGGTCAATATGCGTACCTGTGAAATGTCCTCGAACAGATGTGCGTCAAGCACGTCCTGTCTGTAAGTACGGTTGAACCGTTCAATGAACCCGTTCTGCATGGGCCTTCCCGGCTGGGTGTACTGGATGTCTATCCCTTGGGCCTCGCACCATCTCGTGAAATCGAGCGCAAGGAACTCGGGCCCGTTGTCCACCCTGACCCTTTCGGGCCTACCGTGTTCCCCGATGGCCCTCTTCAATACCTGTACCACGCCCATGGCAGGGAAACTGAACTCGGCCTCCACGCCGATGGCCTTCCTGTTGAAGTCATCGATGATGTTGAAGGTCCTGAACCTTCTCCCGTGCACCAATGAATCGCTCATGAAGTCCATGGACCATGTCATGTTCGGACCATCGGGCAGCACCAAGGGCTCCTTGACCCGCTTGGGCACCCTCTTTTTGGTCTTTCTCCTCAAGTTCAGGCCCAGCATCAGGTATACCCGTCTGACCCGCTTCCTGTTCCATTTATGGCCTTCCAGTCTTATCCGCTGATAGTATTTGTCCTGTCCTTCCCTTGGCTTGGCCACGGAAAGTTCCAGCAACTTGTCGATCACCTCACCGTCATCTTTCACGGAGCGGTAATAGTACATCGACTTTGGGAACGTCAATGTCCTGCAGGCCCTGGTGATGCTTACCCTGTAATATTCCCCCAGGTAGGCCACCATGTTTTTCCTCTCACCGGAGCCTACCACTTTTTTGAGAGCACGTCCTTGAGCATCTTGTTGTCAAGGGCCATGTCCGCATACATCTGCTTGAGCTTGCGGTTCTCCTCCTCAAGTTCCTTCAGGCGCTTGAGCTCGAGGCTGTCCATCCCCGAATATCGTTTCTTCCAATTGTAAAATGTGGCCTTGTGGATGCCCATATCCCTACAGATCTGGTCCACTTTGACCCCTGATTCGTGCTGCTTGATGCAGGATACGATCTGGCTCTCGGTAAACTTGGTTCTCTTCATAATATCTGACTGTTAAAATTAAACTTTTTGTCTAATTTAGACCAGTCCGACTTTTAGGGAGGGTTACACAAAAAGTTAAAATCTTGTTTTTTGAAGGAGTTTCACCAAGAGGTTATTTAAGGTTTTTTACACAAACACGAGAGCGAAAATTTTCAGGCAAATACGTGACTGGAGATAAAAAAACCCTTAAGCCTATAAATAGTATGACATTACAAGCTTTAATTTATTTAGAGTCTCAGGCTGCATTAAGGATTCAGCAAACAAGTTAATACCATCGACATGGAAACAAACAAAGGAAAAGTTATTTCAGTAGAATTTAAAAAAGATATTTCTACTACCTCAAAAACTAGTGATCATTTTACAAATTCTCCTACCATAAATCTTAATCGAAGAGAATTGGATAATATGGTAAATGAAGTTGCTTCACTCGTAAAAAAAAGAAACGATTAATGACTTTGAACACTTTAAATAATATTTAGTTTAAATTTTAATAAATCTTGGTGGACCCGTTAAATTCAGTAAATAATGTTTACACTCTTTTGGGGTAGCTAGTAATCTTGTATGCTTAATCATTATTCCTAATGTTCCATCATAGGATAAATAAACCTGTCTATCCTCCAGTCCACTCCACCCGAACAAAATATCCATCAATAAACCCACAGCGCTTGAAGCAAGTACCCCATTAGACCATACTACTTGTGGATTTCCTCCTACATCACCATATTTCATGGCTTCAATTTCCAATTTTTTGTCTGTAATGAACCCACAACAACTCATACAAAAATCTCCTGGTAATGATAAAATTAACTGGCCAGAAATCGAAAAATTATCATTGGATTTATGAATATCCATACCAATATCAATTAATGGAATAAGATAACGTCGTGCCTCTGCTTCAAGTTGTTGCCTTTCAACAAAAGAATCAACACACCCGATAATAATATCACATTTCTGCAATTTCTCTGGTTCTTCTTGCCATCTTTTCTGGACTAGTTCAACATTGGCAGTTGGCAATACATCTTTTATTACACGTTCGGCTATTTCTACCTTTCTTGTACAATTTTTAATATCTGAATAATTCGCACCTACTAACCTGTTAATATTACTTTCTTCAAATCTATCACCATCAAAAATCACTATATTTTCAAATCCGATATGTGCCAACTGAAGACCAATGTGAGACCCCCCGCCCCCATATCCAACAATACCAATGGTTATTTCCTTTAGAAGTAAAAGAGAGTCCTCACCTAAAAACATTTGGCGTTTATTTCTTTCTAATTCAAGTGAACTTTTAAATTTATCTGAAAGAACAAAATTCATGGGGTATCCTATTTCCTCATAAATATTGGGCTCAATAAAACATTGATAATCACTCGAATAAACATTACAAAATGCCGAGTTTTTACTTAAGATTAAATATCCATGCTTTTCTTTGGAATTTATTCGAGAAATGCTTTCCATCATAGGAGGAATTCCTTCCGCATCACTTAAACTTTCATATGGTTTTCCACTATGGGCATGAATATGCACATGAAAAACGCCACACTTTTCCGTAAGTGCCGTTTGCATAATCTTTCTTATCGCTAAAGAATTAATCCGAGCACCAACACTTTCATCTTGAACATAATCTTCATCTGCTACTGGGCAAAATTTATATGCAATAATCAATTCCTGTGTTTGTGTCACACATAAACGAGTTAATATAAACCCAACCCTTTCGTATGCATGATCATGGTCCCTTTCTAAATCCTTTACAATCTCCTTTCTTAATTGTTTAGGCAACTTAAATTTAATCTTCTTCATCTTTCCAACGCTTTTAAATGAATGCTTACCATTTCTAATAAAGTCAGTCCTGATTTAGTTTTCCATGAAATGGCAAACCAATTTCTACCAATAACTCTTAAATTTCCATTCCAATTTCTCGCAGGACAGCCTGAAATTTGGGAAGAGAAAAATAATCTACATGGATAGCCACTATGTGGAGTAGGACACAATAATGCTTCTATTATATTTGGCACACATCCGTCTGGCAGCAATAATTTTTCAATATAAAAAAAGGTATACCCCCCTTCTTGAATAATTTTCAAGTCGGGAGCTACCTTTTTCAGTTCATCAATTTCTTTTTGGGCAAAACTCATACTTAAGAAGAATGTCCATCTTTGGGATGTGATATGAATTCCTCTCCTCCTTTAATGACAATCATTTTATTGTCACTAATAAGTTTGATTTGTCCATGAACAATTTGTTCAAGTTCATAGTCGATAGGAACACCTCCAATACCCTTCAACTCTGACCCGGTATATTTTCCTCTTTCCAATTCATAAGGTTTGGTATCAATGAAAATTGAAACCAATGCAGGGATGGCCTTCTTAGAGTAAAAATTCTCAATACCTGGTCTGGCTAAATCTACCTTTGCATTATTTAATATAATCTCATCTTCAAAGTCTCCTTTTATCTTTAAAAACACTTGTTCATCATCACTCAGAGACCCCAAGTTTTTGATTTGTAGCCCTGTAATGAACTGTTCATTCCAGCTTACCATTTTGTTGTCAATCTTAAACTTTAGAAGTGGCCTAACATAAAATTTTTCAATACCTGGTCTAGCCAAATCAACCTTAGTATCATTGGAAATCAATTCATCATCCCACGGATCAACAAGAGACAGAAATAATTCCTCCTCAATATTAATACCCGCTAAATTTTTTAATTGTTCCCCAGTGATAAACTGATCGTACCAATTGTATTCAATTTCTTGAATTAAGAATTTTAAATACAATTTCCTTTCTTGATTTTGTTTTTTTTCTGCTTTCATTAAAAGAGATTTTTTAATTATACTCATTCATCAATCAAGTAACCAATGGAGTATGCATTGACAACAAGTGCAGAATTATTTAACATCTCTTAGCAGAAGTAAAATTTACTTACCTTTGAAAGAAATGAGGGAATTACAAAAGAACTGCAATTTTTTTTTGTAAAAACGAACCAACGTTAACCCTTTCCGCCCATTAAGTACCGCTATACTTTTTGGGCGTTTTTCATTCTTATAGTTTAATTAAAAACATGAATTGAAATACAAATATAATCAAATATCTATATATAGTAAAATTAATTCTTGATTTATCTATCTTATTTTGTTAAGATATAATCTTGCTATGTTTAAATTAATTTATTAACTTTGGTTAAAGTTAATATCTCATGAGCAGCTTAGGAAAAACACTCAAAAGTCTTAGAACCCTTAAAGAACTTACACTTAAGGATGTTGAGCAAAAGCTTGGAATTTCAAATGCTTATTTGAGCCAGTTAGAAAATGACAAAGTAAAACAGCCATCTGCAAATACTTTATATAAGCTTGCTAAGCTTTACAATGTAGATTTGGATATTTTACTTTACTCCGCCGGTATAATCGACAAAAATCCAGTGGAAGAAAGAAGTGAAAAAACTAAATTCATTAACGCCGTTCAATATTCCTCTGATGGACTTACAAAAGAACAGAAGGATTCGGTTTTGGAGTATTTAGAGTTTCTAAAAAGCCGTAATAAATGATTGAATCTACAAGAAAGGACATCGAAGAGGTGTCCTTTGAACTTTTAAAACAAAGCAAGGCTTTTGATATATTTCCTACCCCTGTTGATCGAATTGTTGAACATTCTGAATTGATTATTAACAACAATGTAGATTTAAGTCATATAGACAAAACCTTTTTTGAGTCTTTAAAAGAAAAAACGGGAGAAGGAATTAAAATTCTTCAAGAAGGACTATTAAATATTCGGGGCTTATTTGATCGTTCTGAAAGTACCATTTACATATCTCAAACCAGACATCTCGGTAGAAAAAATTTTGTAAAGCTACATGAAACAGGCCATGGTGTTTTACCTTGGCAAAGTGCCGTTATTGGTGCTTTTGACAACGCCACTACATTAAATCCGGATTTTGAAGATCAATTTGAAGAAGAGGCTAACTATTTTGCATCTATTACACTTTTTCAGCACAATCGCTTTGATCGAGAAATGAGAAAATTTGATTTTGGACTTCCCGGTATTGTAGCATTAGCTAAAAAATTTGGGGCTTCAGTCCATGCCTCATTCAGAAATTACATTTTTAAAACCAGTAAAAGATGCGCCTTACTCGTATTAGATCCAATACAAAACAGAAATTTTTATAAGCCAATTTGTTCTACGAGAAACCTATTCTATTCAAAATCATTTTTTTTAGAATTTGGAAAAATCGACTTTCCTGAACAATTTGGATACACATGGGATTTCATTCCCAGGTATCTTTCCAAATCTCCATTCATCACCGATGGAGAAATAACCCTAACCTTAAAAAGTGGTGAAATTATGGAAGCCAACTATCATTTATTTAAAAATGGATATAATGCATTTGTGTTAATTTTCCCAAAAGGGGAAAAAATGAAAAAAGCAAGAAATAAAGTAATCCTTAAATAGGATAAACGTTAAAATTTGTTAAAAGGTGAGCAATTCGGTGCCTCTCAAAAATGACCCTCCGGGAAGCCCTGAAAAATGGGCTTTTTTTGTATAAAGTTCGAGTCCCGTCCAGACCGCTTGGAATATTTCCAAATTTATGCAAAAGCCTGTAAACAAGATGTTTACAGGCTTTTTTCATTTCCAATAATCCAAGCTCCCAAGTAGTGGCCGGACACATAACTTTATTTTTCTTCCCCTATTCTTCACACATCAAATTTTCAGTGAAATGGACAAAATGAAATATCGGTAAGGAAAAAATACTGGTTTTCAGTGATTGCCCCTTTCATAGGGACCCCCTAATTTTGATAAATCATGGCGTTTCACAATGCCTAATACCGTGTGCTAGAAACAGACAAATATTTAATCAAAACCCAACAATGCCCAAATACTTTTAAAATGATGAACAGAATTATGTTATTGATTGCCCTTGTGTCCATACTTTCATGCAAAAATGGACAAGGTCAGGGACCACAAGCAGAATCCGAGCAATTGGAGATTCTGGGAACGAATAATACCAAAGAGAATTTCAGCGAGGGAAAGATAGACGTAGTCATCCATTTTCCCGGAAACCGTTTGAGCGAAATTTTGAACAAGGTAGACCCATCCAAGGGAGATGTGCAGCAACAGATGCAAAACCTAATGAAAGATTTATCACAATCCGAGGCGGAAAACATAAAAAAGGTAATGGAGGCCAATCCCATTCTTGCCATGCAGATCATGTTTGCACCAATGCTCAAAAATGAAATCTTCGTACGAGAAGACCATGCACTCGCCAAATGCGATGGATTGATGTACCATCTAGAGAATAAACTGAATGGTGAAAATGAGACCGGGGTGGTGTTCATCCAGTCACAATATGATAAGAGCAAGCAACTTACGTTCGAATATGACAAGGATTATTTTGGGGAAATCCAGCTACAGACCAGGATAGACATGGACTTATATGACAGGCAGCAGACCAATGACACTGATGTAATCGCCGGCTACACCTGCGCCAAGGCCATATATACGTTGAAAAACAGCGCACCAATGGCATTGGGAAAACTTGAGGTCTGGACCTCCGAACGCATGCCTCAGTCACTGAATTTTATACACCCTTTCTATTTGGAGGAGGAACATGGTATCATGAAAATTGCAATTTATCAAGACATGGATTCGGATATGCCAATGGTGTACGAGTTTAAAAAAGTGACCCCTGTACCAGTCAGCGATTCAGATATGGAAATCCAACAAAGCCAACCTGTCTATTCAGGAAAATCCGATGCTCAGACCATAGCTGCCAAACTGATGGGTATCATGTTCGGGAACCCATAACAGTAATCCTTACAAACCTATTTTATGAAAAAATACGCAGCCATTGCGCTTGTCGTACTGATGGCCTATTTGTCAAATGCTTGCTCAAGCGATGATGGCGCCGGTCAGAAAGTTAGCGATTATCGCTATGAAGTGACGGGCACTGTTTCCGTCCCGGTCCAGATTCAATATACCCCGACCATCTTGAGTCCAGAAGATGTCCTTGATGATGTTGATTATGAGGAAACCGTTACACTTCCTTGGACCAAAGAGGTGTCGTTGCATTATTTGGCATCCGGGGTGGGTCTTTCCGTAGCCGTTGAAGATGGTTTTGTCGGAGAAATGGTCTCCATCAAGATTTTTCTGGAAAAAGAGCAGGTAGCTACACATTCAGCCGAGGTGGCCCCAGATGGCGTCCTTGTATTTGTGGCAAACTATTACGTTGACGGAACGGTAACCGTACATGGTGATTGAAAAATCGTATTCAACAACAAAAGAAATATGCAAAAAACGTCCCTACTTTTATCCCTAATTCTTTTCACAATTATTGGAAGTACAAATCTAAGTGCCCAGTACAAGCAGGAAGAATATCAAAAACACCCTCTACAAAGGATTTTCCCACAACAGCCTTTTGACTCAGTTATCGCAAGGAACTCTTTGGCCAAGGGCAAAGCCACCATAAAGGGGGTCGCCTTTACAAAACCCACCAACAATTTGGGTTTCAAAGCTCCCTTGGCAGAGAAAATCTATGCCAACCATATTACCGTGGAACTGTTTCCCTATACCCCTTACTTCGAAGAATGGTATGAGCTCAAAAGAAAAAAGGAGAACATAAAGAAAAACCGGATTGTCTATATGGACAGCATCGCCTATGGGCATCGGTTGTACTGTGAGACAAATTCACGAGGTGAATTTACCTTTCCCGAAATCAAACCAGGGAAATACATCATCATGGGAACCTTGCCCTGGACATCCTCGGGGTATCAGGACCAATATACGGGCAGCGGGTATGGCTCTTATGGAGGAAGAGTGGATTACTATGACCGGCAATACTACACTGTATCACATAGTGATTTCCTGATACAGGTCATAACTGTGGAGCCCGACACTGAAACTGTTAAAGTAAAATTGAAATAGACGATGGTCCGATGGATCGGAAGAATACAATAGAGTACTACTTCCGATTCATTGAACGATTTTCATTATTGTTTTATCAGTTCCACCCTTCGGTTTTTGGCCCGTCCTTCTTCAGTTTCATTATCCGCAATGGGGTCTTGGGAACCATGCCCTTGAAATAACAACCGTTGGGCATCGATTCCCATGGAGACCAATTCTTTCATCACGGTTTGTGCCCTGTCCTCGGACAGTTTTTGGTTATGTGCATCATACCCCGAGGCATCGGTGTACCCGTGAATGGAAACCTTCAACTCCTCATCGGACTGCAATGCCTTGGCCACCTCTTCAACGGCCTCTGTCCCTTTAGGCGTAAGAACCGCCTTGTCCAACTCAAAATTAATGTACAACACCACTTTACCGCTTTCCTCCAAATCTTTTTGAATCTTGTCCGACCTTAAAATGGAGATTGTCTGCTCAAAGGGTTTTTCCTGGAGGATGTTCAGGCAGCCTGATGCAGTATCCCCAGTCAGCTGCACATAGATGTTTCCACCATCTGGCCGTCGGATCACATAGGTCCGTATCCGTTGGCCCACGTAGCCAATGGAACCATCCTCGCCCATATATACCGCGTCGTCATGGTATCTTTCGTATTCTTCACTGCTTATTTTTCCATCAAACACTTTTACCCCGCCAACAGAAGTGATGATGTCATCGTAACTTTTCTGGAAATAAGGTAAGGACCATTGATCGTAACCTCCCTCGGCAGAAATATAGGTCTTCCATACTTTACCTTCCAAAGGAGTCATGATGCTATCCAACGCAACAAATAGCACATCATATTTTCGCTGTATGGGGCGGTTTGTGGTGACAAGCCCTTCAGGCAGACTAAAAAATGGGAACTCTCCAAGGTCGACCTTGGAGATAGGGAGGTCATTGATGTTGAATTTAGGTTCTTCGGCACCTGTTTCTTCCACAGCTTCGGAGGCATGTCCGATTTGGGTTTCTTCCATAGGCTCGGTACCTGTGTCAGCGTCCTTCTTTTCAGCTCCTTTTTTACAGGATATCAATGGCAATATCAGTGCAAAAAAGAGCAATATTCTTTTTGGATGTAAAATCGGTAATTTCATAATGTGTATAAATAAAAAGGAAGTGGTCGAAACAACCACTTCCATCTGTTTTTTTTAGATATATGTAACTTTTATGCCTTTAATCGATGTTGAATTTCACCCCGGCACCAATGACCAATTGGTCGGCATCGCCAAGGACGTACTTAATCTCGGCAAAGGGCAAGAAGTTCTTCCCTATGGGAAAATTGACACCGGCTCCCAGGTTCAGTCCCACTTCACCACTACTACCACTTCCACTGCCAAAATCATTGTCGAACTTTACTTTGGCATGGGTATAGTTCAATCCTCCCAAGCCATAAAAACCCAAGGTCTCGTCGTCCACAAAATAGTAGTTCACATTACCGTTTATCTCGAACATATTGAATTTGACATCACCTTCTTTTTTGGGAAAATAGTATCCGATATCCGGAGCAATGACAAGTTTGTCCATAATGGGGATTTCTGCTGTGGCCCCAATACCAATGCTCTCTATCTCGGTTCCATAGATCAGTTTCCCACCAATGCGGAAATCATTTTGGGCCAGTGCAATTTGGCAGGTCAACAGGATGAATCCAAAGCTTAGTAAAAAAGTTTTCATGTATTTAAAGGTTAAAGTTTATGATGTATTCGTTGCATTTTGATATGCGGGTATGACCATCAGTCAAACTCATAGGTCATGGAAAAGTTCATGTAACCATTGCTTATTGCAGTAACAGTGGATTCCTCCACCACAGTGTCCCCCCGATAAATTTTAAGCAGAACGGTCTCTCCTTCGTTGCCCGGGTTACTTACGCTGTCCGAGACTCCAAGTACTATTACGGGCACGTCTCCATCAATGGTCACAGATTTCGACCAAGGCAGGGATTCCGCTTCCGCAATCTGCTGGTTTCCTCCCTCATCGGAATAAACGATTACCACTTCCCCGGAGTAGTTACCAGTTATTTCATATGTCATTTCCCTGGTCTGCGGAACGGACCCATCATCCGAGGAACAGGCCCCAAGACCTACCATAATAACAAAGGCCAATAATCTAATCATTCTTTTCATGATCTCTCTAGTTAAATTTACAGGGCAAAAGTAGACGCCCCGCTCCTCCATAACAATACCCGACCAGAGGTATTTTCGACTACTGGTTTCTTGGTATTTTTAGGCAAAAGCGATTGAATGATTAAACTAAATCATAAATTGCGGGTATGATTCGAAACCCCCTGATCATCCTACTCCTTGTCCTTGGTATCTACATTTGTCCTGCCCAAACTCCCTTAAGCGGGTCCACATATGCGGATAGTCTGAACCAAATCCTGAAAAATGCAGGAAACGACAGTGTCAAGGCAAGAGCCAACCTATTATTGTCCGAATATTGGTACAACAAGAACAACGATGAGGCCCATGAGCACTTGACCAAAGGAAATGAACTTGGCCAGAACTATCCATACCTAAAAGGATTGCAGCTCTACTACGAGGCCTATTTTTATTATGATACCGATAAGGAAAAAAGCCAATCCATTTACTTGACCGCCGACTCACTGCTCAAGGAATACCAGAATGCCGACGCCTATTATTACCGATCAAAGGTTTGGCGAAGGATTGGGGCCCTCAAACAGACTCTGGATGACGAAAAAGCCTTTACCGACATCTTATTGAACAAGGCCATTCCTTTTGCCAGACAGTCAGGCGACAGTGTGCTAGTGGGAGATCATTATTTGGCGCTGGGCATCGTCTTCAAAAACCAGCGACAGCTTGACAAGGCAGAGGAGTATTGCCTAAAGGCCATAAGTGCCTTAAGAAATGCCCGTGCAGAGCCGGGAGTACTCGCCAAGGCCTATTACACCATTGCCGAAAACTATGTGTTCGAAGAAAAATACGCCCAGACCAAGGCCATGCTCGATAGTGCCAAAGTACGCTTGTCCCCCTACCCCGATTCTGAACATTTTTTACGCTACTATGCCATTGAGGGGATGTATTTTACCGTTGTGGGCCAGTTTGATGATGCCCTGGTCAGTTTGGACAGGGGGATAGCCTTGGCCCAGAAGCGTGCTTTAAAATACGAGGAGCAGACCTTGCTCTTTCAGAAATTCTATGTGCACTACAACGACAAGGAGTACAGAAAAGCGGAGAAGATCTTCCAGTTTCTTTTGGAACAGAAGGAAATCATGTCGCTGGCCATCAACAAACTACAAATATACCAAGGGCTAACGGAAACCTACGTCAATCTGGGCGATATGAAACAGGCCTATGAGTGGCAAAAAAAATACAGCACCCTGAGCGATAGTCTGCACACCAGCAAGCTGAAGAGCGATATCAATGCCCTTGAAATCAAGTACAACAATGCCGAAAAAGAAAAACGCATAGCCCGGTTGGAAGCAGAAAACAAAATGGCTTCACTAGCGGCCCATAATAACCGGCTTGCAAATTGGTTGTTGGGAACCATCAGTCTCTTTTTCCTGTTCGTAGTGTTATATTCCTATTTCTATTATCGAAAGGACAAAAAACTGGCCTTTGAAAAGGAACAGAACTATCGCAACCAGTTGACAAAGCTCAAGCAGGATCAGCAACTGATGTCCGCCCAGGCCATGCTAAAAGGTGAGGAACTGGAACGCAAACGAATGGCACAAGACCTTCACGATGGATTGGGGGGCATACTGACCGGGGTGCGCATCAACCTTTCCAATGTGGAAACCAAAGTGGCCAAGACCCTGTATGAAGAAGTCAAAAAGATCATTACCAACGTGGACAAGTCCATGAAGGAATTGCGAAGGATCGCCCATAACCTGATGCCAGAGTCGTTATCGAGGATAGGATTGTCCAGTGCCTTGGAAGACTTGTGCAAATCCTACGAAACCCTTGATTTCAAAGTGGATTACCAACCCTATGAGATCCAATCCACATTGACGGAAACCGAAAAGCTGACCATATATAGAATTGTACAGGAATTGTTGAACAATGCCCTAAGACATAGTAAGGCTTCCCTGGCCATTGTGCAATGCAGTCAAAACGAAAACAAGTTCTACATCACCGTGGAAGACAATGGAATAGGCTTTGACCCACAGTCGCCATTGAACCAAAAAGGATTGGGACTCCGCAATCTGGACCATCGGGTCCAGACCATGGACGGCAGCATCAATATCATATCGGAACCCAACGATGGGACCACAGTAAACATTGAACTGAATGTACTTGGATAAGACCTCCATTGTCATTGTAGATGACCACTCCATTGTGATAGAGGGACTCAAATCCCTTTTGGATGGTGATCCGTTGGACGTTCTTGGACACTTTACGTCAGGCAACGAGGCCTGTGACTTTATCGAAAGGGAAAGGCCTGACTTGGTGTTGTTGGACATCAACCTGCCAGATGTCAGCGGCATAGACCTCTGTCGAAAAATCAAGGCCATGGCACCCGAAACAAAGGTTTTGGTACTGAGCAACCATAATGAGAGGAACATCATCATGCAGACGCTCCAAAATGGTGCAAATGGGTATATGCTGAAAAATATTTCAAAGCAAGGACTGTTGCAGGGAATTTCAGCGGTAATGGCAGGAGAGATCCATTTTTGCAATGAGATCGGGGGCATTATTTCCAAGCCCACCAAATATGAACTGGGAGACCCCCCCTATCTGACCAAAAGGGAAAAACAGATCCTACGGATGGTGGCCGATGGGGAAACGACACAGGAGATTGCATCACGATTGAACGTAAGTCCATTGACCATTGAAACGCACCGTAGAAACCTGCACCATAAATTCCAGGTCAAAAATGTGGCCGAACTGATCATGGTGGCCAACAAGCATCAACTGCTGTAAAGTACCATAGCGCTCAGCCTCTTTTAAATGATCCATAGCATAGGACATTTTACTCCCTATTTTTAATCGCTCAGCCCCAATTCTGTGCGCCAGTGTATTTTACCTTCAAAGGATAGGATGTTTTTTGTTGCTTTGTACCATGCCAGAGACCCAAAAAGCGAGCAACATACTTTCCCTTTACTGGAAATGCCAGATCATAGGTTGGGGAATTGTTTCCCTGCTGTGGTTATATATTGCTTTGGTACGGGATCGGTTTGGCATTACCGATGCTCTGACCAATTATGTCCTCGATGTTGCCATTTGTATCGGGCTCACCCATGCCTATAGAGCCATTGCATTGAAGAAGGGATGGGGCCGATTGGGCATCAAAAAATTGTTGAAAAGGGCCGTTCCTTCGATTTTGATGTTGTCCGTTCTGTTCATGTTCTTGATGAACATTAAAATGTCCGTATATATTTATATGTTCAATGGCAGCAATACCTTTTCTGAAAATCTGCTTTTATGGAATCCTGTCCTGATCACAGGCATAAGGCATATGTCCATTTGGGTGCTTGCCTACCATGGTTATAAATTTTATGTTAGGGAGATTGATACCGCAAAAAAGAATGCCCAGCTCTTGGTTATGGCCAAGCAGACACAACTGGACAATCTTTCAGCACAATTGAACCCCCACTTCTTGTTCAATTCGCTCAATTCCATCAAAGCGTTGACCCTTGAAAATCCCAAAATTGCGCGCAGGGCCATCGATTTGTTGTCCGATCTATTGCGTTCGTCACTTTATGGGAAAGAATATACCGCCATCACCATTGCCGAGGAGTTGGCCTTGGTCAAAGACTACGTGGAATTGGAACAATTACGGTTTGAGGAACGTTTGAAAGTGAAAATGGATATTGATGATACCTTAAAGAGCCATACCATCCCACCTTTGAGTATCCAACTTCTGGTTGAAAATGCCATCAAGCATGGAATAGACCAACAATTGGATGGAGGAACGGTGGAAATTTCGGTCCGGACCGATTCCGACCATATCCTCATCACTGTCAAAAATCCAGGGATTCTTTCAACAAAAGAGCATAAGGGGTTGGGGTTGAAAAATTTAAGCGAACGTCTTTTGTTACAATATGGGGAAACGGCAGAATTGGAGATCGGAGCCCCTAGGGAGCTGATGATAGAGGCAACCCTAAAGATACCAATCAATAAGAAATGAAGACCTATAAAACATTGATCGTTGATGATGAACGCTTGGCTCGCGAAGAAGTGAGGAGGGCACTGAATGGGTATCCGGAGTTTTGTATCGTGGGAGAGGCACAAAATGTGGAAGTGGCCATCGGAATGATCGAGACAGAACAACCCGACATTCTTTTTCTGGACATTCACATGCCCGGGAAATCAGGATTCGACCTGTTGGATGAATTGGGAACCGTTCCTGAAGTGATCTTTACCACGGCCTACGACCAATATGCCGTGAAGGCCTTTGAAGTGAATGCCTTGGATTATCTGGTGAAGCCCCTGCGGGAAGAACGATTTGCCAAGGCCATTGAAAAGGTCAAAATGGAACTGGAAAAAAAAGTGGAAGAACCGCAGACAACGGTTTCCAATCACCAAAAAATCTTTGTCAAGGACGGCGAAAAAGTACATTTTATCACATTGGGGGACATCAGTTTGATCGAATCCATGGACAATTATGCGCAACTTCACTTCAACGACAAGAAAACCATGATCAAACGCTCCTTGAACCTTCTGGAAAAAAAACTGGATCCCAACGTGTTCTTTAGGGCCAACAGGAGCCAGATCATCAACACGGAATACATCAAGGAAATCCAACCGGATTTCAACAATAAACTACGGATTTTCCTAACTACAGGGAAAACCATTGAAGTTTCAGGTAGGCAATCCGTACTGTTCAAAAAACTAAAAAGTCTGTAGCAAATACATACATCAAAAAAACATATCACCAATGACAAGGGCTCATGGTGATGGTGAAATATGTTCAAAATCCAACATCTGTCAAAATGAAAAAACACATTATAACATCCGTTCTTGTCTTAATAGCAAGCTGCTGTTTTTTAATCCATTGCAAGCGAAAAGACGCTGTACAGGTTCCCCGTACGGTCATTGAGGACAACACCACATATCTTATTCAGGACAGTATTTTGATCCAAACCAGGGATGGTGCAAAGATCCATGCCATAGTGGTTAGGAACTCCAAAATCACCAAGCCAAATCCTGCCATACTTTTCCACACCATATATTCCCGGAAGAGTGATCTGCAAAAGGCAAAAATGGCGGCAGATCGGGGTTATGTCGGGGTCATTTCATATACTCGCGGGAAAGGGTTGAGCCCAGATTCCATAATGCCCTTTAAAAAAGAGGCGACCGACACTTATGATATCATCGAGTGGATAAGCAAACAGGAGTGGAGCAATCAAAAAATAGGTATGTATGGGGGAAGCTATGTAGGTTTTGTCCAATGGGCCTCGGTCAAGCATGGGGTGCACCCCGCACTGAAAACCATTGTACCATCCGTATCCGTGGCACCGGGAATAGCCGAGCCCATGGAAAATGGTGTCCATCAAAATTTTCATTTTCCCTGGCACCATTATGTGTCGAACAACAAATACCTGGACACCACCCTTTATTCCAATGGGCAAAGATGGCAAGACCTGAACATGAAATGGTATGGGGAAGGTGTCGCCTACAATAAAATGGACAGTTTGGATGGGTTACCCAATCCTCAATTCAATGAGCGGTTATTGCACCCTACTTATGATGCCTATTGGCAAAGCATGATGCCTTATAAAGAGGAATTCTCGCATATGGACATTCCCGTTCTGTCCACGACAGGGTATTATGATGGGGGGCAAACGGGCATTAGATATTATTTGAACGAACACACCAAATACAATAAGGATGCAGTGCATTATTTAGTCATTGGGCCCTACACCCATTTTGGTGCCCAAGGAAAACCCAACGCCCACATTTTGGGATATGATATAGATCCTGCGGCCCAAATCGACATCACGGATTTGATCTTTGAATGGTTCGACCATATCCTGAAGGACAAGGAGAAACCGTCCTTGCTGAAGGACAAGATCAATTATGAGGTCATGGGAGCCAATACATGGGGACATGCCCCTTCGTTAGACCAAATGGCAAACGACACCCTTACCTATTACCTGAGCAGCAAACGATCGGGTGTGGCCTTTAGATCAACCTATAATTCTGGGAACAATGGGGAGAACATCCATTTCAGTTTGGAAGAGCGTCCCGATGATCCTGAAGGGTATTTGGAACAGACAATCGATTTTTTGGACAGGCGGAATTTCACCTGGAATTCAAGCGGATGGGGAAGCATTGTTGCAGACAACTTGACCATTGGCCAAGGATTTTCCTTTGTCACCGAACCCTTTACCTCCGATTTCGAAGTCAATGGCTCCTTTGGAGGAGAAATGTCGGTATCCATCAACAAAAAGGATTTTGACTACAGTGTTGCATTGTACGAGCAAACGCCAGACGGGAAGTTCTTTGCATTGACATTGCCCTATGTGGGAAGGGCCAGTTATGTATTGGACCGCGAAAAAAGACAATTATTGGAACCCCTTGTCAAAACAAAGATTCCTTTTGGCATTGTCCGGATGACGAGCAAAAAAATCAGCAAAGGCAGCCGATTGGTAGTTGTTATCAACGGAATCAAGGAACCTTTTACCGAGATCAATTATGGTTCGGGCAAACCTGTAAGCGAAGAAACCATGGCAGATGGCAAAACCCCCCTTGTGATCACTTGGCACAGCGATAGCTATATTCAGATTCCTGTGAAGAAAAACAAAATCTACCTCTCCATGGCAACACTATGTAAGTAAACCAAATGTTTCTATCAAAAATATGTTTGATCAAATCTATTCCCCGACCAAACATTCTATGGGTTTGTGTATAAAATGGACAGAACGACATCCTCTTTTATTAGCTTCATGTTGAATCATTTCTCTTAAATAAAAAACAATAGAGTCAATGAAGTATATGGGATAACATTCCATTTCTTCCTTGTAAGCCAACACATACTCATTAACTTTGTCAATCCCATCCTTAATCATCCCTTGCATGAAAAGATGTTCTTGGCCCTGTATCATGAACTGGGCAAATAAGAGCTAGGATTGTCCCAATAATAGAGTTCTTACTAAGGTGTTGTCCTCTATATTGTATTGGTGTTCAAAAATTTCCGAAGATTGACAGGTATATATCCATAAGCATAGCTTCGAAGAAGCTCCCTGCCGTAATAATTGCCACTTCCAAGGTCCATAATTGGATTCACGCCCTGAGGTTCTCTTTTGAAAGACCCTTCTCATACCTTATTCCAAATCACACTTGGTAGAACCATTGTTAGCAATCAAGACAATGATGCCTATTTCTAATGAAAATCATACCGTACAAAAGCTTCCATGGCAGCATAGCTGGCCAGCCCAAGTGCCTGGTACTTCTGTGCTGTGTCCTTGTTCCTGTCCTCGGCGCGCACCCAAAACTCCCTGAGGTCCTCCCCTTGGAACATCACCCCGTCCTTTTGCGTCTGGTGGTAGAATATCGCCTTGCGCTTTCTCAGGACCTGCTCAGGGCTCATCGGGACGGCCATCTCGATCTCGTGGGTGTCCCACTCGTGCCATGCCCCGCGATAGAGCCATACCCAACACTCTTCCATGAATGGTCGTGGCTTCAGCGCATCCAAGGAAGCGAAAAGGGCTTCCAGACAGACACGGTGAGTGCCATGGGGGTCGGCCAGATCGCCCGCCGCATAGATCTGGTGCGGTTCGATCTTTTCGATGATGTCGTTCATGATCTGGATGTCCCGTTCACCTAGCGGGTTCTTCTTGATCGTGCCGGTCTCATAGAACGGAAGGTCCAGAAAATGCACCTGACTGTCCGGTATGCCCATATATCGGGTGGCGCCATAACTTTCACTCCTCCTTATACCCCCCTTCACCTTTCTCACAGGTTCCGAATCAAAGTCCATGTCCGTTTTCTTTTCAAGATCAAGTATTACTTGCTTAAAGTGTTCGGTAGGTTGAATGGAATTCGCCACCTCGGCAACCTTCAGCACCTCGTGGTCGGCCACCGCTATGTTCCCCGATGTCTGATAAACGATGTGCACTTCATGTCCCTGTGAAACCAAACGGTCAAAGGTACCTCCCATGGAGATCACATCGTCGTCCGGGTGGGGACTGAAGATGATCACCCTCTTTTTGGCAGGCTCCGCCCGCTCGGGACGGTTGCTGTCATCCGCTCCCGGCTTGCCTCCTGGCCAGCCCGTTATGGTATGTTGCAGACGGTTGAACGTCCGGATATTGATCTCATACGAGGATTCCTCCGTACTGAGCAGGTCCGACATCCCATTGTCGTTATAATCCTTATCGGTCAGTTGCAAGATGGGCTTGTCCTTCCTCTGGCTCAGCCACACCACGGCCTTGTGGGTCAGGTCCTTGGTCCAGTCACAGCTCTGCACCAACCAAGGGGTGTCTATCCGGGTCAACAAAGATGCCGCCTCCCTGTCCAGCACAAAGGTGGCATTAGGGTGTTCCTGTAGATAGGTCGCCGGCACCTCGGAGCTCACCTCCCCCTCTATGGTCCCTCTGATGATCTCTGCCTTGTTCTGTCCCCAGGCCATCAGCACGATGCGTTTGGCCTTCCTGATGGTCCCTATCCCCATGGTGATGGCCTTGCGGGGGACGTTCTCAAGCCCTTTGAACGATCCAGCGGCATCCACCCTTGTGATATGGTCCAAGGTGATGTCCCTAGTGGCAGAATTATAGTGGGACCCCGGTTCGTTGAAGCCGATGTGCCCTGTCCTGCCTATGCCCAACAGTTGGAAGTCCAGTCCGCCCGCCTCTTCTATCTTCCGTTCATATTCCCTACAATATTCCTGTACCGCATGGGAGGGCACCGTGCCATCCGGGATATGCACGTTTTCCTGCAATATGTCCACATGGTCGAACAGGTGCTGGTGCATGAAATAATGGTAGCTCTGGATATTGGCCTTTTCCATGGGATGGTACTCATCCAAATTGAAAGTGATCACATTCTTGAAACTGAGCCCTTCCTCCCTGTGCATGCGCACCAGTTCCTCATAAACCTTGATGGGCGAAGATCCCGTGGCCAGGCCAAGGACACATTGAAGGCCCCTGCCAGACCTCTCCCTGATCAGTTCCGATATTTCCTTTGCAACCTCCAATGATCCCTGTCTTGAATCATCAAAGATTACATTGTGTATCTTTTCAAATCGTGTTTGTTCAAATTGTCCTGCAGGCTCATGTTGAATTGATTGTTGACCCGTTCCCATAATTTATTGTGACGTATTTTATCTAATGATTATTTTAATTTTTTTCCATAAAAGTGAAAGACTCGTTGCCGAAACCACAACGATGATGCTCAATACAGATGCCCAAAGCCATTTTCCATAGATCCAATAGCCCATCGCGAACAGGGTACTATAAATGAGGACTGTTCCTAGGAGCATTGCCAGTATTCCACTGGGCACACTCCATTTTTCCCCTGTTTCCAAATCGATTCCCTCTTTTTTTCCCTGCACTATGATCTTGTTCCATCCCGGGCCTCCCGGTCTGATCTTCTCGCAGAAGGCATAGAGTACTTCCTTGTGCTCCGGTGAGGTGACAAAGGTGGCCACCAACCATGCAAGGGTAGTGAACAGGACCACAAAGGGATATTCGGTCCAACTGGGCAAAAGTCCGCCATCAGCAAATAAAAAATCCCCAAGAGGCGTCAATTTGAGTACCAACGAGAGTATTCCAGAAGCGAACATGGCCGTGATTTCACTCCAAGCATTGATTCGCCACCAAAACCATCTTAGGATAAAGATCAGACCCGTACCGGCCCCAAAAACAAGGAGTATCTCAAAAAGTTGCAGTGCATTTTGCAGCAAGAGTGCCAATGCAGCACTGAGAATCATCAAAACGACAGTGGATAGGCGACCCACCGCTACCAATCTCTTTTCTGATGCCCCTGGATGGACCCTTTCTTTATAAAAATCATACACAATGTATGACGAACCCCAGTTGAGTTGGGTGGAAATCGTGGACATGTAAGCTGCTATCAATGAAGCCAGTACCAGCCCCAACAGACCTGTAGGTAGTTTAGTGAGCATGGCGGAATAGGCCAGGTCGTGCCCAAGCTTATCCTCAGAAACTATCGGAAAAGCTTGTTGTAAACTTTCAAGGTCCGGGAAGACCACCAGCGAGGCCAAGGCCACCAAGATCCAAGGCCAGGGACGCACCGCATAGTGCATGATATTGAAGAAAAAAGTAGCGGCTATGGCATGTTTCTCGTTTTTGGCTGAAAGCATCCGTTGGGCAATGTAGCCCCCGCCCCCCGGTTCCGATCCTGGGTACCAAGAACTCCACCATTGTACCGCCAAGGGGATAATAATCAGTGTAATCAATGCCTCTGTGTTATCTAGATCGGGCACAATTGCCAATTTTTGTTTCACTTGGGAATTCGAAAGCAGGGCATCCAAACCACCAACTTCCGGGATATTCACCAGATAATAAGCAGCCCCCACAGTTCCTGCCATGGCCACAAAGAACAGGACAAAATCCGTGTAGACCACTCCCTTGAATCCTCCAATGGCACTAAAGGTGACCGTGACGATACCTGCAATCAAAACGGTCTGCCAAGGCTCCAACCCCAACATGATGCTCCCTATCTTGATGGCCGCCAGAGTAACGGCTGACATGGTGATCACATTGAAGATCACCCCAAGGTATATGGCCCGAAAGCCCCTCAAAAACCGGGCCGGTGCCCCACCGTATCTCAGCTCATAGAACTCCAGATCGGTATTTACGTTGGAACGTCTCCAAAGTCTGGCATAGATAAAAACAGTCAAAAGTCCAGTGAGCAGAAACGCCCACCATACCCAATTGCCTGCTACCCCATGGGTACGTACGATGTCCGTGACCAGATTGGGAGTGTCCGTGGAAAAAGTGGTCGCCACCATGGAAATACCCAAAAGCCACCACGGCATGGATCTCCCTGAAAGAAAGAATTCGGAACTGCTCTTCCCCGAACTCTTGGAAACATAGAGGCCTATGCCCAATGTAATGGCAAAAAACGTGATTATGATGGCATAATCCAGCAGTTGTAATGTAATCATGATTATGGTGTGGAAAGGTTGGAAAAAGAAAATAGTTATTTTCCGTATTGCAAAAGAATGGGCAGGGAGCAACCCCTGCCCGCCTTCATCAACTAACTCAACAACTAAAAACTATCTATTCAAATACTAGGGTCGGATGCCCCCTCTGTGTTATTGGCATCAAAACCAAGCAATCTGTTCTTATGCGTTTTGGCAAATTTGTTTCTGTCTACCCAAATGTTCAACTTCAAGCTCGACAATATCATCCAACCTCAGGTATACCTGTGGCTTCTGGCCCATGCCAACTCCTGGGGGAGTCCCCGTAAGAATAAGGTCCCCCTCTTCCAAGGTCATGAACTGGGATAGGTAATGAACAATGAAATGGACGGAAAAAATCATGTTGTCGGTATTGCCCGATTGCATAAGCTGGCCATTTACCCAAAGTTTCATGTCCAGGTCTTGGGGATTTTCAATGCGATCCGCATCCAACAAAAAAGGTCCTATGGGCGTAAAATTGTCAGATGATTTGCCCTTTGTCCATTGGCCGCCTCTTTCCAATTGGAACGCTCTTTCAGAAACATCGTTGGCCAAACAATACCCTGCAATACACTCCTTGGATGCCTCTATCGAATCCAGATATCTGGCCTTTTTGCCTATCACCACTCCCAGTTCCACTTCCCAATCGGTCTTTTCACTTCCCCTGGGAATCAAAATAGGATCGTAGGGTCCGACCACGGTATTGCTTCCTTTTTGAAAGATGATTGGCTCTGTAGGAATCGGCATTCCTGCTTCTTTGGCATGGTCCGAATAATTCAACCCTATGCACATCACCTTTCCCGGCCTTGCCATTGGGGCTCCCCATCGTTCTTCTTCTCCCACCAATGGTAAATCTTCTCCTTTGGAGAGCAATTCCTTCACTTGGACAGGGCCATCTGCCGCAAAAAAATCCCTATCAAAATCCTTGAAGTAGGCTGATAGGCTGTATCGTTTGTCATTTATCAATACTCCTGGCTTCTCCATTCCCATCTTCCCGTATCGTATCAATTTCATATTGAATCTATTTTGTTGTTTTAAAAAATAATAGCGCTCCTACCGCTCAGTCATTGTCTGTGTCGATCGGGGATATCTTTAAAAATTCCGATAATCCCCTGACAAGTATTGGTTGGCCTTTTCTTCCTTGAACTTTGCCGCTTCCGCATCCCAATGCAACGTTTCACCAGGAAAACGGCCCGCAATGGTGCCCAAAAGTATGGTCTCGGTCAACCGTGCCCCATAATCGAATGGCGCAGTGGTCTCTCCTTTGCCCAAGCAGGCATCCACGAACTGGTGGTAGTGCTTCGGGCCCTCGGTCTCGTAATTTCGGATGGGCTCGCCCATGTTGTTGGCCGCCGATACCTTGGCGATCTCCTTGGAGATGTCCACATACTTGCCCTTCACGATCTTTTTGGGCAACTGCATGAAGTGGGGGAGCAGCAACCTGCCTTTTTCACCAACGAACATAGCTCCCTGTTCTGGCAGTTCGCCCTCTCCGGCCACTTTGGCATCGAGCGACATCTTATCGGCCACACTCTCCTCTTTTTTCGGTTTTGTGCCCATTGTCTTTTTAGCACCGGGCAAAACCAAATCTTCATGCATATCAGGAACACCAGGGCCATCATACCAAATCCACTTAAAGGATTTTGAGGTATAAGGAGTAGTTGGAAATTCATAGGTAACCACATTGTTTTCTGGGTAGCTGTATCCATTGGAGGGCCTACATTGTGTGGTTATGGTGGTCGGTACGTCCAGTTGCAGGGCATTGTAGGGGGTATCGAAGATATGGACCCCCATATCGCCCAGGGTGCCGCAACCGTAATC